>NZ_BSEI01000004.1:0-448348 GCF_030268125.1 Bacillus sp. YKCMOAS1
TTCCGCAGTAGCTCAGTGGTAGAGCTATCGGCTGTTAACCGATCGGTCGTAGGTTCGAATCCTACCTGCGGAGCCAAATGGAGAAGTACTCAAGTGGCTGAAGAGGCGCCCCTGCTAAGGGTGTAGGTCGCGCGAGCGGCGCGAGGGTTCAAATCCCTCCTTCTCCGCCATTATTGTATGGCCCGTTGGTCAAGCGGTTAAGACACCGCCCTTTCACGGCGGTAACACGGGTTCGAATCCCGTACGGGTCATTTTTAAAAGAGATCTTGTCAAAGATCTCTTTTTTGTTTTCTTCAAAACGAAAGACCGCTATCATGGCGGTCTTTTTTTACATATTCATGGAATAGATCGTATAAGACAAGTATGTCGCAAAGAAGCCCCATAAGACATAAGGGATCAGTAAAATTGGAACGACTTTGCTTACTTTACGTGAGACGATGACAAGTGCAAGTGCTGTTAGTGCAACGAGCAGGCAGTCGATCGTAGCTACAAACAAATCCTTTTGTGTAAATTGAAAAAAGCTAAAGACTTGATTGAATACGTAATTTAAAAGGAAAAGAATCCAAAATGGTAAAGTGATTTTTTGGAATCCATATTTTCCATAAATGATCGCTGCGGACAATGAGATGAGTGCAAATAAGACAGCCCACACAGCACCAATTACACCGCCACCAGGTGTCCATTCTGGTTTATTTAATGCGTCATACCATTCTCTGTCGATGGGGAACAAGAATCCGGCAATAGAGAATAGTGCGTATGTAATAAAGAAGACGACAATCGCCCAAATGATACTTTTTCTAGCCATCAAGAATCTCCTCCAATCAAATTCACTCTTAAGGTGATTTCCCAATCATTACATGATATAAACATAAAGCCCCCAATATGAGGGGGACTAATGATTTTCTTTTGTATAAGGTTCTTCCTCGTACGGTTTCAAGTCACCAAATACCGTCATGACACCTTCTTCGTCTAATGCTTCTTCATAGGCCTCGTGTGCTTTGTTCGGATACACCTTGCTTGCTTTTCCTTCAATATCAGCAGCTGCGAATCCTTCGTAGTCCTCCACATAATCTTCATCTTCTGATTGTGTATACACATCATCGTATGTCAGAGGAGGGAATTCCATATCAGACGGGGTATCAGAGTTTCCGTAGCGTTCTACGTCTTGGTAGGCATCCTCTCCGTCGTACGCAGCACTTTCTTCATTTTCAAATTGTCCTGCTGGTGGACTTAATAAATCCTCTTCAATCGGACGGTTTTGTGAAACGGTCTGTTCTTTTGAGTGCTCTGTGCATGTGACAGCAGTAGGCAAGGCTTCTAAACGTTCCTTTGGAATAGGGGCTTTACAGACCTTGCATAGTCCATAAGAGCCGTCTGCAATGGCTTGAAGTGCTTCATCGATGTCTAACATATGTTCATGTTCCAAGCTATTTAAAGCAATATCTTTCCCACGCTCGAACAGCTCTGTCCCTTGATCGCCCGGGTGGTTATCATAGGCAGACAGTTCTCCGACTGAATCGTAAGGAAAGGATACTTTCTGTTCATCGTCATGGCTTTTGGCTTCAAGTTCTTTCTTTTCATCGAGAAGGCGCTGCTTCAAATGATGTAATTCGTCTTTTGACAACAAAGCGATCATCCTTTCATATCAAACATATTGTTAGTATGAGCAATTTTGTATGTTAGACTAGTTCCAATTTGAAGCAATTCCTAATAAAAAAACGCCTGCGGCTGCAGGCGTTCTTTGTTACGCGATATAGTATTGTAAGATCAAAGCGATCGTCAGCAGAAAACCAAAAAATGTATTGGTTTGAGCTGTAGATTTCATGGCATTCATTAATTCAATCGGTTTTTCTTTTTGCTTAAACTCTTTAATGGCTGTATAGGCTTTTGGCACACTGAGTAAAACAAGAAGACTCCAAAGACCGACGATATCTGTAAAGATATAAACAAAAATGAGTACATATGATACCAAAAACATGGAAAGTAAAATGTTCACTGCAGCTTTACGTCCAGCAAGAATGGCAAGTGTTCTTCGTCCATTTTCCTTATCTCCGTCTAAATCACGGATATTGTTCGATAGTAAGATGGCACCAACTAAAATAGAAATTGGTAGTGAGATGAGAACCGCTTTAGACGTCAGAGTGCCTGTTTGGATATAAAAACTTATCAGGATAATCCCTAATCCCATAAAAGCACCTGAAACAAGTTCTCCAAACGGTGTATATGCAATTGGTACAGGGCCGCCAGTATAGAAATAGCCTGCTGCCATACAAATAAGTCCTATTAGTGCAATCCACCAGCTGGACATCATGCAAATATAGACCCCAAGTAATAAAGAAAGTGCAAATAGTGCATAAGCGAGGCTGAGGACTGTCTTTGGCTTCACACCGTTTCTTACAATGGCTCCGCCGATGCCGACAGATTTCTCGTTGTCCAGCCCGCGAACATAATCAAAGTACTCATTAAACATGTTTGTTGCGATTTGGATAAACATAGATGCAAACAGCATGGCTAAAAATAGCCCAACATGTATTTGACCACTTGGAAGTGCTAAAACAGTTCCTAAAGTAACGGGAATAAATGCCGCAGTTAGTGTATGCGGTCGTAGTAAATTCCACCAAATTCGCCAGTTTTTATCAGGCTTTATTGGTGAAAGCTGATCTGATATCGATTGATGCTGCATAAAATATACTCCTTTAAATAAAAAAATACGTACACGTCCAAATTCCAGTTTAGCAAAGTTCAAAAAGGTGTCAATATATTGATGCGATGAATCGGGAAAAAGATGTTTGCTAATCGTTGCCATATTGAAGGAAAGCTTGATTTTAGAACGGTCCTGCCAATTTGCTTTAGATGCTCTCGTTTCAATAAGCAAGAGCGAAAAAATCTTGAAAGCGTGATATAATAAGGATTCGAGGTTTTGAAAGCTGTTTTCTTTACTAAGTTCATCTGTTAAGGTTTATAATAGAAAAGCAGGTCATTCGACATATTCGAATGTTCATGTATTTTTTCATTATGTTTTTATTTTTTATGTAATTCATGGATTTTGGAGGAATGTATCATGGTGACAACAGTGCAAAGTACTTTCCGGCAGGAAGCGCTTGCGACATTAGAAGAAGCGAATAACGTCAACCATGCTGTTTTGATAAGCTACTCCAGAAGAGTTGACGATCTGGATCCTCTTGCCTTTTTCCAAAGCGGCGAAGCGGATTTTTTAGGCGAGCGGTTTTTTTGGTCTGATCCAGAAAGCCAAATGATATTTTCTGGACTTGGCAGAGCGGCCGTCATTAAATCATTTGAGCAAGGCAAGGAACGATTCGATATAGTCCATCAAGAATGGGAACAGCTCAAGCAGCACATGTTCCATTTTCATGATGAGAAGGAGTTAAAGCAAGTGGCTGTTGGTCCGCTTTTATTTGGAGGATTCTCGTTTGATCCGTATGAAGAGAAGGCGCGTCATTGGGAAGCATTTGGCGAGGCTCATTTTTTTGTGCCATCGATCATGCTGACTGTCTCAAAAGAAGGCAGTTTTCTTACGGTCAATGAGTGGAAGCAGGTGGACGGGAATGTTCATCAGCTTATTCAGGAATTAGAACAAAAAGCCTCTCGTTTCGAGACATTGCCAGTTCGGACTGGTGGACAAGTTGAACTTGTTCATGTGGAAGAGCTGGATGTGAAGAAATGGATGAAGGCGATCCAAGAAGCGACAGACCACATTCGTGCAAACGAATATGAAAAGGTTGTTTTAGCAAGAGAAGTCTTGCTTCACTATAAAAATCAAATTGAACTCGCTCCACTATTAGCGGAATTATTAAAGCATCAAACAACGAGTTATGTATTTGCGGTTGAACAGGGAAGACAAGCATTTGTCGGAGCCACGCCGGAACGCTTAGTGAAAAAAAGCGGCGGAGAGGTCTTTTCATCCTGTTTAGCAGGTTCCATTGTTCGCGGAAAAGATGAAGCGGAGGATCACGCATTAGGCGAGGAACTGCTGCATGATGAGAAGAATTTGATTGAACATCAAATTGTCGTCAATATGATTGAGCAAGCATTTGAAGCCAATTGCCTTCACGTGCATAAACCAAATCAACCAAGTCTTTATAAAACAAAAAACATTCAGCATTTGTTTACACCGATTGTGGGAGAAATTAAAAGCAGCTGTTCCCTTTTTTCATTAATTGAGCAGCTCCATCCGACGCCGGCACTAGGCGGATATCCAAAGGAAAAGGCGGTTGAAGTGATTCGTGAAATCGAACCGCTCAAGCGCGGCTGGTATGCAGCGCCGGTAGGCTGGATTGATTCTCAGGATAATGGAGAATTTGCTGTAGCCATTCGGTCAGGTCTTATTGAGGAAGACCGTGTTCGTTTGTTCGCTGGCTGCGGAATTGTAGAGGATTCCCTTGCAAAGCAGGAGTATGAAGAAACACAAGTGAAGTTAAGACCAATGCTGTCTGCTCTTGGAGGTCATCCTATTGAATAATCACATCATGACAACATATATAGGCAGATTGATGGATGAATTCGTCCAAGGTGGTGTGAAAGAGGCAGTTGTCTGTCCTGGTTCTCGTTCAACTCCGCTTGCGATGCTGGCCCTTGCCCATCAAGACATCCATGTTCATGTTTTAGTGGACGAACGGTCTGCTGCTTTTTATGCGCTTGGTCTTGCAAAAGCAAGTCAATCACCAGTGCTGCTTATTTGTACATCAGGTACGGCAGCTGCTAATTTTTATCCAGCCGTTGTAGAGGCGCATTATTCTCGTGTACCTCTTATTGTTTTAACTGCTGATCGGCCGCACGAATTGAGGGAAGTTGGAGCACCTCAAGCGATTGATCAGCAATTCTTATTCGGTAAGTTTGTTAAATGGTTCACAGACTTAGCTTTGCCGGAGGACAGTCAAACGATGCTGCGTTATGTTCAGACGGCAGCTGCGAGAGCAAATCACATGTCGATGCAGGAGCCAAAGGGGCCTGTTCAGGTCAATGTACCTCTGAGAGAGCCATTGCTTCCTGATCTGTCTATTGATCCTTTCGCGCGAAAAGAAGAGGATACGAAAAAGGTATTAGCATCAGGTCAGGCTTTCCCTAATGATCGAGTGATGTCTGAAATCGTGACCGTCATGAACCAATCCAAAAAGGGATTGATTGTGGCTGGTGAACTTCATACACAGGAAGAAAAAGAGGCAGTTTTACGCCTTTCGAAAGCCCTGCATTTACCTATTTTAGCTGACCCACTTTCTCTTTTGCGCAACGGCCATGAAAATGAAGATCTCATTATCGATGCGTATGATTCTTTATTAAAAGATGAAGCATTACAGCAGCATCTATTGCCGGATATGGTCATTCGTTTTGGACCGATGCCAGTATCTAAGCCTTTATTCAAGTGGCTGGAAAAACATGCGGAAGTGAAGCAGATTGTTGTAGATGCTGCCGGAGGTTTCCGTGATCCTGGGTTAAGTGCTTCATACGTTATAGAAAGTCATGTGGCTGCTTTTGTAGAAGCATTATTAAAGCAAGCAGTACAGCGTAAAGAGACAAGTTTCTTAAACCGATGGCAGAATGCTAATTCATCATTTAGAACTCATGCAGCTAGCTATTCAGATGAGGATTTGTCCTTTGAAGGGAATGTATATCGTCAGCTTCAGCACCTCTTGCCAAAAGAGAGTGTCCTTTTTATCGGAAATAGTATGCCGATTCGTGATGTAGATACATTTTTTGAAACTCAGTCCAAGCCTTTTCGAATGATGGCGAATCGCGGAGCAAATGGTATTGACGGCGTTGTGTCTACAGCACTCGGCACGTATGCAGCTTTGAAGCAGCCAGTCACTTTAGTCATTGGAGATTTATCATTTTACCATGATATGAACGGTCTGCTTGCAGCTAAGCTGATGGACATTCCGCTGACAGTTGTTTTAATAAACAATGATGGGGGAGGTATCTTTTCTTTCCTTCCGCAGGCGTCTGATGAATCGTATTATGAAAAGCTCTTTGGAACGCCGACAGGACTGAATTTTGAGTATGCATCGAAGTTATATGGGGGAACCTATTCAAAACCCGCAACGAAACAAGAGTTGCATGATGTGTATATGGCGCATATCGATGAACCTGGGCTTCATTTAATTGAAATTGAAACAGATCGTCATTCCCGTGTAGACAAGCATCGTCAAATGATGGATGACATATTGGAAGAAGTGAAAAAAGAATGCCTTCTCTCATCATAAGAATGCGTGATGGGGTAGCGTACGAAGTGGTGGATCAGAACCCTTCGGCAGCAAATCCCACACTATGCTTACACGGCTTCACTGGAAGTGCAGCGTCTTGGACGTTCTTGAATGCTTATTTGGAGAACGCAAGACTGATTCAGGTCAGCTTGCTCGGACATGGGCGTACAGACTCGTCAGAAAGTGTGAGAAGATATGCGATGTCTCAGCAGCTGGCAGATCTTGCAGAGATTTTAAACCAATTAAAGCTTCACAAAGTGAATATTCTCGGATATTCTATGGGAGGGCGTATTGCTTTATCATTTGCCGCTCGTTATCCAGATCGTGTCAACAAACTGATCCTTGAGAGTACGTCTCCAGGGCTTCGCACATTTAAAGAGCGGATGGCAAGACTGAAGCAGGATCATCAGCTTGCTCAAAAAATCAGGCATGAAGGCTTAGTGAAGTTTGTGGATTTTTGGGAAAGCATTCCTTTGTTTGCTTCGCAGAAAACTTTATCAGCGGAAAGGCAGACTGAACTGAGAGAAGGAAGACTGAAAGCCAATCCACTTGGGCTGGCTCGCAGCTTAGAAGGCATCGGAACAGGTTCACAGCCGTCTATTTGGAAGGCATTAAAGCATATTCATTTACCTGTTTTGCTCATTTGCGGAACGCTTGATGAAAAGTTCTGCCATATCGGCAAATGTATGCAGCAGGAGCTGAAGGAAAGTCAATTCATATTGGCTGAGCATGCTGGGCATACAGTTCATGTGGAACAACCACATTTTTTTGGTAAAATAGTAAGTGAGTTTATTTTAGCGCAAGATTAGAGGAGGAAATATTGATGGCTATTGAATGGCAAACTGAGCGTCAGTATGACGAAATTTTATATGAAACGTATAATGGGATCGCAAAGATTACGATTAATCGTCCACACGTACATAACGCGTTTACCCCAAAGACTGTTAGTGAATTAATCGATGCATTTTCACGAGCTCGTGATAATTCAGAAGTTGGTGTGATCGTACTTGCAGGTGCTGGCGGAAAAGCATTCTGTTCTGGTGGAGACCAAAAAGTCCGCGGCCATGGCGGTTATGTAGGAGACGATCAAATTCCACGTCTAAATGTATTAGACTTACAGCGTTTGATTCGTGTCATTCCAAAACCGGTTGTTGCGATGGTTGCAGGTTATGCAATCGGAGGCGGGCACGTTCTCCACATAGTATGTGATCTGACAATTGCAGCAGATAATGCGATTTTTGGACAAACAGGTCCAAAAGTAGGCAGCTTTGATGCCGGTTACGGTTCAGGCTACCTTGCACGTATTGTAGGTCATAAGAGAGCAAGAGAAATCTGGTACTTATGCCGCCAATACAATGCACAAGAAGCGCTTGATATGGGACTTGTTAACACAGTTGTCCCATTAGATCAGCTTGAAGAGGAAACAGTAAAGTGGTGTGAGGAGATGCTAGAAAAGAGCCCGACTGCTTTACGATTCTTGAAGGCTGCATTTAACGCAGATACGGATGGATTAGCTGGAATTCAGCAATTTGCAGGAGATGCGACACTTCTTTATTACACAACAGATGAAGCAAAAGAAGGACGCGATTCCTTTAAGGAAAAACGCAAGCCGGACTTCGGCCAGTTCCCGCGTTTCCCTTGATTCAATGATATTAATGAACAACAGCTTAGTGCATCAGACTAAGCTGTTTTCTTTTACGAAAAGGAGGTGTCTCATGATGAAGCAACCCAATTGGCTGCTGCACCGTGCCTATTTAACACCAGATCGAGTCGCGCTTATTTATCAAGAGAAAGAGTGGACATTTCACGAATTAGCTCAAGAAGCGGACGAACTTTCAAATAGACTTGCACAGGCATCATTGAAAAAAGGGGAAACGGTTGCGCTTTTGATGAACAATCATCCTCACATGGTGATGCTTGTACATGCGTGTTTTTTATTAGGATTAAAAATCGTGCTATTGAATAATAAGCTGACAAAAGCTGAAAGGCGCTATCAGCTAGAAGATGCAAAAGCAGCGGCGTTATTAACGGAATCTATTTATGCAAGCGATCATAAGGGTGATTTACCCGTTTATACAATGGAAACTTTACCTCAACCAGGGAAAGGCCATGAAAAAAAGATCGAGAGCGAATTTGATTTGAATGAAACAGCGACCATCATGTATACATCTGGGACAACAGGACGTCCAAAAGGGGTAGAGCAAACGTTTGGCAATCATTTTCATAGTGCTGTTACCTCCGCATTGAATTTGGGTCTCAGAGAGGATGACCGCTGGCTCATTGCCCTGCCTCTTTTTCATATTAGCGGATTATCAGCTTTATTTAAGTCTGTGATATATGGAATGACAGTTGTGCTTCATCAGAAGTTTGACGTCGATGAAGTAAAGGATTCTATTGAACGGCATCGTGTGACGATGATTTCTGTTGTGCAGACGATGTTATCTCGTTTATTAAGCAGACTAGAAGAATGTCCGTCTTCTTTGCGTTGTCTTTTATTAGGCGGAGGACCTGCGCCTTATGCGATGCTCCAAGAAAGCAAAGAGAAGGGCTTTCCTGTCTTTCAATCGTACGGTATGACGGAAACCTGTTCACAAATTGTGACGCTTGCACCTGAATTTAGTGTAGAGAAGCTTGGGTCAGCGGGAAAACCTCTTTTTGGGTGTGAACTGAAAATTCAAGATGGTGATCGCATTTGCCGTCCTTTTGAGCATGGCGAAATTATGGTGAAAGGTGCAAATGTGATGAAAGGATACCTTTACCGTGAAGAAGCGAACGCGGCTGCCTTTCATGAGGGCTGGCTGAAGACGGGGGATATTGGCTATGTGGATGAGGAAGGGTTCTTATTTGTGCTTGACCGCCGTTCAGATTTGATTATTTCTGGCGGAGAAAATATTTATCCTGCGGAAATTGAAGCGGTTCTTCTAACACATCCGCATGTAAAGGAAGCCGGAGTAACGGGTATGTATGATGATAGATGGGGAGAGGTACCGGCTGCTTTCCTTGTAACGGATGATAAGATACCGGAGAATGAGCTCTATGCTTTATGTGAGTCGCATTTAGCCAAATATAAATGGCCCGCCGCTTTTCACTTTGTGAACGAGCTGCCAAGAAATGCATCGAATAAATTGCAAAGGCACAGACTCAGATCAAAGGGGTTTTCAAATGATTCAAATTGAACGAGTAATTTTATATCATGTCACGATGAAGCTTAAACAACCATTTACAACAAGTCTTGGAACCATTTCAGAGCGTGAGTTTATTATTGTTGAAGTAAAAGATCAAACAGGATTGACTGGATGGGGAGAGGTATCTGCTTTTTCTTCTCCTTGGTATACAGAAGAAACAATTGAGACTTGCTATCATATGCTGAGGGCTTTCTTTATCCCGAACGTGCTGACGCGCACCTTTACACATCCTTCAGAAATACCTGACAGTCTGTATCAATTTAAAGGCAATAGGATGGCCAAAGCAGGCATTGAAGCGGCTGTTTGGGATATTTATGCGAAGCGTGAGAATAAGTCTTTACGCGATGTATTAGGAGGCACAAAAGATAGAATACCATCTGGTGTTGTGGCGGGGTTAGGCCCTATTGACGATATGCTTGAGCAAATTCAGCAATTTGTTGATCAAGGCTATCAGCGGGTGAAGGTAAAAATTAAACCGGGACAAGATATTGGACTTCTTCAAAAGATAAGAGAGTCTTTTCCTGATCTGCCATTAATGGCAGATGCAAACTCTGCTTATGAATTAAAAGATATTAGCAAGCTCAAGCAGCTCGATGATATTCGCTTATTAATGATTGAACAGCCTCTAGCTGCAGATGATATTGTGGACCATCGCCATTTGCAAAAACATTTAAAAACGCCGATTTGTTTAGATGAAAGTATTTGTTCTTTAGATGATGCCAGAAAAGCTGTAGAGCTTGGCAGCTGTCAAATTATTAATGTGAAGCCTTCACGAGTTGGCGGACTGACAGAGGCTCTTAAAATTCATACGTTCAGTAAGGAGCATCAAATTCCGTTATGGTGCGGGGGCATGATTGAAACAGGTATTTCCCGCGCGCAGAACGTGGCACTTGCTTCACTTCCTCAATTTACAATTCCCGGTGATATTTCAGCTTCGTCAAAATTTTGGGAGCAGGATATCATTTTTCCTGAAATTAAGGTTGAAAATGGATTTATTGAGGTGCCTCGCTCGCCAGGAATGGGCGTAGAAGTTGATTACCAAGCTCTCCGTTCGTTTTCAGATAAAATCGACGTGTTTACAAAACATGATTTTGTGAGATAAAAACGAAGAAACCAACTTTTGCTTATCCAATAGAATGTATGTATAGTAAGGGAAAGTTTTTCCTTCCTGTCTGAACAAAAAGAAAGAGCGGTGACCCGCTCTTTCTTACTCTTCTACCAGCTCGCTGTCATAAGCAAGCTGTCCGATATACTGATGCATTTCATTGGGTATGTTTGCTGCATGTCCATATTCATAATCCCAAAGGTTTAAAAAGGAGTGAGCGGCTTGATGGAATGCGGCTTCATCCGCGTCATGAATTTCGTCAAAAAACGTTTGAAGCAGCCGATCATGTTTCAAATTGAAGCGCCTCCTTTAATGAGACTTAAAGATCTTGTGGTTTAAACGTTTTACAATCCGTTTCTTCACTTTTCTCAGCCGTATTTCCTGTGTGGCTGACGACATAGATTGCATCTGCACCACAGCGGTTTCCAGCATTCCAATAGGAACAGTTATTGACTTCACAAAGGATTTTTTGACTCATACAGATGACCTCCTTTTGAGTATGTCTTTCATCTATAATGTAACCGAAATGAAGCTCGTCCATTCATGTTAATCTTCCTGGCGAATATAGCGCTTATCCTTCATAAATAATTTCCAGAAGAAATAGAACCCAGGAAATAAGATGATAAAACCTACAATATAGGTGATAAATAATGCCCTAAATGTGACAGGGTCTGTAAATCCAGACATGATTGTAATATCTGGATAGGCCATGTAAGGCAAGTGAGCACGCCCGTACACATAGCTTGCTAAGAAATATTGAATGGTAATCGCAATGACGGCAAGACGTGGTCTCCCTTTCCGATGCTTAAAACGGCTGTTTGGTAAAAATAGAGCTAGTCCTGCTAGCAGGAACATTAGGAGAGATACAAGAAGAATAGGGATGTTCTGCATCATTTTTGTGAACAGCCAATTCGCCTCGCTTCGTAATGTCAGCATGATAAAAAAGGCCATCATGAGTGAAAGTGGACCCGTAATGAGCGCCCCTCTTCTATAAATGCTGTAAGCTTCATCTTCATTAGCTACATTAGAGAAATCAGCTAAAAGCAAAGACGAAAGAAAAAGGGTGCTGAAGATGGCAAAGCCGACAAAAGAATAAACATTTGCACTTGTAAAGACCAGTCCAAGATCTAATGAGTAGACGTTGTTCTCCTGAAAGATAAATCCACCATGGGTAATTGGGAGAACCATGATCAGGATGGACGGAATGATAAAGCCGCTGATCCCTGAAATATAAGTCACCGCTTTTCTGTATTTCTTAGGCAGTGAATGAGAAAACACGAGAAACCCGCTTCGTAGTGCAAGAAGCAATAAGATGATGCTGCCGGGTATTAATAAAACGGTACCAAGTACAAAGGTTGCACCTGGAAACAGGCTGAACAATGCGACAACGATGGCCACAATAAAGACGTTTGTCACTTCCCATGTTGGAGAAAGATACTTATTCGCGATATTAGCTGCCTTTGTTTGTTCTCTATTCATATAAATCATCGACCAAAATCCTGCGCCGAAATCCATTGATGCCATCACTGCATAGATAAAAACGAATCCCCATAAGATGGTGATTGCAATGAGCGCATCAGTTGTAACATCCATTTGCATCAAGATCGCTCCCTTTTTAAGATTCTGTTAACCGTAGGTCTTCTTCAATCGTATGTTTTCTAAAGTAGTACGTCAGCACAATAACAGTTGCTATGCCTAAGATGAGATAGACAATGGCAAAAAGGATAAAAAGTGTCCCGATCGAGCCAGATGATGTGACAACCTCTGAGGTTTTGAGCATTCGATAAATGACCCATGGCTGACGGCCTGTACATGCAAAGATCCAGCCAAATTCAATAGCCAAAAGACTAAGAGGCCCGCCGAATAAGTAAAGAAAAAGAAGCCACTTCGGGAATTTTTCCCGTTTTAAAATTTTACGATAAAGCAGTGCTAATACCGCAAATAGAATGAGCACCGATCCAATAATGACCATGCCGTTAAATAATGTGTGTATAAATAAAGGCGGCCACTCGTCACGGGGAAAATCATTTAAACCTTTGACCACCGTATCGAAGCTATTTCCTGCGAGAAAACTAAGCGCCCAAGGAATTTCGATCGCACCTTTAATTTCCTGCGAATCAGCATCCG
This sequence comes from Bacillus sp. YKCMOAS1, assembly GCF_030268125.1. Classification (NCBI taxonomy): domain Bacteria; kingdom Bacillati; phylum Bacillota; class Bacilli; order Caryophanales; family Bacillaceae; genus Bacillus; species Bacillus sp. YKCMOAS1. The sequence continues at coordinate 12,636 of NZ_BSEI01000004.1, forward strand.
TAAAACCACCTATTGCAAGAGGCGCATGTGATTGCGTTTCAAATAAACCTTCAGCTCCAGCCAGCTTTTCAGGCTGATATTCATACAGAAGCTGAGCAGATTCGTGGCCATTTAAGGCTGTGAGAAAAGAGAAAAGTCCTCCTACAATGAGTCCAAGAAAAAGGGCTTTTCGATGAAATGTATAGAGCTTCTCATTTTTTTTAGTTTTGAGCATTTTAAAAGCTGCAACGGAAGCAATGACAAAAGCACCTGTTGTAAAAGCAGACAGCACAACATGTGTAGCAGTCACAGCAAAGCTTGGATTGAAAAAGGCCTTCCAAGGCTCGATGTTTGTGATTTCTCCATTCACCATCTGAAAGCCAGCAGGTGTCCCTTCAAAAGCATGTACGTTTGTAATCAGAATCGCTGATGCAGCTGCACCAATGACGATAAAAATAACCGTAATGATGCGCATTGCATTTGATAGGCGATCCGCTGCGTACACATAAATAGACATAAATAATGCTTCTATAAAGAACGCATAAATTTCAATCTGGAATGGCAGTGACATGACTTTTCCGATAACCTCCATAAAACCTGGCCATAAAAGGGCAAGCTGCGTACCAGCAATAGTACCTGTTGGGATGGCGACCCCTAATAGAACAGCTTGTGCTTTTGTCCATCGCTTGGCCATGATGGCATAATGCGGGTCCTTTGTTTTTTGAAAGATGAGTTCAGCTAACAAAATCATTAGCGGGATGCCAACGCCAAGCGAGGCATAAATAATATGAAAGCCCATGGTTGTGCCGAACAGGCTTCTAGCTAAAACGAGATCAGTCAATTTTTTCTCCGCCTTTCTTATCGCTTCTCTTTTTCATGATGCTTATTATTCTCAACCATTTTTAGATTATTCTTCCTGACTAAGAAAGCTTGTTTTTTGACAAGTTGTATAAGAGGGAGTAGAATATAATTATAAAACGTAATCATTACGTTTTGATAACGAAAGGAGTTTTGACATTGAAAAGAGATATTCATCCAACCTCACATGAAGTTGTATTTATGGACGTAAACAGCGGTTACCGCTTCTTGAGTAAATCAACAAAGACATCAAATGAGACAGTAGAGTGGGAAGATGGGAAAACGTATCCTGTCATTAAAGTAGAAACAAGCTCTGATACGCATCCTTTTTATACAGGACGCCAAAAATTCGGAGAAAAAGGCGGAAGAGCCGAGCTGTTTAAGAAAAAATATCAAATGTAATCAAAAAAGCACGCCTGATAACGGTGTGCTTTTTTACAGCAAAAAACCCCGGCTGATAACCCGGGGTTTAAAAAAAGTATTAATCATTTAATGCGGTGTTTAAGGTCTTTAAGTTTTGTTTCATTAAGCTGACGTAGCTTTCGCCATTTTTGGCATCATCTTCAGTAATGGATTCTAGATTTTTAAGGGTTAAGCTTTTTGCCCCAATTTCACTGCGGATCGTATCTGATACTTTGCTGCTGACGTTGTTTTCAAAAATAACGTATTGAATGTGATACTTTTCTGCTTTTTGTACAATGTTTTCGAGCTGCTTTTGTGATGGCTCTTCGGAAGCAGATAATCCTAAAACGCTGATTTGCTCAATGCCATAGCGCTTTTCCCAATAACCATAAGCTGCGTGAGAAACAAGAATTTCTTTATGTTTGGCTTTAGATAACGTTGTTTTGAATTCTTGATCTAGGGATTGTAAATCTTTTTTTAGATTTTCATAGTTTTTTGTGTATTCTTCTTTATGATCTGGATCTAGTGAGACGAGTGTGTCTTTAATGTTTTTCGCCATTTGCTGCGCATAAACTGGGTCTAACCATGCATGAGGGTCTTTATCTCCGTGATCGTGCCCGTCATGGTCGTGGTCTTCACCTTCATGATCGTGATCTTCGCCTTCTTCATGTGCATGTTCTTCATTTGTCGATAACAATTTGATGCCTTCGGCTGCTTTGACTGTTTTCACACCTTGGTCTTTTAATGTGGCAGCAGTTTTGTCTGCGAATGCTTCAGCTCCTGTGCCGCTGTAGATAAAGGCATCACCTTCAGCCATTTCAACCATCGTTTTCGAACTTGGTTCAAAACTGTGTGCATCTGCATTGGCAGGATACACGCTCTGAGCATGAACGTGAGAGCCGCCAATTTTTTCAGTGAAATCTTGGATTGGAAAGATCGTGGTGTAAATGATTAGTTTCCCGTCTGCCTTTCCTTTTGAAGCATTAGTGCCCGCACTGCTTGAGCACGCGGCAAGGCCGATTGCGAAAAAAGCAGCTGTTAAAATAAAAAAGATTTTTTTCATGTAGAAAATGTCTCCTCTCAAACTAATAGATAGAAATGATTACGATTTAATGTCCTGAGTTATTGTATCGTAATAATTACGATTTGAAAAGAGGAAAATAAAAAATTTTCGTAAGCAGATGTTTCCTCTAAAAAAATAAGCTGCAAAACGTGACGAAATTTCTTACATTGTGCTATATTTATTTTTAAAAAAAGATAAAGGAATGGACAAACGTATGAAACTTTTAGATGAAATCATCGAATATAATCAACAATTTATTGAAGAAAAGAAATACGAAGAATTTACAACAACAAAGTTTCCACAGAAAAAAGCTGTCATTCTATCGTGTATGGATACAAGACTTGTTGAACTGCTTCCGCGTGCAATGAACATGAAAAATGGCGATATTAAGATTGTCAAAAGTGCTGGAGCGCTTGTTTCTCATCCATTTGGAAGTATTATGCGAAGCATTTTAGTTGCTGTTTACGAATTAAATGCTGACGAGGTATATGTCATTGGGCATCATGATTGCGGGATGAGCAAAATTGACAGCCAAACACTTTTAAATAAAGCCGTTGAGCGTGGTATTCCAGAAAAGCGTATTGAAGTACTGGAATACTCAGGAATTGATTTTAAACAGTGGCTCAAAAGCTTTAGTTCAGTTGAAGAGAGTGTGAAGGACAGTGTGTCTGTTGTAAAAAATCACCCGCTTCTTCCATCAGATGTACCTGTACATGGGCTTGTCATTGACCCTGGAACAGGGAAGCTTGACTTAGTTGTCAACGGATATGAAGAAAAGTAAGTTACTTTTCCTTTTTAGGCGGAACAGGATCGATGCCGCCGGGGTGAAGCGGATGACATTTCAAAATTCGCTTTATGGTCAGCCAGCCGCCCTTGATCGCGCCATGCGTTTTGATCGCCTCTAGTCCATAGTTTGAGCATGTTGGATAAAACCGGCAGCTTGGCGGTGTCAGAGGGGAAATACATTTTTGATAAAAGCGTATCATGCCGATAAAAATTTGTTTCATAGAGGTTCCTCCTTGTCTGTCTTCCACAGTATAAGAAAAAAGGACAAGGAAGGAAAGTTTTATAAACTAAACTGGTCGGAGAAATATGTTATAATATAGGAAATTGCAATTATAGGAGTGGTGATTATGCCTTCAGTTGAAAGCTTTGAACTTGATCATAATGCTGTAAAAGCGCCATACGTTCGTCATTGCGGCGTTCATAAAGTGGGATCAGATGGGGAAGTAAATAAATTTGATATTCGTTTTTGTCAGCCTAACAAGCAGGCGATGAAACCTGATACGATTCATACATTAGAGCATTTGCTTGCGTTTAATATTAGAACACACTCAGAGAAATATGATCATTTTGATATTATCGATATTTCTCCAATGGGCTGCCAGACAGGCTACTATTTAGTTGTCAGTGGTGCACCAACTCCAAAAGAAATCGTTGAACTTCTTGATGCAACATTCAAGGATGCAGTTGAAGTAACTGAAATTCCTGCTGCAAACGAAGAGCAATGCGGCCAAGCGAAGCTTCATGATCTTGAAGGAGCAAAACGTTTAATGCGTTTCTGGCTTTCTCAGGATCAAGAAGAGCTTTTAAAAGTATTTGGTTAATAGAATGATAAACCGGACATTTAGATGTCCGGTTTTTTATTTGAATTCCAACAGTGATGTCAAAATAGGGGATATTTGTTAAAATGGACATGTCAGTAAAAGAAGGGGGAAACGCACGATGCGAAAAATGTTGGGAATGATTCTGATGCTCACGTTATTAAGTGCATGTGGAAACTCTGCAGCAAATAGCGGCAAAGGGGAAGTGCCTGAGCTATTAGAAGTAAAGCTTACAGGACCTGAGCAAGTGGAGAAAAATGAAAGCGTTATAGTAAAAGCAGCTGTCACATACGGTGATACGCCTGTTGATGATGCAGATGATGTACAATTTGAAGTGTGGAAAGATGGCGACAAGGATAACAGCAAGATGATTCAGCCAAAGAAAGAAAACAAAGGTGTATACGAATTGCACACAGCCTTCAAAAAAGATGGCCTTTATATCATACAAGTCCATGTGACAGCTAAACAGCAGCATAATATGCCGAAAACGAACATCCACGTAGGTGAGGTGAAAAAAGAGAGTTCATCTACTGAAGATGAAGAAACGTCACATCATTAAAAGCGGTTTCATTTTGGATTAGGACGTTGGTTTGGTTCAGCATCTTGTGGTGAATCGACTTTATGCTTATATTCATAAGCCTTCGATGTCGTCCACAATGATAAAAAGACAACGATTGAGATAATGATAAAGCTGATAATCCCAAGTAACAGCATCTAACTCCCTCCTTATTTCCATATTAACATATATTTCATGCAGTCAAAATAGAAGAAATTGACGGCAGGTTTCAGTATAATAAGAAAAGGGTATTCTCATACTAAACGCAATTACATAAGGAGGAATAAACATGTCTGAAAATTTATTAAACGTTGTCAATAAACAAGTAGCTGATTGGACTGTGCTTTACGTGAAATTACATAACTATCATTGGTATGTAAAAGGGAAAGATTTCTTTACACTCCATGAGAAATTTGAGGAACTATATACAGAAACAGCTACATATATTGATGATTTGGCTGAGCGTATGCTTGCTTTAAATGGACAGCCTGTTGCGACAATGAAAGAGTGCTTAGAAATTTCAAGCATTCAAGAAGCAGAAGGCAAAGAATCAGCGGAGCAAATGGTGAAAAATCTATATGATGATTTCTCCAATATCGCTGAGGAATTAAAGAAAGGAATGGAGCTGGCTGCAGAGGTTGGCGATGAAACAACAGGTGATATGCTGCTTGCGATTCATCAATCCATTGAAAAACACAACTGGATGCTTAAAGCATATTTAGGATAATACACGTATGGGAAAAGAATGTCGGTCATAATTCGATCGACATTCTTTTTTTATTGGAATCGGGACAGACAGCCCATTGAAATCATAGGGCTTTCAGCCGAAGAGAAAAGAGAAGGGAGGGAAGAAGATGTCTTCTATTGCAGGAATGATGAGTCAGCAAGTAGCGAGCATTCAAAAGACACTCAATATTAGTTTGTTGAATTCACAGCTTGCTACGAATACAGCACAAGCTATGGTGATGCTGGATCAAGTGCAGCAGCAGCCTCAAGCTGTTCAGCCAAAGGATTCAGATGCTTCATTTATTGATGTTAGAGTCTAAAAAAGAGAAGCCGCCTCATGGGGCGGCTTTTTTGGTCTCATTCGTATCCCTGCATAACAGCGCCTTTATTTTTTGTCGTCCAAGCTATTGCGAAAATCCGGCATATACTATTGAGGTAAGGAGTTCCACTATGAAAGGATGTTGATGCCAAGTGAGCAAGGATTTAGGCATCTTTTCGTTGGTTACAGTGAGTTTGTCGGCGATGGGCTTTCTGTTTGGTGGAGCAGGATATTTACTGATGATTTTAGTAACGTTGATGGCTATTGAATTAATTTGTTCAAGCCTAAGAGAATCTTTGACTGGACAGCTCACAATGAAGCGGTTTTTTACAAGGTTTGTCCGAAAGATCGTGACAGTTTCCTTAATATCGATGGCGCATTTCTTTGATGTCATGCTGAAGACAAATGGGACGATTAAGGATTTAGCGATCATCTTTTATATAATTTATGAATCTTACCAAATCGTCTCGACAGCCAGAGCCCTTGGAATTCCCATTCCACAGTTGTTTATTGATGTGTTGGACATGTTGAAAAATAAATTGCGCAAAAAGCCGTAATTTCCTCATATCTGGTCATACTAAAGGAAAAAAGGATGATTCAGATGGCGAGACACACCTACTATGTATCCGTACAAGATGGATCGATATCGCAGCATAGAGATGCAGCGGCTTGGCAATTTCAAATAGAAGCAGACGATGATCAAATTTTGCAGCTGAGAGACTATTTCGATGAACAGTATATGACAGATTGGAAAGGCTTCTTTCGGGCACATGTTCCTTTTCTTGAATATCATTATGATAGTCCAAATGATGAAATGGATAGAAAAAGAAAAGAGATTTACACAATGATTTATGAGCTCGGCAATGAAGAGACAAGGAGCTTTATTGAGACAAATGGTTTGATGAATTGAAAAAGCATGTAGAGAATCTCTACATGCTTTATTTTCGCGGTTGTAAAATGCCTCCGATCAGATCAGTGATCCCGCCGCCTCTATTTTCTTGCTGTGAATTGGTGAATTCATGAGAGGAGCTTTGGCTCTGAGGCTTATAGCGATTATCATCTAAGCCAACCCGTAAGCCAGATGTGCGCTCAGATGGCTGAATAATAACAATTTGGTCTTGTTCTTGGAACTCAAATAAATAGGATTCACCAGATGTTTGTCCAATGAAAGTTTTCCAGTTCACATCTAATTTGACCTTTGGTGCTTTGCCCGTCCAAGCGACAATTGCGTCAGGGTCTACGCGGCAGGGGGCTTTTAAAATGAGCGGATTTCCATTCGTTTTGATGGCAACCTGCGCTCCGTGCCCTTGATAAGAGAGTTTTGATGTAAACAGTCCTTTCTGCGATAAAATACCAACGCCTACTGGTGTGACGCCGTAATGGCATTCCTCAGTAAAGGCAAGTAAATCTTCACTTTCTACACTTACATGCTGCCAAGGACCGCTTGGCTCAAGATTAATCACTGTTACATGCTCGCTTGAATCAGCCAGATAGCAAGTACCTTGTCCACTCACTTCCATCATCTCAAGGTTTTCACCTGTGAATTTCCTGCTGATATGGTTAAATACTTGGCTGACCATATTTCCTTTATTCGTTCCAAGTAATCGCTTGCGGTATTGGAAACTTCCTTGATCGGCAATCATTGCGCCCTTTTTGGCAAAAAAGATTCCGCTGCCTTCTGCTTGTAAGGTAAGTTCTTCTATTGTGATGAAATGAAATCCCATGGGTGCCGGCTCCTTTCCTGCGTCAAGATGTGAATCCATAGATGCGGCATAAATCATGTAAATCTAGAGTAGTCCCTTGCCCGGTCGCAGTGATTTTCCATTCCTCCTGATCTCTCGTGAGTTCTGCGCATATAATGGATGTACAATACGAATAATCTTCTGTTAACTGAAAGGTACAAATCTCTTGCTGCGAGATTTGATCAGTAAGGCGCACATAGGCATTAGTGACTTGTCCAAAATGATGCTGGCGTTCGTGTGCATCATGTATTGTGGCTGTGACGACAATTTTATGAATATCAGGTGAGACTCTGCTTAATTGCATAATAATCATTTCATTGTCTCGATACCCTCCGCCAACTTGATGATCACCAAGATGACGAACAGCTCCGTCTAAGCTTTGCTGCTGGTGATAATAGATCAGATGCTTAGGAGACAAAAGTTTGTCCTCTTCATTTAAAAGAAACACTTGCGTATCTAAATCAATTGGCTGACCGGCCAGGTCCCAGCCAAGCCCGATATGAATTTGGTCGACCGCTGGATTGTCTTTTGTTAAATCTAACTTTTGCCCTTTCACGAGGTGTTTCTTGATCACCTCATGGGGTGCGTCTTGTTTTGACCCATTTTTTATACTCATGCTGATTTCCTCCTCGTTGTCATAGGACAAACACTGATTCATTTACGTCATATAGGGATAAAAGGTTTCATGATTAAAATTGGGTGAAGTTGGAGATGATAAAAAGGTTTTAGCAACAATACCTCATTTTAGATACAGACGAGTTGGAACCACTCGTTTGTTTCACTTTTGATAAAAATTCTTCAGATAAATGTGATCTGTGGTATGATGTTTTACAAGAAGCAAGGACAGGATATGAGGGATTTCACATGCATGTATTTAAAGACTATTATCATAATACGGTCAAGCTCTCTTTTGAGGGGAAGCCTTTTTCAAGTCATCCTAAGCATGTTTGGGCCATCTGCCGCTACCAAGGGAAGTGGCTGCTCACTGAACATGAGGATCGGGGCTATGAGTTTCCAGGAGGGAAAGTTGAGCCGGATGAAGAAGCAGACCAAGCCGCTATACGGGAGATTCAAGAAGAGACGGGTGCTGTTGTTCGTGAATTAACGTATATTGGTCAATATCAGGTACTGGGCAGAGAAAAGGTCATTGTCAAGAATATTTATTTCGCTGATATTGAAAAGCTAGTGAAGCAAGACACGTATTTTGAAACGAAAGGACCCGTTCTTTTCGCAGACTTGCCAAGATCCATCGCAAAAAATAAGAATTTCAGTTTTATTATGAAAGATGATGTGTTAAGACAAAGTCTTGCTTATTTAGAAAAAAACGGTTTGATTCGTTAAAAAAAGCGCAGGGAGACATTCCCTGTGCTTTTTTATTTTTGAAGAAAGCGGCGTTCGAGCCATTCCACAAGCTGGTACATGATAGTCGCAAATACGGCAATAATGAAAAGACTTAAGAACACGAGTGTAAAATTGAAGACTTGAAAGCCGTAAATGATCATGTAGCCGAGCCCTTTTGAGGAAACAAGAAATTCCCCTACAATAACCCCAACCCAAGAAAGGCCGACATTGACTTTGATCGCAGAAATCATCGTTGGAATACTAGCTGGCAAAATGACCTCGCGAAAGACGACGCTTTTTTTCGCACCAAAGGTTTTCATCACCTTTAAATAATTCTCATCGACCTCTTGAAACGCTGTATAAATGACGATCGTCGTAATGATCACACTAATGATTGCGCCCATGGCAACGATACTGATCATGCCAGGCCCAAGGGCAACAATTAAAATCGGGGCGAGGGCAACTTTTGGCATGGCATTTAAAATGACTAAATAAGGATCAAGAACGTTTGCCAGGCGGGTGGACCACCATAAGGCGGCAGCAAGCAAAATGCCGCAAAAGGTACCAAGTAGAAATCCGAGTACTGTTTCAAATAATGTAATACTCATATGATTCACTAAAGACCCATCGGATATTTTTTGTACAAACAATTGGCAGACCGCTGATGGTGAACTAAATATCAGTGGATCGATGAGACGAAAATGACTGGCAAGCTCCCAAAGCGAAAAGAAGCTGGCGAAAATAATGAACTGATAGATTCGGGTCATGCGCTTTTCCATTCGGTATTTTTTTCGATAGGCTTCATGTAAAAGGTCACTGTGTTTCAACGGTTTTCAGCTCCTTCCAAATCGTTTGAAAGAGCTCTTGGAAACTCTGGGTCTGTCTTGCTTTAAAAGGAGAAAGAGTCCTCAGATCCTCTGGAACGGTAAAAATCCGCTGAATCGAGCCAGGATGCTTTGAGAATAAGAAAATGCGATCACTCATCGCAATGGCTTCGCCAATGTCATGTGTCACAAGAACCGCTGTTTTTTGATAGTTTTTGAGTGTATGAAAGACGAGATCCTCTAAAGTGAGTTTGGTTTGGTAGTCTAGAGCTGAAAAGGGTTCATCTAGTAAAAGCAGACCGGGATTCACTGCAAGCGTTCGGGCGAGAGCCGCACGCTGCCTCATACCGCCTGACAGCTCTTTCGGGTATTTTTCCTCTACATCATGAAGGCCAAGCTTAGGCAGTAAGCCAAGAGCGGCGGAGGTGGCTTCATGTGAATCTTGTTTGGTAATTTTCAACCCGAGAATGATATTTTCCTTGATGGTTTTCCAAGGAAACAAATAATCTTGCTGGAGCATGTAGCCGATTTGATGCTCCTTTTGATTAGGTTCTTTTCCTTCGATTAAAATTCGGCCTTCAGAAGGCGGCGTTATTCCTGCAATGATAGACAGCAGGGTGGTTTTTCCGCACCCACTGGGACCAATAAATGAGATAAATTCTCCTTGGTCTATCTCCATATTGATGTGCTGTATGGCCGTTGTTTTTTCTTTTAAAGAGAAGTACGTGTGGGTCACATGGTCAATTTGAAGGAAAGACATGTGCTACCTCCTATTCTATTTATGTTCTGTGACCTTCTTTGCAATGGATGAATCGACAAGTTGTTTATACGGGATAAATTTCGGCAATTCATCGCTCTCCTTCATAATTTCCTGCAATTTGTTCCATTCCTCTTCATTCAGAAGGGGGTCTGTTGCATAGGAGTCCTGCTGTTTGTAGCGTTTAATGGCTGTTGATAAGACATCAAGTGCTGTGTCAGGAAAATGAGATTGAATGGTTTTGGCAATCTCCTCCGGCTGCTTGGCTTCCACCCATTTCTGCGCTTTGTAAATGGCACGAGTGAAGGCTTCTGCTGTCTCTTTGTTTTCCTCTAAGTAACTTTTCTTTGCCATGAAGGTGGTATACGGCACCTTTCCGGAAGCCTCTCCAAAGGAGGCGGTGATGTACCCTTTGCCTTCTTTTTCAATTAAGGATGCTGTCGGTTCGAATAACTGCACAAAATCGCCAGTTCCAGAGGAGAAAGCACCTGAAATATTGGCAAAATCAATATTTTGAATCATGCGGAGATCCTTTTTTACATCAATGCCTTCCTTTTTCAGGACATATTCACCGACCATTTGCGGCATGCCGCCTTTCCGCTGTCCAAGAAAGTCTTTTCCTTTTAATTGATTCCAAGAGAATTCGCTCACTTTCTCCCTTGAAACAAGAAATGTACCGTCTGTTTGTGTCAGCTGTGCAAAGTTGATGACAGAGTCTTTTGTGTCTTGAGCCTCTACATAGATAGAGGATTCAGATCCGGTCAGGGCAATATCTGCACCGCCGGATAAGAGAGCGGTCATCGTTTTATCGCCGCCCCAAGTCGTTTTTAATTCAACCTCTAGCCCTTCTTCTTTGAAAAAGTCCTCAGATAAGGCAACATATAGCGGAGCATAAAAAACCGAATGGGTCACCTCGGCTACTTGTACGGCCTGCTCTTGTTCTTTTTTACAGGCGACAAATGGAATAAAGAGCAGGACAACGACGATGAATGCCAGTCTGACTTTGATGGAACGATTCAAGAGTAATTCGCCTCCTTTGTTCTAGATCACTAATTAAAGTATGTCAAAAGGGATTTTTGGTGAGTGCCTAGATGAAAATAAGAAGCGCATTGTTTATTTATAGAACGTGTCTTTTTTTTTATACTAGAAGCATGAATACTTTCTTGAATTTGGAAGGAATAAAGGGGCGGTTTCGTGTATAGAGTGAGTTGGGTATTTCTTGGGTGGTATTTAGTAGGGCTCATATTAATGGTCTTTTTTGAGGTGCCAGCATGGCTGCAGTTTGCAAATGGCATTTTCCTTGTGCTGTATGCCTGCTGTGTGATAGAGATTGGGCGAAATATTTATGGATCATGGGGAATTGTGATCAAACGGGCAGCCATTGTCGGCGTACTGACATTTACGGTTGAATGGATTGGGATCACAACCGGGTTTCCTTTTGGGGTTTATGACTATTATCCGGCATTAGGTTTTCTAGTGGCAGGGGTACCTTTAACCATTGCTTTTGCATGGGTTGGTGTGTTTTTAAACAGTCTTTTTTTATCCAGTCAGCAGTCGAAATGGAAACGAGCGGTCGAAACGGGGATATGGATTGTCTTACTTGACCTCATATTAGATCCAGTAGCGGCTGAACGGAAATTTTGGGTGTGGTATGACGGCGGTGGTTTTTATGGTATTCCTTTTGAGAATTTTGTGAGCTGGGGTATGATTGGAGCAGGACTTTCCTTTCTCTTCCCGCTTGTTCAGATTGATCAGAAGGCTTTGAGCTGGACGAGCCATATTTATCAGGCAATGGTGTTCTTTTTTGGTGTGCTGGCATTAAAGGGCGGGCTCGAGGTCATTTTTTATTTAGCACTGATCATTGTTATTTTGTGTGAAGGAAGGGTTCAATTTGAAAGAAAGCGACAAAAGCCGATCGTTTAGACGTATATTTTCTCTTTATCTTGAGCGGTATTTACTTCATAAACATTTTCGCTGCGTGATGATGAAAGGCGCTGTGGACCCAAACGAGAAGCTGCCTGTTCTTTATCTCGCCAATCATAGCTCATGGTGGGATGGACTCATCCTCTTTCTTTTAACAGAAAAAGCGTCCGAACTCGATCACTATATGATGATGGAAGAGAAGCAGCTGAAGCAATATGCCTTTTTTCGTAAGCTAGGTGCCTTTCCGGTTCAGAAAGAGAATCCGAAAAGTGTGAAGCAAGCATTAATGACGGCTAAAGAAAACATGCAGGCTGGCGGGGCTGTATGGCTTTTTCCACAGGGGAAAATCATGCATCAGGACATGCGGCCGCTTGAATTAGAGGGCGGGGCTTCATTTTTAGTGAGACAATTTGAGCAAGTCGTGGTGAAGCCTGTGACCTTGCATTATACATTTAATCAATTTCAAAAGCCGACAGTATCTGCTTTGTTTGGGGAAGATACCTTAGTATCTGGCGGGGCACTTCGAAGCAAGGACGTGACGCACCTGCTCAGAGATCTGCTTGAAACGCAGCTAAACGCACATCAAGAACAGGTCATCGCAGATCCTGATTTTTCAACTAATCAAGAATTTAGACAGATGACAAGGACAAGTCAGTCAACAAGTGATGCGTTTGATTCCTTTAAAAAGTGGGTGAAAACATGGCGGTCTTCCTAACTGTGATCAGTGTACTCTTGCTCTGTCAGTTTATTTTCACCATATGGAATATGAGGCAGCTTCCTGTTTTAAAGCCAGCATCCTTTCCGTCGGGTGAACCTATTTCGTTATCAATTCTGATTCCAGCGCGAAATGAGGAAAATCGGATCGAAGCCTGTCTTCAGTCGATCGTTGATCAACGTCTTTACCCGAAAGAGCTCATCGTCCTTGATGATCACTCGACAGATCAGACAAGAGCGATTGTGGAGCGGTTCGCAGAAACATATCCGTGGATCCGTGTCCAGTCAGGTCAACCATTAAAGCGCGGCTGGCTTGGTAAATCATATGCCTGTTCTCAGCTCGCGGAAGCTGCTGCTTCTGACTGGCTGCTATTTTTAGATGCGGATGTCCGGTTAAAAAAAGGGGCAGTTGAATCAGTGTACAAGCAGTTATGCATGCAAAAAACGGGCATGCTGTCAGGTTTTCCAGAACAGAAAACAGGTACATTTTTTGAGCATCTTGTGGTTCCTATGATGATGTTTACCATTGGCTGTCATCTGCCAGTGAAATGGGTAAGAAAATCTAAGAACCCCGCTTTTTCCGCAGCACATGGCGGTTTTATTGCCATTGAAAAGAATTGTTATCACGACATTGGCGGGCATGAAGCGATCAAGGATTCACTAGTTGATGATATGGCCTTGGCTAGACGTGTGAAGGAAAAAGGCTTTCCGTTCACACTTGCAAGCATTCATCCATTTGTGTATATGAGAATGTATGAGAGTGGACAAGAGGTTTGGGAAGGTTACCGGAAAAATTTATTCCCAGGTGTGAATCGAAGCATTGCTTTGTTAAGCAGTGTCTTTTGTTTATACACCCTCCTTTATTTGGTTCCTGTCATTTGTTTCATGATTGCATTGTTTCAGCTGGATGTTTTGAGCATATGCTTAGCGATCCTTTGCTATGGGCTGGGTGTGTCGATTAAAGCGGCAATAGATACTGAAAATGGGCGGACATCTGCGATGGCTTTTTTATTGCCGGTCAGTATTTTAAGCCTGATTGCTATCGGTTTTGCTTCTATGAAAATCGATCTGAAAAAAGAAGGGTATGAATGGAAAGGGAGAAAGTACGAATGAAAAAAGTGATCATCATCGGCGGCGGACTTGGCGGATTATCAGCCGCGATCCGTCTCCAGTCACGCGGGGTTCAGGTCACCATTTTAGAAAAAGAAGCGGCTTTAGGCGGGAAATTGCAGCGCCATCACGAGGCAGGCTACTCTTTTGATTTAGGACCGAGTACTATTACAATGAAGGCATATTTTGAAGAAGTGTTTACGGCCTGTCATAGACGGATGGAGGATTATGTGACCTTTTATCCGATTTCTCCACTGACCAAAAATATTTTTTCAGATGGCCATACGGTCGAGTTTACGCCGAATATTGAGCAAATGGAATCACAAATTGCTGCATTCAGTCCTGAAGATGCGAAGCAATACCGTGCATTTTTACAGGAATCAAAGACGTTTTTTCAAAAGGCAGAGGAGCAGTTTTTAAATCGTTTGTTATTGAGCTGGAAGGATAAGGCGGATTTTAAGCTGATGAAAGCACTTCTTGCTGTCAAACCATTCACATCCGTTCAGCGCCTGCTGCGTCAATATTTCCGTCATCCCCATACATTGGCGATGTTTGGACGGTATGCCACTTATATCGGCTCTTCTCCCTACGAAGCGCCGGCTATTTTTAACATGATGGCATATTTAGAAGGGGAGAAAGGGATTTATGGAATACAAGGCGGTACGTATCGTTTAGTTGAGGCATTTGAGACACTGGCAAAAGAATTAGGCGTTCAGATTCACCTCAATGAACAAGTGAACAAGATTCATGTGAAGGATCGGCGGATCAAAGGAGTGGAGACGGATCAGAAGATGTATGAGGCAGATCAAGTCATTACAGGAGCAGATGCGCTGACTGTATACCGTCATCTTATAGATGAAAAAGACCGTCCTCGTTTTTTAAATCAAAAACTGGCTGGTATTGAACCGTCGTTGTCTGGCTTTGTTCTTTTATTAGGTGTACCTAAAGTCTATGAGCAGCTGGCTCATCACAATGTGTTTTTCCCTGAGGATTATGAGCAAGAATTCAAGGATATTTTTCAGAAAAAACAACTGCCTCAAGATCCGACGCTTTACATATGTTATTCAGGTCATTCAGAACCAGCTTTAAGCGGAGGAGCGGGAAGAAGCAACCTGTTTGTACTGGCCAATGCACCTTATGTGACAAATGAGCAAGATTGGGACATGCTAAAGGAGACATATCGTCAGCATGTAAAAAACAAATTAATGGAAAAAGGCCTTTTTGGTTTGGATGAGCTGATCGAATATGAAGCGGTTCAAACCCCGCTCGATCTGCAGCAGAAAACGGGGGCATATCGTGGAGCCATTTATGGCATGTCTTCAAACTCGTTCAAACAGGCGTTCTTTCGCATCAATAATCAGTCAAAGGACATTGAAGGGCTTTGGTTTGTTGGGGGAACAAGTCATCCAGGCGGCGGCACGCCAATGGTGACAAAATCAGGCCAGCTTGTCGCAGAAGCGATGCTGAAGCAATGGACGTAAACAGAGATGAAAAGGAGAGAAATCGAGTGATTGTGGAAAAAAGAAGGTTTCCGTCGCCCCATCCGCATATTCACTTATATACAGTGACCTATGAGGCAGATGGGCTTCGGATGAAAGGGCTGCTCGCTGAGCCGGCCGGAGAAGGTCTCTACGACGGCTTTTTGTACTTACGAGGCGGCATTAAAAATGTGGGGATGGTCAGACCTGGCCGGATTGTGCAATTTGCCGCGCAGGGCTTTGTCGTCTTTGCTCCCTTTTACCGAGGAAATCAGGGGGGCGAAGGGAACGAAGATTTTGCCGGAGAAGATCGAAAAGATGCGTTCGCTGCCTTTCAGTTGTTAAAGCAGCACAAAAAAGTGAAGAAGGACCGCGTTCATATCTTTGGTTTTTCGCGAGGCGGTATTATGGGTATTTGGACCGCTGTTGAAATGAAACAGGAGGCAGCTTCCTTTGTCACATGGGGAGGCGTCAGTGACATGAAACTTACTTATGAAGAGCGTGTGGATATGAGACGGATGATGAAGCGTGTGATTGGCGGTCCGCCGCATAAGGTGCCAGAGGCATATGAGAACAGAACCCCTTTAAATGATGTGGATCAAATTGAAGCACCTGTCCTCATCATCCACGGAGAAGAAGATCAAAATGTATCGATTGAGCATGCGTATTTGTTAGAAGATGCGCTGCGCCAGCACGGGAAGTCCGTGGAGACATGGTATTTCCACGGATACAACCACTACTTTCCGCCGCAGCATAATCGAGAAATTGTGAGAAGGCTGACCACATGGATGCACAGCCGAAAAAGCGGAAATGTGGTAAAATAAGCAGTATAACGAAATATAGAAAGTAGGGGGATTTTCATTATGGGAATGCCTGTTGAATTTAATACAATGATTGTCACAAAGGGAAAAGAGACAAGAATTGAAGAAAATGTATTTGAACTCATGAAGGATGGATACCGCATTTATCCATTAAATATTCCACTTGAGGTGCGCAAAACGAAAGACGGAGAAAAAACAGGGACAGCACATGTTGAAAAACTAGAGCTGACAGACAATGTCACGAAGGTGACATACCGCCTTGTGTCATTGCATTCAACAAACTAAAAAAAGCTGAGGGATTGAATCTCCTCAGCTTTTTTCATTTGGTTATACGAGTGGTCCGCCTTTGGCTTCAATGTCACTTGCCGCGTGGCTGAATTTTTGGAAGTTCTTTTTAAATTCATTGGCAAGGAAGTGTGCTTTTTCTTGATAAGCCTTTTGGTCATCCCATGTTTTAGCAGGTTGAAGCACTTCATCTGGTACACCAGGAATATGAAGCGGGATGTGTAATCCGAAGATGTCATCAGTGATCATCTCAGCATTGTCAAGGTCACCTTCGATTGCTGCCTGCACCATTGCTCTTGTATGAGCGAGATTCATTCGTTTGCCTGTACCATAGCCTCCGCCAGTCCAGCCTGTATTCACAAGGAATACTTTAGCACCATGCTCATCAATCTTTTTGCCGAGCATTTCAGCATAGACGTGAGCTGGAAGCGGGAGGAATGGTGAACCGAAGCAAGTTGAGAATGTCGTTTCTGGTGATGTGACACCGCGCTCAGTTCCAGCTAATTTACTTGTGTACCCGCTCAAGAAATGGTACATTGCCTGTTCTTTTGTTAAACGGCTGATTGGAGGTAATACGCCAAACGCATCAGCTGTTAAGAAGACAATGGCAGATGGATGTCCTGCGATACTTGGTTTCACGATGTTATCAATCATTTCGATTGGGTAAGCAGCGCGTGTATTTTCAGTAAAGAATGTATCATCGTAATCCGCTTCACGTGTTTCTTCATCAAGCACAACGTTTTCAAGAACTGATCCGAAGCTGATCGCTTTGTAGATCTGTGGTTCTTTTTCTTCACTTAAGTTCACACATTTCGCATAGCATCCGCCCTCGATATTAAAGACCCCTGTGCCAGACCAGCCGTGTTCATCGTCTCCGATCAGCTTGCGGCTTGCGCTTGCAGAAAGCGTCGTTTTCCCAGTACCTGAAAGTCCAAAGAATAAGGCTACATCGCCTTCTTGACCTACGTTTGCTGAGCAGTGCATGGATAAAATATCTTGCTCAGGAAGCAGGTAGTTCATCACAGAGAAAATGGACTTTTTCATTTCTCCTGCATATTCTGTTCCACCGATAAGAATCGTGCGTTTTTCAAAAGAAACGATGATAAACGTTTCAGAGTTTGTGCCATCTGTTACAGGATCTGCTTTGAAGTGCGGTGCAGATAAGATGGTGAAAGGTTTTTCGTTTGAAGAAGGTGTTGACCCGTCAGGTCTGATAAATAGCTGCTTGGCAAAAAGATTGTGCCATGCGAATTCGTTTACAACTGTAATCGGCATACGATATCTTTCATCAGCGCCTGCAAACCCTTCAAAGACGAATAGTTCATCACGTTCTTTTAAGTATGACACAACCTTTGTATATAAACGGTCAAATGCTTCTTTGGAGATCGGCTGGTTTACTTGACCCCAATCGATTTTATGCTCAGAGCTTTCTTCTTTGACGATAAATTTATCTTTAGGCGAACGTCCTGTGTAGGCTCCAGTTGTCGCGCGGACAGCTCCTGTTGATGTTAAAACGCCTTCATTACGTGCCAAAATCTTTTCAACAAGTTTCGGAACAGATAAATTTTGGTGCGTATTTTCTAATGAGAGCAATGACTGCAAATCTTCTTTTAAATCCACTGAGTTCATAAAAAAACCCTTCCTTTACCGTTGAATTTGTTTGTTTCGATTAGTATAACACATTAATAATAATAGTCTATACTATTTAAAAATTTTTGTGTGTGTTTTTTCATTTCTGCTATGAAAATATGCTTTTTGGTGATGCTAATGATGAGGAGAAAAAAGAGGGAGATAATTCTTATGAAGCATTGACATGACGCAAGGGTTTAAGATAAGATATCTTATTGAACGGATACTCTTATCCCGAGTTGGTGGAGGGACAGGCCCGATGAAGCCCAGCAACCGGTTTCTTATGAAAAAGGCATGAACATGCTGAGAAACCAAGGTGCTAACCTGATGCAAGGTACAAGAACACCTTGAGCGATAAGAGTGAAAGGCATGCGATCTCAGACCCTTTCCTCGCAATGAAGGAAATGGTTTTTTTATTTTTGGGATATCATATGAACAAATTGCCAATAACATCTCTAATATAAACGTTATTAAATATAAGAGGGAACGAGTTCCGTATCATATTGGAGGCCTCATCTTGGGATGATGTGGTCTTGTACAGGAGGAAATAGCCATTATGAGTCAAAATCGTCGTTTATTTACTTCAGAATCAGTGACAGAAGGACATCCGGATAAAATCTGTGATCAAATTTCAGACAGCATTTTGGATGAAATTTTAAAGAAAGATCCAAATGCACGTGTTGCCTGTGAAACTTCTGTTACAACCGGTCTCGTATTAGTAAGCGGTGAAATTACAACGTCTACTTATGTCGATATTCCAAAGACGGTGCGTGACACAATTAAGGAAATTGGCTACACACGTGCGAAATATGGTTTTGATGCGGAAACATGTGCGGTCCTTACATCAATTGATGAACAGTCTGCTGATATTGCGCAAGGTGTAGACAAAGCCCTTGAAGCACGTGAAGGAACAATGACTGAAGAAGAAATTGATGCGATTGGTGCAGGTGACCAAGGATTGATGTTTGGTTTTGCCAACAACGAAACCGAAGAGCTCATGCCGCTGCCGATTTCCCTAGCGCATAAATTATCTCGCCGTTTAACAGAAGTACGTAAGAATGAGACACTTGCATACCTTCGTCCAGACGGAAAAACACAAGTCACAGTTGAATATGATGAGCAAAACAAACCAGTTCGTATTGACACAGTGGTTATTTCTACGCAGCATGCACCAGAAGTGACGCTTGAACAAATCCAAAGTGACTTAAAAGAGCATGTCATCAGCCCTGTCGTTCCAAGTGAACTGATTGATGAACAGACAAAATACTTTATTAACCCAACTGGCCGTTTCGTGATCGGTGGACCTCAAGGGGATGCTGGTTTAACTGGACGTAAAATCATCGTTGATACGTATGGCGGATACGCTCGTCATGGCGGTGGTGCTTTCTCAGGTAAGGATGCAACGAAGGTTGACCGTTCTGCGGCATATGCTGCTCGTTACGTAGCGAAAAACATCGTAGCTGCCGGCCTTGCAGATTCTTGTGAAGTACAGCTTGCTTATGCAATTGGTGTTGCACAGCCTGTATCGATTTCAATTGATACATTCGGAACAGGAAAAGCTTCTGAAGAAAAATTAATTGAAGTGGTTCGTGCAAACTTTGATCTTCGTCCAGCTGGCATTATTAAAATGCTTGACCTGCGCCGTCCGATCTACAAACAAACAGCTGCATACGGACATTTCGGTCGTCACGACTTAGAT
Source organism: Bacillus sp. YKCMOAS1 (assembly GCF_030268125.1). Taxonomy (NCBI): domain Bacteria; kingdom Bacillati; phylum Bacillota; class Bacilli; order Caryophanales; family Bacillaceae; genus Bacillus; species Bacillus sp. YKCMOAS1. The sequence continues at coordinate 32,466 of NZ_BSEI01000004.1, forward strand.
CTTCCGTGGGAAAAAACGGATAAAGCCGAAACACTTCGTAAAGAAGCATTGGGACAATAACAACATAGAAAACCGCTTATTTTAAGCGGTTTTCCTTTTGATTAAAAAAAAATCAGCAAAAAGCGAAAAAATGTGAAACAAAATCGGACAAAATACTGTCTAATTATAGGTCTACTTTTAAGAAATAACATAACGTGGAGGCAATAATATGTGTGGGTTTGTTGGTGTATTTAATCACCGTCCATTGTCCGAAACTACTGAACAGGAAGAGCTAATTAAACAAATGAATCGTCTCATCGTTCATCGCGGTCCGGATGATGAGGGTTACTTTCATGATGAGCATGTAGGATTTGGATTTAGACGTTTAAGTATTATAGATGTTGAGCACGGAAAGCAGCCGCTTTCTTATGAAGATGAAAAGTACTGGATTATTTTCAACGGAGAAATTTATAACTATGTGGAGCTGAAGGAAGAGCTTGTGAAAAAAGGCTATACATTCAGCACAGATTCAGATACGGAAGTACTTCTTGCCACATACCGTCATTATAAAGAAGAAGCGGCTTCAAAGCTTCGCGGCATGTTTGCATTTTTAATTTGGGATAAAGAAGCGCAATTATTATATGGCGCAAGAGATCCTTTTGGCATCAAACCGCTTTATTTTACACAAATGGATGAGCAAGTGTACTTTGCGTCTGAACGCAAAAGCTTGATGGCAGTGAACGAGAACATTTTATTTGATGAGACATCCTTACAGCAATACATGTCATTCCAGTTCGTACCTGAGCCAAATACACTTGATCAAAAGGTGCACAAAGTAGAGCCTGGTCATCAGTTTACTTTACGCCCAGGACAGGAGATTGAGTTTAAGACTTACTGGAAAGTTCAATTCAAGCCTGAACAAACACAAGAACAAAAGCTGATTGAAGAAGTCCGCGATGCAATCTATGATTCTGTGAAAATTCACATGAGAAGTGATGTTCCTGTTGGTTCATTCCTATCAGGTGGTATCGATTCTTCTTTCATCGTATCTGTCGCAAAGGAATTTCATCCTGAGCTGAAGACGTTTTCTGTTGGTTTCCAGCAGGATGGCTTTAGTGAAGTTGATGTGGCGAAGGAAACGGCTGATAAGCTGGGCTTACAAAACTTCAGCGCCGTGATTTCTCCTGAGGAGTATATGAATGAGCTTCCGAAAATTGTTTGGCATTTAGATGATCCTTTAGCTGATCCGGCGGCGATTCCATTGTACTTCGTGGCAAAGGAAGCGAAGAAACAAGTGACGGTTGTTCTTTCTGGTGAGGGAGCAGACGAGCTGTTTGGTGGATATAATATTTACCGTGAGCCGCTTTCTCTTAAACCATTTGAATCTGTTCCATCTATGCTGAAAAAGCTTCTTCTTCGTCTGGCGCGCTTAATGCCAGAAGGAATGAAAGGTAAAAGCTTTATCGTCCGCGGCTGTACACCATTAGAGGAGCGTTATATCGGTAATGCGAAAATCTTTGAAGAGCCAGTAAAGAAAAACCTCTTAAAGCAGTATGATCCGAACATTACGTATCGTGATGTGACGAAGACATACTTCGAGGAAAGTGCAGGCTACAGTGATATTAACAAAATGCAATATGTTGATATTCATACGTGGATGCGCGGTGACATCTTACTGAAAGCAGATAAGATGACAATGGCGAATTCCCTTGAGCTTCGTGTTCCATTCCTTGATAAGGTCGTATTTGAAGCGGCTTCTAAAATTCCAGAAGAGCTGAAAACAAAAGATGGCACAACGAAATATTTATTGCGTAAAGCAGCAGAAGGCATTGTGCCTGACCATGTGTTAAACCGCAAGAAGCTGGGCTTCCCTGTTCCAATTCGTCATTGGCTGAAAAATGAGATGAACGCTTGGGCGAAAGACATCATTAAAAACAGTCAAACGGACGAATATATTAACAAAGCGTATGTGCTTGATTTATTAAATGAACATTGTGCTGGTAAGGCAGATCATAGCCGTAAGATTTGGACCGTTCTGATCTTTATGATTTGGCACAGCATTTATGTGGAGCGTAGTATTGATCCAGAGCAATTGAATCATCAACCAAAAGAAGTCATCTTCAGTTAATGAAAAAAGGTTTTCAGCTTTGTGCTGAAAACCTTTTTTGTCATGATAGAAAGTGGAGGAAAAGGGTAAAATAACAAGCGGTTCATAGTTATTGCTTAATATCCTGAAAAAAACATGATAAAGTGAAGATACACGTATGATGTTAACGAGATAAAAGGGAACGATAGTATTGTCCTTTTTCTACATATTCTCTGCGGATTCGGTCCATGTCTTGAATATCTTCATCTGTTAACAGCCGAACGACTTTGGCTGGACGGCCAAAAGCGAGTGATCCTTTTGGGATGACCTTGCCTTGAGGGACAAGACTTCCTGCACCGATAAAGGCGCCTTCGCCAATCTCCGCACCATCGAGAATGATGGACCCCATGCCAATGAGGGCATTTTTTCGAATGATTGAGCTATGTAATGTGACTTGGTGTCCAATGGTAGCACCATCTTCAATAAGAAGTGTTTTTCCAGGACTTTGATGCAGGCACGATAAATCTTGAATGTTGACGTTCTTTCCAATTCTCACAGGTGCGACATCGCCTCTGATGACAGTTTGGAACCACACGCTCGAATATTCTCCAATTGTGACATCACCGGTAATGGTGGCGTTTTCTGCGACAAAGACCGATTCATGAATCTCAGGTGTAAACTGATGATATGGATAAATCACTTTTTCTACTTCCTTTCTTAATACAACATTTGTGAGGTGTTTACTTTGTGGACTTGGCATGCTGAAAGACCAGTTGGTACAATTGTGATTGTACATGGTGCGAGTGAATATCACGGCCGATATAAATGGCTGATTGAAATGTGGCGGAATGCAGGCTATCATGTCGTCATGGGTGACTTGCCTGGGCAAGGCACATCGACACGTGCGCGAGGCCACATTCGTTCATTTCAAGAATACATTGATACAGTCGATGAATGGATCGAACATGCGAAATCATTCAGGCTTCCTACATTTTTACTTGGACACAGTATGGGTGGACTCATTTCAATTGAGTGGATGAAGCAGTATACCCATACGAAGTTGAATGGCCTTATTTTATCATCACCTTGTTTAGGTCTGCAATTTAAACCGAAGAAGCTGATGGATTTTGCGTCAAAAGGTCTAAATGTGCTGGCACCGTCTTTTAAAGTAGAGTCAGGGCTGTCGATTGAACTAGCGACACGAAATCAAGCGGTCATTGAGGCAGACTCAAATGATTCTCTTTACGTGACAAAGGTGTCGGTTCGCTGGTATCGAGAGCTGATCAAAAATATCGATGCAGCGATGCAACCGACGAATGTCTTTAAATCGATCCCGCTCCTTTTAATGCAGGCCGGCGATGATAAGATCGTGGATAAAACGAGGGTAATCAAATGGTTCAATGGCATAGAATCAACCAATAAATCATACCGTGAATGGGAAGAGCTGTATCACGAAATTTTTAATGAACCGGAAAGAGAAGATGTGTTTAAGGCGGCAAGAGCCTTTACAGATCAATATATTTGATTGTGAGCTTTAAGTTGGGGGTGGAGTGATTTGTCAGTACCAGAGCGTCCTTTTGCACTGATGACAAAGGTGTATAAAGATATTTTTCCGCTTGTTCATCAGGAGCTGAAAAAGTGGCGGGCTCATGCAGAAATGATTGAAAATGAAGAACTGAGAACGCAGGCACTAGCGAGCATATCTAGTAAAACGTTTCACTGTGAAGGCGGAGGTATTTTATCACTTCTAGCAGGTGAAGAGAAAGAAACGTGTATTGAATTCATCGTGGCATATCAAACCATCAGTGATTACTTAGATAACCTATGTGACCGCAGCACGTCGCTTGATCCAAAGGATTTTCATATGCTGCATCAAGCGATGAGAGATGCGCTTGATATTCATGCTGAGCTCAAGCCATACTATCAATTCCGTGAGGATCAAGAGGATCATGGATACTTACATGCGCTTGTCCGCACATGTCAAGACGTGCTTACGCGCGTTGAGCATTATCCAATCATTCAGCCATATTTACACACGCTGTGTGATTACTATAGTGATCTGCAAGTACATAAGCACGTTGTTCCTCATGAGCGTGTGCCAAGGCTAGAGTCGTGGTTCCGCCAATATGAAAAGGATTTGCCGAAGATGGAATGGTATGAGTTTTCAGCTTGTGCGGGATCGACGTTAGGGATATTCTGTCTTGTGGCGTATGCGCTGCAGCCTGATTTTACAGAAAAGCAAGCGAAGCAAATTTACGAAAGCTATTTCCCTTATATTCAAGGTCTGCACATTTTACTCGATTATTTAATTGACCAAGAAGAGGACCGGCTTGGGGGAGATCTGAACTTTTGCTCATACTACGATTCTCATCATGAGATGATGGATAGACTACAGCATTTTATCGAAAAAGCGGATGAGCAGCTGAAAGGCATTCCGCATGAGAACTTTCACAAATTGATTAACAGAGGATTACTCGCGGTCTATTTGTCCGATGAAAAAGTGACAGCCCAAAAAGAGATGAACAAGCTGGCAAAAAGGCTGATCAAATCAAGCGGGAAAACATCGTTCTTTTTCTATATTAACGGAAGAGCCTATCGGACCTATCAGAAAATGCCTTGGATGAAATCATCATAAAAAAGCTCAAATCCAATAAGATTTGAGCTTTAGCGTGTAGACAAACCCTCGCATTCGGTGTCAGGTCTGCAAAGGTTTTCTATCACGCTGAAAAGAAGAAAAAAAGCTAAAATGCACATCATTTTAGCTTTTTTTCAATTGCGACCACAAAAGGCGGGTCGTTTTGAATATTCATGTATTGATATGATAAAACTTGTACCTCTTCATGAGACAGTGATCTGCAATAGTCGAGAAGCACTTCTTTTTCTCTTTTACCTTCGGGATGTCCGTGGTAGATCACAAGGACGATCAGTCCTCCGGGTTTGAGCCATTCGAGGAGTTGTTTAATCGCTTCAATGGTTGTATGCGCCTGAGTGGTAACGGCTTTATCGCCTCCAGGTAGATACCCAAGGTTAAACACTGCACCAGATATATGTCCATAAATGTCCTTCGGCAGATGATCCGCCAGTTTTTCATGTCCATCATGGATCAGATGAACGTAAGGATATTGATCGCCAAGCCTTTTGCTTGTCTGCTGCAAGGCTTCCTCTTGCACGTCGAATGCAAACACTTGTCCATCAGTTCCTACAAGGTCAGCTAAATAGAGTGTATCGTGGCCGTTCCCCATTGTTGCATCTATGACGATGTCGCCTTTTTGACACGCGCGTTCTAACAGCTCTTTACTAAAAGGAAGCATGCGTTTCAAAATCATTTTGCTGCTTCTTCCAATCTGACGAAACGTTTCCCTTGGTAGCTGTTACGTCTTTCAAGCTCAGCATTAATGGCATTTAGTACTTCCCACTTGTTTACACTCCACATTGGACCAACCATTAATTCAATTGGGCCGTCTCCTGTAATACGATGAATAATCATTTCTGGCGGCAGAATCTCCAGCTGATCACAAACAAGCTGAACATATTCCTCCTGACTTAAAAACTCAAGCTTTCCTTTTTCGTATTGCTTAACCATTGGGGTCCCTTTTAAAAGGTGAAGCAAATGAATTTTAATTCCTTGCACATCTAAATCCGCAACAGCTTTTGCTGTTTCCATCATCATGTCCCGGTTTTCAAGAGGCAATCCGTTGATAATATGCGAGCAGACACGAATTCCGTGTTTTCGCAGTTTTTCTACACCTTCAACGTAGCATTCATAATCATGAGCACGGTTAATGAGCATAGCTGTCCGTTCGTGTACCGTTTGAAGACCAAGCTCTACCCATATGTAAGTGCGTTCGTTTAATTCGGCTAAATACTCCACTACGTCATCCGGCAGACAGTCAGGTCTTGTTGCAATGGATAGACCTACGACACCATCCAGGTTCATGACGGTTTCATATTTTTCTTTTAGGACAGGAAGCGGCGCGTGTGTGTTTGTATACGCCTGAAAATACGCCATGTATTTTCCGTCTTTCCATTTTGTATGCATCCGGTCTTTGATCTCATTAAATTGAGTGATGAGATCATCAGCCCGGTTTCCTGCAAAATCACCAGAACCAGCGGCACTGCAAAATGTACAGCCGCCGTGGGCTACGGTACCATCACGGTTTGGGCAGTCAAAGCCACCGTCTAAGGCTACTTTAAATACTTTATGACCAAAGTGTTCACGCAAATGGTAGTTCCATGTGTGGTAACGTTTTTCGCTGTTTGAATATAAAAAAGGGTTATGCTGATCCAAGTCAGTAACCTCCTTGCATAATAATAGGCATCCTTAAAGTTTAACAAAAATCACGAAGGAGGACAATTGAATCTGTCCAACATTTTCTTTAGTGAAAAAGCTTTATATGGGCAAAATAGGCGGGAGCGATGATGAAATGGAGGGAATGTAAGATGGCAACAAGGCAGTCGATCGATGAATTTATCCAAAAAAGTACTGAAACTCTTGAGTTTGCAAGTGAGCAATTTGATTTGAGCTCACGACAGGAACATTATAATGAGGAAGAGTTTTCTAAAGCACAGCTCATGCTTGAGAATACGGTCAATGAATTAGAAAAATTAAAAGATGTCGCCAATGACCAGCAAAGAGAACGGTTAGACAGGGCGCGTGTTCAAATTCAAAGCTTGCAAAACCAAATGATATTGGGAATTTCTTACGATAATGTTTGATGAACAGATCCTTCTTAAAGGGTCTGTTTTATTTTTTGGATGTTTTCGCAAAGATTGTTGTTTTTGGATATATATTTGTAATTGGTTTTCATTCTGTTAAAATATGTTATATATAAAGAAATTGAAAATTTCTTTAATCAAGGGGGTAGAAAAAATGTTGGAGACTCTTCCTAATTGGTTTTGGGCATTATATTACTTATTTTTCTTAGCAACATTAGGAACTGCAATATTCAGTGTTGTGAAAAAGAAACATAGGGGATTGTCCATTCTAACCATTGTATTTACTGTTACAATTCCAATTATTAGCCTGATAAATAGCATTGGTAGAGTAGAAGGAATGAATGAATTTGAACACTTATTTAGTCAATTACAACAGGGGGCAGTTTGGTCTATCTTTACAGTTATAGGCTATATATTTTTATTAGTATGGTGGGTGCTAATCCTGTTCAAAAGCAAGTCCAAAAACCAAGTCATAGTATCTAATTAAAACCTTGTAGAGACCTTAATATTGGGGTCTTTTATTATGCACTTCTCAACATCTCAACTGTACTATAATTAGATTTTTGACACGCTAAAATAAGCCTTTGCTCTACTCGTTTTTCAAATGCTAAATTCTTTTCCTTATCAAGCCATCGGAACCAGTAGAGGTAGTTGTCCAAATATTTTGTTGCAACTCCTTGAGAACGCTCCATCCACTTTTACAGGCGATTATGAAAAATTATTAACGTGTTAAATGTGGTAAATCCCCTTCTTTACACGCTGTTTTTGACGCTCATTGACTGTTCATGTTGTAATCCTGTTATCTTGGCGAACTTTTTATAGTTTGTTGCTGTATCAGTGCATAGCAAATCAGAAGGGTGAATATACTCACCCTTCTGATTTAACACGACCTGTTCCTGCCTTACGAGCAATTACACTTCCATTACGGTCTTGTGCTACGACAACAGCAATTTTAAGGTTAGAATTACCTCTCTTTTCGTCATTTTCTCCACGCTTTTTGGCTTTTCTATGGGTGATTTCTCGCCCCTTCATAGACTCACGAAAGAAAGTTTCATCATTTTCAACGATACCTTATAGTTGATTAAATCCGAAACTGCCTGATGCGTTCAAGATTTTATGTCTCCAATAAAATGCGGTGAAAATTTGTATTTTAAGGCGTTCAGCAATTTTGGGTAGAGTATAACCCTCAACCATAAACCAGAAGCAAATCTGGCTTCACGAATGCTTTTAAGTAGTTTCGTCATTTTATCTGGTTCGTCTGGAAATAAGTCTTGTTTCATTACGTTAAACAAGGCTAATTGCTCTGATTTGGTTAAATTGCTGAACTCTTCATAAACATTTTCCCACATACTTAAACGCCTCCCGAATGCCCACTGTAACAACCTTTTAACAGTATAATCAAGAAAGTAACAATCTTTACGAAAACAGCCTATTTTTTTCTAGAGTCTCTTGACTTTTCAATTAAGTGTCTATATTGTATTAAGTGTACTACATCAACTAATACACTACAGACACTTAAAAAGTGAAGAAAGGTGTTCAACCATGAAAAAAGAAAAAAAGCCAATCAATTTGAAGTGGATGGTGCTGGCTGTTGCGTTAGCATGTACATTTTTTTTCGTTCTCGTTTTCATTGGTTTTGAAGTTCAAAAAGATTTGATACCCAATTCGGTCCCTTTAATGCAAGGACATGAACAAGCGATAGGACTGCAAAAGCATGAATGAGGAAAGAGGGAGCCATCATGATCCAAATAGATCCAAGAAGCGCTGCGCCAATATATGAACAAATCATTGAGCAGCTCAAAATTTTATGTTTAAAAGGCGTGATGAAGCCAGGTGACAAACTGCCCTCTGTCAGAGAGCTCGCCACCATTATTATTGCCAACCCAAACACCGTGAGCAAAGCGTATAAAGAACTTGAACGGGAAGGGATTATTGAAACGCTAAGAGGCCGTGGTACGTATGTAACAGAAGGTGCTCAGTTAAAGCTGAATGAAGGGAAGGTGCTCGAGATGAAAGAACAGTTAAGACAACTCATCATAGAAGCTCATTATGCCGGTATTGATATTCATCAACTGAAGGAATGGCTAGAAGAGATCGGCTCAAGTCTTAAAGGAGGAAAACAAGTTGATTGAGGTCAGAAATGTATCAAAGAAATTAAATGGATGCGAAGTACTCAGCAACGTTTCCTTCAAGATAGGCGAAGGAGAGATCTTTGGTCTGCTTGGCCGGAATGGCTCTGGTAAAACAACACTTCTTCGTTTGATTCAGCAAATTCTTCTTCCAGATGAAGGAGAGATTTATTTTAAAGATGTGCTCGTAAAAGACCACCCGTTAGTGAAGCAAAATATTGTGTATATGCCAGTCGTAAATCCCTACTTTGACCGGTACAATTATGGGCAGCTTGTGAAGCTGTTAAAACAACTGTATCCAAAGTTTGACGTGACATATGCCAACGAGCTTGTGAACCGGTATGAGATTCCGGAAAAAGTGAAATATCGTGAATTGTCAACAGGTTTAAAGAAACAGCTGTCCCTTATTTTAAGTTTTGCCATTAAACCAGCAGTCATTTTGTTAGATGAGCCGACAGACGGGATTGATGCGGTCACAAGAAATGATGTTCTTCAGCTGATGATTGACGAGGTGGCAGAACGACAAACAACGATTTTAATTACATCCCACCGTTTAGAGGATATTGAGCGTATGTGTAATCGAATCGGGTTTTTGGAAGGAAATCAGCTCACAAGTGTTATGGATTTAGATGAGTTGAAAAATGACTACGTTAAAATCCAGATGGCATTTGAAGAGGATATGAACTTAAGTATTAGAAAAAAAGGCGTTGCCATTTTAGATCAAGCGGGTGTGTTCTATACAGCACTTGTACTCAAAACAGATGAAGAGGCAAAAGAGTATTTGAAATCGCTTGAACCAAAAGTCTGGCATGAACTGCCTGTGAATTTAGAAGAAGTATTCATTGCGAAGTTTGGAGGGAAACGCAGATGGTAAAGCGGCAATTGTTATATAAGGAATGGAAGCAGTCTGAGCTGACTTTCATTTTAGTGATGCTTGTTGCGGTCTTTGCGACGCCATTATCCTTTTTAATGGAATACTCATCCTTTCAAACTTGTGTAAACGATCCGACTTGTACACCACTCGATAATTACTTTTATTATGATTTCGGTTCTGATATGTATATCACCTTTTCATGGACGATGAGTTTAATTTTTGCAATTACCCAGTTGGGTTTTGAACGAAATAAAGGGCAAATTGATTTTACTTTATCTTTGCCGTTTAGCAGAACGACCATTTATCACACAAAGTTTTTCCTAGGTGCCGGAATTATCACGCTCGTTCATGTATTGTCATATGTCTTTACTTATATACTCATTTTATGCATTCAACCACAATATACGATTGCGTTTAACAGTGGTTATTTGATTGCACTTGTGTCCACCTTAATGTTTTATAGTTTGTGTCTTGCAGCAGGTGCTTTAACAGGAAGCGCAATTAGTCAAGCCATTGTTACATTCAGTACATCAATTTTACCTTATTTATTAATTTGGCTTCCGATGTTTCATTTAGACTATTTATTAAAAACGGATAGAAGTTGGGTCGATATCAGTTATGACTACTTTATTATGCCCATTGCTCCAATTACTTATATAACAGACCGTTTTCAATTTCGAAATTTAGTTGAAAATCCAATTTGGTTTACAGGTGTAGAATTTATCGTGCCAATTGTGATGCTAATCGTATTTTATCTCATTGGTTTGTTCAGTTTTATTAAACATCCAGTTGAACGAAATGGACGATTCTTTGTTTACCCCAAAATGGATAGGCCCATTCAGATATTGGTCATTGCCTTTGGTGTTCTAGGATTTGGCTGGGGTGGATTTTCTTCAGACAATTCCATATTTGGTTATATTGCTGGCATGCTCATCGGTGGGGCTGTGGGCGCACTAACGAGTTATTTCTTAATCTATCGAAAAAGATAAACAGAGAGCAGGGGAGTAGAGATGATTCAGATTCAAGCATTAGATCATGTATTTAAAATTGGAAAAAAAGGCAGGGAAAATGAAATTCCTGTACTAAAAGGGATTGACCTGTCCATCAAAAGAGGTGAAATTGCTTGTATTGTTGGACGAAGTGGTTCAGGGAAATCGACTTTGTTGAACTTAATATCTGGCTATATTACGCCAACGAGTGGACAAATTACCATTGATGGCACCAATGTGACTGGCTTTAATGAAAAAGAATGGGCAGACTTTCGCTTAGATCACTTTGGCTTTATCTTTCAAAGCTTTCAGTTGATCGGTAGCTTAACAACGTATGAGAACGTTGAACTTCCGCTCACTTTAAAAGGTGTGAAGCCGTCTGAACGAAAAGAGAAAGTAAAAGAAATGCTGAAACGAGTAGGTCTTGAACATCACGCAGGACATTACCCAAATGAGCTGTCAGGCGGACAGCAGCAGCGTGTGAGTATTGCAAGAGCCTTGATTTTAAATCCATCTATTATTTTAGCGGATGAACCAACAGGGAGTCTCGATTCAGAAACTGAAGGAGAAATTCTAGCCTTTATCCAGCAGCTCAATCGTGAAAAAGGAATTACATTTGTCATCATTACACATGACGATGAAGTCGCTTCAATCGCAGACACAACGTTCCAGCTTCACGATGGTGTATTAAAGAAAGGGGAACAATCCATTGAAATTTAGAGATCAGGTCAAATTCATTAGAAGAAATATGAAGAAAAATAGATTGCGTGTGTTTATGACCATTCTTGCGACGACAATGGCATGCTCTTTCTTAATCGTTTTAGCGTCTGTCGGTTTTGGTTTGCAAAAATCAGCTCAAGATGAAATTATGAAGCAGCAAATCATCACAGAAATTAAAGTGTTAGGAAAAGAAAAAGGAGACGTCAAGATTGATGATTTAAAGAAATATGATCATGTGAAATCTGTTGTCTCAAGAACATCGATCATTCCATCGGTTAACGTCGAGCTCGATGACCGTTCAAGTGAAACACAGGCTGCTTTGACCGATATGAAAGAAGAAAAAGAAGCAGGGCTTGAACTAGACCGAGGAAAAGTGCCAACATCAGCGAACGAAATTGTGGTCGGATATCATATGGCGGAACAACTGTGGACAAAAAAAGAGCGAGAAGCCTATGAAAAAGAATTAAATCAGACGTCAAACGGTGAAGAAACACCGAAGGAGCCTAAAGGCTACACGAAGGATATTTTAAATAAAGTGGTTCAAATCAAAGTGCCAAAACTAAATGAAGAAAATGAAGTCGTCAAAGAAAAAACATTTGATTTCCGTGTAGTAGGTGTTTTGAAAAAGCCGAATTTGGAGTGGCAGGAGGATCATAAAATTCTGATTCCGAATGCTTATGAAAAAGAATTTGGCCAAATACTCGACCTGTCTCCTGAAGCAGGAAATGTCGAGAAAATGACCTCTGTTTATGCAGATAAATTCGACAATGTCGGTGCACTCACGGATAAACTAACAGATGAGGGCTACCAAGTCATCTCTGTGACGAATCAGCTAGAAGGAATGGCTATGTTCTTTACAGTCTTCAAAATTGGACTTATTTTTGTCGGATGTATTGCAGTCATTATTTCTGCCATCGGTATTTTCAATACGATGACCATGGCGGTAACAGAGCGAACACAAGAGATTGGGATTATGAAAGCCATTGGCGCGAATCCATCCATTATCAAGCGAATGTTCCTAATGGAAAGTGCTTATATTGGAGTCATCGGATCAATCATCGGTATTATCATCTCATATTTGATTAGTTTTGCCGTTAATTTAATCATCCCAGCCATTTTGTCGTCCATGTCTGAGGGAGGATCAAGCGATCAATTCTCGATTACTTTTTCCTATATTCCGCTTAGCCTTGTGATTACAGCAACAGTGATCAGCGCAGGGGTAGCGATCATCTCAGGGCTGAACCCAGCACGTAAGGCAACAAAAACGAATGTATTATCAGCTTTAAGAAGAGAAATTTAAAAAAGAACCTCCTGGAAACCCGATTGGGCGCTCAGGAGGTTCTTTTTAATCTTAATTAAACATCGCTATTGCTTAGGTGCCCTGTATCCGGCACGCTCTGCTTCTTCTACGGAGCAGAACATTTTGGTTACATTTTTTGTTCTAGAGTAGTATCTGCTGCTTGGTGTGTGATAAATACCGTTGACACTCCCTTTAATGTTACAGGCAGCTGATTCTTTTTTTGTTTCCTTTTGTGATTCATGACCGCCTGTGTTTTTTCCTTCATCTTTAGGAGCAGAGCGCTGGACGGTGGAAGACTTCGTATCGCTGCTGCTATTCTTGTTTTCTTGTTTGAGTGTTTCATTGCTGGAGGTAAGCTTGTCTATTTTCTTTTCAAGCGATTGAATGGTCTTTTCTTGCTGTTTGACCGTTTCTTTTTCTGAGGTGATGGTTTCTAGCTTTTTTTCCAGCTTTTCTTTTTCCTTCTCCGCGTCTTCTAAAGAGGAGGTAAGCGACTCTTTATCAGCTTTTAAGCTCGAAATGTCAGCTGAGAGCTCCTTTTGATCCTTTAAAAGCTGTTCGGAAGATGGATCGGTTTGTGCTTTTGGCGCATTTGCAGCAGCAAACGGTAATGACATAATGGAAAAGAAGAGACCAATAATCAAAAAAGGATAAAAAAGTTTCTTTGAAAAAATCAGCTCGTTCTGGTGTTTGAATAAGAAGAAATTGACGGCATATCCGATGGCAAAACAAACACATAAAAGACCCAATATGAGTAACAACATATCTAACAGCCCCCCTAATGCTATTTACACCTATCATACCTCATTTTTCCATTTTGGGGAGCGGTTCAATTAAAAAAACCCTGTTTACACAGGGTTTTCAGCTAATGGTAATCCTTTTATGGCTTCTTTTACTGTCAAATAAGTGATCGTATTTTGGAAATCTGTATCGAGGTCTTTCATTTTCAGCGCAAGCTGCGGTTTGATTCCAGTGATGATTAGTTCGGTTCCCGTTAGATTGAGAAGATGATGCAGTTTAAAAATACGTGCTGCGACGGAATCATCGACTTCGATTAAACCAGAAAGGTCGACAATTAAATAATCATCCTTTGAATCATCTAATATACAAGTTAACTTAGCGACAATGGCATCAAAGCGTTCTTCAGATAATTTCCCGAAAAGCGGAAGGGCAGATACACCATTTTTGATTGGGACGATTGGCGTCGAAAGAGAGGTGACTTCCTGTAAGGAATCTTCTAGGAGCTGTTCATATTCTTTCTGTTTCGTAATATCCTTTTGAAAACCAATGAAAAATGTTTTGTCATCTTGTTCAATGTATAGAGGATCTATATTGAGTTCATTCCAAAAAAAAGTGCCGTCTTTTTTATAATTTTTTAGCTGTGTGGTAATAGGTGTTTTGTTTTGAATTCCATGACGAATTAAAGCAAGCTGCTTTTGATCCGTGTCTTTTCCTTGAAGGAATCGACAATTACGCCCAAGAATCTCATCTGGTTTGTATCCAGTCATTTGTGTAAAGCCATGATTCACATAAACGATCGGGTTATCCTTTAAGGAAGGGTCTGTAATGACAACACCGATGCGCGCATGATCCAGCGCTTTTTTGATGAGTTCAAGCTGTTTTTGCAAGCCGAAAATGTTCGAGCTGACCATATTACCCTCCTTTGCTGCTATAAGACATATCAAATGGTTGTCTTTTCGACCAAATGAATCCTTATAAACGTAACATAACATATGTTCTGTTTCAACGATTGCAAACGCTTTGTTAAATTTGTCATCATAGTTTGTCCTCCATTAGAATAGAGTAAGTAAGGAGACTTTTCATTAGAAAAAGAAGGAATCAATTACTCAACATTCATAAAATGACAAAAATAGTTAATATGGATTAGGTGAAAATGATTCCAATGCATCAAGATTGTTTTTAGGTCATTCACATATAATGGAAGAAACAAGCTTTTTTTCTTCGTTAGAGAGAATAGACCTTTTACATGGATTATGACGGAACAGCAGAATGGCATTACAGGGGGCTGGACAGCCTGAAGTCGCTTTACTATTCTAAGGGCTTTAGGAAGGTGATGAAAATGCTGCAACAAGTCATTATTGCTTGCGCCATTGGAGGGGTCATGGGCATTCTCGGTCACGTAAAGAAAAAAGGCAGGCTAGAGAAGCCCAGAATGACAAAAAAGTTTATTTACTTAGGGTTTATTGAAGATTGGCTCGTTGGGATGATTGCTGCTACACTGCTTGTCTTATCCTCAAATCCCGATTCTAGTCTGCACTTGATCATCTTATCAATTATTTCAGGTTACGGAGGAGAAGCAGTTCTGCGAAGCTTTGATTTTGTAAGAGAACAGCGTTCACAGGATGCAGACTCCAGCCGTCATAACCGATCTCCACACGAATAATATCCTCTACTTTACCCTAGTCTAGGGTACATTCCCATTGTATACAAACCTGCTTGCACTTATGATCATAATTCTATAAAATACTACTTAGATGACGGTTACGATAAGAACAGTGAAGAGGAGTAGTAGGAAAGCAGTATTTGTCTTTAGAGAATTGACGGCTGGTGAAAGTCAATCAAATCTGCTTCTGAACTCGCCTCAGAGTTGCAGTTGCGTTAAAGCTTCTGTCGCATGTCTGCGTTAAAGATATTAAGTGAGCGTACGAACAGCATGTTACGCTAACAAGGGTGGTACCGCGGGAACCAAAAAATCTCTCGTCCCTTTCCAGGGATGAGGGTTTTTTGTTGATTTTAGAAAAATCTGAATTCTTGCAGTGGTCATCTAAGCAGATAAAGCCGTACATATTAAAGGAGGTTTTCACATTGAGTTTTCAGCATCGGGAAATTGAAAAGAAGTGGCAGGATTATTGGCTGACACATAAAACATTCGCCACATCTGACTCGGAAGATAAACCGAAGTTTTATGCGCTTGATATGTTTCCATATCCATCAGGAGCAGGACTTCATGTCGGGCACCCTGAGGGCTATACAGCAACGGATATTTTATCACGCATGAAACGTATGCAGGGATATGATGTTCTTCATCCAATGGGATGGGACGCATTTGGTCTCCCGGCAGAACAGTATGCACTTGATACAGGGAATGACCCGGCGGCCTTTACAGAAGAGAACATCAATAACTTCCGCCGCCAAATTCAATCACTAGGGTTCTCGTATGATTGGGATCGAGAAATCAACACGACAGATCCGAATTACTACAAATGGACACAATGGATTTTCTTAAAATTGTACGAAAAAGGATTGGCCTATATCGATGAAGTACCAGTGAATTGGTGCCCAGCGCTTGGCACAGTGCTTGCAAACGAAGAAGTCATTGATGGAAAAAGTGAACGCGGAGGCCATCCTGTTGAAAGACGTCCTATGAAGCAGTGGATGCTAAAGATTACAGCATATGCGGACAGGCTGTTAGAAGATTTAGAGGACATTGATTGGCCTGAAAGCATCAAAGATATGCAGCGTAACTGGATTGGACGCTCTGAAGGTGCGCACGTTCATTTTGAAGTAGAAGGGCATAACGAACAGTTTACGGTTTTTACAACGCGTCCTGATACACTATTTGGTGCAACTTATGCGGTGCTTGCTCCAGAACATGCACTAGTTGAAAAAATTACATCAGCTGCCCAAAAAGAAGCAGTCGAAGCATATATCAAAGAAATTCAATCAAAGAGTGATTTAGAGCGGACAGATCTTGCCAAAACGAAAACGGGTATTTTCACAGGGGCGTATGCCATCAATCCGTTAAATGGTGAAAAAATGCCGATCTGGATTGCAGATTACGTGCTGGCGACTTATGGGACTGGAGCTATTATGGCGGTTCCTGCTCATGATGAACGTGATTATGAATTCGCTAAAACTTTTGATCTTCCAATCAAAGAAGTTGTAGAAGGCGGAGACATTGAAAAAGAAGCCTACACAGGTGATGGGAAGCACATTAACTCTGATTTCCTAAATGGCTTAGGAAAAGAAGAGGCGATTGAAAAAGCGATTGCATGGCTTGAAGAACATCAAAAAGGTGAAAAGAAAGTCACATATCGTTTAAGAGACTGGCTATTCAGCCGTCAGCGCTACTGGGGTGAACCAATTCCAATTATTCATTGGGAGGACGGAACATCTTCAGCTGTTTCAGAGGCAGAGCTTCCACTGATCTTGCCTAAGACGACTGAGATTAAGCCAAGTGGTACAGGTGAATCACCATTAGCCAATATTAAAGACTGGGTTGAGGTTGTAGATCCTGTAACAGGTAAGAAAGGCCGCCGTGAAACGAATACAATGCCGCAATGGGCAGGCAGCTGCTGGTATTTCTTACGTTATATTGATCCTCATAACTCAGAAGAGCTTGCATCTCCTGAGAAGCTGAAAAAATGGCTTCCAGTTGATGTGTATATCGGCGGAGCAGAACACGCTGTACTACATCTTCTATATGCACGCTTCTGGCATAAATTCTTGTATGATATCGGTGTTGTTCCAACAAAAGAACCTTTCATGAAATTGTTCAACCAAGGCATGATTCTTGGGGAAAACAATGAAAAAATGAGTAAATCAAAAGGAAATGTGGTCAACCCGGATGATATCGTAGAATCTCATGGTGCAGATACATTACGACTTTATGAAATGTTCATGGGACCTTTAGATGCTTCAATTGCTTGGTCTGAAACAGGACTTGATGGCGCTCGTCGTTTCCTTGATCGTGTATGGCGTCTATTTACAAATGAAGATGGCTCACTTAGTGATAAAGTGACAGAGCAATCTGGCGGCGCATTAGAACGCAGCTATCATGAAACCGTAATGAAGGTAACAGATCATTATGAAGGCTTGCGTTTTAATACAGGCATTTCACAATTAATGGTGTTTATCAACGATGCCTACAAGGCTGATACACTGCCGAAAGAATATGCAGAAGGCTTTGTAAAGCTTCTTTCTCCAATTGCACCGCATTTAGCAGAAGAGCTGTGGAATAAACTTGGTCATGAAGGGTCTATTTCTTATGAAGCATGGCCTCAATATGATGAGTCAAAGCTTGTCGACGATGAAGTAGAAATTGTCGTACAGCTTAACGGTAAAGTAAAAGCAAAATTAACCGTTCCTGCTGATGCAACAAGGGAGCAGTTAGAAGAGCTTGCGAAAAATGATGCACGAGTAAAAGAACAGCTGGAAGGGAAAACCATTCGTAAAGTGATTGCGGTTCCTGGGAAGCTTGTCAATATTGTTGCGAACTAATGATGACACCCATCGGTATGAACCGGTGGGTGTTCTTTATTTCCCGGGACATAATTTTGTCGAAAACAAGGTGATTCTTTCTTGGATCTCGTATTTTAACAGGTGATCAAAAAAATGAGGAGTGACGTCAATGGAAAAGGAAAGCAAACGTGAACAACTGCTCAGTCTGTTAGGAGAAATGCCAGAACGTCATCGCGTGGAGGCTTATACGTTAAAAATGGAGGAACGTGAATCATATGTAGTGGAAACACTTATTCTCTCTATGAATGGTGTAGAGGAAGTCCCTGCTTATTTCGTGAAACCGAAGGATACGGTGAAAAAAAGACCCGTAGTACTGTTCCAACACTCTCATGGCGGTAATTACGTGAACGGGAAGGAAGAGCTGTTAGAGGGTGCTCATTATTTGCAAACGCCTTCATATGCAAAAGAGTTTACGTCAAAAGGATATAGTGTACTGGCCATTGATCATGCAGGGTTTGGTGAGAGAAGGGGAAGAACAGAAAGTGAAATTTTTAAGGAAATGCTTTTAACAGGAAAAGTGATGTGGGGCATGATGCTCTATGAAAGCATGTGTGCGATTGATTATTTGCTGTCTCGATCTGATGTACTGGCGGACCGGTTAGCTGTCTTTGGGATGTCAATGGGCGGTCTCCTTTCCTGGTGGACGGCTGCACTTGATGAGAGGGTCAGTGTGTGTGTTGATCTTTGCGCACAGGTGGATCATCATACATTAATTGAAACGAACAATTTGGACAGGCATGGCTTTTATTACTATGTACCGAGCTTAGCAAGGCATTTTACAGCAGCTGACATTCAAGAAATGATTTTTCCAAGACCGCATTTAAGCTTAGTTGGAAAACTTGATCAGCTCACGCCTGCTGAAGGCGTTGGAAGGATTCAAAAGGTATTGAGTGGAACCTATCAAGCTGCTTCATTGAAAGAACGATATCAGCTTGCCCATCTTCATGCAGGTCATTTTGAAACAGCCGCTATGCGTCACGAGGCGACACGATTTTTGAAAAAGTGGCTGTAATCAAGAAAACGCTTGGACATACTACGTCAAAAGAAAGGAGGAGACAGATGAAAAAAATCACCATCATTGGCGGATGCGGTGTAATTGGACGCCTTTTAACAAAAGCGCTCTCTACTGAGTACAGTGTCACGATTATTGATCTGACGAGCTGTGTAGAAGGAGTCATTTTAGCCGATGCAGCGAATGAACAGAATGTATATGAGGCAATTCCGCGGGATACAGATGTCATCTTGCATCTTCCAAACATTGACATGACGCATGATGTGATGGATCATGAAGAATTTGCAAAAATGACTGATATTTTTTGGAGGAGTACCTATTATATGTTTCGGTCAGCCGCGCGGCTTGGCATACAAAAAGTCATTTTTGCAAGCAGCAACCATGTGACTGATCGTTATGAAGAGGATGGACGCTCCTTACTTGGACGGCAGATTACAACTGACGATGTGCCTGCGACTAAAAATGTCTATGGCATTTTAAAATTTGCTTCCGAACAGTTGGGGCGTTTGTTCCACGATCAAACGGGAATGTCTGTCATCAACTTACGGATTGGAACAGTTGTGACAGATGAGATGAAGGCATTATACAAAAAGCAAAGAACAAAAAGAACACTGCTGTCACATGAGGATCTTGCAGGTATGACAAAGGCAGCGATTGAATCGGATATTCCCTTTGGGACCTATTATGCTGTATCAGAGAATGAAGGAAAGCCATGGTCTACTGAGAAAACGAAGCAGGAGTTAGGCTACAAACCAGATGTCAATACGACGGAAATACTCGAAGAAAATGATCAGGCATAGGGCATAATCATGTCATGAGCTAATGATCTTATTCTTTTGTTTCATGAGTATAAAAGCACGGCTGACATGATCTATTCAGTTGGTCTGTCAAGATGATTATAGACGCTTTCTTCCCTCGTTTGTTACATTTTAATCACGATATCGTCACAGGCTGCAGCTTACTTTCAGTTGAAATGATAACGCTTTCAAAGAAAGGGCGTGATGAACATAGATCGTTCTATTAAAGGCCGATTGTTCAATTTATTTAATTACTCTTTTCTACTCATGTTCGCATTAATTTGTGTGCTTCCGTTCATCCATGTCATTGCCGCCTCTTTTGCAACAGTAGAAGAGGTCATCACGAAGAAGTTTATCTTGTTCCCAACGACGTTTTCTTTAGAGGCATATCGATACATTTTTTCTACAGATATTGTGTATCGCAGTCTCATTGTGTCCATTTTTGTGACGCTTGTTGGAACAGCTGTCAGCATGTTTTTGTCCTCGCTTATGGCATACGGGCTGTCTCGCCAGGAGCTAAAAGGCCGGAGAACACTGATGTTTCTCGTTGTCTTCACGATGCTGTTTAGCGGAGGTATGATTCCGACGTTTATTGTGGTGAAAACACTTGGTCTGCTTGATACGTATTGGTCACTTATTCTACCGGTTGCAATCAATGCGTTCAATTTAATCATTTTGAAAAACTTTTTTCAAAACATACCGGCAAGTCTTGAGGAATCAGCGAAGATGGACGGCTGTAACGATTTAGGGATTTTCTTTAAAATTGTGCTGCCACTTTCTTTGCCAGCCATTGCAACCATTTCACTTTTTTATGCCGTGACGTATTGGAATACGTATATGACCGCCATTCTGTATTTAAATGATTCAGTGAAATGGCCGATTCAGGTGCTGCTGAGACAGATTGTCATTGTCTCAAGCGGAATGCAGGGAGATATGTCGGATATGGGCTCATCCACACCACCGCCAGACCAAACGATTAAAATGGCTGTCATTGTTGTGGCGACCATTCCGGTTCTGCTTGTCTATCCATTTATTCAAAAGCATTTCAACAAAGGGGCATTACTAGGTTCTGTAAAGGGTTAAAATGATGGAACAACGGAGGGATCTTATGGGGAGAAAGAAATTATGGCTGATAGCGTTTGTCCTGTTATTTGCAGCAAGCGGTATTTTGTCAGCATGTTCAAGTAAAGGGGCAAACTCATCAGATGAGAAGGTTGATTTAGACAAAAAGGTAAAGCTGACATGGATGGCGATTTTATATCATCAGCAGCCGCCGAAGGATTCCGTTTTAAAAGAGATTGAGAAGCTCACAAATACAGAGCTTGATATTACATGGGTGCCTGATGCTGTGAAGGAAGATCGGTTAAATTCCGCACTTGCAGCAGGGAATTTGCCGCAAATTGTGACGATTCAAGACATTAAAAATTCGTCTGCGATTAATGCGTTCAGATCAGGCATGTTCTGGGAAGTCGGTCCGTATTTGAAGGATTATCCAAATTTAAGTAAGATGAACGAACTGATTAATAAAAACGCCTCTATAGACGGCAAGCTTTATGGCATCTATAGAGAAAGACCACTTTCTAGACAAGGGATTGTCATTCGAAAGGATTGGCTTGAAAATTTAAATTTGGATACACCAAAAACATTGGATGATCTATATGAAGTAGCCAAAGCCTTTACTGAAAAAGACCCGAATCAAAACGGAAAAGCAGATACAATTGGCTTTACGGATCGGAACGATTTAATTTATGGAGCATTTAAAACACTTGGTTCATATGAAGGAATGCCAACAGACTGGAAAGAAGAAAACGGGAAATTCACGCCAGACTTTATGACAGATGAATATATGAATACAATGAAATACATGAAAAAGCTGCGTGATAATGGCTATATCAACAAAGACTTCCCAGTGACAAGCAAAACACAGCAGCAGGAATTATTCTCACAAGGAAAAGCAGGCATCTATGTTGGAAATATGGTAGATGCCGTGAACCTGCGAGATGATGCGACAGATAAAAACATGAAAGTAGATATTATCAACCGAATCAAAGGCCCAGATGGCAAAGAACGTGTGTGGGCATCAGGTGGTCATAATGGCATCTTCGCATTCCCTAAAACAAGCGTGAAATCAGAGGCAGAATTAAAGCGGATTTTGGCCTTCTTTGACCGCATTGCCGAAGAAGATGTATATGGTCTCATGACGTACGGTATCGATGGCCAGCATTATAAGAAAGAAGAAGGGAATACATTTGTCAGGGAAGAAAGCCAAGTAAAAGGCTGGCAGACAGATGTCCAGCCGCTTGTCAGTCTTGTAGGAATTGATAAACGTTACTTGAAAAATAAAGGGGATGCAGTTCGTTCTAAATATGAAGAGCTAGAAGAAGACAATAAAAACATCATCGTTGCCAATCCTGCTGAAAGCCTGTATTCAGAAACAGCATCAGAGCGTGGAAACGAATTGAAGAAAATCATCGATGATGCGACGTATAAGTTCATTCTTGGAGACATCAGTGAAGATCAATTTCAGAAGGATGTAGAGAAGTGGAAATCAAATGGTGGGAATAAAATCATAGAAGAATATGAAGCTTCCTTTAAAAAATCAAAATGACCAATAGGAACACCCCCGCAAAGCAAAAAAGCGGGGGTGTTTTGATTAAAAGTCGAAGTTGTCTGGATCTGGACCGATACGTTTGTTTTCATTTAAGTCAGAAAGACGTTTCATATCCTTATCAGTTAAGACAAAATCAAATATATCAGCGTTCTCTTTTAAACGATGTGCTTTCGTTGATTTTGGGATGGTGATGACGCCTTTTTGTACATCCCAGCGCAAAATAATTTGAGCAGGTGTTTTACTGTATGTGTCTGCCAGCTCTGTGATCAGCGGGTGATGCAGTAGTTCACCCTGCATCAGCGGTGACCAAGCTTCCATTTGAATGCCATGAGAGTTCAAATACGTATAGAGTGTTTCCTGCGTTAGCTTTGGATGAAATTCTACTTGATTGATAGCTGGTTTGATCTCTGCATCTTTTAATAGCTCGTCTAAGTGATGCGGCTGGAAGTTGCTCACTCCGATGGCTCTGACCTTTCCTTCACGATACAAGGTTTCCAGTGCACGCCAAGCTTCTTTGTATTTTCCTTCAACCGGCCAATGGATTAAATACAGATCAAGGTAGTCAAGCTGAAGTTTTTTCAAGCTTTCTTCGTATGCATGAAGGGTAGAGTCATATCCTAAATCGGCATTCCACACTTTTGATGTGACAAAAATGTCCTCGCGGCGCAGTCCTGTTTCTGCTAAACCAAGCTGTATGCCTCGTCCAACACCTTCTTCATTTCCATAAATAGCCGCTGTATCAATACTGCGATAGCCTAATTGAATGGCTGTTTTGACAGCATCAACTAATTCTGCTCCATCTTCTACTTTGAATACACCAAGGCCAAAGCCTGGCATGCGGACTCCATTGTTTAATGTTTTTGTACTTTGTAAATGTTCCATAATAAAAACTCCTTTAGATGGTTTCTTTTTGTTCCATTTGATAACTAATCATCGTAAGAATGGCTGCGATGAGGACCATGATGCCGCCGACCCAGCCTGTATGCACAAGACCAAGTGAATCTGTCACGATGCCGCCTAAAAATGAGCCAATGGCAATACCGGCATTAAAGGCAGCGATATTCATAGCAGATGCGACGTCGACTGCTCCAGGGGTGTATCTTTCGGCAAAATCAACGACGGCTACTTGCAGTCCAGGTACATTCATGAAAGCAAACAGCCCCATCAGCATGACGGTTCCAATGCCTAATACTGTGAATCCTGCAGTGAAGCTAAGGATAAACAAGATGATGCTTTGGATAATAAACATATAGATCAGTGCTTTCATTGGCTGTGCATTAGCAGCTTTTCCGCCAATGACATTTCCAGCTGCGATCGTGATGCCGTATAAAAGCAGGATCAACGCCACAGCTCCAGGCGCAAGACCTGTCACATGCTGCAAGAGAGGAGATAAATATGTGAAGACGACAAAGGTTCCTCCGTACCCTGTGGCTGTAATGACAAATAAAAGCAAGATTCTTTTTGTTTTTAATAAGACAGCTTGATCATTAAAAGATGTTTTCACACCCTGCTTTAATTGAGACGGAACAAGAAAATAGTTGGATATCAGTGCGATCAGGCCAATGATCACAATTACACCAAATGATGTCCGCCAGCCGAACTCATGACCAAGAAATGTCCCGAATGGCACACCTGTCACAGTCGCTACTGTTAAACCAGTGAACATAAAGGCAATGGCGCTTGCCCGTTTTTCTTTCACGACAAGGCTTGCAGCAATCGTAGAGCCAATGGACATGAAGATTCCATGGGACAAGGCTGAAATCACCCGGCCGATTAACAGCACTGAAAAAGTCGGGGCAATGGTGGCAAGTGTATTACCAACCAAAAAGACGAGCATAATGAGCAAAAGCAATGTCTTTCTTTTCATCGTGGAAGTAAGGGAAGTCAATATAGGCGCACCAAATGTCACACCAAGTGCATATAAAGAGACAGTCCAGCCCGCCTGACTGACGCTCACTCCAAAGTCCTCTGAGATCATTGGCAAAAGACCGACACTAATGAACTCAGTTGTTCCTATAGCAAAAGCACTAATCGCTAGTGCGAGCAGAGCAAAATGGTTTTGCTTGTTCTTCATCAGTAAGTTCACATCCTTCTGTGATGACATTTTGATAGACGAAGCCGATCGGCAAGAGTTATTATCTAACATAGATGACGAAAAAAAAAGTACGTACTTTTTTGTAATATAGGTACTAAAAAGTGCCTGTTCGTACAAAGAGGAGTGAATATTCGATGGAAAAGAAAAAATATAATATCTCTGTGGAAGCAACGCTTGATGTCATAGGCGGGAAGTGGAAGTGTGTGATTTTATGTCATTTGACACACGGGAAAAAACGTACGAGCGAATTGAAGCGGCTTATGCCAAACATCACACAAAAAATGCTCACGCAGCAGCTGAGAGAGCTTGAAAGTGATGGCGTCATTAACCGGATTGTCTATGAACAGGTACCGCCAAAAGTGGAATATGAATTAAGTGAATACGGACAGTCACTCGAAAGAATTCTCAATGCGCTATGCGATTGGGGAGCAGCTCATATTGAACGTGTGTATGGAGAGCCGCTTTCAGTGCTGGAAGACAGCATCTTAAATGAACAGTTTAAATAAAAGAGCCCCGCTTTCTTGTGAGAGCGGGACTCTTTGTCTTACGTGCCTTTTTTCTGGTCGCGGTATTTACCAGGAGTTGTGCCTTCCAGCTTTTTAAAGGATCGGATGAAATTTTGCGGGTTTTTATATTTCAGTTTTTCCGAAATTTCTTTGACGGACATATCGGTTTCTACAAGCCAGTTTTTAGCGACATGGTGTCTGTAGGAAGAGAGATATTCGCTAAAGGAGATATCCATTTCCTTTCTGAAAATACTGCTTAAATAATTGGGATTGTAATGCAGGCGTGTGGCGATTTCATCCAAGGTGAGATCTGAGTCGAATTCTTGATGAATAATATGAATGATTTTTTCTGAGATGTTTTTGTATTGTGAGTCTTCACGTGCAGCAAGCTGGTCAATAATTGGCCGGATGATCTCATGTTTCAGCCATGCTTCTGTATCTTCAAAGGTTTTAAATTCAAAAATCGTATCATAGAGCATTTTGTTGTCTTCGATCTCAAATAATTCAATACCCAGCAAATGCATCAGCTCAATTAAATTGTTTAAAAAACGAGCGAGGGCGATCTGGTATTCGTGCGGTCCTGCATTTTTAGAGAAAATGGATTGCAGGAGCACATGTAAATAGTGATCTGCCTTGCCTTGATCGCCAGCTTTCACCGCATCAAATAAATCATGCTGCAGCTGTTTTGGAAAATGGGTTTTGAACGTCTTTCCTTGCTGGATATGCTCATATAAGATAATGGATTTTTTCTCTGCTTTGAGTCTGTATTTTAAGGCTTCTTTTCCTTCAATGTAAGCGTGTTTTGCCATCGTAAGCTCCTTAAACTGGCGGCTGATCCCAATGCTGATCGATAAACCAAGCTCTTCTTCGATACGCTGCTGAATGGTTTCTGCTAATTGGTTTAAATATTCAGTAAACTCTTCGTCTGACTTTGAGTGGTTAAGGATAATCGTTGTTTGATGTTCATTGACAACGGTTGGCTGAAGGTGCTCCTCTTGCGGAATAATCTGCTCGATCAGTCCATTGATCGCAAATAAAAGCAAATCAGCATCTTTTTTTTCATAAGGTGTTCCTTTTAACGTATCGATTTGGGTCACGAGCATGGACAAATGAGACCAGCCCTGGGGAAAGCCTAAGCTTTGGAACCGGTTGTTTACTTCTTCATCTGTCAGCTTTCCAAGCAGCAGACGTACCATAAAGTATTGCTGTAAGTGTGTCACTTGCTGCTCAATCCGTTCCTCTAAATCATTGTTTTGATCTTTCATTTGTTTAATACTCGATTCAATTAACTCAAATTCATTTTGAAAAGGCTGTTTTTGCAAAAATGATTCATTGCGTGCAAATGACTCATATAATAAGCGGATTGGTTTATAAAAGTGTCTGGAACCAAACCATGAAAATAGTAATGAAAGCGCTAACAAAATAGTGCAGATAATAAAGGTAATCCACCCGATTGATTTCGTTTGCTGCTTAAGTTCTGGAATAGAAACAAAGGATAGGTACGTCCATTCATTATAATCTGATTTTTGAAATGTGATTTGATAGTTGAGTTCGTCGATCTTCATATCAAATTGTCCTGATCGTTTTTCAAGTGAGAGCACATGTTTGACGAAATCTTGATATTTCAGCGATTCACCAATTTGTTCTTTGCGATTATGTAGCAGCACTTTTCCGTTTGTATCGATGACAAACATGCTATCTGATTGAGAGAAGTCAGGCATGTTATCAGCAATCACGCAGCTTGGAATGCTGGCGACAGCGATTCCCTTTTTTTGAACGCTGTTCATAGGCAGTTGTTTGATTAAATTCACATTGTACTTGCAAAAGGATGCTTTACCTTCTTTAGTCGCAACAAGTGGATTATTCTCTTCAAGTGCCCAGCTGGAGTGACTTGGTATATTGAGGTAAGAGGTCAGCGCTTTTTCTTGGTCTTCGCTTGTGACATGATAAAGCCCCGAATTGTTCATGTACCAGTCTTCCATTTTACTGACGAGTGTAATATTGGAAAGGTCGGTGTCAAAGGTTTGCAGGTAGTTCAGTTCCTGCTGTACTTGATTATAAAGCTGGAATTGGTCTGGATTTAAAGGTTCTGCCAGTGTTTGAAGGAGAGGTGTCGAACTGACATAGTGAGTGAGAGAATGATCAACAGTTTTTAAAATATGCTCAATATTGGATTGCGTTTGTTTGACGCTGTCGAGCTTTTCATTTGAGATATTTTCAAGTGCTGTTTTTTGCGAATGCTGATAAGAAAAAATGCCGACAATGATAACAGGAATCGTACTAAGTATGAAAAAAAACGTCACAAGCTTGTAATAAAATTTATACTGCCTTCTTTTCATAAAACCCCCCATTTCAAACGAAACAATCTTTTCCCCTTAATTTATTAATCCAAAAATCTGGTAGGTTTGTCAATAATCATTTTCTGAGATTAGGATCATTTTCTTATGTTTTATGTAACGTTTTGAGTAGCTTCACCTATGAAAATATGATCTGTTGATATGATTGTAGACGGATTTTTCATCCTTAAGATACAGTTAACACATGCATCAGCATGAGGGGAGGCTTTATCAATGAAAACAGAGGATGTCACTGCCAAGGGTGTGCCTGCGGCAGCTTTGAAAAACGAAAAAAGAAAGCGCTTACTTAATCAACTGCTTAGTCAAAAGTTTTTGTATTTAATGATTTTGCCGGGGCTCATTTATTTTCTTGTCTTTAAATATGTGCCAATGTGGGGGCTCATCATTGCCTTTCAAGATTACCAGCCGTTTCTCGGCATTCTTGGCAGTGAGTGGGTTGGCTTCAAACACTTTATTCGCTTGTTTACAGAACCAACATTTTTCATCTTATTAAAAAATACGCTGATTTTATTTGCCATGAATGTTGTGATTTTCTTTCCAATTCCGATTTTATTAGCCCTTCTTTTAAACGAAGTGAGATTGGCATTGTTTAAGAAGTTTGTACAGACGATGATTTATATCCCTCACTTCATGTCATGGGTCATTGTCGTGTCCTTATCTTTTGTTTTGTTAACAGTAGATGGCGGGTTAATTAATGAATTGATTGCTTTCTTTGGAGGGGAAAAGATTAACTTCCTTCTTAGTCAGGAATGGTTTAGACCGATGTACATTTTACAGGTGATCTGGCGGGAAGCGGGATGGTCGACGATCATTTATCTTGCGGCGATTACAGCGGTAGATCCACAGCTATATGAAGCAGCAAAAATGGATGGTGCGGGGAGATTGAGACAAATGTGGCACATCACACTTCCTGCCATCAAAAGTGTCATTGTCGTTCTGCTTATTTTGAAAATTGGTGATACGCTTGAGCTTGGCTTTGAGCATGTCTATCTATTACTGAATGCAACGAACCGGGAAGTAGCGGAGATTTTTGATACGTATGTCTATACAGCAGGTCTTAAGCAAGGACAATTCAGTTATAGTACCGCTGTTGGTTTATTTAAAGCAGCTGTTGGACTTATTTTGGTCATGCTGGCAAACCGTTTAGCGAAGAAATTCGGGGAAGAAGGTATTTATTAAAAAGGGAGATGAGGAAGAATGACATTATCCATTGAAAAGGGATCACCGCTTGAGCATGCAGAGAAATTAGCACAAACCATTATGAAAGCGTATACACCAATTGAGCTGCCGCCAGCTGGAAGGTGGCATTATCATCAAGGCGTTTTCCTTTGCGGCGTCATGAAGCTATATGAGGCAACAGGGTACGAGGCGTATTTCGATTATGTGAAAAACTATGCGGATTCACTCATTGATGAGTACGGTAATCTGTTATTTCGCAGGGATGAGCTTGATGCCATACAAGCAGGGCTCATTTTATTCCCTCTTTACGAACGAACGAGAGAGGAGCGGTATGTGCTCGCAGCGGAGAAGCTGCGCGGACTTTATCGTACGCTAAACCGCACGTCTGAGGGCGGATTTTGGCATAAAGATAATTATGCTTATCAAATGTGGCTCGATGGTCTCTACATGGGCGGTCCTTTTGCCTTAAAGTATGCTCAGCTTATTGGTGAAGAGTCACTTGTGGATATGGTCATCCATCAAGAGCATCTCATGAGAAAGCATACGAAAGATGAACAGACAGGTCTATATTATCACGCGTGGGATGAACGAAAAACGATGCCATGGGCTGATCAAAAGACCGGCTGTTCCCCAGAGTTTTGGGCAAGATCGTTTGGCTGGTATGTCCTTGCATTAGCAGATATGATCGAGGACCTGCCCGAGCAGCATGAGATGCGGAAAGTGTGGAAGGAAACACTGACAGACATGCTGGAAAGTGTGGCAAAGTACCAGGATCAAACAACAGGTCTCTGGCATCAAATCATTGATAAAGGAGATCACAGTGACAATTGGCTTGAAAGCTCGGGATCGTGTTTATTCATGTACGCCATGGCAAAGGCGATGAATGAAGGGTATGTGGGACTCCGTTATGTTGATCATGTGGTCAAAGCATATCAAGGCTTGATTCAGCATAAGACGGATGAGAAAGAAAATGGTGATTTTACCATCAACGATATTTGTATTGGAACATCTGCGGGATTTTATGATTATTACGTTGGAAGAGAGCGGAGCACAAATGACTTGCACGGGGCAGGCGCTTTTATTATGGCGTTAACTGAGCTAGAAAAGCTGTCTGTTTTTCAAAAGGCATGAGAAGGCAAAAAAGAGCCGTCGTATGGCTCATCAGTTTCATCGCTGCCTTTTGTTTATCTGCCTGTCAGGGGAAAACAAACGGTATCGATGTCCTGATTTTTTCTGATATGTCAAAAGGAATGAAGGATCAATTAGCGGAGAAGGCTTTTCAGCCGGAACAAGAGACTTATAGCGTCCACATCTTTCCGGCGGTTCCTGAAAAGCTTCTTGTTGAAATTACCTCAAAAGAGGGGGACGTGATGCTTGTCCCAGAAGAAATGTTTAGAACGTATGATGATCCTGAAAGCTTTCAGCTGCTGGAAGAGATGGAAATAGGTGATCAAGCAGCAGGACCATATACGGTCGAGGACAAAAAGACAGGGAAAACGGTCGATTATGCGGTACAAATCAATAAAGGAAAGAAAAAACTCAACGGTTATACCTTTCAATTACATCGAGATATGGTCGCTTTTATTCCCGTGTATGCTGACAAGACGAAAGAGGCGCTATCTCTCATGAAACAGCTTCGTGAAAACCAATAGAAAATGGGGTGAGGAATGTGAAACGGGTCGTGATTTGCGGGCTGAGTCATCGTGCGTTCAATATGTTTATTCGACCGCTTACAGAGGATTTCAATGAGCAGTATAAGATTACAGGGCTCCTAGATATAGATGATCAGCGGTATACACTTTGTCAGGAGCGTTTTCCATCACTCCGGGGCGTTTCGTTTTTTCATGAAGATGCATTTGATCAGATGGTCAAGAAAGCAAAACCAGATATCGTCATTGTGGCAGGCAGGGATGATACACATGTCACGTATATCATGCAGGCACTTGACCATGATCTAGATGTCATCACCGAAAAGCCGATGGTGACAACAGCAAAAGACGCCAAAAAAGTGATGGAAAAAGAGGCGGAAAGTAAAGGAAAGGTCACGGTCACCTTTAATTATCGCTACAATCCCTTCCATCGAAAGATAAAAGAACTAATTCTAGACGGGAAAATTGGTAGGGTCACATCCGTTGAATTGAGCTGGCTTATTGATACGTATCATGGTGCTAGTTATTTCAAAAGGTGGAACCGTACACGTCAATTCTCTGGCGGACTGTCTATTCATAAGTCGACGCATCATTTTGATCTGGTCAACTGGTGGATTGATCAAAAGCCGAAGCAAGTATTTGCCTACGGGGCGCTGAACTATTACGGCAGCGAAAGCCCTTGGAATCCCTTACACGGGGAGGAAAATAGATTTTGCGGAACATGTCATGTGAAGAATATCTGTCATTATGAAGCAAGGTGGAATCCGCGGGTTGAGCGCTCAAAGGTGGAGGACGATCATATTGAATCCGGTCAGGAGCAAGCGCAGCAGTACTCAAATTATCGCCCGGATGCGTGCATTTTTGATCAGGAAATTGATATTGAGGATACTTATGTGGCGTCAGTCGCTTATGATCAAGGGGCTCTGCTCAGCTATTCGATTCAATTCTCCGCCCCATATGAAGGCTATCGTCTGGCTATTAATGGGACGAAGGGGCGTATTGAAACAAATGAGTTTCATGTGCCATCAAGAATTCCTTTTCAATTCCCAGAACAAACAATTTCTTATTACCCGATGTTTGGATCAAAGGAGACAATTGAAGTCGTCAAGCAGTCAGGCGGACATGGCGGAGGAGATCCTCTGCTTTTGGCTGATTTATTTATAGGAAAAGATCCATTGATTCACTACGACATTTTAGCAGGTGCAGAGGCTGGTGCTTATTCGATTGCTCTTGGAGAAGGCATGTGGCGATCTGCCGCAGAAAAACGCCCAATTGAAATTGATGAATTGTTTCATAAAGAGAAGGTGTAAAGAGAAAGAGAGGAGGGGAAAGAGATGGATCATGATGGTTCAATGAGCAGAATGCTGAGGATGTGTGAGTGGGTGATGAGACTCGCCTATACGAATTTGTTATGGCTTTTGTTCACCATCCTAGGGCTTGGGATCTTTGGCTTGATGCCTGCGACCACTGCGTTATTCTCCGTAATGAGAAAATGGATTCAAGGGCATGAGCAGATCAATGTATTCCGCACTTTTTGGAAGGTATACCGAGAGGAGTTTGTCCGCTCTAACATGATTGGAGTGGTGCTGTTCATCATTGGAACGATTATTTATGTCGATCTTGCTTATATTTATCCGACGAGCTGGCCCTTACATGTGCTTCGCTTTGCTATATATATTTTTGGTTTTTTGTTTATTGTGAGTTTATTTTATATTTTTCCGCTGCTTGCTCATTATGATTGGAAAAAACGTCTCTATCTGAAATTCTCTCTGCTGCTTAGTGTGTCATATTTGCAATATACACTCTCTATGCTTGTTTTCTCGGCTGTGCTGTTTGTTCTGTTTGCTTATTTACCGGGAATCGTGCCATTTTTTAGCGTGAGCATACTCGCCTACGGTCATATGTGGCTGGCCTATCAAGTCTTTAAAAAGGTAGAGTTTGAAAGTGAGCACGAGACAGCCGAAGTGAAGAAGCGGCTACCGTCTTTCCTTCAATCGAAGCGGGTGAATACGCAGTGAAGTGAACCATCTGCTATAATGGTGTCACCGTGATGAAAAGGAGAGATGAGACTCGTGTCAGTGAAAGAAATTTCAATAGAAGAATTAAAACAAAAGCTGGAGCAGGAAGACGCCATTCAGCTTGTCGATGTACGTGAGGATGAAGAGGTAGTAGAAGGGATGATCCCGGAAGCGATCCACATTCGAATGGGAGATATCCCTGAGAAGCTGGATGCATTCGATCAAACGCAGGAATATTATATTATTTGCCGCTCTGGTAAACGTAGTGAAAATGTCTGCTATTACCTAGAAGATCAAGGCTACCAAGCGACCAATGTCGTTGGAGGAATGCTTGCTTGGACAGGAGAAACAAAACCGAAGCTGTAAACAGAAGGCCTTTCATCTTATCAATGATGAAAGGTTTTTTTGTTCATATGCCTCTCTCTATGTGCATAAAGATAGAGTAGCGAGAGAAGGGAGAGTGGCATAGGTGCTAAAGGTAGCTGTATTTGATGAAGAGCATGAGAAAGATTTGCAGAGCGAAATCAATCATTTTTTAAAAGGAATGGATGACGACCAAATCATTGACATCAAGTACAATGTAGCGGTGATCTGTGAGCAGGGAGGGGAACAACTTTACTGTTTTTCTGCACTCATTTTATATAAAAAATAGACGGCATCAAAAAAAGGACCTGCTTGAAGGGTCCTTTTTCTTTGGTTAGCTGGCGTCAATATATAAACGGTGCTTTTTGCAGTGAACACATTGGAAGAGGTAGCCTTGTAAGTCTCCTCCGTTGACGAGCCATTGCTTTAGGTTGTCTTTCGTCAATCCTTCGCCGCTGCAAATGTCTTCGATATCCTCGGCGAGTTCTTCCTCTAGATGTTCAATCTCCTTCCAGCCGACATACTGGACGATTGCGCAAAAATCTCCGCAATGACTTAACCAATATTCCTGCTGCCATCCGCGGTACCCTGGCGTTCTGAAGATCAGCTCATCGATATATTCTTCTTGATCGACGTCATCACAGCTCGCATCATCTTGAAAGATTCCATTGTATTTTTTAGCCGCTGATCCATCTTTAATGCACCAAGGACAAATTCCCTCCACATCTTCAACAGCATAAAAAGGGCCATGGTACACATAATCTCTTTCTTTCTCACAAACAGGACATGTCGTATGCTCTTTTTTAATCACGTTTAACAAAACTGGATCTGGGTTGTACTTGAACGTAGGTAACGTCATATAAACCTCCATTATGTAGAAAGTGATGATTCATCATTATTTTACAGGAATCCTCAAGCTCGAGACAATCTTAAATTGTGTATATAGAAAAAAGCCGTTCGGATGAGGAACGGCTTTTTCTCGCTTGCGATTATGCTTTTTTTACTCTTGGACTTCTTGGTTTATTGACTTGATTGGCTTGTTTGATGATTCTTCGTTCATCATTTAGTGATTTATACAGCGAGACAATCATCAATATGATGACAACGGAGAACGGCAAGGCTGCGAGCTTGGCTGTATTTTGCAAGGCTTCAAGTCCCCCTGAAAATAAAAGCACAGCAGCAACAGCAGATTGGATAATGCCCCAGCTGACTTTGACACTGCCAGAAGGATTCAATGATCCGTAGGTTGTCTGCATTCCAAGCACAAATGTAGCTGAATCAGCCGATGTAATAAAGAATACGGCGATTAATATGAGTGCTAGTATCGATGTAATCATCGCCAGCGGATATTCATTAAGCACACCGAAGAGCATCGTTTCAGTTGATAGACCTGCAACATCGACAATATTCTTTTGCTGTAAGTCCATTGCAGATACACCGAAAATCGAGAACCATAGGAATACTAGGATAGAAGGAGCGACTAAGACACCCACTAAAAATTCGCGAATCGTTCGCCCGCGTGACACTCTAGCGATAAAGATCCCGACAAATGGTGCCCAAGAAATCCACCATGCCCAATAAAAGATCGTCCATCCATTAATCCATTCTCTCTTTTCAGGATCATTTGGAGATAGACGGAAGCTCATTTGAACGATATTGGATAAGTATTGTCCAATCGAGTCAGTAAATGAATTTAAGATAAAAACAGTTGGACCTACCAAAAGTAAGAAAAACATCAGAACAGCTGCTAATACCATGTTGATATTACTTAAGTATTTAATGCCTTTTCCAATTCCGCTCAAAGCAGATGCAAGGAAAAGCACCGTCACAATGATAATAATGATCAATTGTGTGCTAAAGGCAATTGGAATATGAAAAAGATAATTCAATCCACCGTTTATTTGTGCCGCACCTAATCCTAGGCTTGTCGCAACACCAACTACAGTTGCAAATACCGCAATACAATCGATGGTTTTCCCGATCCATCCATTCGTTTTATTTCCTAAAACAGGCTGCAGCGTTGCACTGATTAAGCCAGGTGCATCTTTTCTAAATTTAAAATAAGCTATGCAAAGTGCAACAATGGCATAAATAGCCCATGCATGAAGCCCCCAGTGGAAAAATGTATAGCGAAGGGAATCGCGGAAGGCCTGTGCAGTTTCAGTCTCCCCTGTTGGTGACTGAATAGCATAGTGGCTGATCGGTTCAGCTGCTCCGTAAAAAACAAGACCAATTCCCATACCGGCACTAAATAGCATAGCAAACCAAGAAAATAGACCGAATTCAGGCTCTTCCCCCGGTTTTCCTAGCGTAATCTTACCGATTGGGCTAAAGATAAAGAATAGACAAAAGCCGACAAGCAGTGATACCACTAACAAGTAATACCAGCCAAAGTCATTTGTAATGTATGTTTGAATTTGATCTGTGACATTTTGCAATGTGTCTGGAGAAAACGCTCCCCACATCACGGCAACAAATGTGATCGCAATCACAATCCAAAATACACTTGATACGTTTTTCACACCATCTCACTCTCCTGTTGTTCTACACGTTTAATCAGAGGACTTTGCTTAATATCCCCTAACTCAACTTATTTCAAACAAAAAGAGGCGAGCTTCTCACTCGACCTCTACATTACCGTAACATGTTTTGCTTCCATTTATC
This sequence comes from Bacillus sp. YKCMOAS1, assembly GCF_030268125.1. NCBI lineage: Bacteria > Bacillati > Bacillota > Bacilli > Caryophanales > Bacillaceae > Bacillus > Bacillus sp. YKCMOAS1. Next base: position 67,772 of record NZ_BSEI01000004.1, read on the forward strand.
AACTATCGATATGGGAAGACGATTTTTCCTCAATTCGTTTGCGAAGACGGTAGACATATTCTTTTAAACATACAGCGAAAATGGTAAACGCCAAAACAATGGCGACTTTTAACGGGTTAATCGACAGCTTCAAGAAAACAGCGGCTGTCAAACTAATAACGACCGCAAGAACAATCGGTAGTGCACGTCTGATCATTGAACTCTCTCCTTTGCTTCTAGTGCAGCATTCATGCCGGCAAGCCTGCCTGTCACAAGTGCTGACGTGATATTGTAGCCTCCTGTATAGCCATGGATGTCTAGAATTTCTCCGCAGAAATAAAGACCGGGCATTTTTTTAGACGCCATTTTCTTCGGTTCAATTTCTTTCACAGAAACGCCGCCTCCTGTCACGAACGCTTTGTCCAAGGATAGGGTACCATTTGCATGCACAATAAAATGTTTGCAATCATGGGCAAATGCACGCAGTTTATCCTTGGCTAGACCAGAGAATGTGTCTTGTGGATCAATACCGTTCCGTTCTAACAGAAACAATAAATAGCGTTCTTGCATCCAAGACTTGAGGACATTTTTAATGGCTTTCTTCGGTTCATCTTTTAGGTCACGATGAAGCTTTTGGAACAGCTCCTCGTCATTCAGCTTCGGATATAAGTCGATTTGCAGGCGGACTGCCGGCTGCTTTTTCAATTCTTTCACAACAAATCCGCTGCATCTAAGAACAGCTGGACCCGATAAACCAAAGTGAGTAAAGATCATATCCATGACATGTGTGACGACGGGTTTCCCTTTTTTATTTAGAACACTGACAGCCACACTTCTTAAAGAAAGACCTTGAAGCACTTTTTCTTTAATAAATCGTTCATCTGATGTGACCGGTACCTCTGTTGGGAAAAGCTCTGTAATGGTATGACCGGCTGCTTCTGCCCATGCATAGCCGTCACCAGTAGAGCCCGTATGCGGTACACTTTTTCCGCCGACAGCAATGACGACAGCCTTACTTGAAATTTTTTCATCATTATTTGTAACAATTCCAGCTGCTTGTCCGTCTTGATACAGAACCGTTTTAATCTTTTCGTTCGTTCGAATGGTGACATTGAGGGCGCGGAGCCTGTCTAGAAGGGCATCCACAACAGATTGTGCTTTGTTTGATACAGGGAACATACGTCCATGGTCTTCTTCTTTTAGTTCAATGCCAAGGTTTTCAAAAAATGAAATAATATCCTCGTTGTTGAACTCAGAAAATGCACTATATAGAAAACGGCCGTTTCCGGGAATATGCTTGATGATTTCTTCTACTGGAAGGCGATTGGTGACGTTACACCGTCCGCCGCCAGAAATGGCCAGCTTTCTGCCAAGTTTGTTTCCTTTGTCAATTAACAGAACAGTAGCGCCATGCTCTGCTGATGCAATCGCGGCCATCAGTCCGGAAGGTCCGCCGCCAATGACAATGACATCATAATGTTTCATGTTACATTCCTCTTTCTACTTTCAGTCATTTTTCTATTATAACGAAGATTAGGGAAGGCTGAAATATGAATTGATTGGTTTTGTGACTTCAGTATTGGATTTGTTACCTGTGTGTTGAGTTGATGTGGTAAAATAGTTAAGTTGAATATTCATTAGAAAAATGGTGGTTAAGCGCATGTCTAATAAACTGCTTCGTGGTACGTTGGTTTTAACGATAGGGACGTATCTCTCTCGTATTCTTGGTATGATTTATTTAATTCCATTTAGCGCAATGGTTGGAGCTACTGGTGGTGCGCTATTCCAATATGGATACAATCAGTTTACGATTTTCATTAGCATTGCTACTCTGGGTTTTCCAGCAGCAGTGTCTAAATTTGTTTCAAAATATAATGCGATTGGTGACTTTGAGACAACACGAAAAATGTTTAGAGCCGGCATGTCTGTCATGCTTGCTTCAGGTATCATTGCTTTTAGTATTTTATATTTATCAGCCCCAATTTTTGCTGAGATACAGCTCGGTGGATCAACCGAAACTGGTGGACTAACGGTTGACCAAGTGACATATGTAATTAGAATGGTGAGTTTGGCTCTCTTAGTTGTCCCGATTATGGGTCTTATACGTGGGTTTTTCCAAGGGCATCAAATGATGGGTCCAACAGCAGTTTCACAAGTTGTTGAACAGATAGTCCGAATTATCTTCTTGTTGACGGCAACTTATGTCATTTTAAAGGTGCTTAACGGGGGGCTTGTCATCGCAGTAGGATATGCTACTTTTGCTGCTCTGATTGGTTCTTTTGGAGGTTTATTCACGTTATATGTATATTGGATCAAGCGGAAAGATAAATTACTTGCTATGCAGCCTAATTCTGGGCCAAATTTAGGCCTTGGATATAAAAAAATATTTATTGAGCTATTTAGTTATGCTGCTCCATATGTTTTTGTTGGATTAGCTATTCCTCTATATTCTTACATTGATACTAATACTATTAATAAAGCAATGATTAATGCTGGTTTTAAAGATATAAGTACTGCAGTACTTTCTATAGTTACTTTATATTTACCTAAGCTTGTAATGATTCCAGTATCATTAGCGACGGCATTTGGTTTAACATTAATTCCAACTATCACAGAATCTTTTACATCACGAAATTATAAATTATTAAACCGACAAATTGACCAAACGATGCAAGGCGTTCTATTTTTCGTGCTGCCTGCATCATTTGGTATCTCGGCATTGGCTGGACCGGTTTATTGGTTCTTCTATCCATCGGTTCACCCTGAGATTGGGATCTCCATTTTGTTCTGGTATGCACCTGTTGCATTATTGTTTTCTTTATTCACCATTAATGCAGCGATTCTGCAAGGGATTAACAAACAAAAATTTGCTATCGTTAGTCTTTTGTTAGGGATCATTATTAAAACGGTTCTAAACATCCCGCTGATCAGCTGGCTGCAAGGAAATGGTTCTGTACTGGCAACAGCATTAGGCTACAGTGCGTCTATCTTGTATATGTTTATCATGATTAAACGACATGCCGGCTATTCGTTCCGCAGAATTTTCAAACGTTTTATTCTGATTGGCATTTTAACAGCGATCATGGGTGTGGTGGCATTTATGACAAGTCAGCTTGTGAACCAAGTGATTTCTTATGAAGGCGGAATTGTACAAGCGGGTATCGTCATTTTGATTTCCATGATCACTGGCGGCGGTGTGTATATGTTCTTATCTTATAAGGTGGGATTACTAGAACGTGTACTTGGTAGCCGTATGCCGAAATTTTTAAGAAAAAAGAGTTAAGAAGAGGTAGATATTCATGAGGCTTGATAAATTACTTGCTAACAGCGGCTTTGGTTCAAGAAAAGATGTGAAAAAACTTGTCAAGGCCCGGGCGGTCACAGTGAATGGAGAAGTGGCGAAGCAGGTGAAAGATCATGTTGATCCATCAAATGATGAAGTGCTCGTACACGGAGAGCGTGTAGAATATAAAGAATTCATTTACTTAATGATGAACAAACCGGACGGGGTGATTTCAGCAACTGAAGATCTGCGGGATGAAACGGTAGTCGATTTACTCGAGCCGGAGGATATCGCAAGGGAGCCATTTCCTGTGGGGAGACTGGATAAGGATACGGTCGGTCTCCTTCTCCTTACAAATGATGGACAGCTTGCTCATCAATTACTTTCTCCAAAAAAGCATGTGCCTAAAACGTATGAAGTTCATTTGAAATATCCTTTAGGTGATCAAGACATTAAGCGTCTTGAAGAAGGTGTTGTTATCTTAGATGATTATCACACGAAGCCGGCGAAGGTTGAAGTAGATGCGAATGAAGAGGAAGATACACGCATCCGTTTGACGATTACTGAAGGGAAGTACCATCAAGTGAAGCTGATGGCCCAAGCGGTGGGAAATGAAGTGATCTTTTTAAAAAGGCTCACGATGGGGGCAGTCTCATTAGATGAAGATCTAGCACCTGGAGAGTACCGTGAATTGACGGATGAAGAATTAGACAGCTTAATGAATCGTGAATAACATAAGAACAAAAGAAAAGAACCGGCATATCGCCGGTTCTTCAGCGTGTAGACAAACCCTCGCATTCTTTGTCAGTCCTGCGCGCTGGTGCTCACGAATGTTAAATTCGCTCCGCGCCAGTGCTCGTTCTTCCTAGACTTCAAAAGTTTTCTATCACGCTGAAAAGAAGACAAAGGGCTAAAATAAAAATCATTTTAGCCCTTTGTCAACAATCTGCAAAAGAAAAGAACCGGCATATCGCCGGTTCTTTTTGTTATATGGACAATTCATTATACGCTTAAGATGATATTTTTACTTTTTTTCTCGTTGTTTCCCATTTGCCTCTGCTTGGACTATGAACAAGATCGTTATAGGCAAGCACGTTTAAGTCTCTTTGAATGGTTCTAGGTGTGATCCCGAATTCATCAACCAGCTCTTGTGTCGTCACAAGACCTTTCTCTTGAATGAACATATAAACTGATTTAATTCGAGTCATCATACGGTTTGTTGAAGGTTTCAAAAAACCACTCCCTATCAATAAGATCGGATGGACTTGACTAACCACAACTTACTACACTAAAACTGCGAAATAAGGACAAGCAACAATGGTAAATGTTCGTGTTTCTTAATGTTTTATTCTATTATACACGTTATTATGCATCTAGTTCCACCAAAAAGTCAACTTTACGTGTTTTTAAACTTGTCTTCATGAAATGAAATATGGTATATATCATGATTTGAATCCGGTTACAACCCAATAATGATAAGGGATACGATAGAAGCCGTCACGTTCAAACGTTTGAAAAATAACTCAGAAAATTTACAAAATAAAAAATTCAATGAATGCAAAAAGGCACATCCTCACATGGAATGTGCCTTTTTTGTTTCTGTTATCCTTCTAAGAAAAAGAGCTGAATGAAAAATAAGATGGCAAAGATGAGAACAAGCACATGTACTTCTCTCCATTTCCCTTTCGCCAATTTCACAAGCGGATATGAAATAAATCCAAGTGAAATCCCTGTAGAGATACTAGAAGTCAGCGGCATCGAAAGAATGACAAGAAAAGCAGGGAATGCTTCGTCTAGTTCGTTCCAGCGAATGCGTGACACCGAATTCATCATCAAGCAGCCAACAATGATTAAAACAGGTGATGTGATGGATGGTAAAGACGAAATCGCTTGAACGAGCGGGCCAAAAAATAATGCCACAATAAACAGTGCAGCGACCGTTAAAGAAGTCAGTCCAGTTCTTCCGCCAGCAGCAACGCCTGATGATGATTCAATATAAGCGGTGGTTGGGCTTGTACCAAACATAGAACCAACCGTTGTTGCAGCAGAGTCAGCGAGCAGGGCTCTGCGCACTTTTGGCAGCTGGCCATTTTTCATTAATCCGGCTTGTTCGGCAACACCAATCATAGTGCCTGTTGTATCAAAAATCGTCACCAGTAAGAAGGAGAAGACGACAGCATACAAATGATGAGAGAACACGTCACCAAAGGCAGCTATTGGATTTGTAATCAGCATGCCTTCAGGCAGTGCAGGCACGTCCATCAGCATTTTAGGGAAATGAAGCTGGCCTGTTGCGAGTGCAATCAATGTGGTCGCTAACATGCCGATAAACAGTGCACCATTTATTTGAAGAACCATTAAAATAACCGAAATCATTAAGCCGACAAGCGTTAAAATGACAACAGGCGAGCTTAAATTGCCAAGCTTCACAAGGTTTTCTGGATCAGCAGCGATGATTCCAGACTGACGGAGGCCGATGAACGCAATGAAAAGCCCGATTCCTGCTGTAATGCCGTACTTTAAATTATCTGGAATGGCTTGAATGAGTTGTTTTCTAAGGGATGTTAACGATAAAATAATAAAGAGTATACCAGCAACAAATACCGCACTAAACGCTGTTTGATAGCTGATGCCGCCACCGCCGACAACGGTAAAGGTGAAATAAACATTCAGCCCCATGCCTGGTGCAATGGCAATCGGATAGTTTGCAAATAGTGCCATCCAGAGCGTACCGACGACAGCAGCGATGATTGTTGCAGTAAAGACTTGGTCAAAAGGAATACCTGCTTTTGAAAGAATTCCTGGGTTGACGGCAACAATATAGACCATGGTAAAGAATGTCGTCATACCAGCGATGATTTCTTTCTTTATGTTGGTTTGATTTTCTTTTAACTGAAACATAAAATCCTCCATTTACGAACATTATTACAAAACAATTAATATAATATTCGTTTTAAGGGTGGATTGCAACCTTTTTTCAAGGAGGAATGGAAAAAATGAATTGGGAAGCTGAAGTAATACGAAAAAAAGATGACTTGATCAACGACACACAATCTTTCTTACAAATTGAAAGTGTCCTTGATGAAGAAGGCGGCAAAGAAGGAAAGCCATTTGGTGAAAAAGTCGATGATGCCCTTCAGTATATGCTGAAAAAAGGGGAAGACGAAGGCTTCACAGTCAAGAATGTCGACGGCTATGCAGGTCATATTGAATATGGGGAAGGCGAAGACATCGTAGGTGTGCTGTGCCATGTGGACGTGGTGCCTGCAGGTGACGGCTGGACAACCCCGCCATTTTCAGCGGACATCAGAGAAAATAAAATCTTTGCACGCGGGGCTATTGATGACAAAGGCCCAACCATGGCGGCATTCTATGCGCTGAAGATCTTAAAAGATTCTGGTCTGCAGCTGTCGAAAAAAATCAGAATGATCATTGGAACAGATGAAGAAAGTGATTGGCGCTGTGTGGACCATTATTTCAAGCATGAAGCAATGCCGCAAATTGGATTTGCACCAGACGCCGATTTTCCGATTATTCATGCGGAAAAAGGGATTATTGATGCCACCCTATCATTTACATATCAACAACCAGTGAATCAACAGCGCTATACGCTTAAGCAATTTACATCGGGTATGAGGCTCAATATGGTGCCAGATGAGGCAGCAGCTGCTGTGACTGCTACACAGGAACACGATGCTGAATCATTAAAAACGGCCTTCGAAGCCTATCTTGCTGATCATCAATTATCTGGTGAGGTAAAAAGCACAGCGGATGGACTGCATTTTACATTAAAAGGGGTATCCGTTCATGCCATGGAGCCGGCGCATGGGACAAATGCGGGCATTCATATGGCGAATTTCTTATGCGGACATGAATTAGATGAGCAGGGACTTGCCTTTACTTCCCAAGTCAACGCTTTATTTGATCAGGATACAAGAGGGAAAAAGCTAGGAATTGCTTGCAAAGATGATATTAGTGGAGATTTGACATTGAATGTTGGGACAATCCGCTATAAACAGAATGAGGAAGCAAAGCTAGGGTTAAATGTACGCTATCCAGTAACTGCAGACGGCAAGGACGTCAAAAAAGGAATTGAAAGCATCAAAGGGGCGTCCCTTCTAAAATTCGAAGACAGCCCTCCTCATCACGTCTCAAAAGATCATCCGCTTGTGAAAACCTTGCAGCGGGTATATGAGGAGCAAACGGGAGATCCTGCAACCCTTATTGCCATAGGGGGAGGAACGTATGCGAGATCTTTAGAAGCTGGCGTAGCCTTCGGACCTCTATTTCCTGGAAGACCAGACTGCGCCCATCAAAAGGATGAATATATTGAAATTGATGACTTACTGAGAGCAGCAGCTCTTTATGCACAAGCTATGTATGAATTAGCAAAATAGAAATTGGAAAAGAGAAGAGGGGATTCATAGTGAAAAAAATGTTCTTAAGTTCTTCATTCAAAGACAGCTATTCTCTCTTGTCTGACTTTGCAGGTGAATCATTAAAAGGAAAGCGTGTGACTTTCTTTCCAACGGCAAGTGCTGTAGAAGAAGTCACGCACTATGTTGAGGCAGCGAAGGAAGCCTTTCAGCAATTAGGGATGCAGCTTGAGACTGTGCAGATAGATGAACAGTCCGTAGAAGAGGTCACACAGATGATCAAACAAAATGATGTGATCTATGTTTCAGGAGGCAATACCTTTTATTTATTGCAGGAGTTAAGAAAACATCGTCTCGATGACGTGTTGAAAGAAGAAATCAACAACGGCAAGCTGTACATCGGGGAGTCTGCGGGGAGTATCATTATGGCGCCAAGCATTGAATATATCTCCATGATGGATGATCAGGAGAAGGCGCCGGAGCTTTCATCATTCCAAGGTTGCAATGAAATAAGCCGCTATCCAGTACCACATATGCACAATGCCTATTTAGGCGAGGCTGCACAGCTAATTATGGAGAAGCATCAGCAGACGCTTGATTTATGTCCTCTAACTGATGAACAGGCTTTACTCGTCACAGGGGAGCAGGCTGAGGTGAAATCTGTCTAAGCATCTTAACCGTGAAAGAAGAAAAAGGAACAGGGATTCATCGCCCTGTTCCTTTTTTAATCTTGAAAAACATCACTTGATAAGTATCGTTCACCCGTATCTGCTGTCATACAGATCACGATTTGATCTGCCGGTAATTGCTTGGCTGTTTCAATGGCCGCATAGCAAGCCGCCCCAGAGGATGGGCCTACTAAAATTCCTTCAAGCATAGCGAGCTCCCGTGTGATGTGGTACGCATCTTCGTCGCTTACTTGCACGATCTCATCATAGACATCCTCGTTTAAGATTTGGGGGATAAATCCTGGGCTTGTGCCAACGAGCTTATGTTTGCCAGGTTCACCGCCAGATAAGACTGGAGATCCCTCAGGTTCTGCTACACGGATGGTTAAATGAGGGAATGCCTTTTTTAATTCCTCTCCAGTTCCTGTAATAGTACCGCCAGTTCCAGCTGTTGCGACAAAGGCGCCAAGGGGCTGTCCAAGTTGTTTCACAGCTTCCATGATTTCGACCGCTGTTGTTCCTCTATGTGCATCTGGGTTTGCTCTATTGTCAAATTGCATCGGAATAAAGCTGTGAGGAATTTGAGCAGCAAGTTCTTCCGCCTTGCGGATGCAGCCTGGCATTTTTTCTTCTCCTGGGGTTAAGACGACCTGCGCCCCGTATGCCTTCAAAATATTGATTCTTTCCTTTGTCATCGTATCAGGCATGACAAGGATAGCTTTGTAGCCTCTTGCGGCAGCATTCATGGCTAAACCAATCCCTGTATTCCCGCTCGTAGGTTCAATAATGGTTGCTCCTTTTGTGAGTTTCCCTTGTTTTTCTGCCTCGACAATCATATTGTAAGCCGCGCGGTCTTTTACACTTCCGCTAGGATTAAATGATTCCAGCTTTAAGTAAACAGCCGCCGCATTTTCTGGCTGGAGCCGCTGTAATTTGACAAGCGGTGTATCGCCAATCAGCTCAGCTATATTTTGTGCAACCTTCATGATATGACACCCTTTCTTCTCATTCCGCATTTCTTTAGTTATACTATCATCAATGGGGATTCGTAAAGTTTGTTAAAAAAGGACAGGTGATATTGTGTCAGAAAGCCGTCATTATTTTATAGGGATTCACATCCCTGAACAACTTGCGCATCAAATCAAACAAGACATTGATCAAAGGAGCGGACTGTTCTTTCAAAAATGGACAGCACCACATGATTATCATGTAACCCTTGTCTTTTTAGGCGCCATTCCAGAAGAGCGTCTAAAAAAGATCATTCGGCTGCTTGACATCCTTTCAAATGAAGCGTCTACATTTCCACTAGAGCTGAATTCGGTAGGGCAGTTTGGTGCGAAGGAACGCCCAAGAGTCTTTTTTGCAAAGCCTCATGAAAGTGAGCCGCTCATGCATTTAAGAGAAAAGGTAAAGGAAGCCGTCTTGTCAGCAGGACACCCTGTTGAAAAGAGACCGTTTCATCCGCATATGACGATTGCGCGCAAATGGAATGCGGATGACCTTTATGAAGAACAAGCGCCTTTACGCAAAGAGCCATATGTGATGGAGGTTTCGCGTATCACTTTATTTGAAATACGTCCAAAGGAAACCCCTCGTTATCACGCAATCAAACAATTTACATTACATAAATGATTCTAGAAGTTGGAGTGAGCAGCAGATGGCGCAAATTATCAAAATTCAAGATTATATATCACGATATGAACAAGACCCGCATCACTACATCAATCAATTCAATCGGTTGAAAAAACAAAGATGGGACGAGTTGAAAAAGGCTTCAAAAGAGGAGGCGCAGCAACCATTTGACCAAATTCCTCAACAAGTGCCTGAACAGGAGGAAGAAAAGAGAAAGAAATTCTCCTTAAAGAGAAAGCAAAAAGAAGCCGATATGAAAAAGGAACGGGACCTGAGTCTTTTTAACGAGCCTACAGATATAGAGCAAGGGGTTTTCAGAAACGTCCCTACCGATGAAACGAAGCTGATTCACTTTTTTAAGGATCATCTCTTTGAAGTGCAATTAAAATGGGCGAGCTCAACGATTTCACATATTTCAACCGTCTCCCATCATATTCGATATGATGAAAAGCTGCGAATGCTTGCAAGGCAGCTTCCAGATTCTTATTTTGTGATGTACAAGCCGGTTCTGCTCATTCAAAAAGCTGAGATGGAATTATGTCCGATACTCATCACGCCGCTCGAAGTAATCTGTTTATCCTTCTTAGAGGCCGAGCCAGACAGCGTCTATATCGGAACGAAGGAACGTTTTTGGGAAAAACGGGCGACCGGGAAAGCTGTTCAGTCCGTCTTAAATCCTTGTGCAAGCCTTCTGCGTTCTGGCACCGTTGTGTCAAAGATCTTACAGCAAAGTGGTGTAGACCTTCCTGTGAAGAAAATCCTGATCAGCCGTACCTCTTATATTGATTTACCTGAAGTTCCATATGGGATGGAGGTTATCGATAAGAAGAAAGCAGAAGAGTGGTTTGAAAAGCAGCGGAAAAATACGGCGCCGACAAAGCATCAGCAATTTAAGGCGACAAAGGCGTTGCTTGCTTATGGTGAAACAGACAGCAAAAGAAGGCAGGAATGGCTCGATTAAAGGCATGATGGAAGGTCACGAAAAATGAGACCTGAGTGGAGCTAATATATGAATGAATGGTACTTTATCGTTAATCCAGAAGCAGGACATGGAAAAGGACTCCGCACATGGAGGAGCATAGAGAAAGAATTACAAAAGGTAGAGGTCTCTTATCGATCGTTTCTCACCCAGCATGAAGGCCATGCAGAAGTTTTGGCAAGACAAATCAGTGCCATGCAGGATGACAGGCTGCAGCGATTGATTGTTATTGGCGGTGACGGCACGATTCATGAGGTACTGAATGGCTTAAAGGAAATCGATCATGTACAGCTTAGTTTTGTCCCTGCTGGTCATTGGAATGATGCTGCGAAGGGTCTCGGTATCCATCGTCATGATGTCCTAAAAGAAGTGAGAAAGCAAAAGAGAATGCTCACCAAAACATTTTCTCTCGGCTCCTTTCAAGATCATGCCGAAAGTCCGCAAACTGTTCTTTTTCTCAATCATATCGGTGTGGGTTTTGACGCACATGTGCTGAGGAAAACGGTGCATTTTAGAGGAAAAAAGTGGCTGAAACGGCTGGGGCTTGGCTTTATCATCTACCCGCTGTCATTTCTCCATTCTCTATGGTCGTTTAAGCCATTTGATCTTGCGTTATTTATTGAAAATGAGAAGAAAGTCTTTCGGCAAGTGTGGTTTGTGATCGTATGCAATCACCCGTATTACGGGGGAGGGCTGGAAGCAGCACCGGAAGTGAGTGCAAGGCAGCCAGGTTTTCAAACGATGGTTGTCACAGATTTGAATCCATTCAAAGTCCTCTTGTTTCTAAGTGCAATGGTGTTTCGAAAGCACCTTGAGATGAAGGGGGTTACCCTGTTTCAGCATGAGGAAGCGTACTTAGAAGCAGATGAAAAAATCTTATTTCACGCAGATGGAGAAGTGATCGGTGCAACGCCTGTCTTTGTGAAGGCAAGTGAACGATCCTTAAAATTACGTGCTTAAATAACTTGCGGTATGTCCGCAGTCAAAGAACCATGAAAAAAGGCTTCTTTTTCGTAAGGTTCTTGTCCTGATTTTTTAGTTTTGCTTGACGAGTATAAGAAGGTAACGATAAAATCTATAGGACGGCTATTGTTTAGCATCTCATTCTCAATAGCTGTCCTTTTTGTTTTTATGATCATATAAATAAAAAAAGAAACAGCCAATTGATCCTCAATCGGCTGAATTTTGTCGACTAAAAAAGCAAGATTTAAAATATTTTAAGAAATGATGGGTTGAAAATTGATATGAACTGGTTGGGACAAATATTAGGTAGCGAATGGCACATCTCTCCGGCTGGAGGCGCTACGGGAGATGCGTACTTCGCAACACACAATGACCAAAAGCTATTTTTAAAACGCAATACGTCACCGTTTCTTGCGGTTTTGTCAGCTGAAGGCATTGTGCCGAAGCTTGTCTGGACAAAACGGATGGAAAATGGAGATGTTATTACTGCACAGCACTGGCTGAGCGGTAGAGAGCTGAAGCCAAAGGACATGAATGATCGTCCTGTAGCAGAGCAGCTAAGAAAAATTCATACATCAAAAGAATTGCTCGATATGCTGAAGCGATTAGAGAAGCACTCTCTAGACCCAGAATCCATTCTGATGCATCTAAAACAGTCCATATTAAACGAGCAAATTGATTCACAAGACATCACGCGTGCCATCCAGTATTTAGAGAAGCATGTGGAGGCTGTCCATTTTGAGGACAAGGTCGTCTGTCATTGCGATCTCAATCATAATAATTGGCTGCTGACAGATGAAAACCAGCTCTATTTGATCGATTGGGATGGGGCGATGATTGCAGACCCAGCGATTGATCTTGGACCGCTTTTATACCATTATGTTGAGGAAGAGAACTGGGAAAGCTGGCTCTCTATGTACGGCGCCCCGCTGACGGATAATTTGCGAAAGCGCATGGCGTGGTACGTGCTCGCTGAAACCGTATCGTTTGTCGTTTGGCATAAACGAAAAGGGAATGAAAAGGCGCAAAAAGAAGTGCAAGCGGAGCTAAATGCACTCTTAAAACGGTTAAACATTCATTAAGACAGTGGAATGTTTTCGACCCACTCAGACAGATGTGATTGATGCTCCTCGATATGTGCATCAATTGAACTGACAGAGGTGCCCTTTTGGCTGTAATCATAAATATCTGTTAACAGCTGACGAATGTCGGGATCCAGATCTTCTTTTGCCAGCATTAATTGAATTACGCGTCCCACCTGTTCATATTCTGCAACAGTCCCGCAGCAATCCAGCTGGTGATCGGTTAAAATATCTTTGATTAATTGAAGCTGATGTTGACGGTTTAAACCCATACAAATGCTCCTTTCCAGCGTGTCATTTATGAGGTTAAACTGTGCAATCAGCGCCCAATTTATACATGCGGCAGACCAGCTCAAGCGAAGGGCTGGTCTTTTTATATGGACATAGAAGATGCTGTCTTGCGGGTCTTTATGTTTCATGGTATCTTGATAAAATGTAAAGAAAATAGAGGTGTATCAAATTGAGAATGCGACATAAACCATGGGCTGATGATTACTTAGCTGAGAATGCTCATATTGCTTTAGCAAGTCCCGAGCAATATAAAGGGAAATGGCATGAGCTGTTTGGAAATGATCATCCAATCCATATCGAAGTTGGGACAGGAAAAGGGAGCTTTATTGCTGGAATGGGCAAGCTTCATCCTGATATCAACTATATTGGCATTGAATTATTTAAAAGTGTCATTGTGACGGCAGTAGATAAAATCAAAGAGACAGATGTTGAAAATGTAAAGCTTTTGAACATTAATGCTGAGACGCTGACAGATGTGTTTGCGGAAAATGAGATTGACCGGGTGTATTTGAATTTCTCTGATCCGTGGCCAAAAGCAAGACACGAAAAGCGCAGATTGACGTTTAAAACCTTTTTAGAGCGATATGAACATATTCTTCGTCCAGGCGGTGAATTACATTTCAAAACAGATAACCGCGGGTTATTTGAATATTCCTTAAAAAGTTTTTCTGCCTATGGCCTTCTTTTAACGTATGTCAGCCTAGATTTACATGAGGACGGCTTAGAAGGAAACGTGATGACTGAATATGAAGAGAAATTCTCATCTATGGGACAACCCATCTATCGATCAGAAGTCAAATTCCCAGAATAACAAGTGACATCAAGCTGGCTGCAAAAAAATTGCAGTCAGCTTTTTTTATGAAAAGATTGGTGCATGCGATTTTTGGCTGTATTTGCTACGATAGAAAAAGGAGGGATGACAGCAATGGAGACAATGAAAATAGGTGAAATGGAACTGTTTTGGTTAAACGGGGGAGATACGCACATGGACGGCGGTGCGATGTTCGGTGTCGTGCCAAAGCCATTATGGTCAAAAAAATACCCGGTTAATGAACGCAATCAAATTGAATTACGATGTGATCCAATTCTCATTCGGTGGAAGGGTCTGCATCTGTTAGTGGATTCCGGCATCGGATCAGGGAAGCTGACAGATAAACAAAAACGCAATTACGGCGTGACAGAGGAAACCAAATTGGAAGAATCTCTAGCGGCCCTTGGTCTGCGCCCATCAGATATAGATTACGTATTAATGACACACCTGCACTTTGATCATGCCAGCGGATTAACAAGACGTGAAGGCGATAAGCTCGTGTCTGTTTTTCAGCAGGCAAAAATCATCACATCGAAAATCGAATGGGATGAAATGAGAGCGCCGAACATTCGCTCAAGAAATACATATTGGAAAGAAAACTGGGAGCCTGTGGCAGATCAAGTGGTCACATTTGAAGAAAGTATTGAAGTGATAGAAGGCATCGAGCTGCACCATACAGGCGGCCATAGCAATGGTCATAGCATTTTAACGCTCACAAGTGAGGGCGAAACAGCGATTCATTTAGCTGATATCATGCCAACACACGCTCATAAAAATCCACTCTGGGTTTTGGCATATGATGATTACCCAATGACGTCGATTCCAGCCAAGCAAAAGTGGCAGGCATTTGCAGAAGAAAAAAATGCGTGGTACTTGTTTTATCATGATGCCATTTATCGTGCTGTAAAATGGGACGAAGATGGGCAGGTGACACAAGAAATCAAAAGAGAAACAGGAAGATAAAAGATCATCTGTATGTTTTTTTCGCCTTTCACACAAAATAACGACAAAATGAACTTGTGAAAGGAAGAGTGCAGGTGAACCAATTTTATCGTGTACATGGTGATGTGATCGAAACACCATTAAGAGGGATGGAAGTCATGTCAGTCCCTTATTTAAACAAAGGGGTTGCATTTACAAAGGAAGAGCGGAAGGAGCTCGGGTTAAAGGGATTTCTTCCGCCTAAGGTTTTAACTTTAGAGGATCAAGCAAAGCGTGCATATGAGCAGTTCAAGGCACAGCCGGATGAGCTAGGGAAAAATGTGTATTTAACATCACTTCATGATAGAAACGAAGTGCTTTTTTACAAATTACTTAATGAGCACTTGGCGGAAATGCTTCCGATTGTCTACACGCCGACTGTAGGAACGGCTATTCAGCGTTATAGCCATGAGTATCGAAAGCCAAGAGGGCTGTATTTATCGATTGATGATCTGGAAGGCATGGAAGAAATTTTTGCATCCTATGGTGTCGATGAATCAATTGACTTAATCGTTGCCACTGATGCAGAAGGCATTTTAGGCATTGGAGACTGGGGTGTTGGCGGGATTGCCATTTCAGTCGGGAAACTTGCTGTTTATACAGCTGCAGCAGGTATTGATCCTAGCCGCGTGCTGGCAGTAGTGCTTGATGCCGGGACAAACCAGGAAAGTCTCTTAAATGATCCGCTTTATGTTGGCAATCAGCACTCCCGTGTTCGAGGAGAGCGCTATGAACAGTTCATTGATCAATATGTCGAGCTTGCCCGTGCCACTTTCCCAAACGCGCTCCTTCACTGGGAAGACTTTGGTACAAAGAATGCCCGTGCGATATTGGAAAAATATAAGGACCGAATTTGTACATTTAACGATGACATTCAAGGGACTGGCGCCGTTTCACTTGCTGCAGTTATGGCATGTGCAAAAGCTTCGAAGGTTCCGCTGAAAGATCACCGTATCGTCATTTTTGGAGCGGGTACGGCAGGTATTGGCATAGCCGAGCAAATCCGTGATGCCATTGTCAGAGATGGAGTCAAAGAAGAGGAGTCCTATGATCATTTCTGGTGTATTGATAAAACGGGGCTGCTCACAGATGATTCACCTGACATTCAGCCATTTCAAAAGCCGTATGCAAGACGTTCTGACGAAGTAAAGGATTATGCCCGTAATGGTCCAAAGCATTCGATTGATCTATTAGAGGTCGTCAAACAGGCGAAACCTACAATCTTAATTGGCACCTCGACGGTCGGAGGAGCATTTACAGAGGAAATTGTAAAAGAAATGGCGTCACACGTGGAGCGCCCTGCCATTTTACCGATGTCGAATCCGACACCTCTTTCAGAAGCAAAGCCGCAAGATCTGATTGAGTGGACTGAAGGACGCGCACTTGTGACAACAGGAAGCCCATTTGATCCTGTTGAATATGGAGGCGTCACATATGAAATTGGACAAGCGAATAATGCCCTTGTCTTCCCAGGTCTTGGTCTAGGCACGATTGTGTCAAAAGCCAGGTTGATGACAGACAGTATGTTTGTTGCGAGTGCTGAAGCCATTGCAAGCATGGTCAATGTGGGGAAGCCGGGTGCAGCGATGCTGCCAAGTGTCGATCAGCTTCGAACCGTTTCAGCAACAGTGGCCGTCCGTGTGGCGCAGGCAGCAATTGATGAAGGAATTGCAGAAGAAACGCCTGATGACCTTATTCAGGCTGTGCAGGACGCGATGTGGCATCCTGTGTACAAAAAAATCAAAGCCATATAAAAAAAGCTTCGCAAGGACATGTCTTTGCGAAGCTTTCTTGATCAAGCAACAGAATCAATTACATCAACGATCATGCCTGTTTTGGCATCAATCATCACTTCATACTGTTCAAGCTCGCCAAAGGCAGAGCGGGTAATGCCAGATTTGTACACATCAATCGTTTCACCATTTACGGTATACGGTTCTGGTACAGTATAAATCCAAGAGCCATCAATCGGGCCGCGCTGTTTAAAAGCAGATTTCACAATTTTTAATGCTTTTTCAGACGAGATATACGTAGGGAAAAATACTTTCTTTGCAACAATTGCAGCGGCAACTCCAATACTCGCACCAATCAAAACATGTTTTAACTTCAACGTGCTGCACCTCCGTATTGCTGTTTTTTCCATTATACAAAACTTGTCCATTGATGTTAAGGAATCCGAATAATTGAAAGCATATTCAAAATTTCTAGAGAGATACTTGGAAAACCGAAAGAATTCTTATAGTATAAAGTGAGTGTTATTTTTATAGGAATATATATGGTCATTACATAGAAACGAGGTAAACTGTAGAATGAACGAAGAAACATTGTCGCTTTTCCGAAATTTAACAGAATTGCAGGGAACACCAGGAAATGAGCACCATGTGCGTGCTTTTATGAAAAAGGAACTTGAGAAATATTCTGATGAACTCATTCAAGACCGTCTTGGCGGAGTGTTTGGCGTACGCAAAGGGCCGGAAAACGCACCGAAAATTATGGTAGCAGGTCATATGGATGAAGTCGGATTCATGGTCTCATCGATTACGAAAAACGGAATGATTCGTTTTCAAACACTTGGCGGCTGGTGGAGTCAAGTCATGCTGGCGCAGCGTGTGGACGTTCATACCGATCAGGGTCCAATTCCTGGTGTCGTCTCGAGTACACCTCCTCACCTTCTCACACCAGAACAAAAAAGCAAACCTGTGAAACCGTCAGATATGCTTATTGATATTGGTGCAGACAGTGAAGAAGAGGCAAAAGAGCTTGGCGTTCGCCCAGGACAGCAAATCGTTCCTGCAACGGTATTTACCCCAATGGCGAATCCAAAAAAGATTTTAGCGAAGGCTTGGGATAACCGCTATGGCTGCGGCCTTGCGATTGAATTATTAAAAGAATTAAAAGATGAATCACTTTCATGCCAGTTGTATTCAGGAGCAACTGTTCAAGAGGAAGTAGGGCTTAGAGGAGCTGAGGTAGCTGCAAACATGATTCAGCCAGATCTTTTCTTCGCTTTAGATGCAAGTCCTGCAAACGATGTGACAGGTGACAAAACACAGTTCGGCCAGCTTGGAAAAGGTACACTTCTGCGTATTTTTGACCGAACAATGATTACGCACCGCGGAATGAGAGACTTTGTACTCGAAACTGCTGAGACAAACAACATTCCATATCAATATTTCGTATCACCGGGTGGTACGGACGCTGGACGTGTTCATATTTCAAACCAAGGTGTGCCTTCTGCTGTCATTGGGGTTTGCGCACGCTACATTCATACAAGTCATTCTGTGTTACATGTGGATGATTACGCAGCGGCAAAAGAGTTAATTGTCCGCCTAGTGAAAAATTGTGATCAAAGTACAGTGGATTCTATTTATCAACAAGTATAAATAGAATAGAAAAAGGCTGCTTCTTCAATAAGAGCAGCTTCAGCGTGTAGACAAACCCTCGCATTCTTTGTCAGTCCTGCGTGCCGGTGCTCACGAATGTCAAATTCGCTCCGCTCCGGTACTCGTCCTTCCTAGACTGCAAAGGTTTTCTATCACGCTGAAAAGAAGACAAAGGGCTAAAATAAACATCATTTTAGCCCTTTGTCAACAATCTGAGGCTGCTTCTTCAATAAGAGCAGCCTTTTTTCTTATTGCTGTTCAAACACATAAGATAACGCCTTGATCGCTTGGTTTACAGTTTCCACAGTGATATTTGCTTTGTTTGAGAGTTCTTTTAACGGATGGTGCAGCTCTTTTGGACGGATTAAAATAAGAGGTTTCCCTTTTGCAATTGCAGCAGACGCATCCATGGCTGTGTTCCACTGTTTATATTTCTCGCCAAAGCGCGCAATGACGACATCTGCTTTGTTTAATAAAATTTCAGTACGAAAATTGTTCAAATCAGAAGCTGCATCATCTTTGAAAATGGCATTCGGCTGCTCACCTAAAATATCCTCACCGATGTTATCTGAGCGGTCATGATTTTCCATCGGACCGACAAATGTCACCGGAAGCTTCAAAGATTGGCTTTTTTCCTTGATTTCATCACGCCACTGGCTATGAATTTCTCCAGCTAAATAAACAGTTAATTGCATAACGAACTCCTCCTTTTGTACAAACTTAGTAAAGGTTTGTCCTGTTTCTTTTCATGTTACACAAGAAGTGCTTGATAAAGCAAAAAAAATATGATTATGATATTCATGGTAGAGACAATTTTTCATCGTAAGAATACTACATATAATGGGAAGGACAGGCCTCTTCGTCTTTCCTATGAGAAAGCAGGAAGACGACGTTGATGACTTATTTGAAAAGAAAGGGGATCTCCCTTTCGCCAAAGGTGTATTTCATTGATGCACTTTCTTATATGGCTTTAGGTCTATTTGCTACATTAGTGGTAGGTCTGATTTTAAAAACAGCAGGCGGTCTGTTATCACTTTCTCTCATTGTGAAAATGGGTACGCTTGCTATGGGTCTGATGGGACCGGCAATTGGCGTAGCAGTTGCTTATCGCTTAAATGCTTCTCCATTAATCATTTTTGCAAGTGTTGTCTCAGGTGCCGCTGGAGCAGAGCTTGGGGGACCAGCCGGAAGCTTCGTGGCTGCTCTAATTGGGGTGGAAATAGGCAAACTGGTTAGTGGTGAGACAAGAATTGATATTATTTTAACGCCGCTTGTCACCATTATCACTGGCTTTTTCACTGCTGCTTTCATCGGTCCTGGCATTCAGGCGATGATGACAGGGCTTGGCAGACTTATCATGTGGGGGACAGACCAAAGCCCGCTGATCATGGGCATGCTAGTAGCGACCATTGTTGGACTTGCTCTCAGTTCTCCGATTTCAAGTGCTGCACTTGCGCTCATGCTTGATTTAAGCGGGACAGCTGCTGGTGCTGCAACGATTGGCTGCTGTGCTCAGATGGTTGGCTTTGCTGCTGCAGGTTTTAGAGAAAATCGCTTTGGCGGTCTTGCGGCTGTCGGCATTGGGACGTCAAAGTTGCAGCTTTCGAACATTGTGAAAAACCCCCTCATCCTGATTCCGCCGACGATTGCTGGTCTGATTCTCGCGCCAATTGGTATTATTGGCTTTGGGATGGTCAATAATGCGGCAGGAGCGGGAATGGGAACGAGCGGGCTTGTTGGACAGCTAATGACCCTCACCGTCATGGGGTTTCATCCATCTGTATTTCTATCGATAGCTCTCTTGCATATCGTTGGCCCGGCAGTGATTAGTTTGGTAGTATCAGAATGGATGAGAAAGAAAGGCTATATACAATTCGGAGATTTAACCATACAAACTGGAGGAATGAAACATGAAAAAAATTGAATCTAACGAAGAATTACAAAAAGTGATTCAAGAAGACTTAACGGTATTGCTATTTTCAGCTGACTGGTGCCCCGACTGCACATTTATTGAGCCATTCTTGCCAGAGCTTGAAGCAAACTACCCAGAATTTGAGTACTTCTATGTCGATAGAGACAAGTTCATTGACACTTGTGCAGAGTGGGAAATTTACGGCATTCCAAGCTTTTTAGTCTTTAAAAACGGACAAGAGATTAACCGCTTTGTCAGCAAAGATCGTAAGACAAAGGAAGAGATTGAAGCATTTTTAACAGATTCTCTTTCTAAATAACGAAAGGAGAGTCTAAACGATGGCAAAAATGACATCAAGACAGCTTGCGAATGAACTCAAAAGCCGTCTGACGAACGACAGCTGGTCACACCAGTTTGATCGGGAAAAAGATACGCTTCGTATTGAAGATAAACAAACAGGCAAAGGCATCACACTAGAGCTCCCGCCAATTATTGCAAAGTGGGAAGTAAAGCCTGATGAAACAATTGATGAGATTGTTTATTATGTGAAAGAAGCGCTGAGTGCGATGAAAGGCGAAGCGCAGCACATTTCAGGAAAAGAAAAGCAGATCTATCCGGTCATTCGTTCCACTTCCTTTCCTGAGGCATCAAGTGATGGAATTCCGCTCGTATTTGATGAGCATACAGCTGAAACGAGAATCTACTATGCACTTGACCTTGGAAGCACCTACCGATTAATTGATGAAAAGATGCTTCAAAAGGAAAACTGGACAAAAAAGCGAATCAGAGAAACTGCAAGCTTCAACGTCCGTTCACTAGAAACTGTAGTGAAAATGGATGAAGTGGCAGGCAACCTTTTTTATTTCTTCCGCGCAAATGACGGGTATGACGCCAGCAGACTTTTAAATGAGTCGTTATTACAAGAATACGCGCAAAAAATAGAAGGACAAATGGCGATTTCTGTTCCTCATCAAGATGTATTCATCATTGCAGATGTTCGCAATGATTCAGGCTATGATATTTTAGGACAGATGTCGATGAGCTTCTTCGCCAGCGGTACGGTTCCGATTACCGCATTGTCATTTTTGTATGATGAGGGTAAGCTTGAACCGATCTTTATACTTGCAAAAAGCAGACCAAAACAGCAGTAGAAGGGAATTTTGAAGAATGAATGTTTTTTATAATGCAGAAGGTGTAGGCGACACACTCCTTATTTCATTGAAAGATGTGACGAGAGAAGAAGTAGGACATGAGACGTTTGGAGATGTTGTACGAATCTTCAATCAAGAAACAAAAGAAACAACAGGCTTTAATATCTTCAATGCATCTACTTACATGAAAATTGAAGAAAACGGATCTGTCCCGCTTTCTGAAACCATTGTTCAAGATATCAATGAAATTTTAAACCGCAACGGTGTCAGTGAAACGTTGACTGTGGATCTATCACCAAAATTTGTTGTCGGCTATGTAAAGGAAAAAGAAAAGCATCCGAATGCAGATAAATTAAACATTTGCCAAGTTGATGTGGGCGATGAAACCTTACAAATCGTGTGCGGTGCACCAAACGTTGACCAAGGCCAATATGTCGTGGTGGCAAAAGTCGGCGCAGTGATGCCAAGCGGTATGGTCATCAAAGATGCTGAGCTAAGAGGGGTTCCATCAAGCGGCATGATTTGTTCAGCAAAAGAGTTAGATCTTCCAGACGCACCTGCTGAAAAAGGGATTCTTGTTTTAGATGGAAGCCATCAAGCTGGCGAACCCTTTAAAGCATAACCTCCCATAAACAGACACATAGGAGCGAAGAATGTGTTATACCAAAAGTCACTAAGTACGTACTTAGTGACTTTTTTTCATCTACAGACAGCATGAACAGCATAAACCGGCACTTTTCTCGCTTTTCTGCATGAAAAAGCAATGGTATACTAAAAATCGCCCAAGAAAACGTAAGGGGAGTTAAAGTGAGTGATAAATGATGAGTTGGTTAGATAAATTTTTTAGTGTATTTTTAGGAGAAGAAAAGAAAGAAGAAAAAGCTGTAAGACCTGAAGAAGATCTAGCTGCACCAAAGCAGCCAGCTTTTGAACAGCATAAAGAATATAAAAAAATCGAAGATACGAAAGTGTATTATGAATATCCAAAAGGCAACTTTCGGTTTCCGCTCGTTCCAGATGAACCTCTGCGTGACGGAGTGAAACCGGAGAGAAAACACGCCAAACCAAGACAGTCAAAGACCAGACAGACAACCTATCAGCCTAAACAAACGCTTCAGCCTGATATGAATAAAAAGCCATTCAAGCCAGAGCAAATTCCATCACCGATTTATGGCTATCATCAGGATATGCGTCCAAAAAAGGCAGAAGCAAAAGAAGAAGCAGGATCAGTTCAAAGGAAAGCAGCAGAAGAAACGGCGCAGCGTGTCACACTGTTATCAGAAGAGGCAGAGCGTGAACGGAATGTCAGGCAGCAAATGAACATCCCATCTATTCAGAAAGAAAAACGTATCGAAGAAATGGTTTCAGCATCAGCAAAAGAGAGAGCGGATAAGGAGCCAGAAGTAACCCCGCATACATTGCAAGAGGAACTCGCTTATCAAGATCATGTTCAATCGACGATGGAACGTTTAACAGACGAGCCTTTCCAGCTAGAAGAAAACGAGCCAGAAGATCATCATGAAGCTGATTTACATAAGCAGCAAGCCGAAGTCTATCAGGAGCAGGCGGTACAGTCCGAGCCGGAACAGGCTGTCTCCAGTGATGAAGAAGAAATAAAAGACGAGCCTGTCCATCAGTTTGAAGATCATACTGAGGAAATAGACATGTTGAC
Organism: Bacillus sp. YKCMOAS1; assembly: GCF_030268125.1. Lineage (NCBI taxonomy): Bacteria > Bacillati > Bacillota > Bacilli > Caryophanales > Bacillaceae > Bacillus > Bacillus sp. YKCMOAS1. Next base: position 90,935 of record NZ_BSEI01000004.1, read on the forward strand.
CTTCGAAACACTGGAACCTTCGCAGCCAGCGATTGAAATGGAAGCAGACCTTCCAGTAGAAGAAGCGGCGTTAACAAAAAGTATGTCAGCAGAACCGGTGGAAGAAGTAGAAGCTGATCCAATAGAAGACAAACAAGAAGAAGCGCCCGCGGCAACATATGAAGAAGCTGAGCCAGTCCAACATGACCTGCAGGAAGATCAGCTGGTTCAAGAAGCTGAAATTGAAGAAGAACAAGTGATGCCAGTAGAACAAGTAACAGAGGAACAAACTGCATCTGAACCGGCAGAAACAGTCATAGAACAGACAGAGCAGCAAGAACAAACGCAAGAAGTCGAGAAAGAAGAACCAAAACAGACATCTCCGCAGCCACCACGCGCAAGCGGTCAAACCTCTACGGTTCCGTTTAATGTCATGATGTTAAAAAGCGATCAGCGCGTGCAAGGGCAAAAGAAAGCAGCCGACACACAAGGGTATGTTTTTCCAAGTCTCGCCCTATTAGATGTACCGCCAGCTCAAAAAGAAGAGGACGGGACATGGGTGAAAGAGCGGGCAGAGCTGCTTAATGCGACGCTTAAAAATTTCAATGTAAGAGCAAGTGTTGTTCATGTCACGCAGGGCCCTTCTGTGACAAGGTTTGAAGTACATCCAGAACCAGGTGTCAAAGTGAACAAAATCACGAACCTGTCAGATGATATTAAACTTAGTTTGTCCGCAAAGGATATTCGAATTGAAGCACCGATTCCAGGAAAGAACACGATCGGGATCGAAGTGCCAAACCTACACAGTAAAATGGTGTTCTTAAGAGAAATGATCAGAAGCAGTGCGTTTAGAGACAATCCATCTCCTTTAACAGCAGCACTTGGATTAGATATCTCAGGCCAGCCTGTCGTGGTTGATCTGCAAAAAATGCCGCACGGCTTAATTGCTGGAGCCACTGGTTCAGGAAAAAGTGTCTGCATTAATACGATTTTAGTGAGCTTAATGTTTAAAGCATCACCAGATGAAGTGAAAATGCTCTTAATTGACCCTAAAATGGTTGAATTAGCACCGTATAATAACATTCCGCATCTTGTGAGTCCTGTCATTACCGATGCCAAGACAGCAACAGCTGCTTTGAAATGGGTAGTGGATGAAATGGAAAGACGCTATGAACTATTTGCACACTCTGGCGTGAGAGAAATTAAACGATTCAATGAGCTTGTAAAAGAAAAACAAATGGGTGAAAAACTACCTTATCTCGTCGTGGTGATCGATGAGCTGGCCGATTTAATGATGGTCGCACCAAATGAAGTCGAAGAAAGCATCTGCCGAATTGCACAAAAAGCAAGAGCATGCGGCATTCACTTATTGATTGCGACACAAAGACCTTCTGTTGATGTCATCACAGGTCTCATTAAAGCCAATATCCCAACAAGAATTGCGTTTTCTGTTTCAAGTCAGGTTGATTCAAGAACGATCATTGACATGGCAGGTGCAGAAAAGCTTCTTGGAAAAGGAGACATGCTCTTCTTAGAAAATGGCTCCGGCAAGCCGACAAGGCTGCAAGGGAACTTTGTATCAGACCGTGAGATTGATCAAGTGGTGGCACATGTGAGAAAGCAGCGCAAGCCAGTGTTCCTTTTTGAACAGGAGGAACTAATGCTCCAAGGCTCTGCGATTACAGACGAAGATGAATTGTTTATGGATGCCTGCCGTTTTGCCATCGAGCAGAATAGTGCCAGTACATCAAGTTTGCAGCGAAGATTTAGAATTGGCTACAATCGTGCAGCCAGACTGATTGACATGATGGAGCGCGAGGGGATGATCTCTGGTGCGAAAGGCAGTAAGCCAAGAGAAGTGCTCATGACGCTGAGTGACTTAGAACAGTTGATCTAAACAAACCACTTCATTTTTTTTATAAACATGGTATGATAGCACATAGGTGCAATTTTGTAATTGGACGCTTTTCGCATGTCTGCCAGAACGCTTTTTTATGTAAAATAAGCGGAAACAGGTGTTAGAAATGGGAAAGTTGTCGGATACTAATCATAGTTAATATTGATTAGAATAGGAAGATCGGAAAAAATCTTTATTTGGAGCTGCGATCTGTGATCAGCTAGAGGCAAAAATCACAAGTTGCAAATTGAAATGAGCGTCATATACTGTAAGTCAGATAGACGTTTGTTGGAGGTACAATTATGACTGTTTATCATTTTGTTGGAATAAAAGGGACAGGTATGAGTCCACTGGCCCAAATTCTTCATGATACTGGGTATACTGTCCAAGGATCGGATATCGAAAAACATATCTTTACACAAAAAGCATTAGAAGAACGAAATATTAAAATTCTACCATTTGACCCAGATAATATTCAGCCAGGGATGACGGTCATCGCAGGAAATGCATTCCCTGATACACACCCTGAGATTGAACGTGCCCTTTCTGAAGGGATTCCTGTCATTCGTTACCATAAATTCCTTGGAGAATACATGGATTCATTCACAAACGTTGCGATTACTGGTGCTCATGGCAAAACATCGACAACAGGACTGCTTGCTCACGTCATGCAGGCAGCAAAACCTACTTCGTACTTAATCGGTGATGGATCTGGAATGGGGAAAGAAAACAGCGAGTATTTTGTCTTTGAAGCATGCGAATACCGCAGACACTTCCTCAGCTATCATCCAGATTATGCGATCATGACCAATATTGATTTTGATCACCCTGATTATTTCTCAGATATTGATGACGTGTTTGATGCGTTTCAAAACATGGCGCTTCAAGTGAAAAAAGCGATTATTGCTTGCGGTGATGATGAGCACTTGCCAAAAATTCAAGCGAAGGTACCTGTTGTGTACTACGGTTTCAACGAAGAAAATGATTTCCAAGCTCGCAATGTTGTGAAAAATACGGAAGGCACTACATTTGATGTATTTGTACGTAATACATTTTATGATACCTTCTACATTCCTGCCTACGGAAATCATAATGTCCTCAACTCGTTAGCTGTTATCGCATTATGTCACTATGAGTCCATTGATGTAGAGCTTATCAAAGGCGCATTAAAGACATTTGGCGGTGTGAAACGACGCTTTAATGAAAAAGTGGTCGGTGAGCAGGTCTTAATTGATGATTATGCACATCATCCAACTGAAATTGAAGTCACAATCGAAGCAGCTCGCCAAAAATATCCGGACCGTGATATTGTGGCTGTCTTCCAGCCGCATACCTTCACACGTACACAGCAATTCTTAAGTGAATTTGCTGATAGTCTAAAGAAAGCCGACTATGTCTACCTTTGTGATATTTTCGGTTCAGCCCGCGAAAACATTGGGAAGCTGAGCATTGAAGATTTAAGAGAAAAAATCCCGCAGGCCCAATTGATTGAGGAAGAAGATACATCTGTGCTGAAAGCGCACGAAGATGCGATTCTGATCTTTATGGGAGCAGGAGACATTCAAAAGTATTTGCGCGCTTATGAAAAAGTCGCTGTATAAATGCTAAACGAAAAGTGCCGTGTAAAACGGCACTTTTTTTATTTTGAATAAAATGTGACAAAAGAGCTAAATGTGTCAACATGTGCCGCTTTTTTTCGTTCGCTGTGGACAGGAATTAGCGAATAAGTGTAGAATTATTATTCAATCGGTCATTCTAGGCGATGTTTGAATGATACAACGAGAGGGTAATGAATTGAATATGCCCGCAGCAAAGGAGGTAACAGATGATTATTATTCTATATCTAAGCGTTGCACTGATCGCAATTGCTTTCCTCATTCTTGTCATCTATTTGTCCAAAACATTAAAATCCTTACAGCTGACATTAAAGAATGTTGCATCAACTTTAGAAGGTCTTGAAGGTCAGATGCAAGGTATCACCACAGAGACAGCACAGTTGCTACATAAGACAAACAAGCTTGCTGAAGATATTCAAGACAAATCGGCAAAACTTAACACAGTTGTGGATGCGGTGCAGGGAATTGGTGGCTCGATCAACCAATTTAATACAAGCATAAAGCAGGCAGCTGGTGCGGTTTCTTCATCCGTTGAAAGAAATCAAGAAAAAGTGACGGATGTGGTAAGCTGGAGTAACGCAGCACTTGAAATTTATAAGAAATGGAAACAACGTAAACACCAAAAATAAACCATATTCGCATAGGAGGAATAATCATGAGCAAAGACGGAATCAATAGCAAAGACTTTTTGATCGGAACACTTATTGGTGGAATTGTTGGTGCAACAACAGCATTATTTTTAGCACCGAAGTCAGGGAAAGAGCTTCGCGATGATTTGAACACCCAAGCGAATGTTTTAAAAGAAAAAACAGATCGACTCGCAACAGATGCAAAAGAAAGAGGCACTGAATATGTGACGATTGCGAAAGATAAAACGTCTGAATTGTCTCAGCTTGTAGCAGAGCAGTCAAATCAGATTTTAGACAAAGTGAAAGACATAAAAGACCGTGCAGCTGGTAAAGCTAATCATGTGAAAAGTGAAGCAGAAGATGCGGTAGCTGATTTAGCAAGCGAAGCATCAGATGTAGCTGATGAAGCAAAAGTACGAGCACAAGAAGCAAAATCAGAAATTGAAGACGGCATCAAAGATGTCAAAGAAAAAGTAGAACAATCTACTAAAGGCTAACCCTCACTGCTCGAAGTGAAGAAGGAGAACATCATGTCAAAACAACTCATTGAAACAGAAGAACAGTTTGATCAACTAACGAATCAAGATGGGACCTTTGTCTTTTTTAAGCACAGTTTGACATGTCCGATCAGCCAAGCGGCTTTTCAAGAGTTTGAAGCATTTGCGTCTGCACATGAGGACGTGCCAACGTATTTCTTGCAAATCCAAAACACAAGAGAGCTTTCATCCTACGTGACTGAAAAATCGGGTGTAAAGCACGAAAGTCCTCAAGCACTCGTCTTTAGTGGTGGAAAAGTGAAGTGGCATGCATCCCACTCAAGCATTACAAAAGAAGCGCTTGAACATAATCTGTAAAAGAAAGAAACGTCAGCAGCGGCTGACGTTTTTTTTATAAAAAAAGGTTTACTTGAACGAAAAGTATGCTATAATCTTACATACAATACTTTACCGCTTAAAAGCGTTTGGGTAATAAAGAAAATTTTCGTGACAATTCCGAAATCTTTGTTTATAATAAACCCTATCATGCAAGAATGAAAAAATAAAAAGCGAGAACAGGCAGAGGAAAGGATGACAAAAATGAGCAACAATGAACTAGAAAAATTGAGGCAGCAAGCAGATGAACTAAATCTTCAAATCTTAAAACTGATCAATGAAAGAGGAAACATTGTAAAAGAAATTGGAAAAGCGAAAGAAGCGCAAGGTGTCAACCGTTATGATCCTGTCAGAGAGCGCACAATGCTGAACCAAATTCTTGAAGAAAATGATGGACCATTTGAAAACTCAACAATTCAGCATATTTTCAAAGAGATTTTCAAAGCAGGTCTAGAGCTTCAAGAAGATGACCACAGCAAAGCACTTCTTGTTTCTCGTAAGAAAAAACCAGAAAACACAATCGTGAACATCAATGGGGAAGCGATCGGTGATGGAAAGCAGCGCTTCATCGTTGGACCATGTGCTGTTGAAAGCTACGAGCAAGTTGCAGAAGTAGCTGCAGCAGCGAAACAACAAGGGTTAAAACTACTACGCGGAGGCGCATTTAAACCTCGTACAAGTCCATACGATTTCCAAGGACTTGGTGTAGACGGTCTCAAGATTCTAAAGCGTGTAGCGGATGAATACGGTCTTGCTGTCATTAGTGAAATTGTTAATCCTGCTCATATTGAAGAAGCGATTGAGCATATTGATGTCATCCAAATTGGGGCACGTAACATGCAAAACTTTGAACTGTTAAAAGAAGCCGGTTCCGTGAAGAAACCAGTTCTTTTAAAACGTGGCCTTGCAGCGACCATTTCAGAATTCATCAATGCAGCTGAATACATCATCGCCCAAGGAAATGATCAAATCATCCTTTGCGAGCGCGGTATCCGCACATACGAAACAGCAACAAGAAATACACTAGATATCTCGGCAGTGCCAATCTTGAAACAAGAGACACATTTACCAGTCTTCGTTGATGTGACGCATTCAACTGGACGTAGAGATCTTCTCCTTCCAACAGCAAAAGCAGCTCTTGCGATTGGAGCAGACGGTGTTATGGCAGAAGTACATCCAGATCCATCTGTTGCTCTATCTGATTCAGCGCAGCAAATGGACATTCCACAATTCGAAAAATGGTTAGATGCGTTAAGACCACTTGTCAACATTCACGCGTAATCATAGATAGAAATAGCCGCCGGAGACTGTCCGGCGGTTTTTTAATGGAGAAAATACGATGAAGTTTGGGAATGAAAGGAAGAAAGCACATTGCAAGCTCAAAAAGAGCTTGTTCACAATGTTTTCATTTTTAAAAACCGATAGAATCTGTTAAGATCATTGTCATAGCTGGCGTTCTCGATGGTTTTTTATGAAATATGATTCAAATTACAGGTAACAAGCTGTTTAAAGTTTGTTTAATTTAGTTATAAAAAGAAAGGGAACGTTTTCATATGACTTAAAAACGTGTATAATTTCATAAAAGAATGTCATTTTGATGTAGATTGAAAAATTATGTGTCTCTTTTCATCGTTTTAATGACAAATAGGATATTATTTTCCTCGTATCTGACATGTCTCAATCCAATTGGTGAATGCTATAGATATGAAGTGTATTTGAAGGAGTGATTTATGTGAATAATGTTACAATATATGATGTAGCAAGAGAAGCAAATGTAAGTATGGCAACGGTATCACGCGTAGTAAATGGTAATCCAAACGTAAAACCAACAACAAGAAAAAAGGTGCTTGAAGCGATTGATCGCCTTGGCTATCGTCCGAATGCAGTGGCACGAGGCCTAGCAAGTAAAAAAACAACGACAGTTGGGGTCATCATCCCTGATATTTCTAGTATCTTCTATTCGGAATTAGCACGCGGTATTGAAGATATCGCCACGATGTATAAATACAACATCATTTTGAGCAACTCAGATCAAAATACTGATAAAGAGCTTCATTTGTTAAATACGATGCTCGGTAAACAAGTAGACGGAATTGTCTTTATGGGCGGAAACATCACAGACGTGCATGTGGAAGAATTTAAGCGCTCTCCTGTACCGATTGTTCTTGCAGCATCTGTTGAAGAGCAAGCTCAAACACCATCTGTCAACATCAACTATGAGCAGGCCATTTATGATTCAGTTCAGCTGTTAGTTGAAAAAGGGCATAAACGAATTGCGTTTGTTTCTGGTCCAATGTCAGAACCAATTAATTCCGTGAGAAAACTTGCGGGTTATAAGCGTGCGCTTGAAGAAGCGGGCATCGCGTTTGACGATGCACTCGTCGCTGAAGGCGATTACTCTTATGATTCTGGAATTGAAGCACTCGCTCATCTGCTTGAGCAGTCTGACAAGCCGACAGCTGTTATCGCAGCTACAGATGAAATGGCGCTAGGTGTCATTCACGGAGCACAAGACAGAGGGGTATCCATTCCTGAAGATTTAGAAGTGATTGGCTTCGATAACACAAGACTTTCTCTCATGGTGCGTCCTCAGCTGACAACAGTCGTTCAACCGACATATGATATTGGTGCTGTTGCCATGAGACTGCTCACAAAGCTGATGAACAAAGAACAAGTGGACGATCAAATTGTTGAGCTTCCGCACAGAATTGAAGAAAGACAATCAACAAAATAAATCAAAAAAAGCAGGCTTACCTTGTGAGGGAAAGCCTGCTTTTCTTATGCCTTTTTCTTTTCTCTTCTAACAGGCATGAGTGCTTTTTCTACTGTTTGAGCATTCTTTTCTGTGATTTCAGCTTTTCTTGGAATCGGTGGATATAAATCGTCAGGGTCTCTCCACGTAGGTGGAAGGGTAACAGGCGATTGCTTATTCCAGGCTTGAATCCAATCCCGAGGGAGTTCATCTGGCGGTGTAATGCCTTTCATCTCAAGCCAAATACGGCTCCACGCTCTTGGAACGACGCGCCAAATATCATATCCCCCTCCGCCAACAGCGATCCATTTGCCATCACAATATTGATGCGCAAGCTTATGGGCAATTCTAGGAATTTCCTCATATATTTTCATGGTGGCAGATAAATGAGTTAACGGATCATAGTAGTGTGCATCGGCCCCGTTTTGCGTCAAAATCACATCTGGTTTAAAAAAAGCAGCAATCTCAGTCACTGCTGTTCGGTATGCTTCGAGGAACGATTCATCTTCCGTAAATGCATCTAGCGGAATATTATAGGCGTAGCCATAGCCTTTATCGTGGCCTCTTTCCTGTACTTGTCCGGTTCCAGGGAACAAGTAGCGTCCCGTTTCATGAATGGAGACTGTACATACCTCTGGGTCGTCATAGAAGCTGAACTGGACACCATCGCCGTGATGAGCATCCGTATCAATATATAAAATTCTAGCGCCATACGTCTTTTGAATATATTGAATAGCCACTGAGCTGTCATTATAAATACAAAAGCCAGATGCACGCCCTTTGAACCCGTGGTGAAGCCCGCCGCCAAGATTGAGTGCATGCTGGGAATGACCGAGCATCACTTGATCAACTGCTGTTAACGTTCCGCCAACAAGGAGAGATGCCGCCTCATGCATGCCTGCGAACATCGGTGTATCCTCTGTGCCAAGACCGTAGCGTTCCCCCTCTGCTGTAGACAGCTTTCCTTCACTTGCCCGCTGCACGGCCTGGATATAATCTGCTGTATGGACGAGCTTTAATTCCTCCAGAGTAGCCATACGCGGTGCGACGATTTCATCCTCTGTTAACGCCTTCATTTTTTTAAGAAGATCATACGTTAAGTAGACACGAAGCTGATTGAAGGGATGATCTTGGTTAAATTGGTACGTTTGAAAAGATGGTGAAAAAACAAAGGTCGCTTCCTTCATTTGATCGTCTGCTCCATAGGCCAGAGCACTTTATAGCCTTTTGCGCGAATCAGCTTCGTCACATGATCTGCATGAATGGTTTGAAGGCGGAATACGAGCACTTTAGAAGCCTCATTGGCATGAGGATACACAAGCACACTCAGCAATTGAATATGCTGCTCCTTTAAAATGGCTGTAATGTCTGCGAGGCCTTCTGTCATCTGCTCCACTTCAACCTCTAAGTGCGATCCAGGCTGATCTGCACCTGTCAGTCTTACAAACGTACGAAGCAGATCTGTCTTTGTGATAATGCCTACAAGTTTTCCGCGTCTCACCACTGGAAGACAGCCAATTCCGTGCTCAAAAAAGACACTTGATATCTCCTCAACGAAATCAAGCGGGTGAGCAGTGATCGTCTCTAATACCATGATCTCTTCGACTGGCCGCTGAATAAAGAGCTTCCTTTTCTCTGTTTCAAAAATACTTGGACTGGCATTTTTAATATCCCGATCTGTCACCATCCCAATGACAGACCCTTGATCAGATACGATCGGGATATGCCGGATGTGGTGTGCACTCATTTTTTGAATGGCTTCTTCAATCGTATCGGTTTTTCGCAGCGTGATCACATCACGCTCCATAATTTGTTCAATCATCATTGTTTACCAATCCCCTTTGCCAAAAAAACGAATTGAACGTTAATACATAAAGCGCTGATGGAAGCGAAGACGATCGAAACGCTCGATCGAATCAGGACTCACATGTTTCCCAATTCTGGCCATTAAACAATTGGCTGGATGTGAGCTAATCTCTGGCTCGTCTGTTGCAAACCAGACAAGACCGCCTGCGTTCATCATTTTCTCCATCATTTTGCGGTACTCCCAAACGTTTTTCTTTGTCCCCTTTAAATCCCAATGCCAGTAATATTCAGTTGTAATGATGATGTAATTCTCCATTTGCTCATCCATCATGCTCACATCAAGCAAATGCTTGCCAAGTGAGCACCCTCTATATGGAGGAGCGACCTCAATTGCGCCAAGCTCAATTAAATTCTCCATTTTGCCCTCTGACCAGCGCTCAAGTGGATCAGGATACAAATACGTGACATAGCCTACGACAAGCTCATTCACTCTTGCAATGATAATACGTCCTTCTGGAAGATCTGCTATTTCAACAAGTGCTTGCTTCTGTTCCTCAGGCGTGCGAAATGCCGTTAGTCCTTCATGAAACGTATAGTTCGCAAGCTCTGATGCAGGTACCGGTCCTTCAATCAGGATGGAACCTGTTTCTCGCTCAATGGTTTTTGAATAATAAGTTTTAGGATGCTCCACGTATCCACCGCCCCTAATTCTAGTGAGTCGTCTCTATTCTATCTTAAATCTTACAAGATTTAAAACGGTTTCATCAGAAGTTTTTTAAAAATTGAGAAAAAAAGTCATCTATACTATAATGGTCATTGTAAACGTATGCAAAGGGGGACTGTTTGATGAAATTGGAAACGCTACCATCAGTAAAAGGGGATTATCATTTAAATGATTATGAGCAGGCATACAAAGATTTTTCATGGGAGGAAGCAAGAAAAAACTTCTCCTGGTATGAAACAGGAAAAATAAATGCAGCCTATGAAGCGATTGACAGACATGCGGACTCGTTTCGTCAGAACAAGGTGGCGCTTCACTACAAAGATTCACAGCGGGATGAAAAGTATACGTTCAGGGATATGAAAATCCACACTAACAAAGCGGGAAATCTATTCAGAGAAAAGGCGCATGTGGAAAAAGGGGATCGCGTGTTTATCTTTATGCCAAGATCACCCGAGCTCTATTTTCTTCTGCTTGGCGCAGTGAAAATTGGTGCGATCGTTGGTCCATTATTTGAGGCATTTATGGAAGGTGCCGTCAAAGACCGTTTAGAAAATAGTGAGGCTAAGGTGATCGTGACAACACCGGATTTGCTTGAGCGAATTCCATTTGCAGAGCTTCCGAAGCTTGAATCTGTCATCATTGTCGGCGGTGAAAACGAAGACGTCGACGGTGTCCGGACAATTCACTATGAAAGGGCGTTTGAGGAGGCAGCAAAGGAGCTTGAAATTGAATGGATGGATGAAAAAGACGGCTTCCTGCTTCATTACACATCAGGATCTACCGGTACGCCAAAAGGTGTGCTTCATGTCCATGGTGCAATGGTGCAGCAAGGTCAGACTGGTAAATGGGTGCTTGACTTGAAAGAAGATGATGTTTACTGGTGTACAGCTGATCCAGGGTGGGTTACAGGCACAGTGTACGGTATTTTTTCACCGTGGTTAAATGGGGCGACGAATGTGATTTTAGGCGGCCGGTTTAATCCTGATACGTGGTATGAAACCATTGAATCACTCGGTGTAACCGTTTGGTACAGTGCCCCGACCGCCTTTAGAATGCTCATGGGGGCAGGGGATGACCTCATTTCAAAATATGACCTAAGTTCGCTCCGCCATGTCTTAAGTGTGGGAGAGCCTCTTAATCCAGAAGTCATCCGCTGGGGAGATGCTGTTTTTGGCAAACGAATTCACGACACTTGGTGGATGACAGAAACGGGTGCACAGCTGATTTGTAATTATCCATGCATGGACATCAAGCCAGGCTCGATGGGAAAACCGATTCCAGGCGTAGAAGCGGCGATTGTTGATAATGCAGGAAATGAACTTCCGCCATACCGGATGGGCAACCTTGCCATTAAAAAAGGCTGGCCTTCTATGATGCATACGATCTGGAACAATCCTGAAAAATATGAATCTTACTTTATGCCGGGAGATTGGTATGTTTCAGGAGATTCAGCTTATATGGACGAAGACGGATACTTTTGGTTCCAGGGACGTGTCGATGACGTCATCATGACGTCAGGAGAGCGGGTCGGTCCATTTGAGGTAGAAAGTAAACTGGTTGAACATCCAGCTATTGCAGAAGCCGGTGTCATTGGAAAGCCAGATCCGGTCCGCGGTGAGATTATTAAAGCATTTATTGCGCTCAGAAGCGGATATGAGCCGACAGATGAGCTGAAAGAAGAGATTCGTACGTTTGTGAAAAAAGGACTCGCAGCACATGCGGCACCGCGAGAAATTGAGTTTAAAGACAAACTGCCAAAAACGAGAAGCGGAAAAATTATGAGACGTGTGCTAAAGGCGTGGGAGCTGAATTTACCTGCTGGCGACCTTTCGACAATGGAAGATTAATTTTTTCATCAGTTGACTTGATATCAAAAGTGTGTTAAAAATGACATTAGTTGAATATGAAAAGGTTTTGACTGAGATTCAGTAGAATGATCTTTCCCTGTTTAAGAGAGCTGACGGCTGGTGCAAGTCAGTACAAAGAGATATTCGAATTACCCTCACGAACCGCTTTTACGAAAAGGAGCATGCCCTGATTAGTGAAAGAACGGATCTGTCCGTTATCAGTGTAAGTGAAAAGACAAGATTTTTTGTTTTTTAAGCAGGGTGGTACCGCGATATATATCGTCCCTTCGTTCATTCGAAGGGGCGTTTTTTATGTTTCATTTTAAACAAAGGAGATTTGGATATGAGTCAATTGATGGAAGAGCTATCGTTCAGAGGATTAATTCAGCAGCAAACAGATGAAGAAGGTTTAACAAAATTATTAGCAGAAGAAAAAATCAAACTATACTCCGGCTTTGATCCGACAGCTGACAGCTTACACATTGGTCATCTATTGCCAATTTTAACATTACGCAGATTCCAAGAAGCAGGTCATCACCCGATTGCTCTTGTTGGCGGCGCGACTGGACTCATTGGCGATCCTAGCTTCAAAAAAGCAGAACGTTCACTTAACCCAGCAGAAATCGTAGAGCAGTGGACAGAGAAAATCAAAGGACAGCTGTCTCAATTTCTTGATTTTGAAGCAGGCGAGAACCCAGCCGTCATCGTGAATAACTACGACTGGATCAGCCAGATGAATGTCATCACGTTCCTTCGTGATATTGGAAAGAACTTCGGTGTAAACTTCATGCTGGCAAAAGATATCGTGAGCTCACGTATCGAAACAGGGATTTCTTACACAGAGTTCAGCTATGTCATCCTGCAGTCTTTAGACTTCTTAAACCTTTACAGAAATGAAAATTGTAAGCTGCAAATTGGCGGAAGTGACCAGTGGGGAAATATCACATCTGGACTTGAGCTGATCCGTAAATCTGAAGCTGAAGGGGCAAAAGCATTCGGTTTGACAATGCCGCTTGTCACAAAAGCAGACGGTACAAAGTTTGGTAAAACAGAAGGCGGCGCCATCTGGTTAGATAAAGAAAAAACGTCTCCTTATGAGTTCTACCAATTCTGGATCAACACAGATGACCGTGATGTCGTGAAATACTTAAAATACTTTACGTTCTTATCAAAAGAAGAGATCGCATCGTACGAAGAAAAAGTGCAAACAGCACCTGAAAAGCGCGAAGCACAGCGCCGTCTAGCAGAGGAAGTGACAACACTTGTACATGGACGTGAATCACTAGAACAGGCTGTCAACATCTCAAATGCGCTATTCAAAGGTGAAATCAAATCTCTTACAGCTGAAGAAGTGAAAGTAGGCTTTAAGGATGTTCCATCAATGGAGAAAAGCAGCACAGAAGAATTAACACTTGTCGATATCCTTGTGGAATCAAAGCTGTCTCCATCAAAGCGTCAAGCGCGTGAAGATATCACAAATGGTGCTGTCTCCATCAACGGAGAGAGACAAACAGATAAAGACTATGTTCTATCAGCTGAAGACCGAATTGAAAACCAATTTACTGTCTTAAGAAGAGGGAAGAAGAAATACTTCCTCGTGACGTATAAATAAAGTATGACACAGTAAGCATCATTGAAAAGCACCTCAAATGTTCGTATACATTGAGGTGTTTTTCTTTTTAGAAGTATGAATGAAGCCGATTATTTTACAGGGGCGTTTTCTTCTTGTTCAAGGAGTGAATCTTTGTTTGTATAAGCATGTTCTACCTTACAAATTCGGGTAGTATAGGATTCATACCAATCTGCTTTCCCCTTTTTTTGAACACGCTGATGTGCTGTATGTGCTTTCCATTCTTTAATGGCTGCTAATGAATCCCAGTAAGAGACAGTGATGCCAACACCATGCTCATCTCGTACACTTTCTATTCCAAGAAATCCGTCTAGATCTTTCGCTAATTCTTCCATTTTTTGAGCAGCCGCATCGTATTGTTTCTGTTCGACATTTGTTCGTTTTGATGTGAAAATCACGGCATAGTAGGGCGGGGCAGGTGTTTGAGTAAATAGCATCTAGTAGAACCTCCTTTGTCTATTGATATTATATATGAAAGAAAGAAGGTCTCGTAGTCTTTTTGTTTTAATTAAAAAAAGTCCAAGGTGCTTTTTGATTATTTATAGGGCTGTAAAAACATCTCATAAACATTACCTTGTTCACTTTTCTGTCATATTTTTCTTGTATAAAATAGAGGAGAAAAAGATGAATAAGGGGGAATGAAAGTGATTCTATTTAAGAAAAGGAGTTTGCAAATTCTCGTTGCACTTGCATTGGTGATTGGTTCAATGGCTTTTATCCAGCCGAAAGAGGTGAAGGCGGCTGAGCATAATCCGGTTGTGATGGTACATGGTATTGGGGGTGCGTCTTATAACTTTGCTTCTATTAAAAGTTATTTGGTTGGACAAGGCTGGGATCGAAACCAATTATATGCTATCGATTTCATAGACAAAACAGGAAATAACCGCAACAATGGTCCGCGTCTATCTAAATTCGTCAAAGATGTGTTAGACAAAACGGGTGCCAAAAAAGTAGATATTGTGGCTCATAGTATGGGTGGGGCGAACACGTTATACTATATTAAGAATCTTGATGGCGGAGATAAAATTGAAAACGTTGTCACAATTGGTGGAGCAAACGGACTCGTTTCAAGCAGAGCACTACCAGGAACAGATCCAAATCAAAAAATTCTTTACACATCCGTCTATAGCTCAGCCGATCTCATCGTCGTCAACAGCCTCTCTCGTTTAATTGGCGCAAAAAACGTCCTGATCCATGGCGTTGGCCATATCGGTCTATTAACCTCAAGCCAAGTGAAAGGCTATATTAAAGAAGGATTGAACGGCGGAGGACAGAATACGAATTAAACAACGAAAAAAGACAGTGGCATATGCTGTCTTTTTTTTGTTATCGGTGAAAAAAGATTGTTTTTTATATTTAATATGAATCTATAGAGAGATTAAAGTCCCGTTTTGTAATAACAATATCATTATAATAGTAGTTGTTTTGACTAGTGATTAATAACTAGTATGTTTAAAAAATAATCTGTACGAGGTGCTCTATACTTGCTGATTGGTTTAATTTTAGTATGAGCATATAAATATGAAAATAATACAATATAGAATAAAACTTTTATCTCAATAAATGAATGGAAAAGGATGTTATAGTATGTAGATGTTAGGGGGGGAAGCGAATGTTTCATCGAAGAAGTTCACTCTTTAGATTACATATGAAAGTTTAAATCTTGCATTTCAAGGGGGATATAATGAGGAACAAATTATTCTTTAAAAAAACAACTTTTATTATGATAGCATTATTTTTGGGCTTTTCCGTTATTGCTTCACCAATCGCAGCTGCCAAAACAAACTCTAATGAAGCAAGTGTGAATTTACTGGCTAAAGATTTAAAATTTTTAATGGAGACAGCTAGTATATATGATCAAAATAATCAGTTGGTTGGCTTTAATTTTGAAAAATTAAGAGAGAGATTTGGAGATACAAAAGAATTTACAATTTTAGAAAATGAAATAAAACAAAGTGGAATTCAATTAGAAAAGTCTTCAGATTTAAAAACTCAGGATGCTAAAGGAACTTGGGGCGATTGTATGATTGATTCATTAAAGGATCATTTTGGGGTGGCAATGATAGAAGTGGCTTTAACTGGTGGTCTTTGGAGCTATCTTGAAAAGAAGGCTTATAAAGAAGCTGCTAAGCTTTTATTGAAGATTGGCATTGGGGGAAATGTTATCGGTTTAGTAGCCTTCCTTACTTGGTATTCAGCTAAATGCATGGAGGGAAGAGGCCCATGGGCATAATTAACCGACTTAATATAATAGGAGGAAGACAATGATGCAAAGACTAAAGTTATATTTTTTGGGTTATTTCCTTTATTTCCCTTTATCTTTTTTCATCATCTATTTCATATGGATGTTTATGATCAAATCAGATAAACTATTTGATGTTTTTTCTAACAGTACATCAATCATTGGAATATATTATATAATTGTCAGTGTGTTTTTTGTTTTTTTACTTCAGTCCAAATTTAAAGATGCTAATAGAATAAATTAAATTCATTGAAAAAGAAGCTGGTAAGTCTGCAAATGACTTCTAGGTTCTTTTTTCAATTTAATAAAAACATGTACAAAACGTTCGTCATTTCGTACACTACATGTAGTGAATGTGAATATACGGAGGTGGGCGTTTGTGAAAACGAATCAAAAGGCTTTCATCATTGTAGATGTACAAAAAGCGTTCGAGCATGAAAAATGGGGAGAACGCAATAACCTAGAGGCAGAGGGAAATATCAGCAGGCTATTGACGTTTTGGCGAGAGAAAGGCTGGAAAGTGATTCATATTCAGCATACATCCGACAATCCGGACTCTGTCTTTCATCCGGCAAATGAAGGGCACCTTTTCAAAGATATGGCTAACCCGCTAGAGGAAGAAACAGTGATACAAAAGAAAGTCAACAGCAGCTTTATTGGTACTAACTTAGAGGAACATCTAAGATCAAACCAGATTGACACGGTCGTCATCGCAGGATTAACAACACCTCACTGCGTATCAACAACCACAAGAATGAGCGGAAATCTTGGCTTTGATACGTATCTGATCTCAGATGCAACAGCCGCCTTTGGACTAATAGATCAAAATGGTACATATTTTGACCCAGAAACGATCCACCGGCTCTCACTTGCAACCCTGCATGATGAATTTGCGACTGTCATGACAACAGAGCAGCTCATCGCAAAATGGACAAGTCAAGAATAAAAGTTTGAAAGCTCCTAGAAAGAGATCTAGGAGCTTTTTTCATGCTAATGATGTGTGTCCAGCGATTGTTTTCGTTGTTTCTTACGTGAGTAAAAGAGATCAATCTCAATAAATAAAAAACTGACAAAGAATGATAAAATTAATACACCGGAATCCCCTATCGATACATTCATTAAATTTAAGTAAAGGACATACTTGATGGAGAGATGTAAAACAATCCAAGAACTCACCCATTCCAAAACATAAGTGAGCCATATAGGAAGTTTAAGGAGATAAGATAGTCCTTTTCCTATGAATAGAAGGACAGGTGACCAAAAAACAACGATAACACTCACGAACAAAGAGAAAGAGATTAAAGAAAAAAATGAATCATACGTGATGGTTTCTCCAAAAAGAAAATTCACGCCTAAAACGGTGATGTATAGCAATACACTAGGAATCGCAATCACAAAGCAGATAGAAAAAAAGAGCAGGAAGATAAACAGACTTGCAGCAAATCTATTTGGCGGTTCATCTATGATTTGTTTTTTTCTTAAAAGAGAATAGGCAATTACTGATAAGATTAAGAGTAAGAATAGAATGATTATGATACTAAACATGGATCTCCTCCATCTAAGTACTATAGAAGACAATACGACTGATACGTCATCTATCATTATTGTACCAATAGAAAAAAGGCACTTCAATGAAATATTTCCTATATTTGTATATAAAAATAGAGACAGGTTTGATTGAAGTAAGAATGGAGCAGGCAACCGGGGAAAATAAGTGTTGAAAATGGAAGATGACTTCAAATGATTTCATGTATAATTGAGAACATACAAAAAACCCTAGAAATCCTTGAACAATCAAGGGATCTAGGGTTTGTTTGCTCTCTTAGAGAAGTAATGAAATTAACGAGAGTAGAACTCAACGATTAGTTGTTCGCTGATTTCAGGCGCTAATTCAGAACGCTCTGGAAGACGAGTGAAAGTTCCTTCAAGCTTTTCAGCATCGAAAGAAAGGTATTCAGGAACGAAGTTGTTTACTTCAACTGATTCTTTCACTACTGCAAGGTTTTGAGATTTCTCACGAAGAGCAATCGTTTGACCTGGTTTCACAGAGAAAGATGGGATGTCTACACGGCTTCCATCAACAAGGATGTGACCATGGTTTACTAGCTGACGAGCTTGGCGGCGAGTACGAGCAAGGCCAAGACGGTATACTAGGTTGTCAAGGCGAGTTTCAAGAAGGATCATGAAGTTTTCACCTTGTTTACCAGGAAGTTTAGCAGCTCTGTCATATAGTGTACGGAATTGACGTTCGTTGACACCGTACATGTGACGAAGCTTTTGCTTCTCTTGTAATTGTAAACCGTATTCAGATAGTTTTTTGCGTTGTCCTGGACCATGTGGGCCTGGAGCGTAAGGGCGTTTTTCAAGTTCCTTACCTGTTCCGCTTAATGAAATGCCTAAACGGCGGGAAATCTTCCAACTTGGACCTGTATAGCGAGCCATAATGTGACTCCTCCTTATTGTTTTTATTTGTGAAAAATAAAAACCGTCTGTTCTTCCTCTTCTTCGTCATTATGTTTTCATGCATCCTCGCTCCAGCAGCAGGGAGTTACAAGATGCACCTTCATATAGAAGGAACAAAATGATACAAAAAAGCCGAACAAAAAGGCTGCCATATTTCACACAAACTCTATTATATGACGCTGGATATGAGAAGTCAACCTATTTAGAGGAAAAGGTGACGTTCCCCATTATATAAAGAAACATAAAAAAGCAGACAATGTGCCTGCTTTTTCTGCATGATTACGCATCCGTAGAGACGGATAACGCCTGTTGAAGAATCTCTGTAAATTGAATAAGGTAGGTCTCATCTACTTCACTGAAGCGGTCTTTCACAGGACTGTCAATATCGAGCACCCCAATGATCTGTCCATTGACCTTGAGCGGAATGACTATTTCAGATTGCGATGCGGCATCACACGCAATATGTCCAGGGAATGCATGGACATCAGCGATACGCTGCACTTCACCTGTCGCAAACGCTGTACCGCAAACGCCTTTTCCAGAAGGGATGCGCACACATGCAGGCAGTCCGTTAAATGGTCCAAGCACAAGCTCGCCGCCCTTTGCTAAATAAAACCCCGCCCAATTAACTTCAGGAAGTGAGTGATAGAGTAATGCAGCTGCATTTGCCAAGTTGGCAATCAGATCAGGTTCACCATCTGTAATGGCTTCTACCTGTTTGACAAGCAATTGATAGTCTTTTGAAGGATCGCCAGACTGTTTTTCGACATGAAACATGAAAATCTCCTACTTTCTATCTTAAAAATACATAACTTGCGTTTCGCATGTGGGATTTGTCGAGCAATTGTAAAAGGAACTTCTGCCTTCATCTTGAAGTATGTACACATGAAGAGGGGTGAGCGGATGAAAACATCAACAACCGTGCAAACAAAAGACCGTATTATGGATGCTGCCATCAGACTTTTTAACCAAAAAGGATTTTCTGGAACCTCTGTCCGTGAGATTGCGAAGGAAGCAAACGTCAACGTTGCCCACATTTCTTATTACTTTCAAGGAAAAGGAGGGCTGCTTGAGCAGCTCGTATCCGATTTTTATGAAGGTTACATTCACATGATTGAATCACATCTCCATCACATGGAAACCCGTCACGCAAAAGAATGCTTGCTACATGTGGTTTTTGATATTTTATCTTATCAGCACAAGCACCGTCAATTAACCCGTTTCGTTTATCGGGAGGTGACGATTGATTCGACACTCATCAGAGAAATCATGTCGACATATTTAACAAAAGAAAAGTATTTGTTTCAGCTCATCATTGAAAAAGGAAAAAGCACCCATGTTATTTGTGAGCAGCTTTCACTTGCATCCTTTATGATTCAGCTAAAATCACTTCTCATGATGCCATATTTACAGCCGCAATATTTAACAGAGGTGCTTTATTTGAATCCAAGTGAGCCGTATTTCTATCAAATGTACTTTAAGGAGCTGAGCCGCTCGCTTCATCATCTGTTAGAACCAAAAGAGCCGGCATTAGATTCTCATCTGAACCTCATGATGTCCTCGAATTGATCATACGCATATCCGAGATCTTCCGCTTGATGGGCATCAGAGCCGAATATGAGCGGAATTTTTTTCTTTTTGGCAAGGTCAATCATCCATGGATCTAAATAGATACTTCTGGCATATGTTTTACGAAGACCTGATGTATTAAAATCTAAGGACATGCCTTTTTTTACCGTTTCTTCAAGGCAAAGGGTGACCTTTTGACAAAGTTCAGGTGACATTTCATATGGAAAAAGCTGTTTGAATTTCTGGACAAGGGTGATATGACCGATTCTCTTTGGCTTATATTGGCCTAAAGATGATAGAATAGAAGAATGAATTTGGTCATAGTAGCTTTGGTAGACCTGTTCGATGCTGCCATAGATACTTATTAGCTGCTGGAAGGCATGCTCGTCAAAATCAAGGCAAATATAATCATCGCCAGCAGGAAGAAAGTGAACAGATAAAATGGCGTCGTCTAGTTCTGGACCGTAGCAGTCTAAAAAGGTTCTTGTTTCCTCTTCATACTCTTTGATATAGTCAACCTCAAGCCCAGTTTTTACTATTAATTGCCCTTTGTATTCTTGTTTCAGCTGAGCCAGTTTTGTTATATACGCTTCAAGGTCTTGGAGCTTCATGGCACTATCCTGCTCAGGTGTTGGATCTTGAAACGATGGAGGCAGCGGGGCATGCTCGGTAAAGGTTATGGAATCAAATCCCTTTTTGATGGCTTTTTCAATATAAGAATGAAAAGGATCAAGCGAGCCGTGCGGGCAAAACGGTGTATGTAGATGTGCATCTTGTTTCAGCATGTCGTCACCTCTTGTCGATTTTTTGAAAAACGTGATGTTTATCAGCGAAAATAATGAAAAATCATGACCAAAAATGCTGGTTACATGGTATCATAATAACAATGAAAACGACAGCTTCCGCATACATAAAAGCAGGTCACATTGATACGTGTGATCAAATGATAGAAAGCTCACAAATACTTTCTTGAAAAAACATACATAAAACCGTGAATGGATGGTATTGGAAAACATACGATCCTGCTTATAAAAAACAAATGCAAAGCGGACACGAAAGGGTTCTCAGGTCTACTCGGGACACTTTTACCCTGACATCACTTAGATCACAACAAGGGGGCTCATTATGGAGTTTATCATCGGTTTAATTGTCATTTTGCTTGCTTTGTTTTCAGTCGGTTATTTCCTGCGAAAAAATATATATAAAGAGATTGACCGATTGGAAGCATGGAAAATTGAAATTTTAAACAGATCAATTGTAGAAGAAATTTCAAAAATCAAACATTTAAAAATGACCGGAGAAACAGAGCAATTTTTTGAAAGATGGCGTGCAGAGTGGGACGATATCGTCACAGCCCATCTTCCAAAGGTTGAGGAGCTATTATATGATGCAGAAGAGTATTCTGATAAATATCGATTCTCCAAAGCCAAGCAGGTTCTTACGCACATTGAGGACTTGCTGAGTGCTGCTGATTCGAACATTGAAGACATTTTAAAAGAGATTGCAGACCTTGTCACAAGCGAGGAGCAAAATCGCAAGGACATTGAAAAGGTCAAAGAACAATATCAAACAGTTCGAAAAAATCTGCTTGCGTACAGCCATTTATACGGCACCCTTTATGACAAAATGGAGCAGGACTTAGATGAGGCCTGGGAAGGGATCAAGCAGTATGAGGAAGAGACAGAAAACGGAAACTACATGAAAGCAAGAAAGATTTTGCTTGAGCAAGACCGTAGACTCGATCAGCTGCAGCTGTATATTAATGATGTACCGAAGCTCATTGCAGACTGCAAACAAACCGTACCAGGCCAGTTGACGAAGCTGAAAGACGGATATAAAGAAATGACAGACAAAGGCTACAAGCTTGAGCACATCCAGATCACTAAAGAGCTTGAGAACTTAAACAAACAGCTGACCCGTGCGGAAAAACTGCTGATTGATGAACTCAATCTGGATGAAGCATCAAGTATTCTGCAAATGATTGATGATGCAATTCAGACGCTATATGATCAGCTGGAAGCGGAAGTAGAAGCAGGACAGGAAATTAAAAGCAAAATGCCTGAGCTGACGGAAGCATTTGAAAAGCTCGAGCAGGATCACACCCAAACAAAGGCAGAAACAGCTCTTGTAAAAGAAAGCTACAAACTGACAGCCGGAGAGCTTGATCAACAGAAGGCGTTCGAAAAACGCTTAGAAGAAATTGAAAAGCTCATGAAACAAATTCGAGAGAAGCTTGATCGTGACCATGTCGCATATTCATTATTAATGGATGAAATCAATCAGCTTGAGACCTTTATCGATGATGCAAAAGCATTGCATGATACGTTTAAAGATCACCTTCAATCATTAAGAAAAGAAGAGCTGCAAGCGAGAGAAACACTGGCTGAGCTTAAAACGATGCTGACAGATACAGTGCGTCAGCTGCAAAAAAGCAATATTCCAGGTGTACCTGCTGACATGAAAGAGCAGGCTGAAAAAGCGCAGGAGATGATTCAGCAAGTGCAGCAGCAGCTGGAGAACCTGCCGCTCAACATGCCAGCCGTGAATGAGCAATTAAAAGAAGCCTCTGACACAGTGAGGCATGTTGTGGATGAGACGGAAGAAATGCTCACTAAAGTGGATCAAATTGAACGAATCATTCAATACGGTAATCGTTTTAGAAGCCAAAATCATATTCTTTCTGAACAATTAAAAGAGGCAGAGCGAAGATTTTATGCATACGATTATAACGGTTCATTTGATGTAGCAGCAGCAGCTGTTGAAAAAGCATCACCTGGAGCCGTTCAGAAGCTATTAGCTCAGCAGGAAAAAGAATATCAGCATCAATAAAAAAGCTGAAGTCCATTGATAGGACTTCAGCTTTTTTGTATTATGACGCCTGTTTTTGGCGTTCTTCTGAAGCAGAAGAAGTGAAAAGTGAGATCAGGAATCCAATGGCGACTCCAAGTATCGCAGGGACAAGCCAGCCAATGCCAAGGTCATAAAAAGGTAGCACTGTTTGGAAGATGTCTTTTACTGGACCGATTGGAAGTTTTGCTGCTGCTAATCCGTCAAATAAGCTGACGCACCCTGTTAAAATTAACGAGAGGACATATACTGGTTTTCTATGTCCAAGCCATTTATCAGCTAGTGATAGAACGATGATCACAATTGCCAGAGGATAAATCGCTGTTAAGACTGGAACAGAGAAAGCAACGATATGAGCAAGTCCAAAGTTAGAAATGATGAAACTAAATAATGTAACAAGTGTCACGACCATTTTATAAGAAAGTTTAGGAATTAACTTTGAGAAATACTCTCCGCATGATGTGACAAGACCGATACTTGTTGTTAAACAAGCGACTGTAATGGCAGCACCTAATACAATATTTCCAAGACTTCCGAAAAGGAACTGAGAAGACTGAGCTAAGATTTTGCTTCCATCTCCAACGAATCCAATGGCATGTGTACTAGAAGCACCTAGATACGCAAGTGATAGGTAAACGAAGGTTAATCCAGCAGCTGCAATCAAACCTGCTTTGATACAAGCAGAAGCCAGTGCCTTTTTACTTGTCACACCGCGTCCTTTAATCGCGTTGATGACAACAATTCCAAATACAATAGAAGCAAGAGCATCCATCGTTTTATAGCCCTCTAAAAACCCTTTGAAAAACGATCCGTTGCTATAAGATACATCTGGTGTACCAATCACGCCCATCGGTGTCAAAATGGCTTTTACAATGATAATAAAAATGATCGTAAATTTAATCGGTGTTAATATTTTCCCTACACGATCCACGATTTTCGTTGGATTTAAAGCAAGGTAATACGTAATACCGAAAAAGATGAGTGTAAATAAAAGAAGGGACAGCCAAGCTGGCACACTTGATAAAAATGGTAATGCGCCAATTTCATACGAAACCGTTCCTGTTCGCGGAATAGCGAAAAGCGGCCCAATGGATAAATATAAAATGACGGTGAATGCTGTTCCAAACACTGGGTGAGCCTTATCCGCAAGTCCTTTTGCATCACGTCCTGTTAAAGCGATCGCAATAATACCTAGTAGAGGTAAACCGACACCTGTTAATAAAAATCCGCCCATTGCTCTCCATACATTTGTTCCAGCATATTGCCCAAGCTCTGGTGGATAAATCATATTTCCGGCGCCGAAGAATAAAGCAAATAACATAAAACCTATAATAACCGTATCTTTCGTCGACAATGTTGCCTTCATTGAATATAAAGCCTCCAATATTATGTTGAAATATTCTGTTAATTAGTTGTTAAAACCGTTCTTCATTAACATTCACTAATTATAAAGGATGTACGCCTGATGTCAACATGTGTTTTCATACAAAAGTCATGAATTTTTCTATTTTAGTATATGAAGAACATAAAAAAACATCCCCTTCTCCTATGGAAAGGGATTTTTTTGTTTTAATGCTTGATTAAGCAAGCTGTTTAGGTGGACTCGTCAATAAAGAAATAAGAAGTCCAATAATAGCTCCAAGAACGGCAGGGATGGCCCAGCCGATCCCAAGACTGTATAAAGGAACAACAGCTTCTAAAAATTTAGGGAATCCGCCTAGAGGGATCTTCGCTGCCACTAACCCGTCGATTACGGCAAAGATACCTGTAAAAATGAGTGAAGTCATATAAATAATCCGTCTTCCGTTGATCCAGCGATCAAGAAAAGATAAGAGAATGATCACGATGGCTAACGGATAAATCGCAACAAGCACGGGAACAGAGAGCGAAATAATTTGTGCCAGTCCAAGGTTTGCTACAAATGTACTGAATAAAGATACAACTAAAACAACTGTACGATAAGAAAAGCGTGGAAATAGCGAAGAAAAATATTCCCCGCAGGATGAAACAAGGCCAATACTTGTGGTCAAACAAGCAAATAAAATCGCAGCCCCTAACACAATATTTCCAGCAGAACCAAATAAAAAGTTAGCCGCAAGCGAAAGGAGTTTTCCGCCATCATTTGCCCCGACCATACCGGTTGCCTCAGGACTTGATGCTCCGACATAAGCGAGTGATATGTACACAAGAGCTAGTCCAGCAGCTGCGACAAGCCCTGCTTTAATACAGGCTGCTGCAATCGATTTACGTTCTGTAATACCACGCTCTTTCACAGCCGTGACAACGACAATTCCGAAAACGATCGAAGCTAGAGCATCCATCGTTTTGTAGCCTTCTAAAAAGCCGGTAAACAGCGGGCTTCCTGCATAGGTTGGATGTGGACTTCCAATTCCACCCATTGGTGTCGCGATCGCTTTGATCACAATTAAAGCAATGACAGCGAGTAAAATTGGTGTTAAAATTTTACCGATTCGGTCAACAAGCTTCGATGGATTTAAAGCAAGTACATAGGTAATGCCGAAAAAAGCAATCGAAAACAAGAATAATGGAATCCATGATTCAGTCTGCGCTTCAGACAGAAACGGCGCCAGCCCAATCTCATAAGAAACCGTCCCAGTACGAGGGATTGCAAAGAAAGGTCCAATGGATAAATATAAAATGACGGTGAAAATGGTACCGAATTTAGGGTGAGCTTTATCAGCAAGCCCTTTTGCACCTGTTCCTGTCAAGGCAACGGCAATGATGCCTAGCAGCGGTAATCCCACGCCTGTCAGTAAAAATCCACCGATCGCAAGCCATACGTTTTCACCTGCATACTGTCCAAGTACAGGAGGAAATATCATATTGCCTGCGCCAAAAAAGAGTGCAAACAACATTAAGCCGATGGCTAATGTGTCTGTTTGACTTAACTTATTTTTCATAAGGTTATCCCCCTATTATTTTATTTTTCCGCCATGTTTAAATATTCTGTTAATTTAGGAAAAAATATGACAATGGCACTATGCATGATATAGTGAATTGATGAGGTTGTCAATATACCGCTTTATATTGAAATAAAAGGAATTCGGATCATATTAGTTAAACGCAAGAGGATAAGGAGTTTCGCAATGATGTATCTTGATAATAGTGCAACCACAAAACCGTACCCTGAGGTTTTACAAGTATATCAGCAAGTGAGTGAGCGTTATTTTGGAAATCCATCTTCGCTTCATCAGCTCGGAATAGATGCAAGCCGGCTGTTAAATGAAACGAGAAAACAAATGCTTCACTACACGGGCTTAAAACAATATGAGATTATTTTTACTTCTGGTGCTACAGAAGCGAATAACATTGCCATTAAAGGAGCAGCACTTGCCAAAATGAATCGTGGCAAGCATATTGTGACGACAGCAATTGAGCATCCTTCTGTCATTGAATCGTTTGAACAGCTGAAGGCGTTATTTGGCTTTGATATCTCCTATATTCAAGTAAATGAGCATGGCCATGCAGATATGATGCATTTAAAAGAAGTGCTTCGCCCTGATACAGTGCTTGTCAGCATGATGCACGTCAATAACGAAACGGGTGCCATCCAGCCGATTGAAGAAGCTGCTGGCATCATTCGTGAGCATGCCGAAAACGCACTTTTTCATGTCGACGGGGTGCAGGGAATGTGCAAAGTAGCACTTAATAAACAGTTGGATGTAGATCTTTTGACGATGTCAGGTCATAAAATTCATGGCTTAAAAGGCACAGGCGCACTCTTTTTAAAGAAAGATGTCATTCTCGCCCCTTTCATTACAGGCGGAGAGCAGGAATTAGGGCTTCGTTCAGGTACTGAAAACCCTGCTGGAGCTGTCAGCTTGGCAAAAGCCATGAAACAATCATTTGAACAGCTTGACAAGCATCACGATGAGATGCTGAACTTAAAAACGCAGCTGCAAAAACAGCTTGGAGACATAGAAGGTATTGTGATGAACACACCGAGGACGCAAAGTGCACCGCACATTGTGAATTTTTCAGTGCCAGGTATTCAAATTGAAGTCCTCCTCCATATGCTTGAAAAAGAAGGCATATATGTTTCTACAACCTCTGCCTGTTCAGCCAAGAAAAAAGAGCCGAGCCGTGTACTGCTGGCGATGGGAAAACCAGAGGAAGTGGCCAAAAGCAGTATGAGAATCAGCTTGACGTATGGACAAGGACCAGAGCTTGCATCGCAAATCATCACATCGATCACACAAAGTGTGAAAAAATTAAAAGGAATGAGATAACAGCATGAAATATGATCATATTTTAGTCCGTTTTGGTGAGATCTCAACAAAAGGGAAGAATAGAAAGAAATTCATTGAAAAACTAAGACAGCACATTCGGTACGTCTTAAAGGATTTTGAAGCATTAAAGTATGCATCTGATAGAGACCGTATCACGATTATGCTGAACGGAGAAGACCCTGAACCGATTTCAGAACAGCTCAAAAGTGTATTTGGCATTCAGAGCTTTAGTCTTGCGGTTAAATGTGAGACGAATCTAGATGCGATTAAAAATGCGGCACTAACAGCGGTACAGGAAGTGTATGAACAGGGGAATACATTTAAAGTATCAACGAAACGTTCTTATAAACAATTTGAACTTGATTCAAATGAAATGAACCGCGAAATTGGCGGACATGTTCTAAGGAATACGGAAAACTTAACAGTCAATGTGAAACAGCCCGATGTGCATTTACGCATCGAAATCAGAGAGCACGCCACGTACATTACATTTAAAGATGTCAAAGGTGCAGGCGGCCTGCCGGTTGGTTCTAGCGGAAGAGCGATGCTCATGCTTTCAGGCGGCTTTGACAGCCCAGTTGCCGGCTATCAAGCAATGAAACGCGGAATTCAAATTGAAGCTGTGCATTTCTTTAGCCCGCCGTATACAAGTGAACGTGCAAAACAAAAGGTCATTGATCTTGCAGAATGCCTAGCAGCATATGGAGGCGAAGTGAAGCTTCACATCGTACCTTTTACAAAAATTCAAGAGCTAATCCACAAACAAGTACCTGAAAACTATACGATGACATCAACAAGAAGAATGATGCTGAAAATAGCTGACAAAATAAGAGAAAAGCGTGATGCCCTTGCGATTATTACTGGTGAAAGCCTTGGGCAAGTGGCAAGTCAGACACTTGAAAGCATGTATGCCATTAATCATGTGACCAATACACCAATCATCCGCCCGCTCATAGCTGTCGATAAAAATGACATTATTGATGAAGCAAGAAGAATTGGCACATACGATACAAGCATTCAGCCTTTCGAGGATTGCTGTACGATCTTTACGCCGCCGTCCCCTAAAACAAAACCAAAGCTTGAGAAGGTAGAACGCTACGAAAGCTTTGCTGATTTCGAGCCGATGCTGGACGAGGCAGTAGAGCAAATTGAAACGATTATTGTGACAAATGAAAAGAAAACGGCAGATGAATTCGCTGATTTATTCTAAAACGAAAATTTCATAATAATTACCATAAAATCAATCGCATGAAGTCATGTGTTTCTACACATTCTATATTCACAAGGAGGTGAGAACACATGGCTCAACAAAACAGACAAAGCAGTTCTAACCAATTACTAGTACCAGGCGCTGCACAAGCTATCGACCAAATGAAGTACGAAATCGCTTCTGAATTTGGTGTAAACCTTGGTGCAGAAACAACATCTCGCGCTAACGGATCAGTTGGTGGAGAAATCACTAAGCGTCTTGTATCTTACGCTCAACAACATATGGGTGGCGGATCTTTCTAAGACACACAATTTAAAAGCTATGGCTTATGAGCGGGATGATTCCCGCTCTTTTCTTTTTGTACATATAAATAGTTAGAATATTTTTAAAAAAGAAGACGGATTTAAAAAATTATGGCATAATACTAGGAGTAGGTCCTAATTCAAGCATTTTTCAGTTATGAGTGTTAGAATAGGTAAATTGAAACATGTTTCGTTTCATAAGAAAGAGGCTAAAAGGAGCTGTACCATGAAAAGAGAAGACTTAATTGCACCAGAACAATATAACTTAGTCAGTGAGATTGAATCGTTCAGTCATGACAAGGAGAAAATGGCCCTGCACTGGCAGGACGGCAATGGTCACGAAGCGCATGTAACATATGCAGCATTAGTGGAAGAGGCAAATAAAATTGGACATGTTTTATTAAAAGCAGGCTTCAAAAAAGGCGATAAAATCATTGTGATGGTGCCGCGCATGCTCGAGGCATACAGCATTTATTTAGCGATTTTGAAAACAGGAATGGTCGTGATTCCTTGTTCTGAAATGCTGCGTGCGAAAGATTTAGATTACCGAATTGAACACGCAGAAGCAAAAGGAGCGATCGTTTACTCTTCATTCATTCAATCGTTCGACGGAACTAAAAAGCCGAACGATTTTAAAACATTCTCAATCGGTGAAAACGATCATGGCTGGACAAACATTCTAGCGCAAAAGGAAGAGCAATCAAACGAACTTAAGTTGGCAGATACAAAGCGCACAGACATGGCGTTTTTATCCTATACATCAGGTACAACAGGGAACCCAAAAGGGGTTGTTCATACACACGGATGGGCGTATGCACATTTACGCACAGCTGCCAAAGCATGGCTCTCCATTAATGAAGGAGATAAAGTATGGGCGACAGCAGGACCAGGCTGGCAAAAATGGGTGTGGAGTCCCCTCTTATCTGTATTAGGAAGTGGAGCAGAAGGCTTTGTATATGGAGGAAAATTCAATCCAAATACATACTTAGAGCTGCTTCAAAAAAATGAAATCAATGTCCTATGTTGTACACCGACAGAATATCGCTTTATGGCAAAAGTAGATGATTTGAGTCAGTATGAGCTGCCGAAGCTGCATAGTGCTGTTTCTGCGGGAGAGCCGCTGAACCGTGAAGTCATTGATACATTCAAAAAGCATTTCGATATAGAAGTACGAGACGGCTATGGCCAAACTGAAAGCACACTGCTCGTAGGGGTGCTAAAAGGAATGGACATCAAGCCAGGAAGTATGGGAAAACCAACCCCTGGAAACGAAGTAGATATCATTGATGAGGATGGAAACGTCTGCGCACCTGGAGAGATTGGTGACATTGCGGTCCATCTCGAAACACCAGCTCTATTTAAGGAATATTACAAAGATGAAGAGCGTACAAAGGCACAGCGCCGAGGAAATTACTTTATTACTGGTGACCGCGCGAAAAAAGACGAAGATGGGTACTTCTGGTTTGAAAGCCGCAGAGATGACATCATTGTCAGCTCAGGCTATACGATTGGACCGTTTGAAGTAGAGGATGCGCTGATCAAGCATCCAGCAGTGAAGGAATGTGCAGTTGTGGCGAGCCCAGATGAAATCAGAGGATCAATCGTGAAAGCATACGTCGTCCTTCGTGATGGAACTGCGCAAAGTGATGAACTGATCAAAGAGCTGCAAACACATGTGAAAAACACAACAGCACCGTACAAATACCCAAGAGAAATCGAATTCATTGACGAATTGCCAAAAACACCGTCAGCGAAAATTCGCCGTGTAGAGCTGAGAGAAAGAGAGCTTGCACGAAAAAGTAAATAATGAAAAAATGAGAAGCGTTTGGATGGAAGCATCCAGCGCTTTTTTTGTACGGAAAATTAAATTTGTTGAAAGCAGGCAAGGTGCTTTATGTTAAAATATGTAGGAATTTCTGAAAAAGGAGAATGTTAGTAGATGTCCATTGCGATCATTCATGGAATTGTACTTGCCTTTGGTCTCATTTTACCTTTGGGCGCACAAAATGTATTTGTATTTCAACAAGGAGCGCTGCAGCCTCGATTATATCGAGCAATGCCTGTCGTCATCACGGCTGCTCTTTGTGACACACTTTTAATTGCTTTAGCTGTCATAGGTGTTTCTGTTGTGGTGTTTACCATTCCAGTACTGCAAATTGGTCTTTATATCATTGGTTTTTGTTTTTTAGTTTATATGGGATGGTCGGTATGGAACACAAGCTCATCATCAGGTGATCAAGAGAAGCAGAAATTAATGCCTGCAAGAAAACAAATTGTATTTGCTTGTTCCGTTTCTCTTTTAAATCCCCACGCGATTCTCGATACGATTGGTGTCATTGGGACAAATTCGCTGCAATATAGCGGCGCAGAAAAGCTGGCATTCACACTTGCCTGTATTATCGTGTCCTGGTTATGGTTTATTGGTCTCGCCCTTTTAGGGAAGATGTTAGGGAAGTTAGATACAAACGGCATATGGATGAACCGTATCAATAAAGCTTCCGCGGTCATGATCTGGCTGGTTGCGTTATACATTGCGTATCAATTGATTGTGTAAAGGTACATAGAGAATAAAACAAAGAAGCGTTTGGACGTAATGATCCAGCGCTTTTTTTGTATATTGGACAGCTTTTCCAGCCAGTGTCAGCATGATCTTAAGAGGTAAATCAGATGCAATTGCCTAGAGGAAATGATAAAGAGTAGGATTTATGCTACATTATCACTAGTGGGTTTTATTGGTAATTAAGTCTATTACATTATTTTCCTTTAAGGGTTATAATCTTTATTAAATTTACTAAAGGAGGCTATATGATGAAGATAAGAAAAATGTTTTGTATGTTATTGTTCATATCACTTTTATTTGGACAATATCCTGTGGGAAACGCTGTTACCGTAAAGGAGGACGAGCCTTTTAAAAAGATACAAAATGATAAAGCAGCAGAAAAACTCATAAAAAAAGCAAAAAAAAGCTCTCAATTTTTAGAGGCAAAAGAATTAGCCCAAAAAAAAGGATATCTATTAAATGGAGAAAGTGCAGCAGTTCATTTGAAAGCTGCTAAAACGGATGTTGTCTATTTTTATCTGAAAAAACAGAAGTCAGATAATCAGGCTCTTAACAATGTTTCCTTCATTTCAGTTTCACTGAGTCAAATAAAAGCTCACTATATTCAACTTGCGGAATACGATGAGAAAGGGAATTTGCACTCATATTTCTTTCAAAATGGAAAATTGAAAAATAAGTTCCTTATCAACCAAAAAGGGGAGTTTTTAAAAGGATCTTTTACCTATGGTGAAAATGGTGCAAAGCAAGATATGATGGAATTAAATAAAAAAATTGTCCAAATAGATGATTCGGAAATCCAAACGAGTTTTAATTGGAACAAGTTTTGGAACTGCTTAAAAAAGCAAAGCGGTCCGAATGAATCTCTTCCGTTACGTTCAATGGTTCTTGGAGCGTGTTATTATATTTGTTTTACGGGACCTGCTAGCTGTATTGCATGCGCGGTGATTAATGGAGGTATATCAGCAGGATTGGCCGGTTATTGTGTGAAAAAAGTTTGGTGAATAGGGGGGTTTTTAGAATGGCTCATAAAGAACAGCGTAAAGGAGTAGTTCTTGCTGTTTTAGATACGTTAACATTTGGTATACCAGTGTTGCTATGGAATTTATATAAGAATACGAATACAACATTGAAATTAATGATCCCGATCATTCCGATTGTTGGTTTCATAACGTATCTTTTAGCATCCCTTCATTAATAGGATAAAAAATCCTTAGCATGAGCGTAGCGCTCATGCTTTTTTCATTGGGTCATTTTTTAAAAATCGTTTGATTTAATAGACGGAGAGCTTGTACGATATCATCCATTTGTTCTATATCTGAGGGAGATAGGCTATCTATTAGCATCCTTTCGATATGCTGGAAGGCTTCGTTCATACAGGCCCGGCCTTTGTCAGAAAGTATAATGACATGCTTTCGTTTGTCATTACGGTCTTCTTCTCTAGCAATGAATTGTTTTTCTTGCAGCTTTTTCAGTTCTCTGCTGACATTTGGAAGAGACATATGCTGGCAGTCTGCGATGTCACTAGGGGTAAGCGGTTCGCTGACCGCTAGCTGCTCTAAAATTAAATATTGTAAGGGTGTTAATTCTGGTGGTTTGACTTTGCTCATCATATTATGTTTTAACTCTGAAAAAGTAGAAGCAAATGCGACGAATTCCTTGAAGAAATGTGGATGTTGCATGATGATCACCTCCTACGTAACATATCAAATTTATTATCAAAAAACAATTATCATTTGACAACAAATTGGGTAAGGTGTATCATTTTGTTATCAAATGATAACCAAAGGAGAAAAATATGAATGTACTCATTATTTATACTCACCCTCATCACAATAGTTTAAATGGTGCTTTTTTTAAAGAAATTGTTAGAGGCAGCGAAGAAAATCCAATCGTTCAAGAAGTGAAAATCATCGATTTATATCAAGAAAAATTTGATCCTGTACTTGTTTTTAATGAAGAGAAAAAGAGACGTGATATGCATAAAGATCCTGACATTCGCCAGTATCAGGATAAGATTAAGTGGGCGGATAAAATCGTGTTCGTTTATCCCATTTGGTGGGGGCGACCGCCAGCTATGCTGCTTGGCTTTATTGACCGCATGTTTGCTGCGAATTTCGCTTATCGTCAAGCAGGTGGTCTGCTGCCAGAAGGATTATTAAAAGGGAAAAGTGCCGTTTGTGTATCGACAATGCAAGGACCAACCAACTACCCTTTGTTCTTTTTACAAAATGCGCACAAGATGTTAATGAAACGAGCTCTCTTGCAATATGTCGGAATCAAACCTGTGAAGTTCTTTGAGTTTGGGATGATGGAAAGTCCAAAAGGGAAGCATGATATCAAATTAAAACGCACATACAACTATTTCAGAAACATCAGCTCATAACTTAATGGGATAAGTCACTTTCCTTCTAATTTGATCCTTTTATGTTTTAAAATGACATTGAGGCGGGGTCACTTATCCTCGTCATTTGAAAAGGGGGATATGGATGAAGAAAACATTGTTTAAAGAAGCAGCACTCTTAACACTTGATCCATCTTTAGGTTTTCTTGAAAAGGGAGATCTATTAATTGAAGGGAAACACATTTTAGAAGTTGGACCTTCAATTGAAGTAAGTGATGCAGACATTGTTGATGCATCTGATATGGTCATCATGCCAGGTCTTGTAGATACACATCGGCATGTGTGGCAGTCTGTCATCCGAGGCATAGGGACAGATTGGTCTTTGCAGACATATTTAAGCAAAATCTATTATGGCAACTATGGAGCAATGAGACGCCCATCCGACGATCGAATCGCCAATTATTTAGGGGCATTAGAGGCTTTAGATGCAGGTGTGACCACGTTTTTAGATTGGACGATGATCAATTCAATGGATCATACAGAAGAGCTCATTGGAGGATTAAAAGATGCGGGTATACGAGCTGTTTTTGCTTTTGGTTCCTCTGGAGATGCTGAATATTGGGATAGAGAGAGTACGCTCACCAATATGGAGGACGCAGCACGTGTGAAAAAAGCGCATTTTCAATCATCAGATCAGCTTTTAACAATGGGACTTGCGATTCGTGGTCCAGAGTTTTCTTCATGGGAGACGTCGGTATTTGAAATTGAAACAGCCCGGTCTCTAGATGCTCTATGCAGTATGCACATCGGCTTTGGAAATTGGGGAGCGGAGGATCGATCGATTGAGCGGCTTCACAAAGCAGGGCTGCTTGGACCGGATTTGAATATGGTGCATATTAACGCAATCGATGCGGATCAAATGAAGATGCTGGCAGACAGCGGAAGCTCCATCTCCATTACCCCTGAAATTGAAATGATGATGGGTCACGGTTATCCTGTCACAGGACTTGCGATTGAACAAGGTGTTCTTCCAACGCTCGGTGTAGACGTAGTGACAGCGACAGGTGGAGATTTGTTTGCTCAAATGAAATTCGGGCTTCAGGCAGAGCGCGCGATCCAAAATCAATCGTTGTTAATGGATGGGATCATGCCGGGGCCTGACCTTGGGCTGTCTGCTCATCAAATGCTTGAGGCTGCGACGATCAATGGCGCTCGTGCATTACAGCTTGATCATAAAATTGGGTCGCTTACACCTGGGAAAGAAGCGGATTTTATTTTGATCGATCGGACAAGCATGAATCTTCTTCCGATGACAGATCCGGCTGGAGCGGTTGTCCAAACGGCACATCCTTCAAATGTTGATTCTGTTTATGTGGCTGGAAAAGCAGTGAAACAAAACGGAAAGCTAGTCGGTGTGAACCTAGAAGAGGTCAAACGAAAAGCTTATGCGGCAAGAGACCATATTTTATCACACAAGTTTGAATCGACACCTTCGTAAATAAAATAACCCCATAGGCGATGCCTATGGGGAATTGATTACAAGGATTCTTTAATGACCTTTTTATAATATTGGACAGATAGGAATCCGAAGACAGAATAGAGGGCAGTGTAAATCGACATAACGATGAGCATTGGAGTCCACAATTCTCCGCCGAATAAAAACCAGCCTGATTGTACAGCAAAGTAGCTGTGTAGCAATCCGACGATGAGCGGAATTCCGAAGTTAAACAGCTGTTTAAGCCGGATGCCTTTTAATAGATCTTTCTCAGTAAATCCAAGCTTACGCAAGATCGTATAGGAGCTTTGTTCCTCTTCACTTTCATTCATTTGTTTAAAGTATAAAATACAGCCAGATGTGACAAGGAAGCTAAGACCTAAAAACCCGACCACAAACATCATCAGTCCTATTGTTTGTTTTTGCTGCTGAGCTGAAGCTAGTTGAGACATGCTGTTGTCACCTAGTTTTAAAGATGTAAACACGCTATTTGCTTGTTCAAGATTTTTATCATCTTTTATATTGACTGCGATATATTGGCTATTCTCAAGCTGCAATTTAGGATCTTTCTTTTTGTCGAGCTGCTCAAAAACATCTTGACTCACGACGGCAACAGGTAGACCGCCAAAAGTGAAGTTGTAAGAAATGAGATAATCTTTCTTCATATCTATGACTTTCAAATCAAGCGGTTTCTTAATGAGAAGCTTCACATCGCCTGAGCTTTGAATCGGCATGAATTTCTTTAATAGATCACTGTAGCCGCTTAAAATAACTTCGTTGTTCTCCACATGAAAATTTGGTGCATTTTTCTCACTGATCACAGGCAGTGTCAATACGCCTGGATCATTCTTCATATTTTTCACCTCTGAATCCACTATTTTTTTCGCATCAAATTTCGCTTGAATCACTTTGAACTGCTTTTGATCATAAGCAATATGTTTGTCAGAAAGAGCACGAGTGAAGGTTGCTGCTTCTTTTTCTGAGCCCATGACGAAATGAGCTGGAATTTGCTGTTCAGCGGTTTTTTCTGCTGAGTAATAGGAAATGTAGCTAAGAGCCAGCAAACCGATGGCAAGTGCAGATACGGTTGTAATAATCGTTAAAAGCAGTGCATTTGATTTTAGCCGGAACATAATGGATGACAAAGATAACACTTCATGAATGGCGAGATAGCCATTTTTTCTTTTACGTACGATATTGGCAATGAAAGAAACAGAGCCTTTGTAAAAAAGAAAAGTACCGATGATGACAGAGGCTAGAATATAAATCATGGCTAAAAGTAACTCAAACATAGACGTATATGAGCCTGTAAAAAGCTTAGAAGAAATATAATAGCCTGAGCTGATCAAGACAATACCGAAAACTCCAATGATGATTTCAAACATAGAGATCTTTTTCACACGCTGTTCTGTCGAAGACGTTGTTCTAAACAAAGATAAAATCGTCTGTCTACTAATAAACCATCTATTTCTTAACATGATTAATCCGTAGATGATGAAAAAGACGATAAGTGTCTGCAAAAGGGCCATGCCTGAAAAATGCAGATTGGCGATGGCGTTAACACCAGTCACTTTAAATAACACCATCAGCATCAGCTTTGAACCGATAAAGCCGGCAATGATGCCGATAGTCATGGCTGTCACGTATAGAATAAAGTTCTCTGCATTGAGCAGTCTGGAAATTTTTTGTTTCGTCATACCAATGAGCTGTAAGAGCCCTATTTCTTTTCCTCTGCGTTTAATAAAAATGCTATTCGCATATAGCAGGAAAATACCGACGATAGCAATGAGCAGAACCGAAGCGGCTTTAATCGAAGCACCGCCTTTAATGGAGCCTTTTACATCATCAAGTGCTGGTGAGTATTGCAAGGTGACAAAGGAAAAATAGAGCGCCACACTAAACACGAGAGCAAACACATATAAATAGTAATTCTTCAAATTTTTCTTCAGGTTACGAAAGATGAGCTGATTAATGTTCATGCTTCACACCGCCTAAGACACCTTGCGTTTTCATAATATCCTCGAAAAACATCTTTCTCTCTAAAGCGCCTTTATTCAACTGTGTATAAATCTGTCCATCCTTGATAAAAATGACGCGGCTTGAATAGCTGGCTGCGACAGGATCATGTGTCACCATCACAATGGTCGCTTTTCGTTTGCGATTGAAATCTTGCAGTTTGTTGAGCAGGTCAGATGCCGATTTGGAATCAAGTGCCCCTGTAGGTTCATCAGCGAAAATAAGACTTGGTTCATGAATGAAGGCACGAACCGCCGATGTCCGCTGCTTTTGTCCGCCAGAGAGTTCGTTCGGGTATTTGTCTCTTAGTTCATAAATCCCCATGTCTTCTGCAAGCTGTTGAAAACGTTCAAAAGCTTCTTTTTTTGGCGTTTTGGAGATGGATAAAGGCAAAAGGATGTTTTCTTTGACTGTGAGTGTATCAAGTAAATTATAATCTTGAAAAACAAAGCCAAGCTGCTTTTTTCTAAATTCCGCAAGCTGCTGATCCTTCATTTGCGTCATCTCAGCATCTGCAATACGAATGGATCCGCTGGACACATGATCGATAGACGACAATACGTTCAGAAGGGTTGTTTTCCCCGAGCCTGATGGCCCCATGATACTGACAAATTCCCCGGCTTCAATGGTTAAATCAATACCACTCAGCACCTCTTGTTTGTTGAATTTATTTCCATAGCTTTTATAAATTTTGCGAGCTTCTAAAATGTTCATTTGCTGAACCCCTTTTTCTTTTAATTGATAACTCTAGTATAAAAAGAAGCCTGCCAGACGTCCTTCGATTTGGCGAACAAAACAGACGAGCATGTGACATTGTTGTCACATGCTCGCAATATGAACAAAATCATTCTTTTTCGGAAAGGTGAAGGTGAAGGTTGTACCTTGATCTATCGTGGAGTTGACCTCGATCGTGATATGAAGAGCGTCAGCTCCTTTTTTCGTTAAATAGAGCCCCATTCCTGTTGAGGCGGTGTCATTGTGATGTCTTGTCGAGGTAAAGCCTTTTTCAAAAATACGAGAGATGTCTCTTGGATCAATTCCTCTGCCTTGATCTGTGATTGTCAGCATGACTTGGTCATTTATTTGCTTGCTTTCAATGACAATATCGGAAGAATGGCTGTATTTGACTGCATTTGTGAGTACCTGTCTGAGCATAAAGGATAACCATTTTATATCACTTAATACGGTACGTTCCTCCAGCGCCAGCTCAAAGCCGATTCCTTTTTGCATGCACCATGATTGGAGCGCTTTGATTTCCTTTGCGATGATGCTTTGCAGGTCCAGCTTTTCAATGAATAAATCATTTTCGATATGACGTACTCTGCTTTGGTGCAGCTGGGCATCAAGTAATAAATGTATTCTGAGCCACTCGTACGTCATATTGGATTTCAGCTGCTGATCTGTTAAGCGGTCAATCATTAAGCGCATCGCTGTAAGCGGTGTTTTGACCTCATGTATCCAGGAGAGCAATTCATCTTTTTCTTCTTCAAGAGCGATTTTCTGCTCTGCTGCCATCCGCCGGTAGCGTGCAATTTGCTCTGACGTCGCATCATGTATGAGCTGCTCAAATGGGGAAGAGGGGGTTAGCCGCATTTGATGTTCAATGTCATCATCCCATTCTTTCAACCTCTCATAATAAGCCGTTTCTTTTCGGTATCGAAAAAAGAGAAAGACAATCATGAGAAACGTAGATAATAGCACAATATAGAAAAGAGAAGCGATGGGAATGGTCGTATCCAAATAAGCAACAAATAGAATGAGGAGCTGCAAACTAAGAAAGAAAAGAATCCAGCTTCTTCGTTCTTTTAAAAATGCTTGCAGCATCATTGATCATCCTTTTCTTTTGCAAGATAGCCTTGACCCACTTTTGTCTCAATGAAGGCGCCGAGGGAGATCTCGTCTAGTTTTTTTCTGAGCCGGTTGACGTTTACAGTCAGTGTATTGTCACTGACAAATCGTTCATCCTCCCACAATGCTTGAATGAGTGATTCCCGGCTGACGATATGATTTTTATGCTGAATCAATTCCTTGAGAATAAATAACTCATTTTTTGTTAATTCAACCTCACCGTGATCATTTGTTACGGTGTTTTTTTCTAGGTCAATGGCAGCGCCGCACCACACCTTTAGGCTGGCTGGCTCTGCATTATAATCATGCACGCGGCGAAGAACAGCATTAATTTTGGCAATGAGCACGTCAAAGTGGAAGGGCTTTTGCACAAAATCATCGGCTCCGAGCTGCATCGACATGACCATATCAGCAGGGTGGTCTCTTGAGGAGAGGAAAATAATTGGAACATTTGAATGATGCCGAATCATCCGGCACCAGTGAAAGCCATCGTATTTTGGCAGCTGTATATCAATAATGACGAGATCAGGCTGGACAGATGTGAATTCCTGCAGCACCTGATGAAAATCTTGAATCCCATAAACATCATAGGACCAGTTGACTAGACGTTCTTTGATTTCTTGGAAGAGGGTTGTATCATCTTCAATTAGTAAAATCTTAAACAAAATCAGCACCACACTTTTTGTATTCGCTTGTTGTCATTGTAGCGGAAAAAGGACCATGCCGCTAGAAGTAGACAAGAAAAAAGCAAGGGAAGAGATCCCTTGCTTCAGCTTATTTACCTAAAAAGTGCTTTTTAAAGAATGAGAGTTGGTATTCAAGTGTGATCGGGTCATTAAAATAGAATTCTTCTGCATTGGCCTCATACACACGATGTTTTTTGACAGCTGGGATGGACTTGTAAATTTTACTGTTTTGATAGGAATTGTCCATTTCGCTGTTTTTACTAATGATCATATAATCTCCAGCAAATTCAGGAATGACCTCCTGTGAAACTGCATAGTAGCCGGCTTTTAATGCTTTTTCTTTCACTTTCTCAGGCATTTTCAGTTTCATTTCCTGGTAGAGGATTTCTGTTCCGCGGCCCCATGCATCTCCAAAGACGTAGAGCTCTTTTGTGCCACTTTCAAAGACAGAAACTGTTGCATCTTTACCGATTTTTGCTTTGATTTCTTTTCCAGCTTCATCTGCACGTTTTTTGAAATCTTTTACCCAAGCTTTTGCTTCTTTTTCTTTGTTTAATACTTTTCCAATTTCAATGTGCTGCTGAAGGTAATCGACTTTGTTATACGTAAACAAAACGGTTGGTGCGATTTTTTTGAGTTTTTCTACATTTTTAGTATTGCTTAAGCCAATGATGACATCAGGCTTTAGCTTCATAATTTTCTCTACATTAGCATCCGATACTTCTTCCACATTTTTTAATTCTTTTTGGAAGCGCGGATTCTTTTTTGACCAAGAGTCAACGCCAACGATGTTCACACCAAGTGACATGACACTACCTGCGTAAGAACCTAGAACAACAACACGTTTTGGATGCGCTGGCAGCTTCACAGGGCCATTTTCAGATTGATATGTAATTTTGTCTGATGATGTTGATTGATTTCCTTTATTTGAGGAAGAGCTGCTGCTATTGCCACATGCGCTCAATGCAAGTACAAAGATGAGCATCAGAGGGAACAATATTTTCTTCATGAATGTAGACTCCTTTGAAATCGGCACATAGCCGTATATTTGGTTGAATTAGTGATAATGATAATTATTATCACTCGGATATCATATCATAGGACTGTGGGCTGTTGTCAATGACATTTTGATAGCTGGTGATAAAAAATAAAGAAGAGATTTTTTATCAAAAAAAAGATCAAGGCAGCGTGTGTCCTGATCTTTTTTCTTATTTAAACCAGCCTTTTTCTTTTGAGCGGGTAATGGCCTCGATGCGGTTCTTCACTTCTAACTTATCTAAAATAATGGAAATGTAGTTCCGGACAGTGCCACTTTTAATGCTGAGTTCTTTTGCAATTTCTTTTGTGTTTTTACCGTCTGCGACGAGTTCAAGGACCGATTTCTCTCGCTCCGTTAAAGGATTTTCATCACTATATAAGTCTTCCATCAATTCAGGGGCATACACCTTTTTCCCTTTCATCACACTGCGAATCGCACTTGCCAGCTCCTCGCTTGGACTGTCTTTCAGCATGTAGCCGCTGACGCCAGCTTTTAGCGCCCTTTGGAAATAACCGGAGCGGGCAAAGGTCGTTAAAATGATGATTTTCACATCTGACCCTTTAAGCTCTTCTGCTGCATCAAGTCCGGATTTTCCCGGCATTTCAATATCCATTAAGCAAATATCAACAGGGTGTGTTTTGGCAAAATTGATGGCATCTTGGCCATTCGTACCTTTCCCAACAACCGTCATATCGTCTTCTAAATCGAGAAGTGAACCGAGTGCACCAAGCAGCATTTGCTGATCTTCTGCGATAAAGATGTTGATCATTTCATCCCCTCCTTTTCTTTTGCTGCTGAATCATTTGGAATGCTCATAATGAGCTTTGTCCCGTCCTTTGTCTCAATACGCAGGCGGCCATTTGCAAATTCCAATCTTTCTCTTATTCCTAAAAGGCCGTGACCCTTCGTTTGAGAGGGCGGATAGCCGCCTTTAAATGTTCCATCATCCTCAACGGTGATGATGGCTTCCTTTGATTTTTGGTGAATGGTGATTTTACAGACCGTCGCGTTACTATGTTTGACGACATTCGTCACCGCCTCTTTGATGCACATACTCACAATGTTTTCGTTCAGAAGTGAGATGTGTTTCGGTGCTTCCTTTTCATCATAGATCAATTCAATTCCAGCTGCTTCGAGAATTTGCTCGATGTTCGACATTTCATCTTTAATTCGGATGCCTTTCATAGAGGAAACAATCTTTCGCACCTCATTGAGAGACGTTCTGGCAGTCTGCTGGACGCTTTTGAGTTCGGCACGAGCCTGTTCAGGGTCTTTATACACGAGTTTACGGGCAAGATCACTTTTTAAACCGATCAAAGAAAGCTTTTGTCCAAGGGTGTCATGCAGGTCGCGTGCAATTCGCTGCCTTTCTTCCAGCTTCACAAGATCAGCGATCCGTTCATTGGCATATTCTAATTTCTCTTCAAGCCGTTCACGTTCCTTCCTGCTTCGAATGCTGAGTGGAAGAAGAATGGCACTAATCAGGGTAATGACGACAAAAGGAATTTGTGTGAGAAACCAGCCCTTTTTTAAGATCAAACTAAAGTTCACCGCTATAGCAGCGCTCCCTAGATGAATATAGTATAAGATATAAAAAGGTACTTTTCTTTTAATATGCCCATTGAAATAGGCGATGCAAAAAGCGAAATAAATATAGCTGTAGAGCATCACATAACCAGTTGAAATGCCGATCAATAAAAGGCCGAAGACATATAATAACCAGCCTTTTGCCACAAAGGCAAAACGATACACAGCGAAAAAGACGACGTTCAAAATAATGCCGATAACAATGCCTAAAGTCGATGGGGTCTTAAAGATAAAATAGAAGGGCAGGATGAAAAAAATGGCCCATATATAGGGGAAAATCCCATGCAATTTTTGAATTTTAAACTGTTTTTTCATCCGTGTGCCACCTTTTTTGTTTTTCATTCTTTTTCCTTACTTTATCAAATTCAACATGCGGCTGCATCCCGTAAATGATAACAAGCTCCTTCTAGTGTAAGAAAGAGCTTGCACCAATTATGCATTTTTCTTCAATATGTCTCCTTTGATGACGGGGATGTTCACCTTTTTAGATTGTCTTGCTTCTTTGAAGGTAACGAATGCTTTCGTTTCTTCATCCCAAAGTCTAAATTTCATTGATTCGATACTTGTTTTTAAAGTGATGGTTGGAACATTTTGAAGCGGCTCACTATGCTCATGTGCATGCTCCAAGTGATAATTCGGTACTCTTGGGCTTAAATGATGGACATGATGATAACCGATATTGCCTGTTAACCATTGAAGAAGCTTTGGCAATTTGTAAAATGAACTGCCTTCTACAGCTGCCTGCACGTAGTTCCAATGTTCATCTGCTTCAAAGTAAGAATCCTCAAATGTATGCTGTACATAAAATAGCCATACACCGATTGATCCTGAGATCAGGAAGATTGGACCTTGGACAAGTAACAAACCTTGCCAGCCAAACAGGAGATAGGTCGCTCCTGCCAATAAAACAATTGATATGTTTGTGAAATACGTGTTCCAGCGCTCTTTTTTACGAGCATTTTTGACGTTGAAACGATTTTTAAACAGGAAAACAAAGATCGGCCCTAATATAAACATCACAAAAGGATTACGATAAAATCTGTAGCGAAATTTCGTCCATGCTGATGCTTCTTGATATTCTTTGACTGTTAGGAGCCAAATGTCACCAGTACC
Source organism: Bacillus sp. YKCMOAS1 (assembly GCF_030268125.1). Taxonomy (NCBI): domain Bacteria; kingdom Bacillati; phylum Bacillota; class Bacilli; order Caryophanales; family Bacillaceae; genus Bacillus; species Bacillus sp. YKCMOAS1. The sequence continues at coordinate 134,255 of NZ_BSEI01000004.1, forward strand.
TCGTTTGTCTAAATTACTGCTTGTGGCATGGTGAATTGAATGATCTCGTTGCCATTGAAGATAAGGGAAAAGGGTGAGTACGCCCGTTAAAAAACCGAACAGGTGATTTAGCGGCTTCTGTTTAAAGAAGGATTGATGGCAGCAGTCGTGAAAAATAATAAAGACACGTACTAAAAAACCAGCTGCAATAACCGCAAAGAAGAGGGTTAAAAGGTAGGAGATATTCAGGCTATAATAGGCAAGAAACCAAAGCCCTAAAAATGGAATGAATGTATTAAAGAGTTGAATGATACTTTTTTTCGAATCAGCACCAGAGAATTGACCCACTTGTTTTCTTAAAGTAGCTTGCTGCTGTGTGTTTGTTGAAGTCGTCATGAACGTTCAAGTCCTTTCCGTTTCTTTCTACTTCAAAGTATAGAAGGAAAGGTGTCATGCTCATAGTAGCACCCATCATGTATTCAATATGACATTTGTCATGTTTGTCATCAAAAAGGCTGATGGGATCAACGTTTGTGCGCTTATTACATCATCAATAAAAAAGTAAAGGCGCTGGGCCTTTACTTTTTATGAACGTGCTTCATGTACTTTTAACTGCTTGCCTTTAATGGTTGTGTGACGCATGGCATTCAGCACAAGAGGGCCTTTGCCGTTTAAAATATCTACATATGTTTTCGTGTCTTGAATTGTAATAATCCCAATGTCATCGAATGCAACACCATCTATTTTGGCAATGGTCCCAACGAAATCAACAGCTCGCAGCTTCTTTTTCTTTCCGCCGTTAAAATAAAGCTTCATAATATCCTTCTCAACGCCTGCCTGTTTATTTTCCTTTTGAATAGGCGTTTCAATCTTTTCTTCAAAGCTTTCTACATGCTTTTCTGCTTCTTCCTTCGTTGGATAAGGCTGAGTTTGAAAAACTATGCCGGCATCCTGCTTTAATTCATCAATAAGCGGCTTAGCATTCTTTGTCATAAACGCAATCGTTTTTCCGCTTTTTCCCGCTCTGCCTGTTCTACCAGTTCGGTGAATATAGCGCTCTTTTTCATAAGGAAGATCATAATGAATGACATGTGTCATATCACTGACATCAATTCCCCGGGCTGCTATATCTGTTGCGATCAGATAACGGAATTCACCTTTTTTAAATTCATCCATCACATCAAAGCGGTCTTCCTGTCTCATGCCGCCGTGAATTTTGTCACAGGGCACATCCCATTCATCCAGCTTCATCGTGAGTTCATTCACCCGTTCCTGTGTATTACAGAAAATAATGCAGCTATCTGGATTTTCAATGACGATCGTCCGCTGAAGAAGGGAGAATTTCGATTCCTCTTCTGTTTCAATTACGGTGTGGGTGATTTGCGGTACAGACGTTTCTTCACGTGCGATCTCAATGATTTTCGGTGATTGTAAAAATTGTTCGCTCAATTTCTTCATATCTTCAGACATTGTCGCTGAAAATAGCATCGACATGCGCTTTGGCGGCAGATACTGAATAATAGAAGAAACCTGATCGATAAATCCCATGTTCAGCATTTCATCCGCTTCATCTAACACGAAAAATTTGAGATTTTCTAAAGAAAGGGTGCCTTTCTCAAGGTGATCCAAAATGCGGCCTGGTGTCCCGCACACAATATGATTTTTCTGTGAAAGCTCTACTTTCTGCGCTTGAAAAGAGGCTTTTCCAAAAATGGCTGCGACTTTGATTCGTTTGAATCGCCCGAGGCTTGTGAGGTCTTGTTTGACCTGCATGGCGAGCTCTCGTGTTGGAACGAGGATAAGGGCTTGAGGTTTATTTTCAGCCCAATCAACCATTTCACAAATCGGCAGACCATAGGCTGCAGTCTTGCCGCTCCCAGTCTGAGATTTGACGATTAAATCCTGCTTTGAAAAAGCAACGGATAATGTCTCGTGCTGAACGGGTGTAGGTGTATGGAAGTGAAGCGCTTCTAACGCTTGTTTCAATTCATCACTTAATGGATATTGATCAAAATGTTGTAATGTCATCGTGTTCTCCTTTTCGTACATTCATACTTGTGACATCATACCATAACCATGACCGTGAATGAAAAGACATAAAAAAAGCCCCATAAAGGAGCTTTAAATCCTCAATAATCTGAAAGATTAAAGGAATCTGCGTTTTACTTTTTCCCAGTAAGAGTTGTCTTTTAATTTCACCGTTTTAATCACTTTTCCTGAAAGGCCAATGTCAATTTGTTTGACGTGTTTTGTACCGAGTGCTTCGTTATCAAGCCCGATAATTGGATGATCGTTTCCATCCTGCACTACCTTCAGCGTCAGCTTGCGGTCACTGCTTAAGATGAAAGGAGCGCCTAATGTACGGTACGAGTTGTTATTCAGCGATGCAAGCTCTGTGACCTGCATACAAGGAAGCATCGGATCAACCACTGCGCCACTCACGGATTTATTGTAAGCCGTTGAACCAGTCGGAGTGGAAATAATCATGCCGTCGCCTCTAAAAGTTTCAAAGTGGAAATCATCTATATACACATCGATCACAAATGTTTTAATAATGCTGGAGCGGATCGACAGTTCATTTAAGCAATGGAACTGATTTGTACTGTCAACGCTTACATCGATGATCGGATATTTTCTCACTTCAAGCTGTTCAGTGTTCATGGCATCAATCATTTTATCAAAATGCTCTAACGAGAAATCGCAGTATAGGTGCGTATTCTCTGATTTTGATACCCCTACATACAAGCAGTCATCCCGGAAGTTCGTTTTGCGGACTGCTTGAAGAAATGTGCCATCCCCGCCAATTGAAGCAATAATATGGGCATCCTCTGCACGCTTGACGACGTGAAAGCCTTGATCAGTAGCGAGCTTCTCGAGAGAAGAAATGTGTCCATCCAATTCATGATCTTTTTTGTAAAAGAAAAATACATTGCGTCGATTGTCTGTCATTGACGTTCTCCCCTTTGCTGTCAAAAATAATTTCCAATAATAAAGGGCTTACATGAAAACCCTTGCTCACATTTTACACTTTTTTCATATGAAAGTAAAAACATTAGAGAGAACATCTAATGATCAGATTTGCATGATGAGAAATGAGTCGATGTGAGTGATTCGAAATGGCTGAATCCTGAGCATAATTGAATAGCCGTTTTCTCATGAAAGAATTGTTTAGGTGTTTCGTTGCGGTGAAGATCTAGCCTATTAGGTGCAGGGAGAGGATAAAAAAACCAATTTTTCGTCATGCGTTTGTATACGTAGACGATGTAAAGTTGATCGTTATTTAAGAGAGGTGCTATCATATGCCTACATGAAATGTAAAAAAACCACAATTCCTGTGAAACATTTCATGTGGGCATTCGTATGAATGAAGTAAGATCAAAAGGAGGAGAAAAAGATGAATGCGAAAAGATGGGTAGCACTAATTATTGCACTTGGTGTTTTCGGATTTTCAATTGTGATTAGTGTTACGATGGCCTTGTTCGATAGCTTCAATGACAATAAAATGAGCTATCAATTCGGGGATGAAATAGAAGAGAATGTACTAGAGAATGGCAGCGGTGCAGGCAAGATTGCTGTTCTTGAGATTAATGGAACCATTCAAGATAATGGCGGTGCCTCTAGCCTATTAGGCGGAGAAGGGTATGATCATCGTGCATTCCTCAAGGAACTAGATAAAGCGAAAGAGGATGCTTCGGTAAAAGGCGTACTGCTGCGCGTTAACTCTCCTGGCGGCGGTGTCTATGAAAGTGCTGAAATACATAAAAAATTAGAAGAAGTGAAAAAAGCGAAGAAGCCGATTTACGTATCTATGGGCTCAATGGCAGCTTCTGGCGGCTACTACGTGTCAACTCCAGCGAAGAAAATCTTTGCTTCACCTGAAACATTAACAGGATCGCTAGGTGTCATTATGCAAAGCTTGAATTATTCAAAGCTGGCAGATAATTTGGGGATTAAATATGAAACAATTAAGAGCGGGAAGTTCAAAGACATCATGTCTCCTAACCGTGATATGACAAAAGATGAGCGTAATATCATGCAAAGCATGGTCGATAACTCTTACGAAGGATTTGTCAAAGTGATCTCTGAAGGACGGGGCATGTCAAAACAGGAAGTCAAGAAAATTGCTGACGGCCGAGTATATGACGGGACACAGGCAAAATCGAACGGATTAGTCGATGAGCTTGGGTATTATGAAGATGCATTAAAAGCGATGAAGAAAAATGAAAAAGGCTTAAAAGGAGCAACAGTGGTCAGCTATTCTCAAAGCTTTGGCTGGAACTCACTCTTCAACATGAGTGCAAGCAAGCTCTTTAAAAGCGAAATCGATTTTCTGAATTTAAAAGAAACACTGGCTGGCTCAAATGGGTCTAAACCGATGTATCTCTATTCAAAATAAAGGAGGGATCATAGATGGATTCTACATTCGATGAAGTAAGCGAAAGCCGCAGCCAAGAGAAAGAATCGAAGCCGGCCTTTGTGAAGCGCGCTTCAATTGAAGCACAGGCGTTTGCAGGTTTTTGGATTAGATTTTGGGCGTTTATTCTTGATTGGCTCGTCGTCTGGGGTGTCAACCATTTGACGGTTTCTCCAATCTTTAGTCTGTTTGGCTGGTCCAAAGGAGGGGGATGGTTTTCTCCATTTTCCGTCACAACGACGATTGTATTCCTCCTTTATTTCGCCATCATGACGAAAATCTTTCAGCAAACACTCGGCAAGATGGTGTTTGGAATTAAAGTGGTCTCACTTCAGCCTGAGAAGAAGCTGGCATGGGATGTTATTTTCTTTAGAGAGATTGTGGGACGTTACATTAATACGATCTTTGTTCTCTATGCTATCGTTGGGTTCTCGCCGAAAAAGCAAGGGGTTCATGATTACTTTGCTGATACGGTGGTTGTCCATGAACATTTATATGAAAAAACAGAATCAAACGTATAATCAGAGGAGTTTGGCCGCGTACCGGTCAAACTCTTTTTTTGTTGATTGGGTATAAAATCCAGAATGAGAGCCATAATCGTAGGGGAAGCATCATTTGTTATGGAGGAAGTGAGCACAGTGCTTTATGTTTGGATCGCCGCGTTGTTGTTTCTTGTGATCTTATTGATTTTCATGAAAGTAACCATTTCGCTGGACTATTCGCATACAAACGACAATGACCATATTGCACTGAAGGTCATCACCTTATATGGATTGGTCAGACTCAAAAAAGAGATTCCGATGGTGAGAGTCAATCCAGAAGACCAAACGATTGATATTCGTGAAAAGAAAATGGAGAGCGCCAAAACCCCTGATCACGAAAAAGAATCGATGCATAAAAAAGTAGGAAAACGTGATATGAAGCAAATCCTTCATCAAATGGAACGCATCACAAAAGAGATTGTCGATTTAAACCGGATCATGCGCAAGTTCTTCATTCACATAAGGGTTGTCTCATTTCACTGGTCGACATGGATCGGCTTTCATGACGCCGCTTTAACAGGTGTAGCAGCCGGCGGTGTGTGGTCAGTTAAAGGAGCGCTGCTTGCCTTTATGCAGGAGCATCTCACCTTTAAGCATAAACCAGTATATGAAGTCATTCCGGCCTTTCAGCACAACGTATCACAGACTCAGTTTACATGTATAGCTTATTTTCGTATTGGACATGCTATGCTTGCAGCCATTCGTTTACTTGTCCATTGGTTAAAAGGGAGAAAGGCGAGAAAAAGTGCCTCTCTTCAAGCAACGAAGAATGAATCATCTGTTTAAGGAGGAACCCGAAAATGGCAGATCATCCAATCCAAGGTCTCATGAAGACAGCGATGGAAAACTTAAAAGAAATGATAGATGTGAATACAATCATCGGCGATCCAGTCGAAACCCCTGACGGCAGTGTCATTCTCACTGTGTCAAAAGTTGGTTTTGGATTTGCAGCCGGCGGCAGTGAATTTAACGGGAACCAAAAGAAGGAAAAGCGTTCTGATGATCAAGAACGAAAAGAACCGAGACTCCCATTTGGCGGCGGAAGCGGCGGCGGGGTGTCGATTACACCAATTGCCTTCTTAATTGTAGGAACAAACGGAGTTCGAATGCTTCATTTGGATGAACACACACATCTGCTCGATAAAATATTGGATTCTGCTCCTCAAGCAATTGAACGTCTTCAGCACATGTTTAAGAAGGATGAGCGGGAGCACCGTCATAAAGAACGAAAACTAGATGACATAGACCTTTAAAAAGTTAGCTGCGCTGCAGTTAACTTTTTTTTCAAAATGGACGATTAGGCTTTGCAGTTTTTTGCTTTCTCTACTATGATAGAACCATACATTTGAAAAGGGAGGAATTGTTTTGGCATCGATCACATTTAAAGGAAGTCCTGTCACGCTTGTAGGAAATGAAGTAAAAGTAGGCGAGCAGGCTCCTGATTTTACGGTTTTAACGAACTCACTTGGAGAAGTTTCACTTTCTGATTTAGCAGGAAAAGTGACGATCATCTCAGTGATTCCTTCTATTGATACAGGTGTGTGTGACGCACAAACAAGACGTTTCAATGAAGAGGCAGCGGGTTTAGGTCCGGTCAATATTTATACGATTAGTGCAGACCTTCCATTTGCACAAGCACGCTGGTGCGGAGCAAACGGAATTGAAAATGTCGAAACATTATCTGATCACAGAGATATGTCATTTGGTGAAGCATTCGGAGTGTATATGAAAGAATTGCGTTTATTGGCGCGCGCAGTCTTCGTATTAGACCCTAACGGAAAAGTGGTTTACACTGAATACGTAAGTGAAGCAACGAATCACCCAAATTATGAAAAAGCCATTGAAGCTGCAAAATCACTGTTATAAAAGCAGCATCGACAAGAGCTCCGGCTTCAACCTGGGGCTCTTTTCAATGAGAACATATAGCTTTTAACAAAGCGAGGAGAGAAAAGCATTGCAGAAAGATCAAGTAAGTACTATTTTTGAACTGCTCGATACAGCTTCTATTCGATTGAAAAAGGCACAGAGCATTTCCTATATTGAGGCATTGGCAGAAGCAGGAGAAGCCTTTTTCCAAGCAAATGATCGAAACGGTTTATTAAAGGATTTAATAGAGAAAGCAGATTTTGCTTCTTATGATCATGAGCAGATTCGTAAAGCGTTTCAGCTCGCCGTATTGAAAGGTCAAAAGGATATTTCTCATCCAAATCGCCAGATGACGCCAGATACGATTGGACTGTTTGTCAGCTATTTGGTGAATAAATTTTTAGAAGGTCAAAAAGAGCTTGTTGTCTTTGATCCAGCAGCGGGAACAGGAAACTTACTGCTTGCGGTCTTAAACAATCTTACGGCAGAAACTAAGCGCGGCTTTGCGTCTGAAATTGATGATGTGCTCATTAAAATTGCTTGGGCCCAGGCGAATTTAGAGGAGAAAGAAGTCGAGCTTTTCCACCAGGATAGTCTTGAACCGCTTCTGATCTCACCGGCAGATGTCACTGTATGCAGCCTGCCAGTCGGCTATTATCCAAATGATGAGCGTGCAGCAGACTTTACATTAAAGGCAAAAGAAGGACATGCCTTTGCCCATTATCTATTCATTGAACAAAGCCTCCGCTATACAAAAGAAGGCGGCTTCTTATTCTTCATCATTCCAAACGACTTGTTTGAAGGAAAAGAGAGCGTACAATTAAAGGATTTCATTAAAGACCATGCGTATATGAATGCGTTAATTCAGCTGCCAGTGTCCATGTTTAAGGATAAAAAACACGCCAAAAGCTTATTTGTGATGCAAAAGAAAAAAGAAGGGCTGGAAGCACCAAAACGAATGCTGTTTGCCAATCTTCCATCTTTCTCACAAAAGGAAGCAATGGTCGGTGTGATGCGAAAACTAGACCAGTGGTTTATAGAAGAAAAAGAAACGAAAGAATAGCCAGAGTTATTTCTGGCTATTTTACTATTCAGAAAATAATGACTTATTGATGTAAGCGATAACAGTTTGAAGGTGCACTTGAAATGCAAAGTTTTCAATGTTTAAATGAAAAAGTCAGATATTTTTCGGACTTATCGTTAAACTATAAAAGACCCGTCAAACAGGTTGAATATAGCACCGGAAAAAACGTGAAACCTTATATAACAACTGAGTAAAAGGAGCGACAGTAATGTCCAAAATTATTGCAATCAACGCAGGAAGCTCATCTCTTAAATTCCAATTGTTCGACATGCCAGAAGAAACCGTTTTAACAAAAGGGCTTGTTGAAAGAATCGGAATGGACAACAGTATCTTCACGATTTCTGTAGATGGAGAAAAGAAAACAGAAGTGACAGATATTCCAGATCACGCAGTAGCGGTCAAAATGCTGCTTGAAAAACTAACTGAATTTCACATCATCAAAGACTTTAATGAAATTGATGGTGTAGGACACCGTGTTGTTCACGGCGGAGAGAAATTCAGCGATTCTGTACTTTTAACTGATGAAGTGATTAACGACATTGATCAGCTTTCAGAGCTTGCACCACTTCACAACCCTGCAAACGTTGTAGGAATCAAAGCATTCAAACAAATTCTGCCTGACGTACCAGCGATTGCTGTGTTCGATACAGCGTTCCACCAAACTATGCCAGAGCAGTCTTACCTATACAGCCTTCCGTACGACTACTACAAAAACTTTGGTATTCGTAAATACGGATTCCACGGGACAAGCCACAAGTTCGTTACAGAGCGTGCAGCAGAGCTATTAGGCCGTCCACTAGAAGAGCTTCGTTTGATTTCTTGCCACCTTGGAAATGGTGCGAGTATCGCAGCAGTTGAAGGCGGAAAATCAATCGATACATCTATGGGCTTTACACCACTTGCTGGTGTTGCAATGGGGACACGTTCAGGTAACATTGACCCTGCTCTTATTCCATTCATTATGGAAAAAACAGGACATACTGCTGAAGAAGTACTTTCTACTTTGAATAAGAAGAGTGGTCTTTTAGGTGTGTCTGGTCTGTCAAGTGACCTTCGTGATATCGAAGAAGCAACAGAAGAAGGAAACGACCGTGCAGAAGTCGCTCTTGATATTTTTGCGAGCCGTATTCATAAATACATCGGTTCTTATGCAGCAAGAATGAATGGCGTAGATGCGATCATCTTCACAGCTGGAATCGGTGAAAACAGTTCAGAAGTAAGAGCGCGTGTACTTCGTGGACTAGAATTCATGGGCGTTTACTGGGATCCTTCCCTTAACAACATGAGAGGCGAAGAAGCATTCATCAGCTACCCGCACTCTCCTGTAAAAGTAATCGTCATCCCAACAAACGAAGAAGTAATGATTGCAAGAGACGTTATGCGTTTAGCGTAATCAAGTTTGAAAAGCTCTTTTCCAATAAGGAAAAGAGCTTTTTTCTGTTAAAAGCAGCATGCTATAATGTTGTCCAATACGAAGCAAAAGGGAGCGGTGCAAAAGATGAGCGTGACAGAACATAAACGTGAGGCGAAAGAGAGGCTTTATGTAAAAGTCATAACAGTCAGTGATACAAGAACGAAGGAAACAGATAAAAGCGGGCGCCTGATGATTGATTTGCTCAAAGAACAGGGACATCTTGTTCTTGCATACGATATTGTAAAAGATGATATTGGATCGATTCAAGACGCTGTGCTGGAAGGAACAAGCGAACCGAAAATAGACGCCGTCTTGTTAAATGGCGGAACAGGAATTGCTGCAAGGGATGTGACCATTGAAGCGATTACCCCTCTTTTTTCCAAGGAGCTGCCTGGCTTTGGTGAAATCTTCCGCATGCTCAGCTATACAGAAGACATAGGTTCAGCTGCTATCTTGTCCCGGGCAACGGCAGGGGTCGTCAATCAAAAGGCTGTCTTTGCCACGCCGGGATCTACCGGAGCCGTTCGTTTAGCCATGACAAAACTCGTGATACCAGAGCTTCCTCACGTCTTACGAGAGCTTGAAAAGGATCAAAAATAGCCCAAAATGACTCTGCCAAGAAAATTTGGCAGAGTTTTTTTCATAAAGGGGTTGAAAAAACAATTTTTCCTTGTTACAGTGTATACATACTAAATGCATGTTTATAAATTAAAACTTATTTTTATGCAAAAAACATTCACAGAATCAAAACAAGCGAGAGGAGCTTTTCAATCATGTCACAAAATAAAAAAGTTGTATTAGCATATTCCGGAGGTCTTGATACCTCTGTTGCAGTTAAATGGTTACAAGAGCAAGGATACGAAGTCGTTGCTTGCTGCCTTGACGTAGGCGAAGGAAAAGACTTGGCATTCGTTCAACAAAAAGCGCTTCAAGTCGGAGCGGTTCAATCATACATGATTGACGCAAAAGAAGAATTTGCTGAAGAGTTTGCACTCACTGCATTACAAGCACACACAATGTATGAAGGAAAATATCCACTAGTATCTGCACTATCCCGTCCGCTTATTGCAAAAAAATTAGTGGAAGTAGCAGAAAAAGAAAATGCAGTAGCTGTTGCTCATGGATGTACTGGAAAAGGGAACGACCAAGTTCGTTTTGAAGTATCCATTAAAGCATTGAATCCAGATCTAGAAGTTCTTGCGCCAGTGCGTGAATGGAAATGGTCTCGTGATGAGGAAATCGAATATGCACAAAAACACGGTATTCCAATTCCGATTAACTTAGACAGCCCATATTCAATCGACCAAAACCTTTGGGGCAGAAGTAACGAATGTGGCATTTTAGAAGATCCTTGGGCTGCGCCGCCAGAAGGTGCATATGATCTGACAAATCCACTTGAAAAAACACCTGACACACCAGAAATCATTGAAATCACGTTTGAAAAAGGAAAACCGACAGCGATTGACGGTATCCAGTATTCATTATCTGATCTTATCCTTCATTTAAATGAAGTCGCTGGTCAGCATGGTGTTGGCAGAATCGATCACGTTGAAAACCGTCTTGTTGGCATCAAATCTCGTGAAGTGTACGAGTGCCCAGGTGCAGTCACACTTCTTAAAGCACATAAAGAGCTTGAAGACTTAACGCTTGTTAAAGAAGTCGCACACTTTAAGCCAATCGTGGAACAAAAAATGGCTGAATTAATATACAACGGCTTATGGTTCTCACCGCTTAAAGAAGCACTAGATGCATTCTTACAAGAAACACAGCAAAACGTAACGGGTGTTGTACGTGTGAAACTATTTAAAGGCCATGCCATTGTAGAAGGACGTAAATCACCATATTCACTTTATGATGAAAATCTCGCAACTTATACTAAAGCAGATGAATTTGATCATGATGCAGCTGTAGGATTTATTAACCTTTGGGGCTTACCGACAAAAGTAAACAGCATCGTGAATAAAAAGGAGCAGGTTAAAGCATGAAAAAGCTTTGGGGAGGCCGATTTCAAAAAACACCAGAAAAATGGGTCGATGAGTTTGGTGCGTCCATTCATTTCGACAAACAATTAGTGAAAGAAGATCTGACCGGCTCCCTTGCTCATGCAAGTATGCTGAATAAATGCGGTATCCTCGGTGATGAGGAGGCCGCTGTCATCAAAGACGGACTAAATACGCTCATGAAAAAGGCAGAGGCGGATGAACTGGAATTCTCAGTAGACTATGAGGACATTCATTTAAACCTTGAAAAAATGCTCATTGATGAGATTGGTCCGCTTGGCGGCAAATTGCACACAGCGAGAAGCCGGAATGATCAGGTCGCAACTGATATGCACTTATATTTGAATAACCAAGTCGAGCATATCATTGAATTGATCTCTTCCTTTCAAACGGTGCTTGTAGAAAAGGCAGAACAGCACGTTGAAACGATTTTCCCAGGATATACGCACCTGCAGCGTGCACAGCCTATTTCGTTTGCCCATCATATGCTCGCCTATTTTTGGATGCTTGAGCGTGACAAAGCGCGCTTTCAAGATTCATTGAAGCGAATTAACGTGTCTCCGCTTGGATGCGGAGCGTTAGCAGGAACGACATTCCCGATTGATCGTGAATATACTGCAGAGCAGCTTGGCTTTGATCACATTTACGAAAACAGCCTTGATGGTGTGAGTGATCGGGACTTCATTTTAGAGTTTTTGTCTAATAGCAGTCTTGTGATGATGCACCTCTCACGTTTTTGTGAAGAAATCATTTTATGGTGCTCGCAAGAATTCAAATTCATTGAACTCGATGATACGTATGCAACAGGCAGCAGCATGATGCCGCAGAAGAAAAACCCGGACATGGCTGAATTAATCCGCGGGAAAACAGGCCGTGTGTATGGCAACCTGATGGGGCTTCTCACGATTATGAAAGGCTTGCCGCTTACGTATAACAAAGATCTGCAAGAAGATAAAGAAGGCATGTTTGATACAGTGAAAACCATCGCTGGCAGCCTGCAAATCTTCACAGGTATGATTCAAACGATGACAGTCAACGAAGATGTCATGAAAAAGGCAACAAAAGAAGATTTCTCAAATGCGACAGAAGTGGCAGACTACCTTGCGAAAAAAGGCATGCCATTCCGTGAAGCACACGAAATCGTTGGCAAGCTTGTGTATACATGTATTCAAAAAGGCATCTACTTAAGTGATCTTCCTTTTGAAACTTTTACAGAAGCAAGCGAGCTTTTTGAACAAGACATTTACACTGTTCTTGATCCGTATGTAGCGGTTGAAAAAAGAACAAGTGCAGGCGGAACTGGATTCAAACAAATCCAGCTCGCTTTAGAAAAAGCAAAAGCCTGTCTGGCATAATTGATCAAAACCATTCGTTTATGCGGATGGTTTTTTTGTCGTGGAAAAAGGAGATTGATGACCATTGGAGAAAATGAAAGCATACTAGCGTCAAGCAGAAAAGGGAGTGACAGCAGATCATGAAGAAAACGCTTGAGGCTTTGTTTCATCAACCGATCGTATCAGTGAAGACGTTAGGAGAACAATATGACGGACGGGCCAATGATGTTTGGCTGATCTCCTTACAAGATAAAACGGAGTATGTGATCAAATCTCCTAAAACTGTAAGAGAAGAAAGTGAATTTGTGACTGGGATCAATATGATCTATGGAGTAGATGCTCATACTACACAAAAGTATATTGATCAAATTAATCAAAAACTGTCTCATACGAATTCCTTTCAGATTCCAGAAGTTGTTCGTAAAGTGAAGAAGGCAGGGAGACATTTTTATGTAATGGAGAAAGTAGAAGGAACACCTTTCACATCTTTCGATGGACGTTCATCAAACTTTTATAAGGATTATGGGAGGAAACTAGCACATCTTCATTCATATCGAACTGACTTTTTTGGGGCAGTATACGGAGCTGAAAAGAAACATTTGAGAGAATTTCATGCGGTGTTAAAAAAGGCTGTACCCAAACTCATAGAGCGTTATTATGCTGATCAGACTAATTTTCACTGTTATGCAGAAATTGTGCTGCAAAAGATTGAAAAGCTGAAGCCTCCTGATTCAGCCAGTCTCATTTTAATTGATTTAGATCCGTCTCAATATATTGAAAAAAATGATCAAGTAACGAGTTTAGTTGATACAGAATATGTCGTATATGGACCAGCTGCGTTTGATTTTATTGCATTGGAATACCTTTTGACGAAAGAAGCTGCCCGCGATGTCCAATTGGGGTATGAAGAGATTTGTCCGCTTCCTCGCGAGCTTCATGAGGTGAGAGAATGCTATCGTTTTGTTTCGCTGCTTCTCGATATCCATGGCTCATGGGATCTGAAAAAGTGGATGAGTCACCCTATACTGTTTTACTCCTATTGATAAAGGGTTCATAAGTGCGCCAGCTGCCGGTTTATAGTAAAGTAAAAGATAAGATAAGAAACACGTGAACTTGCAACCTTTGCTTTAGGAGGAGATTGTGTGCGACACGCATTAATAACAGCGGGTTCTAAAGGACTTGGCCGGAAAGTCACCGAGTCTTTACTGAATATGGGGTATTCTGTGACAGTGAATTATCGAAGTGATGATGAAGCTGTCCGGCAGATGAGAGAAGAATTACAGCAGTACGAAGATAAGCTTCAATTTGTCCAAGGTGATGTGACAAAAAAAGAAGATCTAAAAAACATGGTAGAGCTGGCAACAGAGCGATTTGGGCGGATTGATGCCTTGATTAACAATGCTGGTCCTTATATTTTTGAACGAAAGAAACTTGCGGATTATTCAGAAGATGAATGGTATCAAATGATGGAAGGCAACTTATCAGCTGTATTCCACTTGTTCCGAATGGTCATCCCAATGATGAGAAAACAAAGCTTTGGCCGCATTATCACTTATGGCTTCCAAGGTGCAGACCATGCGCCAGGCTGGATGCACAGATCAGCCTTTGGAGCGGCAAAAGTGGGCCTTGCGTCATTGACGAAAACCATTGCGATTGAAGAAGCCGAAAACGGCATCACCGCCAATATGGTTTGTCCAGGCAAAATCGTTGGAGACATGAAAGAATCGACAATAGAGGAAGCCCGCCAAATCAAAGACGAAGAAACGCCAATAGGCAGGTCTGGTACTGGAGAGGATATAGGACGTATCATCTCATTTCTATGTGATGACCGTTCAGACCTCATTACAGGCACCGTCATTGAAGCAACAGGTGGTCTTAACGTCATTCACAGGCATTAAGTTTTTCAGCTTTTTATAGAGGGAATAAATGATATGAGATCAAAATTGAAAGGTGGATATACTACATGAAAGCTACATATCATGGACATTCAGTCGTACACATTGAAACAAACGGATATCATATTTGGATTGACCCATTTTTAAATGGAAATAAGCACACAGATATCAATCCGCAAGATGTGAAAGCAGATGTCATTTTACTGACACATGGTCATGGAGATCACATCGGTGACACCATTGAAATCGCTAAAAACAATGATGCACTTGTTGTCGCGCCTTTCGAACTTGCCACGTATTTAAGCTGGCAAGGGGTGAAAACGCACCCGCTTTCTATTGGAGGCGGCCGTGAGTTTGAATTTGGTAAAGTGAAGCTCACGCAAGCGTTCCATGGTTCAGCTGTCATTGATGAAGAGGCACAGACAATTACGTATACAGGGATGCCATCAGGTATTTTATTTACCGCAGAGGGCAAAACAATTTATCATGCTGGAGACACTGCACTCTTTTCAGATATGAAGCTGATTGGTGAGCTGAATCATATTGAGCTCGCATTCCTTCCAATTGGTGATAACTTCACGATGGGGCCGGAGGATGCAAGAATTGCAGCAGAATGGCTGCGGGCAAAACAGGTCGTTCCGATTCACTACAGCACATTCCCGCCAATTGAACAGGATCCGCATGCATTTGCAGACAGCCTGCATGGCGGCGTCGGTCATGTGTTAAACAGCGGGGAATCAATCGAGATTTAATCCCCATATGAAAAAAGCTGGCACACAAATGCCGGCTTTTTTGTTTGCCTTCATCTGCTGAAAGAAAAGACAAATTGCTATTAAAAGCCTCCTGCCCTTATAATGAAACATAGATGAAAACGCTGAAAACAAAAAGGGTGAACGGGATTGGCGACAAAGCATGAGCAAATTTTATCGTATATTGATTCATTAGATGTCGGGGAGAAAATTTCTGTCCGGCGCATAGCGAAAGAAATGAAAGTGAGTGAAGGCACCGCTTACCGGGCCATCAAAGATGCTGAAAATAAAGGATTCGTCAGTACCATTGAACGAGTCGGCACCATTCGAATTGAACAGAAGAAAAAAGAAAATATTGAAAAACTGACATATGCAGAAGTGGTTAATGTCATTGATGGACAGGTGCTTGGAGGACGAGCAGGCTTACATAAAACGTTAAATAAATTTGTCATCGGAGCGATGGAGCTGGATGCGATGATGCGCTATACGGCAGCTGGCAACCTTCTCATCGTCGGAAACCGGATCAATGCCCATAAGCAGGCATTAGAGGCAGGGGCGGCTGTGCTGGTCACAGGCGGATTCTCAACAGATGATGAAATTATTCAGCTCGCAGATGAGCTAGAGCTGCCAATTTTATCAACAAGCTACGATACATTTACCGTAGCGGCTCTCATTAACAGAGCCATTTATGACCAATTAATTAAAAAAGAGATTGTACTGGTGGAAGATATTTTAACACCGATAGAACGGACGGTGTATTTATCACCAGAGGATAAGCTTGAAAAATGGTATGAAAAGAATTATGAAACTGGCCACGGACGTTTCCCGGTCGCAGATGATCAAATGAAGATTCACGGAATTCTCACCTCAAAGGATATTGCGGGGCATGACCGCTCCACACCGATTGAAAAGGTGATGACGAAAAATCCGCTGACGGTTATTGGCAAGACATCTGTCGCCTCAGCTGCACAAATGATGGTGTGGGAAGGCATTGAGGTGCTGCCAGTTGTGGATGATCATGCGAAGCTGATCGGGATGATCAGCCGTCAGGATGTGCTCAAGGCGCTCCAAATGATTCAAAAGCAGCCGCAGGTCGGAGAAAAGCTGGATGATGTTGTCTCAAGAGGGTTTAAAGAAACTGATACAGAAAAACCAAAAGCAGATGCGGTTTATCAATATGAGGTCACCCCGCAAATGACGAACCAGCTTGGAAACATTTCATATGGGGTGTTCACACAAATTTTAATCGAATCAGCCAACCGCTTCTTAAAATCTCATAAAAAGGGCGAGCTGATCGTCGAGAGTCTCTCTGTCTACTTCTTAAAACCGGTCCAAATGGAATCCACAATCCAGATCAAGCCGAATATTTTAGAAGTAGGACGCAAGTTTGGGAAGCTGGAAGTCGAGGTGTACCATCAATCGAATATCGTAGGAAAAGCGATGCTGATGGTGCAGCTGATGGAGAGGGGATAATGATAAAAAGGGCGAACCCATGTCGCCCCTTTCCTTATTACGCGTGATCCTTTTCGCCTTCTTTTAAAAAGAGCGGAAGGTAATGCTTGTAGGCTTTATACCCAGCCCACGTACTGCCGATACCGACAGCAACAAAAATAAATCCGATGACAAATGCGAGTGACGAGCGGTTTAAAAATAATTGATTCACACCGAAAAGCAGGACAAAGCAGCCAAGGGCCATACTGGATTTCGCCGACCAGAATTTTTTCTCAACTGGCCGGTTCGTACGGACATTTTTCGCTTTGTAGTATAAATAAAACATGGCAGAACAAATAATAAACACAATCAAAACAAGCATGTGCCAAGCCTCCATTGTAAGTGGTTACAACCCTATTTTAAACGTAAATAGGCTTGCTTACTAGAATAAATTGTCTATTCCTCACTTTTCCGTCACGATAGATTATGATTTAATAATAAAAAGAGTATCGCATGAGAAGGAGTTTTTATGAAAAAAGAACTGATTAGAACCATATCATTATATGACACCATCATCATTCATAGACATGTAAGACCAGATCCTGATGCGTATGGATCGCAGTGCGGCCTTACGGAAATCTTGCGTGCCACCTATCCAGAAAAAAATATTTATGCGACAGGAACCCCTGAGCCATCCCTTTCATTTTTATATGAACTCGATGAGATACCAGACGACGTGTATAAAGGGGCCCTTGTCATTGTCTGTGATACGGCCAATCAAGCAAGAATTGATGATCAGCGCTATTTAATGGGCGATAAGCTGATGAAAATCGACCATCACCCGAATGAAGATCCTTATGGTGATTTGCTTTGGGTAGATACAGAGGCAAGCTCTGTGAGCGAGATGATTTATGAATTGTACTTAGAGGGGAAAGAAGAAGGATATCAGCTGAATACAAAGGCGGCTGAATTGATCTATGCCGGCATTGTAGGAGACACAGGCCGCTTCCTTTTCCCAAACACAACGAAAAAGACACTCAAATATGCAGGGGAACTTATCGAATATCCGTTTTCATCTTCAGATCTTTTCAATCAATTGTATGAGACAGATTTGAATGTCGTGAAATTAAATGGTTATATTTTTCAACATATTTCTTTGTCAGAGAACGGGGTTGCATCTGTGTTCATTAAGCGTGAAATTTTGGAATCGTTCCAAACAACAGCGCAGCAGGCCTCACAGCTTGTTGGGACACTAGGAAATATTGCAGGCATTAAGGCATGGGTCTTTTTTGTGGAAGAAAACGATCAGATTCGTGTCAGATTCCGCTCTAAAGGTGTCGTCATTAACACCATTGCGAAAAAATATCATGGAGGCGGCCACCCTCTTGCAGCCGGTGCGTCCATTTATGATTGGGCCGTAGCAGATGAGATTTTGCGTGATTTAGAAGAAGTATGTAAATCATCATCATAAGAGAGGAGGGATATGAAGTCCCTTCTCTCTTTTTTTGTCATGGAGAAAAGGGTTACTTGCACACAGGGATAAACCAGCAGCCGATGTCTGTTGAATCTTCATAGGCTTGGAGATTTTGATGCTTTAATTCTTTTTTAATTAAATGAGCCATCATTTCTGTCTCAGCATAAGCACACATGCCGTCTTTGATCCGGCTTGCTTTGTCTCGTGCCATTTGACGATAGCTGTAAACCTCCATTGTCCTCACCTCTTTCTATTTAAGATCTCGTTCTACTTTTAGTGTATAAAAATGAAGCGTGAAAAGCGATCATTGAGGGCAGAAATTCATAAAAATTCCACAACCTGTTTATTCAGCAAATGAAATACGTACTTCAAGTGAAAGCTTCGTATAAATTGTCAGCTCTGTCACTTTCGCTCGGTATGCCTTTTCCCGAATCGTATATTCTTTATTTTCCACTGTCCGTTTTAGTAATTCCTTTGTTTTATAGACACTTTCGATATCCTTTGTAATGACTTCTGAGATATCCTCCTTGACCTGATCTTCAAACTTTAGCGTATCTGGCTCTGGGATTTTATATTGCTCACGATTCACGAGATGAACATCTACGCTTTGGATCAGCAGCCGCTTCTTATTATCCTCATTTAACTTATGCAAATCTTCCCGATAGAGTGTGATTTGTTCCTTCAAACTGTCCATATGATGCTGCTGGCTTCTCAGCAGTGTTACTTGCTTTTCCTGAAAGGTTCCGTATGTAAAGAGAAAAATGAGCCAGCTTACAATCGCACCAAACATCATTCCTGCAAAAAAACGCTGCCAGCCTGGGCGTTTATACAGCTCCGGCACCCTCATGATGACACATGCTCCTGGGTGAGCCACGTAATAATGAGATACCCCGTTTGTGCGCCGCCCATGGCAGAGATAATTAATAAAATCTGCTTGAAAATATCACGCGTGTTTCCTTCGAAAATGCCTCGTTCAAAGCTATAAACAGCATCAAATGTTCCGCCGATAGCGGCGACAAGCGCCCAAATCTTTAAACGGTTGGCAAGACTAGTAATAATGGATAAAGGCGGCTGACCAGATAAATACGCACCAACACCGCCTATGATAGCACCACCCAAAATGACCCCAAGGGCGATAAAATAACAGCTGATAAAATTCGGAATAAAAGCTTCCTTCACATCCATTTTGTCCACCTCACTCTATTCAATATATGGTGTGTGCTGGACAAGTATGAACGGACAGAAAAGAAAGAACATTTGTTTCTCATCGCATCGCGTTTTATAATGAAAGAATGACTTTAGACGAAAGGAGTGGATTTAGCATGTCTTATGTTCATCTTCAGGTCCACAGTGGATACAGCTTGTTAAGCAGTGCAGCTAAAGTAAAGGAGCTTGTACTGAAAGCAAAAGAACTTGGCTGCAAGGCGCTCGCTCTTACCGATGACCATGTGATGTATGGAACGGTTGAATTTTATAAGGAATGTAAAAAACATGGCATCAAGCCGGTTATCGGTTTAACAGCTTCTGTCTTCATAGATGAACAAGAGACAGAGGCTTATCCCTTGGTACTCCTTGCAAAAAACAACGAAGGCTATCAAAACCTGATCAAAATCAGCAGTGTGCTGAAATCAAAATCAAAAGCCGGACTGAAAGAAAAATGGCTCAAAAGCTATCATCGCGGGCTCATTGCGATCACACCAGGCGCATCTGGGTATATTGAAACGCTTTTGCAGCATGATCAAATAGAAGAAGCACGTGAAGCCACCAAACAATTAAAGCATATATTCGGCGAGGGTCATGTGTACATCGCACTTCAGCCATTTCAGCAGGACGAATCGCTCACCAGCAAACTGCGGGATGTCTCACAAAGTGTGGACATACCTCTTGTTGCGACGGGGGATGTTCACTACATCAATCGAGAGGATAAAATGGCTTATACGTGTTTAAAGGCTATTAAAGCAGGGGATCAGCTTTCAGAGATAGAGGAAGACCGAGGAGAAAAGCATTTCAGATCCTTTGAAGAAATGTTGGAATGGTATAGAGATGATCGAGAGCTGCTGACAAGAACGGTGGAGATTGCAGACCGCTGCGAGGTCGATTTAAATCTTGGGCAGACAAAACTTCCATCCTATCCAACTCCTGATCAATCAACAGCTGATCAGTTTTTACGCAGAGTGTGCGCAGAAGGTATGAAGCAAAGAAAGATTGCTTCACATGACACGTATGTCAAAAGACTTGAATATGAACTGAGCATTATCCAAAAAATGAATTTCAGTGATTATTTTCTCATTGTGTGGGATTTTATGAAGTATGCGCATGACAGAGGGATTGTCACAGGCCCTGGACGGGGATCAGCAGCGGGTTCACTTGTTGCATATGTTCTGTTTATTACGGATGTCGATCCGATCCGTCACGGTCTTTTATTTGAGCGCTTCTTAAATCCAGAGCGAATCAGTATGCCAGATATTGATATTGATTTCCCCGACACGAGAAGAGACGAAATCATTTCTTATGTAAAAGACAAATACGGAGACATGCATGTGGCGCAAATTGTCACCTTTGGGACACTTGCAGCAAAGGCTGCTTTAAGGGATGTTGGACGTGTGATGGGAATCGATTCAAAAGCAGCGGATCGTCTTGCCAAGCTGATTCCATCAAAGCCAGGAACGACACTGAAAGAAGCGGTGACTGCATCTCCTGAATTAAAAACGATGCTTCAGCAATCTGAAGAGCTTCGAAAGGTCTTCCAAACTGCTTTAAAGGTAGAAGGCTTACCGAGACACACTTCTACACATGCAGCTGGCGTTGTGCTGAGCGAAGAGCCGCTGACAGAGGTCGTTCCGATTCAAGACGGCCATGAAGGTGTGTATTTAACGCAGTATGCCATGAATTATTTAGAAGATCTCGGACTTTTAAAGATGGACTTCTTAGGGCTCAGAAACTTAACATTAATTGAATCCATTAAAAACCAGATTGAAAGACAGGAAAACGTCCACATTAACTTTAGTGACATTTCATATGAGGATCAGAAAACGTTTGAATTGTTATCTGCGGGCGATACAACTGGAATATTCCAGCTTGAATCACAGGGAATGCGTCAGGTGCTGAGACGCCTGAAGCCGTCTAGTTTAGAAGATATCGTAGCGGTCAATGCCCTCTATCGTCCAGGTCCAATGGAAAATATCCCGCTTTTTATCGACCGAAAGCATGGCAGAGTCAAGGTCTCCTACCCTCATCCTGATTTGTATGACATATTAAAGGATACATATGGGGTCATCGTCTATCAGGAGCAAATCATGCTGATTGCAGCGAAGATGGCTGGTTTTCAGCTGGGCGAGGCTGATCTATTAAGAAGAGCTGTTTCGAAGAAGGATAAAAAGGTCCTTGATGAAGAGCGAAGCCATTTTGTTGAAGGATGCCTAAAAAAGGAGTATCCTGTTAACATTGCAAATGACGTTTATGACTTAATCGTCAAATTTGCAAACTATGGTTTTAATAGAAGCCATGCTGTTGCATATAGCATGATTGGCTTTCAGCTTGCTTATTTAAAAGCGCATTATCCGTTATATTTTATGTGCGGTCTTTTAACGAGTGTAATTGGAAATGAAGACAAAATTGCTCAATATTTCTATGAGGCGAAGGAAAAAGGGATATCTGTGTTGAAGCCTTCTATTAATAAGAGTGAGTTTCCATTTACGGTTGAAAAAGGGGAGATCCGCTACAGCTTAAGAGCGATCAAAAATGTCGGAGTGTCAGCTGTAAAGGATATATACAGGGCAAGACAGGAAAAGCCGTTTGAAGATTTATTTGATTTTTGCGCAAGAGTATCACCAAAGAGTGTCAATCGAAAAACGATTGAAGCGCTCATTTTTTCAGGGGCGATGGATGAGTTTTATCCCAATCGTGCTTCGTTATTAGCATCGATAGATATTGCGTTAGACCACGTGTCATTTTTAAATCCAGAGGATCAGCTGGACTTTCTTGGGGATACAACCTTCTCCATTAAGCCAAAATATGCGGAGATAGAAGAAATGCCGCTTGTTGACCTCCTGCAATTTGAAAAAGAGGCACTCGGGTTATATTTATCAAATCACCCAGTACAAGCATACCGAGAACGCTTAAGAGAGAATGGTGCAGTGGAAATCATCAGACTTTCTTCCTATATTAAGCGGAAGATTTCAATGGGTGGTCTTTTGACAAAAGTGAAATCGATTCGGACAAAAAATGGACAATCGATGGCATTTGTTACATTTGGGGATGAAACGGGAGAAATGGAAGGCGTCGTCTTTCCAGAGCAATTTAGAAAGCTGTCCCCCTTACTTGAGGAGGGCACCATGCTTTATGTGGAAGGCAGAGTAGAGATCAGAAATGACAGCAGTCAAATCATCGTGCAAGAAGCTGCTTTGCTTGAAGAGATGGACGTAAAAAGAAAAGAGTCTGTCTACATTCGAGTGAAAGAAGAGAATCATACGCAGGAGCTGCTAGAGCAAGTAAAACGAGTCCTCTCGATGCACAGCGGAGAAGCAGATGTCTATTTGTATTATGAGAAGCAAAAAAAGACGATGAGACTTCCAGATGCATACAAAGTTCATGCAGATCATGCTGTGATTTTCCAGTTAAAAGAGCTGCTCGGTGAACAAAACGTTGTGATTAAATGATGACAAATCGCCTGAATATGTTTTACAAATTCACCTATTGTGTTATCATTTTAAAGATTCTGTGTATTTAAAACTGCCAGTATGTGCTTATCAATTTAGCAAATCATTAAATCATTTTCCACTTGAAGGAGTGTTCATCACATGTCATTAAGAGAAGAAGCATTACATATGCACAAAGAGAATCAAGGCAAACTCGAATCAAAATCAAAAGTACAAGTGAAAAATGCAAAAGACTTGAGCTTGGCTTATTCACCTGGTGTTGCAGAACCATGTAAAGATATTTATGACGACACAAGCAAAGTGTATGATTATACAATGAAAGGCAATATGGTCGCTGTTGTCACAGACGGAAGCGCTGTTTTAGGGCTTGGAAATATTGGTGCAGAAGCATCTCTTCCAGTAATGGAAGGGAAAGCCGTATTATTCAAAAGCTTTGCAGGCGTAGATGCCTTCCCAATCGCGCTTGCAACGAACGATGTAGACAAAATCGTTGAAACAGTGAAGCTTCTTGAGCCGACTTTTGGCGGTGTGAACCTTGAAGATATTGCAGCTCCTAACTGCTTTATCATTGAAGAGCGCTTGAAAAAAGAGACAAACATTCCAGTTTTCCACGATGATCAACACGGAACAGCCATTGTGACAGTAGCAGGACTAGTGAATGCACTGAAGCTTTCTGGAAAATCTATGTCTTCAATCAAAGTAGTGGCAAACGGCGCCGGGGCAGCAGGAATTGCGATTATCAAACTTCTTTATCATTTCGGTGTACGTGATATCATTATGTGTGATACGAAAGGTGCCATTTACGAAGGCCGCCCGAATGGTATGAATGCAGTGAAAAACGAAGTAGCTAAATTCACGAACCAAGACCGCAAAGAAGGTTCATTAGAAGAAGTCATTGAAGGCGCAGATGTCTTTATCGGGGTTTCTGTAGCAGGCGCTTTAACAAAAGAAATGGTTGGAAAAATGGCAAAAGATCCTGTCATCTTTGCTATGGCTAATCCAAATCCAGAGATTATGCCAGAAGATGCACATGCAGCAGGTGCAAGTGTTGTAGGAACTGGCCGTTCTGACTTCCCGAACCAAGTGAACAACGTACTGGCATTCCCAGGAATTTTCCGCGGAGCATTAGATGTACGTGCAACTCACATTAACGAAGAAATGAAAATCGCAGCTGTTGAAGCGATAGCGTCTCTTGTTTCAGATGAGGAATTGTCAGCTGAATATGTCATCCCTGCACCATTTGATGCACGCGTGGCACCAGCGGTAGCAAAAGCTGTGGCAAAAGCAGCAATGGAAACTGGCGTTGCAAGAATCAAAGTCGACCCAGAAGCGGTCGCTGAAAAAACAAGAAAATTAACGATTATCGGCGAATAATTAACTGGAAAAGTGTGCACGTTTTTTCTGAAATTGGAGGAAAAACGTGCAACATTTCCTCTCTTACGCGAAAAATTTTTCATCCGGAATGAGATTTTTTTGTAGACGTTCACAATTCAAACATATCAACTGCTCAGCGCCCCAAACACCTACTCATTTCTCATCAATTCCCCACTGAAAAAATTGAATGAAGGATGACAGCGTTTGACAAAAAAAGTACAATAGTTTCGGTACAGTTATGACATGTCCTATAATAGTGGATGTGCGTGTAAAGAAAAAACCCTTCAAAAAGGGAGGTAGTCATTTGTCAATCAAGGATATTTTCAGTAAAAAGAAAAAATATGCATCTGTACCCTCTGAACAGGCAAGCCAAGATGTGCCTGAAGGCATCATGACCAAATGTCCGCAATGTAAAAAAATAATGCTCACCAAAGAACTAGATAAAAATTTACGTGTTTGCATGAATTGCGGCAGACATTTGCAAATGAATGCAAAACAGCGTATCGAAAGCCTTGTAGATGAAGGCACATTTGAAGAATTTAACGGGCACCTCATTTCAGCAAACCCGCTCGGTTTCCCAGGCTATGAAGAAAAGCTTGAGAAAGACAGAGAAAAAACATCTTTGAATGAAGCCATTGTCACAGGTAAAGGTGAGATTGAAGGCCAAAGTGCTGTCATTGCTGTCATGGATGCCACGTTCCGTATGGGCAGCATGGGATCGGTTGTTGGTGAAAAGATCACACTGGCGATCGAGAAAGCAAAAGCGGACAAGGTGCCGTTTATTATCTTTACTGCATCTGGTGGAGCGAGAATGCAAGAGGGAATTCTCAGTCTGATGCAGATGGCAAAAACAAGTTCAGCATTAAAACTGTTCAGCGAAGATAAAGGGTTGATTATCTCTGTGATGACGAACCCAACAACTGGCGGTGTATCAGCTAGTTTTGCGTCTCTCGGTGATTACAACTTTGCAGAACCGGGTGCTTTAATTGGTTTTGCAGGCCGCAGAATCATCGAACAAACGATTCGTGAAGACCTGCCAGAGGACTTCCAAACGGCTGAATTTTTAATGAAGCATGGACAGCTTGATGCTGTCATCCATCGTGCAGAAATGAAAGAAACACTAGGCCGAATCTTAGCGCTACACAGCACAGGAGGTGAACGAGAGTGGCTGGAGAACTAGAATTTGAAAAACCTGTCATTGAACTTCGAGCGAAAATTGATGAACTGAAAAAGTTCACACAAAACTCAGAAATGGATTTAAGTGCAGAAATTGAGCGCCTTGAAACACGTCTGAGCAAGCTTGAAGCAGACATTTATACAAATTTAAAGCCGTGGGACAGAGTGCAGATTGCTCGGCATGCGATGCGCCCAACAACTCTCGATTACATTCAAGAGCTGTTTGACAATTTTTTCGAATGTCACGGCGACCGTTTTTATGGTGATGATGAAGCGATCGTTGGAGGAATTGCCACGTTTAAAGGGCTTCCTGTCACTGTTATTGGCCATCAGCGCGGTAAAGATACAAAAGAAAACTTGCGCCGTAATTTCGGAATGCCTCATCCAGAAGGCTACCGTAAAGCGCTGCGTTTGATGAAACAAGCAGATAAATTTAATCGCCCTATCATTTGCTTTATTGATACAAAAGGAGCTTATCCTGGTAAAGCAGCTGAAGAACGCGGACAAAGTGAAGCAATTGCGAAAAACCTATTCGAAATGGCAGGACTTCGTGTACCAGTTGTCTGTATTGTCATTGGAGAAGGCGGAAGCGGCGGCGCACTAGGCTTAGGCGTAGGAAACCACCTATTCATGCTAGAAAACTCAACGTATTCAGTGATTTCACCTGAAGGTGCAGCAGCACTGCTCTGGAAGGATTCATCACTTGCGAAAAAAGCTGCAGAATCAATGAAAATTACCGCTCCAGACCTAAAAGAATTAGATATTATAGATGATGTTATTAAAGAAGTGCAAGGTGGAGCACATCGAGACGTGAAACAACAAGCAGCCTACATGGAAAATGTATTAAAACAATCACTTACATCTTTGCTCAAACTAACACCTGAAGAACTAGTCGAACAAAGATATGAAAAATACAAAGCAATCGGGAAAGTATCGATTGAAAATCAATATATTGGGGTAAACTAAATAAACGTACAGCCTTTTTGGCTGGCGTTTATTTTTTTTCATCTTTTTTCATGAAAACCGACCTTATGTAAGCGCTATTTGAAAATAATTTTCTTTTGTTTTCATAAAATTTGAAACGTCTGAAAACCTTGATATGATAAGGTTTATAGCACTTGTCTCTACAGATTTCAGAGAGATTTGCTTTCACGACGTTCTTAACTTTTGTTTAAAAACGGTTTATTTAATTGTATAATAAGTACGGTTTTAGAAATTCGTATTGAAAACATCCAAATTTGCTCATGATTGTTTTCAAGCAGTGGAAATGGTATGTTTAATTCATATATGGTCTCTGAGGTGAAAAAGATGAAGCGTATAGGAGTTTTAACAAGCGGTGGGGATTCCCCAGGAATGAATGCAGCTGTGCGCGCAGTTGTAAGGAAAGCAATTTACCATAATGTTGAAGTTTACGGTATTTATAATGGATATTCAGGTCTAATTAACGGTAAAATTGAGAAACTCGAAATAGGTTCAGTAGGCGATATCATTCATCGTGGAGGAACAAAACTTTACACGGCAAGATGTCCTGAATTCAAGACAGTTGAAGGTCGTGAAAAGGGAATTGAAAACTTAAAAATATTCGGTATTGAAGGACTTGTAGTCATTGGTGGAGACGGGTCATTTATGGGAGCGAAGAAATTAACAGAGCTCGGTTTTCCATGTGTAGGTGTCCCTGGCACGATTGACAACGATATTCCAGGTACTGATTTCACTATTGGCTTTGATACAGCACTGAATACTGTCATTGATGCCATTGATAAAATTCGTGATACAGCCACATCTCATGAACGTACATACGTAGTGGAAGTAATGGGAAGACATGCTGGTGATATTGCCCTTTGGTCAGGTCTTGCGGGCGGAGCCGAATCTATTTTGATTCCTGAAGCAGACTATGACATGGACGAAATTATTGCTAGGTTAAGAAGAGGTCACGAGCGCGGCAAGAAGCATAGTATTATTATCGTTGCAGAAGGCGTAGGCAGCGGTGTTGAATTTGGTAAGCGGATTGAAGAGGAGACAAGCCTTGAAACACGTGTATCTGTCTTAGGACATATTCAGCGCGGAGGTTCTCCGAGTGCATTTGACCGTGTACTGGCAAGCCGTTTAGGAGCATACGCAGTCGAGCTTCTCCTTGAAGGAAAAGGCGGACGCTGTGTAGGCATTCAAAGCAATGAACTTGTCCATCATGATATTTTAGAAATCTTAGATAAAAAACATACAGTCGATAAAAATATGTACCGACTTTCACAAGAGCTCTCTATATAAAACGAGAAGACCTTAGGAGGAACAGTAATGAGAAAGACAAAAATCGTTTGTACAATCGGTCCAGCAAGTGAAAGCATTGAAAAGCTGACTGAATTGATTGAAGCAGGAATGAATGTAGCCAGACTAAACTTCTCCCACGGAGATTTTGAAGAGCATGGTGCACGCATTGAAAACATACGTAAAGCAGGTAAAACATTAGGCAAGGACATTGCGATCCTTCTAGATACAAAAGGTCCAGAGATCCGTACACGTACAGTTGAAAACGGCTCAATTGAGCTAGTCGCTGGTGCTGATCTTATCGTGAGTATGGAAGACATTGTTGGAAATACGGAAAAAATTAGTGTGACGTACGAAGATTTAATTCATGATGTAGAAGTAGGCTCAACGATTCTATTAGATGATGGTCTGATTGGTTTAGAAGTAAAAGAAATTAACATGGACCGCAAAGAAATCGTCACTAAAGTCATGAATACAGGCACACTCAAAAACAAAAAAGGTGTCAACATACCTGGCGTCAGTGTGAACCTGCCAGGTATTACAGAAAAGGATGCCAATGATATTCTGTTTGGAATTGAACAAGGCGTCGATTTCATCGCAGCTTCTTTTGTTAGACGAGCTTCTGATGTTCTTGAAATTCGTGAGCTCCTTGAAAAGAACAATGCGACTGATATTCAAATCATTCCTAAGATTGAAAACCAAGAGGGTGTTGATAACATCGACGAGATCCTTGAGGTATCTGACGGTTTAATGGTTGCGCGTGGAGATCTTGGTGTAGAGATCCCGGCAGAAGAAGTACCGCTTGTTCAAAAAATGCTGATCAAAAAATGCAATCGTTTAGGCAAGCCTGTCATCACAGCGACTCAAATGCTGGACAGCATGCAGCGTAACCCCCGTCCAACCCGCGCGGAAGCAAGTGACGTGGCAAATGCTATTTTTGACGGTACAGATGCGATTATGCTTTCTGGTGAAACAGCAGCAGGAACATATCCAGTAGAAGCTGTACAAACGATGCATAACATTGCATCACGTTCAGAAGAAGCACTAAACTATAAAGCAATTCTTTCCCGCAGAAGCGAAGAAGTAGAAGTCAGCATTACAGATGCGATCGGTCAATCTGTTGCACATACAGCAATGAAGCTTGATGTGGCAGCAATTGTGACGCCTACGGAAAGCGGACATACAGCAAGAATGATTTCAAAATATAGACCAAAAGCACCAATCGTAGCAGTTACAGCAAACGAATCAGTGGCAAGAAAGCTTTCACTCGTATTCGGTGTATTTGCAAAGAGCGGATCAAAAACGACGTCTACTGATGAAATGCTTGAGAATGCAGTAGAAAAGTCAATTGAAACAGGCTATGTAAGACACGGCGATTTAATCGTCATTACAGCAGGTGTGCCAGTTGGTGAAACAGGTACGACGAACTTAATGAAAGTATATGTTGTCGGTGACATCATTGCGAAAGGTCAAGGTATTGGCCGTAAATCTGCATTTGGACCGGTTGTGATTGCACAAAGCGGAAAAGAAGCAGAAGAAAAAATGTACGATGGTGCGATCCTAGTCGCAAACTGCACAGATCGTGATATGATGGGAGCTTTAGAAAAAGCATCTGCCCTTATCACAGAAGAAGGCGGTTTAACAAGCCATGCAGCTGTTGTTGGATTAAGCCTAGGCATTCCAGTAATTGTTGGTCTTGACAGCGCAACAACACTATTAAAAGAAGGCGAAGAGATTACAGTAGATCCAGCACGCGGAGCGATCTACAAAGGCCGTGCAAGCGTCCTTTAAATCATCCAAGAGGGGAGTTGTCTGACTCCTCTCTTTTTTTATGTTACACTAAAAAAAGTAAACAGCTTTTGATGAAAGATACCCCATGAGGTGATATGGTTGAAGAAATATTTTCTACTATTATTAATTCTGTTCCCTGCGGTGGAAATTAGTTTATTTTTAATCTCAAGTAAAATCATTGGCATTTTGCCAACGATGTTGCTCATCGTGCTGACAAGTGCATTAGGTGCTTATTTCGCAAGAAAACAAGGAATAGAAGCCTTCCAAAAAGTACAGCGAGATTTACAATATGGCAAGATGCCAGGGGGAGCGATTGTCGATGGTTTTTGTATTCTGATTGGTGGTCTGCTGCTGCTCATTCCAGGCTTCTTATCGGATCTCATTGGGGCTTTGCTGCTCATTCCGGTAACGAGAAAGGGAATTAAGCCGCTCTTTGAACGCTGGCTTAGAAACTTGTCTAATCGCAACCGCTATACAATTATTCGCTAAAGAGACCTTCAGCCTAGGTCTCTTTTATTTTTGCATGCCATACCGAATGTACTCAAAAATATCTCTGAAAACTCCTGCATTACGGAATGCCTGCCACACGACAAGTGAAGCAGGGCCAATCACAAGTCCAAGAAAACCAAACCATTTTAACCCGACAAATAGCGCCACAAGCGTTGCTAAAGGATTAAGTCCGATGGATTTGCTTAAGACTTTTGGCTCTGATATTTGTCTTTGAATGAGGACAACAATATACAAAATGCCCAGTCCAATAGCGAGTGAAAGATTTCCTGTCATAGCAGAATAAATGATCCACGGTAGGAAAACAGTGCCGCTCCCGATATATGGAAGTAAATCGACAAACCCAATACATAAAGCAATCACAAGGGCATGCTCGACTTTTAAAATGATGAGTCCAATCAATACAATGCCAATCGTCATGGCCACAAGCAGAAGCTGAGCTTTCATAAAGCCGGTAATGGCTTTTTTGATTTCAGATAAAATGGCGCGTGTATGCTGCATCCATTTTGCGGGAAAGATACGTGAGCCATATGTTTTTAACGTAAACCAATCTTTCGTGATAAAAAAAGTTGCCAGAGCAGAAAATAACAATGTTGCTGCTGCATCAGGCAAAAGACCTAAAAAAGCCGGAATAAGCTCGAGTGTTTTTGAAAGAAAAGTCCCGATTTTTGCGGCAGCTTCA
Organism: Bacillus sp. YKCMOAS1; assembly: GCF_030268125.1. NCBI lineage: Bacteria > Bacillati > Bacillota > Bacilli > Caryophanales > Bacillaceae > Bacillus > Bacillus sp. YKCMOAS1. The sequence goes on from NZ_BSEI01000004.1 coordinate 164,890, forward strand.
TCACCGAGTGCTTGAATTTGTCCCAAAATCGATTCCTTTTGACCTGCTTGAAGCGTATTAAATTGGGCTGTGACATCATGATATAAAGGCAGAATTTTATCTGTGAAAAATTGCTCTACAATACCAATCAATTGATCAAGATGGCCAGGCAGCACTTTTGCCAAATAAGCACTCCCTGAAATGATTTCAGCCACTAAAAGCGTCATGAAGCCGGCGGCTGCGACTAAAAAGAGCAACAGTACAATGACCACAACAAGTCCTCTTGGCATCCCGGTAATCTCTTCAATTTTGCAGACGGCAGGGTGAATCAAACAAGACACAATAAGGGCGATCCAAAAAGGATATAAAAACGGAAAAGACTGATATAAAAAGACAACAGCAAAAACAGCAATGCTGATTATCATCAAACTTCGCAGAAAAATGGCCACATAGGCGTGATTCACACAATCCCCTCCAAAAAACAAGCATGTCCGATACTTCATTTTATTCAAAAAGATTAGTAATATGAAAAGGTCGCAATAAAAAGAAAGAAAGGAGCGGCGTATGTTTACTCAAGCAAATTTATTTTTGGTACTTTTACTCGTTATTGCACTTATTGCAAAAAACAATTCGTTAATTTTAGCGGTCTCTGTACTGATCGCAATTAAGCTGGTTGGTCTGGATCAAAAAATTTTCCCGGTTCTCCAATCTAAAGGCATTAATTGGGGAGTGACCGTTATTACCATTGCTGTGCTAGTCCCGATTGCAACAGGTGACATTGGATTTAAGCAGCTTGGAGAAGCGATGAAATCTTCCTATGCTTGGATAGCACTTGGAGCGGGTATATTAGTAGCATTAATTGCAAAAAACGGGATTGTGCTACTCGAAAATGATCCGCATATTACGGCAGCGCTTGTGTTCGGTACCATTTTGGCAGTCAGCTTATTTAAAGGGGTGGCTGTTGGACCGCTCATCGGGGCAGGAATTGCTTATTTGGCGATGCAGGCTGTGAAATTTTTCAGCGGGTGAAAAAGAGAGTGGTTTCTGCCACTTTCTTTTTTAAATTTTTTCTTGCGTGAGCTTTTGCAAAAAAACATAATTAAATATATTAAAAGAAGCAAATTCCCTTTATTCCATGCCTGATATGGGAGACTGGAAAAAAAAATATCAAAAAAAATTATAGTTAAACATTTAACAAATGTCTGATTATTGTTTATAATGGGAATAGGCTTAATTTTGAACTCATTGATCATACAAGAGATATGAGGCTAAAAGCGCTCTAACCGTATAGGTAAATGTAAGCATTTTCTTTTTAGAAACTGCCATCTTATTCGGATTGGATAGCGCTTTCAAAAAGTGAGAATTCTGCAACGAAGGGGAATCTTTTTAAAAAGGGGAGATTGAACATGACAGCAACAAGAGGTCTTGAAGGTATCGTGGCAACAACTTCATCCGTAAGCTCAATTATTGATGATACTCTTACTTATGTAGGGTACAATATCGATGATTTAACTGAAAAAGCTACATTCGAAGAAATTGTCTACCTGTTATGGCACTTAAAGCTGCCGAATGAGCAGGAGCTGAGTGAATTAAAACAGCAGCTCAATGAAAATGCTCAGATTCCGCAAGAAATCATTGAGCATTTTAAATCTTATTCGCTCGATGGGGTTCATCCAATGTCTGCGATTCGTACAGCAGTATCCTTACTAGGTTTACTAGATGACGAATCAGAGATTATGGACAAAGAAGCGAATTACAGAAAGGCAATTCGCTTACAGGCGAAAATTTCTGGACTAGTCGCTGCGTTTTCACGCATTCGCAAAGGACTTGAGCCTGTACAGCCAAAAGAAGAATACAGCTATGCTGCAAACTTCTTGTATATGCTAAATGGCGAAGAGCCATCACCAGTAGAAATTGAAGCCATTGATAAGGCGCTTATTCTACATGCGGATCATGAATTAAACGCATCGACATTTACAGCACGTGTATGTGTTGCTACACTATCAGATATCTACTCTGGTGTGACAGCGGCTATCGGTGCGCTGAAAGGACCGCTTCATGGCGGCGCTAATGAAGGCGTGATGAAGATGCTTTCAGAAATTGGCGAAGTTGAAAACGTAGATTCCTATATTCATGGTAAGCTAGAGAAGAAAGAAAAAATTATGGGCTTTGGCCACCGTGTATACCGCCAAGGTGACCCGCGTGCAAAGCATCTAAAAGAAATGAGCCAGCGTTTAACAAACCTCACTGGCGAGCCGAAATGGTATGAAATGTCTGTTCGCGCAGAGGAAATCGTGACATCAGAGAAAAATCTTCCACCAAATGTTGATTTTTATTCTGCATCTGTATATCACAGTCTTGGCATTGATCATGACTTGTTTACACCAATTTTCGTGATCAGCCGATTCTCTGGATGGATTGCTCATATTCTAGAGCAATATGACAACAACCGACTCATCCGTCCAAGAGCTGATTACATTGGACCTGATCTTCAAACCTTTGTTCCGATCAGTGAAAGAGACTAATGTTTATAGAATAAGCGGGGGCTGATTTCAAAAGGCTAATCAGCCTCCATATCAACATCAACAAAAAACGAATCACGTGAAAAACTTTTTTGCTTGCAGACATCAAGCCAAGAAGTTTCAAATATTCACTACATAACCTGGGAGGTAATATCATTGTCACAAGGCGAAAAAATTACAGTTACTGGCGGCGTATTGAATGTACCAAATAATCCAATCATCCCGTTTATCGAAGGGGACGGAATCGGTCCTGACATTTGGAAAGCAGCATCAAGAGTACTTGAAGCAGCTGTAGAAAAAGCATATAAAGGTGAAAAGCAAATCACTTGGAAAGAAGTATATGCAGGTGAGAAAGCTTACAATAAAACTGGAGAGTGGCTTCCTGAGCAAACGCTTGAAGACATTCGTGAATACTTAATTGCCATTAAAGGACCACTAACAACACCAATTGGCGGAGGAATCCGTTCATTAAACGTGGCACTTAGACAAGAGCTTGATTTATTCACATGCTTACGTCCAGTTCGCTGGTTCAAAGGCGTACCTTCTCCTGTCAAACGTCCAGAAGACACAGATATGGTGATCTTCCGTGAGAACACAGAAGATATCTATGCTGGTATTGAGTATGCAAAAGGTTCAGACGAAGTGAAGAAGTTAATTGACTTCTTGAAAAACGAATTAGGTGTGAACAAAATCCGTTTCCCAGAAACGTCAGGTATCGGAATCAAGCCAGTTTCTGAAGAGGGAACATCCCGTCTTGTCAGAGCGGCTATCCAATATGCAATTGACCAAGGCCGTAAATCTGTGACGCTTGTTCACAAAGGAAACATCATGAAATTTACAGAAGGTGCCTTCAAAAACTGGGGCTACGAAGTGGCTGAAAAAGAGTTTGGCGACAAAGTCTTTACATGGGCACAATATGATCGTATTGTAGAACAAGATGGAAAAGATGCGGCAAACAAAGCGCAAAGTGAAGCAGAAGCTGCTGGCAAAATCATTGTCAAAGACAGCATTGCAGATATTTTCCTTCAACAAATCCTAACTCGTCCAGCTGAGTTCGATGTTGTGGCTACAATGAACTTAAATGGAGATTACATCTCTGATGCACTTGCAGCACAAGTTGGTGGAATTGGTATCGCACCAGGAGCGAACATCAACTACGAAACAGGACACGCTATTTTTGAAGCGACTCACGGAACAGCACCAAAATATGCTGGTCTTGATAAAGTGAATCCATCTTCTGTTCTTCTATCAGGCGTGCTTTTACTTGAGCACCTTGGCTGGCAGGAAGCAGCTGATCTAGTGATTCAATCTGTTGAAAAAACAATTGCATCTAAAGTCGTCACTTACGATTTTGCTAGATTAATGGATGGCGCAACAGAAGTAAAATGTTCTGAGTTTGCTGACGAGCTCATCAAAAACTTGTCTTGATTCTTAAACTTTAAAGTTAAAGGGGAAAAAGGAAATGGCAAACAAGCGTAAAAAAGTATCTGTCATCGGAGCAGGTTTTACTGGAGCAACTACAGCATTTTTAACAGCTCAAAAAGAATTAGCGGATGTCGTCTTAGTTGATATACCGCAGCTTGAGAACCCAACAAAAGGGAAAGCTCTTGATATGCTGGAAGCAAGCCCTGTTCAAGGCTTCGATGCGAACATTACAGGCACTTCTAACTACGAAGATACAGCCGGTTCTGATGTCGTGGTCATTACGGCAGGAATTGCAAGAAAGCCGGGAATGAGCCGTGACGATCTCGTGTCAACAAATGAAAAAATCATGCGCAGCGTGACACGCGAAATCGTTAAATATTCTCCAGAAGCCATTATTGTTGTGTTAACAAACCCTGTTGATGCAATGACATATGCAGTTTATAAAGAATCAGGATTACCAAAAGAAAAAGTCATTGGACAATCGGGTATTCTTGATACAGCACGTTTCCGTACGTTTGTTGCTCAAGAATTAAACCTATCTGTCAAAGATGTGACGGGCTTTGTCCTTGGTGGACATGGCGATGACATGGTTCCGCTTGTTCGTTACTCTTATGCAGGCGGTATCCCGCTTGAAACATTGATTCCAAAAGATCGAATTGATGCGATTGTTGAAAGAACAAGAAAAGGCGGCGGCGAAATCGTGAACCTATTAGGTAACGGTAGTGCCTATTATGCACCTGCTGCTTCACTTGTAGAAATGGTTGAGGCGATTCTAAAAGATCAGCGCCGCGTGATCCCAACGATTGCATACCTTGAAGGTGAATATGGCTACGAAGGCATTTACCTTGGTGTACCAACAATCGTAGGTGGAAACGGCCTTGAGCAGATCATTGAGCTTGAGCTGACAGAAGAAGAAAGAAGTCAGCTTGACCGTTCTGTTGAATCTGTTAAGAACGTCATGAAAGTATTGTCTTAATATGAAAAAAAGAAGGCTTCTCTTATGAGGGGCCTTCTTTTTGTTTACAAAACAAATCTTGTCGAAATTTTAAATTGTCCTCTTGTTAAGCTTTCGTTAAAATGAAAGAGAAAGCATGACTTCTCGCTTTTCACATAAGATACAAAAAAACGGATGCAGGGGAAATCACTAATTGGAGGCACAACATGAATAAAAAAATATTAGTTGTGGATGATGAAGAATCGATTGTAACACTTCTAAGCTATAACCTTGAAAGGGCGGGCTATGATGTCGTCACAGCAAGAGATGGGGAAGAAGCGCTTGAAAAAGCAGCAAGTGAACAGCCTGATCTCATTGTATTAGATTTAATGCTTCCGAAGATGGACGGCATTGAAGTGTGCAAACAACTGAGAATTCAAAAAATGATGTTCCCTATTTTAATGCTGACAGCAAAGGACGATGAATTTGATAAGGTGCTCGGCCTTGAACTTGGAGCCGATGATTACATGACAAAGCCATTCAGTCCTAGAGAAGTGGGTGCTCGGGTAAAAGCCATCTTAAGAAGAGCGCAGCAATCTCAGCCTGCCCCCACGCAAGAGGACAAGGAAGAGGTCATTGCAGACCAAATCAAAATTGGTGAACTGCGCATTTTACCAGAACACTACGAAGTCTACTTCCAAGAAGAACGTCTAGAGCTTACGCCGAAGGAATTTGAACTGCTGCTTTATTTGGCCAAGCATAAAGGACGTGTCCTCACACGTGATCTGCTGCTAAGTGCCGTTTGGAATTATGACTTTGCAGGAGACACTCGTATTGTGGATGTACACATCAGCCACTTGCGGGACAAAATTGAAAAGAATACGAAAAAACCAACATACATTAAAACCATTCGCGGCTTAGGCTACAAATTGGAGGAGCCAAAGCCAAATGAGTAAAATAAGAACCCGCCTGTTTTCGGGACTTATTTTTCTCCTTTTTATTGTGTTTGTTGCACTTGGCCTTTTCTTGGATCACATGTTCCATGTTTTTTATGAAACAAAATTAACGGAACGAATGGAAAATGAATCGAGCTTTCTTCTTTCTTCCATGGATGGTGATGATCTGCAGGCGAAGCAAAACAAGGAGATCCTCAATCAGGCAAAGCAGCATCTCGATATGAATGCGTCAATTGTGGATCTGAAGGGGAATATCATACATACAACGGGTCAAGCGGAGCAAAGGGGCATCATTCAAAACACACTGAACAATGAACGGCTTCAAACAAAAGGCGTCGTCATTGAGGATGAGAAGGATGCACTGTTTCATTACGCAGTCCCTATTCTGAAACAAAACGAACCGGCAGGCTATTTATTTCTCCATGCGTCATTCCAGCCTTTAAATGAAATTGACGGCCAGCTTTGGCTCGCATTAGCCGTTTGTCTTGGCTCGGCGATTATTATCATCGTTTTCTTTGGATACCGCATGTCAATGAAATATGTAAAACCGATAGATTATGCCACAAAGGTAGCCAAACAGCTGGAACGCGGGAACTATGATACCAATCATTATGAAGAGCTGATCATTGAAACAAGCGAGCTTAATACATCAATGAAGCGTCTGGCAGAAAGCCTTCAAGAAATGACAAGCACTGGGGAAATGCAGCGGGACCGTCTGCAAACAGTCATTGAAAACATCGGTGCAGGAATTATTTTGATTGATAAGATGGGGTATATCAACCTAGTCAATCGAACCTTCCGCAAGCAGTTTAAGGTGCAAAAGCACATTTACATGCACAAGCTGTATCATGAAGCATTTACACATGACGAAATTATTGAACTGATTGATGAAATTTTTATGACAGAAACGAAGGTGCGAAAGTTTTTACGCCTAGCCGTTGACATTGAACGGCGCTACTTCCAAGTGGATGGTGTCCCGATTTTAAGTACAGACGATGAATGGAAAGGAATTGTCCTTGTGTTTCATGACGTGACAGAAACAAAGCAGCTCGAGCAGATGCGAAAAGATTTTGTCGCCAATGTGTCTCATGAATTAAAGACACCGATTACGTCGATTAAAGGATTCTCCGAAACCCTTCTTGATGGAGCGATTGATGACAAAGAAGCGCTGACACAATTCCTTTCCATCATTCTAAAAGAGAGTGTCCGACTCGAAACTCTCATTCAAGATTTACTCGATCTTTCCAAAATCGAGCAGCAGCATTTCAAACTAAATATTCAAGACGCCAATGCGTCAGAAATCATTCAAGAGATTGAAGTCCTTTTAAAACAAAAGGCTGCGGAAAAAGGTATTCAATTACAAGTGCGTATCCCGAAAGAGCCTGTCTATGTGATGGCAGATCCGCTGAGATTAAAGCAAATCTTCCTCAATCTCGTCAACAATGCCCTTACCTATACACCAGAGGGAGGGAGTGTCACTATTTCGGCAAGACCGCGGAAAGGCGCCTATGAATTTGATGTAGCAGATACAGGAATCGGCATGAAGAAAAGAGAGATTCCAAGAATATTTGAGAGATTTTATCGAATTGATAAAGATAGAAGTAGAAATTCAGGCGGAACAGGACTTGGTCTTGCGATTGTCAAACACCTTGTGGAGGCGCATGAAGGGACGATTTCAGTCCATAGCAAACAAGGGAAAGGAACGACTTTTACAGTGAGCCTGAAATCAAAATAGGGAAAAAAGGAATGTCACGTTAAAATTTACATGATCTTTACAATGGATTCATGTTTAGTTAAACAATCATTGGTAGGATGAATAGGAACCCCTTCATCCAAGGAGCCAATTTTGTAAGGACGAAAACACTTGTTGTTTTCGTCCCTTTTTTTATGCAGGTTCGACTATTTTCTTTTCAAAATAAACTTTGATAAAATGAAGATACAATGTGTGAAAGAGACGGCTGAAATGGCTCAGCCGATGGAGGATTAAAACATGACAGACAAAAAGAAATTAGTACTAGTGGATGGAAACAGTCTCGCTTATCGAGCCTTTTTTGCTTTGCCGCTATTATCAAATGATAAAGGCGTCCATACAAATGCCATTTATGGCTTTGCAATGATTTTAATGAAGATGCTCGAGGACGAGAAGCCAACCCATATGCTCGTCGCATTTGATGCGGGGAAAACAACGTTCCGCCACGAGACATTTAAAGAATATAAAGGCGGAAGACAAAAAACGCCGCCAGAGCTATCAGAACAAATGCCGTTTATCCGTGAACTATTAGATGCCTATCAGGTGAAAAGGTACGAGCTTCCTCAATACGAGGCTGACGATATTATCGGGACATTGGCTGTGGAGGCAGAAAAAGACGGCTTTGAAGTGAAAATTTTCTCAGGAGATAAGGACTTAACGCAGCTATCAACAGACCATACGACGGTGGCAATTACGAAAAAAGGCATTACAGAAGTAGAATATTACACACCGGCTCATATTGAAGAAAAATATGGTCTGCGCCCAGATCAAATCATCGATATGAAAGGCTTGATGGGAGATTCCTCAGATAATATCCCAGGGGTGCCCGGTGTAGGGGAAAAAACAGCGATAAAATTGTTAAAGCAGTTTGAAACGGTAGAAAACCTGCTTGAACATATTGACGAAGTCAGTGGTAAAAAACTCAAAGAAAAGCTTGAAGAATATAAAGAGCAAGCGGTGATGAGTAAACAACTCGCAACGATTCTTGTAGAAGCGCCAATTGATGTATCAAGCAAGGATCTCGCATATGAAGGTCCTCATATGGATCAAGTGATCTCTCTTTATAAAGAACTAGGCTTTCAAACGCTGCTAGAGCGTCTAGGAGAAGCACCAGAAACAGGTGAACAGGTCGAAGTTGAAGCATTAGAAGTGAAAAAAATGACCGATGTAACGGATGAAATGCTGACAGATCATGCCGCCCTTGTGGTAGAACAGCTTGGAGATAATTATCATGAAGCGGATTTGATCGGTTTTGCGATCCATAATGAAAACGGTGCATTTTTTATCACGAAAGAAGATGCACTTCAATCAGATGCATTTAAACAATGGGTACAGGATGAAACGAAGAAGAAATGGGTCTTCGATTCAAAAAGAGCAGTTGTCGCTCTCAGATGGCACGATGTCGATCTAAAAGGTGTCGATAACGATGTCCTGCTCGCTTCCTATGTCGTCAATCCTCAGAAATCCTATGAGGACGTCGCAAGTGTGGCGAAGGAATACGGTCTTAACATCGCATTTTCTGATGAAAAAGTGTACGGAAAAGGAGCAAAGCAGGCGATCCCACCTGAAGATGAACTGAAGGAACATCTTGGACGAAAAGCAGCGGCGATCTCTGCTCTGCATGATTTAACACTTGAAGCACTAGAAAAAAATGATCAACATGAACTGTATGAAGACTTAGAGCTGCCGCTTGCCCTCATCTTAGGTGAAATGGAATCACTTGGCGTAAAGGTAGATATTGAGCGCCTAGAGAAGATGGGTGAAGAGTTAGCGAAAAAGCTGAAAGAATATGAGGAAACCATTCACCGCTTAGCAGGTGAAACGTTTAACATCAATTCTCCTAAACAGCTTGGCGTGATTCTTTTTGAAAAGTTAGGTCTGCCGATTATTAAAAAGACAAAAACAGGCTACTCGACATCTGCGGATGTTCTTGAAAAGCTTGAAGATAAGCACGAAATCATTCGGTCTATTCTGCATTACCGCCAAATTGGAAAGCTCCAATCGACCTATGTGGAAGGTTTAATGAAGGTAACGCGCAAGGATACCCATAAAGTGCATACACGATTTAATCAAGCGCTCACGCAAACAGGAAGACTAAGCTCAACAGATCCCAACTTGCAAAACATCCCAATTCGTTTAGAGGAAGGACGGAAGATTCGTCAAGCATTCGTTCCATCAAAAGAAGGCTGGCTTATGTTTGCTGCTGACTATTCACAAATTGAGCTGCGTGTTCTCGCTCATATTTCTCAGGATGAGAATTTGATCGAAGCGTTTACGCAAGATATGGATATTCACACGAAAACAGCGATGGACGTGTTCCATGTCTCAGAAGAAGAAGTGACTTCCTCTATGAGAAGACAAGCCAAGGCTGTCAACTTCGGAATTGTATATGGAATCAGTGACTATGGATTATCTCAAAATCTTGGGATCACAAGAAAAGAAGCAGCTGCCTTTATCGAACGCTATTTAACAAGCTTTAAAGGCGTGAAAACCTATATGGAAGAGATTGTGCAGGAAGCGAAACAAAAAGGATATGTCACGACACTTCTCAAACGCAGACGGTATATCCCGGATATCACCAGCCGCAATTTTAATATCAAAAGCTTTGCGGAAAGAACAGCCATGAACACACCGATCCAAGGCAGTGCAGCTGATATTATTAAAAAAGCCATGATTGATATGGCGCGTAAGTTAAAAGAAGAAAACTTGCAGGCAAATCTTTTATTACAGGTGCACGATGAATTGATCTTCGAAGCGCCGAAAGAAGAAATTGCCATACTCGAAAAAATTGTCCCTGAAGTCATGGAAAATGCACTTCAACTAGATGTGCCGCTAAAAGTTGATTTTGCTTCAGGCCCATCTTGGTACGACGCAAAATAATAGAGAGAGAAAAAGGAGCGAGGAGCATGCCGGAATTACCAGAAGTTGAAACCGTCCGGCGCACACTCAAGCGGTTAGTCGAAGGAAAAACGATTGAAACGGTCGATATCAAATGGCCGAATATCATCAAACGTCCTGGGGAGCCGGAAGAGTTCGCAAGAAGGATGGTAGGAGAAACGATACAAACCATTGAAAGAAGAGGAAAGTTCCTTCTCTTTCATTTAGACCACTACGTAATGGTCTCCCATTTAAGGATGGAAGGGAAATACCGTGTACATGAAGCGCATGAGCCATACGATAAACATGTACACGTCGTCTTTACTTTTACAGATGGTACTGAGCTTCGGTATCATGATGTGCGTAAATTTGGCACGATGCATTTATTTCAGCCGGGGGAAGAGGAAAAGGAACTCCCGCTCTCACAGCTGGGGTATGAGCCTTTTGATGATCAATTCACTCCGGAATATTTATGGGAGCAATTGAAAAAAACATCTCGTGTGGTCAAAACAGCGCTGCTTGATCAAAAGATTGTCGTGGGACTAGGTAATATTTATGTAGATGAGGTTTTGTTTAAAGCAGGCATTCATCCAGAAACAAAAGCGAATCAGCTCAGCCTTGAATCGTGTAAAGTGCTTCACATGCATATTATCGATACACTTCAAGTAGCGGTAGATGCAGGAGGAAGCACGATTCGCTCATATATCAATTCACAAGGTGATATTGGAACATTTCAGCTGCAGCTTCTTGTGTATGACCGGCGGGGAGAGCCTTGTCAAACATGCGGAAGCATCATTGAGAAAACAGTAGTCGGAGGGCGCGGCACACATTTTTGTGTAACCTGCCAAAAACGTCCTCAATAAAAATCAGCCATCAGCATGCTTCCTTTTTACTGTGCATACGATAAAAAACATTCATTTTTCAGCAAGGTGTAGACTGACACACAGCCCACCTGCTCTTCATATAGTGAAGAAGAGTCTAAGGACGCCTAGAGACTCTTGATCATCGTTGCATGAACAGAAAGGAAGAGTTCAGGTATGATTTCGATTTCGCTCCTGTTTTTAGCTATTGCAGTCAGCATTGACAGCTTTTCTGTAGGCTTTACGTATGGACTTCGTAAAATGAAGATTCCATTTAAAGCGATTGTCATTATTGCATGCTGTTCAGGGATTGTGCTGCTCATTTCTATGCTGATTGGCAGCCTGCTGACGACATTCCTCCCTGTCTCAGTGACAGATAAACTTGGTGGAGGCATTTTGATCGCCATTGGACTTTGGGTCCTTTATCAATTTTACAAACCAGCGAAAGAGCGTGATTTGCTACTTCATGAAAAGACATTGCTTAATGTGGAAGTGCAGTCACTTGGTCTTGTCATTCAAATTTTGCGCAAGCCGACAAGTGCAGATATTGACCGTTCTGGGACGATTAATGGAATAGAAGCGGTGCTTCTTGGGATTGCTTTATCCATTGATGCATTTGGCGCAGGGATTGGCGCTGCAATTCTAGGCTTTTCACCAATTGTCATGAGTATCACTGTGGCCGTGATGAGCTCACTCTTTGTGTGTATAGGGCTTCGTTCCGGTCATTACTTGGCAAATTGGCGCTGGATCGATAAACTTGCATGCTTACCAGGGCTTCTGCTCATTTTAATTGGGGTGTGGAAGCTGTAAAGGAGGAAATCAATTGACGCTTGTCATTGGATTAACAGGCGGGATTGCTAGTGGAAAAAGCACCGTCTCGCAAATGATAAAAGAGCAGGGCATCCGGGTCGTGGACGCAGATGTCATTGCAAAAGAAGCGGTTGCCAAAGGTACACCAGCTCTTCAACAAATCGTTCAAACCTTTGGCGAGGATGTTCTCCTGCCAAATGGGGAGCTGAACCGGCAGCAGCTTGGAGCCATCATTTTTTCTGATGAAGAGAAAAGAAAGCAGCTGAATGCGATTGTTCATCCTGAAGTGAGAAAGGAAATGCTCAAACAGAGAGATGAAGGAGTTAGTCAGCAAGAAACCTTCGTTGTCCTCGATATCCCGCTTTTATTTGAAAGTCAGCTGGAAAGCCTCGTCGACCGCATCATTGTGGTGTATACAACGCCTGAATTGCAGCTGTCGCGGCTCATGAATCGAAATGACCTCAGCGAGGAAGAAGCACTGAATCGTATTCACTCTCAGCAGTCTCTTGAGGAGAAATGTAAAAAAGCAGACTACGTGATAGAGAACACACAAGATCTCGCGTTTATCAGTAAGCAATTGCAGAACATATTAAATGAATGGGAACATACAGATAAGTAAGAGTACATACACGTACTCTTCTTTTTTTATGCTTTATTCTTATTTCCTTTGAAAAGAACAGCCCTTTTTAGAAAATATACGTTTATATACTGGCAATTACATTCTAATGTGATATACTAATTTCATAAATAAATTTATTGAGTATAACACATAATAGAGGAGTGACCTGTTCATGAAGGTAAAAGCAGCGATCAATGGGTTTGGCAGAATTGGACGCATGGTCTTCAGAAAAGCAATGCTTGATGATCAAATTCAAATTGTAGCGGTGAACGCAAGCTATCCTGCCGAAACGCTAGCACATTTAATTAAATATGACACAAATCATGGACGTTACGAATGTGATGTGACTGCAGAAGATGACGCCTTGATTGTAAATGGCAAAAGAGTGCTTTTGCTTAATAATAGAGATCCAAAGCAGCTTCCATGGGGAGAGCTTGGGATTGATATCGTCATTGAAGCAACAGGTAAATTTAATTCAAAAGATCAAGCGATGGGCCATATAGATGCTGGAGCGAAAAAAGTCGTTCTAACAGCTCCAGGTAAAAATGAAGACATTACGATTGTGATGGGTGTCAATGAGGATGATCTTGATCCTGAAAAGCACGTCATTATTTCAAACGCATCTTGTACAACAAACTGTTTAGCACCAGTTGTGAAACTGTTAGATGATGAATTTGGCATCGACAACGGGTTAATGACAACGGTTCATGCTTATACAAATGATCAAAAAAATATCGATAACCCGCATAAGGATCTGCGCCGGGCAAGAGCATGTGCTCAGTCCATTATTCCAACTACGACGGGTGCCGCTAAAGCGCTTTCTTTAGTGCTTCCGCACATGAAAGGGAAATTGCATGGGCTTGCACTCCGCGTGCCGGTTTCCAATGTGTCGATGGTTGATCTTGTTGTAGACTTAAAAAAAGATGTCACAGCAGAAGAAGTCAATGCAGCCTTCTCGAATGCATCTAAAACATCTCTTGCTGGTATTTTAGATTACACAGATGAGCCGCTTGTCTCTACGGACTTTAACACGAACCCTTACTCAGCAGTCGTTGATGGATTGACAACGATGGTAATGGAAGGGAGAAAAGTAAAAGTTCTTGCATGGTATGACAATGAATGGGGTTATTCATGCCGAGTGGTTGACCTTGTGAAATTTGTCGGCGCACAGATGAAAGAGCTGTCTGCTGTTTGAAATGAAGAAGACGATCGTCCCTTTTCAAGAAATGAGAGAAAATCCCACTAAAAACACAGCTTGCAAAATGGGTCTAAACAAAGTATACTATTTTTCGTGAACTTCTTGTTCGCAGACTCATTCGGGTATACTTAAAGGGTTAGGACCTCTTAGGACTAACTTTCCCCCGTGGTATATGTCCGGTCCGGCTGCTTAGAACTTCACTCTTTCATTCTTGTTTAAAGGGGGGTCCATGATGGAAACAATCGGACGTCACGTTATCTCCGAGCTATGGGGATGCGACTGTGATAAACTGAACGACATGGATTTTATTGAAAAAACGTTTGTAAATGCAGCTTTGAAATCAGGAGCTGAGGTAAGAGAGGTTGCTTTTCACAAATTTGCACCTCAAGGAGTAAGTGGAGTTGTCATTATTTCTGAATCTCATCTGACAATTCACAGCTTTCCTGAACATGGTTATGCGAGCATAGATGTTTATACTTGCGGCGACCTAGATCCGAATATTGCAGCAGATCATATCGGAGATGAATTAGGTGCTGAAACAAGAGAAAACATCGAAATTCCTCGAGGCATGGGTCCTGTACAAGTAAAACAGGCACAAGCCAAAGCACTGTAAACATAAAAAAGATTGCAATGGGAGCTGGCCAAAAGCATTAAATGCCTTTGTGTTATGCTCCTTTTTATATTTATTTGAGAAAAAATCCAACATTCCCCAGCTTGTCTATACTTTTGTTCTAGGAAAACAAAGGTTTTTTTTATAAAATAAAGAAAGAGGCATTATGGCAAAGGGGATACGTGTATGATTTTAAGACAAAATTTTAAACGGTTCATGTCAAACCATACAGAAACATCTGACGAGCATCCAGTGTCAGAACTGAAAAGCCATTACTACAAATCGACGAATGCACAAGTTTTTCAAGCGGTGGAAGCCATTCTTTCCCGAAACGATTCCTATCAAGTGACATCTGTTTCAGCAGAACGAGGTGAAATCAGTGCAAACATACGATTGCCGAAAAAAGCCTTTCTCGTGGCGACTGTCATTTCAATTCGTCCTTTTGAAACAGCTGTCGATTTTAATGTGACAACAGAAACGGCCCTGCCAACAGATTTCGGCTATAGTCAGAAGACCGTTCTGTCCCTTTATGATGAACTAGACAAACAACTTCCAAGAATAGATCGGAGCTGATGATATGAAATGTCCCACATGTCAGCACCTTGGCACAAGGGTGCTTGATTCAAGACCAGTAGATGAAGGGAAATCCATCCGTCGTAGAAGAGAGTGCGAAAGCTGTCAATATCGCTTTACGACGTTTGAAAAATTAGAAGAATTACCGCTGATTGTGGTGAAAAAAGAAGGGATTCGAGAAGAATTCAGCCGGGAAAAAATGCTGAGAGGACTTATCAAAGCGTGTGAAAAGCGTCCTGTCGCTTTAAAGCAGCTGGAGGATGTCTGCTTTAATATCGAAAAAGAACTGCGCAATCAAGGCATGTCAGAAGTGAAAAGCGAGCTTGTAGGTGAAATGGTGATGGACGAGCTGGCGAAAATTGATGAAGTGTCTTACGTCAGGTTTGCCTCGGTTTACCGGCAGTTTAAAGACATCAATGTCTTTATTGATGAATTAAAAGATCTATTAAAGAAAGAACGCTAAAAAGAGCTGGAGATTCTTCATGCTCTTTTTCCTGCGTAAAGCGTAAAACGCGAAAAGAGTGTACAATGGAAACAATCGCAATTCATGGGGAGGATCAGCATATGACAGAGCATTGGAAGGAAGTGCTAGCCGTCGATCCGTATGTCGTCAAAAGCGCTTCATTGCTCGGTGACATCGATAGACAGCTCATCACTCTTTTATATCAGCCGCTTATTGGCATGTCCGCTTTTAGCTTATACATGACGCTGTGGGGAGAGCTGGAACAAAATCGTATGTGGGGAAAACCTGCACCTCATCGGCAGCTCATGGTCATGCTGCAGACGAATTTAAATGATATTTTTGAGGAACGTTTAAAGCTTGAAGCAATCGGCTTACTCCGCACATATGAACAGGAAACGGAAGAAGGCAGACTGTTTACATATGAGCTTGTACCGCCGCTAAGACCGGATGAATTTTTCCAAGATGGTATGCTGAATGTCCTGCTGTACCATCGTGTAGAGAAAGCAAAATATATGCAGCTTCGTGATTATTTCTCTTATCCAGGTGTTCCTGCAGAAGCAAAGAACATTTCACGGTCGTTTGAAGAAGTCTTTCACGTATTGCAGCCAGGCGAACGCAAGATGACAGAAGAGATTCATCAGGCGTCATCGCTTGATCAAGGCTATGAATATGTGACCGTTGGATCGAGTCAGCCGGCACCGCTCTCAGACGAATCCTTCGATTTCGATCTATTGTTAGCGGGTATGTCTGACATGATGATTCCAAGAAAGGCTTTGACAAAGCAGGTAAAAGAAACAATTAAGAAGTTAGCTGTTGTATACGGCATCACCCCGCTTCAAATGCAAAATATTGTAGCAGGTGCATGCGGTTCGGATCAAATGATCTCAACAGAAGAGCTGAGAAAATCAGCAAGAGACTGGTACCAAATTGAATACAGAGGCGAACAGCCAAAGCTGATTGATCAAAAACAGCCAAGACACTTGCGCCAAGATGCTTCAAAGACGCCGGCTGCAGATACTCCAGATGCAAAATTGATTGAAAAGCTGGATCATATTTCGCCTAGGGAGCTGCTAAAAGACATGGCAGATGGCATTGAGCCAACGTATGCCGACTTAAGAATTGTAGAAGATATCATGCTCGAGCAGCAGCTAGAGCCAGGTGTCATGAATGTTCTCATCTACTATACATTACTCAAAACAGATATGAAGCTGTCGAAAACATACATGCAAAAAATCGCCGCTCATTGGGTGAGAAAGAAAATCAAAACCGTAGCAGCGGCCATGAAAATTGCCAAAGAAGAAAACAGACAAATGACAGAGTGGGCGCAGCAGAAAAAGCAGCGCAGCACATATGGTTCAGGAAAAGTCGTCAGGGAAGAGAAACTGCCTGACTGGATGAAAGAAACCGAAACAAAAGAACAGCCGGCAAAAGAGCAAACAGACAGTCTGTCTACAGAAGACCTCGAACGAGAAAAAGAAAAACTGTTAGATCAGTTTAAAAATATGAAAAAGTACAATGCACATTAAGGTGAGGTGAGATGGGATGAAACCGATCGGTCGTTCATTTGAACAGCTAAAAGGACGAGTAGATTTTCGCGTGAGATACAATCAGATTAAAGAAAGTGTGTTATCTGATGAAGATGTGAAGGCCTTTTTACAGAAGCATCAAGAAGAGATACATGAAGACATGATCAATCGCAGCTTGAACCGGCTCTTTGAATATGTGCAGCAGTCGAAGGGCTGCTCTTACTGCTTAGATGACGAAAACGTCAATGCCATTTTAGATGGGTATCACCCGAAGCTTGTGATCAAAGGTCAGAGTATTGATATTGAATATTCCCCTTGTCCAGTCAAGCTGCGGCTAGATAGACAGAAAAAACAGCAAGAGCTGATGAAAAGCATGTATATTCCGCAAAATGTCCTTCAAGCGACGTTCGCTGATCTGAACGTTGTGGGAAGACAAGAGGTCATCCAAAAAGTAGGTCAATTCCTCCAAAGCTATGATGAGACTGGAAAAGGAAAAGGCTTGTATTTACACGGGAAATTTGGAGTTGGAAAAACGTATATTCTGGCAGCCATTGCGCAGCAGCTAGCGGAGAAAGAATACCCATCTCTCCTTGTTTACGTGCCTGAATTTGTGAGAGAGTTAAAAAATTCGTTAGCTGATCATACGCTAGAAGAAAAGCTGAATATGGTCAAATCCACCCCGATTTTAATGCTTGATGATATTGGAGCAGAATCGATGACAAGCTGGGTGCGGGATGAGCTGCTCGGTACGATCTTACAATACCGTATGGCAGAGCAGCTGCCGACGTTTTTCTCTTCTAATTTCTCACCAAATGAGCTGAAGCATCATTTTACGTACTCTCAGCGCGGGGAAAAAGAAGAGGTCAAAGCCGCTCGTTTAATGGAACGGATTCTCTATTTAGCAGAGCCGGTCTTGCTCGAAGGAGAAAATCGCCGTCATTTATAAAAGCGTATGTCACCTGAAGGAGGAGCAAATGAAATGAACAAAAGAAAATGGCTGCTTTTTCTTGTGATTGGCATTCTTGCTGCTGCGTTGTGGTGGCTGAATAAACAGCATCTTCAGCTCGCGCCGAAAGATGTGAAGAATTGGGTGCTTCAATTTGGGATACTGGCTCCCTTTGTTTTTCTTTTCTTATCTCTTTTTCGCCCGTTTGTTCTCGTCCCGATTACAGTCTTTTCGCTGGCAGCAGGTTTGGCATTCGGCAGTGTCCTTGGGACGATTTATGCCCTCATTGGGGCTACAGCCGGGGCAACAGGCTCCTTCATGATTGCTTCAACCTTTCGTGCAAAAAAGAAGGAAACGGCATCAAACAGCCGGAAGCTGAAAGCGGTGACGTCCCGCATTCAGGAGCATGGATTTCTTTATATTTTGTTATTGCGTATTGCACCGATTCATTTTGATTTCGTCAGCTATGCGGCAGCTGCTTCACGTGCAAATTATCGTGCATTTGTGGCAGCCACCTTTTTAGGCTTAATACCGGGTACAATTGCGTTAAATGTTCTCGGCTCAAGCTTTGTCAGCGGCAATTATGCCGCCTTAGTGGTTGTTTGTTTGATTTATTTGATCTTTATCTCCGTTCCACTCATTTTAAAAAGAAAGATGCCTGAATTATTTTAGGCGTCTATTTTTTATGTTTCCCCCATATATATGTAACAGATGTCGTTAGGGGGGACAAACATGCTTGAAATAATCTTTGAAGATGAATATGATACCGCCGCTTTTTTACATCTTGCTGAACACTTGGACAGTCGGCATCACATGTCAATTCAACAAGGGAAAGACCGGCTTCTCATAGAGGCGAAGGAATCAGAAGAAGCACTTGAGCACATTGTGCGGCCATTATTGGTTCACTTTTTTTTGGAATGCAAAGAAAATGAGCGCATGCGCAGCATCCTTGAAAACACTTACTTGTTTAAAGATCCTGAAGAGCAGCACCAAATTCTTTCCATCGCTCACAGTATCATGAACGGGGACTTAGATGATATTCCCGGCATTCAGCAAGACCCGTCAAGAGAAGCCCTTTTAAAAAAGGAGCTTGAGGCAATTTCTTTACAGCAAGGTGTTTTTTCAATTGGTTCATTTATGACATTTAGGCTGTCAGAATATGATCGAAGGCTGAAGAACTATGTTGAAGTGTCCATTGAAGAATACAAAATGGAGCAAGAGTATCAAAACTTCATTCAATCGCTTCGAGACTATGTGATGGCAAGAGAGCCTAGGCTCGAAAAAGTACATGTTGTGCATCAGGACCGCCTGGTGATTTGGGAATTTCGCTACGCTTCTGAGCGTGATCAAAAACAATACATAGACAGACAGTTTGTAAGAGAGCATCCAATGTATATTGATTCGCAGCTGATTGCACCGCTTGTCTCCATTGCACCGCAAAAAATTGACCTATTTACAAATGATACAGGTCACTCGATGGTGCAAACGATTCAAAATATTTTTCAAGAAAGGGTCGAGGTGTTCCCGTCTCATTCATTCCAAGAGCAGAATGTTCAATTTGTACATGACCATTTCGACAAGAAAAGTGAAAAGCTTTCTTGATTTTCACGAAAAAACGTTTTATAATACGGTGTAACTTCATACAGAGACCGTATTGATAAGGACATGAACAAATGAACACCCGCTTAAAGAGAGGGAAGCCGCGGCTGAAAGCTTCCTAGCAGAGGACCATTTGCTTTACCACCTTTGAACATCAGCTGTGAACTTTTTAGTAATGGCTGACGGGAATTCCCGTTATCGAACCGCAAGCCGTATTTGCTTATGAAAAGCAAGCTGCAAGTACGGGAAAAAGGGTGGAACCACGATTCCGTTTATTCAACCTCGTCCCTTTCCAGGGGGCGGGGTTTTTATATTGCCAAAAAAAGGAGTGACCAGAGATGTCAGAACAAATTCAACTTACATTTCCAGATGGAGCAGTCAAGGAGTTTGACAAAACAGCTACAACAGAAGACATCGCGGCATCAATTAGCCCGGGCCTAAAGAAAAAAGCACTTGCCGGTAAATTGAACGGTAAAGAAATAGATCTGCGTACGCCGCTATTAGAAAGTGGAACAATCGAGATCATCACAGATAAAAGTGAAGAAGCACTCGACATTATGCGCCACAGCACAGCCCATTTGCTAGCGCAGGCGATCAAACGTCTTTATGGAAAAGAGCATCACGTTCAGTTTGGCGTAGGTCCTGTCATCGAAAATGGCTTCTACTACGATGTGGACATCGATGTAGCCATCACACCTGAAGACTTACCAAAGATTGAAAAAGAAATGAAGAAAATCATTAACAGCAATCTGCCAATTGAGCGAATTGAAGTATCAAGAGAAGAAGCGAAAAAGCGCTTTGAAGCGATTGGTGATGAGTTGAAACTTGAGCTGTTAGAGGCGATTCCAGAAGGTGAAGCTGTGACAATTTATGAGCAGGGTGAATTCTTTGACCTCTGCCGCGGTATTCACTTGCCATCTACAGGGAAAATCAAAGAGTTTAAACTGTTAAGCCTTGCAGGTGCATACTGGAGAGGTGACAGTAACAACCAAATGCTTCAGCGTATTTACGGAACAGCTTTCTTCAGCAAAGAAGATTTAAATGAGCATTTACGTCTGCTTGAAGAAGCGAAAGAACGCGATCACCGTAAGCTTGGAAAAGAGCTGAAGCTGTTTGCGAATTCCCAAAAGGTTGGTCAAGGACTTCCGCTTTGGCTGCCAAAAGGCGCAACGATCCGCCGCGTCATTGAGCGTTACATTGTCGATAAAGAAGTGCGTCTTGGCTATGAGCATGTGTACACACCTGTTCTTGCGAATGTTGAATTGTATAAAACATCAGGACACTGGGCGCATTATCAAGAAGACATGTTCCCCGTGATGGAAATGGACAACGAAGATCTTGTTCTTCGTCCGATGAACTGTCCGCACCATATGATGATTTACAAAAATGAGCCGCACAGCTATCGCGAATTGCCAATTCGTATTGCAGAGCTTGGTACAATGCACCGCTATGAAATGTCAGGCGCTTTATCTGGCCTTCAGCGTGTCCGCGGTATGACATTAAACGATGCACACATCTTTGTTCGTCCAGATCAAATCAAAGACGAGTTCATCCGTACAGTTCGCTTAATTGAAGAAGTGTATCAAGACTTTGGCTTGAATGACTACACATTCCGCTTATCTTACCGTGATCCAGAAGATACTGAGAAGTATTTCGATGACGATGCGATGTGGAATAAAGCACAATCGATGCTGAAGGATGCAATGGACGAGCTTGGCCACGATTATTATGAAGCAGAAGGCGAAGCAGCATTTTATGGTCCTAAGCTTGATGTACAAGTGAAGACAGCTCTTGGAAAAGAAGAAACATTATCCACTGTACAGCTTGATTTCTTACTTCCAGAACGCTTCGATCTCACATATATCGGAGAAGATGGAAAGCACCATCGTCCAGTCGTCATTCATAGAGGCGTTGTTTCTACAATGGAACGCTTTGTTGCCTTCTTAATTGAAGAATACAAAGGGGCCCTTCCAACATGGCTGGCGCCTGTACAGTTCCAAGTCATTCCAGTTTCACCGTCTGTTCATTTAGACTATGCGAAAAAAGTACAAGAACGTTTACAGCTTGAAGGTCTTCGTGTAGAGCTTGACAGCCGTGATGAAAAGATCGGATACAAAATTAGAGAAGCGCAAATGCAAAAGATTCCGTACATGCTTGTCGTCGGAGATCAAGAAGCAGAAAATGGCGCTGTCAATGTAAGAAAATACGGGGAACAAGATTCAGAAACAATGGATCTCGAAGCCTTTGTGAAACATGCAGTAGCAGAAGCGAAAAAATAATGAAGCAGCCAGTGATTCTTTTTAGATCACTGGCTTTTTTCTTTTTGGAAAACTTTCTCCAATAGTGATCCAATTCCTAAAAAGAGACGTTTAGATAGTACAAAAGTAAGGGTAAGTATGTACTATTGGTTTGAGACAAATTGGGGGAATGAAATCGATGAAGCAAACAACAAACACTTTATCGTCACAAGTATTGGAGCAATCAGCTGTTCTTCGTGCATTAGAACACTCGCTGGCAATGATTGAATTTAATGTGACAGGTGAAGTTCTATGGGTGAATGATATTTTTGCAAAAGCCATGGGATATTCTAAAGAAGAGATGATCGGTCTTAAACATAGACAGTTTTGTCCTCCACATATTACAGAACACACAAGTTATCACATGTTTTGGAAGCGTTTGAGAGAAGGTCAAGTCTTTCAGGAAAAAGTGCAGCGGATCACAAAAAACGGCAGCAGCTTATGGCTTGAAGCGACATATTCACCTGTTCGAGATGAAGAAGGAACTGTAGTGGGTGTTGTGAAAGTGGCGACAGATATTACGGAGAGAGAACTCTCGAT
Source organism: Bacillus sp. YKCMOAS1 (assembly GCF_030268125.1). Taxonomy (NCBI): domain Bacteria; kingdom Bacillati; phylum Bacillota; class Bacilli; order Caryophanales; family Bacillaceae; genus Bacillus; species Bacillus sp. YKCMOAS1. Next base: position 187,374 of record NZ_BSEI01000004.1, read on the forward strand.
GAAACAGGTTGTAGAAGACTTAAAGGAGATGTCTGCGAAATTAATGGAACGAGCAGAAGTTGGCATTCAGCATAGTCAAAGTGTCAATGCCTCCTTTGATCATATAGCAAACGAAACCGATCAAAATATGAGCTTGCTAAAAGGATTAACGGAGCAGGTAGAGTCCATCAGCTCCATTGCTACAACCATTAACAGTATTTCTTCGCAAACCCAGCTACTCGCCTTAAATGCGGCAATAGAAGCGGCACATGCGGGTTCCTATGGAAATGGCTTTAGTGTAGTGGCAGCAGAAATTCGAAAGCTTGCGACAAATTCAAAAGAAGCGATCGTCAAGGTCGATCAATATGTGAAGGCGATCCATGCAGAAGTAGAGAAGGTCAGCAGCGGAACAAGCCGGGCAAAGACAACCGTGTTTACAAACCGGGATCTTGTAAAGCTGGCAAGCGAGGAATTCATCATTGTAGGAGAAGCAGCACGCGGCTTAGACCGGCAAGCGCAAAGTCTAGCAGCAATCATATAACTCTGAGAATACAAAAACACCCAATCTCGTCAGGAGCAGGGTGTTTTTTGTTCTATTTTAATATATCAAACAATTCATGTAAGTCTTTGATTTCATAATCAGGCGTCACATCTGTTTCATTTTTCTTGTCATGGCGATTGATCCAAACGGTTTGGATACCAACGCGAGATGCGCCGAGAATATCTGTTTTTGGATTATCCCCAACCATGATCACTTCGTCTTTTGTTAAGTTTAACAGCTGAAGGCAGTGCTCAAAGATACCTGGATCAGGCTTGCCTTTCCCATAATCCCCTGAAATCACAATCTCGTTAAAGTAAGGAGCAAGCTCAGGAACACCCGCAAGTTTTTCCTTTTGAAGGCTAGGATCTCCGTTTGTTAAAAGGAGCAATTCGTAACTGCCTTTCAGTCGGTTTAAAACAGGGTATGTTTCTTCATAGACATATGGGCATTTTCTGCGCTCTGCTGCAAAGAAATCAGCCAAATATTGTCCAAACGCCTCATCGTCAATTCCCGCTGCCCTTAAGCCATTGGTCCAAGCGTTTTTGCGATATTCTGGTGCAATGGCGTTCAGCTTTTGAAAGCCTTCGCTAATCGGTTCACTAAAATTGGACCACAGTCCTTCGAAAGGATTAATGCCGATCATGACAGTATAATCATATGTTTCATAGGAAGAGTACAGCTTTCTTGCTTCTTCACGTACAATCTGTTCAAACGATTCTGGATCGAGTCCATATTTCTTTTCCGCTTCCCGGCAAGTTTCCTGAAAAGTTGTGTGAATGCTTTTTTCGTCCCAAAGCAAAGTATCATCTAAATCGAAAAATACGGCTTTCATGATCTTCTCCCTTTTTATGTATGTGTTACCTTCAACTGCAAGTGACAGGCTCATGTTCATTTTACAATAGAAGAAGAGGCCAATAAAGAAAAGATTTGAGAGATCTTTGATCATTGACCGCACATGATAGAATAGAAAGACAGTAGATATGACATACATCATTTGAGGTGGCCGGTTTGCTTCATTTAATTATCATGATGATCGAGCGTGTAGGGATCATCGTTATTCTAGGATTTGTGCTTGCTCATGTGAAGGGCTTTCGCAATCTATTGCTACATAATCAAGGATTTCGGAAAAAGGCAATCCTTGTCTTCATTTTTGCTTCTTTTAGCATTATCAGCAATTACACAGGAATTGAAATTCAGCAGCAAATTGTCATGAATCATGAGTTTTCTTATCATCTCGGCTCGTCAAGCTCTATCGCCAATACGAGAATTATGGGGATCGAAATGGGCGGTTTGATCGGGGGGCCGTTTGTAGGGATTGGCGCAGGGCTTTTAGCTGGAATTCATCGCTATTCCCTTGGAGGAAGCACCGCGCTCAGCTGTGCGATTTCTTCCATTTTAGCCGGTGTCATTGCAGGTTATGTCGGCAGCAGGTTTAAGCGGAGGAATCGAATGGTGACACCTCGCCAAGCGGCCCTTTTTGGTGTGGCGATGGAATCATTACAGATGATCATTATCCTTCTGTTTGCAAGGCCATTAGCCGATGCATGGGGGCTAGTCAGTATCATTGCCCTGCCGATGATTTTTGTGAATGGAATCGGCAGCTTTATCTTTTTATCTATTTTACAGTCAGTCATTCGGCAAGAAGAGCAGGCAAAGGCGATGCAGACGCATCGTGTATTTTTGATCGCCGATCAAACACTGCCTTTTTTCCGCCAAGGGTTAAATGAACAGTCTTGTAAAAGTGTGGCGGAGATCATTCATCGGTTGACTGAAACAGATGCGGTCTCTTTAACAGATACAGAAAAGATTTTAGCGCATGTCGGAGATGGAACAGATCATCATATTCCATCTAAAAGCCTGATTACGGGGCTGTCGAAACAAGTCTTGATGAGCGGCAAGATTATGAAGGCACATTCGAAGGGCGAAATCAATTGTTCCGTCGCCCATTGCCCTCTTGAAGCCGCAATCGTGCTGCCGCTCACTTCTAACGGTCAAACGATCGGGACGTTAAAAATGTATTTCAATTCTCCGGTCGGATTAAGCAGGGTGGAAGAGGAGCTTGCAGAAGGTTTGGCGATGCTGTTTTCCACACAGCTTGAGCTTGGAGAGGCGGAAACCCAAAGCCGCCTGCTAAAAGATGCAGAGATCAAAGCCCTTCAAGCACAAGTGAACCCGCACTTTTTATTTAACGCCATTAATACCATCTCTGTTTTATGCAGAACCAATGTGGAGATGGCAAGGAAGCTGCTGCTGCAGCTAAGTATTTATTTTCGCTCAAATATGCAAGGTGCCCGTCAGCTCCTGATTCCAATGCATAAAGAGATTCAGCATGTAGAGGCATATTTGTCACTTGAACAAGCGAGGTTTCCAAATAAATACCATGTGACCTTTCAAATTGAAAAGGAGCTGGAGCAGGTGATGATTCCGCCCTTTGTGCTTCAGGTGCTTGTTGAAAACGCAGTGAGACATGCTTTCCCTAAACATCAAACGAATTGTGAAGTCATCGTATCCGCTTTGATGAAAGATGGACATGTCTATATGAAAGTGGCAGATAATGGACAGGGGATCGAAGAGGACAAGAAGGGGCAGCTATTAAAAGCGCCTGTTGAATCTCTAGAAGGAACGGGTACGGCCCTTTATAATTTGGATCAGCGGTTAAGAGGAATTTTTGGCAGACAAGCCGCTCTATCCATTCATAGTGACCAAGGCACTGACATCTCATTTCGCATTCCAATCGACTATGTAAAAAAGGATGATTCTTGTTGATGAAGGTATTAATCGTAGATGATGAAGTGTTAGCAAGAGATGAATTAAAATACTTATTACGAAGAACGAAAGAGGATGTTCAAATAGAGGAAGCAGAAAATATAGAATCGGCTTTTGACCGGATGGTCGATCATAAGCCGGACCTGCTCTTTTTAGACATTGATTTATCTGGTGAAAACGGATTTGATATTGCCAAAAGGCTCAACCGGATGTCTAATCCGCCAGCGATTGTATTTGCGACAGCCTTTGATCAATATGCGCTAAAGGCGTTTGAGGTAAGTGCGCTTGATTACTTAACAAAACCATTTGACGAAGAGCGGCTACTCCAGACCATCCAAAAGTTTAAAAAATGGAAATCCGTTGAAACGCAAGATCATCAGCTGCCAGATGAGAAAATACCCCACCAGCAAAAATTAGCGATCTCAGTCGATGACTCAATTGTGATCCTGCAAGTGGAAGAGATCATGTATGTAGGACTCAGCGAGGGGAAAAAGGTTGTGAAAACAAAGGATCACATGTATGAGGTCACAGAACCGCTGGTGGTCATTGAAAAGAAACTTCCTGAGGCTTACTTTATGAGGGTCCATCGCAGCTATATCGTGAATACCTCTCATATGAAAGAAGTACAGCCGTGGTTTAATTCGACGTACAATCTGCATATGACAGACGGGTCCATCATTCCTGTCAGCCGCACATATGCCAAAGAATTAAAGAAGTCACTCCTGCTAGAGTAGGAGGGCTTTTTTTGTTTGTATTTCAATACTCGTTTTTTGCATTTCAGTCATTGAATCTGGTGAGTTTTATTGTAAACGCTTTATTCGTTTATTTCATGCCGTATACTGAGGGCAGTCGAAGAAAGAGGTGAAGGGGCATGAGTGCCACGAAAGTATATGGATTTCTATCTCAAGCATTTATTTTTGCAACCGTAATGTTCGTTTCTAATCTCATTTCAATGTATTTACCGATTCCGATGCCCGCATCCGTTATTGGTTTGGTTCTATTATTTGTTTTGTTAACAACGAAAATCGTCAAACTGGAGCAGGTGGAGCAATTAGGTACATCATTGACAGGACTCATTAGCTTTCTATTTGTTCCCTCTGGGATCTCAGTTATTCAATCACTAGGTGTCATGCAAGAAGTAGGTGTGCAAGTAGTCGGTGTCATTATCATTGCAACCATTATGCTACTTGCAGCGACAGGGCTGTTCACGCAGCTTCTCATGCAATTATCAGAAAGACCACAGAAACGTAAAGAGACGAAGGAGAGTAAATCTGCTCCTTCTCATTCAAATAAACCAGCTTCAAGTACGCATTAAAGGAGAGATGCAAAATGGGTACAAGTACAATGAGTCCTTATTTTGGCATTGTCGTCTCATTAGTCGCTTTTGGAATAGGGACATTCTTATTTAAAAAATCAAAAGGTTTCTTCTTGTTCACCCCGCTGTTTGTGGCGATGGTACTGGGCATTTTATTTTTGAAAGTTGGCGGTTTTTCCTACGCAGATTATAATGAGGGCGGCAAGATTATCAAATTTTTCTTAGAGCCTGCCACGATTGCTTTCGCTATCCCGCTTTATAAGCAAAGAGCCTTGCTTAAAAAATATTGGTGGCAAATTTTATCCGCTATTTTTGTAGGTTCACTTTGTTCCATTACGATCGTATATCTCGTAGCAAAAGGAATTCATTTAGATGCGGCTGTGATGAAAAGCATGCTTCCACAAGCAGCGACAACAGCGATTGCTCTCCCGATTGCAAAGGATATTGGCGGAATTGCAGATATCACAGCCTTTGCGGTCATATTTAATGCCGTCATTGTCTATGCACTAGGTGCCTTCTTCTTAAAATGGTTCCGCATTAAAAACCCAGTGGCAAAAGGTCTTGCACTTGGTACATCAGGACATGCACTTGGAGTTTCTGTTGGAATTGAGATGGGAGAAGTAGAAGCAGCTATGGCAAGTATCGCCGTTGTGGTCGTAGGAGTTGTGACCGTTATCGTCATCCCAATCTTTATGCAATTGATTCTTTGATAGCGTCATTGTGTGAAAAAGTCTTGCCCAATTCGTTTCATCGTGTTACACTGAAAAAGTTGTTTCAAGAGTTCGGTTACTTGACGGACAAATGAAAATTGTGTAGAATAGTTAACGAATTGAATAGATATCACAAGCAGAAGCACCCGCTTCTCACCTGATTGACACATGTTTGTAGTTGACAGGTTGACCGTACATTTATTTTTTCATGCAAATGTTCGCAGTGTGGGTGTTTTATATGCCCACACTTTTTGTTTGCCTGTAAAACATACAACGAAATGGTCAAAATGAATTGTGAACTCAATTCAAAATCTCATGGAGGTGGCTCACTATTAGCAAAGATCAATTAGTTAATGAAGGTATTCGTGCGCGTGAAGTTCGTTTGATCGGACAAAATGGCGATCAGCTGGGGATTAAAACCCGCCAGGAAGCTCTGGAAATTGCTGCTAAAGCTAATCTTGACCTTGTGTTAGTTGCTGCAAATGCAAAACCACCTGTTTGCCGAATCATGGACTATGGTAAGTTCCGATTCGAACAGCAGAAGAAGGAAAAAGAGGCACGTAAGAATCAAAAAATCATTAGCTTAAAAGAAGTTCGGTTGAGCCCGACAATCGATGAACATGATTTTAACACGAAGCTCCGTAATGCAATCAAATTCCTTGAAAAGGGAGATAAAGTGAAAGCTTCTATCCGCTTTAAAGGCCGTGCGATTACGCATAAAGAAATCGGACAGCGCGTGTTAGACCGTTTCTCTGAAGCTTGCGCTGAAGTAGCAACAGTAGAAACAAAACCTAAGATGGACGGACGTAGCATGTTCCTCATGCTTGCACCAAAAGTCGAAAAGTAAAGTAACAGAGGGAGGAAACATCCAATGCCAAAAATGAAAACTCACCGCGGATCTGCTAAACGTTTCAAAAAAACAGGTTCTGGTAAACTTAAACGTTCTCATGCGTACACAAGTCACTTGTTCGCTAACAAATCTACAAAGCAAAAACGTAAATTGCGTAAGAGCGCAATCGTAAGTGCTGGAGATTTCAAACGTATCAAACAACAACTTGCAAACATCAAGTAATTTGGAATAGGAATCATAGGAGGGAATTACAATGCCAAGAGTAAAAGGCGGAACTGTGTCGCGTCAGCGTCGTAAAAAGGTTCTTAAATTAGCAAAAGGTTATTTCGGTTCAAAACATAGATTATACAAAGTAGCAAACCAACAGGTGATGAAATCTGGAAACTACGCTTTCCGTGACCGTCGTCAGAAAAAACGTGACTTCCGTAAACTATGGATCACTCGTATCAACGCTGCAGCTCGTATGAACGGTCTTTCTTACAGCCGTTTAATGCATGGCTTAAAGCTTTCTGGTATCGAAGTAAACCGCAAAATGCTTGCTGACCTTGCTGTGAATGACCTAAATGCATTCAATCAGCTTGCTGATGCTGCAAAAGCACAACTAGACAAGTAAGTTTTATAAAAGATCATTCCTTCGAGGGGTGATCTTTTTTTCTCATCATGTGAGGTGAAATGAATGAATATGGCTTTGATCCTGCTGCTTATTTTAGTGAATGGCTACGGCTTTTTTCTCATGGGTGAGGACAAACGCCGGGCCAAAGCACATAAATGGAGAATTTCAGAGGCGCATTTATGGAGTGCTGCGGTGCTTTTTGGCGCCGCTGGATCGTATCTGGGGATGCAGTATTTCCGGCATAAAACAAAGCATCCTGCCTTTCAAATCGGCATGCCTGTATTAATTATTTTGCAGTTGATTCTATTAGGATATATCCAAGTTACTTGAAAAAGGAGCAGACGCCATCAGGACGGCGTGTCTGCTCCTTTTTTTTGTTTGATTTTTTTAATGGGCTGATCCCAATCAATTTTGGTTTGAGGATAACGCTCAATAATGTTTTCCTCTAGTTTTTCAAAGTCTTCTAATGTAAATTCACTCAGCTTCTCAGGTGACTCCGTCCAAACGTAAATGGAGTGGACAAACAGAGGATGATCCTTAGAAGGAACATGCTTCTCCCCTTCAAACAAGACACCTTTATAGACGAAATTAAAGTTTTTGCGCGCATTTTGCTGTTCGTCCATAAAATAAAAGCCTTCTTTTAATTGTGCTTGTTTCAGCTTTCTTCTCGGATTTGAGAAGAATTTTACCGCCATGTAGAAGATGTAGACAAGCAGTGCAACAAGAGCTAGTCTCATGAGGATTACAAACATGACAGGATGCACCTCCAATACCGTTATCTGATGTACTACGAATGAAAACGCCAAAAGGTTTCAACTTTTTTTAAAAAAATATTTCGTAAAACGAAAAAATATTCGTAAAAAGATCGTATTGAACGAAAGAGGTTTTGTATAATAAGAATGCACCATGAAGATAAAGGAGGATAAATGGAATGACAAAGCTAGATCAAACATTAACTATGCTGAAAGACCTAACGGATGCAAAAGGGATCCCAGGAAATGAACGTGATGTCAAAAAAGTCATGCAGACATACATAGAATCATATGCAGATGAAGTCTCTACAGACCGCCTTGGCAGCTTGATCGCTAAAAAGGAAGGAAACGCAAACGGGCCTAAAATTATGCTCGCAGGTCACTTAGATGAAGTAGGGTTCATGGTGACAAAAATTGATGACAAAGGCTACATTCGTTTTCAAACAGTCGGCGGCTGGTGGTCACAGGTCATGCTCGCTCAGCGTGTCACCATTGTGACGAAAAAGGGAGAGATTACAGGGATCATTGGTTCTAAACCACCACACGTCTTGTCACCTGAAGCTCGCAAAAAGTCAATTGAGATTACGGATATGTTTATTGATATTGGGGCATCAAGCAAAGAACAGGCAATGGAGTGGGGTGTGCTGCCTGGAGATCAAATCGTTCCTTACTTTGAGTTTACAGTCATGAATGATGAAAAAATGCTCCTTGCAAAAGCATGGGACAACCGCATTGGATGTGCCGTGGCCATTGATGTCATGAAAAACTTACACAACGCTCAGCATGAGAATATTGCTTACAGCGTCGCAACTGTCCAAGAGGAAGTAGGCCTGCGCGGAGCCAAAACAGCAGCGGCTACAATTCAGCCTGATATTGGATTTGCCATTGATGTAGGTGTGGCAGGAGATACACCAGGCATCACTGAGAAAGAAGCAACAAGCAAACTTGGCAAAGGACCAACGATTGTTGTATTTGATGCTTCAATGGTCTCTCATAAAGGACTTCGTGATTTTGTTGTCCAAACAGCGGATGAGCTGAACATTCCTTATCAATATGACTCAATGCCTGGCGGCGGGACAGATGCTGGCGGTATTCATTTAACGGGTCATGGTGTTCCATCACTATCTATCGGAATTCCGAGCAGATATATTCATACCCATGCTGCAATGATTCACCGAGATGATTATGAAAATGCAGTGAAGCTTTTAACAGAAGTGATCAAAAGACTTGATCAAAAAACTGTCGAACAAATTACGTACGGTTCATAAGTAAGGAAGCCTTTCCTCAGCAGGGGAAAGGCTTTTTTTATTGAATTTCCCAGGAAATGAACGGTATTTTATTAAGATGCGCCAAAAGAACTGTTTTTGGTAAAAGAAGAGAATATTTCCTAGTGAATAAGGCACATGTGATCAAGCGTTTATTTTTGTAAGATGAAAGCAATAAAAAGGACAGAGCCATAGAATGCCCTGCCAAAAGAGAGTTTATGGAAGTAGGTGAAGCTACCTTAAGAATAAACATATTATTCTTATTTGTCAACTTGGTTTTAAAAGAAAGAAAAATCAATCAATTTATGTTATATTTGTAACAAATTGTTTATACAAAGGGGATGGTTAAATGAATGCGGTTACAATTGTAATAGGATCTATGTGTATTTTAGCGATTGCCTATCGTCTTTATGGCACATTTATGATGGTCAAGGTATTAAAGGTGACAGATGATCATCCTACACCGGCTCACCTACTAGAGGACGGGAAAGATTATGTGCCGACAAATAAATGGGTCACATTTGGGCATCACTTTGCTGCGATTGCAGCTGCTGGTCCGTTAGTGGGTCCGATTTTAGCCGCTCAATTTGGGTATTTGCCTGGTCTCCTTTGGCTTTTAATTGGTGCAGTCATAGGCGGAGCTGTACATGATCTAGTCGTCTTATTTGCGTCGATGCGTAAAAAGGGGAAATCATTATCAGAGGTAGCGAAGGAAGAGCTGGGACCTGTTGCAGGATTTTGTACAGGGCTTGCGATGCTGTTTATTATTACAATCACAATGGCAGGTTTGTCTATGGTTGTGCTTCATGCTTTAGAACGAAACCCTTGGGGGACATTTGCAGTTGGAATCACGATTCCGATTGCGATGGGGGTTGGTCTGTATTATAAAAAAACAGGCAATTTAAAGCTGGCGACATCTGCGGGATTTATTTTGCTGATGTTTGGTGTATTCCTTGGTCCAAATATTCAAGGAACGACACTAGGTGATTTTTTAACACTTGATACAAAAACGCTTGCTCTTGCCCTGCCGATCTATGCCTTTTTTGCTGCGGCTCTGCCAGTTTGGCTACTGCTTGCACCGAGGGACTATTTAAGTAGTTTTATGAAAATTGGTGTATTCATTGCGCTGATTGCCGGCATCTTTGTGGTGAATCCGTCCATTCAATTCCCGGCGTTTACAGAGTTTGTGAATGGAGGAGGACCTGTATTAGCTGGTCCTGTCTGGCCATTTATTTCGATTACCATTGCTTGCGGTGCCATTTCTGGTTTCCACGCATTTGTTGGTTCAGGGACAACACCTAAGATGCTGGACCGCTGGAGTGATATGAAGCCTGTTGCGTTTGGTGCAATGCTGGTCGAATGCTTAGTTGGGATTATGGCTTTAATTGCGGCTACGGCCCTGCATCCAGGAGATTATTTTGCGATAAACAGTACGCCAGAAGTGTTCCGGACACTCGGTATGAGCGTTGAAAACCTTCCGCAGCTGAGTAAGGAAATCGGCCTTGATTTAGAAGGAAGAACGGGTGGTGCCGTAACATTAGCGGTAGGGATGGCGTATATCTTTACGGGAATTCCGTTCTTTAGTCATTTGGCTTCTTACTTCTTCCAGTTTGTCATTATGTTTGAGGCTGTTTTTATTTTAACCGCTATTGATGCGGGGACACGTGTGGCACGCTATTTGATTCAAGACTTCTTAGGTGAAGCATATAAACCGCTTAAACGAACTGACTGGGTACCGGGTTCGGTGTTTGCAAGTGCTCTTGCTTGTTTTATGTGGGGATACTTACTTTACTCAGGTGACATCGGGTCTATTTGGGCGCTGTTTGGGGTTTCAAACCAGTTAATGGCTTCGGTTGGGTTGATCATCGGGGCAACGGTTGTATTAAAAATTGCAGATAAAAGACGTTATATGCTGACTTGTTTAATTCCGCTTGCTTACTTATATGTGACGGTAAATTATGCAGGCTATTGGATGGTAGCGAATGTATATCTCAATCCTGAAGCATCCGGCTATAGTGTGCTGAATGCGGTGCTTTCGATCATCATGCTGATCTTAGGGTTTGTGATTATTGTGTTTGCGATTAAAAAATGGGTTGAAATCTGGCGTGATCCAGCGCTTCGAATGGAAACGCCTATCACTGGCTAAATGAAAAAGGCCGGCTTGCTTTTATAAGCAAACCGGCTTCTTTTATTGCTGCTGCTGAGGCTTTAAGCCTTGCTCTAGTGTTTCAAGGATCTCATTTTTTTCGTTTTCTGATGCTTCTTGCCATAGCACCTCAAACAACACGCCAAGACCTGGCAGCATTTTTTCCTCGCCGCTTTGAATAGCATCTAAAATCGTATGTTCAAGCTGTTCTTGATTATGGCCAGTAATGTTTTGAATGACTGCGCCTCTTAAATTAAATTCCATTGCCCACACTCCTTTTTTGATGGTAATAGCCCTATTCTGTCTCAAAGACAGGTTTATTATGTAGTGTGCATGAGATATAATAAATTCATGATAATTAAAGGAGTTAACGTCGCTTGAAATATATAGAATCAGCTAAAAACACAAACATTAAACAGTGGAAAAAGCTCCATACGAAAAAAGAAAGAACGAAAACGGGGCTGTTTCTCGTTGAGGGAATACACTTAGTCGAAGAAGCATTAAAGAGCGGGATCGTGAAGGAATTAATGGTCACTTCGCCCGATATGCTTCCTCCTCATATCCAGCCTGACATTGAGCTTTATGAACTGAGCGAAGAGGCCTTTTCTGCCATGACAGAAACAGAAACGCCTCAGCACATTGCCGCTGTCTGTACAGTTCCTGTTTTTGAAGAAAAGAAGGTTGAACGGCTTCTTTTATTAGACGCAGTGCAGGATCCGGGGAATTTAGGCACACTCATTCGAACAGCAGATGCGGCTGGTCTTGATGCTGTGATCTTAGGAGAAGGAACAGTTGATGCGTTTAACGGAAAAACGCTCCGTTCCGCACAAGGGTCTCATTTCCACCTGCCTATCTTAAAGCAATCCCTTCAACAGGCAATCATGGAACTGAAAGAACGAGGCTTACCTGTATACGGCAGTGCCTTAAAAGATGCGAAAGAGTATAAAAGCGTAACGGCAGAAGGCCCATTTGCATTAATTGTTGGAAATGAAGGAGCTGGTATTGATCCAGAGATTCTGCAAATGACAGACCAAAATTTATATGTACCAATGTATGGGCAGGCAGAATCATTAAATGTAGCTGTTGCAGCAGCTGTTCTTGTCTATCATTTGCGTGGATAATGTTGCAACATGCGTTCATTTTCACTATAATAAAACTAATATTTTAAAAACCATGATAGAGGAAGATTGTTTCAAGAAGCGGCCTTATAGGGAGAATGCATCGTAGACTGAAAGTGCATTTAAGGAATGCTGAAACAGGAATTCACCTCTGGAGTTGTCACCGGGACCGCAGGCGTTGCTTTGCGTAAAGGTGAACCGGATTCGTTTGATTCCGTTATGTCAATGAAGCTTATTCGCACATGCATTTGTGCTTAACAAGGGTGGTACCGCGACCACAACTCGTCCCTTCTTTTATGGAGGGACGGGTTTTTTTATTGTCTTCAAACGATCAAACAGCCGTTTATCCGAGCGGTTTTGTATATCAAAAGGAGGATTACACTCATGCAAGAAACGTTAAAACAGCTTGAAACAGAGGCGATAGCGAAGGTTGAAGCAGCTAGCTCGCTCAAAGAGGTCAATGACATTCGGGTTCAATATTTAGGGAAAAAAGGACCGATTACAGAAGTACTTCGCGGAATGGGCAAGCTCTCCGCGGAAGAAAGACCAAAAATGGGTGCACTCGCAAACGAAGTAAGAGAGCAGATTGCTGGTGCCATTGCTGAAAAAAATGAACAGCTGGAAGCAGAAGAAGTAAAGAAAAAACTTGCTTCTCAAACGATCGATGTTACTTTGCCGGCAAGTCCAATCAAAATAGGGGCAAGACATCCATTAACGATAGTTGTCGAAGACATTGAAGATTTATTTATCGGAATGGGCTATACCGTTGAGGAAGGTCCTGAAGTGGAAACGGATTACTATAACTTTGAAGCATTGAATCTTCCAAAGGAGCATCCAGCACGTGATATGCAGGACAGCTTCTATATTACGGAAGATACACTGATGAGAACACAAACATCACCAGTTCAAGCACGTACACTTGAGAAATATAAAGGACAAGGTCCTGTGAAGATCATCTGTCCTGGGAAAGTATATAGACGTGACAGTGATGATGCGACTCATTCACATCAATTTATGCAAATTGAAGGGCTTGTCGTCGATCACAATATTAGCATGAGTGATCTAAAAGGAACGCTGGAGACAGTCGCAAGAAAAATGTTTGGAGAAGATCGTGAAATTAGACTGCGTCCAAGCTTTTTCCCATTCACAGAACCGTCTGTTGAAGTCGATGTGTCTTGCTTTAAATGCGGCGGGAAGGGCTGCTCTGTATGTAAAGGAACAGGCTGGATCGAGATTTTAGGTGCAGGAATGGTTCATCCGAATGTCCTGAAAATGAGCGGATTTGATCCAGAAACTTACCAAGGCTTTGCTTTTGGAATGGGTGTGGAACGGATTGCGATGCTGAAATACGGCATTGATGATATTCGCCATTTCTACACAAATGACATTAGATTCACAAAGCAATTCAAGCAGGACTAAGAGGAGGAAATCAACATGTTTGTTTCATATAAATGGTTAGAAGACTATGTCGATTTAGAAGGCATGAAGCCGGATGAATTAGCAGAAAAAATCACAAGAAGCGGAATTGAAGTGGAAGCCGTTGAATATAAAGGTGAAGGCATCAAAGGGGTTGTCGTTGGACACGTCATTGAACGTGAACAGCATCCGAATGCGGATAAATTAAACAAATGTCTTGTTGATATCGGCGAAGACGCACCGGTGCAAATTATTTGCGGGGCTCCGAATGTGGAGAAAGGACAGCATGTGGCCGTCGCAACAGTTGGTGCAGTCCTTCCTGGCAACTTTAAAATTAAAAAAGCAAAACTGCGCGGTGAAGAGTCTCATGGCATGATTTGTTCTCTGCAAGAATTAGGCGTAGAAAGCAAGCTCGTACCAAAAGAATATGCAGAAGGCATCTTTGTCTTCCCGAATGACGTGAAACCAGGGGATGATGCCCTTCAAGCACTTCAATTAGATGATGCAGTACTTGAGCTTGGCTTAACACCAAACCGTGCCGATGCCCTGAATATGCTAGGTGTCGCTTATGAGGTTGCGGCCATTTTAGGAAGAGACATCAAGCTTCCTGATACAGCACATGACACTTCTTCCGAAAAAGCAGCAGACTATATTTCTGTTAAAATTGAGGATCAAGAAGCGAATCCACTTTATGCAGCAAAGATCATTAAAAATGTAAAGGTTGGACCAGCACCGCTTTGGATGCAAACAATATTGATGAATGCAGGCATTCGTCCAATTAACAACGTCGTGGATATTACAAATTTTGTACTGCTTGAATACGGCCAGCCGCTTCATGCCTTTGATTATGAACGATTTGGTTCAAAACAAGTGGTCGTTCGTAAAGCGACTGATAGTGAAATCATTCAAACACTCGATGAACAAGAGCGGACATTGTCATCAAAGCATCTTGTCATCACGAATGGAACGAAAGCGCACGCGGTAGCAGGCGTCATGGGCGGCTTTGAATCAGAGGTGCGTGATGAGACGACGACGATTCTTTTAGAAGCGGCATATTTCAACGGTCAAACAGTCCGTCAAGCATCTAGAGACTTAGGACTTCGCAGTGAATCAAGCACACGATTTGAAAAAGGACTCGATCCTCAGCGTACGAAGCCGGCAGCAGAAAGAGCAGCTCAATTGATCAGCATGTATGCAGGCGGTGAAGTGCTAAGCGGTACAGTTGAGGAAAATCATCTTGAAGCAAGTATGAATGTCATCCACGTATCAACTGAGCGTGTGAACAAGGTGCTTGGAATGAACATTTCAAAAGAAGATATGATTCAGATTTTCAACAAACTAGGCTTCACAGTGGGCGAATCAAATGATGTTCTTGTCGTAACAGTTCCTTCCCGCAGAATGGATATTACGATTGAAGAAGACCTCATTGAAGAAGTCGCAAGATTATACGGCTACGATAATATTCCATCTACACTGCCAGCGACAGCTGGCACGGTTGGCGGTCTCACGCCATACCAAGTGAAGCGCAGAAAGGTAAGACGTTTCTTAGAGGGCGCAGGACTTTCTCAAGCGATTACGTATTCATTGACGAATCAGCATAAGTCCACAGCTTTTGCCCTGCATCCAGCTTATGAAACGAGGCTTTCTCTGCCAATGAGTGAGGAACGCAGTGTGCTGAGACAAAGTCTTTTGCCAAACTTACTTGATTCTGTAGCATATAACTTGGCAAGACAAGCTGATTCATTTGGATTTTATGAAACGGGATCTGTTTTCTTAGCAGAAGCTGAAGGAGCAAAACCAGTGGAAAAAGAACATGTCGCTGGTGCGCTGACAGGCTTATGGCATAAAAATCTTTGGCAGGGCGAGAAAAAAGCCGTCGATTTTTATGTAGCGAAAGGAATTGCTGAAGGGTTGTTCGAGAAGCTTGGTGTGTCAGACCAAATCACATATGTTCAAGCAGAGCGTGAGGGCCTTCACCCAGGGCGAACAGCAGATGTTCACTTAAATGGTAAAGTCATTGGCTTTGTTGCTGCACTGCATCCAGTCGTTGAAAAAGAATTAGATTTAAAAGAAACGTATGTGTTCGAGTTTGATTTAACAGATGTGATGACATCTGAAACGAAGGATATGAAATATACAGCGATTCCGAGATTCCCTGCTGTGACAAGAGATATCGCACTTGTTGTCGATCAGCATATCTCAAGCGGACAGCTGGAGCGAGTCATCTATGAAGCAGGCGGTCATCTACTCACAGACCTCTCTGTATTTGATGTGTACGAAGGGGAACATATGGAAGAAGGCAAAAAATCTGTTGCATTCTCTCTTCAATATTTAAACCCTGAACAAACGTTGACCGAGGAAGAAGTGACGGCTGTTCATACAAAAGTTTTGAAAGCACTAGAAGATACGTATCAAGCCGTCTTACGCGGATAAAGAAAAAAGCTAAGGCCTCATGGGCCCTAGCTTTTTTTATAGCATTTTTTTCGCTTTTAGTGTGTTGGCAAAATGCAGCTTTGTAAATTGACGTAAAGCATCTTCACCATGCAGCTTGATGAGCTTGGCGGCGGCCTTGTCTACATGAGGGCCGGCTCCTTTTGGGATGTCAAAGCCTGCAGCCTTTGATAATTTGTCCATTTCAATTAGAAAGGCGTACCTTGCGATAATGGAAGCCGCAGCGACTGACAAATGGATGCCTTCTGCTTTTGTACTAAAATACGTCCGCTCCCGAATGATTTTTTTCCCAGCCAGATGCCTGAAATAAATGCCTGGTTCTGCAAATTGGTCAATCAAAATAGCCTCAGGCTGCTGCCCGCCCAGTTTTTCTAGCACAGAGGTAATGACTTGATTATGAAGCAGTGCCTTCATTTTCCCTTGACTCATGCCCTTTTCCTGCATCGTATTGTACTTTTCATTTCGGAGAACGAGAAGGCTGAACGGAATGGTTTTGATGAGATCTTTGGCAATGTTGATAATTTGCGGGTCCTTTAATCCTTTTGAGTCTTTTACGCCAAGCTCTTTCATTAAAGCAAGCTGGCTGGCATCAACATAAGCCGCACAGACTGTAATCGGTCCAAAATAATCACCTGTCCCTACTTCATCTGAACCGATGACCGACATGGAAGCGATGCCGGGCGGCGGACTGTATTTTGTAACAGCAGGTGCTTTTTGACTTTTCGTATCAGCTGCTTGCAAGTGGCTGAACTGACTGGCTTCAGCTTCAGCCTTTTGTCCTTGAAAGAGCACTTTCCCAGATCGATAGGCTGTAATCGTACAGCCAGGGACTTTTGCTTGAAAAAGGGCACCTGGTGGCAAAGTGTCTGTTAAATGGTGCGCATACGCGCTCTTCATCTTTTTGAGGTCTTCTGATGTTGCTTTTAAAACGGATTGGGGCACAGTGGATAACTCCTTTTTACCTTGATATCATTGATTTCTAAAGTGTACCATAACAGGGAAGGGCTCGTCTTTCCATTCAATGTCTAAACATGTTATGATAGAGACTAGGATTCTCGTGGAATGGAGGAGAAACGTTGTCTGACGGCGGTAAAACGAAAACAACAGTTGAGATTTACGGACAGTCCTATACGATCATCGGACAAGAAACGAAGATGCATATGCGACATGTTGCGTCAATTGTTGATGATAAAATGAGAGAAATAAATGAAAAAAATCCATACCTTGATATAAACAAATTAGCTGTACTGACAGCAGTCAATGTCGTCCACGACTACTTGAAATTAAAAGAGCAATACGAAAAATTAGAGATTCAGCTAAAAGAAAAGGAATGAAATTACCGTGATCGATATCATCATTTTGTTTTTGCTTCTTATGGGAACGCTTGTCGGTCTAAAACGCGGGTTTATTCTTCAATTTATTAAATTGATCAGCTTTGTTGTTTCTATCTTAGTGGCTTCCATGTTTTATCAGTCACTTGCACCACAGCTTACGTGGATTCCGGCACCTAATTTTAGCGGCGGTCAACCGCAACTCGCTTTCTTTAGTGGGAATCTAGAAACAGCTTATTATAATACCATTGCGTTTATCATTCTGTTTATCTTGACCAAAATCCTGCTCGCCATCATTGGCGGATTGCTCACAACCATTGCAAGTATACCTGTGATTAAACAGGTGAACAAACTGCTTGGCGGTGTTTTAGGATTTCTTGAAACCTATTTATTTGTGTTTATTCTATTGTTTGTCGCTGCATTACTACCAGTAGATGCACTGCAGACAATGATGAGCAAATCAATGTTAGCAGATGTGATCGTAAACAACACCCCTTACCTGTCCGGTCTTGTCAAAGACCTATGGTCGACGTATGGAGTTTAAAAACTTCTCCTTTCCTGGAGAAGTTTTTTCTCATTCCATGACAGAAAGTTGTAGGATGAAGGGAAAGTTTGTATATTTATATAGGAAGATGCCAAAGCGGCTGGAGGATGAGAGATGAATAAAAAAGATATTATCAAACTTCTTGAAACAATTGCAGTATATATGGAACTTAAAGGAGATAATCCTTTTAAAATTTCTGCCTTTCGTAAAGCAGCAGCGGCACTGGAACAAGACGACCGCAGCCTTTCGCAAATAGATGATCTATTAGCATTACCCGGCATTGGAAAAGGAACCTTTGCTGTGATCACAGAGTATATCGAAAAAGGACAATCAGAAACACTCGAACAATTAAAAAAGGAAGTTCCTGAAGGACTTGTCCCGCTCTTAAAGTTGCAAGGACTTGGCGGGAAGAAGATTGCTAAGCTTTACCAAGAGCTTGGTGTCCATGATGCACAGTCGTTAAAGGAAGCATGCGAAGCGGAAAAAGTACAAGCGCTTGCAGGCTTCGGTAAAAAAACCGAAGAAAAGATTCTCGCTGCTCTTGAGGAGGCTGGGAAACAGCCAGAACGACTGCCAATTGGCTTTGCATTAGATGTGGCAGAGCGGATTGATCATGCGCTTGAACAGATGAAGGGGATTCTTCGTTTTTCAAGAGCTGGCAGTCTAAGACGTGCACGGGAAACCGTCAAAGATTTAGATTATATCATCGCGACTGACAGTCCTGAACAAGTCAGAGAGCAGCTCGTTGCACTTGAAGATGTCAAAGACGTCATCGCAAGCGGTGATACGAAGGTATCTGTCATTCTTGCCCTTGATTTTGAGATCAGTGTAGATTTCCGGCTTGTGACAACAGACCAATTTGCAACAACGCTGCATCATTTCACTGGCTCAAAAGATCACAATATTCGAATGCGTCAGCTGGCGAAGGAACGTGGTGAGCGTATTAGTGAATATGGTGTGGAAACAATTGAAACTGGAGAAGTCAAAACGTTTGAAGATGAGGCCGCTTTTTATGCGCATTTTCAACTTCCGCTCATTCCGCCAGAAATTCGTGAAACCGGAGCGGAGATTGATACGTATAAAGAAAGTATGCAATTTGTCGAGCTAAAAGATATTAAAGGCGACCTTCATATGCACTCGACTTGGAGTGATGGCGCATTTTCTATTCGTGAAATGGCAGAGGCATGTATCGCAAAAGGCTATGAATACATGGCGATTACAGATCACTCGCAATATTTAAAAGTAGCAAACGGTTTAACAAAAGAACGTTTACGTCTGCAAGCAAAAGAAATTGACAAGCTCAATCAAGAATTCGAGCATTTTCACATTTTCAAAGGGGTCGAAATGGATATTCTCCCGGATGGATCATTAGATTATGATGATGACTTTTTAGCAGACATGGATTTTGTGATTGCGTCTATCCATTCTAGCTTTTCTCAGCCGGAGGAAGTCATCATGGAGCGCCTTGAAAATGCCCTGCGGAATCAGCATGTAGATTTAATTGCACATCCAACAGGCCGTTTGATCGGCAGACGAGACGGCTATGCCTTAAATATAGATCAGCTCATAGAGCTTGCGAAGAAAACGGGAACTGCACTAGAGCTCAACAGCAACCCGTCAAGACTTGATTTGAAAACAGAGCATTTAATGAAAGCAAACGAAGTAGGTGTGAACATCATGATCAATACAGATGCACACAATATCGCCATGCTGGATCATATGGAAGTTGGTGTAACAGCTGCAAGAAAAGGCTGGACACCAAAAGCAAATGTCGTGAATACTTTTTCTCTAAACGAGATCAAAAAGTTTTTAACGCGTGACAGGTAGTCGTTAGGAGGCTGGACCATGCTGCAACAAAAAGTGTTAGCATCATTAGAATTTCATAAAGTAAAAGAAAAAGTCATGTCCTATACCGCATCCTCATTAGGAAAAGAAAGAGCGCAGGACTTAACGCCGCTGACGGATATCGAAACCATTCAGCATTTGCTGGAAGAGGTAGCAGAAGCACAAGATATCATCCGCTTAAAGGGATCTGCGCCGTTTGGTGGGCTGACGGATATTAGACGCGGGGTCAAACGGGCAGAAATCGGCAGTACATTAAGCCCATCTGAGCTCATGGAAATTGCAGCGCTATTATACACTGCGAAAAATATGAAGCACTTTCTCACGTCTCTGTATGAAGATGGTGTAGATATACCGCGCCTTCATACATATGCAGAGACGCTGATATTACTGCCTGAAGTCAGAAAAGAAATCGAAAGCTGTATCGGTGATAATGGAGAAGTGCTTGATCATGCAACTCCGGCGCTACGAACAATACGTACGCAATTACGTTCATTAGAATCAAAAGTTCGAGATAAATTAGAATCCATGATTCGTTCACAATCTGCTTCAAAAATGCTGTCAGACACGATTGTTACCATTCGTAATGACCGGTTCGTGATTCCAGTAAAGCAGGAGTACCGTTCGAATTACGGCGGAATTGTTCACGATCAGTCATCATCTGGGGCAACCCTTTTTATCGAGCCGCAAGTGGTCGTGGATTTAAATAACACTTTGCAGCAAACCCGTTTAAAAGAAAAACAAGAGGTCGAAAAGATCCTGCAAATGCTGACAGCGAGTGTGTCAGAACACATTGAAGAACTGCTTCACAATGTAAAGGAGCTTCAAACGCTAGATTTTATTTTTGCTAAAGCCAAATATGCAAAGGCAGAAAAAGCCACAAAGCCTGCTGTGAACGATCAAGGGGAAATTTATTTAAAACGGGCAAGACATCCTCTATTGCCTCGTGATCAGGTTGTGGCAAACGACATTGAGCTCGGTAAAGATTTTTCAACCATCGTCATTACTGGACCAAATACAGGGGGTAAGACTGTTACTTTAAAAACGCTTGGTCTTTTGACGCTGATGACGCAGGCAGGCCTTCATATTCCAGTTGAAGAAGGCTCGGAAGTAGCTGTATTCGACCAAGTCTTTGCTGATATTGGAGATGAACAGTCCATTGAGCAAAGCTTGAGTACGTTCTCATCTCATATGGTCAATATTGTGGATATCTTAAAGAATTTGACATCTAACTCACTCGTATTATTTGATGAATTAGGGGCAGGAACAGACCCTGCTGAAGGTGCCGCGCTGGCCATGAGTATCTTAGATGAGGTGCATCAAACAAATGCACGCGTCATCGCAACGACTCACTATCCTGAGCTGAAGGCTTACGGATATAACCGAGAAGGTGTCACAAATGCGAGCGTGGAGTTCGACATTGAAACCTTATCACCAACGTACCGATTGCTCATCGGTGTGCCCGGACGAAGTAATGCATTTGAAATTTCTAAACGTCTTGGTTTGCCAGATCACCTCATTGACCGGGCAAAAGCGGATATGCATGCCGAGCATAATGAAGTAGACCAAATGATTGCTTCATTAGAAGACAGCAAGAAACAAGCGGAAGAAGAGCTGCATGAGACAGAAGTCTATAGAAAAGAAGCAGAAAAGCTTCATAAAGAATTGCAGAGACAAATTCTTGAATGGAATGAGCAAAAGGACAAACTGCTTGAAGAAGCTGAACAAAAAGCGGCAGAAAAAATTGAACAAGCCTCAAAAGAAGCAGAAGACATCATTCAAGAGCTCAGGTCGATAAAAAATGAGCATCGCTCATTCAAAGAGCATGAACTCATTGATGCGAGAAAGCGTCTTGAAGAAGCAGTGCCTGAGTTTGACCGGAAGAAAAAGCCAGCGCCGGTGAAAAAAGCAGCAAGACAGCTAAAATCAGGCGACGAAGTGAAAGTGCTCACCTTCGGGCAAAAAGGAACACTGCTTGAACAAACAGGTGACAAAGAATGGAGTGTCCAAATGGGCATTCTGAAAATGAAAGTAAAAGAAAAAGACATGGAATTTATCAAATCAGCACCAGAATTTAAGCAGGAGAAAGCCATTACGGCAGTCAAAGGAAAAGACTATCATGTATCGCTTGAGCTTGACTTAAGAGGAGAGCGTTATGAAAATGCCTTAAGTAGAGTCGAGAAATATTTAGATGATGCTGTCTTAGCCGGTTATCCCCGTGTGTCGATCATTCACGGAAAAGGAACTGGCGCCCTTAGAAAAGGGGTTCAGGAATTACTGAAACAGCACCGAAGTGTGAAAAATGCTCGTTTTGGGGAACAAGGCGAGGGAGGATCAGGCGTTACCATCGTCGAATTAAAGTAAAAAGGAGAAAACGCATGAAAGCCTTTTGGGAAAATGAACTTGTGGAAATTGCCGCCTATTACAGCGTGGCCGTTCTATGTCTTGTCTTATTTCTAACCATTTTTGAACTCGTCACCTCCTATAAAAACTGGGAAGAGATTCAGCGTGGGAACTTAGCTGTTGCCATGGCAACAGGCGGAAAGATCTTTGGGATTGCGAATGTGTTTCAGCATTCTATTGCACAGCACAATTCCCTTCTGCAAATGATTGGATGGGGCGTATACGGCTTTGTGATGCTGCTTGTCAGCTATTTCATTTTTGAATTTTTAACACCACGATTTAAAGTAGACAAAGAGATTGAGAATGATAATAGAGCGGTCGGGTTTATTTCACTCATTATTTCAGTTGGGCTGTCTTACGTAGTAGCAGCCGGCATTTAAGGAGACGACATGGAAAAGCTAGCAAAAGTTTTAATCATAGTTGCCTGCACTTTTGCGGTCATTGGTGCCGTTTACATGTTCCTGTGAAATGAAAAAGACAAAGTGAGAAAGCTGTCAGGGGTCCCTTGGCAGCTTTTATCTCACCCGAAGGCGGCGAATCACATGAAGCAAATTCTGCAAAAAGACGAAATCATAAAGCGCATTGATACATGTCTCCAAATGACATCCCTGCCAAGAGACATATATGAACCGTATATTGCACGCCCATTTCAAACGACTGGATTTTTTGATGATTTGAGCCCTTATGTTCAAATCGATCCGAGCGGCTATATCCTCATTCAATATGAACGAGGAATCCAAATGCTGCATAAAAGAACAAAAGAAGCGGATGAAGTCATTTACTGGATTTTAGAAGACACGATCTTTCTCACAGTCTACATCGACATGATGAGGCAGTATCAAGTCGACAACATCCAGACGCATTTACCTAATGATCCGAGTATCCATCAACAGATCGTGGAGAGAGTAAATGAGTCATTCCGTGCAATCGGTGGATTATATGAACAGTGGCATCATGAAGGAAAAAGAGCATCGATCGAAACACCAGCGAAGAAATAAAGAGGTCATGGAACCAAGCTCTATTTGAAAAAAGCAAACTGCCTTAAGGAAAAGTTTGCTATAATAAAATAGTACGAAAGTTCAGGAAGGAGGGTTTTTATGCAGTCAGATAAACGTTGGCTTCTGCATTACCCGAATCAAATTCCCCACGAACTCACCATCCCAAATGAGACGTTACAATCTTACTTATTCAGCTCCGCAGAGGCTGCACCTGAGCATACAGCCATTCATTTTCTAGGAAAAAACATCACCTATGAACAGCTCCAAGAAGATGCATTGAAACTAGCTGGTCACCTGATGGAAATTGGCGTGAAAAAAGGCGATAGAGTAGCGATCATGCTGCCAAACTGTCCTCAATCGGTCATTTCTTATTATGCTGTTTTAATTGCAGGCGGCATCGTCGTTCAAACGAACCCGCTTTATACGGAGAAAGAACTGGCATATCAAATGGAGGACAGCGGCTCTAAAGTGCTGATTACATTGGATTTATTGTATCCAAAGGCCTATAAAATGAAAGCGCTGACAAGTATGGAACACTTGATCATCACCAAACTACAGGATTATTTACCATTTCCAAAAAACATTCTGTTTCCTATCGTCCAAAAAAGAAAAAATAAAATGGTCATCCAAGTCGAGAAAAGTGATAGCATTCATCACTTCTCACAAATCATGAAAGAATCATCAGGAGAACAAATCCCGCAGCTTGCCATTGAACCGAAAGAGGATGTCGCTGTTTTGCAATATACAGGTGGAACGACCGGTTTACCAAAAGGGGTCATGCTTACGCATGAAAACATTTTAGCGAATACTGAAATGTGCGCTTCTTGGATGTATAAAACGACAAGAGGAAAAGAACGAATCCTCGGCATTATTCCGTTTTTTCATGTATACGGAATGACGACCGTATTAAATCTTGCTGTCAAAGAAGGGCATTCAATGATTCTCCTTCCTCGATTTGACGCAGCTGATACCCTCAAAACGATTGAAAAACAGAAACCGACACTCTTTCCAGGTGCACCAACCATGTATATCGCCTTGCTGCATCATCCGAACATTGAAAAGTATGACCTGTCGTCCATCACTGCATGTTTAAGCGGCTCGGCGGCTCTTCCTGTTGAAGTCAAACAGAACTTCGAAAAATTAACAGGAGGGCGTTTAGTAGAGGGATATGGTCTTTCCGAAACCTCACCAGTGACCCATTCTAACTTTTTATGGGGAGCGAATAAAACAGGCAGCATTGGCTGTCCATGGCCTGGTACAGACGCAGGTATTTATTGCGAGGAAACGGGTGGCTTCAAAGAGCCATATGAGCACGGAGAAATTATCGTCCAAGGACCGCAGATTATGAAAGGATACTGGAATCAGCCAGAGGAGACAGCAGCTGTATTAAGGGATGGATGGTTTTTCACCGGAGATATTGGGTATATGGATGAAGACGGTTTTTTCTATATCGTTGATCGGAAAAAGGATGTCATTATTGCGAGCGGTTATAATATTTACCCAAGAGAGGTCGAAGAAGCCCTTTATGAGCATGAGCTTGTACAAGAAGTTGTTGTCGCAGGTATACCAGACCCTTATAGAGGAGAAACAGTAAAAGCATTTGTTGTACCGAAAAAGGATGCTTATTTAACAGAGGATGAACTCGATCGCTTTGTGAGAACGAGAATTGCTTCATTTAAAGTACCGCGCGTGTATGAATTTAAAGAGTCACTGCCTAAAACGGCCGTCGGAAAAATTTTGCGCAGAGTTTTAATTGAAGAAGAAAAAAGAAAGCATGCTTCATCTGAAACACCTATTGATCAATTAAAGAAATAACGACCTTTATCATCCGGTCGAGCGAGCGGCCGGATGATTTGAATGATGACAGTCTGCTCTGGTATGATAAAGGTTGAAAAGAAAGAAGAAGATCTCTTGACAAATCACCCGTTTCTTTTTAACATAAAGTTATGAATGAATGCTCATTCAATTTAGAAAGGGACGAAGCACATTGAAGCAGAAAAGACCGAAGTACATGCAAATTATTGATGCAGCAGTTGTGGTGATTGCAGAGAATGGCTATCATCAATCACAAGTTTCAAAGATTGCGAAACAAGCAGGGGTCGCAGACGGAACCATTTATCTTTATTTCAAAAACAAAGAGGATATTCTCATCTCATTGTTCAAAGAAAAAATGGGACAATTCATCGAACGGATGGAAACAGATATTCAAAAGAAGCCGTCTGCCAAAGAAAAGCTACTACTGTTGATTGAGGAGCATTTTCGCATGCTGGCGCAAAATCATCATTTGGCTCTTGTGACACAGCTTGAACTCAGGCAGTCAAACCTTGAGCTGCGGCAAAAAATCAATGAAGTGCTAAAAGGGTATTTAAATATGCTCGAGTCAATTTTAACAGAAGGAAAGAAAACAGGAGAATTCAGACAAAATTTAGATGTCCGCTTAGCGAGACAAATGGTATTTGGGACGATTGATGAAACCGCAACAACATGGGTCATGAATGATCAAAAGTATGATCTGCCTGCACTCGCAGAAAATGTACATGATCTGCTGTTAAACGGAATACATCAATCCTAAAGACAATGTGAAAAAGGATGATTGACATGGAAAAGATACTCAGCTTACATCATGAAGGACAGACAGCGCTCATCACGATTCAGAACCCACCTGCAAATGCCTTATCCTCTCAGCTGCTCACAGAGCTTAATGACATGTTCGATGAGCTAGAACAGAATGAAGAAGTAAGAGCGATTGTGATTCACGGAGAAGGCAGATTCTTCTCAGCAGGTGCTGATATTAAAGAATTTACCACTTTACAGGAAGAGTCTGATTATGCAAGCCTCGCAGATAGAGGACAGCAAGTTTTTGAACGGATTGAACAATGTCCAAAACCAGTCATTGCCTCGATTCACGGGGCAGCATTAGGCGGAGGCCTTGAGCTTGCCATGTCTTGTGATATCCGAATCGCAACAAAAGATGCGAAGCTTGGACTTCCAGAACTAAACCTCGGCATTATTCCAGGATTCGGCGGCACGCAGCGCCTCCCGCGCTACGTTGGTTCTGCTAAAGCGCTTGAAATGATGGGAACAGCTGAACCGATTACAGGTGAAGAAGCATTTGCCTGCGGACTTGTTACAAAGCTGGCAGAAACAGAGGAAGAAGCGCTCGAAGCGGCTAAAACACTTGCGGGGAAATTTGCAGCGAAAAGCCCAAAATCACTTGAATATGTGCTTGATTTATTGAACGCAACAAAATTGTATTCATATGACGGCGGAATGAAGCTGGAAGCCAAAAAGTTTGGTGAGGTTTTCCAATCAAATGACGCCAAAGAAGGCATCCAGGCCTTTATCGAAAAGCGCAAACCGAACTTTAAAGGGGAATAAGGGATAAGTACGACACAAGGGGGAGAAATAAATGAATATATTTGTTTTGATGAAGCGTACGTTTGACACGGAAGAGAAAATTTCTATTCAGTCTGGTGCAATTCAAGAAGATGGAGCAGAGTTCATTATTAATCCTTATGACGAGTATGCCATTGAAGAAGCCATTCAGCTTCGCGATGAGCACGGGGGAGAAGTGACCGTTGTGACAGTAGGCGGTGAGGATGCGGAGAAACAGCTGAGAACAGCGCTTGCAATGGGCTGTGACAGGGCCGTCTTATTAAACGTGGAAGATGACTTAGAAGAGTGGGACCAATATTCAGCTTCTACCATTCTTTATCACTATTTAAAAGACAAAGAGGCTTCCTTGATCTTAGCAGGGAATGTAGCAATTGACGGCGGCTCTGGACAGGTAGCCCCGCGTCTTGCTGAATTACTCGGCTTTTCATATGTGACAACGATAACAAGCATTCAAATTGATGGCGGCTCTGCGTCGATTGAACGAGATGTAGAGGGTGATGTGGAAGTCATTTCTACCGAACTACCGCTAGTCGTCACAGCTCAGCAAGGACTCAATGAGCCTCGCTATCCATCATTACCAGGCATTATGAAGGCAAAGAAAAAGCCTTTAGAAGAATTGGAACTTGATGATTTAGATTTGGACGAAGACGATGTACCATATAAAATCAAAACAATTGAACGTTTCTTACCGGAGAAAAAAGAGGGTGGCAAGGTGCTGAGCGGCGAGCTTCAGGATCAAGTCAAAGAACTGACAGATCTACTCAGAAATGAAGCAAAAGTCATCTAAACATCCACTTTACGATATCACGAGAACAAGGGGGAGCTTGAAGATGAGTAAAAAAGTTGTTGTACTTGGAGAAAGTCGTGACGGTAAATTAAGAAATGTGACATTTGAAGCCATTGCTGCCGCTCACAAAGTGGCAGATGGCGGTGAGGTCATTGGCGTGTTAATAGGGGATGACGTCAAAGGCCTAGCGGATGAACTGCTTTACTATGGAGCGAATCATGTGATGATTGTGGAGCATCCACACCTTTCATATTATACGTCAGATGGTTTTGCGCAGGCGCTTCAAGCCATATTAGATCAGGTTGATCCCGATGCTGTGCTATTTGGCCATACATCGATCGGAAAAGACTTGTCGCCGAAAATAGCCGCACGTCTCCAAACTGGCTTGATTTCAGATGCGATCGATGTAAGCGTTACCGGCGAACATCTTGTTTTCACTAGACCAATTTACTCTGGAAAAGCCTTTGAAAAAGTCATTTCGACAGACCGTCTGCTTCTAGCAACCATCCGGCCAAACAATGTGGCACCACTTGAACGGGATGCGTCACGAAGCGGAGAAGTTACACCGGTTTCTGTCGATATTCAGAACCTTCGGACGATCGTGAAGGAAGTCATTAAAAAAACGTCAGAGGGTGTAGATTTATCTGAAGCAAAGGTCATTGTTGCTGGAGGGCGCGGAGTTAAGAGCAAGGAAGGCTTTGAACCGCTGAATGAACTCGCTGAGACGCTCGGGGCAGCAGTCGGAGCCTCGCGCGGAGCCTGTGACGCTGACTACTGTGATTATGCCCTGCAAATTGGTCAAACGGGAAAAGTCGTCACACCTGATCTTTATATTGCATGCGGAATATCAGGAGCGATTCAGCATTTAGCGGGAATGTCTAACAGTAAAGTCATTGTGGCAATCAACAAAGACCCAGAAGCGGAAATCTTCAAAATCGCCGATTACGGAATCGTTGGGGACTTGTTTGAGGTGGTACCGCTTTTGAATGAAGAGTTAAAAAAGATGAATATCCACTCGTAACGCTCATACACTCAGAATGCCTAGGTATTCTGGGTTTTTTTGTATGTGATCAAGAAGAAAAGGAGCGGTTGACAAGTGAAGGGGACAGTAAAAGTCAATGACGTGATCGGACGCATTTCTAAACACATTTATGGGCACTTTCAGGAGCATTTAGGGAGAGGGATTTATGACGGGATTTGGGTAGGAAAAGACTCAGAGATTGATCATATTGAAGGGATTCGTACCGATGTGCTGAAGGCTCTTCAAGCATTACATATTCCGGTGCTGAGGTGGCCGGGGGGCTGCTTCGCAGACGAGTATCACTGGGCAAATGGTGTAGGTGATTTGAGTGAACGAAAGCCGATGGTAAACACCCATTGGGGTGGTACGGTTGAATCCAATGCATTTGGTACGCATGAATTTATGGCATTATGTGAGCTGCTTGAATGTGAGCCATACATTTGCGGCAATGTGGGAAGCGGGTCTGTTCAAGAATTAGCCGATTGGGTCGAATACATGACATTTCCAAAAGGGACACCTATGTCAGACTGGCGCATTAAAAACGGAAAACAAGAACCTTGGAAGTTGACCTATGTTGGTGTAGGCAATGAAAGCTGGGGCTGCGGCGGGAATATGACGCCTGAATACTATGCAGATTTATATAAACGCTATCAAACGTACGTAAGAGAGTTTGCAGGGCAGCGTATTTACAAAATCGCCTGCGGCGCGAACTCTAATGATGTGAATTGGACGAAAGTATTGATGGAGCGGGCTGCAACGTGGATGGATGGGCTCAGTTTACATTATTACACCGTACCTGGTACATGGGAGAAGAAAGGATCAGCGACTGAATTCGATGAGGATGAATGGTTTATCACGCTGCAAAAGGCCTATGAGATGGAACGGCTTGTCAAAGACCATGGAGAAATCATGGATCGTTATGACCCAGACAAGCGAATCGGGATGATTATTGATGAATGGGGGACATGGTATGATCCAGAGCCAGGGACAAATCCTGGGTTTTTGTACCAGCAAAACACATTAAGAGACGCCCTTGTGTCTGCCCTCCATTTTCATATTTTTCATCGCCATTGCGAGCGGATTCACATGGCAAATATCGCTCAGACGGTCAATGTGCTGCAAGCGATGGTACTAACAAAGGACGAAAAGATGCTTCTGACGCCTACGTATCATGTATTTCACATGTTTCAAGTGCATCAAGAGGAAGAAGCGCTTGAAGTGGAGTTCGTTTCACCGCCGTATGAACGAAGAGGTGAAAAAATTCCTCAGGTCAGTGTGTCAGCCTCGCGTTCATCAGATAAGATGCATATCAGCTACTGTCATCTGAATCCGCATGAACAAAGAGAGATATCCCTTGCCATTGAAGGGATTGATGAACAAACGAAAGTCACTGGACGTGTGCTGACGGCTGATCGCATGAATGCGCATAATACATTCGATGATCCTCATTCTGTTCAGCCAAAAGACTTTCAGCAAATGACTGTAAAGCCCGGCGAATTAACGGTAGAGCTGCCGCCAATGTCAGTGGTCATGATAACTATAGACCTCACTTAATTGCATATTTCGATGTTTGATGAGAAGAATGTTGGGGCATCATACATTGTAAATGAAGCGGAAAGGGTGTCATGTCATATGCTTAGAACCATTCTAATGATCATCGGTGCGATTGTTGTTATTGGTGCGATTATACGGTTTGTTTTTTAATTCATTTCCTAAAAAATGATTCGTAAGCATTTCATTCGCAAGTCACATTGGTAGATGCTATACTAAAAAGCATAATTTACATTGGAGGAATGAATAATGGCAATCGTAAAAGCTACTGACGCAACATTTTCACAAGAAACTGCAGAGGGTGTTGTTCTTGCAGACTTTTGGGCACCATGGTGTGGACCTTGTAAAATGATTGCTCCAGTTCTTGAAGAACTTGATCAAGAAATGGGCGACAAAATGAAAATTGTAAAAATTGATGTAGACGATAACCAAGAAACTGCTGGTAAATACGGCGTTATGAGTATCCCAACACTTCTTGTTTTAAAAGACGGTGAAGTTGTAGAAACTTCTGTTGGTTTCAAACCAAAAGAAGCACTTGCTGAACTTGTCAACAAACATCTATAAACCGATCTATGTCCAAGCGGCATAATCATTGAAGCGGTTCTCGTAAAGACGAGAGCCGCTTTTCTTTCAACATGGTATAAAACAAATGTTCGTGATACACTAGAAGGAGTGAAAGAGGAAAACAAGGACGGATGAAAATATGAACAAACTAATCAAAGAAAAACTGTCAGTCCTGCCGGATCAACCAGGCTGTTACTTAATGAAAGATAGACAAAATACGATCATTTACGTGGGAAAGGCAAAAGTGTTAAAAAACAGGGTGCGCTCTTATTTCACTGGATCACATGACGCCAAAACGCAGCGGCTTGTCAGTGAAATTGAAGACTTTGAATACATTGTCACCTCTTCTAATATCGAAGCGCTCATTTTAGAGCTGAATTTAATCAAAAAATATGACCCAAAATACAATGTCATGCTCAAGGATGACAAGACGTATCCATTTATAAAAATTACGAATGAACGCCACCCTAAGCTGATCGTCACCCGCAATGTAAAAAAGGACAAAGGGAAATATTTCGGTCCATACCCAAACGTACAAGCAGCACGAGAAACGAAAAAGCTGCTCGACCGCTTATATCCACTGAGAAAATGCGCCACCCTTCCTGACCGTGTCTGCCTTTATTATCATCTTGGGCAATGTCTTGCACCATGTGTGTATGACATTTCCGAGGAAACGAATAAGCAGCTCGTGGACGAAATCACAAGGTTTCTAAACGGAGGACATCAGCAAATCAAAAAAGAACTGACCGAAAAGATGCAGGAAGCTGCTGAAAATTTAGAGTTTGAACGGGCAAAAGAACTGAGAGACCAAATCGCTTATATCGACTCAACGATGGAAAAACAGAAAATGACGATGAGTGATTTATCAGATCGAGATGTCTTCGCCTATGCCTATGATAAAGGCTGGATGTGTGTCCAAGTTTTCTTCATCAGACAGGGGAAATTGATTGAACGTGATGTCAGCCTGTTTCCTATGTATCAGGACCCTGAAGAGGAGTTCCTCACGTTTATGGGGCAATTTTATGAAAAGAACAACCATTTTCTGCCGAAGGAAATTTTGGTACCGGACAGTGTCGATCAAGAGATGATTGAGCAATTACTTGAGACAAACGTTCACCAGCCGAAAAAAGGAAAGAAAAAGGATCTGCTTTTACTTGCGCATCAAAATGCCAAAATCGCCTTAAAAGAAAAGTTTTCGCTCATTGAGCGTGATGAAGAGCGGACAATTGGTGCGGTGAAGCAGCTTGGGGATGCGCTTAATATTTATATGCCGTACAGAATTGAGGCGTTTGATAACTCCAATATTCAAGGAGCAGACCCGGTTTCTGCCATGGTTGTCTTTCAGGACGGGAAGCCATATAAAAAGGAATACCGAAAATACAAAATTAAAACCGTCTCAGGACCAGATGATTATGCATCCATGCGTGAAGTCATTAGAAGACGATATACCCGCGTGTTAAAGGATGAACTGCCGCTGCCAGATTTAATTTTAATTGACGGAGGAAAAGGACAGATTAACGCAGCCATCGATGTGCTTGAAAATGAATTGAACCTGTCTGTTCCAGTGGCAGGACTTGTAAAAGATGAAAAACACCGGACATCCAATCTCATGATGGGAGATACACTTGAAATTGTTGCGCTGGAGCGAAATAGCCAGGCTTTTTACTTGTTGCAGCGCATTCAAGATGAAGTGCACCGGTTCGCCATTAGCTTTCACAGGCAGCTGCGTGGGAAAAATGCATTTCAGTCTATTTTGGACGATGTGCCAGGTATCGGAGAAAAACGTAAAAAGCAGCTCCTCAAACATTTTGGCTCTGTGAAAAAGATGAAAGAAGCCTCTATCCAAGACTTTCAGGAGGCGGGCATTCCAAAACAGACGGCTGAACTTTTAATGGAAGCATTAAAAAAATAGATTGTACTTTTTCCAAAAGTCTGTTAAGATGTGACTAATTTAATAAATGAACGTGTTGTTTGTTGAAGATAGAGGTGCGAACTTCAAGAGTAAGCCTTCGGAGATCGATGGGATCTAAGAAGAGGGCTGAAAGGGGAGCGTCGCCGAAGTGAATAAAATCCACTCATTTTATTCGCTGGCTGTACATTGAAGAAATGTAGGGCTGTCAAGAATTCATTTCTTGGAGGGCTATCTCATTGTTTGCATCGTTTAATGATGATTTTAAAGCAATGGGAGATTTGTTCTCTCATTGCTTTTTTATTTGCAGTGAGCGGACAGTCTCCAAAGCAGCCTCTTCTCTCACACGTGAACTTTTGGAAAAAGGATGGTAGACATGGGACTAATTGTACAAAAATTTGGCGGAACTTCCGTTGGGTCAGCAGAAAAAATTCGCAATGCCGCAGAGAGAGTGATCGCTGAACGCGAGGCAGGACATGATGTGGTTGTGGTTGTATCAGCGATGGGTAAATCAACAGATGTTCTAGTAGACCTAGCGAAAGAACTTACAGACGATCCAAGCAAAAGAGAAATGGATATGCTGCTCGCAACTGGTGAACAGGTGACCATTTCATTATTAGCGATGGCGCTCCAAGCAAGAGGCTATGATGCCATTTCCTTTACAGGCTGGCAGGCTGGTATGAAAACAGAGCATGTACACGGAAATGCAAGAATCGTGGACATTGATGAAGCAAGAATAAAAGAGGAATTAAGTGCGGGGAAAGTCGTTGTTGTGGCAGGCTTCCAAGGAATTGCAGATGACTTACATATCACAACACTTGGACGCGGAGGATCAGATACGACTGCTGTGGCACTGGCTGCCGCCCTAAAAGCTGATAAATGTGATATTTACACAGATGTACCAGGTGTGTTTACGACAGATCCGCGTTATGTACCATCTGCGCGGAAACTTGCAGGTATTTCATACGATGAGATGCTTGAGCTGGCTAATTTAGGAGCTGGGGTCCTGCATCCAAGAGCTGTTGAATTTGCGAAAAATTATCAAGTCCCGTTAGAAGTCCGTTCTAGTATTGAAAATGAATCGGGTACGTTAATTGAGGAGGAATCATCCATGGAACAAAATTTAGTCGTCAGAGGCATTGCGTTTGAAGATCAGATTACACGTGTGACAGTGTGCGGGCTTTCAAGCGGTCTAACAACATTATCGACCATTTTTACGACGCTTGCGAAACAGAATATCAATGTTGATATCATCATTCAGTCTGTCACAAGCACCAATCAGACGTCGATCTCTTTCTCTGTGAAAACGGATGATTTGTCCAAAACAGTTGAAGTATTAGAAGAATATAAAGGGGCGCTTGGCTACGAGCAGATTGAGACAGAAAGCAAATTAGCGAAAGTATCCATCGTGGGATCTGGAATGGTCTCTAACCCAGGCGTAGCCGCTGAAATGTTCGCTGTGTTAGCGCAAAAAGATATTCAAGTGAAAATGGTCAGTACGTCTGAAATCAAAGTCTCAACAGTGGTCGGCCGTGATGATATGGTCAAAGCAGTTGAAGCGCTGCATGATGCGTTTGATTTATCAAAGGTGAGCGCAGCTGCTCACTCTTAAAAAGGTAAAGAGGTGACCTCATGAAAGAGGAGCGCCTCTTTTTTCTATATGGAATCGGCTGAAACGGACGTAAACCCATTCATTAAGTATGCTATGATAGATGTAGACAGATAAAAAAGGCGTGACCTGAAGTCCGCGCCTTTTACCAAGAGGATTAGCTAGGGTCTCTTAAATCCCATTTAACGGTTAAAATGACTTTCTCAGCACGCTTTTTCACTTGTTCATAGGATTCAGCTACGTGCTCATTAAGAAGCTGAATTTGTTCAGCAATAAAACCGGCTTCCATCTGAAAGCATGGCTCCTTTTGATAGGTGAGTCGATTGGATACTAGTGGACCTTCGAGCTCAAACTCAATTTCCTGTTTTTTCGAATGGACCATTGTGAGAGTCCCCCATCCGGCATCATGGAAAAATTCGGGGATCTTTTCCCATGACTCTTGAGGAAATTTACGAGCAAGCAGTTTACCCGCAAAATACATCATAGATGAATGGTCCTGACCAAGAATATCTGGCAGCAGAACTTCGCGTATCAGCTCGTAGGCAAATCCATTGACTTCAATTTCTTTTAGCTGTTCTAAGTTAGATTCGAATTTATTCATTGTACGGCTCCCCTCTTTCAACAATTTATTATAGCTTATGTGGGCATATGATGACAGAGTTTTCCCTGAAGTCTAAGAAATTCTTATTGTAATAAAACGAATTTTGATTTAAAACTTTTAAATTTCGGAAAATTTTAATTTATGTACGCGGTTTCTTGACGCTTTTTTGACATAGGAGTAAAATGAAATTGTCAATAAATTTGAATAAAGTGCTTACAATTGAAAGAAGCGGGGGTAAGACAATTTTCAAGCAATTGCACTTTTTTTACTAGGGGGTAAAGTAATGTCGGGGAACAAAGAATTTTTTTATCGGAGATTGCATTCTTTGCTTGGCGTCATTCCGGTCGGTCTATTTTTAGTACAGCACTTAGTGATTAACCACTTTGCGACGGATGGACCAGAAGCGTTTAACAAAGCTGCACACTTTATGGAACAGCTTCCTTTCAGATATGCACTTGAGCTGTTCGTGATTTTCTTACCACTGATCTATCATGCTGTTTATGGGGTGTACATAGCCTTTACGGCACAAAACAACACGTCTCGCTTCAGTTACTTAAGAAACTGGTTGTTCAGACTGCAAAGGGTTTCAGGTATCATCACATTGATTTTTATCACTTGGCACGTATGGGAAACACGCATTCAAGCTCAACTTGGAGCTGAAGTCAACTACGACATGATGGCGAATATTTTAAGCTCTCCATTTATGCTAGGTTTCTATATTGTCGGCGTTTTATCTACTATTTTCCACTTTGCTAATGGCTTGTGGTCATTTGCTGTCAGCTGGGGAATTACGGTTTCACCACGCTCACAAAGAATCTCCACATTTGTGACATTAGGTATATTTATAGCGCTTTCATATGTAGGGCTAAGAGCAATTTTCGCTTTTGTTTAAGAGGAAATAGATTAGTAGAAGAGGGAGAGGGGCTACAATGAGTAATTCTAGCATCATCGTTGTCGGAGGCGGCTTAGCTGGTCTCATGGCAACTATTAAAGCAGCAGAAGCGGGAACAGCTGTTCAACTATTTTCAATCGTACCTGTGAAACGTTCGCATTCTGTATGTGCACAGGGCGGAATCAATGGAGCGGTCAATACAAAAGGTGAAGGGGATTCACCTTATGAGCATTTTGATGACACGGTATACGGCGGAGATTTCTTAGCCAACCAGCCGCCAGTAAAGGCAATGTGTGAAGCAGCGCCGTCCATTATCCACTTACTTGATCGTATGGGTGTTATGTTTAATAGAACACCAGAGGGATTATTGGACTTCCGCCGCTTCGGGGGAACACAGCACCACCGTACAGCGTTTGCTGGAGCTACAACAGGCCAGCAGCTATTATACGCACTGGATGAGCAGGTTCGCCGCTATGAAGTAGCAGGACTTGTCACAAAATATGAAGGCTGGGAATTCCTTGGCGCTGTTTTAGATGACGAGGAAGTATGCCGCGGGATTGTCGCACAGAACTTAACGACAATGGAAATTCAATCCTTCCGTTCAGATGCGGTTATCATGGCAACAGGCGGCCCTGGAATCGTGTTCGGTAAATCAACGAACTCCATGATTAACACTGGGTCTGCTGCATCTATCGTTTATCAGCAAGGTGCGCATTATGCAAATGGAGAATTCATTCAAATTCACCCGACAGCGATTCCAGGAGATGACAAGCTTCGTCTCATGAGTGAATCGGCTCGTGGTGAAGGCGGACGAGTTTGGACATATAAAGACGGGAAGCCTTGGTACTTCCTTGAAGAAAAATACCCAGCATACGGGAACCTTGTACCGCGTGACATCGCAACGCGTGAAATCTTTGACGTATGTGTCGAGCAAAAGCTTGGCATCAACGGAGAGAACATGGTATATCTCGATCTTTCTCATAAAGATCCAAAAGAGCTTGATATTAAGCTTGGCGGAATCATTGAAATCTATGAAAAATTCATGGGTGATGACCCGCGTAAGCTGCCGATGAAAATCTTCCCAGCTGTTCATTACTCAATGGGCGGATTATGGGTCGATTATGATCAAATGACGAATATCAAAGGTCTGTTCGCTGCCGGAGAATGTGATTACTCGATGCACGGCGGAAACAGGCTTGGTGCAAACTCACTTCTTTCTGCGATTTACGGCGGAATGGTCGCTGGACCAAATGCGGTGAAGTACATTAGCGGTCTTGAGAAGTCTGCGGAAGACCTTTCTTCTGCAACATTTGACAGTGCCGTGAAGAAAGAGCAGGAGAAATGGGACAACATCCTCAGCATGGATGGTACAGAAAATGCGTACGTGCTTCATAAAGAGCTTGGAGAATGGATGACGGATAACGTTACAGTGGTTCGTTACAATGACAAACTCTTAAAAACAGATCAGAAGATCGAAGAACTAATGGAGCGCTACAAGAAGATCAACATCAACGATACCGCATCATGGAGCAACCAAGGCGCTGCCTTCACGCGTCAGCTTGACAACATGCTTCAGCTGGCAAGAGTCATTACGATCGGGGCATATAACCGGAATGAAAGCCGAGGCGCACACTATAAACCGGAATTCCCAGAAAGAAACGATGAAGAATTCCTTAAAACAACGATGGCTACGTTCAAAGGGAAAAATCAAAAGCCTGCATTCCACTATGAGGACGTCGATGTATCGTTAATTGCACCTCGTAAACGAGATTACTCGAAGAAAAAGGTGGAGAAATAAGATGAGTGAAAAAAACACAATTCATTTCATAATCACACGTCAAGATACAGCAGATGGAAAGTCTTATGATGAGGAATTCGAAATCCCTTACCGTCCGAATATGAACGTCATTTCTGCACTCATGGAAATTAGACGTAACCCGGTCAATAAACAAGGTGAAAAAACAACGGCGATCAACTGGGATATGAACTGTCTTGAAGAGGTGTGCGGAGCTTGCTCTATGGTCATTAATGGAAAACCGCGCCAGTCATGTACAGCCCTGATTGATAAGTTAGATCAGCCGATCCGTCTTCAGCCGATGAAGACATTCCCGGTCGTGAGAGACTTGCAGGTTGATAGAAGCCGTATGTTCAACTCCTTGAAAAAAGTAAAAGCATGGGTGCCAATCGATGGCACATATGATCTTGGACCTGGACCAAGAATGCCTGAGAAAAAACGTCAATGGGCGTATGAGCTTTCTAAATGTATGACATGTGGTGTCTGCCTTGAAGCTTGTCCAAACGTGAATGATAAGTCTTCCTTTATGGGCCCTGCACCGCTTTCACAAGTTCGTCTATTTAACGCACATCCGACAGGTGCGATGAATAAGTCTGACCGTCTAGAAGAAATTATGGGAGACGGCGGTCTTGCGAACTGCGGGAACTCTCAAAACTGTGTGCAGGCGTGTCCGAAAGGAATCCCGCTGACAACATCAATTGCAGCACTTAACCGAGATACAACATTACAAGCTTTCCGTAACTTCTTCGGAAGCGATCACGCAGAATAACAGCACATTCAGTCCTCTTTGCCAATCATGATGAGTGTTTACAAGAGGCTGGGTGGAACACAGAATAAACGCCTCTTCCAATATGGGAGAGGCGTTTATTGATGAATAAGGAGATGATAAAGTGAGACTTCCGTCATATATTGAGGAACCGTTTGAAGAGTGGAGGGCATCCTTTCGATTTTATGTCGAAACGACTGTCCGTTTTTCAGAAACGGATATGTTCGGCCATATGAACAATGTCACCCCATTTGTGTATTTTGAAGAAGCACGGATTGCCTTTTTTCAAAAAACAGGAATTGTGGATAAACGAATGAAACGTGTGAAAGAGACGATTACAGTCGTGGCAAACCTGCAATGTGATTACATCAAACAGGTGGAGATAGGGGAGCGGCTTCGTGTGTATGTAAAGCCGGAAAAAGTTGGGTCAAGCTCACTTATTCTTCATTATTTAGGAGAAAACGAGCAGCAGGAACCATGCTTTACAGGCTCAGTCACGATGGTCCAAATTAATAAAGAAACAGGCGCGCCTGTCCCATTTACAGAGGAAGAAAAAGAGACATTTCAAGCTCAGCGAAATGGGTAGTATGCAGCCTCATCAACGTGTAAGCTTCATTTTGTTATAATAAAAAGACCATATCAAGAAGAAACAAAAGGAGAACACATGAAGATTTTTCAATATGACACCATTGATAGTACAAATAATGAAGCGAAAAGGCTCATTCAGCAAGGAGAAAAACCTTCATTTGCTGTCTATGCACATCAGCAGACAGCAGGAAGAGGCAGGCTGGGCAGGCCGTGGGAAACGCCTGCAGGAAATGTCGCTGTGACCATGACAGTTTTACCGCCAGAAGAACTCTCCACCCAGTCAACGATTGCTCCGCTGACGGCACTAGCGATCTACGATGTACTTAAACCTCTCATAAGGGCTGAGGATCAGCTGGCGATTAAATGGCCAAACGATATTCTCATCAATGAAGCAAAGGTATCAGGCACATTGATTGAAGCGGACCGTACAGCCATTTATATTGGTGTTGGCATCAATGTGAAGACAAAGCCGGAGCATGTTCCGTACAAAACCATTTGCCTATCAGAGCTTACAGAGGTGAATGCCGATCAGCTTGTGAAGGGACTTGCAGCTGCTTTTGAAAAATATTATACACGCTGGAAGAATGAAGGGTTTGAAGCACTCACTGCCCTCTACAACAAACGGTTATATCGTCTTCATAAACCGCTGCGGATTTCGTTAGACCGTGAAAAACAAACATGGGAAGAGGGTATTTGCTGCGGGGTCAACCACAACGGTCATCTCCAGCTAAAAGATGAGAAAGGGCAGATAAAAGCTCATTCTGCCGGAGATATAGATGCACCGCTACAGCATTAAAAAAAGCAGACGAGAGCATCGTCTGCTTTAAGCTTCTCTTTTAATCTGAGGCTGAATCACATAGTCTTGTTTTGTGAAGACAACTCCGTCTAGAATTTCTCTTGCGGTTCGAATAACTTTGACTCTGTTTTCAGAGATGTCAATTTCAGTTTGCATAATACCAGCAGGATGCCCAATTCGAAGGGTGTCATCTTTTCCTTGAAACAGCTGAGAAGGAAGCGTTTCATCTAAGAAACAGCTGGCTGTCACGCAGACAGAGCCGGTAATGGCAAGTGCTTGGTGCGGTCGTTGCATCGATAGCATACGAACGATGATGTCCATATCTTCTGCTCGTCTCAAGATTCCATTTGTATCTACATAATCAGTAGGCTCACTAATGAGCGCAAGCTTTGGAACAGCTGGAGACTGTAATGTGGCCATTTCTTTTGGTGCAAAATGACACATTTCAGCAGCAAGGGAACGAATTTCTTCTAAATTATCCAGTAATTCGTCTGTAAACTCTTCAGGCAATTCAGTTCCTTTTAATTGAATATCTTTCGCGCGAATAAAGGCAATTGGATTTGCAATGTCAACGATCGAGATTGGAATCTCCCCAAACTTTGTTTGAATCGTATCAATTTTGTTTCCAGTCGGAAAGGTTTTACCTGTG
Source organism: Bacillus sp. YKCMOAS1 (assembly GCF_030268125.1). Lineage (NCBI taxonomy): Bacteria > Bacillati > Bacillota > Bacilli > Caryophanales > Bacillaceae > Bacillus > Bacillus sp. YKCMOAS1. The sequence continues at coordinate 227,338 of NZ_BSEI01000004.1, forward strand.
ACAGCGCCTTCAGGTTTCTCAAAGGATAAATAAATGGGAGAACCAGTTCCTTTTACGCCTGGAATTTCTGCCTGTCCTTCAAATTTTACTTCTCCATTTTCGACCTCGACCTCTGCCGTAATGACTTTATTTGTATTGGTATTGAGGATACGTACAGTCGTAATGGGCTCAACCGCTTGAACAAGTCCTTTAATGATCGCATACGGCCCAACGGCTGATGAGATGTTCCCGCAGTTTCCTTTAAAGTCGACATATCTCTCATTAATGCTGACTTGTGCAAATGTATAGTTCACATCCACATCCGGGCGTGTGGCTTTATCGATGATCGCCACTTTGCTTGTTAAAGAATTACCGCCGCCGATTCCATCGACCTGCAGCCGATCAGGGCTGCCCATAATGTCTAATAGAAATGCTTCGAGCTCATCGTGTTCATATGGTGCATTGTTCGCGTGAATGAATACCCCTTTGCTTGTACCGCCTCGCATGATTGTGATTGGAACTTTTCTCATTACTCTCACCCTCAATTTTTAATAAACTGTTTATCTAACCAAAATGGTAAAGTATAATAAGAAATAAGTTAAATACATTATTTTAAGAGAAATCAATAAAATTATTTTATAATTAGTAAAAAAGGAGGACAAACAATGGATGAAAAAGATTGGCGGTTTTTAAAGGTACTTTATGAAGAAAAGAACATCACAAAAGCGGCAGAAAAATTATTTGTCTCTCAGCCTGCCTTAAGCTATCGTTTGAAACAGCTTGAAGAGGAGTTTGATATGAAGCTTTTCTTTAAAAGAAAACGAGGAATTGAATTTACATCAGAGGGCGAATACTTGGCTAAATATGCAAATGACATGCTCAAACAGCTGCAGCAAACAAAAGATGGCATGCTCAATATGCAAAAAAAGGTCAAAGGGACGATCCGGTTAGGGGTCTCAAGTAACTTTGCCCAGTATAAACTGCCAGAAATATTAAAAGAATTTTCTAAGCAGTATCCACATGTTCAATTTATGGTCAACACAGGCTGGAGCACAAAGGTAATGGATTTATTAGGAACATCAAGTGTGCATTTAGGGATTTTAAGAGGCGATTATGACTGGAATGGAGAGCGTTTTTTGCTCGATAAAGAGCGTCTTTGCATCATTTCAAAATCAGAAATCCAGCTAAAGGATCTCCCGAATCTGCCGCTCATTGACTATCATACAGACAGTTCATTGAAACGGCTGATTAACAGATGGTGGCAGGAAACATTCACAATGCCTCCGCTTGTCACGATGGAGACAGACCGTCAGGATACATCAAAAGAGATGGTGAAGCATGGTTTAGGCTATGCCATTGTCCCAGAAATTTGCCTCAGACCAAGTGATGAGTTATTTGTAAAAGGTCTTTCGTATAAAGATGGACAGCCTGTTTTAAGAGATACATGGCTCATGTACCAGCCAGACTCACTTCATTTGTCTGTTGTGAAAGCGTTCATTGAGTTTTTAAGAAATCAGCAAGGTTGATTATAAAAGAAATTTATTGAATATACGAAAAAATCGATATTTTCATTATAAAAAAAGCTATTATATCCTTGAAATAGAAAGCGCTAACATATAGATCGCAAGTGCAAGGGGGCGCTTGCAGATCATGTAAAGAAGAGGATGGAGGGATATAAAGTGCTAGCTATTTTAGGGATCTTGATGGTCTTGACATTTACATTTCTCATTATGACTAAACGTATGCATCCGGTGGTGGCTCTAACCGTTGTACCTATCATATTTGCATTGATCGGTGGCTTTAACAAAGGATTAGGGGACATGATGCTTGATGGACTGAAAACTGTTGCACCATCAGCTGCTTTATTGTTATTTGCGATTTTATTCTTCGGTGTCATGCTGGATGCTGGATTGTTTGATCCTCTGATTAAACTCATTCTACGTATTGTAAAAGGTGATCCTGTCAAAATTGCTTTTGGGGTAGCGATTTTGTCTATGCTTGTTGCTTTAGATGGTGATGGAACAACAACGTATATGATTACCGTATCAGCTATGCTGCCACTTTTCTTAAGAATTGGGATGAACCCATTAATTTTAGGAACAATTTCATTATTATCATTAGGAATTATGAGCGGAATGACGCCATGGGGCGGCCCAGCTACTCGTGCCATCGCGGCGCTTGGATTAGATGCAGGCGAATTTTTCATTCCATTACTCCCAACGATGGTTGGAGGCGGTCTTTTTATACTTTTTACTGCTTATATTCTTGGGAAAAAAGAAAGAAAACGAATTGGGATTGCAGAAATTCAGTACAAAGAAGAGCCGTCCATTTCTCCTGAATTGGCTGCGTCAATTGAGGATGGAGTAGCCGATATCAAAAGGCCGAATCTGATTTGGATTAACTTCTTCCTTACAATTGCTGTCATGGTCACACTAGTCATGGATATCATCCCAATTCCTGTACTTTTCTTAATTGGATTTGTCATCGCTCTCATGATTAACTATCCAAAGGTTGAAGATCAGCGTGAGCGAATTTTATCTCATGCAGGAAACGCATTAACGGTTATCACACTTGTATTTGCAGCAGGAATTTTCACAGGGATCTTCTCAGGAACAAAGATGGTTGAGGCCATTGCCCATTTGGTCATTTACATGATTCCAGATTCCTACAGCTCATTTTTCCCGCTAATTGTGGCTTTGACGAGTATGCCATTTACATTTATTCTTTCAAATGATGCTTACTATTTCGGGGTGCTGCCAATCTTGGCTGAAGCCGGCGCAGCTTACGGGATTGATCCGGTGGAGATTGCACGTGCTTCTATCATAGGACAGCCTGTCCACTTACTGAGCCCACTTGTGGCTTCAACGCTGCTGCTTGTTGGTATGCTGAACAAAGATATTGGTGATTTGCAAAAATACGCACTCCTATGGACCGTGTTAACTGCCCTTTTTACAACACTTATTGCATTGTTAACAGGCGCCATTACAATCTTTTAAATACCACGCAAAAAAGGACGATGTCTCGGTGAGGAGACTCGTCCTTTTTTGCGTGGCTGAAAGCGCAGTAAATTGGACGCTGATATGCGGGATTTCTTGATTTTAACGTCACCTACCTCAGGTACCCGGCATATGATATCTCGACTATACAGAATCCCATTCTATAGAGACTAGAGCTCTCACCTTAGCAAGGAGGGTTACAATACTTGAAGGAGAAAGAGTTTCAATCCAAGCCGCTATTAACCAAAAGAGAAAGAGAAGTATTCGAATTGCTCGTCCAAGATAAAACAACAAAAGAAATTGCAAGCGAGCTTTTTATTAGCGAAAAGACTGTTCGAAATCATATTTCGAATGCCATGCAAAAGCTAGGAGTTAAAGGCCGCTCACAGGCCGTAGTCGAGCTTCTGCGTATGGGTGAGCTAGAGCTCTAAAGTCAGCCGGTTTTCCTTCCATATCGGGAAGGAACCGGTTATTTCTATATGGTTTCCATGAGTCTCTTCTTGCATTTTCTTTGAAAAACGAGGAAAATAGACATGTACGTTTTAATCAAAGTGAGATGCTATAGTGAGGTATCAATAAAATGGAAACGAATGAGTCTGGCCATGTTGCAGAGATTGAAAAATCATTGCGCCACATTGCTGCAATTATTAAGCAAAAAGGCAGAGAAATCCTGAATCAATATACGATTACACCTCCACAATTCATCGGGCTTCAGTGGCTTTATGAATTCGGAGATATGACAATAGGTGAGCTGTCACAAAAGATGTATTTGGCTTGCAGCACAACCACTGATTTAATTGATAGAATGGAAAAAAGTGAACTTGTCGAACGGGTGAAAGATCCATCTGATCGCCGCGTGGTTCGCATTCATTTATTGCCTGAAGGCGAGAGGATCATTCAAGAAGTGATTGCTAAACGCCAAGAATACGTCAGTGAACTTCTAGGGGCTTTCTCAGAAGAAGAAGCCATCGTTTTCAACCAATCCTTAACGAAACTACAGCAGCAAATGAAAAGAAAATGAGGCGATTTTGTTGGATCAACCAATCGGCGTCATTGATTCCGGCGTCGGCGGTTTAACCGTTGCAAAGGAAATCATGAGACAACTGCCAAAAGAAAACATCATTTATGTAGGTGATACAAAACGATGTCCATATGGCCCTCGTAAAGAAGAAGAGGTTCTTCAATATACATGGGAAATGGCGCACTACTTATTAAAACATCACCATATTAAAATGCTCGTCATTGCGTGCAACACAGCAACGGCGATTGCACTGGACGAAATCAAAGCAACGCTTGATATTCCGGTCATTGGTGTCATTCAGCCCGGCGCCCGTACAGCGATCAAGGTGACAAACAACCAGCACATTGGCGTTATTGGCACAGTCAATACGATCAAAAGCGAGGCATACAAAGAAGCGCTGCTGTCACTAAAAGCAGGTCTAACGGTTCAAAGCCTGGCGTGTCCACTCCTTGTCCCATTTGTGGAAAGCGGTACTTTTTTAGATCAGACAGCAGAGGCAGTGGTGAAAGACTCCCTTGAACCAATGAAAGAAACAGGGATTGATACACTTATTCTGGGCTGCACACACTATCCGATTTTAAAAGAGCCGATTCAGCGCTTTATGGGCAGTGAAGTAAACATCATTTCATCAGGGGATGAGACAGCGAGAGAAGCGAGTACGATTCTTTCATATAAAGGGCTGTTAAATACCTCTAAAGAAGCACCTGTCCATACATTTTACACAACAGGACAGCAGCAAAATTTCCAAAACATCGCTCGTGACTGGTTTGGCTACCTGCCAGGAAAGGTCGAAACCGTGTCACTTGAACACATCTATCAGCAATAACCCCTTCTACTTGAAGCGGGTTATTTTTTTATGAAAAGGGTCTAATCCTCGGGGGGAGCTCGTATACATAGTAGTACAAACTACTAGAGGAGGGTGAAGTATGCTGAAAAAAGGATCTACAGCAGCTGTTACGTGTATCGCGTCAGCCATGCTTTTGTCAGGATGCGGATTGTTTCAAACAGACCAAGCGAAAACAGAGATTGATCCACCACAAAACGTCACATATGTGAAAGAAAATAAAGAAGATAAACAAACATCCAAAGAAGGAAAAGAAGAGAAGCAGGCAGATACAGTCATGAGAGAATTATATTTAATTGATAAAAACGGGTATGTCGTATCTCAATCCATTCCGCTGCCGAAAAATGAAGGAAGTGCCAAACAAACCCTTGAATATCTCGTGGACGGGGGACCTATTTCTAACTTAATGCCGAATGGATTCAGAGCAGTGTTGCCTGCGGACACGAGCGTATCTGTCGATATTAAAGATGGAACGGCGATTGTGGATTTTTCAAATGAATTTAAAAACTATAAAAAAGAAGACGAACAGCGAATCCTGCAATCTGTTACTTGGACGTTAACACAGTTTGATTCCATAGCCAAAGTCAAATTGAAGATGAATGGACATGAACTAAAAGAAATGCCTGTGAACGGTACACCTATCTCAGATGATTTAAGCAGAGAAGACGGGATTAATATCCAGCACGAGGCTGCCGCTGATATGACTTCAACAAAGCCTGTTACTGTCTACTATTTAGCTGAATCTGATGAACAGACATACTACGTTCCGGTCACCACAAGAGCACCAAAAGACGAGGATGATCCGATTATAGCAGCAATTGATGAGCTCGTTTCCGGACCAAGCAAAAAAAGCCATCTTCTTACAGACTTTGATCAAGATGTGAAGCTGAATGATGTACCAAAAGTAAAAGATGGACATGTGACACTTGATTTCAACGAATCTATTTTTGGTAGTGCAGATGAAAAGAAAAAGGTGATTTCACAAAAAGTTCTTAATAGCATTGTGCTCACATTAACCGAGCTGCCGGACGTCAAAAGCGTATCTGTTAAGGTCAATGGCAAGGCTGAGCTTGTGAACGAAAAAGGAGCAGAGCTCACAAAGCCGGTTTCACGACCAGAACAAGTGAATACAGGTAGTTTTTAACGTCACACATTGATATAATGGAGAAAAAGAGGCATGCATATTCGCTGCCTCTTTTTTATTCCGAGCGGTTAGAACAAGCCGAGGTTGTCAAAGTTAGTAGGAGAACCCCGCTGGCATACGCGCGGAATGTATATCGTAACGGAGGTAAAACATGAGATTAGATGAAAGACAATATGACGAATTGAGAAAAATTGAAATAGAGGCAGGCTACATCACGCACCCAGAAGGCTCTGTCTTAATCTCAGCGGGAAATACGAAGGTGATTTGTAACGCATCGATCGAAGACCGCGTACCTCCTTTTTTAAGAGGAGAAGGAAAAGGCTGGATTACAGCAGAATATAGCATGCTTCCAAGAGCAACTGCACAAAGAACGATAAGAGAATCATCTAAAGGAAAAGTCACAGGACGTACGATGGAGATTCAGCGTTTAATTGGACGAGCACTCCGCGCAGTCGTTGACTTAGAAAAGCTTGGCGAACGCACGATTTGGATTGATTGTGATGTCATTCAAGCAGACGGTGGTACACGCACAGCGTCCATCACAGGTGCTTTTGTTGCCATGACACTCGCGATTCAAAAGCTACGAGCTGAAGGGGTCATCAAAGAAAACCCGATTACTGATTATTTAGCGGCGATATCCGTCGGAATTGATTCTCAGCAAGGTCTTCTGTTAGATTTAAACTATGAAGAAGATTCTTCTGCTGAAGTAGATATGAATGTCATCATGACAGGCGCTGGCCGTTTTGTTGAACTTCAAGGCACAGGTGAAGAAGCGACATTCTCAAGAGAACAGCTAAACGGACTGCTTGATTTAGCCGAAAAGGGCATCAAAGAATTAATCGAAAAGCAAAAAGCAGTAACAGGAGAAGTCATCGAATAAAGAGAAGGGTTTGATCAGGATGAAAACAGCCATCATTGCAACGCACAATGCGGGCAAAGCGAAAGAATTCAAAGCCATTCTTGAGCCAAAAGGATTCACGGTCAAAACACTAGCAGACATTGGCTTTACTGAAGAGATTGAAGAAACAGGACAAACCTTCGAAGAAAATGCCATCATCAAAGCGGAGGCCATTCAAGCCAAAGCAGGTGAAATGGTCATTGCAGACGATTCCGGTCTGTCGATTGATTATCTAGGCGGGAAACCTGGCGTGTATTCAGCGAGATACGCAGGTGAGCATAAAGATGATGCGGAGAATGTGGAAAAAGTGCTGAGCGAACTTCAAGGCATTGAAAAAGAAGACCGCACAGCCAGATTCAGATGTGCCCTTGCTGTCAGCATACCGGGAAAAGAAACAAAAACGGTAGAAGGATCAGTAGAAGGCTTCATTGCAGAAAAACCAATCGGCGAAAATGGCTTCGGATACGACCCAATTTTCATCGTCAAAGACAAAGACCAGACGATGGCCGAGTTATCACCAGAGGAGAAAAACAAGATCAGCCATCGAGCGGTCGCGCTTCAAAAGCTTTCATCACTGCTAGACGCAAATGAATAAGGGGGAATGAAGCCATGAAGATACTCATTATTAGTGACAGTCATGGACTCACAGACGAACTTCAAACCATTGCCAAACGGCATGAGGCTGAAGTCGACATGATGATCCACTGCGGAGATTCAGAACTCGAAACGAACCACCCAGCACTCGAAGGATACAAAGTCGTCAAAGGAAATTGTGACTTTATGGGCGATTTTGAAGAAGAGCTCCTGCTCCCACTTGATGGAGGCGGAAAACTATTTCTCACTCACGGACATCTGCATGGCATCAAACAATCCTTACTTCAAGTCTACTACCGTGCAGAAGAGCTAGGCGCAGACATTATCTGCTTTGGTCACTCGCACATCCCGGGCAGTGAACTACTAAGAGGAAAACTCCTCATTAACCCTGGCAGCGTACACTTGCCAAGAGTGCGAAAAGAGCGCAGCTATGCTATACTGACACTAGATGGAAGCGAAGCAAACGTACAGTTTTTCACGGACGAAGGTCAGGTCATACAAGACCTCGAAAACACTGTCACATTGGAAGGTATTTCATAAGGGTGCAGCATTTGCCCCTTATGAAAAAACTTTCGAAAAACCGTTGACTTTAAAGAACAATAGTAATATAATAAATCTTGTCGCTGAGGTAATACACCACAGCACACTACATAACAACATGTCCCAGTAGCTCAGCAGGATAGAGCAACGGCCTTCTAAGCCGTCGGTCGGGAGTTCGAATCTCTCCTGGGACGTTAATAAATCGGGTGCTAAAGCCCGTCAAATCAACCTCTTATATCGTTTAGTGAAACGGTCAGTATAACGGTTATTTAAGGAATTATACCGTATATCACCCTGTATTACTAACGATAGGGGTTTTTTTTATGACCTAAAAAGATACGACTATTTGAGGAATTATCTGTTTCTTGCTCTACCGTTCAATACCAAATATTGATTAATCAGCTGTATTAAGTGACTTTATCATGATTTCAAATGTAACTTGACGTCATTACAAGGCAGATGAAAGTTAGCGGTAATAGAAACAAGCGTACCATAAGAGATTACGCACTTCATGTATAGTATTTTCAAAGCGTAACGAATATTCAGCATAGAGTGGATATTCGAGTCAGTTTTTTGAATAAAAAGAAGTGTAGATTATGTGGTGTTACGGAAGGACGTTTCCTTGAAGTGAGTCATAATTTTTTAGAACCGTGAAATCATTCTAATAATCAAGAGTACTTAGATGTGATTTTAATTTTATAAAGAATTATGAATATTACGATTAATGAAAGCATTAAGTGACAAGAGTCTCATATGTTATATAAAATAAAGGTGTTTTATTCACATTGATAGTAGGTATATGTTGGGATTAGAATTGACATTAGGGCAGTTGTTGAGGTGTTTTTAAACTTAAAAACTGAGGTGGGAAAAATGCAGGAAGTAATTTGTTTAAATTGTTTTAATGTAGACGAACAAATGGAAGCATTAAATATAGAAGTTGATGATTTAAATGAATCTCCTCCTATTTATATTGTTGGATATGCAGAAGAAGGCGAATATTATTGTACAAAGTGTGAGGAAGAATTGTTACCAACGGAATGCTATGTAATTGATGAAGGTTCAAAGGAAGTACTAATGAGAATAGTTGCGGAAAAGGCCGGTGAAATTCTATCTGAGAAAATTGAATACTGCTCTTACTGTTCTGAAGGCCAAGAAATAGAATACACTTCTTATAAGTATGAGAAAGAGGAGCTTAACTTTTTACATATAGGAGAGCATGTATATGACTTCTTGAGTGAAAATGGTGTGTTTGAAGAGTATTTTGATCTAATTTTAGATAACATAATATGTCCAAACTGCAACTATGGGACAGGCTACGATCCAAAAAATGATCCTGATAATGGAAGTTTCGAATCTCTTGATAAAATATATACAAGAGAAGAAATTAATTCCTTTTGGGGATTTGATGAGGACTCTTTTTCAGAAATTGCCAAGAAATATGAAATTAATATCGAGTCTTCAAAATTAAAGGAATTTGAGGATTATCTATTTGAAAAACCTCTTTTGGCTTATAAACATGAAATTGGAAAAAAAATATATCGAACATTAGAGAATATTTACTCGCAAGAAGATTATTTTATATTAGAACGTGGTTTGGAGTTATTTAGAGGTCGAAATAGGGGGAAAGATAAAAAGAAACATAGTCAAGAGACAATGTGGAATCCGCCTAAAGGAGACACTTCACATGGCAGATATAATCCAGTAGGTATTTCCGTATTATATTGCACAAATGATATGAAGGGGATTCCTTATGAAATTGAACCGAAAAAGAACGAAGTTACAGATGTAGCTACTTTTAATAATTGTAGGAAATTATATTTATTAGATATTGATAGAATATTTACAGGATTTGAAGGCTTTTTATCAGCAGAAAACCAAGAAAGTACAAATGTTAGGAAAGGTTATCTAATTACTAACTTTATTGCAATTTGCTGTATTGAGATTGGATTCGATGGGATTAAGTATGAAGGTGCTAGTGACTTGGGTTATTATAACTTTGCTTTTTTTAACCCGAATGATTTTACATTTAATGTAAAAGGAGAAATCGATAGTATTAATTTTAAATCAAATTATGATATTTCTTAGATATTCGTTATAAAATACTTGTGGAGAAGTAATAGGTATAAACCTTTTCATTTTATTAATAATAGGTAGCGTATAAAATACGAAGCATTCTAACCATACTCCTTCTAAGTTGTGGATCGGGAGTTCGAATCTCTCCTGAGGCGTATTTGCCCGTTATTGATGCGTATAGTGTCCGTTGAATCAAACGATGGCATAGACGTATTAGTAGCGGGTTTTTCGTGTACGTAAGTCATACGTTTAGGCGAAAGGAGTCCTTGGCTAAGTTATCAGTCTCACGGCTAACGCAAGAAACAACATCGATCCAACAAACTTAATTTTTGAAAATGGAAAGAACAAAAGAAGCCCAGAAGTGAAGGTGATCGGTTATTTGCTAAACAGTTAGGCCATATCGAGATCACGAGCAGTCTATCGTTGCCTGTGATCCTTTTGTTTCAGAAGGTGACCAATCTTTTACGAGGAAGGTTGCTCAAGGGAAATATCCTATTCTACTTGTAATTAAGCAGTTAGAAAGTAGAGACGAACGCGTAGCCTATGCGAGGACAATGATTTCTACTATCTTTGCGAGGAATTTGCAGAAGTGCTTGAGCAAAACTACAAGCACACATGGAACTGGCTCGTCACCCGTTTTCATGACAAGGTGGACATTGCTATGTTTACAACAGGCTTCGGCGACGGGATGTATCCAAGCTTTTGGGGGCTAGATGGAAGCGAAGAACCCGCTTGCCTTGTGACGGATTTTTTTATAATGAACTGATGAGAAACCCATGCAACTTTTTTATTGTTCTCTGATTATAGAGTATTAGCAGCAAAAAATAGTGAAAAGGATAAAGTGTTGGCCGACTTGCAATAAGAAACCGTTTTTTTGGATAAATGTTGATGGATATTCGAAAAAATATTCTTCTTATTGATAAAAAGTTAAAAGCACTAAAGAATGATATGAAGTTTGTTGATCAAATGCCAATGTCATTAACTTTGTCAGTTGTGAAATAGGACTACCTAATTTTTGTATAATAGAGTATAATAAATATATAAATTTTATAATTTTAAATTATTCGAGGGAAGTTAACAGTGCTTTCCGATTTAAGAGAAATAATCGAGGAAATGTATATCATCGCCGAAACACTAACAAAATTTGTTCTGACTACTGAAAATATTAAGGAATCATATGGGACGCTATCAGAGAAAAACGAAGTATCTGACCATTGCTGAGTGGAAGGTCGATGTGGGGGTTGGATTGATTTTGTCTTCATTGGGGCAAAAGCAGAAAAGAAAATGCTTCCTGAGTCATTAGATACACAAAAAAGTTTATGCAGGCATCCAAATTAACTGGGTGTCTTTTTATAGTAAAGATTTAAGCTGTTTATTGAATTGCTGTAAGGTTGATAATAGTGCCTCCACTTAAATATTTACCGAATTTTCCAAATAAGATATATTAAATAATTAGGACAATAATTTTAGGAGTGAATATATTGAAAGTAATAACAAGAGGTGCTCATGCACATGAATACAGTGAATTCTTTCAAAGAAGCATGAGGCCGATATTATCTAAAAAAAAACCACCTCGTAAGATATATCATTACACAGATATATATGGTTTTAAGGGAATTCTAGAAAATAACTCATTTTGGATTTCTCATATTGATTTTTTAAATGACAAGACAGAAATTAAGTATACATTTAATTTAAGCCAAGAAATTTTGCTTTCTTTATGTAAAGAGGAAGGTTTAAATGAGATTAGAACTAAAATGATTATGAATATATATGAATTATTAATCGATATGTATTTTGTTCAGAATAAAAAGAATTACTACTCTCTTTCATTTTGTATTAATCCAGATTCAAATTTACTATGGTCAAATTATTCACAAAATGATGGATATTGTATTATGTTTGATTATGAAAACTTAGTCAAGAGTTTCAAAGATACTAATACTTATTTGCTGGCTTCTTATGTAAATTATGATATTGATGATCAAAAAACTATTTTGAAATCATTATTAAAAAAAGTACTCAATATTTTAAAGAATGATGAAGTGACGGATGAAGTGTCGAATACCTTAATACATTTATCTTCTGCTTTAGAGCTAATACATATGGTTTCTATTTTTTTTAAAGATGAGTGCTTTGCTCAAGAAGAAGAGTTTAGAATTGCTTTGCATACAGTTGGAAATGATGAAACTTACCAATGTAGAATATCTAGTGGAACTTTTATTCCTTATATTGAAAGGAAATTCCATAAAGATGTAGTTTCTGGTGTTACTATTGGACCAAAGAACAATATGGATATTAATTTAGAGGGGCTTCGTAAATTTCTCGAATTAAAAGAAATTGATATTTCCCCTGATGAGATCAAGAAATCACGAATTCCATATCGATTTTAATAGTACTAATTTATTTTGCTATAAATAAGTTTTGAATCCTATCTTAAGTATAGGTTCACTTTTTGAGCAGTGACCACTTATTTGAGAATGATTTGTTTGAAAGGGAAAATGTCAAGCGCATTCGATATGACTAAAAGCCCGTAGTTGGCCATAATTATAGAAATGGATTATTGGTAGTCTATTTGGAGAACAATATATATGGATATTACATAAGATTTAGGGATATATACGTTTAGTTATTATGAAATTAATTTTAAACAGATTCACATGAAATAGATAATGAGTAATAAATATATTGAAACATAAAGAAGAGCACGGCTACTTAAATTTAATCGCTCTTCTTTTTTGTTAAATGGATTGCGAATGTTAAAAGTCGATACAGCCTTTCTTAATTCAATTCAAGGTGCCACCAATTCAACTTTCATTCTATCAGGATCTTCAAAATAAACAGCGTAATGTTTATCGCCGCCTGCGAAGGGGTGTGTATGGGCATAAAGAATTTTAACCCCCATGCTTTTAAACTTTTCAGTCATATCATCTACTTGCTGCCGGGAACTGGCATGAAAAGCCAGGTGGTTTAGACCTGTCCTGCGTCTATGATAGGGTATGTCCATAAATCGTTCCTCCGTTTGTACGAAAACGATATAAGTTTCTCCCAATTTCCAACTTCGACCGCTTTCCCAGGTTTGATACGGCTCGTAGCCTAACTCCTCTAAAAACCACCCCCAAAAAATAATCGAATTCTTTAAATTCGAAACATTTAGTTCAATATGATGGATAAGTCCTTTTGACAATAGATGAGCCCTCCATTTAGAAGATTAATTATTATATGATTTAATGTAACTTAATTCAGATGAATAAGGAACTCTATTTCATTGTTTAGCAGTTAATGAATAAATCTAAAGAAGAATATGCTGCTTATCAACAGCTTTCAGCAATTTTAAGGCAAATTTAAGCTCGGATTTCATTTCAAATGTATTAAATCTTTGTTACAATAAGACAGCTTTGCTCAAAAGAGACATTCCAAGGTTCGACATTTTTTTAGCAATTCTTAAAAATTTTATGGTTTGATATGAAACTCTTTTGATGATCCATGCGTCTCTATAAGTGTCAAAAGAAAAGAGGTTATCAATATGCTATTCAAAAAGCTATCAGAAAATAAGTCTGTAAAATGGATAGGATATACAAGCTTTTACTTACTTATTTTGCTATTATTGTTCTTTATTTACGGATTCCACACAGCAAATACGGGATCATTCATTTACAACGATTTTTAATTGGAGATTAAACTATGAAACTATTACACACGATTCATGAATACCAGCAAACGAAACCAACACAGCCAGCATTTGTTTCTCAACAGGCGTCGATCACATATGATGAGCTTTGGCATTTATCAGACCAAATGGCTGGTGCGATCGATGCAGTCGCAGCTGGCAGTGAACCTGTCATTGTCTACGGTCATATGGAGCCAGAGATGCTGATTTCTTTCTTAGGCAGTGTGAAATCAGGCAGACCTTATATTCCGGTCGACATCTCGATACCTGTCGAGCGCATCGTCTCAATCATTGAAAGCTCAAAAGCCAGTCTATTGATATGTGCAAATGAGCAGAATGTATTAGATGTAGAAGAGCACATTGAAGTGAAGAGTGCGGCATCGCTTTTAGCACTTGAAAAAGAAGCACCGCCAGCCACGCAGTGGGTTCAACAAGATGATGTTTTCTACATTATTTATACGTCTGGCAGTACCGGAAAACCGAAAGGCGTTCAGGTAACAGCCAATAATTTAGAAAGCTTTACAGAGTGGATGTGCCGCGACTTCCCAATTGGTGAGGGACGCACATTCTTAAATCAAGCACCATTTTCTTTTGACTTATCAGTGATGGATCTCTATCCAGCGCTTCAATCAGGCGGCACGCTTTACTGTTTAGTAAAAGATCTTGTCAATAAGCCAAAGGATATGTTTGCAGCACTTGGTCAATCTGACGTTGAAGTGTGGACATCAACACCATCCTTTGTGCAAATGTGCTTAATGGACCCTTCCTTTACAGGAGAGCTTTTACCAGAGCTGAAAGTTTTCTTGTTCTGCGGTGAGGCGCTTCCTGTAGCTGTAGCAAGTGCACTTCTGGAGCGTTTTCCAAAGGCGCAGGTCTTTAATACGTATGGTCCAACTGAAGCAACTGTTGCGATCACATCGATTGAAGTCACGCAGGAGATTCTTGATCAGCACGATTCTTTACCAGTCGGCTATGCCAAACCTGATACAGATATCGTCATTTTAGATGAAGAAGGCAAGACACTTTCTGATGGTGAGAAAGGCGAAATTGTCATCGTGGGGCCAAGCGTTACGAGAGGCTACTTAGGTGAACAAGCCTTAACGGATAAAGTGTTCTTTGAATACGAAGGACGCCCTGCTTACCGCACAGGTGACGCAGGTGTGGCGCAGGATGGATTAATTACGTGCCACGGTCGTCTCGACTATCAAATTAAGCTTCATGGATACCGGATGGAGCTTGAAGAAATTGAATATCATGTAAGCGAGACAACCTATGTCAATGCTTGTGTGATTGTGCCATTCCAGCCAAACGGTCATGTCGAGTACTTGATTGCAGCGATTGTTCCAGCAGCTCATTCATTTGAAAAAGAGTATCAGCTGACAAGTGCGATTAAGAAAGAAATGGCGGATTCACTGCCAGCGTACATGATTCCAAGAAAGTTTGTCTATCTGGAGCAGCTGTACATGACGCCAAACGGGAAGGTTGACCGTAAGAGAATTGCGAAAGAGGTTCTTCTATGATTCCGTTTAGTTCATTCTTTTTCTTCATTCTAATTGGTATTCTTCTTTTGCCGACAATCATTCTTGGTCTTCGCGGCAAAAGAATGCAGGGCTACAACATGTTTGCAACGGTTGTGGCACTCGCGCTTATTTTCTCAAAGGATGCACATGGCGCACTGCTGCTCTTCTTGTTCACGGTGTGGCAAGTCTTAATCATTCGCCTGTACCTTGCATACCGGTTAAAGGCGAATCAGGCATCCGTTTTCTATGCAGCAGTGGTGGCATCAATTTTGCCGCTTGTGCTGTCAAAGGTATTACCGTTCTTTTTAACTCATCACCCGCACCAGCCGCCGCCAATTAACTGGCTGAGCTTTTTGGGGATCTCGTACTTAACATTTAAAGGTGTTCAGTTAATTATCGAGACAAGAGACGGCTTGATTAAGAAGAAAATTCCGATTCATCGTTTGGTCTATTTCATTGTCTTTTTCCCGACGATTTCATCAGGTCCGATTGACCGTTACCGCCGATTTGAAAAAGATATGGATACACCGCCTGAAAAGGAAGCATACAGTGATCTTCTGTATTCCGGTATTCATAAAATTTTCATTGGCTTCTTATATAAGTTCATTATTGGTTATCTGATTCACACGTATATTCTGATGAATATTCATCACATTAGCAGCAGTCACTTTGTTCAGCAGTTAACGTATATGTATGCTTACAGCATGTATTTGTTCTTTGACTTTGCTGGATATACAGCATTTGCTGTAGGTGTGAGTTATATTATGGGCATTAAATCGCCAGAGAACTTTAATAAACCGTTTATCAGCCGCAATATTAAAGACTTCTGGAATCGCTGGCACATGTCCCTGTCCTTCTGGTTCAGAGACTACGTGTTTATGAGATTTGTGTTCTTTATGACCAAAAAGAAGTGGATCAAGAACCGTATGGCTGTATCAAATATCGGGTACTTTGTCCTCTTTCTATTGATGGGTGCTTGGCATGGTCTTGCCCTTCAATATATTATTTACGGACTATATCATGCAGTTGTTATGTCCGGTTACAATTTATTTGAGAAATGGAATAAAAAGCACAAGTGGTGGCCGGATAATAAGGTCACAATGGTTGTGTCTATCATTATTACATTCCATGTGATTTGTTTCGGATTTTATATTTTTTCAGGAAAACCATTTCATCATTAATGATTAAGGGAGTAGAAAATTATGGAATTTAAAAATCAAGTATACGGTATTATTGCAGAGGTTTGTCAGGACGACGTTGTGAAAGAAAATCCAGAGATTGCGATTTTTGAAGAAGGTCTTCTTGATTCATTTGGTACAGTAGAACTGCTTATGGCAATTGAAAGTCAACTCGGAATCACTGTTCCGATTACAGAATTCGATCGTGATGTGTGGGATACGCCGAATCATATTGCTGAGCAGCTGGCAGAGATGAAGTAATGAAAAAGCGTTTTTTTGGGCCGCTTATTTTAGCGGCTGTTCTATTCATTGGTGTTCTTCTTGTACCAAATGCATGGCTCTCACACCTGATCCCAAAAGACAAATTACAAAAGTCAGCCACAGAATTAGATCCAGGGATGTTTCAAGGGCTTTATTTACAAGATGAAATGCTAAAAGATCCAACTTATTTGCCGATCTATGGTTCTTCTGAATTATCACGTTTTGATCCATACCACCCTTCGAATTTCTTTCATGAGAATCCTCAAGGGTTTACACCTTATCTTATTGGAAAAGGTGGATCGCAATCATTAATTCATGCGATGAACTTTGCAGCGCATATGGATGAATTAAAAGGGAAGAAGCTTGTATTTATCGTGTCCCCGCAGTGGTTTGTGAAATGGGGATCTGACGAGAATCACTTTGCCCCTAACTATTCAGCGCTTCAAGCGCTGAATCTCGCCTATAATAAAGAAATTGATCCAACTGTGAAAAAAGAGCTGATTAAAAGAATCATGAAGTTTAAAGCAGTCAAAAACGACATGGTGATTACAGAGCTTTTTAAAGCAGAGCTATCTGGAAACAAGTTCGCTTATGGCGCGATTTCTCCTATTGCGAAAATGTATTATGGCATGCTTCAAAAGAAAGACATGTACTATACGATTGGATCGGGGCATGAGCGCAAGCTTCAACCGTCTCCTTCAGTCAAAGGAAAAACATGGGCTGAGCTTGAAAAAGAAGCGAGCATTTTTGGTGCGGAAAGAGCAGGGGACAATCCGTTTTATATTAATCAAAAATTGTTTGACCGCAAACTGAAACCGATCATGAAGAAGATGAAGGATTCCCGTGAAGGTCATTCTTATGCCGAATCACCAGAATATAAAGATTTTCAAATCATGCTGGATATTTTAAAACAGGCAGGGGCAAAGCCTTTGTTTGTAACGATTCCTGTCAACGGAAAGTGGTATGATTACACTGGTTTTCCGAAAGAAGGTCGAACAGGTTATTATGAAAAAATCAATCGTCAAATTCGAGATAATGGGTATGAAGTCGCAGATTTGACTAAGCATGAGTACGATCCATATTTCTTTAAAGATACGATTCATGTGTCTTATAAAGGATGGGTGTACATCGATAAAGCAATTGAAAAGTTTTACAAAGAGCAGTAGAATGCAGCAGCTTTCTGCTGCTTTTTGTTTGTCGAATCAGCGGATATCTTGTATAACTGAGGGAAAAGGGCTATGCTGTAGATGGAGGCGATATGATGAATCGTTCTGAGAAAAAAGAACTATTAAAGCGTTCGAAGAAGCATTTTAATGATCATGCCTTTTGGGAAAAGCTAAAAAAGACGGCACAAAAAGCTGGTGTCTCTCTTGTCTATGCTGTGCTATTACTTTACTATACATTGCAAAAACCCGAAGTGCCGGTCAAAGCAAAGACCCTGATTATTGGAGCACTCGGCTACTTTATCCTTCCACTTGATCTCATTCCGGATACATTGATTGGTGTCGGCTATACAGATGATTTAGGTGCCATTACATTTGCTCTGCTTCAAGTAGCAATGTACATTGATGATGATGTGAAAGGAAAAGCAAAAGACAGGCTGTCAAAATGGTTCGGCGAAAAAACCGATACGTCTTTGATTG
Organism: Bacillus sp. YKCMOAS1; assembly: GCF_030268125.1. Lineage (NCBI taxonomy): Bacteria > Bacillati > Bacillota > Bacilli > Caryophanales > Bacillaceae > Bacillus > Bacillus sp. YKCMOAS1. The sequence continues at coordinate 245,699 of NZ_BSEI01000004.1, forward strand.
ATCAAAAGCTTGAGGATGGCGGTATGCCGTCTGCATAAAGAAAAGCCTCCGTTATTGGAGGCTTTAGCGTGTAGACAAACCCTCGCATTCTTTGTCAGGTCTGCGCTCCAGTGCTCACGAATGTTTCAATTCGCTCCGCTCCGGTGCTCGTCCTTCCTAGACTGCAAAGGTTTTCTATCACGCTTAAAAGAAGACAAAGGGCTAAAATGATTTTCATTTTAGCCCTTTGTCAACAATCTGAAGCCTCCGTTATTGGAGGCTTTTTTCTTTTATCCTAAAAATTTCACGCAAACTGGATGAGGGACGGTAATGTCTGATTGTAAGACAGTGAGTCGTCCTGTTTCTTTGTCGCGTTTGTATAACACGAGATTGCTAGATTCTTGGTTTGAACCGACGAGGAATTCTTCTGTTGGATCAAGCACAAAATCTCTAGGCCAGTTTCCTTCAGAAGAAGCAATCTCGACAAGGCTTAATCGGCCGTCAGCGTCTGTTTTAAAAATCGCAATGCTGTCATGACCGCGATTTCCTGCATAAACAAATTGGCCGTCTGAAGAGACATGAATGGCACTGCCTTGATTGTTCTCTGTAAAATCGCTTGGAATGGTCGCGATTGTTTGAATCTCTTCAAAATGACCATCTTCAAAGTAACGAAGCACAATGACCTCTGAGCTTAGCTCTGTCATGACATATGCCACAGGTTTCGTTGGGTGGAATGTGATATGACGAGGTCCGCTGCCTGGCTTTGTTTCAAATGTATGAGCAAGCTGAAGTTTTCCGTCTTCTTTCTTATACGTATAAATTCCATCTGTTCCAAGGTCAACAGCCACAGCAAATTGTTCATCTGGCGTGAGACCCATAAAGTGGGTGTGCGGCTTTTCCTGACGATCTTCGTTAGGGCCAGTTCCTTCATGCTGCGCCTGTGAGAGCGTGCGGATCACTGAGCCATTTTCAGCATCGATCTCATACATTTCTGCTGTCCCTTTATGATAGTTTGCTGTATACGCCGTTTTCGTTTGACTGTCCACGCTGACGTGACAAGGAGAAGCTCCATCGGCAAGCTCTTGGTTGATGAAGTGAAGTCTGCCTGTTGTTGAATCAATTTGATACGCAGCAAGGCCGCCCTGTGATCCTTTTTTCACAACAGCATAAACAAACTTTTGATCCTCTGACACGGTTAAATATGTAGGATTTTCAAGCTCAGCAGCGACTTCTACTTGCTCAATCAGCTGCTTGTCCGTATTTAATGTAAACGTATAAACGCCTTTACTGTCTCCCTTTGTATACGTACCGATATAACCTCTGATGTTAGCCATGTATTGCCCTCCTTCTATTAGATGCTCTCATTCTATCATAAATTCATAGGAAAACGCTTTAGAAAGGCATGCCAAAAGAAAAAACAAAGTCATTGAAATCTCACAATATTCATCAAAAATCATGTGAAAAAATATCACAAAAGTTTTCTCAAAAGAAAAGCGTTCATGTAAAGTAAATAAATTGAAGAAAAAATACAAAAAATTTTAAGTTTTTTCATTCCTTGTCTAGCAAAGGTGTAAGCGTATACATTTAATTTTGATTAGTCTAAATTGTCTAATAATTTTAAAAATGCTGTTGACACTGTATGGAAAGCGGCGTAAGATGGGTTCAACAAAAGCTAAACAAACACGCAGTGCAAGCGATTGACACTTCAAAATAAAAGTGTCTGAAAATTCAACTACTTTTTGTTTGAAAGAGAGGGTGCTCACTGAAAATGGAAGACCAAAAGGAACAGTGGATCTTTTTAAACGATGAACTCGTGAAAAAAGAGGATGCGAAAATTTCAGTTTACGATCATGGCTTTTTATATGGCGACGGTGTTTTCGAAGGGATTCGCGTGTATAACGGAAATATCTTTCGAATGAAAGAACATTTAGACCGCCTGTATGATTCCGCCAGATCCATTATGCTGAACATTCCATATTCACTTGAGGAACTCACGGAAAAAATGATTCATACAGTTGAAAGGAACGGCCTAAAGGATGCCTATATCCGCCTTGTCGTCTCAAGAGGAGCGGGTGATCTTGGATTAGATCCTAACAACTGCGGGAGAGCCAACACAGTGATCATTGTAGAGCCGCTGGCCATTTTTCCAAAGCACCTATATGAAACGGGTATTGACATTGTGACGGTTCCAACAAGACGAAATCGTCCAGATGTCCTTAGCCCAAAAGTAAAATCATTAAACTATTTGAATAACATTCTTGTCCGAATCGAAGCCCATATGGCCGGTGTGAGTGAAGCGCTGATGCTGAACGATCAAGGGTACGTGGCGGAAGGTTCTGCAGACAACGTGTTTATTTATAAAAAAGGCAAGCTTTATACACCGCCAGGTTATATCGGCGCACTTGAAGGCATCACAAGAAATGCCATCATGGAAATTGCAGAAGACTTAGGCTACGAAGTGAAAGAAGAACCTTTCACAAGACATGATGTGTATACAGCAGAAGAAGTATTTCTAACAGGAACCGCAGCCGAAGTCATCGCCGTTGTAAAAGTTGACGGCCGTACAATCGGTGAAGGGAAACCTGGGTTCCACACAAACAAACTTCTTGAACAATTCCGTAAGCGGGTAGTTGAAGAAGGAGAAAAAGTTGTTTTTACAGATGAAAACATTCATGCAAGTTAAATAGATATCGATAAACGTTGAAGAGGACTAGTAGCTTTAGAGTCAGTATCTACAGAGAGCCGGTGCTAGCTGGAAACCGGTGTTACTTTCTAAAGTGAACTCACCTCTGAGTGTCTGCTTGAAATGATAGTAGGGCAGGCCGAGTGACATTGCTCACTCGTTACCAAAATGGACGAAAGATGTCCATGAGACGGCAGCAGGGTTTGCCGTGAACAAGGGTGGTACCGCGAAAAACAAAGCTTTTTCGCCCCTTTGACCTAGTGAAAAGTAGTGTCATTGTGGGGTGAGAAGGCTTTTTTATATGGTCTCATATCTCTATCTTGAATGGAAAAGGGTGAAAGGACTTGACTGAAGCAAGACAAAGAGGAGGAAATCAAATGGGGACAAATGTACAAATGGAGACGGAAAAATCAAAAGCGCCACAAACGATGAACGGTGCACTCATGTTAATTGAAGCACTCAAAAGAGAAAAAGTAGAAGTCATTTTCGGCTATCCAGGCGGAGCAGTTTTACCAATCTACGATAAAATTTACGATTCTGGTTTATTTCATGTCCTGCCAAGACATGAGCAGGGAGCGATTCACGCAGCAGAAGGATACGCAAGAGTATCTGGTAAACCAGGTGTTGTCATTGCAACATCAGGGCCTGGAGCGACAAACCTTGTGACAGGAATTGCAGATGCGATGATTGATTCACTTCCCCTAGTTGTATTTACAGGGCAGGTGGCAACGTCAGTCATTGGATCGGATGCTTTCCAAGAAGCAGATGTACTCGGCATCACAATGCCAATTACAAAGCACAGCTACCAGGTAAGAAATCCAGAGGAATTACCGGGTGTCATTAAAGAGGCATTCCATATTGCAACAACAGGCAGACCTGGTCCAGTATTGATCGATATTCCAAAAGATGTCGCAGGCATTGAAGGAACGTTTGAATATGACCAGCCAATTGATTTACCTGGTTATCAGCCAAAAGTAGAGCCGAACTATTTGCAAATTCGCAAATTGGTAGAAGCTGTCAGCAGAGCGAAGAAACCAGTTATTCTAGCAGGAGCTGGCGTTCTTCATGGCAAAGCATCTGAAGAATTAAGACAGTATGTAGAGCAGCAGCAAATCCCAGTCGCTCATACATTGCTTGGACTTGGCGGATTCCCGGCAAAGCATCCTCTTTTCCTAGGGATGGCTGGTATGCATGGCACATATGCAGCAAACATGGCTCTTCATCAATGTGACCTGCTCATTTCAATCGGAGCAAGATTTGATGACAGGGTAACAGGCAACCTCAATCATTTTGCGAAACATGCGAAGGTTGCTCATATTGACATCGACCCGGCGGAAATTGGCAAGAACATTCATACCCATATCCCGGTTGTTGGAGACAGTAAGCTCGTTCTTGAAGAGCTGATCAAGCAAGACGGGAAGCAAGGGGAATCAGACGAATGGAAAAATCAATTAGATCAGTGGAAGGAAGAATATCCACTCTGGTACGTTGAAAACGAAGCTGAAGGTTTTAAACCTCAAAAGCTGATTGAATACATTCATCAATTCACAAAAGGTGAAGCCATTGTCGCAACTGATGTCGGACAGCATCAAATGTGGGCGGCACAGTTCTATCCATTTGAAAATGCAGATAAGTGGGTCACATCTGGAGGACTTGGCACAATGGGCTTCGGATTACCAGCAGCCATTGGCGCTCAGCTAGCTGATCAAGAGGCAACCGTTGTAGCAATTTTAGGAGACGGAGGTTTCCAAATGACCCTGCAAGAACTTGCCGTTATCCGTGAGCTGAACCTTCCAGTCAAAGTGATTGTACTCAATAATCACAGCCTTGGAATGGTAAGACAATGGCAAGAAATTTTCTACGAAGAACGCTACTCGCATTCTAAATTTTCAGAGCAGCCAGACTTCGTGAAATTATCTGAAGCTTATGGCATTAAAGGAATCAGAATCTCATCAGACGAAGAGGCGAAAGAAAAGCTAGAAGAAGCCTTAACCTCTAGAGAGCCTGTTTTCATCGATGTCAATGTAGCGAGAGATGAAAAAGTATTCCCGATGGTAGCACCGGGGAAAGGACTTCATGAGATGGTGGGGGTGAAACCTTGAAAAGAATTATTGTGTTGACTGTATTAAATCGATCAGGCGTACTGAACAGAATCACAGGCCTCTTTACCAAAAGACACTACAACATTGAAAGCATTACGGTCGGCCATTCTGAGATTCAAGATGTATCACGCATCACGTTCGTCGTCCATGTAGACCAAGAGAAAGACATCGAACAGCTGACAAAACAGCTGAACAAACAAATCGATGTTCTGAAAGTAACAGACATTACAAACCAATCAATCGTTCAGCGAGAGCTGGCTTTGATAAAAGTCGTATCTGCACCAGCATCTAGAATGGAGATCACGGGGGTCATTGAACCTTTTAGAGCTTCTATTGTAGATGTGAGCAGAGAGAGTGTCGTCATTCAGGTGACAGGTGAGTCTTCAAAAATTGAAGCACTCATTGAATTACTTAAGCCATACGGCATTAAAGAAGTCGCCAGAACTGGCACCACGGCCTTTGCGAGAGATAATCAGCAAAAGCCGCAAACAAATAAAACAATTTCAATTGTCTAAACAAAAGGAGAGAGTCAAATGGTAAAAGTATATTATAACGGTGATATTCAAGAAAACGTATTAAATGGTCAAAAGGTAGCGATCATTGGTTACGGTTCACAAGGTCATGCACATGCATTGAACTTAAAAGAAAGCGGCGTAGATGTGATCGTCGGCGTGAGAAAAGGCGGATCTTATACAAAAGCACAAGAAGACGGCCATCAAGTATTCACAGTAAAAGAAGCAGCAGCACAAGCAGACGTCGTCATGGTACTACTTCCAGATGAGCAGCAAAAGAAAGTATATGATGAAGAAATCAAAGATCAATTAGAAGCTGGAAACTCACTTGTATTCGCACACGGATTTAACGTTCACTTCCATCAAATTGTTCCTCCAAGTGACGTAGATGTGTATCTTGTAGCTCCAAAAGGTCCAGGACATCTTGTGAGAAGAACATATGAGCAAGGCGCTGGTGTACCTGCCCTATTTGCTATCTATCAAGATGTATCTGGTCAAGCGAAAGACAAAGCACTTGCTTATGCGAAAGCGATCGGCGGAGCAAGAGCGGGCGTTCTTGAAACAACATTTAAAGAAGAAACAGAAACGGATCTTTTCGGTGAGCAGGCAGTTCTTTGTGGAGGCCTTACTTCACTAGTAAAAGCAGGATTCGAAACGTTAACAGAAGCTGGTTATCAGCCAGAGCTTGCATACTTCGAGTGTCTGCATGAACTTAAATTAATCGTTGACCTTATGTATGAAGAAGGATTAGAAGGCATGAGATATTCAATCTCTGATACAGCACAATGGGGTGACTTCGTATCAGGACCACGCGTTGTAGATGCAAAAGTAAAAGAATCGATGAAAGCTGTTTTGACTGATATCCAAAACGGAACTTTTGCAAAAGAATGGATCGTTGAAAACCAAGTGAATCGTCCACGTTTCAATGCAATCAATGCAAATGAAAATGAGCACCAAATTGAAATCGTTGGTAGAAAGCTTCGTGAAATGATGCCTTTCGTTAAACAAGGAAAGAAAAAGGAAGCGGTGAGCGTCGGTGCGGAAAATTAATTTTTTTGACACAACACTTCGAGATGGAGAGCAATCACCAGGAGTGAACTTAAATGCACAAGAAAAGCTAATCATTGCAAAGCAGCTTGAGCGCCTTGGGGTTAATATCATTGAAGCGGGTTTTCCCGCTTCATCCCGAGGGGATTTCTTAGGCGTACAGGAAATTGCAAGAACGATTAAAAACTGTTCTGTTGCTGGTCTTGCACGATGTGTGAAAGGTGACATTGATGCTGCATGGGAAGCATTAAAAGATGGAGTGGAGCCAAGGCTTCATGTCTTTATTGCTACTTCTGACATTCACCTGAAGTATAAACTAAAGAAAACACGTGAAGAAGTCGTAGAACAGGCTGTCGCAATGGTGAAATATGCGAAAGAACGTTTTCCAGTTGTCCAATGGTCAGCAGAAGATGCGTGCCGTACAGATCTTGCTTTCTTGGCAGAAATTGTAGAAAAGGTCATTGACGCTGGGGCGAGTGTCATTAACTTGCCAGATACAGTTGGATACCTAGCGCCAAAAGAGTACGGGAATATCTTTAAATATATGAAGGAACACGTTCCGAATATCGACCGCGTTAACTTGTCCGCTCACTGTCACGATGATCTAGGAATGGCTGTGGCAAACTCACTTGCTGCCATTGAAAATGGAGCAGATCAAATCGAAACGGCTGTCAACGGAATTGGCGAGCGCGCTGGAAATGCCGCTTTAGAAGAAATTGCAGTAGCTCTTCATATTCGAAAAGACTTTTACCAGGTCGAATCAACGATTCAATTGAATGAAATTAAGCGTACAAGTGATGTAGTGAGCAAATACTCAGGAATGATTGTGCCGCGTAATAAAGCAGTCGTTGGAAACAACGCTTTTGCACATGAATCAGGTATTCACCAAGATGGTTTCCTCAAAGAAAAAACAACCTATGAAATTATTTCTCCAGAGCTTGTCGGTGTGACAACAGATGTGCTTGTTCTTGGAAAACACTCCGGAAGACACGCGTTTAAAGACCGCATGAAAACACTAGGCTTTAAACTAACGGAAGATGAAATCAATAAATTCTTTGAGACTTTCAAGAACTTGACAGAGAAGAAGAAAGAAATTACAGATGATGATTTGATCTCTATTATATTAGAAGAAAAAGTAGCAGATCGAAAAATTGGCTACGAATTTGAAAGTCTGCAAGTGCATTATGGAACAGAACAAATGCCAACAGCAACAGTTTCTCTGAAAAACCAAGAAACACAGGCAGTCATTCAAGAAGCAGCTACAGGTGCAGGCAGTGTAGAAGCTGTGTACAACACGCTTGAGCGCTGTATGGAAGAAAGAATTCATTTGCTGGACTACCGCATTCAATCAAATGGAAAAGGCAGAGATGCACTAGCAGAAGTATATGTCACTGTTTCAATAGAAGGAAAAGAAACAGCAGGACGTGGTGTAGCGCAAGATGTGCTTGAAGCATCGGCGAAAGCTTACGTCAATGCAGTGAACAGACATTTAATCTTCAAATCAAATCTGATTGAAATTGAGAAACATCACGCGATCTCATAGGAAAGGAGGAAGGTTCTCATGAAAAAGAAAATTGCACTTTTGCCCGGCGATGGAATCGGACCGGAAGTCGTGACATCTGCAGTCGCTGTCCTTCAAGAGACAGCGGCTCAATTTCAGCACGAATTCGAATTTGAAACTGCGCTCATTGGCGGTATCGCAATAGATGAAAAAAACAACCCGCTTCCAAAGGAAACAGTAGATGTATGCAAAAGCGCTGATGCGATTTTATTAGGAGCAGTCGGCGGACCAAAGTGGGATCAAAACCCGCCAGAGCTTCGTCCAGAAAAAGGCTTGCTCGCCATTCGTAAGCAGCTGGACTTATTTGCTAACATCCGCCCTGTAAAGGTGTTTGATAGCTTAAGCGAGGCATCTCCGTTAAAACAGGATCACATTAACGGAGTCGATTTCGTCATCGTTCGTGAATTAACAGGCGGTCTCTATTTTGGTGAACCAAGCGAACGCTATACAGATGATGAAGGAAAAGAAGCTGCCGTTGATACGCTCCTTTATACAAAGGAAGAAATTGTCCGCGTATTAAAAGAAGCGTTCGATATGGCCTTAACGAGACGGAAAAAAGTGACGTCTGTGGATAAAGCGAATGTTCTTGCTTCTAGTAAACTATGGCGGGATGCAGTAGAAGAAGTTGCTTCTCAATATCCAGAAGTTGAATTTGAGCATATGCTCGTTGACAATGCCGCCATGCAGCTGATTTACAAGCCCGCTCAATTTGATGTCATTGTGACAGAGAATATGTTCGGTGACATTTTAAGTGATGAAGCTTCGATGATTACTGGATCACTCGGCATGCTGCCATCTGCTAGTTTATCAAGCACAGGCCTTCATTTATATGAGCCAATTCATGGTTCAGCACCCGATATTGCGGGGCAAAACGTTGCAAACCCTCTGGCAACCATTTTATCAGCAGCAAGCTTGCTTAGAACATCCTTTGCATTAGAAGAAGAAGCGGCTGCAATAGAAGACGCTGTGGAAGCTGTTCTTGCCTCTGGCAAACGAACAAAAGATTTAGCAGCAAAAGAGGGAACATATCAAACGACTGAAGAAATCACTAATGCGGTTGTAGACGCACTCAAGAAGCGCGTGCAAACGATTGTATAAATAGAATCTTGTGGAATTAGATAGAGGGAGGAAAAGGGTTATGCCTCGAACAATCATCGAAAAAATATGGGATCAGCATATAGTCAAAAGCGGCGAGGGGAAACCAGACCTTTTATATATTGATCTGCACTTGGTGCATGAAGTGACATCACCTCAAGCATTTGAAGGATTAAGACAAAAAGGGCGTAAGGTGAGAAGACCTCAAAACACGTTTGCGACGATGGATCACAACATCCCAACTGTGAATCGATTTGTGATTAAAGATGAGATTGCTAAAAAGCAAGTGAGTGCCTTAGAGCGCAACTGTGCGGAATTTGGCGTTCGTCTTGCTGATCTCCACAGTGTTGACCAGGGAATCGTCCATGTCGTTGGACCGGAGCTTGGATTGACACTTCCGGGGAAAACAATCGTTTGTGGAGATAGTCATACATCAACTCACGGCGCGTTTGGCGCGCTTGCCTTTGGGATCGGTACAAGTGAGGTTGAACATGTACTTTCTACACAAACACTTTGGCAGCAGCGTCCGAAAACGCTAGAAATTAGAGTAGACGGAAAGCTTCAAAAAGGGGTAACCGCCAAAGATGTCATTTTAGCCGTCATTGGTGCACACGGCGTGAAGTTCGGTTCAGGTTATGTCATTGAATACACTGGGGAAGTATTCAGAAACATGACGATGGATGAGCGGATGACTGTTTGTAATATGTCGATTGAAGCAGGCGCGAGAGCAGGATTGATTGCACCTGATGAAGTCACCTTCGAATATTGCCGCGGCCGCAAATATGCACCGCAGGGCGATGATTTCGAAGCAGCTATTAAAGAATGGGAAGAACTTAGAACAGATCCAGGTGCAACCTACGATAAAACCATTGTGTTAGATGGAAATAAGATTTCACCAATGGTTACGTGGGGAATTAACCCAGGAATGGTACTGCCTGTGGATGCATCAATTCCAGGACCTGAGGACTTTGCACAAGAAGATGATCAAAAAGAAGCGATTCGTGCTTACGAATACATGGGAGTCCATCCGCATCAGCGTATAGAAGATATTACGATTGAGCATGTCTTTATCGGCTCATGTACGAACTCAAGAATGACTGATTTACGCCAAGCCGCTTCTATGATTGAAGGACAAAAAGTAGCAGATCATGTCAGAGCGATTGTGGTGCCTGGCTCTCAAAGTGTCAAATTGCAAGCAGAAAAAGAAGGTCTTCATGAAATCTTCCTTGAAGCAGGATTTGAATGGAGAGAATCAGGCTGCAGTATGTGCCTTAGTATGAATAACGATGTGGTACCGGAGGGCGAACGCTGCGCGTCCACATCAAACCGTAACTTTGAAGGGCGTCAAGGGAAGGGTGCGAGAACGCATCTTGTCAGCCCGGCAATGGCTGCAATGGCTGCGATACATGGCCGATTTGTCGATGTCAGGAAGTTTAATCAAGAGAAAACAGTCGTGTAAGGAGTTGTCATAGATGGAGCCTTTAGTCACTCATAAAGGGAAAGCCGCTGTGCTTAACCGTATCAATGTAGATACAGATCAAATTATTCCGAAGCAATTTTTAAAAAGAATCGAACGAACAGGATATGGCCGCTTTGCCTTTTTCGACTGGCGTTATTTAGCCGATGGTAGCCCAAATCCAGATTTCGAACTGAATCAGCCGATCTATGAAGGAGCATCGATTTTGATCGCAGGAGAAAACTTTGGCTGCGGATCATCTAGGGAACATGCTCCTTGGGCGCTTGATGATTATGGCTTTAAAATTGTCATCGCACCATCATTCGCAGATATATTTCATCAAAACTGCTTTAAAAATGGGATGCTTCCGATTCGCCTTGATTATGATGTGTGGAAAACCTTCGCAGCATCATATGAGAACAAAGGGTATGAGATGACGGTTGATCTTGAAAAACAGCAGATAGAAGATCACGAAGGGAATATCACCCCTTTTCAAGTCGACCCTCACTGGAGAGAAATGCTCCTAAATGGTTATGATGAGATTTCATTAACATTACTACTAGAAGATGACATTCAAGCATTTGAAGAAAAGCGTAGCAACTGGCTGCGCGCTTAAGCAACGAGAAGCTGTCCGCCCGAGGTGTGACGGCTTCTTTTTTGCATGAAAACCTCTCGTTACTTGTGTTTACTAATCTTCGTTGGTAAACTGATAAAAAATATGCGCCCGAAAGGAACGTAAGCATGAAGCATGACAAGAAGAAAGATAATGTCATTTTGTTTCCTGGTCTGAAAGAAAGACTGATTGAAAAAGGAATGGCAGCATTAAAAGATAAACAGTATCAAGAGGCGCTTCACTTGTTTTCAGAAGCAAAATCGTATGATGACGATGAAGAATCCGATATTCACCTCGGAATGGCAATTTGTTTTCTGGAGCTGGGTGAGCTGCAGGATGCAAAGCGTGTTTGTGAAAAAATGCTGCATGAAGGATATGGCCACTATTTCACTGTGCTCCAAGTGTATATGACGATCTTAATTCAGCTGAAAGAATATGAAGAAGTCAAACAGACGATTGAGGCTGTGCTCGAGGAAAACCATCTTCCGGCAGAAAGCGCGGAGCATTTTTACAAGCTGCTCGAATTTAGCAGAAAAATGATTGAATCACCTGAAGAGATTTTAGATGAAGATGAGGAAGCCGGAAGTGAGGTCAATATAGATGACATGCTGAAGCGGCCGGAAGAACAGGTCCAGTTCATCCATTCATTGAAAGACCGGAATATTACACCGCACATGGGTCTATTAAATACAATCTTACAAAATCCCGATGGGAACCCTTTGGTCAAATCAATGATCCTGCAGCTTCTGGCAGATCATGATGTGGCAAAGCCGGTTCATGTGACAAAATTCGGTGATTCTTTAACACTTATTCCTTCTGAGGCTGTAAAGCCAGAGCAGATGCCGCTTCTTCAGCAAGTCCTTCGTATGCTCGATGACACGCTCGGCAATGAGAACCCAACCCTTTACCAAGGCGTGGAAGAGCTATGGCGCCGGCACTTATTTGTGCTGTATCCATTTCTTCCTAAGTACACAGATCCGAGTCTTTGGGCAGCGGCACTTCATAAAGTCGGCTATGAAATGCATGGGATCGAGATTGAACTCGAAGAATTGCATCTATTGTATGAATTTAACGAACGAGAGCTGAGAGAAGCTTGCACAATGCTGAAAGATATTGAAGAAATTTCTTATTTGTAATTTGTCGATTTAGTTGAAAGACGGACTTGTTATGTTATAATATAATGGTTGTATTTGTGCATATATAGTGCAGTTGTCAGATTCCAACGGTTGAAAGACGATATGTATAATCAAGTCAAATGTTGTATACATAATGCAAGCTTCTTAGCGGAGTGCGTGGTTTTTGATTGGACGAAGTCTTTATGATGCTTTAGAATGGAGCAACGCACAATCTGAATAGATTTTTGGAGGGAAACACACATGTCAGTAAAATGGGAAAAACAAGAAGGTAACGAAGGCGTTCTAACTGTAGAAGTTGACGCTGAAACATTTAACAAAGCACTTGATGATGCATTTAAGAAAGTGGTTAAGCAAGTATCAATCCCTGGATTCCGTAAAGGGAAAGTACCACGTGGTCTTTTCGAGCAGCGTTTTGGTGTAGAATCTCTTTATCAAGATGCATTAGATATTCTTCTTCCAGTTGAATATCCAAAAGCAATCGACGAAGCTGGTATCGAACCAGTTGACCGCCCTGAAATCGATGTTGAGAAAATCGAAAAAGGCGAAAGCTTAATCTTCACTGCAAAAGTAACAGTGAAGCCTGAAGTAAAACTTGGTGACTACAAAGGTCTTAACGTAGAAAAAGACGACACAGCTGTTACTGATGAAGATGTACAAGAAGAGCTTAAAGGCATGCAAAACCGTCAAGCTGAGCTTGTTGTCAAAGAAGAAGGCGCAATCGAAAACGGCGATACAGTTGTTCTTGATTTCGAAGGATTCGTTGATGGAGAAGCATTCGAAGGCGGAAAAGCTGAGAACTACTCTCTTGAAGTAGGTTCTGGTTCATTCATCCCTGGGTTCGAAGAGCAATTAGTTGGTCTTGAAGCTGGCGCTGAAAAAGACGTAGAAGTTACATTCCCAGAAGAATACCATGCTGAAGACCTTGCAGGTAAACCAGCTGTATTCAAAGTGAAAATTCATGAAATCAAAGCAAAAGAACTTCCAGCACTTGACGATGAGTTCGCTAAAGATGTTGATGAAGAAGTAGAAACACTTGCTGAGTTAACTGAAAAAACGAAGAAACGTCTTGAAGAAGCAAAAGAAAACGAAGCAGAAGGAAAACTTCGTGAAGAGCTAGTTGCGAAAGCTTCTGAAAATGCGGAAGTTGACATCCCACAAGCGATGGTTGACACAGAGCTAGACCGCATGATGAAAGAATTCGAACAACGTCTTCAAATGCAAGGTATGAACCTTGAGCTTTACTTCCAATTCTCTGGACAAGATGAAGATGCGCTTAAAGAGCAAATGAAAGAAGATGCTGCTAAACGCGTAAAATCTAACCTAACACTTGAAGCAATTGCTGCTGCAGAAAACTTACAAGTGTCTGACGAAGAAGTGGAAGAAGAACTTTCAAAAATGGCTGAAGCATACAACATGCCAATTGAAAATATCAAACAAGCGATCGGATCTACTGAAGCAATGAAAGAAGATCTAAAAGTTCGTAAAGCAATTGATTTTCTTGTAGAAAACCGTTAATATGGTGCATAATAATAAAACAGGGCGCGAGTGACTCGTGCCTTGTTTTGTACAATTTTTGACTTATCATCGCTTCTTTTGGAAACGATAGTGTAAGTCGCATCTTTCTGTCATACATATCTCAATGTGCGGTGTTAGAAACACATCGTTACCGTCTTTTAGGAAAGTATGGTAAAATGCATACATACTGGACCCAGAAAGGTAGCTGACTGTTAGCTACAGGCAAGTGAAGAAGAATAAGGGGTGAAAGAATGTTTAAATTCAACGAGGAAAAAGGTCAATTAAAATGCTCGTTTTGCGGAAAAACGCAAGATCAAGTGCGTAAACTGGTCGCAGGACCTGGCGTATATATATGTGATGAATGTATCGAGCTTTGCACGGAAATAGTTGAAGAAGAGCTCGGCACAGAGGAAGAAGTTGAATTCAAGGATGTTCCGAAGCCTCATGAAATTCGGGAGATTCTTGATGAATATGTCATCGGACAAGACAATGCGAAAAAATCCTTAGCTGTAGCGGTTTATAACCATTACAAACGGATCAATTCCAACAGCAAGATTGATGATGTTGAGCTTTCGAAAAGTAATATTTCTATGATTGGACCAACAGGAAGCGGTAAAACATTACTTGCTCAAACACTTGCTCGTATTTTAAATGTTCCATTTGCGATCGCAGATGCAACATCATTAACTGAAGCAGGTTATGTTGGTGAAGACGTAGAGAATATTTTACTAAAGCTGATCCAGGCAGCGGATTATGATGTAGAAAAAGCGGAAAAAGGCATTATCTACATCGATGAGATCGATAAAGTAGCAAGAAAATCAGAAAACCCTTCTATCACTCGTGATGTATCTGGGGAAGGTGTCCAGCAAGCCCTTTTGAAAATTCTTGAAGGAACAGTTGCTAGTGTACCGCCTCAAGGTGGACGTAAGCATCCTCATCAAGAATTCATTCAAATCGATACAACAAATATCCTCTTTATTTGTGGTGGAGCCTTTGACGGCATTGAGCAAATCATCAAACGCCGCTTAGGTCAAAAAGTAATTGGATTCGGTGCGGAAAATAAAGTCGAAGATCTTGAAAAAGAAGTCCTTCTATCAAAAGTACTGCCAGAAGACTTGCTTCGCTTCGGTTTAATTCCAGAATTCATCGGTCGTCTACCGGTTATTGCAAGCCTAGAGCCGTTAGATGAAAAAGCACTTGTAGAAATCTTGACGAAGCCTAAAAATGCGCTCGTTAAGCAATATACAAAAATGCTTGAGCTTGACGATGTAGAGCTTGAATTTGAAGAAGATGCTCTTAGCGAAATTGCGAAAAAAGCAATTGAGCGTAAAACAGGAGCTCGTGGTCTTCGCTCAATCATTGAAGGTATCATGCTTGATGTGATGTTTGACCTTCCATCTCGTGATGATATTGAAAAATGTGTCATCACTGGTGCAACGGTTGCTGATGGTGAGTCGCCGCGTCTTGTTTTAAAAGATGGCACAGTCGTCAACAAAGATACAAAAACATCTGCATAAGAGAAGTCTCACTCCTGAATCATTTTGATTCAGGAGTTTTTTATTTATCGTGGAAGACGTGTTTATTCCGTCCAGCTCTAGGAAATACTAGCAGACAGAAACCAATACATACGATAGATGAAGGAGGGAGCACCGATTGAGCTGGACAGGAATCGTATTATTTATACAGCTGTTCTTTGGTATCGTCATCGGGCTGTACTTTTGGAACTTACTGCGAAATCAGCGCACACAAAAGGTGACGATAGACAAAGAATCAAAGAAAGAAATGGAAGCACTCAGAAAGATGCGCTCAATCAAGCTGAGTGAGCCTTTATCAGAGAGAGTCCGGCCAAAGGGATTTCAAGATATTGTAGGGCAGGAAGACGGCATTCGTGCTCTAAAAGCGGCGCTTTGCGGACCAAATCCTCAGCATGTCATTGTCTACGGCCCACCGGGAGTTGGAAAAACAGCAGCTGCCCGTCTTGTCATGGAAGAAGCGAAGCGTCATGCTGATTCACCGTTTAAGAAAGATGCGGTATTTGTGGAGCTCGATGCCACAACCGCAAGATTCGATGAACGGGGCATCGCAGACCCACTCATTGGTTCCGTGCATGACCCTATTTACCAAGGGGCGGGAGCGATGGGACAGGCAGGCATTCCGCAGCCAAAACAAGGAGCCGTTACGCATGCTCATGGAGGGGTTCTGTTTATTGATGAAATTGGCGAACTGCATCCGATCCAAATGAACAAAATGCTGAAAGTCCTTGAAGATCGGAAAGTATTTTTAGACAGTGCCTACTACAGTGAGGAAAACACCCAAATTCCGAATCACATCCACGATATTTTTCAGAATGGGCTTCCGGCTGATTTCCGGTTGATTGGTGCTACGACAAGAACACCTGAAGAAATTCCACCGGCTATTCGCTCAAGGTGTTTGGAAATTTTCTTTAAGGACCTTGACCAGCATGAACTGAAAATTGTTGCTGCTAAGGCTGTCCAAAAAATCCAAAAGGAATTAAGTGATGAAGGGCTGAACCTGTTAACCTCCTATGTGAAAAATGGCCGTGAAGCAGTCAATATGGTGCAGATCGCCGCTGGAATGGCCGTCACAGAAAACCGAAAAGACATCACGATCGAAGATGTCGAGTGGGTCATTCATTCAAGTCAGCTGACACCAAGATATGAACAAAAAGTACCGGAAAAGCCAAAAGTCGGGGTAGTGAATGGTCTGGCTGTCTACGGACCAAACAGCGGTGCCCTGCTTGAGATTGAAGTGAATATATGTAAGGCGCTTGAAAAAGGCAGTATCAACATTACAGGCATTGCTGAAGAAGAAAGCATTGGCAGTCAGTCTAAATCCATTAGACGAAAAAGTATGGCCAAAGGGTCTGTTGAAAACGTATTAACAGTGCTGAGAAACTTAGGCATACGGACAAATGAATATGACATCCATATTAATTTCCCAGGCGGTGC
Source organism: Bacillus sp. YKCMOAS1 (assembly GCF_030268125.1). Classification (NCBI taxonomy): domain Bacteria; kingdom Bacillati; phylum Bacillota; class Bacilli; order Caryophanales; family Bacillaceae; genus Bacillus; species Bacillus sp. YKCMOAS1. Next base: position 262,367 of record NZ_BSEI01000004.1, read on the forward strand.
CCCGATTGATGGACCGTCTGCTGGGATTGCCATGGCGGCGGCGATTTTCTCTGCCATTCATCAAATCCCGATTGATCATCTGACAGCAATGACAGGTGAAATCGGGTTGCAGGGTCAGGTGAAGCCGATCGGCGGTGTGATACCGAAGATTAAGGCGGCGAAACAAGCTGGTGCCACAACCGTGATTATTCCTTATGACAACCAGCAGTCGATCTTAAAAGAGATTGAAGGCGTCACCATTGTGCCTGTGAAGCACTTCCAAGAGGTGCTGGATCAGTGTTTGGTCAACCCGCCAGACGAGAAGAAAGATGGACTAGAAGAGGAAATGAAAAGAAAATCTGTTTAATCCCCATCACATATGGGGATTTTTTAGTGAAATAGATCTTTTTTTCTTTTTCAAGATAAAAAGAAAGGGTATACTACGGTAAGATCATCATTTCTCAAGTCTTTTACATTGTACAAGACTGAAACAGGTATATTATAATGATTCATACTAGTGACGGAGGTGTCAATCAACATGGCAGATGAAATCAAAAAGAATGTTCCGCTCCTCCCATTGCGAGGCTTGCTTGTTTATCCAACAATGGTCTTGCATTTGGACGTTGGACGAGAGAAGTCTGTTCAAGCATTAGAACAGGCGATGATGAACGATCATATGATTTTTCTAGCAACACAGCGGGAAATTTCAATAGATGAACCAGGTGAAGAGGAAATTTTCAAAGTCGGCACCTACACAAAAATCAAACAAATGCTGAAGCTGCCGAATGGAACGATTCGTGTACTCGTAGAAGGCTTAAATCGAGCGCAGATCGAATCATATGTGGAGCTTGAGGACTATACGTCCGTCGATATTAAAGAATTGGCAGAAGAAGATTTAAAGGACGCAGAAGCAGAAGCACTCATGCGCACTTTGTTAGATCACTTTGATCAGTACATAAAAATTTCAAAAAAAATCTCAGCTGAAACATATGCAACGGTGACGGATATTGAGGAACCGGGGAGAATGGCAGATATCGTTGCTTCTCACCTGCCGCTTAAATTAAAGGACAAACAAGAAGTACTGGAAACAGTGGATGTTAAAAAACGTCTGAATCGTGTCATCAGCTTAATTCACAATGAAAAAGAAGTGCTGGAAATTGAAAAGAAAATTGGTCAGCGCGTCAAACGTTCAATGGAACGAACGCAAAAAGAATATTATTTGCGTGAACAAATGAAAGCCATTCAAAAGGAGCTAGGTGACAAAGAAGGAAAAACGGGCGAAGTCAGTTCATTAATGTCTAAAATCGAAGAGTCTAGCATGCCGGATTCTGTTCGTGAAACGGCACTAAAAGAATTGAACCGTTATGAAAAAATTCCTTCAAGCTCTGCGGAGAGCTCTGTCATTCGAAATTATATTGATTGGCTGATCAATCTTCCATGGGGCACCTATACAGAAGATCGTCTAGATTTAAAGCTGGCAAGTGAGATTTTAGATGATGAGCATCATGGGCTGGAAAAAGTCAAAGAACGTGTGCTTGAATACCTTGCTGTACAGAAGCTGACCAATTCATTAAAAGGACCGATTCTTTGCTTAGCAGGACCTCCTGGGGTAGGGAAAACGTCACTTGCCAAATCGATTGCTAAATCACTTGACCGAAAGTTTATCCGTATCTCTCTTGGCGGTGTGCGTGATGAATCTGAGATTCGTGGACATAGAAGAACGTATGTAGGCGCGATGCCAGGCCGTATCATTCGCGGGATGAGCAAGGCAGGCACAATGAATCCGGTGTTTCTTTTAGATGAAATTGATAAGATGTCATCTGATTTTAGAGGTGATCCGTCTTCTGCGATGCTTGAAGTGCTGGATCCAGAGCAAAATCACAACTTTAGCGATCACTATATTGAAGAGACATTTGATTTATCACAAGTGTTATTTATTGCCACTGCCAACAATTTAGCAACCATTCCGGGCCCACTTCGTGATAGAATGGAGATTATCACGATTGCAGGGTATACAGAGGTTGAAAAAGCAGAGATTGTGAAAGATCACCTTCTGCCGAAGCAGCTAAAGGAGCACGGATTAAAGAAAGGGAACTTGCAGCTTCGTGAAGCAGCGATTTATGATATGATTCGCTATTACACAAGAGAAGCAGGAGTTCGTGGATTAGAGCGTCAGCTTGCGGCCATTTGCCGAAAAGCGGCAAGAGCGATTGTAGCTGAAGACCGAAAACGCATCACAGTGACGGAAAAGAACTTATCTGAATTCCTTGGAAAAAGACTTTACCGTTATGGTCAGGCTGAAACAACAGACCAAGTGGGGGTTGTCACAGGACTTGCGTATACGACAGTTGGCGGAGACACCTTATCAATTGAGGTATCACTCTCGCCTGGTAAAGGCAAGCTCTTGTTAACAGGTAAGCTTGGTGATGTCATGAGAGAATCTGCACAGGCGGCATTCAGTTATATTCGTTCCAAAGCAGATGAACTGAACATTGATCCTAATTTTAATGAAAAGCACGATATTCATATCCATGTTCCAGAGGGTGCGGTTCCAAAGGACGGGCCATCAGCTGGTATCACCATTGCGACGGCTCTTGTATCAGCACTCACAGGACGTCCTGTATCAAAAGAGGTTGGTATGACAGGAGAGATAACGTTAAGAGGAAGAGTGCTTCCAATTGGCGGACTAAAAGAAAAAGCATTAGGCGCACATCGTGCAGGATTGAAAACCATTATTCTTCCAAAGGACAATGAGAAGGATATTGATGATATTCCTGATAGTGTGAGAGAAGGACTAACCTTTATTCCGGTCTCACATTTAGATGAGGTGCTTGAGAAAGCGTTGGTAGGAGAGGGAAGATGAAAGTAACAAAATCAGATATCGTCATTAGTGCGGTGAAACCAGAGCAGTACCCGAGCGGTGGACTGCCTGAAATCGCGCTTGCTGGACGATCAAATGTTGGAAAGTCCTCGTTCATCAACTCATTGATTAATCGTAAAAATTTAGCGCGTACGTCTTCTAAACCAGGAAAGACACAGACGCTTAATTTCTACATTATTAATGATATGCTCCATTTTGTGGATGTTCCGGGCTACGGCTTTGCCAAAGTATCAAAAACAGAGCGCGAAGCCTGGGGTAGAATGATCGAAACGTATATTACAATGCGTGAAGAATTAAAAGCAGTTGTCCAAATTGTGGATCTGCGCCATAAGCCATCAGTAGATGATGTGAACATGTATGAATTCCTTAAATATTACGGAGTTCCCGTGATCGTCATCGCAACAAAAGCGGATAAAATTCCAAAAGGCAAATGGGAAAAACATGCGAAAGTCGTCAAACAGACGCTCGACATTGACCCATCAGATGAACTCATCTTATTCTCTTCTGAAACAAAAAAGGGAAAAGATGAAGCCTGGAATGCGATCCTTGCGAAAGTAAACGGCTAAAAAAAGCATCTGCGATGAGCAGATGCTTTTTTACATTAGTTTTCTTTTCAGCGTGAGATGAAAACCCTTGAAGTCTAGAAAGGACGAGTACTGGCGCGGAGCGAATTTGATATTCGTGAGCACCAGCACGCAGGACTGACACCGAATGCGAGGGTTTGTCTTCTCGCTGAAGGCATCTGCGATGAGCAGATGCTTTTTTATTGTATAAGTTATTTCCTTTTTAAAAATAATAAGAGGAGACTGACAGCAATCAGTACATAAGGCCAGTACAATTCAAAGCCGGAAGTAGGAATCGAAAGGGAACTTAGCTGTTTTGTAATTTGCTGAAAGAAATAAAGGAACAGACCGAGTGCGATCAGCACAACACTTTCAATACGATATTCTTTCTTCTGAGATGATTTCACAAAGAGTGCAAGTCCTACGATGAATACAATCATTGTAAATGTGTCTGGCCAGTGGTCCAATTTAGGCTGAAGAATAAAGTGTAGCGAAAGGCCTGTCATAAGCATACCGATAAACACATGAGCGCTTTCTTGCTCCTTCTTTCCTTGATATAAAAAAGCGAGGCCAAAAAGCAGTACAAGTGTATACCATTTCTCTTGATCCTTCCAAATGTCAAATTGACCTCCCGAGAGAATGGCATATAGCGCTACAGCCAGTAAAGTAAGCGGCAGCAAAATGGATTTTTTCTTCAAAGATGTCACCTTCTTTTAAGCAGATCATTTGTCCGCACGCGCCAAATCTGGTAAATTGCTTGAAGTGATGATATGGCATAAACGGTGTCGAACATTTTTCTACTATATCACAACATTTTTGAAATCTGTTCACAATTTTTATCCAGTTAAAAATGAATATATGTTATAATCATTATAAATAATAAATTCTATATTGTAATTATTATAAATTAGACAGGGCGTTGGGGGTGCAAGCTGAAGTTATGCATATTCTTGTTGTGGGTTTAGATTATAAAACAGCCCCTGTTGAGATACGGGAACAGCTGAGCTTTGAACCGAGTGAGCTCGGAACAGCGATGTCCAAGCTTAAAGAAGAAAAAAGCATTCTAGAGAATATCGTCATCTCAACATGTAATCGAACAGAGATCTACGCAGTAGTAGATCAGCTTCATACTGGACGGTTTTATATAAAAAGATTTTTAGCCGATTGGTTCGGTTTAGAAAAAGAAGATGTCTCTCCGTATTTGAAGTTCTATGAAAACGATGGAGCGGTTGAGCATTTATTCCGTGTGGCCTGTGGACTTGATTCCATGGTGATTGGTGAAACGCAAATACTCGGTCAAGTACGCTCCAGCTTTAAAGTAGCTCAAGAGGAGAAGACCATTGGTACCGTTTTCAATTATTTATTTAAACAGGCGGTCACTGTTGCAAAACGCTCTCATGCGGAAACGGATATTGCGTCTAATGCGGTGTCTGTCAGCTATGCAGCGGTTGAGCTTGCTAAAAAAATCTTTGGACGTCTTTCTGATAAGCATGTCCTGATTCTTGGCGCGGGCAAAATGGGCGAACTGGCGGCTCAAAACCTTCAAGGGCAAGGAATTGGCCAAGTAACGGTCATCAACCGAACGTTTGAGAAGGCAAAGGAATTGGCCGGTCGTTTTTCAGGAGAGCCTAAGAGCTTAAACCAATTAGAAAAAACATTATCCGAAGCGGACATTTTAATCAGCTCAACGGGTGCGAAACAATTTGTCATTACAAAAGAAATGGTCGAAAGTGCGAATAAAAAGCGGAAGGGCAGACCTCTATTTATGGTAGATATTGCTGTACCCCGTGATTTAGATCCAGCCATTTCTGAAGTAGAAGGTGCTTTTTTGTATGACATTGATGACCTTGAAGGCATCGTGGCTGCCAACTTAAAAGAGCGCCGTGCAGTGGCTGAGCAGGTTGAGCTCCTGATTGAAGCAGAAATTGTAGAATTTAAGCAATGGCTGAATACGTTAGGTGTTGTTCCAGTCATTTCTGCACTTAGAGAAAAGGCACTCACAATTCAAGCCGATACGATGCAGAGTATTGAGCGAAAGCTTCCAAACCTCACAAACCGTGAAATGAAGCTGTTAAATAAACATACGAAAAGCATCATCAACCAAATGCTGAAAGATCCTATCTTAAAGGCAAAAGAAATTGCCGCGGAGCCAAATGCAGAGGAAAAACTTTTACTTTTTAAAGAAATCTTTGATTTACAGGTTGAAGATGAAGAGCAAAAGGTCGAACCTGTACAGGTGGAGCAAGGGTCATTTCAGCTGTTCAAACCAAATATGGCACAAGGCTTTGCTACAGTTGCCAGTGAGTGATTAAGCGATGATGGAATCCATTGTAGCGAGACTCAATGAAGCAACGATCTTAATCTATGCACTAAGTGTCTTGTTCTATTTCATAGATTTTCTTCAACACAACCGGAAGGCTGGAAAAATGGCTTTCTGGTTGCTTTCTATTGTCTGGCTGCTGCAAACAGTCTACATGTTCTATATTATGATGGAAACAGACCGATTCCCTGTGTTGAATGTAGCAGAGGGGTTATATTTTTATACGTGGGTGCTTGTGACACTTTCGCTTGTCCTCACAAAGATATTGCGCGTTGAATTTATTGTCTTTTTTACAAATGTGATCGGTTTTTCCATGATGGCGATTCACACCTTTACACCATCTGACCTCCATTCAGCAGAACTAACGGGGAAGCTGACGAGTGAACTGCTCGTGATTCATATTACGATGGCGATTTTATCCTACGGTGCCTTTTCACTTTCTTTTGCATTTTCACTGCTTTATCTCTTTCAATATCGTTTGCTGAAAAAGAAAAAATGGGGAAAATGGCTTTTGAGAATTGAAGACTTATCAAAGCTGGATCATATGGCATACGTATTAAACATTATTGGTGTGCCAATGCTTTTGCTTAGTTTAATTCTTGGCATCATTTGGGCATATATCTCGTATGATACGTTGTACTGGACAGATGCAAAGGTGCTTGGTTCGTTTATTATGCTGTTTTTATATGGCTTTTACTTATATATCAGATTGGTGAGAAATATGCAGGGCAAAATCGTGGCATTTTGGAATGTCGCTTCATTCCTTGTGCTAATGATCAATTATTTTCTGCTTGGTAGCTTATCAACCTTTCATTGGTTTCAATAATGATGAGTCTTAAAGGCATTGTCGGGAGGAAGACGTATTGCGTACAATTAAAGTTGGTTCTAGACGAAGTAAGCTGGCAATTACACAAACAAAATGGGTCATTCAAAAGCTGTCTGAACTAAACCCTTCTTATTCTTTTGAAATAAAAGAAATTGTGACAAAGGGTGATCAAATTTTAGATGTGACCTTATCTAAGGTTGGCGGAAAAGGACTGTTTGTTAAAGAGATTGAGCAGGCGATGCTGAATCATGATATCGATATGGCGGTGCACAGCATGAAGGATATGCCGGCTGCTCTTCCAGAAGGTTTAGTGATTGGCTGTATTCCTGAGCGTGAAGATGTGCGGGATGCACTTATTTCGAAGGATCATCTGAGTCTCAGCGAACTGCCTAAGGGTGCAATTGTGGGAACGAGCAGCTTACGGCGCAGCGCACAGCTTCTTCAGGAAAGACCAGATCTTGAGATTAAATGGATTCGAGGAAACATTGATACGAGATTGGAAAAGCTGAAAAATGAAGAGTATGATGCCATTATTCTAGCGGCTGCCGGTCTGTCCAGAATGGGATGGAGCAAAGAGGTTGTGTCGGAATTTTTATCTCCTGAGACGTGCCTTCCAGCCGTTGGACAAGGCGCGCTATCGATTGAGTGCCGCGGGGATGATGAAGAGCTGTTGCAGCTTCTCGCCCAATTTACGAATGAATATACGAAGAAAACGGTCCTCGCAGAAAGAGCCTTCCTCAAACAAATGGATGGAAGCTGTCAGGTGCCGATCGCCGGCTATGCAACGATGAATGAGCATAATGAAATTGAACTAACAGGTCTTGTTGCATCTGCTGATGGGCACACAATTATTCGAGAAACCGTCACAGGCACTGACCCTGAAGCAATTGGAACAGCGTGTGCGAAGCAGATGGCCGATAAGGGAGCAAAGGATTTGATCGACAAGGTGAAAAAGGATTTGTCTCAATGAGCATAGGCAAATCGCTTCACGGACAGACGGTGCTTGTCACTCGAAATGAACGTCAAGCGGGCGTGTTTCAGCCAAAGATTGAAGCGCTGAACGGCCATGCGGTTTTAACCTCTCTTATTCGGTTTGAGCCTACGCTCACAAAAGAAAAAGCGCAGGACTTTTTAAAGGACTTAGAAAATAGCCAATGGCTTGTTTTCACGAGTGTGAATGGTGCGTCTTTTTTTCTGAACTACATAAAAGACCATCATTTCCAAAAGAGCTTATCCCATTTGAAAGTGGCTGCTGTAGGAGAGAAAACCTCTGCCTATCTTGAGCAGCACGGCTTGAAGGTGGATGTTGTGCCAGAACGATTTATAGCGGAAGAACTGGCAGATGCATTACTTGACCATGTACGCCCAGGAGATCGTGTGTTTGTAGCAAAAGGGCATCTATCACGAGATGTGGTGAAAGAGACCCTCGTTCCGCTCGGCATTGAGGTAAAAGAATGGATTTTATATGAAACAGTCAAGGATGAGGAAGGAATTGCTGCTCTTAAAACGGCAATGACGAAGCAATCATTTGATTTTATTACATTTACGAGCTCATCTACTGTTCATTCTTTTATGCATGTGATGGAAGCAGATGCAGCGAAGCTTGCTGCATCTGACACCTGTTTTGTGACGATCGGTCCTCTGACAAAAGAGGCACTGCTTCAATACGGGATTTCTTCTGAAACCCCAGATACTTATACGATAGACGGAATGCTTGATTTGATGTGCCGTTTATCTGAAAGGAAGTTGAACCATTGATGAAATTTAACAGACACCGCAGATTGCGGACAAGCGCAGGAATGAGAGAATTAGTCAGAGAAACCTTTTTAAGACCATCTGATTTCATTTATCCGATCTTTTTTGTAGAGGGAGAAAATGTCCGAAAAGAAGTCTCTTCAATGCCAGGTGTGTATCATATTTCTGTAGATCTTGTGAAAGAAGAAGTCCAAGAGCTTGTTGATCTCGGCATCAAATCGATCATTGTATTTGGTGTGCCAGATCATAAAGATCATGTAGGCAGTGAGGCGTATCACGATCATGGCATTGTTCAAAGAGCAACGCTTGAGATCAAAAAGCATTTCCCAGAGCTCGTGGTCATTGCAGACACTTGCTTATGCCAATATACAGATCACGGACATTGCGGAATCGTTGAAGATGGTGAAATTTTAAATGATGAATCTCTTCAGCTATTAGCGAAAACTGCTGTCAGCCAAGCGCGTGCAGGTGCAGATATCATCGCGCCTTCAAATATGATGGACGGATTTGTTGTTGCCATTCGTGAGGCACTGGATGAAGCAGGCTTTATTCATGTACCAGTCATGTCTTATGCCGTGAAATATGCAAGTGCTTTTTACGGTCCGTTCCGTGATGCAGCACATAGTACACCGCAGTTTGGAGATCGTAAAACATATCAAATGGACCCTGCAAACCGTTTAGAGGCTCTAAGAGAAGCGCAATCTGATGTAGAAGAGGGAGCAGACTTCTTGATTGTCAAACCATCTCTTTCTTACTTAGACATTATGCGTGATGTGAAAAATGAATTTACACTCCCTGTTGTTGCTTACAATGTGAGCGGAGAGTATGCAATGGTAAAAGCCGCTGCTCAAAATGGCTGGATTTCTGAAAAAGAGCTTGTTTTGGAAATGCTGACAAGCATGAAACGTGCAGGAGCAGAACTCATCATTACGTATCATGCAAAAGATGCAGCAAAATGGCTCTCAGAATAAAGAACGGATAGACAGGAGGACATTGAAATGGGACGTAGCTATGAAAAATCAAAACAAGCATTTGAAGAAGCACAGCATTTAATGCCTGGTGGTGTCAACAGCCCTGTGCGTGCATTTAAATCAGTCAACACAGACCCGATTTTTATGGAACGAGGCAAAGGCGCCAAGATCTATGATATTGATGGAAATGAATACATCGATTATGTCTTATCATGGGGACCACTGATTTTAGGACATACGAATGATCGTGTCGTTGAAAGCATTCAGCGAGTAGCGGAAAATGGGACAAGCTTCGGTGCTTCTACGTTAGTTGAAAATGAATTAGCTAAACTTGTATCAGAGCGGGTCCCTTCCATCGAAGTCATTCGCATGGTCAGCTCTGGTACAGAGGCGACGATGAGTGCACTTCGTCTAGCTCGCGGTTTTACAGGCAGAAATAAAATTGTGAAATTTGAAGGCTGCTATCATGGCCACGGTGATTCTTTGCTCATTAAAGCGGGTTCTGGAGTGGCAACGCTTGGACTGCCTGATAGTCCTGGTGTTCCTGAAGGGACTGCAAGCAACACGATCACAGTGCCGTACAATGATTTAGAAAGCATTCAAGTTGCTTTTCAAGAATTTGGCGACGATATTGCTGGTGTCATTGTAGAGCCGGTCGCAGGAAATATGGGGGTTGTCCCTCCGCAAGAAGGTTTCTTGCAAGGGCTGAGAGATATTACGGAGCAATACGGATCATTACTCATTTTTGATGAGGTCATGACAGGCTTTCGTGTGGATTATCACTGCGCGCAAGGATATTTTGGCATCACACCTGATCTGACGTGTCTTGGTAAAGTCATTGGAGGCGGTCTTCCAGTCGGTGCTTATGGCGGAAGAGCGGATATTATGAGACAAATTGCGCCAAGTGGTCCAATTTATCAAGCAGGAACGTTATCTGGTAACCCTCTTGCGATGACAGCAGGCTTAGAAACTCTAAAACAGCTCACACCTGAGTCTTATGAAGAGTTTAAACGAAAAGGTGACCGTTTAGAAGAAGGTATTTCGAAAGCAGCAAAAGCATATGGAATTCCATTAACGTTTAACCGTGCGGGTTCCATGATCGGATTCTTCTTTACAAATGAAGAAGTGATCAATTATGACAAAGCGAAAACAGCTGATCTTGCTTTATTCGCTGAATTTTACAAGGAAATGGCCGATCACGGCATCTTCCTCCCGCCATCTCAATTTGAAGGACTATTCCTGTCAACAGCTCATACAGATGAAGACATCGAATATACCATTGAGACAGTGGAAAAGGTTTTTCAAAAACTACGTCGATAAAACAAAAGCCGATATGGAGACATATCGGCTTCAGATTGTTGACAAAGGCTAAAATGATCTTGATTTTAGCCCTTTGTCTTTTTTTCAGCGTGATAGAAAACCTTTGCAGTCTAGGAAAGACGAGCAGCGGAGCGGAGCGAATTTGACATTCGTGAGCACCGGAGCGCAGGACTGACAACGAATGCGAGGGTTTGTCTACACGCTGAGCCGATATGGAGACATATCGGCTTTTTGCGTTGGAGAAAACGAATCATATTTTCACTTCCTCCCACATACAACTGTATTGACATCTAATTTTATTTTTTAAGGATTAGATGAAAGGAGGACACCGACTTGTCTCAAAACAATCGATTACAGTTTTCGGTAGAAGAATCCATTTATTTCAAAAGCGGACAGGAAGTCAGTGAGCTGCTGTCAATTTCTCTCGACCCTGACATTCTCGTTCAAGAAGTGAATGATTATGTTTCCATTAGAGGTTCACTCGAGCTAACAGGAGAATACAACATAAATCAAGAGGAGCTATTGGGTGAATTGAGTTCCTTTCCAACATACAGGGAAGCAGATGAGGTAAAGGTAAGAGAAGACGGAACGGCGGAGCTTCTGCATCAATTTCCAGTCGATATCACCATTCCGAAGAACAAAATTAGTCATTTAAATGATGTGTTTGTGTTCATTGATGCGTTTGATTACCAGCTGACAGAGAATCGTTTGCTTACCATTCAGGCTGATTTAGCCATCGAGGGCTTGTTAGACGAGGAAACGCCTCAAGCGCCTGTAGAGGAGCCGTATGAATTTGTCCATCGTCCTGAAGAGGATGATGGCGATATGGCTTACGATTATCAGTTGCAGCCGGAACAAGAAGAGCAAGAAGACCTGCAAGGCGAAGAACATGAGGATGATGAGAAGCAGCATGTATTCCAACATGACACGCGCGCCGAGCAAGAGGAACAGGAAGATCAAGAAGAAGAAATTGAGATAGAACTGATGAACAGGGAAGTAGAGGAAGTGCTCGAAGAACCCGAGGAACCTGAAGAACAAGAAGAGCCGGAACAGCCGAGTAATCAAGAAGAAGCTGTGGCGCTTGGCTATCGATCCATCCCTGAAGCTCAGGTGCAGGAACCGCCATTTTTTGAACCGCCTAAGCTTTTAGAAGAAGAGGAGCGGGATGATACGTACTTTGAAGTGGAAGTGAGAAAAGATCCGGAAGCTGCAGAAGAGCAGGAAGAAACGGTACAGTCGTATCCGGCATTTGAATCACCTGCTTATCAAGTGGAACCTGAGCAAGAGGAGCAGGATGACGAATATCAGCTCGGGCGGTTATATGAACGGGAAGCACCTAAAATATATGAGTCAGCTCAAGAAGAGGAGCTTGAAGAAGACGTGAGAGAAACGTCTGGCAGTGAGAACTCTCTTTATTTAACAAAGCTGTTCGCTAAGCAGGAGGAGGAAGATTTTTCTCGCATGAAAATATGTATAGTTCAGCAAGAAGATACGGTCGATCGTATTTGTGAGAGATATCAATTGAATGTGCAGCAGCTTCTTCGCACAAACTCATTATCGATTGATGCGGAGCTTGAGGAAGGGCAGATTCTTTATATTCCTGAATATCAAAAAAGCAATGCATAGCAAGCGATGACTGACCGAGAAAATGTGGTGAGTGAACGTGGATGAAATCCAATCTGTCTTATACGAATACGGACTTGAGGCTGAATATATTGAACCTGTCAGTCCTGTTGTCATCAAGGTATATACAAAGCAGGGTGTATTTGCCTTGAAGCGAGTAAAAGCCAACCGGCATATGCAATTTACTGAACAAATGCTTGAACTAGAATCAAAGGGATATCGCTCCTTTGTGCCGATTTATCGGACGAAGAGCGGTTCCTTTTTCTCAAGTCATCGGGAAAGCCAGTATGCATACTATCTTATGCCGTGGCTGACGAATGAAAAGAGAGAAGAGCAGGACGATAAGCACGAATATTTATTTCAAGAGATTGCAAGACTTCATAAGCGGACTGAAGTCATGATCGATATCACAGAGCAAGAGATAGAAGCGCATTACACCCAAATCAAGACCAAATGGGAAACAGAGAAAGACATGTATGAACGATTCATAGAGCGGGCAGAACAAACGTGGTATATGTCGCCATTTGAGCTGGCCGCTGCTATGTATTTTTCAGAGGCGATGTCTGCCAGCGAATTTGCGCTTGAACGATTAGAAGATTGGCATGAAGAAATGAAAGACAAAGAGACAACGCGTGTTGTGCTAAATCATGGACAGCTATCGATCCATCATTTTTTGTATAATGATGTAGGAACAGGACATTTCACCAATTTCGAGCGGTCTAAAAAAGCCGCCCCCATCTATGATCTTCTGACCTATTACTTTCGGACATTCAAAACCTATCCCACGTCTTGTCCTGAATGCACTTCTTTGTTTTATACGTATCAAAAAGGAAACCCTTTTCGGGAGGAAGAACTGCATTTGTTCCTAAGCTACCTTGCTTATCCGCAAGTGCTCTTTGATACAGTAAAAGCTTATGAAGCAGGCGGACAGGATGAAATGGAAAGTTGTCAGCAGTTGTTAAGAGCGTATTGGCAGATGAAAAATTCTGAGCCGACTGTCATGAAGATTCATGAGATTGAGCAGGCTAGACGGCTTGAAGAAGAACAAAGTGCCTCGTCATCAGCGGAATGACGAGGTTATGTTGCGTTGGCTTTATATGGGCAGGTACATAAGCATGAGTTTTTTTAAAACCAATCAAGATGAAAGGCACAGGCGAGAAAAATAAGAATACCTAGAATGAGGACGTCAAATGTTGTAGGGAAAATGATCGTACGAAATCCTTGAAATATAGCAATCGGGAGAACGACTTGGGAGGCAACTGCCCGAATTTGTCTTAGCCAGGGGGGAAGTGTGTAAGGATTGATCTTCTTCAAATCAAACGCCCTCCTTCTTCATTTTGTTATTATCATATGGGCAAAAGGGCGAAGGGTGCCTGCCCAATTTGTATAAAGAAGAAGAAAAGCGGAAAAGATGATTGACGAAAACAAAAGGCATTTAGTAATATAAATAAAAGATGAGTATGTGCTGATGAACGTGATATATCGTAAGCGTAGATCAGGAAGAGTACGAGCAAGACCCTAAAGAGAGGGAAGCCAAGAGCTGAGAGGTTTCCTAGGATGTACTTGTTTGGAAGGTCGCCTGTGAGCTTAATTTCTTGAATGAACAAGTAGAGAAATTCGGGAGAACCCCGTTATCCTTTAGAGTGTATGGGACACGTGTATGTGTCTCATGAAAAAAGGTGGTACCGCGAAAAAGCTTTTTCGTCCTTTTATAAGGATGGAAAGGCTTTTTTTATGTTTCATCAGCCGAAAAAATGTGGAGGTTACACAAATGGGAACAAATAATCAAGAAATGCCAACAAAGTACGATCCTAATGCGATTGAAAAAGACCGCTATACGTACTGGCTTGAAGGAAAATTCTTCGAAGCACAAAATGACAAAACGAAAGATCCATATACAGTCGTCATTCCTCCACCAAACGTGACAGGAAAACTGCATCTTGGGCATGCATGGGATTCTACACTCCAAGACATCGTGACACGTATGAAACGGATGCAGGGCTATGACGTTCTTTGGCTTCCAGGTATGGACCATGCCGGTATTGCGACTCAAGCAAAAGTCGAGGCGAAGCTTCGCGAAGAAGGCGTAAGCCGGTATGACCTTGGCCGGGAGAAATTTGTGGAAGAAACGTGGAAATGGAAAGAAGAATATGCAGATTTTATTCGCAGCCAGTGGGCGAAAATGGGTCTTGGTCTCGATTACTCCCGTGAACGTTTTACTTTAGATGAAGGTCTGAATAAAGCCGTTCGCCAAGTGTTTGTTCAATTGTACGAAAAAGGGCTTATTTATCGCGGAGAGTACATCATTAACTGGGATCCAGCAACGAAAACGGCACTTTCTGATATTGAAGTGATTTATAAGGATGTTCAAGGTGCGTTTTATCACTTGAGATATCCGCTTTCAGATGGCACGGGTTCAATTGAAATTGCGACAACAAGACCTGAAACAATGCTGGGAGATACAGCCGTAGCCGTACACCCTGATGACGAGCGCTATCAGCATTTGATTGGAAAAACAGTGGTTTTACCAATTACAGGCCGCGAGATCCCAATCGTCGGTGATGACTATGTCGATATGGAGTTTGGTTCAGGTGCTGTGAAAATTACGCCTGCTCATGACCCGAATGACTTTGAGCTTGGAAACCGCCACGGGCTAGAGCGTATTCTTGTCATGAATGAAGATGGCACAATGAATGCGAATGCACTGCAATATAAAGGGATGGACCGTTTCGAATGCCGCAAACAGCTTGTGAAGGATTTACAAGAAGAAGGCATTTTGTTCAGAATTGAGGACCACATGCATTCAGTTGGTCATAGTGAGCGAAGTGGAGCTGTCGTTGAACCGTATTTATCAACACAATGGTTTGTGAAAATGCAGCCGCTGGCAGACGAAGCTATTCATCTGCAAAAAGGGGACGACCAAGTTCAATTTGTTCCAGACCGATTTGAAAAGACATATTTACATTGGATGGAAAATATCCGTGACTGGTGTATTTCTCGTCAGCTATGGTGGGGACACCGTATTCCGGCTTGGTATCATAAAGAAACGAAAGAAGTATATGTTGGACTTGAAGCACCAGAAGATATTGAGAACTGGGAACAGGATAACGATGTACTTGATACATGGTTCAGTTCAGCTCTTTGGCCGTTTTCTACAATGGGCTGGCCGGATGCAGACAGTGAAGACTTCAAGCGCTACTATCCAACCAATCTGCTTGTAACTGGCTATGACATCATTTTCTTCTGGGTATCCCGCATGATCTTCCAAGGTCTTGAATTCACAGGAGAAAAACCGTTCAAAGATGTCCTTATTCATGGGCTTATCCGCGATGAACAAGGGCGTAAAATGAGTAAGTCGCTCGGCAACGGAATTGATCCAATGGAGGTCATCGACAAATACGGTGCGGATTCATTAAGATATTTCTTAGCGACTGGAAGCTCACCAGGTCAGGATCTTCGCTTTAGCTTTGAAAAGGTTGAATCCACTTGGAACTTTGCGAACAAAATTTGGAACGCATCCCGTTTTGCTTTAATGAATATGGATGGTCTAACGTATGATGAGCTTGATTTAACAGGAGAAAAATCAGTTGCTGATCAATGGATTTTAACACGCTTAAATGAAACAATTGAAAGTGTCACACAGCTTGCTGACAAGTATGAATTCGGTGAAGTGGGCAGACATTTATACAACTTTATTTGGGATGATTTCTGTGATTGGTACATTGAAATGGCGAAACTTCCGCTTTATGGAGAAGACGAAGCAGCGAAGAAAACGACTCGTTCGATCCTTGCGTATGTATTAGATCAAACGATGAGACTTCTACATCCGTTTATGCCGTTCTTAACAGAAGAAATCTGGCAGCATCTACCGCATGAAGGTGAGTCCATTACTGTTGCGGCATGGCCTGAAGTGAAGCCGGAGCTTTCCAACGAACAAGCTTCTGCTGATATGAAGCTGCTTGTGGAACTCATCCGCTCTGTTCGTAACATTCGCAGTGAAGTGAACACGCCAATGAGCAAACAAGTAGAGCTTTACATTAAAGCCTCTACATCTGATGTGCAGGAACGCTTAGAGAAAAACCGTTCATATATTGAGCGCTTCACGAACCCAAGTGTTCTTGAAATTGGCACGGATATCCCAGCTAGTGATAAAGCGATGACGGCTGTTATTTCTGGAGCAGAACTCATTCTGCCGCTTGAAGGCTTAATCAACTTAGATGAAGAAATTGCTCGTCTGCAAAAAGAGCTTGATAAGCTGACAAAAGAAGTGGAACGAGTACAGAAAAAGCTTGGCAACGAAGGCTTTATGAAAAAAGCGCCTGAAAGTGTCGTAGAAGAAGAGCGTGCGAAAGAACGTGATTATGTCGCAAAACGCGAGGCTGTTCAAAAGCGTATTGAAGAGCTGAAAGCATAAGGTTGAAAAGACGGCTCCTAATGAAAGGGAGTCGTCTTTTTTGAAAATTTCGTATGAAATGAGAGATGACATTGTTTACAACCTATCATGAAGCCATTGATTGGATTCACAGCAGACTGGCCTTTGGCGTAAAACCGGGTCTTGAACGAATGAAATGGCTGATGAACAGACTAGGAAATCCGGAACAAAGTATAAAAACAGTACATGTTGCAGGTACAAATGGTAAAGGATCAACCATTGCGTTTACGCGTTCTGTGTTGCAGGCAGCCGGCTATTCGGTCGGAACTTTCACCTCTCCGTTTATACTAACGTTCAATGAAAGAATCAGCGTGAATGGAGTGCCTATAGATGATGAAGAATGGCTGAGTTTGGTGAATGAAATCAAGCCTTTTGTTGACGAATTAGATCAAACAGAGCTTGGCGCAGCGACAGAATTTGAAATCATTACAGCATGTGCATTTGCTTATTTTGCTCATGTGCACCAAGTAGACTTTGTCCTCTTGGAAACAGGGCTTGGCGGAAGGCTTGATTCTACAAATATTGCTGTGCCTATTTTAACAGCGATTACGTCGATTGGTCATGATCATATGGCCATTTTAGGTGACACACTTGAACAAATTGCAACTGAAAAAGCGGGCATTATCAAAGAGGGTATTCCAATGATCACGGCAGTTCACCAGCCTGAAGCTCTTGCTGTCATTCAAAACACAGCCAAAGAAAAGAATGCTGAATGTATTTCATTACATGATACTTGTAGCTTTGATGAGCAGCAGCCAACAGAAACAGGTGAACGTTTCACGTTACGCACATCAAAAAAGCAGTATCCGCAGCTTGAAACACAATTAATCGGAACGCATCAAAGGCAAAATGCTTCTCTTGCTGTTTTACTCATTGAATGGCTGGAGCAAGAAGGCTATATTAGCGTGACAAAAGAGCAAATATATGAGGGCATTCGGCAGGCAGTTTGGGCTGGGAGATTTGAAAAAGTCAAAGATCATCCTCCAGTGTATTTAGACGGTGCTCATAATGAAGAAGGGATCGACCGTTTAATTGAAACTGTACAAGCTCATTTTTCTAGTAAACAGGTGCATATATGTTTTAGTGCTTTAAAAGATAAGCCGTACAAGCAAATGATTCAAAAGCTTGAAGCTGTCAGTTCTTCCATCCATTTTGTTTCATTTGATTTTCCAAGAGCCGAATCAGCTGAAAAGCTTTATGTATGCAGTCAGTTAGACGCAAAGTCTTATGATGATGACCCTCGTACAGTGCTTGAGTTCATTCAGAAAAAAAGTGATGATCCTTCAGCGGTGATCATTGTGACAGGCTCTCTTTATTTTATTTCAGATATACGAAATCGTATTTTAAGGTAATCAAAAGACGCAATTGCTTTTATGCAATGTGCGTCTTTTTTTTTGAAATGCGGGTTTACTAGGTACTCAAGTTGAAGCTGATGACGGGAAGGAATTCTATATGGAGTGAACATATTTTATTCGATGCCCATCCCTTCTTATTCCCTCTATGACGATTTATGGGATATTTTTAATCAAATTTCACTTCAAGTAATGACTGCTGCTTTTTGGAATAGATTATTTTGGGTTTAATGTAACTATATAGTACAATGGATAAAAAGGTGTATCGCGTAGTATTAATGTATAAATTAACAGATTGTCATTTAATTTTTAAAACGCTTTTCCTCAAATTTCATCTGAAAGGAGGAATAACTTGTTTATTATCAGTGGAGTTCTTCTTTCTTTTATGTTATTAATAGTTGTTTCAATAGTTGTAATCCTTTTTAAGCGAATTATTTTAGGGAAAAGCATAGGTGTTTACTATACTCCCTTTGACAATATTACTGGAAACACCAGTATTGAATTTCATGAAGAGCAAAATGAAGAAGGAAATGAAGACGATCAAGGTAATGATAAGGATAAAAATAAGGGGAAAAGATTCTAGCCGCTAATAAATAATGAATTATTTAATAGTGTGATGGAAGTGTTGTTGAGATAATATATGGTGTTAATTTTAGTGCTCTTCTTACAAAATGGGCGTAAAAATAATTGCTTAAACAAGATTAAGTATATGGAGATTTTATAAAGACGGGTAAGCTTCTATCTTGTGCTCTTTCTTGTTAGGATATCTGTTTTATTATCTTGTCATATTTGATCAAAAATTTGTGAGTTTGAAGGAAAAGGGTTAGGTATTTGTAACACTTTTTCTCGGATATCCGAAATCGTATTTTAAGGTAATCAAAAGACGCAATTTCTTCTATGTAATGTGCGTCTTTTTTCTTTTGAAATGTAAATGAGAGGGGAAATCACATTTTCATCAGGTGTTCAAGGTGAATCGCTATGGTACAATCCGGGATATTCTATTTCCGGAAGGAGCCGCGATATATGATAGGCATTTTTGTGTTTCTTGCAGGCATCACCATGGGGTCGTTCTTTCATCTAGTTGGTGAAAGGCTGCCACTTAAGCGGTCTATTCTTTTTCCTCGTTCTCACTGCACAGTGTGTAAACAGCCGCTTTCCCTGCACGAGATGATCCCGCTCGTTTCGTATGCGTTATTGAGGGGAACTTGTAAACATTGCGGCACTCGGCTGTCTTTGCTATATCCACTGGTTGAGCTGCTGTCAGGTAGTCTTTTTTTGCTCATGTATAGAATTGCTGGTATTTCGTTTGAAGGTCTTTTTCTTGTGATTCTTTGTAGTTTATTTGTGATTGCTGTCGTGAGTGATCTCCTTTATATGAGGGTGCCAAACGAGCTGTTTCTCTTCTTTTTCCCTCTTTTCGTCATATACCGCATGCTTGAACCACTTCTTATTTGGTGGGAAGGAGCGGCTTCGCTTCTTTTTTGCTTTCTCATGTTTTATAGTTTAGAACGTTTCAAGCCAAATAGCATGGGCGGTGCTGATGTGAAGCTGTTCAGTGTGCTTGCATTTTGCCTTGGCTTCAAGCCATTCCTTCTCATTCTTTTCCTCTCGTGTATCGCTGGAATCGCCTATGCGAAGGTTTTTTCATTTCAATTAGATGAACCATTTCCCTTTGTTCCTGCGATCTCTTTTTCTTTTTGGCTGTATCTCTATGGAGCTCATGTCATGCTCCCATTCGCAGGGTCGACCGGTTGAAAAAATTGGCGAACACTTTTTTTCCCTGCCGACAAAAGTCTTGTTCTTTTTTTTTTCCGCTATGTTAAAGTGTGAAACAGAAAGAAGGACGGGTACATTCGCGCTGATTCATTGGACAAAAAGGTCTTTCTTACAAACAATGTCAGAAAGCGGGGAATGACAGTGAAAAAAAGGCAGGCAAAAAAACAAGGGTTAAAAGTCAATATTAATGGCAAAGAAGAAATGCTTCATGAAGATGATCACCAGCCGCCAAAACAGCAAGAGGATGATCAAGTGACGTTTTCGAATTGGGAGGAAAAAAGGCAGTCAGAACAGGAGACTGCTGCATCTGAGGAAGAACCGGCTAAACCGAAAGAAGAAGATTTCCAGTGGGATGATGCAGCTGATCATATTTATCATTCTGATCCAAAGGTCGTCACACCTTATCAAAAGAAAAAAGGTTCCTTTGATCAGAAGTTCGGTAAAAACCGCGGCCCGTTTAAGAGAGTGATGACAACGATTGTGTTTGCAGTGGTTCTTGGGACAGGCCTTGGTGTGTTTGCACTTAGCTTAAGCCAAGATGGTACTCAGAATCCATCAGGAGGAGATATCAGCGTTTCAGCATCCGGAAATCAATCATCGATGAAAGCAGGCGGTGATGCGCCGCCAACAGATACTGCTGATGGATCAAAAGAGAATAAAAATGAAAAAAGTGCCTCTGGCAGTTTTTCAACCTATGTCGTACAGGCTGGAAAGTTTTCCTCTGAAAAAGGAGCAGATGAATTAGTTGGCAGTTTAAAAGAAGCAGGGTATGCGGGAAAAAAGATCTCAATGGATGATGGCTATTATGTCATTGCTGGGCTGGCGACAGAACAGGGCATGACAAGTGCTGTTGGGAAGAAGCTGATTGATCAGCACTTTGAGGCATGGGGAGGCAAGGAGCTCTCATTTCAAGTACCGGATGAGTTGACTAGTTTAATAGAAAAGGCATCTCTATTATCCTCTAAGGTCATTGCAGGAGATGATGTAGATCAAAAGGACGTTACGCAGCTGATCTCTGAGCTTGAAAGTGCCAAAACAACGGACGCACCAGCTAAAAGCAGTTTGCTGAAAGCGGTACAACTGTTAAATGAACCTACTGCTGAAAACGCGTGGAAATCTCAGCAGGCACTGCTTGATCAATTAAATACGTAAAATCATATTTTAAGAAACCAAACTAGTCAAAAAATGACTAGTTTTTTTCTTTTGCATCCAACATAATGATGAAGGAACATGAAAAATGAAATTTTCGTAAATTGTCCGTAAGATGTACATTTGATAGGATGAATGGGTATCTTACTTCTTAGGCTAAACCCTGAAAGGATGAACAAACATGAACCGATTGATTCTCGCATCTCAATCCCCTAGAAGAAAAGAATTGCTTGATCTAGCAGGGTTTTCTTATGACATTCAAGCAAGTCAATTAAAAGAAGAAATAAATCGAAACTTTTCTCCTGCAGAGAACGTCCAATGGTTGGCAGAACAAAAAGCAAGTGATATTCAAAGATTATATCCCGAAGCTGTGATTGTTGGTGCAGATACGATTGTTGCAATTGACGGCAAATGTCTTGGGAAACCAAAAGACAAGGAAGAAGCGGCCTCAATGCTTCAATTATTGTCAGGAAAGACACATCAAGTCTTGACGGGTGTCACGATTCAGTCAGAGAATAGAAAAGAAACATTTTATGAACAGACAGAAGTAACGTTTTGGACACTTACGCAAAATGAAATAGACCGCTATATCGAAACGGGAGAACCGCTTGATAAAGCGGGAAGCTATGGCATTCAAGGAAAAGGCGCACTGTTTGTTCAAAAAATAGATGGTGATTATTTTTCCGTTGTAGGTCTCCCTATTGCCAAAACAGTTAGAGTGCTCGAAACATTTGGAATCACCCCTTTTTGATGACAGGAAGGAATCTAAAAGGAGTGGGCATCATGAACGATTTCCCTATGTTGCTAAAGCATTTTCCTCAAGATGAAAAGCCGAGAGAACGATTGATCAAATATGGTCCCGGCAGTATGTCAAACCATGAACTTGTTGCGATTCTTTTAAGGACAGGCACAAAAAAGGAATCAGTTCTTCAAATTTCCGCAAGACTTCTGCAAACATTTGGCGGTCTTCGCTCTGTAAGAGAAGCCTCAATTGAAGAAATGTCGAAGATTCGAGGAGTTGGAAAGGCGAAGGCGGTCTCTCTTTTAGCTGCTTTAGAACTTGGCACTAGATTACACCATCAAACGACGGACAACCGCTATGTGATCCGCACACCAGAGGATGGGGCAAACTTTGTGATGGAAGATATGAGGTTTTTACAACAGGAAAATTTCGTTTGCTTAAACTTGACATAAATACTAATAAAATTCTATATGAGTGATTATTATTTCACCGTCTTCTTTAGTGAAATTAATATGTTTAATTAGTTCTTGAACAATACTTCTTTTTTCTTCGTTTGTTAGTACAGACCAATTTTCGTTAAACATTTTTACGATCTCTTTCGCACGTTCAATGTCAATTTGTGAATTTTGGTATTCTGATGAATGGGCTTCAGCTAATTCATTTTGAGCGCTTTTAAGCGCTTTTTTTGTTTCATACATTAGTTGCTCAAATTCTTCATCTGTCATTAAATCTAAAGACCAGGCTTTTTGATATTTTTTTCTTTGTTTTTCTAATTTCAAGATTTTTTGATGAACTTTTTCATAATCATGTTTTTTCTCCTCGGGTATTACTGGCTCAAGTTTTGGTGTTACATTTTGCATATATTTCACAAGTGCTTTTTGAAATTTCTTCTCACTTCCCATAATAGAAGGATTCCTATTTTGCGCACAAGTCTGACATCTATAGTTTATATTTTCTACATATTTTTTGTCCTTTTTTCTTAAATAACCTGATCTTTCACTAGCAAGACGATTTCCACAGCTTGCGCAAATGATTTTAGATTGAAAAATGAATACTGAGTAACTATCTCTTTTTTTTACAATTGATCTTTCTTTAAGAATTTCTTGTAAATGATTAAATTCATCTTTTGAAATATACCCCTCATGTGTGTCTTCTATAATTTCATCACCCCATCGAAAAGAACCGTACAGAATAGGATTTTTTAATAAAGTTAATATTGTTCCTGGATGCCAACGATAACCCCTTCTTGGTAGGATTCCTGAATCATCAAGATAATTGGCTATTTGCCGTGTTGAATATCCTTTTTTCACCTTATCAATTATTTCAAGTAAGATTTCGCCTTGTTCGTGATTTTTGACCAGTGATTTTCCTTTTTTAATAAACCCGAATGGAGCAGGAGCACTAAACTGTCCTTGTCTTGCTTTTTCGTTTTGGCCCATCTTCACTCTTTCGCCTAAATTTTCTCTTTCCCATTGCGCCATTGCAGCAACTAAAGTAATAAATAGTCTGCCAGTTGCGGACCCCGTGTCATATACTTCTGTGGCAGAGCGAAAAACCGCATTATACTTATCAAAGTAATCTAATAAAGTATATAGATCACGTACAGAACGTGTTAAACGATCTAACCTATAAACTAGGACAGTATCAATAATTCCTTGTTCTATGTGGCGTAATAACAATTCTAAAGATGGTCTATGCGTATCTTTGGCGGATTTACCTTCATCAACATAAAATTTGAAACTGGCCCAACCTTGTGATACACAATAGGCTTTTAATTTTTCTTTTTGAGCAGAAATAGAGTAACCTTCTTTAGCTTGTTCATCGGTTGACACCCTTACATATATACCTACGCTTTTGTTACTTGAATCTTCCATTTGAAAATTACCTCCATCAAAAATAGAATGTATGTTCGGTTTTTAGGTTAAAAAATTTTAGTTTTTTTGTATGGTAACCATTCTTTAGGTACGTTGTGCATTAAAGCCACATCCGTGAGAGTATAACTTGTGTTTTTGTATTGCTTGAGCAAAGTATCAGGAAGAAGAAGCTCTACGGCAAAAGTGTTTGCTTCAACTTCTATTTTTTCAACAGATAAGAGGGTTTTTTCTCTCATAAAAGGTGTATTAGCATGAGTATGAAGTTGAGCATGTCCCAGTTCATGTCCGCATGTGGCTCGTTTTTCATATGGTTTTAAATTTGAGTTAATAAATATATATCTGTTCCTTCTATCGTATTTATAAAACCCTCTTATTTCGTGATGTAAATCCCACTCATAAACAAGAATATTTAATTGTTCAGCGAGTTCAAATGGGTTGTTGGTTTTATATTTCTTTATTAGTGATTGCACAGCTGACTTAATCAAAGAAGACTGACCCCCTGTTAGTCTTTTTTTCTGTATTTATGTGGAATATATTTTTTGTTTATTCTTTGAGTTTGTCGAACAATATGTTCCATAGCCTCCATTAGTGACTCAATAGCTTCTTCGCTCATAGGCTCACCCGAAAAACTTAATCCATCGGTATTTTCCAGGTCTTTCTTTATAGCCTCCATACGTTTGGCAATATCTTTTTCATCACTTTCATTGTAGTTAGCAGCTTCTTCATGTAATAAGTTGTCTGTTTCTACGATTTCAGAAACATGAATATCTAATGCGTCTGCAATTGTTTTTAATGTTGCAAGGCTCGGGTTGTATCTATCTCTTTCTATATCGCCGAGGTAAGAACGGGAAAGGTTAGCCTTATCAGCCAATTGTAATTGGGTTAACTTTCTTTCTTTCCTAAGCATCTTTATTCTTTCTCCAACAGTCATCAAGTCAGTTACCTCCCACACAATACACAGCTTTCATGTACCAACGTTTAATATGAATCTAATTATAATGCCGGAATGTCGGAAATACAATGCTTAAAATGACGGAAATACAAGTAATTTAAAGCAAAATGACGGAAATACAAGGTATATACTCTTTTTTTCTCGATATTGCTTTTATTTAAACGAATTTGGACTTTTACAAAATGACGTGAATACCATACAATTTGGTCATACCTTAACGGGAGGTGATTACATGCTGGACGGGAAAAAACTTGGAGCGTTAATTCAAAGTAAACGTAAAGAACAACACTTAAAACAAACAGAAATGGCGGAAGCGCTAGGCCTTTCTAGGACTTATCTTTCCGACATTGAAAACGGGAGATACCTTCCAAGTACAAAGACACTTTCGAAAATAGCAATTTTTATAAATTTAGATTTAAATGTATTGAAAATGACGGAAATACAAGTGGTTGAGGAGGGTGGATATGATAGAGCTACCGGCGCATGTAGAAGCAAGGCTTTATGAAATTTTCATGGAGTTATCGGTTCCGAGAATCTTAAAACAAGAGGCTTTAGAGAAAGGAGAAAAAAACAATGACAAAAGAAAAGGTAATTGAATTAGCCGCCTTCTTCGCTGAATTTGAACAAAAGATGATTAAAAAGAAACGAACTAAAATAGCCGATTTTTCTAAGAAACAAATGATCAAATGGTGTCATGTTTATTTAAAAATGGAAGGAGCTCAATCATGAACTTGAACCACTTTTTAAAAACTGATCGTGAAAAGGCAGAAAGACTTATTAAATCACTTCACTTTCTTGTTGATGAGTTACTAACCGATGCTATCACCGATCAAGATTTTGAAGGATGTATAGAGATTGCAGGGTCAATTGTTTCAAATTGCGAGGAGCTTAAACGAATGCATCACCCTGAACAAGTTGTGCAGCTGCATGAAATTGCGACTCAATTTTTAAGTAAGGGTTTAAATGTCTCAACTATAAAGAGGCCGACATATGAATCTTGAGCATCCGGTCATTACTGAAATACTTCGCAATGGATATCCAAAAGAGTATCAACAGTATGACCAAGAGCATGGCGATGACACCGAGGAAGAAGATGAATAAAAAAAGCCCACACGGCAATGTGGACTAATTAAACAAAAGCAATTCCATTTTAAATGGAAGTATCAACAAAAGCAAATAAAGGAAGGTGCAATATGAATCCTTTGCAAGACTTTGAACTTAATGAAATTAGTGAACAGCCTGGCAACCGTCCACAATTTGAGATTAATGATATGAACAGCTTGAATTGGGCTTTTCGTAAAATTGCTGCTCTCAAGTCACAAGAAAAAGAAATCAAAGCACTGGCAGCCACAGAAAAGCAGCGTATTGAAGAATGGGAAAGCAAGGAACTGAAACCGATTGAAGACAATCTAGCATTCTTTGAAAATTTGGTGGGTGTCTATCATACGAAGCAGCTGCAGGAAGACCCGAAGGCAAAAACTCTATCGACGCCTTACGGGAAATCTAAAAGCCGAGCAATTAAAGAACAGCCTAAAGCAGTCGATGAAGCTCAACTTCTTGAGCATGTGAAAAAAGCTGGCCTGAATGAACTAATCAAAGAAGACATCAGATGGGGAGACTTCAAAAAATCTTTATCTATTAAAGAAATTGACGGTAAGAAAGTTGTAATTGACGAAAACGGACAAGCTGTCCCAGGGGTAGAGGTAGAACCGGCTTCAATCAATTTTAAAGTGGAGGTATAAGCTATGTTTCAAGTAACAGACGCACAACGTCAAAAGGAAAAAGCAATTGTTGGATTTATTGGTCCGAGTGGTTCCGGTAAAACAGCCGGAGCGCTGCTTGTAGCTTACGGAATGATGCGAGAAGCATATCCGAAAGCAAGTGATGAGGAAATTTGGTCTAAGATCGGCGTTGTTGATACCGAGCACCGCCGAGCAAAACTATACGCTAATTTACAATTTGATGAAATTCGTATAGGCAGCTTTAAGCATATTGATTTTACGCCGCCTTACACAACAGAACGTTATCAAATGGCCGTTGAGGCAATTAAGAACGCAGGGGCCGAGGTGGTTGTAATTGATTCGCTTTCCCACAACTGGCAGGGGGAAGGTGGAATTGTGGAAACACATGGCAGCATGTCCGGAAACTCTTTTCAGAACTGGGGCAAACTTGCGCCGGAAACAACCAAGCTAATCAAGACTTTGACACAAAATAATGTTCATATCCTGGCAACAATGAGAACAAAAACAGAGTATGTTGTCGAGCCCGATAACAACGGGAAAATGGCCCCTCGTAAGGTTGGGACCAAACCAGTACAAAAAGATGAAATGGAATATGAATTTATGCTTAATTTCACTATTAGCATTGATCATATGGCCGAAACGTCTAAGGATAATACACGAATGTTTGAGGGTTCTTCCTTAAAGTTAAATCCTGATGTTGGCCGCAAACTTTATAAATGGCTTGAGCTTGGAATTGATGTAAAAGCAGAGGAAGAAACCGAAAGAATCGGCTTAATTACTCATATTAAAACTTTGATTGAAGGTAACGAGAAGGCAGCTCAAATGATTGAAGAATTTCAGATTAAAGCGAATCAGAAATTGGATCAATGGAATGTCAAACTTGCTAACGCTGCAATTGAAAGATTAAACGGCGTCTTGGGAGGTGATTAAAATGAGGCTTGAGGAAATCCGGCAACGTGCCGATGCGGCAACAGAAGGGCCTTGGGAAATCGGGAAGCAATCACCCAACGGATTAAATAATATCGGAACAATTGGCGGATTATTGACCGCACAAACAACGAATGAAGATAACGCAAAATATATCGCACACGCCCGTCAAGATATACCCTGGCTAATTTCAGAAATTGATAGATTAAACAGTGGCATAGACAGCGTGATTTATGATTTGCGAAATGAAGACACCAACGATCCGTATGTATTGGATCAAGTAATTCAAAATCTTGTAACCGTTCTGAACGGTAAATAAAAAATTTGGGGGAATTAAATATGTTTACAGTAGACCACAGCAAAGGCGATTCATTATTTGAACCAATTAAACCAGGAGAATATGAAGCAACAGTTATCAATTTTGAATGCAAAACAGCAGCTACGGGAAATGAGCGACTTGTCGTAGATTATGAAATTCGTTCGGATGTTGAACAGCCATGCCAGGGGCAGAAAATTTTATATGATAACTTCACGGTTACAGAAAACGCAATGTGGAGATTTCACCAGGCTTCCAAAGCCGCAGGTTTTCCCCACGGAATGAAATTTAAAGATCATATCGAATGGGCGAATGCTTTCTTAAATAAACCAGTTCGTCTAGTTGTCGGAGAAAAAGAGCATAACGGAAAAAAATATCCCGAAGTTAAAGGGTTTAAGCCGTCGGAAGCGTCGGCCCCGAAAGCTGATCCAGTGAATATTAGTGACGACGATGTACCTTTTTGATCATAGAAAACACAATTGAGGGAGTGTATAGCTCCCTCGTCTTTAAAGGGGAGTTATTACATGTACGAATTTAAGAACATACCGCAAGAGCTCAAAAACGCCCCTCAATGGATATTATGGCGTTCCGAAGAACGTGACGGTAAGAAAACAAAAGTGCCGTATCAGATTGACGGCAGCATGGCACAATCCAGTAATAAGAGAACCTGGTCAACCTTTCCGACCATTTTAAAATTTTATAATAACCGAGACTATGACGGGATCGGCTTCATGTTCTCAAAAGATGATCCGTTTATAGGCATAGATATTGATCATTGTGTCGAGGGTGGGGTTTTGTCACCATTCGCACAAGAAATTGTTGATAGTGTAGGCAGCTATACCGAATTTTCACCAAGTGGAGAAGGTGTCCACATTATTGCCAAAGGTAAGATACCGTTACGGGGACAGGGCACAGGTAGAAAGAATCCCGAACTAGGATTAGAAGTATATCGTCACGGTCGCTATTTTACCTTTACAGGAAACAGTCTAGGGATTGGAGCCATTGAAGAACGAACGGACAGGCTCAAGGAGCTCTTTGATAAATATTTGAAGGACAAAAAAGAAGAAACGAAAACATCTAGCCCGTCTGCTGCTTCATCCCGTGATATGAATAATCTTTCTAATAAAGAGATATGGGAAAGGATGTTCAACAGCAAGAACGGAAAAAGCATTCAAGATTTGTTTAATGGTCATTTGATAAACGATGATCATTCGGCAACAGATATGGCCCTGTGTAACCATTTGGCATTTTGGACCGATAAAGATACTTCAAAAATGGATTCGATGTTTCGTGAAACGGGATTGTATCGGGAAAAGTGGGATCGGCAACATTCATCCGATGGTGCTACATATGGGGAAATGACCATTGCAGCTGCCGTTTATTCTACTCATAAAACAATATCCGATTTGATGGAAGAACAGCAGGATCAGCCGTACGAGGTATATATTTCTCATCCTGATAATTCTCAAGTTGAGGACACCGAAGAAATTATAGATACGCCGCCCGTGTTTCATTTGACCGAGTTGGGGAACGCTGAAAGGCTTGTCTATTATCACGGAAAAAATATACGGTATTGCAATGAGCTTGAATGGTTAATTTGGAATGGGAAGATGTGGGAAGAAGACAGTAAACGAAAAATTGAGGCTTTAGCTGCTCAAACGTTGCGTGCCATTTATGGTGAAGCAAAAGCAACGGAAGACGGGTACAAAAAAAAGCAGCTGAACGACTGGGCAAAAAAATGCGAGCGTCGCAATATTCGGATGAATACGATTTTAGATACACGACCGATGGTTGCCGTTAAAAAAGAGGAGCTCGACTCACATAAATATCTGTTTAATTGTGAAAATGGTGTGATTGATTTAAAGACAGGTGAAATATTGCCACATGATCGGGATTTACTCTTTACAAAAATTTCAACAGTTGCTTATCAAAAAGACGCAGAATGTCCAAACTGGAAAGCATTTTTAGAAAGTATTTTCATAGATGAAAACGGGCAGCCGAACTATGAAATTATTAATTTTATGCAAAAAGCCATTGGCTATGCATTAACGGGTGATACGTCTGAACAAGTTATGTTCTTCCTGTTCGGAAACGGCCGTAATGGTAAATCTACATTTATCAATACTGTTCAACAACTACTTGGAGACTATGGGCGGCAAACGAACAGCGATACATTTATCAAAAAGAAAAATGATAGCAGCATTAATAATGACATAGCCCGCCTAGATGGTGCACGCTTTGTGTCGGCTGTAGAGAGTGAAGAAGGCCAGCAACTTTCTGAATCATTAGTGAAGCAGATCACCGGGGGCGAAAAGATGTCCGCCCGTTTCTTGCGCCAGGAGTATTTTGAGTTTACACCAGAATTTAAAGTGTTCTTTACGACAAACCATAAACCAATAGTAAAGGGCAGTGACGAGGGTATCTGGCGGCGCATCCGATTAGTCCCTTTTACGGTTACGATTCCGAAAGAAAAAGTAGATAAGAAGCTGCCGCAGAAACTAGCTGCAGAAATGCCAGGTATTCTAAGATGGGCCGTTGAGGGTTGTTTGAAATGGCAAAAGGAAGGGCTCAAGGAACCGGAAGTCATAAGAAAAGCAACCGAGGGATACCGAGAGGATATGGACATTTTAGGGCCGTTTCTTGCTGAAAGATGTGTTATTCATCCAACTGCAAAAATCGAGGCAAAAGAAATCTATAAGGAATACAAAGATTGGTGTTATGAAAATGATGATGTTGAATTAAAAAACCGTGCCTTTTATCGTCAATTAGAAATTCGAGGTTTTAAAAAAGAAAAAGGCGCAAAAAATAAGACATTTATTCATGGAATGACATTAATTCAGTATGCCGGAGGAAGTTTATTACAGAGTGACGATGGTCGGGTTACTGAAAGGGTTACTGAATTCACTTCAAAAAGTAACCCAAATAAGGTTACTTCAATCAATAGAAAGAAGCTCTAACCATTGATATATAAGGGTTTTTAATATTTTACATTTTTTAGGGGTTATTGAGGGTTACTTAATTTCCGTGTTCCTCTCACATGAAAATTAATTAATAAAAAATAATATATATATAAGTATATAGACTTTAATAGAAAAATAGATAACCTTTGATAACCCAGTAACCCAAAAAAGGCTGAAAGCCTTGATATGATTGAGTTTTTAAAGGGTTACTGAAATTTTAGTTCGATAACCCTTTACTAACCCTTTTTTAAAAGAGGTGGGAAAAATGCACCCGAAACAAATTTGTGCTGACATAGAAACGTTGGGCGCTCGTTTGGTTCTCGATGGTAACGATCTTTATATTGAGAATCCCGAAAACGTCTATCAAGAACTTGTGGAATTTGTCCAGTCTTACAAGAAACGAATTATTCGTTATTTGAAAGGCGAATACTCGGATAAAGAACATAATGTGAAACAAACAATAGATAAAATCATTAATTATTACATGGGCATTGCTCAAGACTTAAATAGAAAAATAGATGACTGGTTCAATCATGATTATGAATCAGTTATGAAGGTGATGAAATTGCTCGTTTTATTTTGGGAGAACGGATGGAGAGACCTTGACACTTCCGTTTCAAATTTTGAAAGTGAAAAAACAGACAAGCTATCTTTAGAAATTTACGAAAGGGCCATGTCTTATTTTAAGGGAGATAAATCATGACTATTATTCACTACAACTATTCAGATACAGAGCTAAAAGAAATTTTAGGCAGCATGATCATTATTGTGGATACGAGAGAACAGAAGAATCAACATGTTCTTGATTATCTTCGCAAAAAGAACGTATCAATCAAATTCAAAGGGATGAAGACGGGTGACTATTCCGCAATGATTCCCAAAAATGAGGAATACGGGATCAATAGAGATATGTATTTAAACGCTGCTATCGAAAGGAAAAACGGAGTTGATGAGCTTGTTCAATCCATTAAGGACCGTTCCAGGTTTGAAAATGAATTGATTCGTGCATCAAAAAACCCTTTCACTCTTCTCGTGGAAGACCTGGAAGGGTATCAAAAGATACTCAACGGAAAATATCGTTCAAAATATGAACCTAAATCGCTGCTTGGTAGCTTGAAAACATTTGAGGTTCGTTACAATTTCTCAACGGTTTTTATTAATCCAAGTGCGACCGGAAACTATATCTATCATCACTTTCATTACATGGCTCGAGAATTATTAAAAAGTGGATTACTATAGCAAAGACCAGACAGCAGAGAAGTTTATTATATCCAAAATGAGTTTTGCTGTCTGGTTTCCTATATACTTACGTATTTTTATCAGCGTGAGCCATATCCTGTATTTTCTAGGGTGTAAATTGAGAACCATCTACTCTCTACAGCACATTCCCCAGTACCTCTTACTACTGGATATACGACATAGATGTATTCCATCCAGTCGCGTATTGTGTTGTCATATTCGAACCGTACATCATGAATAAATATTCTTGTACCTTTAGAAAAGTTAGGCGTATCGGCTGGGGCTGAAATCATCTTTCCGATACTTGGTTGATATTTTCTTAGTTCCGACCTTTGATTATTCGGTACGTAATCATTGTGAGTATAAGGTGACGGAACATGATAATACATTGGATACATTGAATACATTTTAAAACATCTCCTTGGAAAATCATTTACAGTTCATCGTATTTCTGATTTGTGTATAAGGTGATGGGTATAACTTATTGTCCTGTTTTTAGGACTTTAACCACAAAACGTAAAATGATTAGACGGAATATTCAAAAAACAATTGATTGAAAGGGGAAAATAAAAATGGCATTTGTAGGTTTTGAAGAATCACACGAGGTGCGGCAGCTGGCTAAAAGTTTAATTGATGAACACCACCCACATTTAAAAGATGCGATTGAGCATATTGGGTTTTATATTCGAGAAGGAAGCAGCAAATGGGCGGGGAAAGCGAAAAAATGCACGGCCTTTGAACGTCATATGACCGATTATATGCTTTTCGTATTTGTAAATAAGGAAGCCTGGAAGGCAATGAACAAGAAACAGCGTGCCGCCCTGGTCGATCATGAACTTTGTCATTTCACACGTACTAAAACGGAAGAACCTGACCCGAAAGATGCGAGGAATTGGATTACTGTGTATGGGCCCGCCGATGATCCTGATAGTTGGGGAATACGAGAGCACGATGTTGAGGAATTTTCCGAAATCATTGAACGTCATGGTCTTTGGGATACGGGTATTGAATCATTCGCCGCAGTTGTGCGGGAGGCTGATCACCAAATGAATATTGATGATGTAAACCGTATAACAAGGGTGAAGTAAATGAGGAATCGTCTACTACTCTTTTATATCGTGTTTGGATCGGTTTCTGTTTTGGCTGTTATGAATATGAATTAAGGAGGCAATGAAAGACTTGAGATTACAAGACATTCCAAGTAAAATTATAGATATTGAGACTTTAGACAAAAAAGAGCCTTTCGTTTTAGTTTTTTCTGATGGCGTATTGAAATATACACAATTACCGCCGCATGGTGAAACGAAAATTGTCACTCATAATAACAAAGTGACTCGATTGCTTTTTAACGAAGGCGAACTATTTGAATAAAACCGTTCTACCGGAAAGCCGGGGGGCACTGATCATGACAGCATAGCGCTGTTTGGTTGGTGTCCCTTTTTTATATTCAGAAAAGAAGAAAATGAGGTGTGAATCTATGTCTAAAAAAAGAACTGATGTTCCTAGGAACAAATGTACCCAAAATCACACGCAGGAGCTTTCATATGAAGAGATAAAGGAACTCATGGGTATTTATCGCCCAACATATAAAAGAAGCCGTGGCGGGGCATTAAAAAGCAAATAAAAGGGGGAGGTATTCTTATGTTGGGTGAGCCGCCTGTAATAGATAAAAAAGAAACTAGAAAAAGAGTTGAAAGTATACTAGACAATTATCGTTTGTATCTTCTTCAAGTTCCCGATGATATGCTGCCTAAAATAACGGCCGGATTTAGCATCGTGCCGCCAGCTCAGACGAATGCTTTTCATTCAACCACTGAAAGCACAGCTATTAAACGTATTGAGTGGGAACAAAAACGAAATGCATATCTTGAGAGAGTGCAAAAGGCTGTCAATCGTCTTCCGTATAACGAAAGACAGATCATTATAAAACGTTACATGCAGCAAGAACCTGTTTTCGATTACCAGGTATATAATGAAATCGGCATGAGCGAAAGATCATATACACGCTTGAAAGGAAAGACGTTCCTAGACTTGGCGTATGCGCTCAATGAAGTTGTATTTAAAGCACCCGTTTAGAGGTGTTTTTATTTTGGCGTTTTATTGGCGGAAAACTGGCGTATTTTTGGCGTTATGTTGGCGCAGCATGACAGAAAAAAGGTTGTAATATTGTATTATGCGATAGATTGATAAAACGGCTTCCAAAGGAGGTTGTTTTTTTCTTTCTCTAAAATTTAAAAGGAGTTGAATTACATGGCATCATTAAAAGGTGTGTCGGCTAATCCGACAAAAGCGAATCATTTTATAGGTTTGGATAAGGTCGTTGGCGTGGCTGTCAAGAATGACAATGACTATATCGCAGGTCCAAACCTTATTCCGCAGCGCAAGGTTAACGGTAAATGGGAAACGATTAAAACCAATTCCCCGAACCCGCTTAATCCAGGTGAAAAGCTATTTGATGAATTCAGTATCAAGGAATCATTCGGGAACAAAAAAGGAACATACCGATTTAAGGTGGATGCTGAACGATATGACAAGCAGGGCAACCACGTTGAAACGATTGGTACGTTCTACACTAGCGAATTTTATATTAAGTAATAATTGAAGCACCGTCTTTCATGGCGGTGTTTTTCTATTTGCTGTAAAGCGTCCCTGTCTGTTTACAAAATCAATGGCGGCTAACAAACAGGGGCGGCTTAGATCAAATAAAAAGGAGAGTGTGGCGATGTCATTTACAAAACCAACAAGTTTGAGTTTTACAAAGTCATCTGAATCGAGTTATGAGAATCAAAGAATCTTTAAAAGAAATCTTAATCTTGGAATACTAACACTAAATGAAGTGCGGATACATTACGGATTGAAGCCCATTGGTAAGTTAGGGGAAATCATTTATAGGGCAGAAAAATGCCGTTAAAACGTTGTAACGTTCCCACCTGCCGGGAATATATAGACTGGACTTTACGCTATTGTACAAAGCACCAGGGCTATGCTGATAAGCAATACAACAAAGATGTGAGATACAACAGGGAGAACGAAGTGCACTACAAATACTATCAAAGCAGAGAATGGAAATCACTTCGAGAAGCAAAGAAGCGTGAGAGTCATTACAGATGCGCTGTGTGTGCCGCAGAAGGACGTGTAAACATGTCCAATAGGTTAGTGGTCCATCATAAGCATAAAGAGCTTAGAGAGGTATTTCATGACGATATAGAGCGCACTGATTTAAACAACCTTGAAGTGCTTTGTCAGTTTCATCATAACCAGGTGACATTTAAGAAGTGAAGACATTTTCATTTTATTTATTTTGATTTAAGTCCCCCCGACAATGAACGGGGTGGGCTTTTTTGATTCCTGGAAATCGGCGTCCCCTCTTTTTCGTAAAAATTGTTGAAATGAAATTTTGATTTTTCACGTTTATTTCGTTTTTTCACTCATTCATAAAATGGCTTGATCCTTTACAGGCGTTGAGATAGAGCGATTTTACTCATTTGTTTGATTGCCTGAAATTAATAGGTTGGATTTTGCTGAAAGGTGGTGGTTTTTATTGGCGAGACGAAAACAAATGACGGACACATTAAAAGGGCAATTTTCTAAAGAAGAATTGGAGAAGCGGCAGCATCAGGAAGAAAAATTAAAAGGGTTTACGCCATTGCAAGAGAAACCACCTTACTGGCTTTCCACAATGGCGAAAAATGAATGGGAAAGAATACACCCTTATCTCAGTGAGCTGCCTATTTCAGAGTTGGACCGAACGCTTTTTGCTTTATTCTGTAACAGCTATGCGCAATATAGGGTGGCTTTGGATGACATTAACGAAAACGGCCAGACGGTTGTAGAAATAAACAGCAAAGGTTTTCCAGTCAAAAAGAAAAATCCTTCCGTTGATATTATGAATAGCATGTCAAAGGAAATACGAGGCATTGCGGGACAGTTAGGGCTTTCCCTAGACTCAAGACTTCGACTTGTCGGTTTAGGTGAGGATGAGGGCGAAGAGGACCCGATCACAAAATTCATGAAAAGCCGTGGTAAGAATGGTTGATCATGTAACAGCATATGCTCAAGCCGTTATAAGCGGCGAAATTGTTGCGGGTGAGTATATCATCCTTGCTTGCAAACGGCATATGGAGGATTTGGAAAGGTCGAAACTTGCTCCGTTTAATTATTATTTTGATGTGGAAGAGGCAAACACAAGAATTGACTTTACTGAAATTTTGCCAAACCCGGAGACTGGTGAACCGGTAGAATTGTTGTCATATCAAAAATGGATTATTGGCAGCGTCTTTGGTTGGAAAAGAAAAGATAATGATAACCGCCGATTCAAAAGAGCTCTGATAACAAAAGCCCGGCGTAATGGGAAAACGTTTTTAGTCTCGACAATGGGAACGAATGAGTTTTTCCTCTGCGAAACACCAAAACGCAACAGAAAAATTGTTTTTGCCTCCAACGCTTTAAAACAGGCACGAATTGGCTTTGAGTATATGCAAGATCAAATCCGGTCATTGGCAAAGAGCTCTAAAGCTATGAAAAAAAGAGTGAAAATTAAAGATGCTGAAATTAAGGATTTATTTTCCGGCAGCACAGCTTATCCCATTTCCTCTGATACGTCCACGGGAGACGGTTTTGCGGCCACAGTCGCGATTATAGACGAATGGCACGAAAGCCAGGACCTAAAAATGTACAACCTTTTGAAATCAGGTCAGATCGCACTGAAAAACAGCTTACTTGCAATAATCAGTACAGCAGGATTAAACCCAAACGTCCCAATGTATAGAGAAGTTCAAATGCTGAAAAAAGTTTTAAGAAAAGAACTCAATATGGATGATTATTTCATCGCCATTTATGAACAGGACGATGTTGAAAAAGAGGCGGAGCTCCCAGAAACATGGATAAAGTCTAATCCTATCTTGGAGCACCCAGAGATTGGCGAAACCGTCATGGAATCATTAAAGCTGGATTTGGAAGCAGCAAAAGAGCAGCGAAACTTAAATGCTTTATACGTGAAGAACTTTAATGTGTGGCGGCAAGTGAGTGAAGAAAGTTTTATCTCTATTGATGATTGGAACGCCTGCGCCGTGGAAGAGACGCCGGACCTTGTCGGCCGAGAAGTTTATATAGGGCTGGACATGTCGAGGTCAGACGATTTAACTGCTGTCTCATGGATATACCCACTTGATGACGAGGCAAGAAGGTATTACGTTGACAGTCATTCATTTGTTGCGACAAAAGGCGGTCTGGATCAAAAAATAATCCGGGACAAAATCGACTATAGGGAGATGGCTGATCGGGGTTACTGCACTATTACTAATAAAGAAACCGGGATAATTAATCAGCAACAGGTCATCGACTACATTAAGCATAGAATTAAGTCACAAAAGCTTAAGGTTAAAGGCATCCTTTATGATCCTCATGCTATTTCATTGATGTTGAATGAGCTGGAAGAATATCCATTAATAGAAGTAGGGCAAGGAGCTAAACGACTTTCCCCGCCTGCAAAGGATTTCCGGCTTTGTGTTTATGATAAGCGTATCATTCACTCTAACAATCCTTTACTAACAATTGCTGTAAACAATGCAATAGTTAAAGAGTTTAATGATTTAATTAGGCTTGATAAAGATAAAAATCGGGAGAAAATTGACCCAATTGCAGCAATGATCACGGCTCACTATGAAGCAATGTACCATTACGAGCAAAACGAAACAGATTGGGACGCATATTACCAAAGTGAAGATTTTGGTATATAGAAGGAGGAGAAACAGTGCCAAAACAATTTAATCGTTTCATCAAGGGAGTATGGCGGTTCTTATCATTGAACCTTCATACTCTTTTGTTTTTGTTGGGGCTAATCCTTATCAATACCGCCGTTTATATGGTTGGAATGATTTTGGGGATTGCGGCTAGTGGTGTTTTGCTAGTCTTTGTTGCCATTCTTCTCAACCATGAAACAGAAAGGGGGTAGAGGAAATTGGCGTTCTTTAGATCAATCAATCAACAAAGCGCAGGACAAAGGGAATTTAATGAAATTTTGGTGGGCTTAGATGGTTTAAGTTATGTGCCAGCAACAGCTATTAAAAATAGTGATGTGTTCACAGCGGTTCATGTGTTGGCTTCAGACATAGCAGCAAGTCCCATCATGATCAGAAACAACGGAATAGAAGAAAAGGATAGTGACCTGTTTCAGCTTATCAACGAGCGCCCAAACGAATATTACTCGGGGTACTCATTCAAATATATTCTTGTCGCTAATGCGCTTTTTAACGGTCAATCGTTTGCTTATATCAAACGGGATAAAGACGGCACACCCTGGGAGCTTATACACATGTTAAATAGCGAAGTCTCGGTTGACCAGGTAAAGGGACGAAACGATATTGTTTATCGTTATTATCCTTCTGACGGAAAAGAAACTATTTTGAAACCGTCTGACGTGCTGCATATCAAGTTTTCCTCACTGGATGGGGTAAACGGAAAGAGCCTCTTATCCTGTCTCAAGCACGAACTGGAAAGCCAGGAGGCGGGTAAAAGGCTTGTCACGGACTTTTTTAGACGTGGCACTAATTTAAGCGGCATAGTAAATCTGAAAAAAGGCATACCATCACCCGAAGCAAGGGAAAACCTACGCAAAGAATTTGAGAAGGTTAATTCCGGCGCTAGGAATCAACAAAGAATAGCGGTCTTGAGCGAAAACGAAGAATTTAAGCAGCTTGAAATCAGTACGAAGGTTCTTGAGATTGTCAATAATTACACTCATTCAACAAAGCAGATTGCGAAAGTGTTCGGGCTGCCGCCTCATAAACTTGGCATTGAACAAGTTAACACTTCACTAGAACAAGCGAACCTGGATTATTTGACAAATACGCTTTCAAATTACTTTGCTGCCATTACAGCAGAATTAAATTTCAAAATGCTTTTTTACCCGGAAAGCAGGACCAAACGTTTTCAATTTGATGCAAGACGATTTAAGGAAACAGACGCTAAAACAAAGCGGGAAAATGTCATTGCATTACTTCAAAATGGCATTTATTCGCAAAACGACGCATTAGCAGAATACGGGATTGCGCCTATTGAAAATGGAGATAGGCGCTTTATGAGTTTGAACTATGTGGATGTTGACATTATGGACGAAATCCAAAAAGCGAAGGCGAAGGGGCTTCCGATTCCTACGGTCGATAAAGGGGGTGATGATATTGGAGAAGGAGATTAGAGCCATTCAGGAAGGTTCGCTAAAAGCCACAGAAGAAACCGATAAAGGCAGGATGATTACAGGCTATGCATTGAAATTTGGTACACGCAGCCACAACCTGGGCGGCTTTATCGAAACCATTGAAAAACGAGCGCTGCAAAATGCTGATATGTCAGATGTAAGGGCGCTTATTGACCACGATCCGTCAAAGATTCTAGGAAGAACCAAAGCCGGAACATTGAAATTATCTGTGGATGACATTGGCTTGCGGTTTGAATTGTCTTTACCTAACACGCAATACGCTAATGATCTATACGAAAACTTGAGACTTGGCAACGTTTCAAATTGTTCATTCGGCTTTCACCTTGCCAAAAATGGCGACAGCTTTAAACGAGATGAAAAATCGGGGCTGCCGTTGAGGAGCTTAAACAACATTTCACGTATTACTGATGTTTCAATCGTCACTTATCCGGCTTATGAAGATACAGACGTATCAATCGCACAGCGGCATTTAAAACAGCATCAAAATAACCATTTAGAAAAAGAGAAAATCAAGTTAGAGCTTGAGCTAATTCAATTAAGTCTTTAGAAAGCACTCGTACATTGCGGGTGCTTATTTTATTTGGAAAAGGAGCATGAACATGTTAAAAGAGAAAATCCAGGAATTACGTTCAGAGATCACAAAGAGACAAACGGCTATCAATACAAAAATCAAAGAAGCGCAGAAGCGGGCTGAAGAAGATAACCTTGAAGAAGCAAAAACGATTAAAGATGAAATCACTTCTTTAAAAGCAGAGATTGAGACAATGACAGAAAAATTAAAAGAGCTAGAAGAACTAGCAGGGATCGAACAAGTAGAAGTGACAGAAGGAGAAGAAAGATCGTTTAATCCACGAGGCCCAAAAGTGAATCTTCCAAACGAAATCGAAGAAATTCGTAGCAAAGTAAACGACTATATCCGTTCGTATGGTCAAACTCGTGATGGGCTAAAAACTATTGATGCAGAGCCGATTATTCCAGTTGAAATTTTAACAACGCCGCAGCGTGAACCCGAAGATGTGGTTGATTTGGCTTCAATGGTTAATAAAAAGGCGGTAAAAACAGCTAGTGGAACATACCCGGTTATTGCAAACGCAAAGGTTGGACTTGTATCTGTAGCGGAACTTGAGAAAAACCCGGAGCTTGGTAAACCCGAATTCAAAAAGGTACGTTATGACGTTGAAACGTATCGTGGAGAGCTTCCAATTTCTCA
Source organism: Bacillus sp. YKCMOAS1 (assembly GCF_030268125.1). Taxonomy (NCBI): domain Bacteria; kingdom Bacillati; phylum Bacillota; class Bacilli; order Caryophanales; family Bacillaceae; genus Bacillus; species Bacillus sp. YKCMOAS1. The sequence continues at coordinate 302,492 of NZ_BSEI01000004.1, forward strand.
AGAATCAATTGATGATGCTGGCGTAGATTTAACGTCTTTAGTTGCTGAATTCTTGCAACAAACTAAGCTAATCACAACTAACAGAGCCGTAGCAGCGGTTATTAAAACATTTACAAAGAAAACTGTTGCTGACACGGATGGTATTAAGCAAATTTTAAATGTTGATTTGAAACAGGCGTACAAACGTAATATTGTTGCGACTGCTTCTGCTTTCCAACATCTTGACACATTAAAAGATAAAAACGGACAGTACATTTTACAACAAAGCATTGCTTCACCTTCTGGAAAAACATTGTTCGGCAACTCAATTACTGTAATGGATGATGAGGTTTTAGGCTCAAAAGCTGGTGACATGATGATGTTTATTGGTGACTTAAAAGCAGCCATCTTTTTTGCTGATAGAGTGGATGTTACTGCAAAATGGGTTGAAAACTCTGTTTATGGACAAGTGCTATCAATTGCGACCCGTTTTGATGTTAAACAAGCTGATGAAAAAGCCGGGTTCTTCGTTACGATCAAGCCGCCAGTTGAAACAGGCGCTACAGAATAGGAGTGAAGAAATATGACCCTTGAAGAATTAAAACACGCTTTAAGGATCACTCATGACCTGGATGACAAAATGCTAGAAACCATAAAAGCAGCGGCAGAAAAATTTATAAAAGATAGCGTCACCTTATCGAAAGAGAGGGACGCTTTTTTTATTGATAATCCTTGTTTTGATGATGCGGTCATGATGCTTTGCGGTCACAGGTATGAAAACCGATCAGCGGTATCAAACAAGAATTTGCAAGAAGTGCCGTTCGGCGTTATGTCGTACATTCAACAATTTAAAGGGGAGTATCCTTCATGGACTATGGACGATTAAATACGCCGATATCTTTCGTTAAAAAGGAAAATAAAAAAGACCCTATATCCAGGGAGAACACTACGAAGATAGAAAGACTTTTCACCACCTGGGCGGAACGGCGTGATCAAAAATTAAGAGAAAAGCTATCAACAGCCGGAACGGTTTTAGAAGATAGTTTGACCTATGTTATTCGCTATCAACAAGTATCAACCATTTCCAACGCTATGCACGTACAGGACCACTTGACCAACGAGCTTTATCAAGTCATTGATATTCTGCCAAACGAGCAGGACAAAGACTTGATCAATGTCTTTGTAAAGAAGGTGAGTTGATGGCGCTTGAAGCAAGCGGTTTAGAAGAAACATTTAAAGCTATTGAAAAGATGGCTCGTCAAAATGTAAAAGCGGAAAAAGCTGCCGTTCTTGAAGGAGCCCAGATGATAGCGGACGGGTTGGAAAAGAACACGCCATTTGATAGCGATAGCGGCAATAAGAAGCATTTAAAATCAGATGTTTTCTATTCTAAACCAAGAGAGGACGGGGAAATATATTCAACCGTTGGCTATGGTAAGGAAACGGCTTATAGGCTGCATTTTACTAACTTCGGAACGATCAAGCAGCGCCCGCAAAGTTTTATCGAGCGCACGATCAATGAATATGAACAACTCGTTTTATCAAAAATGCAAAGTGTTTATAGGGGGTTGCTCGGGCTATGATGATGCTGCCAATACAAGAAGTCGAAATGATTTTGACAGGATCGTCCGATCTGACAAGCTACGTCCCGGATGAAAAAATCTATCTTGTGGACGTGCCGGAGTTAGATCAAAAGGTAGATCAAGCCCCAATGATCCGCATTAATGAGCTTGAAAGCTATCGTAATGCGTATGAGGATGATCAAGCGACAGGCATAAGCGTTGATATACAAATAGATTTATGGACCGGGACAATCAAGGAAGCGCAAGAAATACAACCGATTATTGATCGTTTGATGGCTTCGGCTGACTATCAGCAATACGCTTCCGCATTTGATAAAGACCCGGATATAAATTTGTATCGCTATGCTAGGCGGTACAGAGCAAACAAAGAAATAGAAATCACTTTTAAATAGAGAGGATGAAATAAATGGCTACAACAGGATTGAGAGATATTAGAGTCGGCGTTTTTGAGGATGACGCCGCCAAAGAAGCAACCGAAGTAATAAATGTACCTGGGGCAATCGAGTCCAAGCTAGAACCAAGCTCGGAAATTGCCGTTCTTTACGGGGATGATGGGGTATTTGATCAAGAAGGCTCGGGAGTTGGCGAAGCAAAGCTAGAAATAAATGTGGCTGACCTTACAACAGAAATGAAAAATAAATTGCTAGGCGCTGAATTAGTTGGCGGCTGGCTTGAGGCATATGGAAAAGATACTGATCCGCCTTTCGTTGCTATCACGTTCCGGCAAAAGACAAAAGGTGGTTTTTGGTATGTGGGACTTTTGCGAGGCAAATTCGGTATTCCATCCACAGAAGGTAAAACAAAAGAGGATAAAGTCGAATTTATTACGCCGACAATTGAGGGACAATTCATGCCCCGGAAATTTGATGGTTGGACGTATATCATGGCGCACAGCGCAAGCAAGGGATTTACTGAACAAGGCTTTTATGATTTTGTCTTTAAAGGGATCGCCCCTAGCACTGATGGTGACAACGGAACAGCAAAAGCACCGTCAAGCACCACAACAAAAGAATAGTGTTTTCAGATAGCCAGGTAATTTATTTTACCTGGTTAAACTGGATTCATTAAAAAATATACGAGGTGTTTAAAATGTTAAAAATTACAATGATTGACTCAATAACAAAAGAAGAAAAAACGTACACAAAGGATATGCCGTCGGCACGTCAGTTAAGACGTGCACTTGAATTGCAAGCACAAGCAGAACAAGAGGAAATTGAAGGTACTACAATGCTTGATGAAATGATTACTTATGTTGTGGATGTATTTGGGAAGCAATTTACTTATGATGACTTTTTGGACAACGTTCCGTCTGATCAGACATTTCCAACTATTGCTGATGTAATGATGCAAGTGACAGGACAAAAAAAGGGAAACGACGGCTTGAAAAAGAAAGCGGTGAAAGCACAGAAATAGAGCATTTGGAAACGTGGCAAGATTACCTAGATTCATTAGATGATATATACGAAGATTTGATGAAAGAAGGGTACAAGTATCATGAAATAGATAACATGGACTTGAACGGATTTTTACGTCTTGCGAATCGAAAAGGACAAAGCACGGGCAGCGTTCCAATAGATCAGATTTTAAAACCAGTAGGCTTTTAAGCCTGCTTTTATTTTTGAGGAAAGGAGGTAAACCATATGGCAACGGAAGGGCGTCCGATAGGCTCACTAGTCGTTAATACGACGTTAGATAGCACAGGGTTTGACAAAGGTGTCACAGCCTTGAGGCAGCAGCTTAAAACGGCACAATCAGCAACCAAAGCAACCGCAGCCGAATTTAAAGCATTAGATGACAAGCTCGGCGAAAGCAAAAGTAAGGTGTCGGGCTTGTCGGATCAATTGAAGATTCAAGAAAGAATTGTAGATTCCTATAGACAAGCATATGAAAAACAAGTGGAGCAATACGGCGAGGGATCAACCCAGGCGCAGAAATACGCACAACGCTTAAACTCTCAAATAACAAGTTACCGCAATATGCAAAATGCTTTAAGGCTTGCACAAAGCCAAGTGGAGCGGCTTGAGCATGCCGAATCAGAAGCAGCAAACAGCGCCGACGATTTAGCAACCAGTCATCAAAATGTATCTAATGATGTAACGGCAGCGGGTAAAGAGGTTTCCAAACTCTCAAGCATTTTAAAGGGCGGATTTGCTACGGCAGCGGTGGCGGGTACGGCAGCCATTGGAGCATTAACGGCAGCCGTTGGCACGCTTGGCGCAAAAATGACGGCTGATATACAAGCATCACAAGGGCGTTTAAGAGCGCAGCTAGGCTTGACAGGTGATGAAGCCAAAAGGCTCACAGGCATAGCAAAAGACGTGTGGTCACAGGGCTTCGGAGAAAATTTGGATGATGCAAGAAATGGTCTGTTTCAAATTAAACAAAATATCCGAGGCATTGCAGACAAGGACCTTACAGACGTAACCAAAAAAGCCCTGGTACTTGCTGATGCTTTTGATTCAGAAGTAAATGAAGTTGCGAGAGCGGGCAACAATCTTATGAAAGGTTTTGGCGTGTCTGTGAGTGATGCGTTCGATTTAATGACGTATGGAGCGCAAAACGGATTGAATTTTTCCAATGAGATGTTCGATAACCTGTCCGAGTATTCAACGTTATTCGGAAAAATGGGTTATTCAGCGCAGGAATATTTTCAATTACTCGTCAATGGAACAAAAGCAGGCGTTTATAACTTGGATTACGTCAACGACGTCATGAAAGAGTTTCAAATTCGAGTCAAAGACGGTTCAAAATCAACTAATGAAGCAATGGCGAGTATGTCGAAACCGACACAAAAGGTATGGCAAGACTTTTTGAAAGGTAAAGGGACTGTCAAGGATGTATCAAACACCGTTTTAAAAGAGTTGAAAGGCATGAAAGACCAGGTGGACGCTAACAATATCGGCGTGGCTCTTTTCGGGACAAAATGGGAGGACCTAGAGGCTGACGCCATGTATGCCCTGGGCGGCATTGATGGAAAAATCGGTGACGTAAAGGGAAAAGCTGACGAAGCAGGGGCAGCATTGCAAGACAATCTAGGCACACGCTTTAAAAAGATCGGGCGTCAAGCACTGTCAGCGCTAGAGCCGTTAGGAGGCGCGGCGGCTACAATGCTTGAAAAAGCCTTTAATATTGCTGACCCGATCATGAAACAAATGTCCAGCGCTGGCAATACAGTAAAACAGGCAATGGCGGGCATTTGGGGCATATTGCAAGGCGAGGGAAGCGCTGAACGCTTAGAAGGTTACGGCATATTATCGCAGCTTTTCCCGCCTGGCGTGGTTGATATGATTGTTAGCACTACAGATACAGTAAAAGGCGTGATTGATAGTATAAAAAGCTCATTTCAAAGTATGCAGCCGACCTTTCAAGCGATTGGCGGCATTTTGATGAATGTATTTGTCACAATGGCCCCGATTGTAAAACAAGCCCTGGGCGGCATCTTGTCATTTATCGGACAGCTTGCCGCAGTGTGGGGAACATTTTGGAAAGAAAACGGCGGTGTGATTACACAAGCCTTACAAAATATATGGTCCGTTGTCCAATTTGTCATGCCTGCCATTATCGCTATTATCAAAAGCGTTTGGGGCAACATTAAAGGCGTTGTCATGGGCGCAATGCAAGTGATACAAGGCGTCATAAAATTTTTCTCGGGCTTGCTGACTGGAGACTTCGGCAAGATGTGGCAAGGCATCAAAGACGTGTTTTTCGGCTCGATTAAAGCGATATGGAATTTTGTTCAACTTTCCTTTTTCGGTAAGATTCTCGGGATTGCGAAATCACTCGGAAAAGGGCTTTTAGGCATCTTCCCGAAAATGTGGTCTAGCATTGTCGGTTTCTTTAAAAATGGAGCTGCAAACACCGGGAAAATGGTCACTTGGCTAAAAGACAAAGCCGTTTCTATTGCGACAAGCATGAAAGACGGCATGGTCAAACGTTTTTGGGACATTGTAGACGCAGCCAAAAAATTGCCGGGTAAAATCGGTAATGGAATTAAAAACATGGCATGGGAGGCGCTTAAAGGCGTCAAGGCATTAGCAAATAAAATGAATGATAAACTTTCCTTTGTTGTGAATGGTGTTATCGGTGGTGTTAACTGGGTTCTTGGAAAAGTCGGTGTACCAAAAGAAAATCAAATACCGGAATGGACACCGCCAAAATACGCAAAAGGGACAGGTGGACACCCAGGGGGACCCGCCATTCTAGGCGACGGAGGAATGCAAGAACTGTTTATCACGCCTGGCGGTCAAATGGGGCTGTCTCCTTCAACTGAAACAATGATGAACCTGCCAAAAGGCACGGAAGTATTATCAGGACCTAAAACTAAAGCTTTGTTTGATGGCGTGCCATTTTATAAAGATGGTACAGGCAAGGGCGGCAACTTCATTTCTAATCTTTTCGGCAAAGTAAAAGACCTGGTTCTTGATGTGTCTGACTTCATTACAAAGCCTAGCAAGCTGCTGAATACATTGCTTCAAAAGATGGGGATCACGACCCCGAGCATGGCAGGCGGCTTTGGTCAGATCGTCAAAGGCAGCTTTTCTTTTATCAAGGACAAAGCGGTTTCCTTTATTAAAAACAAGATAAAAGACTTTGGTTTTGTTCCTGGTGAGGGAGGCAGCGCAGCGGTCAAAAAATGGGTGGCTCAAGCAATTGCAATTAAGGGCATTTCCCCATCTTTTTCAAAAGCGCTTGAAACGATTGCTATGAAAGAGTCGGGCGGAAACCCTACAGTCGTAAATAATTGGGACAGCAACGCAAAAGCGGGGCATCCGTCCCAGGGGCTTATGCAATTCATTCCGTCTACCTTTGCAGCAAACAAAGAACCAGGTTACGGAAATATCAAAAACCCTGTTCACCAGGTTCTTGCGGCTATCAACTATTTGAATAGTCGGTATGGCGGAATCAACAAGCACCCGGGCTTGGTCAACATGAGAAAAGGCGGCAAGTACATTGGCTATGATAAAGGCGGTATCATTACCCGAAATCATATGGCAGAGGTCCATAAAGGGGAAATGATTTTACCTTTAAGACAATTCCGCAGAAACCGGGCTATGCAGGTTCTTGCTCAAGCTAATCGAATGGTGGGCTATCAGCCCGAGCAGCAGGGACAAGGTTCAACAAATGTGATTGTTCAAAATGATAGTAGCGAGGCTATTAAACAACTAGAAAACAAGTTTGATCAAATGATCGGCTTGTTGACACAGATCGCCATGAAAGACACCACGATAAATGTTGAGGGACTAAACAAGTACAATATGGATTTACTCAAAAATAGGCAGCGTAGGGGAGGGTTTGCGACTTGAGCTATGAATTTTATACGGATTACGGGGAAGGACTTCAATTGATCAGTGAGCGCCTTCCCTTTTTACGTTGCGTAAAATTCACGCCTGTGTCAGCTTCAATTGAACGTCAAACGGCGGTTGTGGCAAATAGACCAGGATTAAAACAAACGTCGAAAAAAGTCCGTTTCAAAGAAAGAAAAATCAAAGCACGATTTTATATTAAAGCAAAAAGCACCGATCAGTTTAATAGATACAGGGCGGCGCTCACAAGGGAGCTAGTAAGAGAAGAACCCTATTACATTAGTTGTTCTTTTTCTCCTGGCATACGCTACCTGGTGACGTGTGATGATGAAATCGAAATCGAAAAAGATGACGGGAAAAATTATAAAGAAGTTGATGTGGGATTTACCGCAGGGCTTGGGCTTGGAGAAACCGTCTTTAATACTGAAAAGCCCTTGAATTTGAACGGAGAGTATTTTTATCTTGGCATGAATTTACCGAGTCAAGACGATCTGAAATACCGTTTCACGTCCAAGACGTTCAAAGTCTATAACGCTTCTGATGTGACAATTGATCCGATTGACTTTGATTATAGCGTCACCATGTATTTAACAGGAAAGGACGTAAATATTCGTAATGATGCCACGAAAGAGGCGTTAACGATAAGGGGATCGGTTTCCAAAAAGCAAAAAATCATTATTACAAGACAATATGTCATGATTGATGGGAAAATGGCGGACACGTCTGGGCGCTTTCCGAGCTTGCGCCCTGGCTTTAATCCATTTGAGATCGAAGGCGCATCCAGTATTGATATGCGGTTTGTCTTGCGCTTTTACTATAAGTAGGTGAAATGATGAATCAATTATTTGTACAGTCAAAGCACGATCCAACAAATAAAGTACCTTTGGAACACGTAGAACCCGAAGTCTCGGATAAATTAGACGGCACAAAGCAATTGTCATTTCAATGTTTGCAAATACCCGAGACTGAACTTGCTTTCGATATGCTTGTAAATGACAACATTTTGCTTATAGATGAGATCGAGCACAAAGCGCAGCGGTATATCATTGTAGAAGATGAAAAGAAAACAGAAAACGGGGTGTCATTCCGTAATGTGACGGCTGACCATATGTATATTGTTCGTCTGACATATAACCAGGTTGACGAAGAAATCAGCGGAGAAATAGATATAGACACAGCGCTTAAACATGCTTTAAAAGGAAGCGGACTTTCCTTTACCGTCATGCCGGATGCGAAAGGCTTGAAAGCCAAACTAGAAGGATTCGGCAAGAAAAAGTCGTTAGAGCTGATGAACGACCTTATATCGGCTTTTGTCGTGGAACTTGATGTAAACAACGATCATATTTACGTGTATAAAGAGATCAAAAAGCGGATCAATTACAAATTAGATACCAGGGCGAATATGAATACGATCAGTGTCAAAAGCAGCTTGTCCGAATCTTTCACCCGGATAAAGGGTTATGGCAAGGTAAAAGAAGAAAAGGACACAGCGAGCGAGGAAACAAAAAGCTATGATAGTAAATCGGCGAAATGGAAAACAAACAGTGATTTAAACGCCATGTATGCGGAGGACGTTGGTCAAACGTTCTCTTTTACGTTTAAAGGGACAGGCTTCAGCGTGAAGCTGATCAAAGAAAAATTAGGCGGGAAAATCACGTTCAACATAGATAAAAAGACAAACAAAACATTCAGCACGTACAAAGACACAGGCAAAGAAAGTCATGTGGTTGAAACGGTTGACGTGATCCGAGGTCTTGAGGATAAAGAGCATACGGTCGTTGCTACATTCAAAGGAAAAGACAGCAAAAACCCGAACACGAAAAAAATGAAAACGGGTTTCCGGGTGAGCGTGCCTAACGGGAATTTCATTGGACTTTATCGGACCTTTAAAAATGATGAAAAGTACATGTTCCCACCTGTGACATACATTCACCCTGACGAAAAACTTTTTCTTGTAGATGGTCGCCCGAGAGTAGCGGAAACAATTTACGAGGATTCCATTTCAAAAAAAGAAGACATGGAAGAACTTCTAAAAGAGAAAGTTGACCCTTATCCAAAATTAACTATCGAATTGGATTTTGAAAAAGTGCATGATCCGAAGCTCGAAGCGATTGAGGACAACATTTGTAAAGGCGCTATTGTTCCAGTCATTGCAGATACAGCATATGGCATCCTGTTTGAAGGAGAGGTAAGGGTACAGGAAATCAAATATAACCCTCTCAATTTGGACATGAAGCCATCTGTCACGCTGACGAATTATCGTAAAGACATTATTGACTATCAACTAGAGCAGACCGTCGCAATGAAGAAGCAGCGGGATTTAATCAAGAAAGAAATTGCCGAGATGCTTGAGGCTCAAAAGAGCATAGCAAGCACCACGCAAAGCCAATTGAATAATATCAATACAAAGGTTTCCCAGGATTTGAGCTTGTCATATTCAAGCGTTACGAAAACCTGGTCAATTGATGATAGCAGCGTTGACGGTGCGGAAATTGACGAGGTAGGGAACACTATTGATATAGATATAGGTATCGACATAAAATCGAAAAGCCCCAGGGCGGGCGTTGATTTTGATTTAAGTCTAAAGGGAATCACGGCAGGCGTAACCGTTGATACGACCAACCCAAGCGGCATGAATATTATGCTCGCTAAAGACGGTCAAAGGATCAGCCCAACGGCTACCGATATACCAAATGGCGCACAAATTAATATTTCATTTTACTTAGATAGCTGACGATCAAACGTCGGCTATTTTTTATGAAAGGAGCTGATAACATGGGAAGATTCAGCTTGTTAAAAGTATTCAAAATCGGAAAAAATGCAGAGTTTGAAGATAATCTATCGCAAAATGCACGTTCCACAGAAAACGCATTGAATCAACTAGATATTGAAATTAAGGAACACAAAGCAAGCGAAAAAGCTCACGAAGCGGCAAACATCATCCACAGAGGGAAAAGCGTGGCGCATTGGCTTAATAGTTATTGGTCGCGGCTTGTAAATCTGATCGTCAATCATGACGGAAACGATATAAAAGAGGTTGTGGACGGAAGGGTTTCGCTTGATGCGACCATTCATCCGACTTTGAATGATCGTCTTGAATATGACTTCGATCAATTTGAAAAGAAAGTCAATGACATGCTTTCGATTGTGTCTTTGCAGCCGTTTTTAAACAAATACGGCAACTTCACAAAGGCGTTACAAGCAGCACTAGAATTATCAAAGGATCGTCCCATTTGGCTTTATATTCCCCCTGGAGGCTATACCCTGCGTGAACGGGTGAGGATTTATAAAAACACTCATATCACTTTACAGGCAGGGGCAACGATCAAGCGTGGATTTGTTGGCAGCATGTTTGTAAATGGTGATTCAAATGAGAGTTTCACCGCATATAACGGACACGGAAACTTGATCATTGACGGTCAAGGCGCTATCGACAGCATGGGGCATGAAATCAAAGAGCAGTGTTCTATTTTCGGCTTTGCTCATGCATCCGGCATTATCATGCGAGATATTACCTTGAGAAATGTATGTGGTGGTCATGCGTTTGATTGTGCGGGCAATGAAAATGTCTTGATTGATAACGTGACATTTGAAGGTTTTGCGGATTATGTAGGAGACAGATGGTTTTCCGCAGCGGTTCAAGTTGATTTGATGCGTTCCTCTAGTAACTTCGGTGCGTTTGGAGCTTATGATCACACACCGACAAGGAACCTCACAATGCAAAATTGTACTATCCGAAAATCAGCAGAGCTTGGGGGTTATCCTAGAGCCATTGATTCACATACAAGCACTGATGGTGTTCTCTATTCGGGTATTAGATTCCTCAATAACAAGGTTTACGATTGCACAGAATGGGCGGTGTCGGGCAACAAATGGCAAGATGTGTTTGTTGACGGCAATTCCTTTGAAAACTGTTCCGGCGGTGTTAGAACGTTATTGCCGAGTGTTGATAGTGTCTATACACAAGACAAAGACGGCAACCAAACGGGAAGAGTCAATAAGACAAAGCGTCACACAATTACAAATAACAAATTTAAAAATATGTCGGTTGATCATGCAATCCAGGTTTTCGGTCGTAAAGGTTATCAAACCATTGATCACGTAGTCATTTCAAAGAATCAAATTGACGGCACGACAAGGCACGGTATTCATGTTTCTGACGTCAAACATTTTGTTATTGATGATAACAACATGGAGAACATTGGACATCACGGCATACTGGTGACACGCAGCACACGGGGAAAGGTTCACCATAACACAGGACGTGACATCCAGGGGAACGGCGTGCGGATCGAGGAAGGAAGTTGCGATTATGTTTCTGTGGATGATAACACGCTAGAAGAGATCGGTTTCTCGGGTATATCAGTTTCGGGAGAATCGGAATATGTACAGGTGGATAAAAACTTCATCTTGAACGCTGGCAAGCGTGGGGATGAATACGACTTTATTTTGCTTATGGATGGCGTCAAAAATAGTGCTGTCCGCAACAACACAGCAACCGGGAAAACAGGTCGACACGGCTTGTATTTAACAAGCAAATGTTCATCCATTCAACACTATGGAAATCGTTTAAAAGGTGCTGGGAAAGTATCAGCATTAAACGATAATAGCGTTGATCCTATTTTGACCATTGAAAACATTACTTGAGGGGGGATATCATGACGAATCAAATTTTTAAAAATGGCGTGCTGCCTTTCGTGGTTGATGCCTATGATCAAAGCGTGTACGATTCAAAAATTGTTTTCTCAACCCAAGACATAGGCACAGCAAAGCTAGTATTTCAAATGCGTAAAGATGGTGTGCCACTTCCGTTGTCAGCGGTTGACGGAAAACTCGTACTTTTATTTAACAATGGATCCAAGAACGTTCGGAATATCACTCTTATAGATAAAGTTGAGGGAATAGCCGAATATGTCTTAGACAATAACGAAATTAAGCTATACGGCAAGGTTCAAGCGTCATTAAATTTGTATTATCGTAACGGACAAGCCTTGTCAATTCACGAATTCACTTTCGATATTCAGCGTAATTTAATTGACCAGGACATTGCCCCAGCTGCTGAGTTTTATATTGATGATTTTCAATCGCTAAAAAAGCAGATTGAGCGCATGGCGGAGGAGCTTGAAGCGGATATAAAAAAGAGAACTGACGATATGCAAGGAAACATTGATAAGATCACGAAAGAGCTTCAAGAGCAGCTTGACAGGATGAAAGAGAAACTTGACGATCTCGAAGCGCTTGAAACCAAACAAGGCGCACAAGATAAAGTAGACGCACATGCTAACAATAGCGAAATCCATGTTGTTAAGGCTGATAAAGATAAGTGGAATAACGGTCAACTTTATAGGCTTACTCAAAATAATGGTAAGCCCATTTATAAAGGGACAAGCGAGACTACAGATTACAACGAGATTACTGATACTGGTTTTTATCTTTTATATAACAAGGGTTTAAATGGTCCTCCATCGGTCAATAAATCTTTCATGATAGTGTTAAGTTATGGTAGCACTCTTTTACAGACTGCATATGACACGAACGGTAAAGATTCGTTTTACAGAGTACGCAATCAAGATTCAACTTGGACAGAATGGACGAGGGGCCTAAGTGAAAAAGACAAAATAACCCAGAGCGAAAAAGATAAATGGAATAATGGTCAATTGTCTAAGATCACGGCTGATACAGGAATGCCTTTGATTTCTTTGAAAGATACATCCAAAAGCATTCTTGATGAAATTATCAATAATGGAGTAGGGCAAGGAACTTTTTACGCAATTGCCGGTTCAAAAGATTTACCGAATCAGCGTTCTTTCCGAGGTTTCTATCATATGACTGATTCCACAAACGGCGTAGCCTCTTTCGGATGGGTATACGCAACCGACTACCAAAACAATATCTACACCAACTATCTAAACAATACTGTGTGGAGTGGTTGGTCAAGGTTATCTAATCCGTCTATGTTGTCTGAAACCGGACAAAGTCAATTGTTGCCGAATGGTACGGACATTTTAACGCTGCCGTCCGGCTACTACTATGCAGTAGGCACAAACGTAGTCAACATGCCAAGCAAAACAGATTCGTCTTGGTTTAATATCTACGTCATTGACAATGGCAACAATCGTAAAACGTACCACATCATTAGAAGTGGAGATAACCTTCATTGGTGGGGAACGGTTCATACGGACGGGAAACTTAAAAGTTGGGACCGAATGTTAACCGAAAAAGATTTAAGTAGCACGTGGAATCAAGTCACATTTGTTACAGGTACAACAAAACATTTTGCTAGTAACCCACTTCAATTCTCAATACGTCTAAACTCTTTACATCTTCGGGGGTCTTTTGAGGGAGTCCCGGCGAACGATACTATCATTGCGCGTTTTACTCAAAAACCGTCAGCGACAACCGTTTTTGTGGGTGCTACGGTTGGATCATATGGTTCAGCCCGTTTGACGCTTGCGGAAGACGGATCGTTGAAATTTGACGGTTTAAACGCAAATGACAATTCGAAGGTGACACGAATTGAAATAAACGAAGAAATTCCATTGTGGTAAAGGAGTGATTGACAATGCAAATTTTCTACTACGACGAAAATTTCATGTATATAGGCGAAGATGTCATAAGTGATTATGACGAGCTGCCTAAGAACGCTACAGATGTACGTCCAGAGGGGTTATATCTTCCCCTGTATGATGAGAAAAAGAGAACATGGAGTGAATCAGCATCCAAAGAGTATATAGAGAGCTTGCAGCCAAAGCCGCAGCCGTCAGAAATGGAGATCATGCAGAAGGAAATAGCCGAGCTTTATTACTTGCTTGCGGTAGGTGAAGCATCATGAATATTTGGTTTGAAAGAATCAAAGGTTTTTATGATAGAGAATTATGGACAAAAGAAATGGTATATAACACAGTAGCAGCGGGGAGAATCACCCCCGAACAATATGAGCAGATCACAGGTGAGCCATACGAGGTATAGGCTTATTTTTTATGGCGGGAGAAGGTGAGAGTTATGGAAATGGATTTGGCGCAATATTTGATGACACAAGGACCCTTTGCGGTTCTTTTTTGTTGGGTGTTGTTTTATGTTCTCAACACAACAAAAGAAAGAGAAAGTAAACTCAACGAGCAAATAGATGCTCAGAACCAAGTGTTAGAAAAATTCAGTGAGAAATATGATGTTGTCATAGAAAAACTAGATCGCATTGAAAGAAACCAAAAATAAAAAGAAAAGAGGAATTAATATGAAAAACTTTGACAAAGGCACGGTCGTTCGCACGGTGCTTCTTTTTATTGCACTAATCAATCAGGCGCTAATCATGTTTGGCAAACCTGTTTTGCCGATCAGTGAGGATCAGGTAAACACATTAACAGAAACTTTATATCTTGCCTTCTCAATGGTCTTTACGTTAGTGACAACCCTTATGGCATGGTTCAAAAACAACTATGTGACTGAAACAGGAAAGAAACAAAAAGAAGTTCTAAAACAAAAAGGATTAACAAAATAAGAGCTGCCCCAGGCGGCTTTTTTAAATACTAAAAAACAATTTTAAGGAGACGATGAAAAATGGTGAAAATCATTCAAGACTTCATTTCAAAAGGGAATAAAAATAGACCGGGCAACTATATGAAACCTTTATATATTACGGTTCATAACACGTCTAACACGTCAAAGGGCGCAGACGCAGCAAGTCACGCAGCTTTTGTTAAACGATCTAGTACAGCCGTTAGCTGGCACTACACTGTGGACGAAAATGTCATCTATCAGCACTTACCACTAAACGAAAACGGATGGCACGCAGGAGACGGCAGAGGCACGGGAAATATGAAGTCGATCGGCATTGAAATTTGTGAAAATAGTGATGGTAATTTTGAGAAAGCAGTCGAGAACGCTCAATGGTTAATTCGTCAGTTAATGCAGGATCAAGGCATTCCATTGTCAAACGTTGTTCCTCATAAAAGATGGAGCGGGAAAGAATGTCCACGTAAGCTGCTTAATCGTTGGGACAGCTTCAAAGCAGGTATTGCAACTGCTCACACGGGTAAAAAGCCTTCTGCTAAACCAACAAAAGCAGAACCATCCAAAACAGCAGCTTCCAAGCCTGCTAAAAAGTCATATGGCTTGCCAACAGGTATTTTAAAAGTGACAAAGCCTCTTACAAAGGGGGCAGGCGTAAAAGCTGTACAACAAGCTCTAGCGGCGGTTTACTACTACCCGGACAAAGGAGCAAAAAACAACGGTGTTGATGGCTATTACGGACCAAAAACAGCGGATGCGGTCAAACGATTCCAATTGATGCATGGACTTGCTGCCGATGGTATCTATGGACCGAAGACAAAAGCAGCATTAGAAAAAGCATTGAAATGAGTAAAACCCCTGTCCTTTTTAGGATGGGGGATTTTTTTGTATGTTGATTAGTAACATCGAATAAGTAAACTTTCTGAAGTATAGTTAAATATCTAAAGCATTTGCACCTATAAAAAACATACATATTCCCATATATATTTTATATATTTGTTTAAATCCCTTTTGATTAATTTGATCTAAGTAATATATTGTATTCAATACCATAATATTCTATAATTAACAATTGGAAGATCGTTGAAGTGTTGGTTATCAAATTACGAGTCTAGGTCGTAATTTTTTAATAATACAATTCAAAGGGGAAACAAAATGAAGAGATTTATAACAAGTTTGAAAGTCTTTGTTGCTGTCCTATTATTGTTTGCGATCACACCCATTGTAGCAACCGCAGAAGAAACTAACGATCAGTATTTAACGTTTGAAAAAGCAACGGATATTGTAACAAATGAAGACATAGAAAACTACAAGGCTCTAAGTGAAGAAGATATTATTGATCAAAAAACAGCAATTAGTGAGGGTTATGATGAAGGTGATGTTTTATCAAAAGAAGATACCTTATTTTTATTAACTCAAGCAGTTGTTGAACGTCAGGAACAAAACGAAGAAATTTCCACTAAAGGGATTAAATCATCAAAAAGTTTCACTGTTTCTAAAAAGAAATATGGAACAAAAGTGACTGTAAAAGGTACAATGTATCAAAATATTGCATTCATTGCAGGTACATCATCGTATCGCGGGAATATAATAGCGACTCGAAACAGTGGAAAACTAAAACAAGTCTCCCTTAAAACGTATCATGATTCATTCGGTATTATAGGATGGGGTGGAGGCTTTCCATCTATCGGTAAAGTATATGGTGGGAAAGTGAGTCATAAAAAAGTTGCTAATGCCAAAAAATATGCAATGGATAAAACACACCGTTACAATTCTATTATTCCAGCATATACAACTATGTGGACAAAAGCATCTGTGGTGACGAAGTCAAACAATGCGTATGATGTAGCTTCTAAAACATGGTCTAAATGGCATTAAACCTTTATGAAAGGAGATAGTAAATATGCCTTGGAATACGATTATTGGGGCTAGTCTATTTGTGGTTATACCTGTAGTCATTATCGCAGCAGTAATTTATTTTATTAAAAGAAAGAACACCAAAACATCTAATAGCTGATGACTTAAAAAAGAGCCGTTTATATTAATTAGGCTCTTTTTTTATATTAGTTAGTCAAAATTGCTCCGAATAAGGCTTTACCATATCAAACACCCTAACTTTTGCGGTTTCTTTTCGGTGTGGAATATTTAAGTGGATGATAATATATGTAATTATAGGGAAAATAAAGGAAGGGGTAGGGTCTTATGGAGAAAGTGCTTTCTTCTCATGTCGGTATGAAAATCAATGAATGGTATTACCATATTCAAAGATTTAACGTGCCGGACGCCGAAGCATATAAAGAAGAAATAAAATCTTTGCTCAATGATATGGAGGAAAACCAGGATTTATTATTATATTTCTCTCTCATGGAATTCCGACATAAATTAATGTTGGATTATTTAAATCCATTGGAAAACGGAAAAGAGCGTGCCGACTTTAGAGAGTTAGCAATGAAGATCAAAAAGGATCAAGAGAAATTAACGGGTTTACTTGATTATTATTTTAACTTTTTCTATGGCATGTACGAATTTGAAAACTATGAATACCTCAACGCAATTACCTTCTATAAACGAGCAGAAAAAAAGCTGTCTCTTGTCAGTGATGATATTGAACGTGCCGAGTTCAATTTCAAGATGGCAGAAATCTATTACCACATGAAACAAAACCACATGTCTATGCACCATATAGCCCAAGCAATAGATTGTTACAAAGAAAAAAACACTTATACTGTTAGGCAGATACAGTGTTCTTTTGTTATTGGATTAAATTATATTGATATGGGTTGCCCCGAAAAAGCAATGCCTCATTTTGAATACGCACTAAAAAAAGCTTCTGACAACTCAACAAAAAGATTAAAAGGATCGGCGCTTTATAATATAGGATTAAGTTATTTCCACAATGATGAACTATTAATGGCTATAAAATACTTTAACGAATCAATCCATTCTTTTAAAGAACAAGGATACGAACATTTAAATAAAATTCTTGATCCGATGGTTATGTTGACAAAGTCATACTTTAAAACTGATCAAAATGATTTAGGGTTATACGCCTTAAACGAGGGAATAGAATTGGCTGGAAAATTGAAAGACGACATATTTCTAAATACATTCACTCTATTGAGATCATTGTATTTAGAAAACAATGTTAATCGTATAAAAGATGCAATGGTTTATTTGGAATCAAAATCTTTTTATGCGAATCTTGAAGATTTAGCGAAAGATGCGGCGAAACATTATAATAAAGAAGGAGATAAAGAGCACGCAAACGAATTTTATGAGAAGATTCTTTATTTCCAACACCAAATTAAGAGAGGGGACTGTCTTTATGAAATTTAAGTCAGTTGCAGCCGTATTAATAATCGTCAGTGTGTTTGGTGCTTTTAGTTATGTTTCATCAAACGATATCCATAATGAAGCCCAGCGGGGACATACAACAAGTATCGGTTATTTTGCTTAATTAAAAAAGCCCTTTTCGGAGGGCTTCTTTTTTAATTGAACATTATTTTCAGAATCTACATTTCTTTTAATTTTGCTTCTGCTGCTTTCATTGCTTCATTTTTTGAAGAAAATCCTTTGCGTACAATCCTTCTTCTTTTCCCTGTTACTTTATCGAGTGATTCTAGGGTATACGAAAATGTGTTGTCTCCACATGGTTTTACACTAATCATGTTTTCCCCTCCTGTTTCCGTAATATAATAAATTCATTTTACTTAATATCCCATAAAAAGCAATATTATCAGAACCGCCATTCCTTTTTCTCTTTATCCCATCTAATCTCTTTTCGAGAAATAAGATTTTCAACTGCCTTACGAATCGCTGGCTCATCCCTGCCTGTTTTTCTTTTAAGTTCATTCATTGTTGGGTTTCGTCTAAAACGGCTCATATTATAGATGATCCTGTATAGCTTCCTCTCAAGATCATTCATGAAATCACCACCGTGAACTATTTTATTTGAATATCTTTTTCATTAGCTTACCGGATGCTTTACCCGCAGCACGTCTCATGATACGCTTGCCTATAGTGCCTTTTTGAACGGCATTGACGTCACCTAAGTATTTTGATGTTTTATAAAGGAATGATCTTATTTTATTTATGTTCATGTATGCCCTCCAATGGTTTTAAACAAATTATATCAAATATGCAACATGAGAAAATTATTTGAAACTTTTTTTGTATACATGCGTCTAATCTACGGTTATAAGATTTTTTGTGTTTATGTTATGTTTACATGTCTTTATCTCAACACAAAAAATCAAGTTCTTCATAAACATACCGTGTTTATTGGAAGTCTGAACTCATCCATCGTTCACCCGCGTGAAATTTTCAAAGAGGCCTTTAAACGGTCCGCTGCTTCATTTATTTGTGTGCACAACCATCCATCTGGAGATCCGACGCCTAGCAGAGAAGATATTGAAGTCACACAGAGACTATTTGAATGTGGAAAGCTGATTGGAATACAGCTGCTTGATCATCTTGTCATAGGTGATCAAAAATTTGTGAGTTTGAAGGAAAAAGGGTATTTGTAACACTTTTTTTTTCAATGTTTTACGATATAATAGAGTTTATGAGTTTTTCCCTAAGGGAATTTTGGTTTAAGAAAGGAAGATACATACATATGTTTGGAATTGGTACAAAAGACCTTGGAATAGATCTTGGAACAGCGAATACGCTTGTTTTTATTAAAGGAAAAGGCATTGTTGTGAGAGAACCTTCGGTCGTAGCTTTGGAAACTGATACGAAGTCTATAGTGGCGGTCGGAAATGATGCTAGAAATATGATTGGCCGTACACCTGGTAATGTTGTGGCACTACGCCCAATGAAAGACGGAGTCATTGCAGATTACGAGACGACAGCAACAATGATGAAATATTACATTAATCAAGCATTAAAAGGCAAAGGGCTTTTTGCTCGTAAACCTTACGTCATGGTATGTGTGCCATCTGGCATTACAGCTGTAGAAGAGCGTGCGGTCATTGATGCAACAAGACAAGCTGGTGCACGTGACGCATACCCGATTGAAGAACCATTTGCTGCGGCAATCGGTGCTAACCTGCCTGTATGGGAGCCAACAGGAAGTATGGTTGTGGATATTGGCGGCGGTACAACAGAAGTAGCGATTATTTCTCTTGGCGGCATTGTGACATCACAATCAATCCGTGTTGCAGGTGATGAAATGGATGATGCGATCAGCAGCTACATCCGTAAAACGTATAACCTGATGATTGGTGATCGTACGTCAGAAGCGATTAAAATGGAAATCGGTTCTGCGCAGCCTGATGTACATGATGAGATGGACATTCGCGGACGTGACCTTTTAACAGGTCTGCCAAAGACAATCTCTATTACGGCAGAAGAGATTGCAAAAGCGCTTCGCGATACGGTGGAAACAATTGTCGATGCAGTAAAAATGACGCTTGAAAAAACCCCGCCTGAGCTGGCAGCAGATATTATGGACCGCGGAATTGTTTTAACAGGAGGCGGTGCATTACTGCGTAATCTTGACAAAGTCATTAGCGATGAAACGAAAATGCCAGTCATTATTGCTGAAGATCCGCTTGACTGTGTGGCGATCGGAACAGGGAAAGCACTAGAACATATTCATTTGTTCAAAGGAAAATCAAAAGATAATCGATAATCGGGCGTAATTAAAGAGGTGTAAGACATGCCGCAGTTTTTTATGAATAAAAGATTAATGTTGCTCCTTGTCTGTGTCATCGTACTGGTGGCCATGATTGGTTTTTCAGTGAAAAGCGGCAGAGGTGCTTCATGGCCGGAAAAATTAGTGGGGGATACGACAGGCTTTTTTCAAGGTGTCTTTCATAAACCATCACAATTTATTGCCGGTATTTATGGGAACGTACAAGATTTAAAGAACACATATGATGAAAACGAGCGTCTTCGAAAAAAACTTGATGGACAAACCCAATATGAGGCGAAACTTCAAGAACTAGAAGATGAGAACAAAAAGCTTCGCAAACAGCTCGGGTATGTGAACTCTGTTCGTGATTACACGCCAATTCTATCAACTGTTATTGCAAGAAACCCATCTCTTTGGGATAGCTTTGTGATGATTGATAAAGGGAAAAAACAAGGCGTTGACAAAGATATGGCGGTCACAAATGAGAGTGGCGCATTAATTGGGAAGATTGAAAGTGATAAGCTCAACAATTTTACTTCAACTGTAAGGTTGCTAAGCTCTACTGACCAAAATAATAGAATTTCAACGAAAATTTTTGCGAAAAAGGGCAAAGAAGAACTCAATGGAATCATTAACGGTTATGACAGCAAGAAAAAAATGCTGACTATGAATATTCTAAAATCCGATGCAGATGGGGATGTCAAAAAAGGAGATCTTGTTGAAACATCTGGAGCAGGGGGCGTATTCCCACAAGGCTTGACGATTGGTAAGGTGAGTGAAATCGAGCCAGACCATTACGGCCTGACAAAAATCATTTACGTAGAACCAGCGGCTGAACTCAACAATTTAGACCGTGTGATTGTGGTGAATCGCAGCACAAGTACAGCAGATGCATCTGAATTGACGAAGGAGGAAGGCTCGTGAAACGTGTCCTTCTTGCTTTCGTCATGTTGTTTATCTTCGTATTTGACAGCATTTTTGTCGATTTAGTGAAGCTCCCATTTGTTTCAGAGAATCAAATTTTAGCTCCTCATTTCATTTTACTTGCACTTGTATTTATGACTGCTTTTGTGAATCAAAAATATGGTGTGATTTACGGATTTATCTTTGGACTTTTATATGATATTTCATATACAGGCATACTTGGTGTTCATATGTTTGGCTTTGGGGCGCTTTGCTATTTGCTAGCAAAAGCCTTTAAAGTTCTGCAAACGAATATGTTAGTCGTCGTCTTTCTGTCGATTATTGCTGTTTCCGTGATGGAGTTTTATGTATACGGCGTTCAAGCGACAATTCAACCAGGGATTATGCCGTTTAATACGTATGTCATCGAACGCTTTATTCCAACGATTCTTTTAAATACTGCTGCGTCTCTCATACTTGTTGTGCCGCTTAGGCTCTTTTTCATCAATGTGAAACAAGGACTGATCGACGAATAAAAGCAGGAGTTTGTCCAATTACGGCGAAATGAGTATGTTGTTGAGGTGAGCATCTTGAAAACTCAAAAACAGCAATATGTGACGATAAAAGGTACAAAAAACGGATTAACATTACAGTTAAATGATGACTGTTCGTTTGATGATCTTCTTTCTGGCTTGCGAGAGGTTCTTTTACTTGAGCAATATACAGATGGAAGAGAAGGACATAAGGTCAATGTGCATATTAAGCTTGGTTTTCGTTATTTAACGGAGGATCAGGAGACGCGTTTGACTGAAGCGGTGTCTGAAAATGAACATCTCGTGATCCACTCCATTGAAAGTGACGTCATGTCAACTGAAGAGGCGAGACGATTAAAAGCAGAGGCTGAAATTACTTCTGTAGCAAAAATTGTACGCTCTGGACAGGTGCTGTATGTCGAAGGAGATCTTTTATTAATAGGCGATGTCAATCCTGGCGGAACGATTCGCGCAGGAGGAAATATTTTTGTGCTTGGTGCATTAAAAGGTGTGGCGCATGCTGGATGTAATGGCAACAAACAGGCTGTTATTGCGGCATCTCATATGATTCCAACACAGCTTCGCATCGCACAAGTTTTTAACCGTGCACCAGACCAAAAAGAAGATGGAAATGAAATGGAATGTGCTTATTTAGATATAGATGGCAATATGATCATTGAACGCCTGCAGCAATTGGCTCATATAAGACCTAATCTGACAAGGCTTGAGGGAGGAATGTGAAATTGGGCGAGGCTATTGTGATTACCTCAGGAAAAGGCGGCGTTGGCAAAACAACAACATCTGCAAACTTAGGCACAGCACTAGCAATTCAAGGAAAAAAAGTGTGTCTAGTTGATACGGACATCGGCCTTCGGAATCTGGATGTCGTGATGGGGCTTGAAAACCGCATTATTTATGATCTAGTTGATGTAGTAGAAGGAAGATGCAAAATTCACCAAGCGCTTGTAAAAGATAAGCGTTTCGAGGATCTTTTGTATCTTTTACCTGCTGCTCAAACAAGTGATAAAACGGCTGTGGAGCCGGAACAGATCAAAGAATTAATTCAATCATTGAAACAAGACTTTGATTATGTTGTCATTGACTGCCCTGCTGGAATTGAGCAAGGCTTTAAAAATGCTGTATCAGGTGCAGACAAGGCCATTGTCGTGACGACACCTGAAATCTCAGCTGTGAGAGATGCGGACCGAATCATCGGTTTGTTAGAACAAGAAGATATCGAACCGCCTCGTTTGATTGTCAACCGTATTCGTACACACATGGCGAAAAATGGCGATTCAATGGATGTAGATGAAGTGGTACATCACTTATCGATTGATCTACTTGGCATCGTAGCAGATGATGATGATGTGATTAAGGCTTCAAACAATGGTGAACCGATTGTTATGGATGCTAAAAACAAAGTATCGATTGCCTATCGCAATATTGCCCGCCGCGTACTAGGTGAATCTGTTCCGCTTCAATCCTTTGAAGAAGAAAACAAGGGAATGTTTGCAAAGCTGAAAGCATTTTTTGGTGTAAGAGCATAATCGTGATAGAAAACCTTTACAGTCTAGTAAGGACGAGCACTGGAGCGCAGACCTGACAACGAATGCTAGGGTTTGTCTACACGCTGAGACCGATTCGATTTAGAATCGGTCTTTTTGTTGCATATCAGATGAGGTTGTCACATAAAATGTACAAACTGTTTGTATGTAAAGGGTGATCTCATGAAAAGAGTGGACGAGTACCGAAAGAAAATCGCGCAGCGCCGCAAAACGATGCAGCCAGCTGCTCCTCCTAAGAAGACGGCTTTCAAGAAAAAAGAGGATATCCCGCCATGGGTTATGCTGACAGAGGAAGAAAAGCATTCTGGCTCGACCTCCTATGAACCGGCGTCCCATCAGCCAAAGAAATATCGTCATCCCTTATTTAACCCTAATACTTTTGTGCTTAAATGCTTATTATCTGCGTCCCTTGTGTTGATTACAGCCATTTCATTTAAAGGTCAGGCAGGTCCGTTTCAGCAGCTGAAGCCAATGATTACTCAGACCTTTGAGCAAGATTTTCAATTTGCTGCTGCCAACCGCTGGTTTGAAAAAACAGTTGGACATCCGCTGGCCTTTTTAACCGAGAAAAAAGATGGCCAAAAGGACGTCCAAGCGAATCAAGAACTCGCTGTTCCTGCCTCTGGTAAAGTGCAGGAATCCTTTACGCAAAATGGAGCAGGGGTCAAAGTCGAGACATCAGCTGAAGCGATTGATAGTATGAAGGAAGGCTACGTGGTCGAGGTGAAAAAGCAAAGCGATACAGGGCTTACCGTGGTGGTGCAGCATGCAGATAACAGCTATAGCTGGTACGGTCAATTAAAGAAAGCCGATGTGGCCTTATACGATTTTGTTGATAAAGGTGAAAAAATTGGCCAGATTTCGCTTGATGATCAAGGGAAGGGCACGTATTACTTTGCCATTAAGCAAAATGAACAATTTATCGATCCTATTCAGGTGATGACCTTTGAATAGATGGCTGCTCATGCTGACGAAAATTCACATCCATCCGCTGCTGTGGATTGTGATGGCTTTTGCGATTCTGTCAGGTCAAATCAAGCCGCTGCTTTGTCTGCTCGTGATCGTCTGTGTCCATGAACTTGGACATGCAGCGGCTGCCTGCTATTATCATTGGCGCATTCGGCGGATTTTTTTACTGCCATTTGGCGGAACGGTGGAAGTAGAGGAACATGGGAACCGTCCGTTAAAAGAAGAGCTGGCGGTCATTTTGTGCGGGCCGCTTCAGCATGTACCGCTCCAGCTCATGGCATGGCTTTTCATGGAGGCTTCTCTTATCTCGCACGACGTCTTTACGATGTTTACCTTTTATAATATGGCGATTTTCCTTGTGAATCTTTTGCCCGTTTGGCCGCTTGATGGCGGAAAATTATTCTTTTTGCTCTTATCCGTTTTTTACCCATTCCAACGTGCACATGCCCTAGCAATAAAAGGCTCACTTGTCTTTTTCGGTCTATTGACAGGAGGGTTACTTTTGTTTGCACCACTGCAATTCAATGGCTGGGTGCTACTCACTTTTTTAGCTTATTCACTCGTGATGGAGCACAGGCAGCGGCATTACGTCAGGGTGCGCTTTTTACTAGAACGGTATTACGGTAAAAAAGAGCAAAAGGTAGAAAAACTGATTCCGCTGAGAGCAAGTGCAGAGGAAAAAGTATACGAAGTAATGGCACGATTTCAAAGGGGCTGCAAGCATCCGATTATTATTGAAAGAGATGGCGTGAAGATGAGCCAGCTTGATGAAAATGAACTGCTCCATGCGTATTTTTCAGATCGCAGAACCACCTCCTCAATGGAAGAGCTTCTTTTACCGTACTAATGGTGAAAATACATTGACATTCTGCGTCTAGTTTGATATATTTTTTAATGTTATGGATATGTAGCACCCGTGCTACAACCGCGCGGAGCAGGTGCAAAGAGCCTATTGGCCCCCTGTATTCGGCGAGTCTGAGTTTATTAGGAGGTGCAGAGATGTACGCAATTATCGAAACTGGTGGTAAACAAGTAAAAGTTGAAGAAGGTCAAACTGTTTATGTTGAAAAACTAGCTGCTGAAGCAGGTGAAACAGTAACTTTCGAAAACGTATTGTTTGTCGGCGGAGACACTGTCAAAGTGGGTAACCCTTCAGTTGCTGGAGCAACAGTAACGGCTAAAGTTGAAAAACAAGGTCGCGGTAAGAAAATTACTGTGTTCAAGTACAAACCGAAGAAAAACAACCACAAGAAACAAGGTCATCGTCAACCTTACACTAAAGTTGTTATCGAAAAAATCAACGCTTAAGGCGTGTGAGTGATATGATCAAAGCAACCATTACTCGGTCTTCAGCAGATGAAAGCATTACGTCTTTTCAGATGACTGGACATGCCGAGTTTGCTGAAAAAGGTCAGGATCTCGTTTGTGCAGGTGTATCTGCTGTTGTTTTCGGCTCAGTCAATTCAATTATTGCACTGACAGGATTGGACCCACTGCTTGATATTGGTGAAGAAGGCGGCTATTTCTCTTTTGAGGTGCCAGCTGATACAGACCCAGTATCCTTTGAAAAAGCCCAGCTGCTTTTAGAAGGCATGGTCGTTTCCTTAGAGACAATTGAACGAGATTATCACGATTATGTGAGAATATCAACAAAAAAATAGGAGGTGAACTTCATGCTTAGATTAGATCTTCAATTTTTCGCATCTAAAAAAGGGGTAGGTTCTACAAAGAACGGACGTGACTCTGAGTCTAAACGTTTAGGCGCTAAACGTGCTGATGGTCAATTCGTAACTGGTGGTTCTATCCTTTATCGTCAACGTGGAACGAAAATCTATCCAGGTGAAAACGTTGGACGCGGAGGCGACGACACTCTTTTCGCTAAAATCGACGGAACGGTTAAATTCGAACGTTTCGGTCGTGACCGTAAAAAAGTGAGCGTATATCCTGCGGCACAATAATTGCTAAAAACTCCGGTCATTGACTGGAGTTTTTTTCACTTTTACAAGCAGTACCGAAGATGATAAAAGAAGATGCACTCCATAAATATCAAAGAACGTTTGCTGACTTTGCCTCATTTTCTCCTATACGATCAGAAAAAACAACCTTTCCTCACATAACTAGTGTTTTTCTATGCTGTCTTCTCTGTTATAATTCAGGGAGACATATTGATGATAAGACTCCTAAAAGAGAGACCAAACGATTGGGAGTGCGATAATGGAAGAGATACCAAGTAAAGAAAATGAAAAATTAACTCACGTTGCATTAACAAATGAATTGATCTATCTGCTCAGTCGTTCAAGACACGACTGGATGAATAAATTACAGCTGATCAAAGGCAACTTGACATTAGAAAAATATGACCGCGTGTTTGAAATTATAGAAGAAATGGTCATTGAAGCACAGCATGAATCCAAACTCTCAAATTTAAAAATTCCCCAATTGGCCTATTACTTTCTAACATTTAATTGGGAGTCGCATTTTATCACCTTAGAATATGAAGTGCTTGGTGAAACCCGAGACTTATCAGCATATGAATCGCAGCTGCTAACGGTATCACAGGAGTTGTTTTCGATATTCGATCAATCAGTTTGCCAAAAAACTGAAAATCATTTAACGGTCACGTTCCAAACAGATCATGAAGAAAATGATGTGATCTTATATTTTGATTTCAAAGGAAAATTAACAAGTTTGGATGCGTTAAATGCGTTTCATGACGCAAACTATCCATGTATGAGTATAACGCAATTTCATGTGACGCCTCATGAGTCCATGATTGAGCTTTGTTTGAGGCAAGAACGAGATATGTGATGCAGAGAAACGGAGGAAGTTATGTTTGTAGATCAGGTTAAAGTGTATGTTAAAGGCGGTGACGGCGGAAACGGTATGGTGGCGTTCCGTCGTGAAAAATATGTACCAAAGGGCGGCCCAGCAGGCGGCGACGGCGGAAATGGTGCAGATGTTGTATTTGAAGTAGACGAAGGACTTAGAACGTTAATGGACTTTCGTTATAAGCGTCATTTCAAGGCTGACCGCGGCGAGCATGGAATGAGTAAAAACCAGCATGGCCGAAATGCGGAAGAAATGATTGTCAAAGTTCCGCCGGGTACGGTTGTGACAGATGCAGAGACGGAACAAGTACTAGCTGACTTGACAGAGCATGGGCAGCGGGCTGTGATTGCCAAAGGCGGACGTGGCGGACGTGGAAATTCACGCTTCGCAACACCAGCAAACCCTGCGCCACAGCTTTCTGAAAACGGTGAGCCAGGTAAAGAACGTGACGTCATCTTAGAATTAAAAGTACTTGCAGATGTTGGACTTGTTGGTTTCCCAAGTGTCGGGAAGTCAACGCTGCTTTCAATTGTCTCTTCTGCGAAACCAAAAATTGCGGATTATCATTTTACAACGCTTGTGCCGAACCTCGGAGTTGTTGAAACAGACGATAACCGAAGCTTTGTTATGGCGGATCTGCCAGGACTGATTGAAGGAGCGCACGAAGGCGTTGGCTTAGGTCATCAATTTTTACGTCATATTGAGCGTACACGTGTCATTGTCCATGTCATTGATATGTCTGGACTTGAAGGGCGTGACCCATACGAAGACTACGTGACGATTAATGAAGAGCTTGAGCAATACAATATGAGATTGACAGAGCGTCCGCAAATCATTGTTGCGAACAAAATGGACATGCCAGATGCAGCTGACAATCTAGCGGCATTTAAAGAAAAATTAACGGATGACTATAAAGTGTTCCCGATTAGTGCGATCACAAGAGAAGGGCTTCGTGAGCTCTTATTTGAAATTGCCAATCAGCTTGAAACAACACCGGAATTCCCGCTCTATAATGAAGAGGAGCTGTCGGATAACCGCGTGATGTACAGATTTGATGAGGGTGATGCACCATTTGAGATCTCTAGAGATCCTGATGGCACATTTGTCTTAACGGGTAAAGCACTTGAGCGTCTCTTTAAGATGACAGACTTCTCAAGAGATGAATCCGTTAAACGATTCTCTAGACAGCTGCGCGGTATGGGTGTCGATGATGCCTTGCGTGAGCGCGGTGCAAAAGATGGCGACATCATTCGTCTGCTTGAATTTGAATTCGAATTTATTGATTGATCAACAGGAGGGTCCAGACCATGGGCTCTCCCGTTTTTAAAAGGGGAGAAAACAGGTGAAAGAAGAAACGTTCTATTTAGTAAGAGAGGATGTACTTCCAGATGCGATGCGAAAAACGCTTGAAGTCAAAAAGCTTCTCGATCGCAAAAAAGCGGATTCAGTTGCCGATGCTGTTCAAAAAGCGGATTTAAGCCGCAGTGCTTTTTATAAATACCGAGATGCTGTTTTTCCATTTTATACAATGGTAAAAGAGCAGATCATCACATTGTTTTTCCACCTTGAAGACCGGTCTGGGGCTCTGTCAAGGCTGCTTCAAATTGTGGCTGACTCTGGCTGTAATGTGTTATCCATTCACCAAACGATTCCGCTGCAAGGAAGAGCGAATGTCACCCTATCGATTAGTACGGCAGGTATGGCAGATGATATTAATACCGTCATGAATCAATTAAGAAAGCTTGAATTTGTCGAAAAAGTTGAAATTCTAGGTTCTGGGGCGTAAAAGGAGAGATCATAGCAGATGAAGCAATTAACTGTAGGTTATTTTGGACCAGAGGCAACATTTACTCATTTGGCCGTATGCTCTTGTTTTCCAAAAGATGCAGTGCAGCGTGCCTATGCAACGATTCCGCAATGTATGGATGCTGTGTCAAAGGGCGAAGTCGATTTGGCGGTCGTTCCACTTGAAAATGCACTCGAAGGATCTGTGAACTTAACGATTGATTATTTAATTCATGAAGAAGCGTTGTCCATTGTGGGGGAGATGACAGCACCGATACGGCAGCATTTGCTTGTCCACCCATCAAGAGCGGAGAGCTGGGAGACGTTAGATGTCATTCAATCACATCCTCACGCGATTGCCCAGTGTCATCAATTTCTGAAAAAACAGTACCCTCATATTCCTCACAGGCCAGTGGAATCAACAGGCTATGCAGCAAAATACATCAGTGAGCATCCAGATGAAGCTGTCGGGGCTATTGCCAATGAAATTGCCGCAAAAACGTATGGTTTGACGATTGCGAAAAAAGACATTCATGATTATCCGCACAACCATACACGCTTTGTGATTTTACATAAAGATCCTAATGCATCGTTCCCAATGAATTCTGGTTTCTCATCAAAGCCAAAAACGACCATTGTGGTCAGTCTGCCTAAGGATGACCAATCAGGTGCATTGCACCGCGTGCTGTCTGCTTTTTCTTGGCGGAATCTTAACTTGTCAAAAATTGAATCCCGTCCGACAAAAACAGGTCTTGGACATTATTTATTTATTATTGACATCGAAAAAGAAATTGATGATGTCCTAGTCCCTGGTGCGATTCAAGAATTAGAAGCGATTGGCTGTGAGGTCAAGCTGCTCGGCAGCTATCAAACATATGAATTAACGAATGAAAAATAGTGTCCCATCCAGGACACTATTTTTTTAGTCTTTTATTAAAAACCCAGCATCATCCAGCGCTTGAATGGCTTGGTCAAGCTGCTTTTGGCTGTAAGAAGTGAGAGTATGCAAATGCACGCCGTCTGTTAGTTCTGACAAGTAGGACGCGCCGGTGTTAGAAATATGATGGACAAAATCAGCGACTTGTTTCCGTGTGCTGACGCGAATGGAGGCCGTTAGTTCACCATAAACAGGGTGCTCAATGATCACATCTTTCACCGTCACTCCAAAGTCTACAATCAAAGTCAGTTCCTCTTCTGTGCGAGCAGGATCATGCTTGCAGGCGATGATTTGTTCAATTTCTCTTTCTGGCGCATGCTGCGCTGCCATATACACATAGCCTTGGCTTGTGGCAATAATGGGTTCATTTTTTGCTTTTAATAATGAAATATCTTGTACAATGACTTGTCGAGAGACAGCCGCTTTTTTAGCTAAAAAGCTTCCAGTAAGCGGTGTGTCTGTTTCTTTCAGCCACTCTAAAATGGCGGTTCTTCTTTCTTCGCCAATGAGTTTCCTCTCTTGCTCCACGTCCTAAGCTCCCTTCTTCTCCTTTTGCAAATGCTCAAATGTATGCAAAAGCTGATCGATGTCATCTTTTGATGACTGCCATCCAAATGATAGTCGAATAAATTGAAGGGCATCACGATCTGATACACGCAATGCCTTCACAGCAGGGGAAGGATGGTGATAACCAGAAGCACATGCGCTTCCAGTTGATAGACAAATCCCATGCCGGTTACATGCTAACATTACATATTGTCCTTCAAACCCTTCAAAAAAACAACCAATAATATGAGGCAGCGTACGGCGATTGTCATTGTCCTGAAGTGTACGAACTGGCAGCTGTCTGATTTTTAACTGCTGAAGAAAATAATCACGCAGCTGTTCATCTAATTTTTGCTGTTCATCCAGCCTAAGCATTGCTTGTTCACTTGCAGCAGCAAAAGCACCGATACACGGAACATTCACTGTCCCTGGACGTAAGCCATTTTCCTGAACTGCTCCTGTATATAAAGGTTTCCAAGGAACATGAGCGCCCATATAAACGGCACCAGCACCTTTAGGAGCATACACTTTATGACTTGAGATGGACACGGCATCGACTCCAAGTTCTTTGATGGACACACGTATCTTTCCAAATGTTTGCACAGCATCTGTATGAAAAAGAATGTTCCTTTCTTTTAAAAGAGGTGCTAAATCAGCAAGCGGCTGGATAATCCCTGTTTCTGAATTAGCATGCTGAATAGATACGAGTCCTGTTTCAGGCAATAATGCTTTTTTGAGAATGTCCTCTGTTATGATTCCATCCTGATTCGGTTCAATGATGGTGACTTTTACGCCAAGACGCTCTAAGCTGCTAACTGCATGATGAACAGAGGGGTGCTCGACTGAAGTTGTGATGACATGCTGTTTATGTGCTGGTAGTCCATTGATGATCGATTGAATCGCAAGGAGATTGGATTCAGTTCCACCGCTTGTAAAGTAGATCCCATCTGGTTCACCCTCGATCATGGCAGCGAGTGATTGTCTGCTGTAAGTCAATATGTCATTTGCCTTTCCTCCAGCATCATGAAGACTGCTTGCATTTCCGTAGAAATTTTTACTCAGCTGCTCAAAAATATGCAGTGCTTCTTCTGAAACAGGTGTAGAAGCTGCGTAATCTAAATAAACCAACCTATCCATCTCCCGTGTGAAAATTTTTTCTTGTATTTATTTTAGTGTTGTGTAATGATATGTGTCAAGACAGGTGTAAATGACAGGAGGGGCAATGGTGTCATTAATCAAAAAAGTTATTGTGGTGGGATCAGGCATTGCAGCGCTTTCCTTTGCAACAAACATCTCGGAAAACTGCCAGGTCATCATGATGACAAAAAAACAATTTTCATCTAGTAATTCCATGCTGGCACAAGGTGGAATCGCTGCTGCCTTTTCAGCACATGATTCAGCTGAGCAGCATGTGCAAGATACACTAGATGCTGGCTGTGACCACAATGATGAAAGAACCGTACAAGAAATCGTGAGACTTGGAAAACATCTTGTGGAGCAGCTCGTAGCAGATGGCTGTCCATTTGATCAAGATGAAGCGGGAGAGCCGCAATTAGGCAAAGAGGGGGCACACACCACTCATCGCATCTTGCATGCAGGAGGAGATCAAACAGGGAAAACCCTTGTACAGTATCTGAAAAGTCAGCTCGGCTCACATATTCATTTATACGAATATCATCATGTCATTGATCTATTGGTTCATGAAGGGACATGCAAGGGTGTTGTATGGAAAGACGAGACAGGACACGTACAAACGATGACCGCAGATGCTGTTGTTTTATCAACTGGCGGCTGCGGCTCCCTATATGAGACAAACACAAATGATCCTTCTGTCACAGGAGACGGACTAATGATGGCCTATCGAGCAGGTGCGCAATTAGTGGATCTCGAATTTGTTCAATTCCATCCAACTCTTTTGACAATCGATGGAAAAGCAGTTGGTCTCATTTCAGAGGCAGTAAGGGGAGAGGGAGCTTATTTAGAAGATGAAACAGGCAGGCGGATCATGAAAGGTATTCACCCACAAGCTGATTTAGCACCTAGAGATGTGGTCGCTAGAGCTATTTTTCATGAGCAGCAATTAGGCCATCAATTGTATCTTAACATCCATGATATTTCGCATTTTTCAGCTCGTTTCCCAGCAATAGATGCGATGTGCCAGCGTGCAGGTGTCAATATGGCGAGCGGCAGGTTGCCAATTTCCCCGGGTATGCACTTTTTAATGGGCGGTATCAGCGTCAATGAATATGGAGAAACGACTGTTCCAGCGCTATTTGCCATTGGAGAAGCGGCCTGTACTGGCTTACACGGTGCGAATCGATTGGCCAGTAATTCTCTTCTGGAAGGTCTCGTGTTAGGCAGCAAAGCAGCACAAAGAATTGAACAGATGCCTAAACAGAAAGAAACAAGTCCACCTTTTTCTATTCAAGAAATATGGATGGTTCCAATGATTTCAAAGGATCAGCTGAGACAATGGATGACTACATTTGCAGCCATTGTGAGAGATGAAAAGGGCTTGCAGACTTTGCTTCATACGTTACAGCATGTCACTTTTCAGCAAATTAATGTGAAGGATATCACAAATGAACAGATCGAATTAAGCAATCAATGGGCATTAGCGGTTTGCCTTGCTAAATCTGCATTACTCCGTACAGAAAGCAGAGGAGGCCATTATCGAATGGATTATCCAGAGCGAAGCGATGCGTTGTGGCAGGGCAGGCAGATTGTTCATGAAAAAGGTCATATTCATATCATGAAAAATGAAAGGATCGGTGCCAAATGGAACGTTTACAGTTAAAACAAATGCTCACTCATTTTTTCACAGAGGATATTGGCTTTGGAGATGTATCAGCTGATGCCATCTTTGGAGACAAGAACGGAACAGCTCTTATCATTGCGAAACAATCTGGTGTATTGGCAGGATCACAACTGATTGATATAGGGTACCGCCTGTTGAATGAACAGATTCAAACTGAGCTGTTTTTTCAAGAAGGTGATTGGATTCATTCAGGCGCTGTACTGGCGAAAATAAAGGGCCCAGTCAACGACTTATTAAAGGGAGAGAGGGTCATTTTAAATCTATTGCAGCGAATGACAGGTATCGCCACTTTAACACATGAGGCGGTGCAGCGATTAGGTGACCCGTCTATTACGATTTGTGATACGAGAAAAACGACACCCGGCTTGCGAATGTTAGAGAAATACGCAGTGAAGACAGGCGGTGGAAAGAATCATCGCTTTGGCTTATCAGATGGGGTGATGATTAAAGATAATCATATTGCCGCATGCGGTTCTATCCGTGAAGCGGTAGAAAAAGCAAGAGCATATGCTGGTCATATGGTGAAAATTGAAGTGGAAATTGAATCAGAAACGCAGCTAATGGAAGCCATTGATGCAAAAGCGGATGTCATCATGTTTGATAACTGCTCTCCGGACGAGGTTAAACGTTTTAAACAAATGACGCCAGAGTCCATTCTGACAGAGGCTTCAGGGGGCATTACGCTAGAGACATTGCCAAGCTACAGGGGGACAGGAGTCGACTTGATTTCACTTGGTTTTCTCACACATTCTGCTCCAGCATTTGATTTTAGTATGAATATGGAATTCAGTCATAAAGGGGGAACAACTCATGTCCATGCTTAATGTATTAGCCAATCAACATGCAGCCATGATGCCGGATGAATATAAACACCGCTCTGATGATGAAATGAAGCAGCGAGTGTTAGAAATTAAGCGAGCTTTTGGATCAAAGCTTTTTATACCGGGCCATCATTATCAAAAGGATGAGGTCATCGAATTTGCAGATGCAACAGGAGATTCATTGCAGCTGGCACAAATAGCGGCCGACAATCACGAGGCTGAATACATTGTGTTCTGCGGTGTTCACTTTATGGCAGAAACGGCAGATATGCTGTCAAACAAGAATCAAAGCGTCGTATTGCCAGATATGAGGGCAGGCTGTTCAATGGCAGATATGGCGAACATGAAACAAACAGACAGAGCATGGGAGCAGCTCACTGACCTGTTTGGAGATACAATACTTCCGCTTACGTATGTCAATTCAACAGCAGATATTAAAGCATTTGTCGGCAAGCATGGCGGGGCGACTGTTACTTCGTCAAATGCTAAAAAAGTACTCGAGTGGGCGATGACGCAAAAAGAGCGGATTCTGTTTCTCCCTGATCAGCACCTAGGGCGTAATACGGCTTTTGATTTAGGTATTCCGCTAGAAGAAATGGCTGTCTGGGATCAGATAGAAGAAAAGCTCATCACCGATCAGCCGCTTTCCCGGATCAAGATGATTTTATGGAAGGGCCATTGCTCCGTACATGAGAAATTTACCGTTCGGAATATAGAAGAAATGAGAAAAAAAGACCGTGACATTCAAATTCTTGTCCATCCTGAATGCACGCATGAGGTCGTAAGGGCTTCTGACCTAGCAGGTTCAACGAAATTTATTATTGATACGATCAAACAGGCGCCAGCAGGCAGCAAGTGGGCGATTGGAACAGAGATGAATTTAGTCAAACGGATCATAGCACAGCACCCAGATAAACAAATTGAATCCCTTAACCCAGATATGTGTCCATGCTTGACTATGAACCGGATTGATCTGCCTCATTTGCTATGGTCACTTGAAAGCATTGAAAAGGGTCAGCCGGTCGGGTTGATACAGGTCAATGAAGACATCACGAAAGACGCTTTGCTTGCACTCGAGAAAATGCTCGCCATTAAATAATGATTCAGCCCCTCCTATCAGAAAACAAGTTTTTATCATATCGGCTTGTAAATAGGCATAAATTTATGTTGAAACATATTGTACTTCTGACATAACCGTTACGTTCACGTTTTGCATAGGAGGGGAAAACGTTGAAAATTCATATTGTGCAAAAAGGAGACTCCCTTTGGAAAATTTCAAAGAAATACGGAGTCGACTTTCAAGAATTGAAAAAACTAAATTCTCAGCTCAGTAATCCTGATTTGATCATGCCGGGTATGAAGATTAAAATTCCATCTAGTGGTGTTCCTGTGAAAACAGATCATCACAAAGCAAAAGAAATGCCAAAAACGAAAGAACATCCGTATGTGAAAGAAAAGCCAAAAGATGTCGTGCAAGTGCAAGATACAAAACCGAAGGAAAAGCCAAATGAACCGGTACCTTATGTACCCCCAGTGCCAAAGATCGAGCAGCCAGTTTTTCCGCAAGTTGATGTGAACTATTATCAGACCAATCTCTATCAGCCATTCACGCCTCCTCCCAAAAAAGATCATTATGAGAAAAAAGATCACGTTCACGAGAAAAAAGATCACGTTCACGAGAAAAAAGATCACAAAGATCATTTTCATCATGAGAATAAAGACCATAAAGATAACAAGGGTCATTTCCATCATGAGAATAAGGAACATAAAGATCACAAGGACCATTTTCATCATGAAAATAAAGGTCATTTAAAAGATGAAGTGGCAAAGGGATATGACCCGTTTATTCATATTCCGCATCAAAAAGAGGAGGGAAAAGACATGGAGCATGGCAATTACCCAAACCTTCCTAACTTCCCGCAAATGCCAAATGTGGGAGGGGCAGCGGTAGGAGGAGTGGCTGAAAATAACGAGCATCATCACCAGCATCATCATCATGAACCATATGATCCTTATTTTGGTTATGGTCATGGTCATTACATGCCGGCGATGTATCCATATCCGCAGCAAATGGTGCCGGCATCGCCAATTTTACCGGGATCAGGCCTATGTTATCCTATCCATCCATATTATCACCATCATATGATGCCATATCCATACCCGGCTCATCCATATTATCCTGCGTATCAAGCGCCTGCTTACTACGGGGAAAATCATGAGCACCATGCAAACGACGGACATCACTGGCATCACCATATGCATTCAAACGCCAATGCAAATGCCAATGCAAATCAAGGTTTTTATCCGAACGTCTCAAATGCAGCATACGGTAAGGAAGACTGCGGATGTGATGATGGCATGAAGCATCATCAGCCTTGGCCAGGACATTATCCGAATCCTGTTCCTTATGGCCAAATGGGAGCTTATCCAGCTCAGCCATATATGCAGCCATATCCAGGTCAATCCGTATTTGCAAGGCCGGAGGAGGAAGAAGAGGATTAATGACAGAAGGAACGATCTCAATCGTTCCTTTCAGCGTGTAGACAAACCCTCGCATTCGGTGTCAGGTCTGCGCTCCGGTGCTCACGAATGTCAAATTCGCTCCGCTCCTGTGCTCGTCCTTCCTAGAATGCAAAGGTTTTCTATTACGCTGAAAAGAAGACAAAAGGCTAAAATCAAGAACATTTTAGCCTTTTGTCACCATACAAGAAGGAACGATCTCAATCGTTCCTTTTTTTGTTTATAACTGACAGCTTGATTTTCTTCCTAACTGTACATGCTAAAACAGAGCCTGTTTCGCGCTCATGAGATTGAATTTGTACAGGGGGTTTTTCGTTTGCAAAAATGGCAAAAAACAATCGCATTAGTGCTTCTTCCTATTGGTTTAACGGCATGTGGTGCAAATAATAACGCAGGTGTCGATACACGTCATAATCAATCAGGCCAGCCGGTTGGTTATCATTCGAATCAACGAGCGGACGACAACAACCAAGATCATCAAGGACCAGTTTCTGAACTCATGGAGGGAATGAACGGGAGAAATACAACGAATGTTGATTACCGTACACGTCCTCAAGCTGATGATCGAATGCCTCTCACAGGTGGAGATGGACGCTACAGTCATGGAGATATGAACTATCATAATCAAATGTCGTTCTCAGGCTACGATAAACAAGAGAACATCCAGCGTTCAAGAAAAATTGCCAACCGCGTCAATAAAATGAATCACGTGGCAGACTCTCAAGTCATGGTGACGGATGAAAATGTGTATATTGCCATTAAATCAGATGGCCGCCTGACGTCAGAAGGCGTATCACAAGTAGAAGAAGCGGCGGCTCGTTATGCAGATGGAAGAGCAGTCCAAGTCATTAAAGATGAAGGTGCATTCACACGCTTTAGAGATATGAGAAGAACGCAATTTGAAACAGGACAAACAGGCATGACCCGATAGTTTGACACAAAAAGGCTAAAGTTCATCACGAACTTTAGCCTTTTCTTAAAAATAAACCTTGATGCCTATATAAAATTCGTAAAAGAAATAACAGCCAAACCCTAATAATAAAATACCAGCAATAATGGATGTCCACTTGATCATCGTCCGATTCATCACTTTTCTTGTTAAGGATACAAGTGTGAGGAGACCGATGTCATGAAGGAGAATTCCTGCCAAAATACCGCCGGCAGCCAGCATAAATTCAGATGAATCTGTTTTTGTATAAGCATCGGCAAGTACAGCACCAAAAACAGAAACCCAGAACACAAGATTTCCAGGAGATACCGCCACGAGCAAGCCGTTTCGATATGTTTTCGCAAATGATTTATTGACCTTTTCTCCTGCTAAATGAATATCTTGATCCGCATTTTTAATGGAATCGTATGCGAGAATCATTAAAAATACAGCTCCAATTAGCCAGAGCGGGATTTGAACAAACGGCAAAGATAAAAACTGAGCAAATCCAGCATATAAAGCCAAGATGAGTAATAAGTCTATGGTCATACCGCCTGCTCCGACAGTTAAACCATGAAAAAATCCGTTTTTCAGTCCCTGTTTTGTCATTTCAACCGTGATTGCTCCAACAGGCAGAGCAATTGAGAATCCTACGACGATAAATGTGAGAAATGTTTGCAATCGACTAGAACTTCCTTTAAATAAATTGTATAAAAATTCTCCGTTTAGATTAATTATACATAATAGGAGAAAAGGATCAATGATTATTTCAGATTTGATTGAAATGATAGAGATAGATGATGTATAGAAGACTGTATATCAACATGATCCATAACGCTTGTAGGGGAAAGGAACTATTTTCCTGAATCTTCTTTTCTTCATGATGTCTCTATGCTACACTGATGTGGAAATCAATAAAAGTGACTAGGGGTGCCCGTAAATGGGCTGAGAGAGAAGCATAAACTTCTTAACCCTTTGGACCTGATCTGGCTCGTACCAGCGTGGGGAAGTTAAAGATGATGCATGTATCATTTCAATGATATGCATGTTTATTTCTGACGACGAAACCAGGTTCTTTAAATAGAGCCTGGTTTTTTGCTGGTGCTGATTCCATCCTGTCCGGTGACAAGAAGAAAAGGAGAGAACAGCAAATGAAAGAAAAGAAAAGTGTCCCATCCAACCAATCATTGTTATCCAGCTTTGACGGTAGCCATAAGGTGTATGAGAAAGGATCAAGACCCGATATCTTAGTGCCAAAAAGAGAGATTACGCTCTCACATACTGTGACAGAGGCGGGCGACATAAAAAATGAACCAGTCCGTGTATACGATACGAGTGGACCGTACACCGATGAGAACGTTCATATTGACGTCACAAAGGGGTTAAAGCGTCTTAGGGCAACATGGATTGAAGAAAGAGGAGATACAGAAAGCTATGAAGGGCGTCATGTAAGACCGGAGGATAATGGATACCGTTCAAAGGGGAATGAATCTATTCATTCTATCCAGACTGATTTTCATCATATGCCACTCCGCGCGAAACAAGGTGCATGTGTGACGCAAATGCATTATGCCAAAAAAGGCATCATTACGCCTGAAATGGAGTTTATCGCAATAAGAGAAGAGCTAAGCCCTGAGTTCGTTAGAGAGGAAGTAGCGAGCGGAAGAGCCGTCATTCCTTCAAATATTAACCATCCGGAAAGTGAACCAATGATTATCGGAAGGAATTTTCATGTCAAAATCAATGCGAATATTGGCAATTCGGCTGTCACGTCATCCATTGATGAAGAGGTTGAAAAAATGACATGGGCGATCAGATGGGGGGCAGATACAATGATGGATCTGTCTACTGGAAAGGATATTCATACAACGAGAGAATGGATCATTCGGAATTGCCCAGTCCCTGTGGGAACCGTTCCTATCTATCAGGCGCTTGAAAAAGTGAATGGAGTCGCAGAAGATTTGACGTGGGATGTGTACAGGGACACATTAATTGAACAAGCGGAGCAAGGTGTAGACTATTTCACGATTCATGCTGGCGTACTGTTAAGATATATTCCGCTCACTGTCGATCGGGTGACTGGAATTGTTTCAAGAGGCGGTGCAATTATGGCAAGATGGTGTCTTGCTCATCATCAAGAGAATTTCCTCTACACTCACTTCGAAGACATTTGTGAAATTATGAAAAAATATGATATCGCCTTTTCACTTGGAGATGGACTTAGACCAGGCTCGATTGCTGATGCCAATGATGAGGCGCAGTTTGCAGAGCTGGAAACGTTAGGTGAGTTAACAGAGATTGCTTGGAAACATGATGTGCAGGTAATGATTGAAGGGCCCGGACATGTCCCAATGGATAAAATCAAAGAGAATGTGGACAAGCAAATGGACATTTGCAAGGAAGCACCATTTTATACGTTAGGGCCTCTTACAACAGATATCGCACCTGGTTATGATCACATTACATCCGCGATCGGTGCGGCCATGATCGGCTGGTACGGAACAGCAATGCTGTGCTATGTAACGCCAAAAGAGCATTTAGGTCTGCCGAACAAAGAAGATGTGAGAGAAGGCGTGATCGCCTATAAAATTGCTGCACATGCTGCTGATCTAGCAAAAGGACATCCTGCGGCTCAAAAGCGCGATGATGCTTTATCGAAAGCGAGGTTTGAATTTAGGTGGCGGGACCAATTCAACCTGTCACTTGATCCAGAAAGAGCCTTGGCGTTCCATGATGAAACATTGCCTGCCGAAGGCGCTAAAACCGCTCACTTTTGCTCGATGTGCGGACCGAAGTTTTGCAGTATGAAAATTTCTCATGATATCCGCAATCAATCTGAAGAAGTAAAAAGAGAAATGGAAAAGAAGGCGAAGGAGTTTGTCAGTCAAGGAAGTCAAATTTATCAGCCATAAAAAAAGAACCTCGCACGATGCTGTGCGGGGTTTTATCAAACCGCTGAAAAGGCTTTTCTTAAAAGGTGAAAAAATGCCTTTGCTGCATATGCCATCATGTCCACACTCGGAATGAGAGCATCTGTTAAATGAAAAAAGACTGTTTTTCTTTCTGGAGATGTTCGTTTCTTTTTCTGCTTCATCAAGGGCAGCCTCCTTTTTCACTAATATACTTCTTTGCAGATATGAGAGATAGATATGTTGTGTGAATTTAAACAAAATTTAAACTTCTTGGGTTTGAATGGAAAGAAGGAGGGGAAACGAGTTGAATAGAGAATGAATGAAAAGAGCTGATCTATTTGACCAGCGAACAAGAAGAGTGGAAGGTGATCTTATGATGAAAGTATTTAAGGTAACATTTCATATGAACAATGGGGAAGTGCTTGATTTCGAGCTCAAACG
This sequence comes from Bacillus sp. YKCMOAS1, assembly GCF_030268125.1. NCBI lineage: Bacteria > Bacillati > Bacillota > Bacilli > Caryophanales > Bacillaceae > Bacillus > Bacillus sp. YKCMOAS1. Next base: position 343,011 of record NZ_BSEI01000004.1, read on the forward strand.
TCCAGCTACCTATGATGTGTATAAAAAAATTGAAGAAGCCAATCATTGGTTTAAGCTGAATAATGAAATCATTAATCTATTAAACGTCAATAGTATCCATGTAGAAACAGAATAACAGCAAAAAGCCGCTCAAAAGAGAGCGGCTTTCGTTATGCAGAAAAATCATTCCGATTATTAAGCTGCCCGCGGGACAGCCAGTTCTTTTTATACAAATATGCAATCACTTCAAGCCACAGACGCGGTGCTTTTTTAGGGAAAAAAGGTTTTTGGTAATAGGCATAAGCGGCTTTTAGATCATCCCATTGATGACATGCTTTCGTTTGCGTGAACCTGGCAACGTCAATGACTCTGATCCGTCCTTCTTTTGTTAAGATCAGATTGCGCAGATGGATATCAGAAGGATTCAATCCTTTCTCGCGCGCTTCCTCCAGCGCATCATCGACTTGTTCAATCATTTGTTTTTTAATAGGAATTCCTTTTGTAAGGCATTCATAGAATGTGTAGCCTTTAATATATTCCATTAAAATATATTGATCCCCAGACTCATAAATCTCAGGGTAGTAAGACGAACCAGAAAGTTTTTCGTAAATGGCAGCCTCTTTGCGGGCGATATGCTGATAAGAAGGGAAAAAGACTTTTAGTGCCATTTTCTTGCCGTCTTTTTTGTATAAGAAGACATAGGCACTTCTTCCTTTGCCGCACAGTTCAAGCTCTGCTGGTTTATAGGCAAGCTTATGAAAACGTTTCTCTTCATGATACTGAATCGATTCGGCTAATCTTTTGACATCTGACATTGACTTCACCTTCTTTGGTTTCAGTTTATGCGGCTGAAAAACGAATGATGAAAAAACCGTGTCATTCGATAAAGCAATGGATTGTATAAAACATAACATTTACGAATGAAGGATACAACGAAAGACTCTTACCATACATTTGAATGATCGATTTGGTTAATGTTTAGAAAAATGGGTCAAACTACATATGTCATGCATCGATCTCATGTTCTAAAGAGGTGTAAATAGTGAAAGTGAAGATGAAATGTTTCGTTACAGGACTTATCATGACAAGTGTGCTTTTTTTCGCTGCGGATATGGAAGGAAAAGAACACTTGCAAAAGCAGTCAAACTCTATCACCGTCCAGCTTGAAAAAGTCTATCTAGACGGCGATGTGAGTATTGAAAGACACCGGGCATCATTAGAAGACAAAGACACATTCTGGGCGCAGTATAAAGGCTGGACGCTGGTAGAACAAAAAGAGGATTTTGCCCTTTTTAGAAAGCAAATTGATGATATCTCTCCATTAAGTAAAGCAAATGGATATATCGGATTATCAGAAGACGGTGTGATTTCTACGTTTCATGGAAGGCCTGACGGCTGGGCGGAGCCTATTCATCTCTTTTTTCAAATTGATACGTCCCGTTTAGAAAGTCATGTGGAAAAACAGCTTGAGCAAGGCATTCCTTTTCGAACAAAGGATGAATTTGAGCATGTGCTTGAAGTCATGAAGCCTTACCGAAATGAACGATCGTTTTAAAGCATGTAACAGCTTGCTGGTGTGAAGACCGCAAGCTGTTTTTCGTGGTTTCATGATAAAAATGTACTGAGCGAACGTATGTTAACTTTTATTGCGGTTTTCTCCTCGATTTATGTTACAATGAAGAACAGTCAAAGAGGTGAAAACGGTGATAGAGTTTGTAAAAGGGACCATTGATTATGTGTGCCCGCAATATGTTGTCATTGAAAACGGCGGAGTGGGATATCAAGTCTATACCCCAAACCCGTTTATCTATCGAGTAAACAAACAAGAAACGATTTATACGTATCATTACATAAAGGAAGACGCATTTTCGTTATACGGTTTTCAAACACGAGAAGAAAAAGCGCTGTTCACAAAACTGTTAAATGTCACAGGAATTGGGCCAAAGGGCGCGCTCGCCATTCTTGCTTCCGGTGATCCAGGCGCTGTCATTTCAGCGATAGAACGTGAAGATGAAGCGTTCCTGATTAAATTCCCTGGTGTGGGCAAAAAAACAGCACGTCAAATCATTCTGGATCTAAAAGGAAAACTTGCAGATGTGGTGCCAGAAATGATTGGCAACTTATTTAATCACGAGGACCACATTCAGGTTGAAACGCAGCAAACTGCATTAGATGAAGCGCTTGAAGCCTTGAGTGTCCTTGGATACGGTGATCGTGAAATTAAAAAGGTTCTTCCATTATTAAAAGAAGAAAAGAATCTTACAACCGATCAATATGTGAAAAAAGCTTTACAAAAAATGTTGAAATAGGGTGATGTCTCATGGATGAACGGCTCGTCTCAACTGAAGCAGACAACCATGAATCAGCCATTGAGCAAAGTCTGCGGCCACAGACACTTAGCCAATATATCGGTCAGCAAAAAGTAAAGGATAATCTCAGCGTATTTATTGAAGCTGCCCGCATGAGGCAGGAAACGCTTGATCACGTCCTTTTATATGGACCTCCTGGACTTGGGAAAACAACACTTGCGTCGATCATTGCCAATGAAATGAATGTTCAGCTGCGTACAACGTCAGGACCAGCGATTGAGCGTCCTGGTGATTTGGCGGCCATCTTAACATCTCTTGAGCCAGGTGATGTATTGTTTATTGATGAAATTCACCGATTGCAGCGCTCAATTGAGGAAGTGCTGTACCCAGCAATGGAGGATTTTTGTTTAGATATTGTCATTGGAAAAGGAGATACAGCACGCTCTGTACGGCTTGATTTACCGCCATTTACGCTTGTAGGTGCAACGACCCGTGTCGGGCTGTTAACAGCGCCGCTTCGTGATAGGTTTGGGGTACATGCAAGATTGGAATACTATGAGCAAAGAGATTTGGCTCACATTGTGGCAAGAACAGCCGAGCTGTTTGAGATTGGGATCGATATTCGCTCTGCCGAAGAGATAGCGAGACGTTCCCGTGGAACACCGAGGGTTGCCAATCGTTTGCTCAGAAGAGTAAGAGATTTTGCGCAAGTGCTTGGGAATCATACCATTACCGAGGACATTGCGGAAGATGCCCTTGAGCGTCTTCAAGTCGACAGGCTTGGCCTCGATCATATAGACCATAAGCTCCTTTTAAGTATGATCGAAAAATTTAGAGGCGGTCCTGTTGGTCTTGATACAATCTCAGCGACAATTGGAGAAGAATCACATACGATTGAAGATGTGTACGAACCGTACTTGCTGCAAATTGGTTTCCTGCAAAGAACACCAAGAGGGCGGGTCGTCACAAGAGAAGCGTATGAACATTTTCAAATGGAGGTTCCGATTCGTGACTGAATTCCCTAAAATATTAATGATTTTAGGTGGTGTCCTTTTTGCCGTAGGATTAGTGTTTCAATTGGTTGGTAAGCTTCCAGGTGATATTTTTGTGAAAAAAGGAAATGTCACGTTCTTTTTTCCTGTCATTACATGCATTGTCATTAGCATCGTACTAACCATATTACTGAATATCTTTGGACGGATGAAATAACGTTAACTAGTTAACTACAGAATAGGTGAAGGAAATGAAGCTAGAACTATTTGATTTTGATTTACCAGAAAGATTGATTGCACAAGTGCCGCTTGAAAAAAGAGATGCATCAAGACTGATGGTCTTAAACAAACAAACGGGTGCGATTACACATGATACATTCTCACAAATCATCGATTATTTTCAAAAAGGTGATTGTCTCGTTCTAAACAATACTCGCGTTTTGCCTGCACGATTGTTTGGGATGAAAGAGGATACAGGTGCAAAAGTTGAGCTGCTTCTCTTGAAACAAGAAGAAGGAGACAACTGGGAAACACTTGTAAAACCAGCGAAACGGGTGAAAAAAGGGACGGTTATCACTTTTGGTGATGGACGGCTCAAAGCGGTATGTACAGAGGAATTGGAACATGGCGGAAGAAAAGTCGAGTTTCAATATACAGGCATTTTTTATGAAGTGCTTGAATCCCTTGGTGAAATGCCGCTGCCTCCATATATTAAAGAGCAGCTTGACGACCGTGAACGCTATCAAACCGTTTATTCAAAAGAGGTTGGTTCCGCTGCTGCGCCAACTGCCGGTTTACACTTTACAACCGAGCTGCTGGATGCACTGAAAGCGAAGGGTGTACACATTGCCTTTATTACGTTACACGTAGGGCTGGGTACGTTTCGTCCGGTGAGTGCAGAACGAATTGAAGAACATGAAATGCACGCAGAGTTCTATGAAATGAATGAAGAAACAGCTGAAAAGCTCAATCTTGTTCGCAAGGAAGGCGGGCGGATCATTTCAGTTGGCACAACGTCAACAAGAACGCTTGAAACCATTGCAAGTGCACACGATGGTGAGTTCAAAGCCTCAAGCGGCTGGACGTCGATCTTTATTTACCCTGGCTACACATTCAAGGCAATTGATGGCATGATCACAAATTTCCATCTGCCAAAATCCTCGTTAATTATGCTTGTCAGCGCATTAGCTGGACGAGAGCACGTACTAAAAGCGTACAATGAGGCTGTGAAAGAGGAATACCGATTCTTCAGCTTTGGCGATGCCATGCTGATTCAATAACATTATACAACAAAGACAGGAGGGCTCATTTTTGTCGCAATTACCGATACGTTATGAGTTCATTAAATCATGCAAACAAACAGGTGCACGTCTTGGCCGCGTTCATACACCGCACGGCTCTTTTGAAACACCTGTATTTATGCCAGTAGGTACACTGGCTACAGTCAAAACAATGGCGCCTGAAGAATTAAAGGCAATGGATGCAGGCATCATCTTAAGCAATACGTACCACTTATGGCTCCGTCCAGGTCACGATATCGTAAAAGAAGCAGGCGGTCTGCACAAATTTATGAACTGGGATCGAGCCATTCTAACTGATTCAGGCGGATTCCAAGTTTTCTCATTGAGTGAATTTAGAAAAATTGAAGAAGAAGGCGTTCACTTCCGTAATCATTTAAACGGAGACAAGCTGTTCCTATCTCCTGAAAAAGCCATGGACATCCAAAATGCGCTTGGTTCTGATATTATGATGGCATTTGATGAATGCCCGCCATATCCTGCAGAGTACGATTACATGAAACGTTCTGTGGAGCGGACAAGCAGATGGGCAGAGCGCTGTCTAACAGCGCACCAGCGTCCAGAGGATCAAGGGCTGTTTGGAATTGTCCAAGGCGGAGAATACGAAGAGCTTCGAAAACAAAGTGCAAAAGACCTTGTTTCACTTGATTTCCCAGGCTACGCCATCGGAGGCTTATCTGTAGGGGAACCAAAAGATGTGATGAATCGTGTACTTGAGTTCACTACACCATTTTTACCGGCAGACAAACCAAGGTACTTAATGGGTGTCGGCTCGCCAGATTCCTTAATTGACGGCGCCATTCGCGGTGTAGATATGTTTGACTGCGTACTGCCTACGCGAATTGCAAGAAACGGTACCTTAATGACTAGTGAAGGCCGTCTTGTTGTGAAAAATGCAAAATATGAGCGTGACTTTAGACCAATCGATGAGAACTGTGACTGCTATACATGTAAAAACTATACACGCGCCTATATTAGACATCTCATCCGAACAAATGAAACGTTCGGAATTCGATTAACAACTTATCATAATCTTCATTTTCTGTTAAAATTAATGGAGCAAGTGAGAGAAGCTATCCGTGAGGATCGTTTAGGTGATTTTAAAGAAGAGTTTTTTGAGCGTTATGGCTTTAACAAACCGAATGCGAAAAACTTTTAACGCATAAACGAAAGGCTTTACAATGCTTTAGAAAGGGGTGAAATAGAATGGATGGTGGTATGGGTTCAATCATTATGATTGTTGTCATGTTTGCTGTGCTTTACTTCTTGTTAATCCGTCCACAGCAAAAGCAACAGAAAGCTGTGCGTCAGATGCAGCAATCTTTATCAAAAGGCGATAAAATCGTCACAATCGGTGGTTTACACGGTGAAATCGACTCAATTGATGAATCAAAAGTGGTCATCAAAACAAGCGAAAACAACCGTTTAACTTTCGATCGCCGTGCTATTAGAGAATTAGCTGACAAAGGCTAATCCTCCGATACATAGCAATAAAAAAAGAGCGATATGAACCGCTCTTTTTTTATTTGCCTCGAAGATTGACGCCAATCATTCCCCCCAGCATACAAGTGCCTAAAAATGCCCCATGATAGATGAACTGCTCTGGTGAAAACGTTTTTCCAAACCCCAAATATTGAAATGAAAATACAGTGAGAGAAAAAATGATAGATGTGATCGCACCAATTAGCCAGCCGCGCTCCTTTGCTTTCCCGCCAGAAATGATGCCTCCTAACAACAGGGCAACAAAGGACAAAATCATAATCATCCATTTAAATGATGATTCCTGCATACTTGTGAATGTAAGCATGAGCGACACAAGTAAACTTGTGACAACCATCACGACAAAAATGGCAATTAATCCGGATAAAATGCCTTTTCCAATATGTTTTGTTTCTTGCATGTGATTTGTCTCCTCTCCAATTGACCGAAGCTTGTCTTTTACTAAAATGTATTCACAGTGGAGAAAAAATAGACATGTTTCAGACGTTTCTTTTCTACATAAATAAAGTGTTTTGACACAAGCTATGTTGGAGAAGGAGGGTTTACATCACATGCAGGACATCTTGATCATTTCCATGAGAACCATCATTTTATATTTTCTTATTTGGTTTATCTTTCGCTTAATGGGCAAAAGGGAAATTGGCGAGCTGAGTATTTTAGATCTAGTCATTTTTATGATGATTGCAGAAATTGCGGTTCTCGCCATAGAAGAAGTAGAGGATCACATGTTACATACGGTATGGCCAATCCTGCTGTTAACCTTCATTCAAATCACACTTGCCTATCTCTCATTGAAATTCCAAGGCGTCCGGCGCTTTCTTGACGGCAAACCGGTCTTGCTCATCATCAATGGCAAAATAGACGAGGGTGCAATGAGAAAACAGCGATACAATTTTGATGACCTGCTTATTCAATTAAGAGAAAATAACATCGACAGTATTCAGGATGTCTCTTACGCTATTTTAGAGCCGTCTGGAAAGCTCGCCGTCGTCGAAAAAGAAAACAAGCTCAAACATGCAGCGCTTGAGCTTCCACTTGTTGCGGACGGTGTAGTGCAGCATGATCACCTTAAGCAAATCAATCAAAATGAACAGTGGTTGAAAGATGAGCTTGCTAAAAGAGGTTACCATGATATCGAGCAAATCTCTTACTGCAGCTTTAATCAAAAAACATTTTATATTGATTTGAAAGATGAAGTGATCAAAAAGAGATGAGCTAAAACAGCTTCCCAATGAACGGAATGCGGCGCAGCTCTTCTCGTTTCACTAGTCCTAGGCAGATTAATAGAATGACATACAGCATGCACGTAACAAAGATGAGTGTTACAAGTTCAATAGGAGCAGAAAAGAGTCCGTTTACTTGAGATTTCAGCCAAAGACTGACAGCCCCCGTACCGATAATCACAAGGACGCAAAGTCCATATTCCTTTAATGGTAAATGAATAGGCAGCACCTTTCCAACAGTTGCCGCATGGAGCAGTGTGACAAGGATGATGCCGATTAAGATCGCAAGTGCTGCGCCCATAATGCCAAAGCCAGGCTGTGAAGCAAGAACAAAAATCATCCCTGTTTTCACAATTGCACCTATCAGGCTGTTGGTCATCGCCGCACCAGCTAAATTGAGTGCTTGAAGCACGGCTTGAAGGGGCCCCTGAAAATAATATAGAAGGAAAAATGGCGCCATGAATTTCACATAAATAGCCGCATGCGATGAACCATACATAAAGAGCGTTAAATCTTCTGCGTAAACGAAAAGAATAATACATGAAATGCCTCCGCTGAGTAAACAAAGGCGCATCGCCTGCTTCAGCCGGTATTCGACCGTTTTACGTTTATTCTGCTCCATTCCTTCACTGATCGCCGGAACTAATGCAGTGGAGAGTGAATACGTAATAAAACTAGGCAGTGTCAAAAGGGTCAGGGCAAGCCCGGTCAACTCCCCGTACTGCCTTGTCGCCTCAACAGCCGCATATCCAGCAATGGCAAGACTTTGCGCGACAACAATCGGCTCTAAAAACCACGAAATATTCCCGATAAAACGGCTGCCTGTTGTTGGCAGGGCAATGCTCATCAGCTGCTTAAATGTGTCCTTCCCGTCATGAATCGCCTTAAAAAATCGTTTTCGAATACGAATGGTCTTTTTATAGCGAAAGGCGATCAGTAAGTAAGCAAGTGAAATCATCTCTCCAATCACAGATGACACCATCGCACCTGCTGCCGCAAATTCAATCCCGTAAGGAAGGAAAGCCGTTGTACATACCGCGACTAATGAAATTCTTGCGACCTGTTCCAGAACTTGAGACATCGCTAGCGGACTCATTTGCTGTCTGCCTTGGAAATAGCCTCTTAACACACTGGAAATGGCGATGACTGGTACGACGGGTGTAATGGCAAGCAGTGGATAGACCGTTCTAGGGTCTGTCAGCATATTTTCTGCCATGATAGGCGCAAACCATAAAAAGAGCGGCGTGAAAATCAGGCTGAGTGTTCCTGTTATCGCAAGGGACATGACCAGAATACGTTTTGTTTTCTGTTTGTCACCCCGGGCTTCTGCTTCTGCGACAAGCTTACTAATGGCGACAGGCAGTCCGAATTGCGTGAGCGTCACGGCGAGAAAAAAGGTAGGTGCAGCCATCATATAAAGCCCGACCCCTTCTTCGCCAATGAACCTCGCAATGACAATTCGATTGACAAAACCCAATATTCTCGTGATAAAACCTGCTAAAATTAAAATAATGGTCCCCTTTAAAAACGTTTGCTTCGTCAAATCACAGATCACCTGCCTTCTCAAACGACATAGAATCATATACAATAAGATATGCGTGTATATCGTCCAAGCATGACAAGTCTCTCGATAAAAAACTGAAAAGGGGGAGCTACGCAATGACACAACACCCAGCTGCTATTTACAAAGACCATTTAAAGCCTTTTCTGTTCAGTAAGCTTGAAGAATTCATCGTTTTGGGCTATAAAGATGTAGATTTAGAGGAATTATGGTCATACTTAGAGAATAAGAAGTGGAAGAAAAAACAAGAGTATCCGATTCATGAAATGGTTGCAGATATCTTATCTGTAAAAATAGGCGAATTTATGAACTATGCAACCGTTCAGTCGTTTAAAACGTCTGCTTTTTTGGACAGTGAAGATGGCAAGAATATGCTTGATGAACTGTTAAAATAAGCCATCTTAATGGATTCAGGTGTTTAAGGAGGAAATACATAATGAAAAAAGGGCGCATTCTTGCGTTTTTCTTAGTGGTTCTGTTAATCGGAACTGGCGTGGGCTTACTGACAAAGCCTGTTGCGAAAGATATGACGCTAGGGCTGGATTTACAGGGTGGATTTGAAGTCCTGTATGATGTACATCCAGTGAAAAAAGAGGACAAGATCACAAATAGTGTTCTCGTTAGTACCGTGGAGGCTCTTAACCGAAGAGCAAACGTGCTTGGTGTAAGTGAGCCGAACATTTCGATTGAAGGCAACAACCGTATCCGCGTGCAGCTTGCGGGTGTAAAAGATCAAAACAGAGCAAGGGAGATTCTTTCCACTGAAGCACAGCTATCCTTCAGAGATACGAATGATAAAGAACTCCTAAACGGGGCTGACCTAGTCGAAAACAGTGCAAAACAAACATTCAGTCAAACGAATGAGCCAATTGTGACGGTTAAACTAAAGGATGCGAAAAAATTTGGTGACGTTACAAGAAAAGTAGCAGCGATGGCACCAAATAATCAGCTTGTCATTTGGCTTGATTACCACAAAGGAGATTCCTTCAAAAAAGAAGTCTCAAAATCAAACCACAAGTATGTATCTGCACCAAATGTGAATCAAGAAATTAACAGTAGTGACGTACAAATTGAAGGAAAGTTTACTGTCCAAGAGGCAAAAGACCTTGCGAGTATTTTAAATGCCGGGGCATTGCCAGTGAAATTAACAGAAAAATATTCCACATCTGTGAGTGCACAGTTTGGTGAACAAGCACTGAACGAAACAGTGTTTGCAGGAATAGTAGGAATCGCATTTATCTTCTTATTCATGCTGTTTTATTACCGATTACCTGGCCTAATAGCTGTCATCACACTTTCAGCTTATATCTACATTACGCTGCAAGTGTTTGACTGGATGGGCGCGGTTATGACACTGCCTGGAATTGCCGCACTCATTTTAGGGGTAGGGATGGCTGTCGATGCCAACATTATTACTTATGAGCGGATTAAGGAAGAGCTGAAGCTCGGCAAATCAGTCCGTTCTGCTTTCAGATCAGGGAACCGCAGATCATTTGCGACTATCTTTGATGCTAACTTAACAAGTATTATTGCCGGCGGAGTGCTGTTCTTCTTCGGGACAAGCTCTGTAAAAGGATTTGCAACAATGCTCATCCTCTCGATTTTAACAAGCTTTATCACAGCTGTTTTCCTATCAAGATTCCTTCTCGGTCTTCTTGTTGAAAGCCGCTATCTTGACCGGAGAAAAGGCTGGTTTGGTGTTCGTCAAAAAGACATTATGAACATTCATGAAACAACAGAAACCACCGAGCCAAAAACACCATTTGATAAGTGGGATTTCGTCAGCAAACGTAAAGGATTTATGATTTTCTCAGCTACTATCACCATTGCGGGAATCATCGTTCTTTCCATCTTCAAGCTGAATGCGGGAATCGACTTTACAAGTGGAACTAGAATTGATATTCAAAGTGATCACAAGCTGTCAACTGAACAAGTCGAGCAAGACTTTAAAAAGCTTGACCTTGAGACAGACAGTGTCGTGTTATCGGGTCAAAAAGAGAATCAGGCAGCAGCGAGATTTGTCGGTGTGCCGAACAAAGAAAAGATTGCTGAAGTGAAAGATTACTTCAAAGATAAATACGGAACGGAGCCAAACGTAAGTACAGTGTCTCCGACTGTCGGAAAAGAACTTGCCCGTAATGCGCTATATGCCGTCATCATTGCCTCCATCGGGATCATTTTATATGTATCCGTCCGATTTGAGTATAAGATGGCGATTGCGGCAATTATTTCGCTGCTATATGATGCGTTCTTTATCGTGGCCTTCTTTAGTATTACGCGCCTAGAGGTGGATGTCACCTTCATTGCCGCGATCCTCACGGTCATTGGGTACTCGATCAACGATACGATCGTTACCTTCGACAGGGTTCGTGAGCAAATGAAGAAACGTAAACCGAAAACCATTGAAGATCTATCGTACATTGTGAACTTAAGCTTACAGCAAACCTTTACGCGATCTGTCAATACGGTGCTGACTGTACTTGTCGTTGTTGTCGCACTGCTTATCTTCGGATCAGCGTCGATTACAAACTTCTCCATCGCCTTACTTGTCGGCTTATTAACAGGGGTGTATTCATCCCTTTATATCGCGGCACAAATTTGGCTGATGTGGAAAGGCCGCGAGCTGAAAAAACCAGCTAAGATAGATACAGATCAAGATATTTAATCTAGAAAGACTGCCTTATCGGCAGTCTTTTTCTATTGGTTTTCCAAAAGTTAAACGCTTTGAAAAAACATTTTGGGTTTCATTGATCTTAAAATGGTCTTTTGCTATAATGACTTACGTTTAGATCAGTATAGAAAGCGGGTGTCTGTTTAAGGCATTTTGCTTTATTCATTGGAGGGGCTGTGATGAAGGTTCGGGAAACTGAACTGCCAGGTATCGGTCATAAAGCCGAAATGATCACAAGAAATAATGAGAAGCTTGCCATCATTACACATAATGACGGCAGAAGAGAAATGTATCATTTTCAGGAGGACGACCACGAAGAAACGATTTCTGGTATCCTGCTAAACGATGAAGAAGCAAGACAAATTGCGGCTATTTTAGGCGGCATGGTCTATAAGCCGAAAGCGCTTGAAACCGTAGAGGTAGCCATTGATGATCTAGTGATTGAATGGTTTAAAATTGAAAAGAATGCACCAGCTGTTCAGAGAAGCATCGGTGAACTCAATGTCCGCCAAAACTATCAAGTAACAGTCATCGCCATTATGAGAAAATCACATGAGAAGATTTTAAATCCAGGACCAGATACCATCATCGCAGAAGGGGATACCCTTGTTATTTCTGGAGAAAGAAAAGAATTAAAGAACCTGATTAAAGAAAAACTCAGCAGCTGATGATGCCCATGCTGATAGGTTTTCTTCCGCTGCTTTTTTTCTGTGTTTAAAAAAGGCAGTGAAAAGGGAAGAATAAAAGAAAAAGCTTGGGGGATTTGTAGATGAACAAACAACAATGGACCATCATACTCGCATTTATTTTCGTATTAATTGTCTCAGTATTTGCCGTGATTAATGTACGGCCTGTCGAGGTAGACTACTTATTTGGAACGGCTGAATGGCCGCTGATCCTCGTCATTATCGGTTCTGTTTTAATGGGCGGACTGATTGTGGCATTTGCAGGGATCTTCCAAATTGTGAAACTGAAACGTGAACTAAAGGCATTAAAAGCTGAGCGTGCAGCCGCTGCACCTGCTGCTTCGACGAAAAAGGCAGACAAAGATCTTCAAAAAAAATCGCATGTTACGCCTTTAAAAGAACAGCCAGCATCATTTGACCGGAAGGAAAAATAATCTTCCAGCACAATTTCATAAAATAAAAATTGAAACCCCTCAGGCCACTCTAGTATAATAGTGTGGTTGAGGGGTGAATTTATGTTATTATCCAAAATGCGCTGGGAATATGAACATCCAAGCGAAGAAAAAGTGAAATCACTCTCTGAAAATCTGAATATTTCAGCGCTGACTGCATCGCTTCTCGTAAAAAGAGGACTTGAAGAAGTAGAAGAGGCGAGGTCTTTTTTATTTGATCAAAAAGCCGAATTTCATGATCCATTCTTATTAAAAGGAATGAAAGAAGCAGTAGAGCGCATCAACAAAGCGATCGAAGAGCAGGAATCGATTGTGATCTTCGGAGACTATGATGCAGATGGTGTGACAAGTACGTCTGTACTTTTACATACATTAAAAGAGCGGTCTGCGATAGTAGACTTTTATATTCCAGATCGGTTTAAAGAAGGCTATGGGCCTAATGAACAGGCTTTTCGATATATCAAGGAGCAAGGAGCATCGCTTGTCATCACGGTTGATACAGGCATTGCTGCTGTAAATGAAGCACGTATTGCAAAAGAAATAGGGCTAGACCTGATCATTACAGATCACCATGAACCAAGTGAGGAGCTGCCTGAGGCACTTGCCATTGTCCATCCTAAGCAGCCAGGCTGTGAGTATCCCTTTAAAGAACTTGCTGGTGTAGGTGTAGCGTTTAAAGTGGCGCATGCACTTCTTGGGGAGCTGCCAGTTCAGCTGTTAGATCTTGCAGCAATCGGGACAATCGCGGATCTTGTACCGCTTCATGATGAGAATAGATGGCTCGCCAAAAAAGGGCTTATGCAGCTTCGTCAGTCGAATAGACCGGGGCTGAAAGCTTTATTGAAAGAAGCGGGAGCCACTTTAGAAGAAGCGAACGAGGAAACGGTCGGCTTTCAAATTGCGCCAAGGCTGAATGCTGTAGGACGAATTGAACAGGCAGATCCAGCTGTTCACCTTCTTATGACTGAGGATAAGGATGAAGCAGAAGAGCTCGCTCGTTTTGTACAGGAACTGAATAAAGAACGACAAAAGATTGTCAGTATGATCACAGAAGAAGCCATTCAAATGGTGGAAGAGGCAGGCGATGACCAGTCTGCGATCGTTGTAGCGAAAGCTGGCTGGAATCCGGGTGTTGTCGGAATTGTTGCCTCTAAATTGACGGATACTTTTTCTCGTCCGGCGATTGTGCTTGGAATAGATGAAGAGACGCAAATGGCAAAAGGATCAGCCCGGAGCATTCCTGGCTTCGATCTATTCTTCCATCTAAGCAAATGCCGCGACATCCTGCCGCATTTTGGCGGGCATCCGATGGCAGCAGGGATGACACTTCGAGCGGATGATGTCACTCTACTAAGGGAAAGATTAAATCAATATGCCAATGAAACATTGACGGAAGAAGATTTTATTCCCATTCAGCGGGTCGATGCTGTGTGTAAGGTAGACGAATTGACGGTTCAAGCGATTGAAGAAGCAGGAATGCTGTCACCATTTGGTATGTCAAACCCAAAACCGTTCATTATGATTGAAGATGCGAAGCTTGAAGATATCCGAACAATTGGGGCAAATCACAACCATATTAAAATGTCTCTGAAAGACGAAGACAAGCTGCTTGACTGTGTCGGCTTTCACCAAGGGAAATTAAAAGAAGAAATTGTTCCAGGAAGCCGCATTTCCGTGATTGGAGAAATGTCCGTCAATGAATGGAATAACCGGAAAAAGCCCCAGCTAATGCTAAAAGATGCACGAGTTGATGAATGGCAGCTGTTTGATCTGCGCGGGAAAAAGGATTGGGAGAAGAAAGTTTCGACGCTTGATTCTGAAAAATCTTTGGTTGTCTGTTTTGATGAAGCAACGAAACAAAACGTCGATATCCCCATTCATCATGTTCATGCAGAAAATGTATCAACGTTTGATGTACACGGAAAGTATGTGGTCTTTGCGGATGTTCCGGCAGATGAGCAATTGCTGAAGCAGCTTTTAGAAAATCAGAAGCCTGCCAGAATTTATACGGTTTTTCAAAGAGAAGAAGATCATTTTATGTCCTCTTTCCCAAGCCGTGATCAATTCAAATGGTTTTATGGGTTCTTGTTTAAACGGGGAAGTTTTCCTATCAAAGAACAAGGAATGGAGCTTGCCAAACATAGAGGCTGGACAAAAGATACAATCATTTTTATGACAAAGGTGTTTTTTGAACTCGGTTTTGTTAAAATAGAGAATGGTGTGCTGTCAATAGTACTTGATGCCCCTAAAAAAGATTTAACGGCATCAGCGTCCTATACAGCAAAACAACGATTGATGGAACTCGATCAAACACTAACATATTCCTCAGCTAAAGAGCTGAAGGAATGGCTGAATAGCATGATGAGCGAAGTCTCACCTGTGCTTTGACGTACGAGGAGGAAAAGGAAAAGATGGATTTAAAACAATATGTGACAGTTGTACCTGACTACCCAAAGGAAGGTGTACAATTTAAAGATATTACAACGTTAATGGATAAAGGCGAAGTGTACCGTTATGCAACGGATCAGATCGTTGAATACGCGAAGGAAAGAGACATTGATCTCATTGTTGGACCTGAAGCGCGTGGATTCATTATTGGCTGCCCTGTAGCATACGCACTTGGTGTAGGTTTTGCACCAGTTCGTAAAGAAGGAAAGCTTCCTCGTGAAGTCATTAAAGTCGATTACGGCTTGGAATATGGTAAAGATGTATTAACGATTCATAAAGATGCGATTCGTCCTGGTCAGCGTGTCCTGATTACAGATGACTTACTGGCAACTGGTGGAACAATTGAAGCGTCCATCAAGCTTGTAGAGGAATTAGGCGGCGTTGTGGCAGGGATTGCATTTTTGATTGAGCTGACGTATCTTGACGGCAGAAAGAAGCTTGACGGCTACGACATCATGACGTTAATGCAATACTAATGGAGTTTTTCGTAAAAAGCACTCAGTAAGAAGGGTGCTTTTTTCCTATCAAAAATCTTTTAGCGGACTTCTTCTCTTTACATCTATCGAATTTTTCTTGATAATAAACTACAATACAGTTTTCATTTAAAAAGGTGATTCCATGGCGAACGAACAAGTTTTAACGGCGCAGCAGGTCATTGACAAGGCAAGAGAATACCTGTCCGCTGAACATATTCAATTTATAGAGCGAGCATATGAATATGCTGAAAATGCACACAAGGAGCAATACCGGAAATCTGGTGAGCCCTATATTATCCATCCAATTCAAGTGGCAGGCATTCTTGTTGACCTTGAAATGGATCCATCAACCATTGCAGGCGGTTTCCTGCACGATGTAGTTGAGGATACAGATGTGACATTACAGGATTTAAAAGAGCATTTTAACGAAGAAGTAGCAATGCTTGTTGATGGTGTCACAAAGCTCGGGAAGATTAAATATAAATCACAAGAAGAACAGCAGGCCGAAAACCATCGAAAAATGTTTGTTGCAATGGCGCAGGATATTCGCGTGATCTTGATTAAGCTGGCAGACCGTCTTCATAACATGAGAACGCTCAAACATCTTCCGCAGGAAAAGCAGCGGAGAATTTCAAATGAAACACTTGAAATCTTTGCACCGCTTGCGCACAGATTAGGGATTTCAAAGATTAAGTGGGAGCTTGAAGATACAGCACTCCGCTATTTAAATCCGCAGCAATATTACCGAATTGTGAATCTGATGAAGCGTAAACGAGCGGAACGTGAGGAATACTTGGACGAGGTTGTCAATGAAGTGAAAGACCGCGTGTCTGAGGTGAACATCAAGGCTGAATTTTCCGGAAGACCAAAACATATTTATAGCATTTATCGCAAAATGGTCTTGCAAAATAAGCAGTTTAATGAAATTTATGATCTGCTTGCCGTTCGTATTTTGGTCGACAGCATTAAAGACTGTTATGCGGTGCTCGGTATTATCCATACATGCTGGAAACCGATGCCAGGCAGATTTAAGGATTATATTGCGATGCCAAAGCCGAACATGTACCAATCTCTTCATACAACGGTGATTGGGCCAAAAGGTGATCCACTTGAAGTTCAGATCCGTACAGTGGAAATGCATGAAATTGCAGAATATGGGATTGCGGCACACTGGGCATATAAAGAAGGCAAAGAGTCAGCAGAATCAACGGAAGAAGCGGTCTTCCAAAAGAAGCTTTCTTGGTTTAGAGAAATTCTTGAATTCCAAAACGAATCCACAGATGCAGAAGAGTTTATGGAATCGTTAAAAATCGATCTCTTCTCTGATATGGTGTTTGTGTTTACACCAAAAGGAGACGTCATTGAACTGCCGTCAGGCTCAGTTCCGATTGACTTCTCTTACCGGATTCACTCGGAAATTGGGAATAAAACGATCGGTGCCAAGGTCAATGGCAAAATGGTCACACTCGATCACAAACTAAAAACAGGTGACATTATTGAAATTCTGACATCAAAGCACAGCTACGGGCCAAGTCAGGATTGGGTCAAGCTTGCCCAAACCTCCCAAGCGAAGCACAAGATCAGACAGTTTTTCAAAAAACAGCGCCGTGAAGAAAATGTCGAAAAAGGCCGAGAGCTCGTGGAAAAAGAAATCAAAAACCTTGAGTTTGATGTCAAAGACATTCTGACCGCTGAAAACCTGCAAAAAGTGGCTGACAAATTTAATTTTTCAAACGAAGAGGACATGTATGCAGCTGTTGGATATAACGGCATTACTGCACTACAAGTCGCCAATCGTTTAACGGAAAAAGAAAGAAAACAAAGAGATCAAGAAGAGCAAGAGAAAACCGTTCAAGAAGTGACGGTGGAACCAAAGACGTATCACGGGAAAAAACGGGAAGCTGGCGTAAGGGTCAAAGGGATTGATAACCTGCTTGTCCGCTTATCTAAGTGCTGTAACCCTGTTCCTGGCGATAGCATTGTCGGCTTTATTACGAAGGGCCGAGGCGTATCTGTTCACCGTGAGGACTGTCCGAACGTGAAGACAGGAGAAGCGCAGGAGCGGTTAATTCCGGTCGAGTGGGAGCATGAGCAGCCTGCTAAAAACCGTAAAGAATACAATGTGGAAATTGAAATATTAGGATATGATAGACGCGGCTTACTCAATGAGGTGCTTCAAGCAGTTAACGAAACCAAAACGAACATCTCCTCTGTTTCTGGGAAGTCTGATCGTAACAAAGTGGCGACGATCCATATGGCGATCTTTATCCAAAATATTAATCATTTGCACAAAGTAGTCGAACGCATTAAACAAATCAAAGACATTTACTCTGTTCGCCGATTCATGAATTAGAAAGGAAGTATATCGTCTATGAGGCTTGTTGTGCAGCGTGTGACAAATGCATCTGTGAAGGTAGAAGAAGAGATCACAGGTGCCATAAGCGAAGGATATATGGTGCTTGTTGGTGTCACACACGAAGATACAGAAGAAGATGTGCTTTACTTAGCTGAAAAGCTTGCACATTTACGTATTTTTGAAGATGAAAATGGGAAAATGAATCGTTCATTATTGGACATAAAAGGAAGCGTTCTGTCTGTGTCGCAATTTACCCTTTATGGTGATACGAGAAAGGGCAGACGGCCGAATTTTATGAAAGCCGCCAAGCCGGATGCAGCCAATTCGCTTTACGAATGTTTCAATAAAACCCTTAGAGAAAAAGGTATCCATGTTGAAACTGGCCGTTTTGGTGCGATGATGGACGTGTCATTGACCAATTCAGGACCAGTCACGATCTTAATGGACAGCAAAGAATAGATTCTTTTTAGACTGTAGATGAACTCATGCGGGAGTTTGTTTAGAGTCTTTTTTTTGTGGTCAAACAAAAAAAGAGGCGCAGAGGCCTCTTTCTTTTTAACGGAAATATTGTTTTAATCCTTCAGTCATTCCTTCTGTGACTCGTTCTTGGTAAGAGGCGCTATAAATGATCGCTTCCTCCTGAGGATTGCTTAAATACCCGAGTTCATATAAAAGGGAAGGGCGTTTGTTTTCTCTTAAAACAAAGTAATCTCCGAATTTGACACCCTTATCAGGGATTTGAGAGCGTTTTGCGACTTCGGAATGAACGCTTGACGCTAATTGCTGATCTTTTGCTGCGTGATAATAATACGCAGTACTTCCTCTAACACTTTGGTCCATAAAACTATCATAATGAAGACTAATAAATGCATCTGCATTTCGGTAATGAGATGTTGCCACCCTCGATTGAAGGCTGATAAATGTATCGTCACTTCTAGTTAAATACACATTTGCACCAGAAGCTCTTAATTTGCCTGCCAGTAAATTGGCGGTTTTGATGGTGATGTTCTTTTCAAAAGCACCGTCTGCGCCAATTGTGCCGCTGTCTTTTCCGCCATGACCAGGGTCAAGAACAATCGTTTTTCCTTTTAAAGAACCAGTCCCAGACGATGAATCCTGCTGAGGTCTTGGCGCTTCGCTGCTATTTTTCTTCGTTTGAACGACCCAGCTCGCCACATAGCCAGTCCCGCCATTCGATAGTGTCACCTCGTACCAGTCACCTTGCGTCCGAACAATGTGATAGGCAGCTCCTTTTGTTGCTCTTTCTGCAATCCCAGCAGAGGTAGAAGCGCTTTTTCGAATGTTGGTGCCGTCATAGACAATGTACGCTTTTTGCTCAGAAGCCGAAGAGGATGAACTCTTTTCAGGTGCAGAGCCTGCTCCTTTGCCTGTGACAATGTAATAGCTTGCAACCCAGCCTTTTACGCCTTTCCCTTCAATTTCATACCAGCCGTTCTGCTCTCGCAAAATGGTGATCTGTGTGTTGCGGGCAAGTGAAGCGACGACTTGTGCATTTGGTGCGGCCGATTGCCTCACATTCAAGCTCGATACGCCAACTGTGCCTGTCTGGTTAGAGCGAGAAGACCCGCCGGAGCTTGATTGAGAAGTTTTCTGCCCCCCTGAAACATAATCAGAGTGAACCCAGCCTTCTGCTTGTTTATAAGAAATTTTCGTCCATTCGCCGTTTGTCTCGAGCTTTTTAGCGGAAGCGCCTTGCGGGAAAGTACCAATCACTTGATAGGAAGTCCCAGGGCCTGTCCGGATGCGAAGGTCGGAAGCTGTCGATGTAATGGTACTGCCTCCTGCCGTGCTTTGACCTTGCGCCTTTGGTTTCGCTGTTTTTTGAGCGCCGGATGATGTGGTGATCAACCAAGAGACGACCCAGCCTTTTTGTCCGTTTGATAATTGGATCTGCACCCATTCTCCTTGTTCAGTGAGAATAGGATAACTTTCGCCGCGTTTTACAACAGCTGCAATTCCATAGCTTAAACCAGGGCCCGTTCTCACATTGATTTCATCTGTTGCGACCACAGCTTGATCTGTTTGTGCTGTAGCATGTGTCATAGGCAAAGAACTCGCGATGAGAACAAAACAAGTAAGCAGCATCATCAGTTGATTGTGTTTTTTCAGATTCAAAACGGTGTTTTCCCCTCCCTTGTAAAACCGATGAATGTTAATTCGTTATGTAGTGGATGAATTCCTTGCAGTTTCCCTAATAAAAATGAATCAATCTGTTTATACTAAATAAAAATGTGATAAAAGGATGTACAAACATGAGATTAAGCAGAAAATTAGGACGAGTGCAATATAATGGACATCGTGATATCGACCGCTGGCAGCATGACGAAATGGATCAGCCAGGCTTCCTTGAAGAAACCGCATCTGAATACGGATGTACGTCAAAAGAAGAGCTGGAAAAGAAAAAGAGGCACGGCAAGGGTTGACAGAGTGGCAGCACCGACCTTATTATAATATAAATCAACACACTTGAAAATTTAAAATGTGGAACTGATGATAGAGAATAGTAGGGTAAATTGCGTGAGCAGAGAGGAATCGCCTTAGGCTGAAAGCGAATCCGCATGGCATTTATCACGAAAGAACACTCTGTAGGTTTCCTGCTGAACGCTCGAAAAATGAGTCAATAGGCGGAGAACGTGAATCTGCGTTAAGGATTTGAGCGGGAACATGCTTGATCATGTTCCAACTAGGGTGGCACCACGGGTATAACTCTCGTCCCTACTATACACATAGTAGAGGCGGGGGTTTTTTATATGTCCACATAAAAAATGAATGATGGTCGTAGGAGGACGAAAAATGAGTTTTAATATTCCAAGAGGCACACAGGATATTTTACCTGGAGAGTCAGAACGCTGGCAGTATGTTGAACAAATTGCGAGAGATACATGTGCAGCCTTTCAATACAAAGAAATCCGCACACCGATTTTTGAGCATACAGAGCTGTTTGCACGGGGAGTAGGCGAATCAACTGATATCGTTCAAAAAGAGATGTACACATTTGAAGATAAAAAAGGACGTAGCATCACACTCCGTCCAGAGGGAACAGCTTCAACCGTCCGTTCTTATGTTGAAAATAAATTGTTTGCACAGCCGGCTCAGCCAACTAAGCTGTATTACATCGGACCAATGTTCCGCTATGAACGTCCGCAAACAGGAAGATATCGTCAATTTTATCAATTTGGAATCGAAGCGATTGGTTCCAAAGATCCTGCCATTGATGCAGAGGTCATTTCACTTGCGATGAGTGTGTATGAGAAAGCAGGCCTTTCTAACTTAAAACTCGTCATTAACAGCCTTGGTGACAAAGAGAGCCGTGCAGACTACCGCACAGCACTGGTCAAGCACTTTGAGCCAAGAATTGAGGAATTCTGTCACGACTGTCAAACTCGTTTACATCAAAATCCGCTGCGCATTCTTGATTGTAAAAAGGATCGTGATCATGAACTGATGACAACGGCTCCATCCATTCAAGATTACTTAAATGAAGAATCACGGACGTATTTTGAAAAGGTCAAACAATACTTATCAGATATAGGCATTGAGTATGTCGTCGATCCAAATTTAGTGCGCGGTCTTGATTACTACAATCACACAGCATTTGAAATCATGAGTAATGCAGAAGGCTTTGGTGCGATTACAACATTAGCCGGCGGCGGCCGTTATGACGGACTCGTTGAAGGAATTGGCGGTCCTGAATCACCAGGGATCGGATTTGCGATGAGTATTGAGCGTTTCCTATCAGCGATCGATGCTGAAGGAATTGAGCTTCCTCTGCAAGATGGTATTGATCTATACATTGCTGCTCTCGGAGATGAAGCGAAGGATTATTCTGTTTCATTATTAAACCGTCTGAGAAAAGAAGGTATCTCAAGTGAAATGGACTATACAGGGAAGAAACTAAAAGGACAATTTAAAGCGGCTGATCGTTTAAAAGCCAAATTTATTGCAGTTCTTGGTGAAGATGAACTTGCACAGCAAATTGTGAAGGTGAAAGATACAACAACGGGTGAACAAATTGAAGTGAAGCTTGATGAGCTGATTCAAATGTTAAAGGCCCACCAGAAAGCGTAAAGAAGGAGTGGAATGTTTGTGTTTGGTAGAACTTTTTATTGTGGAGAAGTAACAGAAGACCAAATCGGTCAGTCAGTTGTATTAAAAGGATGGGTTCAAAAAAGGCGTGACCTAGGCGGATTAATCTTTATTGATTTGCGCGACCGTACAGGGATTGTACAAGTTGTTTTCAATCCAGACTTATCAAAAGAGGCGCTTGAGACAGCAGAATCAATTCGTAACGAATATGTCCTTGATATTAAAGGAACGGTTGTCGCAAGAGAAGAAGCAACGATCAACCCAAATTTAAAAACGGGCAAAATTGAAATTCAAGTCGAAACGGTCACCGTTTTAAATGAAGCGAAGACTCCTCCATTTGTGATTTCAGATCAAGCAGACGAGGTATCAGAAGATGTTCGTTTAAAATATCGTTACCTGGATCTTCGCCGCCCTGCAATGTTTGAAACAATGAAAATGCGACATGAAGTCACAAAAGCATTCCGCCATTTCTTAGACGACAACGGCTTTCTAGACATTGAAACACCAATTTTAACGAAAAGTACGCCAGAAGGTGCGCGTGACTATCTTGTTCCAAGCCGTGTACACGAGGGAGAATTTTATGCACTGCCTCAGTCTCCGCAATTATTTAAACAATTGCTGATGGTTTCTGGGATGGACCGTTATTATCAAATTGCCCGCTGCTTTAGAGATGAAGACCTGCGTGCTGATCGTCAGCCGGAATTCACACAAGTCGATATTGAAATGTCCTTTATGAGTCAAGAGGACATCATGACGCTTGCTGAAGAGATGATGGCGAAGGTAATGAAAGATGTCAAAGGTGTAGACCTTACATTGCCATTACCTCGTATGACATACGATGAAGCGATGAATTCCTATGGATCTGATAAACCGGATACACGTTTTGAGATGAAGCTGGTTAACATTTCAGATACGGTAAAAGACTCCGATTTCAAAGTGTTTAGTGGGGCTGTGAAAAATGGTGGAGCTGTGAAAGCCATCAATGTCAAAGGGGCTGCATCGAACTATTCAAGAAAAGACATTGATGCACTTGGTGCATTTGCAGCGAACTACGGTGCAAAAGGTCTAGCTTGGCTAAAAGCAGAAGAGACTGAATTAAAAGGTCCTATCGCTAAATTCTTTGATGATGCAAAGCAAGCTGAATTAAAAGAACAGCTGCAAGTTGAAGAAGGCGACCTGTTACTTTTTGTCGCAGATAAGACGTCTGTTGTTCATGATGCACTTGGTGCACTTCGTTTAAAACTTGGTAAAGAGCTTGAACTGATCGATGAGTCTGTATTCAATTTCTTATGGGTTGTCGATTGGCCGCTGCTTGAAAAGGATGAAGAAGAAGGCCGCTTCTATGCTGCCCATCATCCATTCACAATGCCAGTTCGTGATGATCTTGAATTAATTGAAACAAGCCCAGAAGACATGAAGGCACAGGCTTACGATCTTGTGCTGAATGGCTACGAGCTTGGCGGAGGTTCTATTCGTATTTTTGAAAAGGACATTCAAGAAAAAATGTTTGGCTTACTTGGTTTTTCAAAAGAAGAGGCCTACGAACAATTTGGCTTCCTTCTGGATGCGTTTGAGCATGGTGTTCCTCCGCATGGCGGAATTGCGCTTGGGCTTGATCGTTTAGTGATGCTGCTTGCAGGCCGCTCTAACTTAAGAGATACGATTGCATTCCCGAAAACGGCAAGTGCGAGCTGCGTTCTCACAGATGCCCCTGGCCATGTGAGCGAGGCGCAGCTTGATGAGCTGAGTTTAGCGATTAAAACAAAAGTAAAACAGTAAAATAGGCGCATGTTTATAGGTATGTAAACGCTTGAAAAAGAAATATGCCTATGATATGCTTTCATCAATCAATAAATAAAGTCCTGATACGTACGGTGGTTACCTAGTTTTGACCGAACATTTTTTTATACGGGAGCTTGCCTTTCCTTTCTGCATAAATGCCTCATTAGAGGACTTATAAAGTCAGGAAGAAAGCACCCACCTGCATGGTGCGGGGTTCAAAACGAAGGAAATGCTGGCGGCGTCATCGGGACTTTTTTGTGTTTTTTTCTTTTAGAGAAGGATGACGGAGAAGTCTGAATATGATATGATTCTTTCGATTCATTTTAAATAAAGGTGGAGTGAGGCACTTGTTACATCAGTTTTCAAGAAACGAGCTTGCCATTGGCAAGGAAGGCTTAAATATACTAAAAAACAGTACAGTTGCAGTGCTTGGTGTGGGCGGCGTTGGTTCATTCGCAGTAGAGGCACTCGCTCGTTCAGGCGTTGGCCGTATTGTTCTTGTTGATAAAGATGATATTGATATTACAAATGTAAACCGTCAGCTTCCAGCATTGTTATCAACAGTTGGCCAGCCAAAGGTTGACTTAATGCAGGCGAGAATCGCTGATATTAATCCAGAATGTGAAGTTGTTGCGCTTAAGATGTTTTATACAGAGGAAACATACGAGCAATTTTTTGAGTATCCGCTTGATTATGTCATTGATGCCTCAGATACCATTCACTATAAAATTCATTTAATGAAAGAGTGTCTGAACCGCGGTGTGAACATCATTTCAAGTATGGGAGCTGCGAACAAAACAGATCCGACACGTTTCAGAATTGATGATATTTCAAAAACACATACCGATCCTATTGCAAAAGTCGTGAGAACACGTCTGCGTAAGGAAGGGATTCGTAAAGGAATTGAAGTCATTTTCTCTGATGAAAGTCCGATTGTCATTCGCGAAGATGTCAGAAAAGAAGTTGGAAATGATGAAGCGAAGATTCGCAAGGCGCAAATGCCGCCATCATCCAATGCGTTCGTTCCGTCAGTTGCCGGACTGATCATGGGTGGTCATGTCATTATGAAGCTTTTAAAGGATATTCCGATTACACGTGTGAAGGATAAATAAACAACCCGCCTGCTAATATGCAGGGGGCTTTTTTTATTTTTGGCGTTTTAAATTTTCATAGACCTGTTTCAATGCACCTTCAAATTTTCCGGTTTGTTTCGGTACATAGTATTGCTTGTTTTTCAGCGGATCAGGTAAATATTGCTGCTTCACCCAGCCGTTCTCGTAATCATGTGGGTATAAGTAATCGACACCTCTTCCGAGTGCTGTGGCGCCTTTGTAGTGTGCATCCTTTAAATGAACTGGAACTTCACCAATTTTCCCTGTACGAATGTCACCAAGTGCCGCATCAATCGCCTTATATGCCGAATTGGACTTAGGAGAAAGACACAGTTCAATCACTGCGTTCGCCAGCGGAATCCGTGCTTCTGGGAAACCGACTCTTTCTGCTGTTTGTACTGCGCTTAACACGCGGGGGCCTGCCTGCGGACTGGCTAAGCCAATGTCCTCGTAAGCCATCACGAGTAATCTTCTTGAAATGCTTTCAAGATCTCCTGCTTCGATCAATCTGGCAAGGTAATGCAGCGCCGCATCTGTATCAGATCCTCTAATGGATTTTTGAAAAGCCGAGAGGACATCATAATGAGCATCACCATTCTTGTCATGTGAGAAGCTCTTTTTTTGTAAGCATTCTTCTGCTGCGGCAAGAGTGATTGTGATATGCCCTGTCTCATCAGCTTTTGTCGATAAGACAGCGAGTTCTAGTGCATTTAAAGCAGAACGCACGTCTCCTCCGCATCCATTGGCAAAATGATTCATCGCTTCATCGTCCACGGTCACCTCATAACCGCCAAGCCCGCGATGCTCATCCTGTAAGGCTCTTGTTAACGCAGCTTTGATTTGCTCTGTTTCAAGCGGCTTCAGCTCGAATATTTGTGTCCGGCTTCGGATGGCAGGATTGATCGCATGATAGGGATTAGCCGTCGTTGCGCCAATTAAAATGATCATGCCATTTTCTAAATAAGGAAGGAGAAAATCCTGCTTACCTTTATCAAGCCGGTGGACTTCGTCTAAAATAAGGATCACCTGTCCGCTCATTTTCGCTTCAGCGGCGACAGCCTCCATATCCTTTTTGTTATGAATGACCGCATTCAATGTACGAAAAGCAATGCTTGTACTGCCAGCAATTGCGGTTGCAATCGATGTTTTGCCGATGCCCGGCGGTCCGTATAAAATCATCGAGGATAAATGCTTTGCCTCGACCATTCGTCTAATAATTTGACCTTCTCCAACAAGATGCTCCTGCCCAATGATGTCTTCAATATGACTTGGGCGCATCCGGTACGCTAAAGGTTTCATAATTATCTCTCCTAAAGCAATGTCTTGTTTGTATAGAGTACCGAAATTTCTTCAAATAGAAAAGGGATGAGTCCTCCTATTATGCTCAGTACCCGTAAATGAAAGTTGGCTGAAAGTATGATATAATTGCTTTTGGTCTATATATCAGCGTATATGAAATCAGAAAAATAATTGATGACATAGAATAGAAAACGCAGAGGTGTTTAACTTGAAAATATCAACTAAAGGCAGATATGGTCTGACGATCATGATCGAATTAGCCAAAAAACATGGCGAAGGCCCTACATCATTAAAATCAATCGCTCAAAACAATGATTTGTCTGAGCATTATTTAGAGCAGCTTGTATCACCACTCCGCAATGCCCGTCTTGTAAAAAGTATTCGCGGTGCGTATGGCGGCTATGTTCTTGCACATGAACCAAACGAGATCACAGCAGGTGATATTATTCGTGTATTAGAAGGACCAATTAGTCCTGTTGAAGTCATCGAAAACGAAGAACCAGCAAAGCGTGAACTATGGATTCGTATTCGTGATGCAGTAAAAGACGTACTAGACAATACAACTCTTGAAGACTTGGCAAGCTACACAGATGACGGGGATCAAGACTCGTATATGTTCTATATTTAGATCAGAGGTGTACCGGAAATGGAACGAATCTATTTAGATCATGCAGCCACAACGCCGATGGATCAGCGTATTGTGGACAAGATGATGCCGTACTTTACAGAGATATTTGGCAATCCCTCTAGTATTCATTCATATGGGCGCGAGGCAAGAAAGTGGCTCGATGAAGCAAGAGAAGTCATTGCAAGAGAATTACACTGTAAACCACAGGAGATCATCCTCACAAGCGGTGGAACCGAGGCGGACAACCTGGCGATCACAGGTGTTGCCATGGCAAGACAGCATGAAGGAAAACATATCATCACAGTGAAAACAGAGCATCATGCGGTGCTGCATACATGTGAACGCCTAGAGAAGCTAGGATTTGAAGTGACATATTTAGATGTGGACGAAACGGGATTGATTCATCTTGATCAATTAAAACAAGCATTGAGAGATGATACGATTCTTGTGACCGTCATGTACGGCAATAATGAAACAGGTGTGATTCAGCCAATCAAAGCCATTGGCGAACTTCTGCGTGATCACACTGCTCATTTTCATACAGACGCAGTGCAGGCGTTTGGCACAGTGCCTATTGATGCAGCAGATCTCCATCTTGATCTTTTATCTGCTTCTGGCCATAAGCTGAACGGTCCGATGGGAACAGGCTTTTTATATGTAAACGAAGGCGTGAAACTTTCTCCGCAAATATTCGGAGGGGAACAAGAAAGAAAGCGCCGTGCTGGCACTGAAAATGTGGCAGGAATTGTTGGGCTTGCAGAAGCTGTTCAATTAACGAAGCAAAATAGAAGAGAAAAAGCGATGCATTATGGTAAGCTCAAAGAAACTATGCTGCAAGTATTCGAAGAGGAATCTCTCAATTTCTCTATCAATGGACATCCGAAAGAGACATTGCCGCACATTTTAAATGTTCATTTCCCTGGCGTCTCCATTGAATCGCTGCTTGTGAATTTAGATATGGAAGGAATTGCTGTTTCAAGCGGATCGGCATGTACGGCTGGATCTGTCCTTCCTTCGCACGTGTTAAGCGCCATGTATGGCGAAGAAGCAAAAGAGCTGACATCCTCAGTCAGAATAAGCTTCGGTCTTGGGAATGAAGAGGATCATGTGAAGCAGGCGGCACGTAAGATAGCAGCTGTTGTCAAACGCCTAGCCAAATAAATGCTTCCTTTTGTTCGTGTGTGAAAAATGAAACAGCGAAGCACCTGAAGAACGAAACGCGTATGTTGTTTCATTGAAATTGGAGTTGATGAAGATGACAAAAAGACCAGAAGATACAAGAGTTGTGGTCGGTATGTCCGGAGGAGTCGATTCATCAGTTGCCGCTCTTATGCTAAAGGAGCAAGGCTATGATGTCATCGGCATATTTATGAAAAACTGGGATGACACTGATGAAAATGGTGTTTGCACAGCAACGGAAGATTATGAGGATGTCATCCGCGTGTGTAACCAAATTGGAATCCCATATTATGCAGTGAATTTCGAGAAGCAATATTGGGACAAAGTGTTTCAATATTTCCTTGATGAATATAAAGCGGGCAGAACGCCAAACCCAGATGTCATGTGTAACAAAGAAATTAAGTTCAAGGCATTCCTTGAGCATGCATTGTCACTTGGTGCGGATTATCTGGCAACAGGACACTATGCCCGTGTTGATAGAACTGGTGATGAAGTCAAAATGCTGCGAGGTCTTGATGCAAACAAAGACCAAACGTATTTCTTAAATCAGCTGACTCAGGAACAACTTGATAAAGTCATGTTCCCAATCGGTGATTTAGAGAAAAAAAGGGTTCGTGAATTGGCAAAAGAAGCAGAGCTCGCAACAGCAACGAAAAAAGATTCAACAGGTATCTGCTTTATTGGAGAAAGAAACTTTAAAACGTTCCTTAGTCAATATTTGCCTGCACAGCCTGGTGTGATGCAGACAATGGACGGAGAAGTAAAAGGGGAGCACGATGGACTGATGTATTACACGATCGGTCAGCGCCAAGGACTTGGCATTGGCGGCAGTGGTGATCCTTGGTTTGTCGTTGGGAAAGACTTGGAGAAAAACATCTTGTTTGTTGAACAAG
Source organism: Bacillus sp. YKCMOAS1 (assembly GCF_030268125.1). Lineage (NCBI taxonomy): Bacteria > Bacillati > Bacillota > Bacilli > Caryophanales > Bacillaceae > Bacillus > Bacillus sp. YKCMOAS1. The sequence goes on from NZ_BSEI01000004.1 coordinate 371,962, forward strand.
GCTTCCACAATCCACTTTTATACTCTGAAAGCATTTCAGCCGTTAATATCAGCTGGACTCGTCCTCATATTGTTGGGGAAAACGGTGAATTAACGTGCACAGCAAAATTCAGATACCGTCAAGAAGATCACCATGTGAAGGTCAAAATGACAGGTGAGCAAGAAGCGATGGTGATCTTTGATGAGCCTGTTCGTGCTGTTACTCCGGGACAAGCGGTTGTTTTTTATGATGGTGACGAATGTCTTGGCGGTGGTACAATTGACGATGTCTTCAAAGATGGTCAAAAGCTGTCGTATGTGTAGCATGTTTTCAAAACCTCAACGTCGCTGTTGAGGTTTTTTAATGAAAGGATGAGAGAGCGAATGAATCAAAACGAAATCGGCATAGAAGCCTTGAATCAAGGGAATATCGAAAAAGCAGCTGAAGCTTTTACAAAAGCGATCGAAGAAAGCCCGAAGGACCCGGTTCCATATATTAACTTTGCGAACTTACTTTCAAGTATCAATGAATTTGAACGTGCTTTAAACTTTTTTCAAAAAGCAATTGAACTTGATCATACCGCCGCTGCAGCCTATTACGGGGCAGGAAATGTGTATACATTAAAAGAAGACTTTATGAAAGCGAAAGATTATTTTGAACAAGCACTAAAAGCGGGCATGGAAAATAGTGATTTGTTTTATATGCTTGGGCAGACGCTCATCAAATTAGAGCAGCCAAAGCTTGCGATGCCGTATCTTCAGCGTGCCGTTGAACTAAACGAAGAAGATAATGAAGCAAGATTCCAATTTGGCATGTGCTTAGCCAATGAACACATGCTGGAAGAAGCGGTGACAACTTTTACTGAAGTCATCACGCGTGATCCGCAGCATGCAGACGCCTTTTATAATTTAGGGGTTGCGTATGCGTACTTAGAGAAAAAAGACGAAGCGCTTGAGATGCTGGGTAAAGCCATTGACGTGCAGCCTGACCATATGCTTGCACTACATGCGCAAAAGCTGATTCAAGAGGCAGAATAGATGGAAGGAGGGAAGACCTGTGCAGGAACATCCAGATCAAATGAAGCTTGAGGACGAACCGTTTTTAAAGGGGACCATTCAAGCCGTTATTTTCCATAATGAAAGTAATTTATACTCGGTGTTAAAGGTGAAAGTCATTGAAACATCGGAAAACTTAGAGGAAAAAACAGCATCTGTCACAGGCTACTTCCCCGCACTTCATGAGGAGGAAACCTACACCTTTTATGGCAAAGTCACAAGCCATCCGAAATTTGGTGAACAGTTTCAGGCCACTCACTTTCAAAAGGAAGTGCCGACAACGAAGCAAGGAATCATACATTATCTCTCAAGTGATTTATTTGAGGGGATAGGAAAAAAGACGGCGGAAGAAATCGTGGGACAGCTTGGCAATCAGACGCTTCATAAAATTATGCGTGACCCAGCTGTTTTGTACGATGTACCGCGCTTATCAAAAAAGAAGGCGGATAAGCTGGCCGCAGCGCTTCAGGAGCATCAAGGGCTGGAACAAATCATGATCAGCCTGAATCAATATGGCTTTGGTCCGCAGCTCAGCATGAAGATTTACCAAGTGTACGAGAGTGAAACGCTGCAAAAGATCGAGGAAAATCCGTATCAGCTTGTTAAGGATGTTGAGGGGATCGGATTTATTAAGGCGGATGAGCTCGGCGCTAGAACAGGCATCTCAGGTAATGATCCAGAGCGGATTCGCGCAGCCTTGCTATATACAGTGGAGACAGCCAGTCTTCAGGACGGTCATACGTACATACAAACGAAAGATTTGATCGTCGAAACCTGCAAGCTGCTCAACCAAACAGGCAATGATTACAAAGTGACTGAAATGGATGTTGCCAATCAGATCATTGCACTTGGCGAAGGAAAAGAAATGATCATTGAAGATGACCGCTGCTATCATCCATCCTTATTTTATGCGGAGCAAAGTGTTGCCAAACGCATTCAAAAAATCGTCTCCCAAACAGAATACGCGGATCAATTTCCTGAATCAGAATTCCTCCTTGCACTTGGTGAGCTGGAGGAGCGATTAGGCGTTCAGTATGCACCGACACAAAAGGAAGCGATTCAAAAGGCGCTCATGTCCCCGATGCTGCTTTTAACAGGCGGACCTGGTACAGGGAAGACGACGGTCATTAAAGGAATTGTCGAGCTTTACAGTGATCTTCACGGTGTATCTCTTGATCCGAGTGATTATAAAAAGGATGAATCTTTCCCATTTGTGCTTGCGGCACCAACAGGACGGGCGGCTAAACGGATGACAGAATCAACAGGGCTTCCAGCTGTCACCATTCACCGGCTGCTAGGCTGGAACGGTTCGGAGGGCTTCTCGCATGATGAAGAACAGCCGATTGAAGGAAAGCTTGTCATCATTGATGAATCAAGTATGCTGGATATTTGGCTGGCGAATCATTTGTTTAAAGCCATTCCTGATCATATCCAAGTCATTATGGTAGGGGATGAACATCAGCTGCCATCTGTCGGACCAGGTCAAGTTTTACGGGATTTGCTTGCCTCAAAAGCTGTGCCGGCTGTTACTCTGACAGATATTTACCGGCAGGCAGACGGCTCAACCATTGTTGAACTTGCCCATGATATGAAAAATGGTGTGCTGCCAAAGGATATTACTGCACGCTCAAAGGATCGGTCCTTCATTCAATGTTCAGCTGATCAAATGAAAGAAGTCATTGAGAAAGTCGTCAGCAATGCTGCTCAAAAAGGGTTTTCGGCAAAGGACATTCAAGTGCTCGCACCAATGTATAAAGGAAAAGCGGGCATCAATGAGCTCAACAAAATGCTGCAGCACATTTTGAATCCTAAAAAACCAAAAGGCAGAGAAATCTCGTTTGGTGATGTGGTGTACCGGACAGGTGATAAGGTGCTTCAGCTTGTGAATCAGCCGGAGAACAATATTTTTAACGGCGATATCGGCGAAATTGTCTCGATTTTTTATGCAAAAGAAAATACAGAAAAAGAAGACATGGCCGTGATCTCCTTTGATGGAAATGAAATCACCTTTACGAAAAAGGATTTTCATCAATTTACTCATGCCTATTGCTGCTCCATCCACAAATCACAAGGCAGTGAATTTCCGATTGTTGTGCTGCCAGTTGTGAGGAGCTATTACCGAATGCTTCGGCGTAATCTGCTGTACACAGCTATAACACGAAGTAAAAAGTTTTTAATACTGTGCGGCGAGGAATCAGCGCTGGAGTGGGGCGTGAAAAACAATGAGGATTCCCTCAGACAAACGTCCTTAACGATGCGGCTTGTGCAAACCGAACAAATCATGGATGCAGAACTTGAAGCGCTCCAAAAAGAGCTTCCGTTTAGCGTACATGACGCAAATATTGGCATGGAGGGAATCACTCCGTTTGATTTTATGCATGAGTAGAAGGCTTCCATATGGAAGCTTTTTAGCGTGGAAGGAACTTCTTCCATTCCGTTCATGGAAGCCATTTCTTCGTATGAGTCATGAAGCAAACGCACACGATAAGACTGTTCCGCAAAAGGTGGTTGAGCACATTTTGAGAACATGCCGAGAACTTGAAGGAATGACGATCTATACAGATGAACTGTCCCAATCGCTTGGTTCCATAAAAGATATTTGCTTATTAGCCGGAGGCAGCTGCGGAGGATATGTGTTAGAGGGGAAAAAGAAAGACTGTGCACTCATTCCATTCTCTGGATTTGATCAGCTAACAGACAAAGGTTTATATGTGAGCTGCCAGGAGGGAGTAGGCATGGATTCCTCTGCTCCATTCTTGTTATTTTCGAAATTAAAAAAGAAAATGATGCAGTCGCCTGATGGTGAAAATTTAGGCATTTTGGAAGATGTATACTTTTGTACAAATTCGGGCACAATCGTAGCATATGAACTCTCGGACGGCTTCTTTACAGAGCTATCAGGGATTCGGAAACAGCTGCAGGCTGCCGGAACCTTGATGAACGTTCAAAAGGAAGCACTGGTTCTAAACCGAACGTAAAGAGGTGCTGATTATGCTCATTTGCCCAAATTGCAAATGTAAAGACATCGGAAAAATTGGGGTCAATCAATATTATTGCTGGGGCTGTTTTATTGAATTGACGCTGTCAAAAGGCAAAATATCTACACACCAAGTGGAGGAAGACGGGACACTAAGCAGCTTAGATGATCTGTTTAGTGACGATGAACGTTCAATTCAACTATAAGTGTTAAGGGGGAATTTCGAATGGGCAAAATGACTTCTTCACTATTAACGCTTGGTGCAGGTGCACTTGCATATCACTTTGCAAGCCGATATGATATGCCATCAAAGCGGGATATGAAAAAGCTAAAAAAACGTGTTATGAGAATGATGTAAACACAAAAGGGCTAAAATGATCTTCATTTTAGCCCTTTGTTTTTTTTCAGACCAGGACGCAGTGTTTGTCTATAAGCTGAGCTGTTACGCCTGCCTGTATTCTAATCGTCTTGCAAGAATGGATAAGCTGAAATTGACGACAAAATACATCATAGCTGCCAATAGGAAAATCGGCAGTAAATAGGATTGGCTTTGACCGTTTAATATTTGTGCGTGATGTAATAATTCTGGAAGCGCAATGACGACGGCAAGCGACGTATCTTTTAAAAGAGATATGAATTGACTGACAATTGGCGGCACCATTCTGCGCAGGGCCTGCGGCATAATAATCATTTTCAATGTTTGAAGATAGGTTAAACCAGAAGACCTGGCTGCTTCGATCTGGCCCTTATCAATTGATTTAAGGCCGCTTCGAATAATTTCTGACAGCATCGCGGATTCAAACACAGTTAAAGCCGCAATGGCAGAGGCTGTGATGCTTAGCTTGATGCCGATTTCAGGCAATGCAAAATACGTGAAAAAGATGATCAGTAAAAGCGGCAGGTTCCGAATGGTTTCTACGGAAACCGCAAGCACTTTTGATAAAATCGGAATTTGAGCGAACCGCAATGTGCCGACGACTAATCCAATGATAAAGCTCAAAATGATGGAGATAAAAGCCACTTTTAAGGTGACAGCAAATCCTTCAAGTAAAAAGGCGAGATGATCAGGCTGGTAGGCACCTATAAAATCCATGGTGTTTCCTCCTCTCTAGTGGCTTTTTGCTAATCTTCTTTCTAAATAACCAACGCCTAGACTAAGCGGAATGGTTAATAGCAGATAGAACATGGCAACAAAGATGTAGACATCAAACGTCACAAATGTTCTAGATGCAATAAGGTCACCTTGATACATGAGATCAAACCCTGCAATGACACCTAAAATCGAGGAGTTTTTGACAAGGTTAATAAATTGATTGCCAAGAGGGGGAATAACGATTTTAATCGCCTGCGGCAAAATGATATACCGCATCGTCCCGCCATATGACAGACCTGAAGCGCGGGCTGCTTCCATTTGTCCAAGCGGTACAGCTTGTATCCCTGCACGAATGGCTTCAGCAATAAAGGCAGACGTATAAATGGCAAGAGCGATCGTTCCAGCTGTAAAGCCATCTGCTACAATACCTAGCACGGGTAAACCAAAGAAGAAAACAAAGGTGATCAATAATAACGGAATATTCCGAATAAATTCCACATAAGCCGTTCCGAACCAGTTGAGCGGCCTAAATGGCGCAATTCTCATAATGGCAATGAGTGTACCGATCAAAAAGCTTCCAATCAGAGCAATGACACTTGCACCAATGGTATATTTAAAGCCTTCTAAATAAAGATGAAAGTTTTCAGTGAGAATGGAAAACCGCAGCAATCAGTTCACTTCCTTCCAGATCAACAGGGGAGCCATTGAGCGGCTCACCTGAGGCATTGATGTTAACCAATCAAATATTATTCTTTGATCCATTTTTTAAGAATCTTGTCATACTCTCCATTGTCTTTTAACGTTTTTAAGGCTTTATTGATCGCATCTGTTAATTCTTGGTCGCCTTTTTTCACAGCAATGCCATAAGGCTCATCCGTAAAAGTGCCGCCGACCACTTCGTAATTTGAATCCTCATCTGCCATACCAAATAAGATCGCATTATCAGTTGTCAGCACTTGCCCTTGGTTTGATTTTAATGCTGTAAAAGCCTCCTGATAGTTCTCAAATTCTAATACGGATGCTTCAGGTGCTTTCTCGCGGATATTTTGTGAAGAAGTAGATCCTTTCACGGCCAGCACCTTCGTTCCTTTTTTAAGATCATCAATGGAATGAATGTCGCTTCCTTTTTTCACAAGCAGTGATTGTCCTGCTTCAAAGTAAACATCTGAGAAATTGACTTCTTTTTTACGCTCTTCTGTAATTGTCATGGTCGCAACAATCGCATGGATATCCCCTTTTTGAAGCAAAGGAATTCTTGTTTTAGATGTCACTTCCTTAAATTCTGCTTTTCCTTCATCGCCGAGTATTTCCTTTGTGATGGCTTTTGCCATATCAATATCAAATCCTTCAATATCACCGCTGCTCGGATTTTTTAGACCGAATAGCCGTGTGTCATTTTTTACACCGAAAATGATTTTTTTGTCTTTCTTAATGGCTTCTAAAGAACTTCCTTGTTTTGCATCCGTTGAACCTTTTTCAGTAGATCCACAAGCAGCCAAAGCGGCGATGCAGCAAGTCATAAAGAGCAGCAGGCCCAAGCGTTTCATTTTTTTCATCAAGCATTCCCCCTAGTGATTTAAAATACGGCTTAAAAATAATTGAGCACGTTTCTCTTGCGGTTTTTCATAAAATGCAGCCGGTGTTGATTCTTCAAGAATTCTGCCTTCATCAATAAAGACAATGCGGTCGGCCACTTCACGGGCAAAGCCCATCTCATGTGTGACAACAACCATGGTCATGCCTTCACGGGCCAGCTGCTTCATCACATCTAAAACCTCGCCGATCATCTCTGGATCAAGTGCAGATGTCGGTTCGTCAAAAAGCATCACCTCTGGCTTCATCGCAAGCCCTCTTGCAATGGCAACGCGCTGCTGCTGTCCGCCTGAGAGTCGTGAAGGGTAGGTGTCTGCTTTTTCAGGAATGCCGACTTTATTTAAATAAAATTCAGCTGTTTCCTTTGCTTCTTCCTTGCTCACTTTTTTGACCTTCATCGGCGCAAGCATAATGTTTTCAAGCACCGTCTTATGCGGATAGAGGTGAAAATGCTGAAAGACCATTCCGATATTTTGCCTGACAAGATTGATGTTGGTCTTCGGATGCTGAACAGACACTTGGTTGACGAGAACTTTTCCCGCATCAATGCTTTCAAGACGATTGATACACCTGAGCATCGTGCTTTTACCAGATCCTGAAGGACCGATGATCACAACAACCTCCCCTTTTTGAATATGTAGGTTAATGTCCTTAAGTACATGGAACTGGCCATAATGCTTGTTGACTTCTTCGAATGTGATCATGAAGAACCTCCTCTTGTGTTTCATTGGCTAAAGCTAAAGTGGATTCTAGCACAACTTGTGTAAAAAGAAGTAAATGATGGAATATTTTCTGACGAGATTTTACAGCAAATAGTGACTTTGGATGGAGCTGTATGTTTCATGTGTATTCATTTTTAACAAAGTTAGGACAAATTTTATTTACGTGGATAATTGCAGAAGATGGTTAAACAATAAGAAAAGAGGTGAAAAAGGTGAAGAAACGTCCGATCCAATTTCTGATATATGCTGCAGGGATCCTGCTTGTCCTTGCATCCTTGCTCATTTTACTGCAGCTCGACGAGTTATGGATGCCTGTTTTTTTATTGCTGAAGGCGGTTCTCATTCCGCTTCTCATCGCCATTTTTATTTCTTATCTGCTTTATCCGATTGTGGAAAGACTGCATGCACGAGGGCTGCCGAGAACAGTCAGTCTCTTACTCATCTATGTCCTGTTTTTTGGCGGGATTGGGTTTGCGGTTTATAAAGGAGCGCCTGTGATGATCGCACAGTTAAATGAGCTGTCAGAACAAATTCCTGTCCTCGCCGAAACTTATAATGGCGCTTTATCACATATTCATCGTCATACGAGCCACTGGCCTGACGGACTTCACGACCGCTTGGACCGCTTCATTGTTCAATCGGAGACATATGCAGCCAATAGCGCTGAGCGGATGATTCTTAGCTGTAAGGTTTTATTTGATTACGTATTAGTCGCAGCACTCATTCCTTTTCTTGTTTTTTATATGGTGAAGGATATGAACACGATGAAGCGGGCGGCATGGTATTTAACGCCGCCATCATTTAGGAAGAGGGGGCATGCTTTTGTCAAAGCAGTGGATGAATCACTTGGTGATTATATTCGAGGGCAGCTGCTTGTTTGTTCTTTAATCGGGGGTGCAGCAGCCATTGTGCTCTGGCTTTTTCATATCCCGTATCCTCTTGTTCTTGGGGTGCTGATAGGGGCAACGAACGTGATTCCTTATTTTGGACCGATTATTGGCGCAGTTCCTGCCGTCTTTATTGCGTTTACTATTTCGGTGAAATCGGTCATCATTGTACTGATCACAGTAGCGGTGCTGCAATTTTTAGAGAGTAATGTCCTCAGCCCAATTATTGTAGGGCGAAGTCTTCATATGCATCCTGTCGTCATTATGCTTGTCTTGCTTGCAGGAGGAGAGCTGTTTGGCTTAATTGGGATGATTTTAGCCGTACCAGCAGCTGCAATTATCAGGGTGATCATTGTGCAATATATCCTGATGAGACGAAGCGTTCATTGACAAGACGAGCCGAGTTGTCTATAATAATTTCGATTCATACATATTGAAATTCAATGACGGACCCGAGTACGTTAAAAAGCTGTTGCAGAGAGAGGCTTTATTTGCTGAGAAAAGCCTTATCAGACCTTTAACGGAAGCTAGTCCCGAGTGCAGATAAACACTGCCGCTCTCTTCCGGCGTTATCGGATGTGAAGGTGATAGACGAATTTGTCTATAATCAGGGTGGTACCGCGAGAACATCTCGTCCCTGTGTAAGTCGTTTTGTGCTTGCATAGGGCGGGATGTTTTTTCGTTTGTGTGGAGATTGATGAATGATAAGGGAGGATTTTTGAATGAAAACTTTAACTTCAGCTCAAGTACGTCAAATGTTTTTAGACTTTTTTAAAGAAAAAGGACATGCTGTAGAACCGAGTGCGTCACTTGTACCGCATGATGATCCGACACTTTTATGGATCAACAGTGGTGTGGCAACATTAAAAAAATACTTTGATGGCCGCGTCGTACCTGACAATCCGCGTATTTGCAACGCACAAAAATCGATTCGTACAAATGATATTGAAAATGTAGGGAAGACAGCACGTCATCACACGTTCTTTGAAATGCTTGGCAACTTCTCTATTGGTGACTATTTTAAAGAAGAGGCCATTGAATGGGCGTGGGAATTCCTCACAAGTGAAGAGTGGATCGGCTTTGATCCGAATTTGTTATCTGTGACAGTCCACCCAGAGGACGAAGAAGCATATATCCTTTGGAGAGATAAAATTGGTGTGCCTGAAGAACGTATTATCCGTCTTGAAGGAAACTTCTGGGATATAGGCGAGGGCCCAAGCGGACCAAATACAGAAATTTTCTATGACCGCGGTGAATCATACGGTCACGACATGAACGATCCAGAATTATATCCAGGCGGGGAAAACGAGCGTTATTTAGAAGTATGGAATCTCGTGTTCTCTGAATTCAACCATAATCCAGATGGATCATACACACCACTGCCGAAGAAAAACATTGATACAGGGATGGGCCTTGAACGAATGGTATCTGTCATTCAAAATGTGCCGACGAACTTCGATACAGACCTATTCATGCCAATTATTCGCGCAGTCGAAACGATCTCTGGAGAAAGCTATGGCGAAACAAAGGAAAAGGATACAGCATTCAAAGTGATTGCTGACCACATCCGGACAGTTGCCTTTGCTGTAAGTGACGGAGCACTTCCTTCCAATGAAGGCCGCGGATATGTATTAAGACGTTTGCTGCGCCGCGCTGTGCGTTATGCAAAAACGATCCATATCCACCGTCCGTTTATGTATGATTTAGTGCCAGTTGTTGCTGAAATCATGAAGGATTTCTACCCAGATGTACAAGCAAAAGAAGAATTTATTGCGAAAGTCATCAAAAACGAAGAAGAACGTTTCCACGAAACACTGAACGAAGGGTTAGCCATTTTGTCAGAAGTGATCAAAAAAGAAAGAGACAAAGGCAGCTCACAAATTTCAGGTGAAGATGTATTTAAGCTGTATGATACGTATGGATTCCCTGTCGAGCTGACAGAAGAATATGCAGAAGATGAGAACATGACAGTTGATCGAGAAGGCTTCCAAGCGGAAATGGAGAAGCAGCGTGAACGTGCAAGAAATGCGAGACAAGATGTCGGCAGTATGCAGGTTCAAGGCGGCGTTCTAGGCGATATTAAAGTAGAGAGCACCTTCGTTGGCTATGAAAATCTAACAGCAGATGCCCGTATTATTGAATTGCTTCAAAATGGTGAAATTGTCTCGGAAGCACATGAAGGAGACACGGTGCAAATCTTATTAGATGAAACACCATTCTATGCGGAAAGCGGCGGACAAGTAGCGGATAAAGGAACACTAAAAAGTGCAGAAGCCATCATTGAGATCAAAGATGTGAAAAAAGCGCCAAACGGTCAGCATGTCCATGAAGGAGTCGTCGTAAGCGGTACGGCTCAAAAAGGTCTCGAAGTCACTGCAGAAGTGGAATCAGCTCTTCGAAAAGGCATTGTGAAAAACCATACAGCGACACACCTTCTACATCAGGCGCTAAAAGATGTATTAGGCAGTCACGTGAACCAAGCAGGGTCATTGGTGAATGAAAACAGACTTCGCTTTGATTTCTCTCACTTTGGACAAGTGACGAAAGAAGAATTGTCTCAAATTGAAAAAATTGTGAACGAAAAGATTTGGGAAGGCATTTCGGTTGCGATTGACCTGAAGCCAATTGCTGAAGCAAAAGAAATGGGCGCAATGGCGCTCTTTGGCGAGAAGTATGGCGATATTGTCCGTGTTGTCCAAGTCGGCGATTACAGCATCGAGCTATGCGGCGGCTGTCACGTTCAAAACACTGCGGAAATCGGCTTGTTTAAAATTGCGTCTGAGTCGGGTATTGGTGCTGGAACACGCCGTATTGAAGCTGTGACTGGTAAAGGTGCCTATGAAGAATTAAATGACCAGCTGGCGATTTTAGAGCAGGCAGCAAGTGAGCTGAAGTCAAATACGAAGGACGTACCAAAACGAATCGCTTCATTACAGTCGGATTTAAAAGAGGTTCAAAGAGAAAACGAATCACTTCTTGCGAAATTAAGCCAAGCAGAAGCAGGCTCTATTTTAGAGAAAGTGACTGAAATTGGCGGAGTGAAAGTATTAACTGAAAAAGTAAACGCCAAAGACATGAATCATTTAAGAACAATGGTTGATGACTTGAAAGCTAAATTAGGATCAGCTGTCATCGTCCTGGGAGCCGTTCAAAACGGAAAAGTAAACATTTCAGCAGGAGTGACAAAAGACGTGATCGAAAAAGGTCTGCATGCAGGGAAGCTTGTGAAGCAGGCAGCTGAAATCTGCGGCGGAGGCGGAGGCGGACGTCCAGATATGGCTCAAGCAGGCGGAAAACAACCAGAAAAGCTTGAAGAAGCACTGGCAACTGTCGAAGAATCTGTCAAATCCGTTTTATAATCAGGCGATGTAGTGTAGAATAATGGTATTAGATGAGCGGTTAGAAAAAAGCTTGCTAGTAGAATGTTGGAAGAGAGGTGCAAGAAGCAGTGAGTTCATTTGATAAGACAATGAAGTTTAACTTCTCTGATGATTCAGCTGAAACCAATGTGAATGAAGTGCTCATTACAGTTCATGACGCACTCCAAGAAAAAGGATACAACCCGATCAATCAAATTGTCGGATACTTGCTGTCAGGCGACCCTGCTTATATTCCAAGACATCAGGATGCACGCAACCTAATTCGTAAACTAGAACGAGACGAATTAATTGAGGAATTGGTTAAATCGTACTTAGAGACACATAAAGAGGCGTAAAACATGAGAATTTTAGGCTTAGATTTAGGCACGAAAACCCTTGGTGTTGCGATCAGTGATGAAATGGGATGGACAGCGCAAGGGATTGAAACAATTAAAATTGATGAAGCAGGCGGAGACTTTGGTCTCAGCCGCCTGTCTGAGATTGTTGCAGAATATGGAGCGGATAAAATTGTACTTGGCTTTCCAAAAAATATGAACGGCACGGTTGGTCCTAGAGGCGAAGCCAGCCAATCATTTGCGAAAGTGCTAGAAAACACGTACAATGTTCCTGTTGTGCTTTGGGACGAGCGTCTGTCAACAATGGCAGCGGAAAAAATGCTCATCTCTGCAGATGTGAGCAGGCAAAAGCGTAAAAAAGTCATTGATAAAATGGCGGCTGTCATGATCCTGCAAGGATATTTAGACAGCTTAAATTAAAATGAGGTGAATCAAATGGAACACGGAGAAAAGCAAATTACAATCGTTGATGATAATGGAAATGAACAGCTTTGCGAAGTACTATTTACTTTTGAAAGCGACCATTTTAACAAATCTTATGTTCTTTACTACCCAATTTCTGAGCAAGACAATGAGGAAATTGAAATTCATGCATCAAGCTTCACACCGAACGAAGACGGGGAAGATGGCGAGCTAGAGCCGATTGAAACGGATGAAGAGTGGGACATGATTGAAGAAACGTTAAACACGTTCTTAGATCAAGAAGACGAAGAATAGAACGAATAAAAGGCCTGTGAAACAGATGAGAGTTTATCTGCATGATCACAGGCCTTTTTTTATTTATGGAAGCTTTGAAGTAATGGTCAGCTTTTGATTATCTCGATGCGCATTTTGAAAGTTAAGGAGATACAGACCATGATGAAAAGTTAAATAAAAATAACTTTCTTTATTTAGAGAACCAACTTTTTTGATTGAACCGTTCATCTCTTTAAGTATAGTGTAACCACTCTTTTTAGGTTCATCTGTTTCGACAAAAAATCGATTATGATCATCAATCACGATCGATCCGACACCCGAGTCAGTGTTCTTAATTACTTTAGATTGTTTGGCGTTTATGTCATAAAAGATCAATTGGCTTTTATTGATTGTTCCTTCAGAGTCAGTAAAAGACTTTTCGTACACAAATTGATGGTCGTTAATGAGCTGACCATTACTGATCAAATGTTGATTCAATGGAACTTTTTTGAGAGACTCAGTAGTAAGATTGTAAATGTAAGCTTGCTGCATTCCATTGTCTTTATTAAAAAAGAGAACGTTATCATGGTGAACAGAGAGATGAGCATTATTCATTGAGTCTAGTTTAAAGAGTTTTTTCGTCTGCTTTTTTTTGAGATCTTTCATATAAATGTGAGTTTCATCTTTTTCTTCATCATGCGATACCCATACTGCTCGATGATTAGTTAATTCAAGTGTGTCACTTAATGTCTCCGAAGTGTTATTTTTTTTGATCGACTCTATTTCTTGTGTACGGATGTTCATCGCGTAGTAATTCATTTGTCCGCCTTCTTCATCGCTGTCAATCCAAACGACCCAGTCTTTATTCGCTTTTAAGGCTTGGATCGAAGAACGCTTAAAAGTTGTTGTAAATAGTATTTTGCTTTTCTGTGTTTTTCTATTAAATTCAATTACTTTATTTGCCATCTTTGAAGGGCTATGATCATCTACACTTAAGAATAAATGATCTCCAATGGCTGAAACAGAATTTGTCACAATATAATTGAGCGTAGTTGTTTGACCTAATTCGTTGTCTTCAATTTTAAAATTTATTTTATTGTCTTCTGAAGCTGTCTTTTTTTGACTACATCCGCTTAGATATAAAATAGTTATCGTACAAAGTAGTATCATAAATATGTAAGAGAGTTTACGCAAAATAGTTCCTCCATGTGTACTTTCATTCATTTGATATAAACAGTTAAATGTATAGATAGAAATAAATCCTTTATTAGTAAATAATAGCATTTATCTATTCGTGAAATAAATAGATACACGGTTAATTAAGTTTAATTTAAAGATCTGACGTTAGTTAACATTAAAAATAAATGATCTTCATCTTCAGGTATTGAGGAACTCAAATTGTTAGTGAGGTCTTTTTTTATTGCACTTTTGTTAACTTAATTATATTTTAAGTTGACATAAAAAGCTCTACCTTTTACTCTATTTTTAACAATAAATTGAGTGAGGGGCATGAATATTGAGAATTCAAAATATGATGCAAATAGCTTTAATGACAGCAGTCATCGGGATGTTAGGCTTGATCCCGCCGATTTTACTGACATTTACACCTGTACCCATAACATTGCAAACCGCAGGTCTTTTGCTTGCTGGGGGGCTGTTAAAGCCAAAACAAGCATTGATCAGTTTATGTCTTTTTCTTTTGATTGTGGCAGCAGGCGCACCTCTTTTATCAGGTGGGAGAGGTGGAATTGGGGTCTTTTTTGGGCCAAGCGGCGGCTTTCTACTTGCCTATCCAGTTGCTGCCTTCATGATCAGCCTTTGGATGAATCGGCTGAAAAAAGTAACCGCACTGCGTCTTTTTGTGATCTATGCGGTTTGCAGTATTGTGATTTTGTATATGTGCGGTATTCCTTTTCAAGCCATGATGATGCATATTAAGGTTTCACAGGCCGCTTTTCTTAGTCTGATTTATCTTCCAGGTGATCTCATCAAAGCGGGAATGTGTGCTGTCTTTACGGTCAAAATCATTCAGGCCTTGTCCTATCGAAAAAGGGATTTGTCTAAAGGGAGGCGTGCAGTTTGATCAGAATAACGGAAAGCTATGCAGTACATGCAGAAATCAAACGAGATCAGATTGCCATCATAGATGAGCAAGAAAGCATTACATATCAAGATTGGTATGAACGTGTGCAGAGAGCGGCACAGTGGTTACAAGGAACGGCTCATCAGCAAAAAAGAATCGCTTTTTTATTATCAAATGGTGCTTCTTTTCTTCAAATATTTGCGGGCGCTGCTTGTGCAGGGTGGACAGCCGTTCCGCTTGATCCGAGATGGAGTCATGAAGAATGTGTAGAAAAGCTCTTGTTAAGTAAGGCGGATCTCGCCATTATAGAGGATCGATTGATGAAAAAATTTGAACAGAGAAGCGTGGACATGCCGCTTCTTTCATTACTTGAATGGAAGGAAAGAATAAGCCTTCTTACAGACAACAGTCCTTATAACAACTGCGATACCGAGAAGGATCCTGTCTTTTATATGGGATTTACGTCAGGTTCAACAGGCTCACCAAAAGCCTTTATTAGGCGTCAGCAGTCATGGATCGAGAGCTTTCGAATGACAGCTGCTTCATTTGGAATCACTCATCAAGATCATGCTCTTATATTAGGTACACTCTTATCCTCTCACTTTTTATATGGTGCTATCAGTACATTATACTTTGGCGGCACAGTGACGCTTTTAGAAAAATTTGTGCCAAGAAAAGCGAAGCAAACCTTAGAGTCAGGTGATATCACCGTGATGTATACTGTCCCAACAATGACAGAAACGTTACTGCAAATCGATGCTTTTAAAGGAGATAAACCGCTTCTTGTCATGTCATCGGGAGCAGATTGGAGCATCTCTTCAAAAGAACAGCTCGTCACCAACTATCCACATGTCACTTTTTTTGATTTTTATGGCACATCAGAGTTAAGTTTTGTCTCTTATTTGTCTTCAAATGATTTTCTGCAAAAACCTTCTTCTGTTGGACGGCCTTTCTCCTCCATTCAAGTAGAAGTAAGGCGGCCCGATCAATCTGTCTGTCAGCCAAATGAAACAGGGAGGATTTATGTGAAGAGCCCAATGACTTTTTCAGGCTACTTACATGAGGAGAAACTGCCGCAGGAGTGGCTGACAGTTTACGACATGGGTTGGCTGGATGAAGACGGTTATCTGTATATGAGCGGCCGCGAAAATGGCATGATTGTTTATGGGGGACTGAATATTTTTCCTGAGGAAATCGAGCGTGTGCTAAATGAACAGCCAGAGGTAAAACGGTCGATTGTAGTTGGCGTTCCTGACCCATATTGGGGTGAAATCCCTGTTGCCATACTGGAGCAAGTGCAGCAAATAAAGGTGGTTCGACAAGCTGTTAAAGAAAAGCTTGCGGCCTACAAGGTACCAAAAAAATGGCTTGTGATTGATCAAATGATTGAAACATCCGGCGGGAAAATTGCCCGCGTGAGCATGAAAAGGTGGGCGGAGGAGCAATTGTCATGCAAGCGGTGATCGTACAAGCAAAACGAACACCCTTCGGTGACAAAAATGGGATGCTGAAAAATTATCGCCCAGAGCAATTAGCCGCTCCCCTTATTCGGCATTTGTCCCAGGACATGACACCGGATGACGTCATATTAGGCAATGTCGTCGGAGGCGGTGGAAATATGGCCCGTCTGTCCTCATTAGAAGCAGGGCTTCCTTTACACGTTCCTGGTATGACGATTGACAGGCAATGTGCCTCTGGTCTTGAAGCGATCCGAACAGCTTGCATCATGGTTCAATCGGGGGAGGGCTCGATGTATATCGCTGGCGGAACTGAGAGCATTTCCAAATCACCAATGAAAGAAAGAGCCCGCTTTTCACCGGAGTGGATAGGAGATCCGCATATGGGAGAAGCAGCAGAGCTGACCGCGTCGGCATTTTCTGTTACAAGAAAAGAACAAGATGACTATGCCCTTTTAAGCTGGGAAAGAAGTTTAGCCGCATTCAAACATGGTACATATGCAGAAGAAATCGTTTCGGTTGACGGGCTGAGCAGAGATGAAGCAGCTGCTAAAATAAGACCAATGACAAAACTGATCAAGCGGGCAAAACCTGTATTTTTGCCGGGGAAAGGAACTGTGACCGCCGCCAATAGCTGTAAGGAAGCAGACGGAGCAGCTGCTGTCGCTGTGATGGAAAGATCGTTAGCGGAAGCGAGTGGATGTAAGGCGGTATTGCGGTATGCCGGAAGTGCTGTGACAGCGATACATCCTCATTTTCCAGCTGCTTCGCCAATTGATGCGATCAAGAAACTTTTACATCAAGAGAACATCAAGGCAGAGGAAGTGGCGCTTTTTGAAATCAATGAAGCATTTGCGCTGAAAGCAGCACTTATTGCCCGGACGCTGGGGATACCATATGACCGGATCAATAGAAGAGGCGGTGCACTATGCCTTGGGCATCCATACAGCGCGTCAGGAGCTGCTATGATGGTGAGATTATTTTATGAAGCGCACACCTTACCGAATGGAAGTTATGTCATGGCTGCTATTGGAAGCGGTGGCGGTGTTGGTTTAGCCGTTTTGTGGCAAGTTTTGTCATGACATGCATGAGCAAGGAATTGCCGAACTCCGTCGAATCATGTACTATAAAAGCTAGATGTGAGGAGGGCCATGCATGTTTTCAGAACAAAAGAAACGACCATTCTTCAAAAGAAAAATGGGGATCGTCCTGTTATCTGTCCTTGCTGTCATCATCATTGCAGCATTATCAGGGTTTATATATGTTAAATCAGCACTCGGACCGGTCGATCAAAAAAGTAAACAAACGATTAATATTCATATTCCAAATGGGACATCTGTGCGCGAAATTGCGGGCATTTTAAAAGAAAATGGGCTCATTTCGAATGACACGATTTTCACGTATTATGCAAAATACAAAAATGCGTCCGGCTTTAAAGCGGGTTATTTTCATTTGAAACAAACAATGGACGCAGACACGCTGATCAAAAAGCTGACATCTGGCGGGACTGATTACGCCTTTCAGCTTGTGATTCCAGAGGGAAGACAGCTATCTGATATTGCAGCCATTATTGCAAATCAGACGAATTTTTCAGCGAAGGAAGTTGAAGCAAAGCTGGATGATCCTGCTTTTATTCAAACACTAATGAAAAAATATCCGAAAACCGTGACATCACAGGTGAATGGGAAACAGGTGAAACATCCGTTAGAGGGTTACTTATTCCCTGCTACGTATCCATTTTATCGTGAGGATGAATCACTCGAAACGATCATTGAAACGATGATTAAACAAACAGATCAATACGTGAAAACGTATGAAAAAGACATGAAAAAGAGAAACATGTCCATACATGATGTGTTAACGATGGCATCACTCATTGAAATGGAAGCAACAGAAAAGACAGATCGGGCAAAAATCTCAAGTGTATTCTATAACCGGTTGAAAAAGGACATGCCGCTTCAAACTGACCCAACCGTTCTTTATGCACTTGGTGAGCATAAATCCCGCGTGTATTACAAAGACCTAAAAGTGAAATCTCCTTATAACACGTATAACAACAAAGGGCTGCCGCCTGGACCTATTGCAAATGCTGGTGAATCCTCTTGGAAAGCCGCACTGCATCCAGAGAAAACAGATTACGTTTACTTCCTTGCGAAGAAAAATGGAGAAGTCGTATTTACGAAAACGTTAAATGAGCATAATAAAGCAAAAGCGAAATACATCACAGGCAGCAATTAACGTACAAGTGAATCGAAAAAGACTGTAGACAATAAGAGATTGCCTGCAGTTTTTTTCGTTGGAATATCCATTTTATAGGTTCGCAATTACCACTTCTTTGTGGTAAAATATATCGGGTTGTTTTTACTTAGATGAACGAAAGATTGACGAGAAAGAGAGCTGCAATAGGCAGGACTCTTCTTTTTCAGGTCATGAAGGAGCTAGACAGATAATGACTATCGAAGATGATCGAATAAATGATTATATTGAACATTTAATTCACCCAAGTCCTGATGCAATCGCTCAATTAGAGATATATGCAAAAGAGCATCATGTGCCAATTATGGAAAAGGTGAGCATCGAGCTTTTACTGCAGCTTCTTTCGATGAAAAAGCCGAAGAAAATTCTTGAGGTTGGGACAGCGATTGGCTATTCCGCCATTCGAATGGCAACAGCTCTGCCAGATGCTGAGATTTATACGATTGAGCGAAATGCAAAGCGCTATGAAGAAGCGACACGGAACATTGAAGAATTAAAGTTAAAAGAAAGAATACACGTGTTTTTTGGTGATGCGATGGAATCGGCTAAAACGGTCCAAACGATGGCGCCCTATGATGTAATTTTTATTGATGCTGCAAAAGGGCAGTACAAGCGTTTTTTTGAATTGTTTGAACCGATGCTCGCTCATGACGGAATGATTATTACAGACAATGTATTATTCAAAGGCTTAGTGGCAACGAATTATGAAGAAGAAATTGAAGATAAACGAAAAAAACAATTAATTGGAAAAATTGATCGATACAATCAATGGCTCATGTCAAACCCTGATTTCCAAACGTGTATTATTCCAGTTGGAGACGGGATCGCCATTAGTACAAAAAGAGGTGACCAATCATGAAGAAACCAGAATTGCTTGTGACGCCAAGCAGCGTGTCAGACGTCATGCCATTAATTGAGGCAGGAGCTGATGCATTCTTAATAGGCGAACAAACATACGGTATTCGTCTTGCAGGTGAGTTTTCAAGAGAAGATGTGAAACAAACGGTTGAGCTTGCACATGCCCATTACAAAAAAGTGTATGTGGCGATGAATGCAATTTTTCATAATGACCGCGTGCAGCTGCTTGGAGATTATTTAACTTTTCTCGATTCATTAAACGTGGACGGTGTCGTCTTTGGAGACCCAGCCGTGATTATGGCTGCAAAGGAAACAGGAGTGAACCTGAATCTTCACTGGAGTACAGAAACGACTGGGACAAACTATTACACTTGTAACTACTGGGGCAGAAAAGGCGCATCACGTGCTGTTCTTGCAAAAGAGCTGAATATGGACAGTGTGATCGACATCAAAGAAAATGCTGAGGTGGAGATTGAAATCCAGGTCCATGGCATGACATGTATGTTTCAATCAAAACGTACGCTCATCGGCAACTACTTTGAATACCAGGGCAAACAAATGGATGTCGTAGGCAGACATATGGAGGAAGGGCTATTCCTGCATGACCAAGAGCGTCAAAACAAATACCCTATTTTCGAGGATGCAAACGGGACACATATTATGAGTCCAAATGATGTGTGTATGATTGACGAATTAGAAGAGTTTGTTGACGCAGGCATTGACTCATTTAAAATTGACGGAATTTTAAAGTCACTTTCTTATATGACAGAGGTGACATCACTTTATAGAAAAGCAATTGATTTACTAACGACTGACAAAGACGCGTATGAAGATCAGAAAGAGGACTGGGTGAATCGAATTGAAGAGATTCAGCCAGTGAATCGTTCGATTGATACAGGATTCTTCTTTAAAGAAACGGTTTATTAATATAAGAGGAGGCAGAGGAAATGGCATTATTGAAAGATGGTATTTCTGAAATGATTGATGGGAAACGTGTCATTACAAAAAAACCAGAACTGCTTGCACCCGCAGGAAACTTGGAAAAGCTGAAAATTGCTGTACACTATGGAGCTGACGCTGTTTTTATTGGCGGGAAAGAATTCGGGCTTCGCTCTAATGCAGATAACTTTTCAATTGAAGAAATGGCAGAGGGCGTCGCATTTGCAAACAAATATGGCGCACGCATTTATGTGACAACGAATATCTTCGCCCACAATGAAAACATGGACGGGCTGGAGGAATACCTTCAAGGGATTGAAGGCGCTGGAGTAGCAGGCATTATCGTAGCTGATCCACTGATCATTGAAACATGTAAACGTGTTGCACCGAAGCTTGAAGTCCACTTAAGCACACAGCAATCTCTTTCAAATTGGAAAGCTGTTCAATTTTGGAAGGAAGAAGGGCTTGAGCGTGTGGTGCTTGCACGTGAAACAAGTGCGCTAGAAATTAGAGAAATGAAGGAAAAAGTCGATATTGAAATCGAAACATTCATTCACGGTGCGATGTGTATCGCATACTCTGGCCGCTGCGTGCTCAGTAACCATATGACGGCAAGAGATTCTAACCGCGGAGGCTGCTGCCAGTCCTGCCGCTGGGATTATGATCTTTATAAACAAGAAGGTTCTGAGGAAGCGCCATTATTTGGTGAAGAAGATGCACCATTTGCGATGAGTCCAAAAGATTTGAAGCTTGTTGAATCCATTCCTCAAATGATTGAAATGGGAATTGACAGCTTAAAAATCGAAGGACGGATGAAATCCATTCATTATGTGGCCACTGTTGTCAGTGTGTATCGTAAAGTCATTGATGCGTATTGTGCTGATCCAGACAATTTTGTCATTCAGCAGGAATGGTTAGATGAATTAGATAAATGCGCAAACCGTGACACAGCACCAGCCTTTTTCGAAGGCGTACCAGGAACAGATGAACAAATGTTTGGCATCCATGGAAAGAAAACCACATTTGATTTCGCAGGTCTTGTTCTTCATTATGATGAAAAAGAACAAATCGTGACATTGCAGCAGCGTAACTTCTTTAAGCAAGGCGACGAAGTCGAATTCTTTGGACCAGAAATTGAGAATTTCACATGCAAAATTGAGACGATTTGGGATGAAAAAGGAAATGAACTAGATGCCGCTCGTCATCCGCTGCAAATCGTCAAATTCAAGCTTGATCAAAAAGTATACCCTAGCAATATGATGAGAAAGGGGAAATAACAGCCACATGAGGAGTAAACCAGTTGTCATTGGTATTGCTGGCGGCTCGGGTTCAGGTAAAACGAGCGTCACCAATTCAATCTATGAAAAATTTAAAGGACATTCCATCCTCATGCTTCAGCAAGATTTATATTACAAAAATCAAAGTCATATGCCATTTGAAGAGCGCCTGCTCACGAACTATGATCATCCGCTTGCATTCGACAATGACCTGATGTTTGAGCATTTGGAACAGCTCTTAAGGTACGAATCCATTGAAAAACCTATATATGATTTTAAACTGAACACACGTTCAGAAGAGACTGTTCATGTTGAGCCGAAGGATGTCATCATCGTTGAAGGCATTTTTGCACTAGAAGACGAACGTTTGAGAGACTTAATGGATATTAAACTGTATGTCGATACAGATGCAGACCTTCGCATCATCCGCCGCATTTTACGCGATACGAAGGAAAGAGGCCGGTCGATCGATTCTGTGATTGAACAATATGTATCTGTTGTCAGACCGATGCATAATCAATTCATTGAACCAACAAAGCGATACGCCGATATCATCATCCCAGAAGGCGGTCAAAACCATGTGGCGATCGACTTAATGGTGACAAAAATTCAAACGATTCTTCAAAACCGAGCAGAGTAAATGGTGGCGAAGAAAAAGACCTTTACACTGTAAAGGTCTTTTCAGCATCATATTAATAAACAGTCACGGAAACTTGTCCTAAGACAGACGTTCCTTTAAAAAGAGTGATAGTGGCATGGCCAGTTGAATGAGCGGTTACTACTCCAAAAGAGCTAACAGTTGCAACTCTCTGGTTATCTGTCCAATAACGTGTTGCTGCAGCATTATAGACTGAGCACTCCTGACCAACTCTCATAGGTAAACTGTAATCTTGAATCGAAATCATATCCAATGTTTTCAATCCAGAAGTGCATATATTGTTATTGACTGTGAAATCCGCTGTTTCTTTGGCTGAAGCCATGCCCATTAGTGAAAAAGATAAGGTAGAGATGGATAGAACAGAAACAATTGTTTTCTTCATGTTCATTTAAAACACTCCCTAGCATGTATTTGGTCTTGCATTGATAGAATTCAACAAAAACCAAATATTTCCTTGTTAATATTTGTTAATAATATGTGAACATTTATGAAAGCAGCATTCTCGGAAAAAATTTTGAGGGTTTGATATGATAAAAAAACAATGAAGAAAAGTACAGATGGAGAAATCACTATCACATAGCGAAAGAATGAAGTTGAAAAAGTATATTAAAAAAACGACAAACAAATCATCACAAATTTTCAAACAATTCTTGATCAAAATGCAATTTTGTAATAATATAGCATAGACATATCGTACACTGACCATATTATGTATTGGAAGATGGAGAATGGGTAAGCTATTCTTCTACATATGATCGAAATGGCCGAACGAGGTACAGGAGCTTCCTGTGCCTTTCCACAGTTTGTGCGATTTTAGACCGCTGCGGAGTGGTCCTGTCTAATAAAAGGCATAATAGTTGCATCTAAAAGGGACGCCATGTAAGATGGACTTTTACGAATATGGGACAGAAGGAATGAGGGCCTGAACATGTCCTCATTCTTGTATATTTCAGTCGTCACTCACGTGCAGAAAGTTTGTATGATGAGGATTAATAGAAGGAGTGAATGATTCATGGCACAAGAGAAAGTATTTCCAATGACAGAAGAAGGAAAGCGTAAATTAGAAGAAGAGCTTGAACATTTGAAAACGGTTAAACGTAAAGAGGTTGTAGAGCGTATTAAAATCGCTAGAAGCTTTGGAGACCTCTCTGAAAACTCGGAATATGATTCTGCTAAAGAAGAGCAGGCGTTTGTAGAAGGCCGTATTACAACGCTTGATAATATGATTCGAAATGCCAAAATTATCGAAGATGAAGGAAATTCAAATGTTGTTTCACTTGGTAAAACGGTGACATTCGTTGAATTACCAGACGGCGAAGAAGAGTCTTACACCATTGTGGGAAGTGCAGAAGCTGATCCGTTTGAAGGCAAGATTTCAAACGATTCACCGATTGCAAAAAGCCTTTTAGGTAAACAAGTAGACGACAAAGTAACCGTTCAAACACCTGGCGGAGAAATGTTCGTCAAAATTGTAAAAATTTCATAATCACGTTTATCAGGTAAACACCTCGTCCACAATAGGGACGAGGTGTTTTTATGCGCAAAAAAAGAAGAATTCAATGGACAGGTGCGATTATTTTTATGCTATTTCTCGGTCTTCTGATGAGACTGGCAGAAATTCAGCTGTTCTTCACAGAATCTTTTTCAAAGCTTGATATCAATTTAATACAAGAAAGTGTCAAACAGCGAACAGAAGAAGTCGTCATTTCAGACGGGCGCGGTGAGTTTTTAGATCGAAACGGCCAAGCACTTCTTACAAAAGAACAGCCCGCGGTTATCTTATTTCCTTTCCTGCAATATGATCTTCCGCGCTTACAGCAAACCGCCTCTATTCTTGAGATAGAAGAGAATGAACTCAAAAAACAGTTAACAGAAACGAAAAAACCGCTCATTTTAAAAGATGACATCACGAAAAAAAAGCTGAAAGACATCAATGATATGAAATATTCAGGTGTGTACGGCGTATATATGAAAGAGAAGGACAAAAAAAGACTTGCCCTCCACACATTAGGTTTCACAAGCGAGAATCCAGAACTATTGAGAAAGCGGTATCCTGACAAAAAAGAATTTTCCATTCGTACTGAAATCGGCACATTTGGGCTGGAAAGCACCTTTGACGAATTTCTATTACCCGAGCAAGACACAAAATTGTTATATCATGTGGACGGAAGGGGAAACCCTTTGTTCGGTATGGACGTCAAATATACAGCAGAAGCTCATTCCTTTTATCCACTTCAGGTACAGACAACAATAGATGAAGACATGCAGGCTGAAATGGAAAAGGTGCTCAAAGAACAAGGCGTTGAAAAAGGCGGTGCCGTTCTGCTCGACATTGAAAAAAGCAGTGTACTGGCGATGGCGAGTACCCCAAATGTCACAAGCAAAAACCGGCATGAGGCAAGAAATTACATGCTGACAGCGATTGCACCAGGCTCTGTCTTTAAAACGGCTGTGCTTGCCGCAGCAATTGAAAAAAACCTTGACCAGCCACAAACCATGTATGACTGTCGAAAGAATTTATATGGAGAGCCTGAAGGAAAACAGGAAGTGCTGAATCTGACGGACAGTTTCTCGCAGAGCTGCAATTATACCTTTGCGACACTTGCTGAAAGACTCATTCAAAAAGATAATCAAATCATCGAAAAGACGGCTGCAAAACTTGGACTCTTAGATCGAGCTGGCTGGGAAGGGGATGTCTATCATAAGCAGCACTTCAGACAGTTTGATCGTGAAGAAACAGGCAGTGTGTGGGGAGATAAAAGAGACAAGCATGTCAAAAAAGCCATTGCACAAACCGCAATAGGACAAAAAAATGTCAAAACGACTCCTCTGCAAATCGCGAATATGATGGCTACGATCGCAAGAGGAGGAGAACGAAAAGAAGTGAAAATCGCAGAAAAAGTGCTGTATCAAAACGGAACAACGATGCTGACCTTTCAAAACAAACGGCCTGAAGGGGGCAGCATAGACCGCTATACAGCTCAAAAGCTGCAAAAATTCTTAAGACAGGTGGTGACCTCTGACAAGGGAACCGGAAGAAGGTTTCAAGATTTGCCATACGATGTAGCGGGGAAATCAGGTACTGCCCAAACCGGCGGTCAAGACAAAAAGGGGAATCCGCTTTATCATAAGTGGTTTGCTGGATACTTTCCGGTAGAAAAACCAAAATACGCCCTTGTCGTTGTTCACCTTGACGAGACAAGTGGCCGGGCTAAGACAAATGATGCGTTTTATGATATTGTAAAAAAGGTCAATGAAATTGAAAAGAAACAGACATAGAACATCCCTTCATGACATGTTAGAATAGAAACGACTTAGGGAACAGAGGCAAAGGAGTGCAGAGATTTTGAGTAGAAATTCTCGATTTGAACATCGTGATAAGCGCAGAAAGGCAAATATGGTGCTTAACATATTAATTGGTATCGTTGTGGTGCTTATTTTGGTTGTCGCATCGAGTTTGTTAATTTTTAATAAGCCGAAAGATACAGATGTAGCGAAAGAACCATCAAAAACGGCACCTGCAACAAGTGAAAATAAACAAAACTCAGAAGAAGATGTGAAAGATCCAAAGAAAGACACATCCGATGATTCAGATGCAAAAAAAGATGATTCATCTGATCAAGACGACGATTCGAAGAAGACAGATGATGAAGAAAAACCTAATAAAGATGCGTTAAAAGACGCCAAAGAAACAGACGGCGGCAAAACAAGTGACGTCGACAAAACATACGAAAACGATGACTGGGAGCCTGTAGGAACAGAGCAATCCGGTTCACATACAGCAACCTATGATTCTAAATCAAAAGACTGGAAAGAAATGATCAAAGCCATGTCCTATGCGACAGGAATTTCAGAAGATCAAATGACCGTTCTTTGGTTAGGAAATAACGGAGGTCCTCAAGATGCAAAAGGAACCATCCGTGATAAATCAACAGGTGAACGCTACCGCGTGGAAATTACGTGGGTAGATGAAAAAGGCTGGAAACCTGTGAAGGTTGAAAAATTAAGATGAACATGAAAAAAAGATAGCAGTTATGCTATCTCAGATTGTTGACAAAGGGCTAAAATGATGTTTATTTTAGCCCTTTGTCTTCTTTTCAGCGTGATAGAAAACCTTTGCAGTCTAGGAAGGACGAGTACCGGAGCGGAGCGAATTTGACATTCGTGAGCACCGGCACGCAGAACTGACAACGAATGCGAGGGTTTGTCTACACGCTGAGATAGTAGATATGCTATCTTTTTTGTTTAGACATTCGCTTTAAAATGAACAACTGCTGTATACAAAATCCACTCATCGATCACGGTCGTTTGATGACTGACGGAATGAACGGTCAGCAGAATCGCCTGATTATGTTCAATTTGTTTTTGGATCTTTTGTTCAAGTTCTTTTAAAGATGTTGCTTCAAAAAATTCAATTTTATCCTTTAAAAAATCCAGCTGAAAATCCATTTGATTCACCTCTCTATACTCTTCATTCATCTTAATCTCTCTCCCTCAGAAGGGCAAATGTTTTTCTACCTCTCCCAGTATTTTTTAGTAGGAAAGAAACAGAAGTTGTGGTAGGATAGGAACTGTTCGACGGAATAAAACATACTATACGCATAGGAATAAAAAGATAAAGTGGAGGGAAAGAAAATGGGACGTGAATTTCTTTCTTTATTTGATCATTGGGCTGACTCTTATGACGACACGGTGAGTGGTCATGACGAGCAGTATAAAGAAGTGTTTCGCCGGTATCCGGCTATTTTAAAAGAAATTACCCGCCGTTCAGGCCAATATGTTCTTGAGTTTGGAAGCGGTACGGGGAATCTAACAGCGCTCCTGCTTGCAGCTGATAAAAACGTGTTTGGTGTTGAACCATCAGATGCCATGAAGAAAGCAGCTCTTCAAAAAGGAATACCAAATATATTTCATGATGGGGATTTTTTATCATTTCCAGCGCCGCCTTTTGAGCCGGATACGATCGTCAGCTCATATGCATTCCACCATTTAACGGATGAAGAAAAAAAACAAGCCATTCACACCTATAGCAACATCCTTCACTCAGATGGTAAAATAGTCTTTGCTGATACAATGTTTCAAAATCAAGCAGCACATCAAGCTGAAATCGACAAAGCGAGAGCTGCAGGGTTCGATCAGCTTGCAGAGGATTTAGAAACGGAATATTATCCATCCATTGATGTGCTAAAGCAAATCTTTGAAGAAGAAGGTTTTAGCACATCCTT
Source organism: Bacillus sp. YKCMOAS1 (assembly GCF_030268125.1). Lineage (NCBI taxonomy): Bacteria > Bacillati > Bacillota > Bacilli > Caryophanales > Bacillaceae > Bacillus > Bacillus sp. YKCMOAS1. The sequence continues at coordinate 399,411 of NZ_BSEI01000004.1, forward strand.
TCATCAAATGAATGATTTTGTTTGGATCGTAGAAGCAAAGAAAAGGGAATGAAAGGATGTTTTGTTTTGAAAATCGCAGTTATAGGTGCAATGGAAGAAGAAGTGACGATTTTAAGAGATCAACTAAAGAATGCTACACAAGAAAACATCGCTGGGTGTGAATTTACAACAGGTGTTTATGAAGATAAAGAAGTGATTTTATTAAAATCAGGGATTGGAAAAGTAAATGCAGCGGTCAGCACAACATTACTGCTTGACCGCTTTCAGCCAGATTATGTGATCAATACAGGATCTGCTGGCGGTTTCCATCACTCATTAAATGTAGGTGATATTGTCATCTCTACTGATGTGAGACATCATGATGTAGATGTGACCATCTTTGATTACGAATATGGACAAGTGCCGGGACTTCCAGCTGCTTTCATTGCAGATGAAAAGCTTGTAAAGCTGGCAGAGGAATCTGCTTTAGAGATCGATCATATTCAAGTGGCAAAAGGAACAATTGCAACAGGAGATTCATTTATGAATGATCCGGATCGTGTAGCGTTTGTAAGAGAGAAGTTTCCAGAGCTATATGCGGTGGAAATGGAAGCTGCGGCCGTTGCACAAGTATGCCAGCTCTTTGGTACGCCATTTGTTGTCGTTCGTGCGCTATCAGATATTGCAGGGAAAGAATCCAATATCTCCTTTGATCAATTCCTTGAGCAAGCAGCGATTCACTCAACCGACCTTGTCTTGCGTATGATAAAGCAAACACAATAAAAGAAGGGGTTTCCCCCTTCTTTTCCATGCAAAGGAAGGGAATTATATGGCTGTCATAAAGGATATTACCGAATTAATTGGCCGCACACCGCTTTTAAAGCTGTCAGGGATTGGCGTCCCAGAAGGCGTTGAGGTGTATGCAAAGCTTGAGATGATGAATCCAGGTGGAAGTATTAAAGATCGTTTAGGTGATATGCTCATCAGAGAAGCATTAGCATCTGGCAAACTGCGTCCAGGCGGCACCATTATTGAAGCAACTGCTGGAAACACAGGAATTGGGCTTGCCCTAAGTGCAAGAAAGCATCAATTGCAGACCATTTTTTGTGTACCAGAACATTTTAGTCAAGAAAAACAACAGGTGATGAAGGCGCTCGGTGCAGAGATTATTCATACGCCAAGAAATGAAGGCATGAAGGGTGCGATTGATCGAGCCCTTGAACTAGAGGCAAGCCTTGACAATGCCTATTGTGTTTTACAATTTAAAAACCAAGTAAATCCATTGACTTACTACAGAACGCTCGGTCCGGAATTATGGTCCGACTTAAAAGGGAATATCGATGTATTCGTCGCAGGAGCAGGATCTGGCGGGACTTTTCAAGGTTGTGCCGCCTATTTAAAAGAGCAGCATCCGTCGTTAAAAACGGTTGTTGTGGAGCCTGAAGGGTCAATTTTAAATGGTGGGGATCCGGGCCCGCATAGAACGGAAGGAATTGGTCTTGAATTTATCCCAGATTATATGGAGCAGGCTTTATTCGATGAAATTTACACTGTCAGTGATGATGATGCGTTTCGAATGGTGAAAGAAGCAGCTGAAAAAGAAGGTGTTCTCATCGGCAGCTCTTCTGGTGCCGCTTTATTTGCCGCTTTAGAGGAAGCAAAGAAAGCAGCACCTGGGACAGTCATTGTCACCATTTTTCCTGACAGCAGTGAGCGATATTTAAGTAAAGGAATTTATGAGGGAGGAAAATAGAATGAAACCAAAAACAATGATGATTCACAGCGGAACAACGGGTGATGAAAGAACAGGCGCCGTGTCTGTACCTATTTACCAAGTGAGCACGTATAAGCAACCGAAAGCAGGCGAACATACGGGGTATGAATACTCCAGAACAGCAAATCCAACAAGAACAGCCCTGGAAACAGTCATTCGTGATCTTGAAGGAGGAGCAAATGGCTACGCATTTGGTTCAGGGATGGCAGCCATTACGGCGGTGATGATGCTGTTTAACAGCGGGGATCATATTGTCCTGACAGATGACGTGTACGGCGGAACCTACCGCGTCATCACAAAGGTGCTAAACCGAATTGGCATTACTGCAACCTTTGTTGACACAAGTGATCCTGAAGCGGTGAAAAAAGCCATTTTACCTGAAACAAAAGCCGTTTACATTGAATCACCAACCAATCCTTTACTCAAAATGACGGATCTAAAAGCCATCGGCGAATTGACAAAGGAAGCCAACATCTTGATGATTGTCGATAATACATTTTTCACACCGTATTTCCAAAAGCCGATTGAATATGGCGCGGACATTGTTCTGCACAGTGCGACTAAATATTTAGGCGGTCATAGTGATGTCGTAGGCGGGCTTGTCGTCACAGCGACGAAAGAGCTTGGGGAAGAACTGCACTTTGTTCAAAACTCGACAGGCGGAATTCTTGGACCGCAGGATTCATGGCTTCTCATGAGAGGGATGAAAACACTTGGGCTAAGAATGGAAGCACATCAACAAAATGCACAGAAAATCGCTGAGTTTTTAAAGCAACATCCAGCTGTCACACGTGTTTATTATCCAGGTCTCGGTACTCATCCTGGCCATGAACTTGCGAAAACACAAGCATCTGGCTTCGGCGGAATGATCTCTTTTGATATTGGAAAAGAAGAACATGTTGATGTATTTTTGAGCCAGCTAAAGCTGTTTACGATCGCAGAAAGCCTTGGAGCAGTAGAAAGCTTAATTTCTGTCCCTGCCCGGATGACCCATGCGTCCATTCCAAAAGACCGCAGGGAGGAGCTTGGCATCACAGATGGTTTAATTCGTATTTCCGTTGGGATTGAAGATGTTGATGATTTACTACATGATATCAAGCAAGGACTTAGCGCGCTGGCGAATGGATAGATTTACATGCTCCTCGCTTTCTCTCACTATGTTAAGCTATGAATAGACATTGATAACTGGAAGGTGAAACAAGTGAAGAAAAAGTGGAGTGATTTAGTGACAGATTACAAGCAGTACGCTTTTATTTTGCTTGCTGTCAGCACCTTTTTATATATTGGTACGATCTTACCGAACCAGCACATCGAAGCATCTCCAAAAATGCTGATGATGGGAATAGATTGTGTTTTCTTATTAGCAGCTTTTGTTTGTGTTAAACGTGCGATTTTCTTTCAAAAGAAACTGCAAGAATTAGATGAAGATTAATTCGAAAGCCTCCTCATGTGCCTGAGGGGGCTTTTTTCATTGTATTGGACAATCGGACAAGAATAACTGTAGAAATTTAGTCAAAAACACAAAAATCATCTATATTACTAAAAACAGGTTTACAAAATGGTGCTTGCTGGATATACTTACAAAGTAATTAAAAAAACGTAAAGGAGGCTGAAGAATATGTTATTCGTATCTACTTGTGATCAATTCAACCAACAATTTCATCATGTCATCAGCCTGTGGAAGAGTTCGTGTTCTTCCTTTGCCTTATACGGTGCACGCTTTATAACTGTTTAAGTAGTAAACGAGGATTTCACACGTATCATCCATTGCAGGTTGGAAGACAATGTCTTTTGAGCTGTATTTTTGTGTGCCCGCAGGTCAACTGATAAAGAAGATCTGCGGGCTATTTCGCGTGCTGCGAACTGAAGGGAGGTGAGCGTATATGACAATCCATTTATTTTTTATTACATTGACGATCAAACGTAAATACAAGGATATTGAGACTGTTCTTTACGAACAAGAAGTCGAAACATTTTATGAAGAAATGAAACAGAAACAACTAAAGTATATGAACTAAAACAGGAAATGAAAAAAGTGAAAAGGAGGAGATTGACATGTTTATGATGCTTGCCATGCTTGATTGTTATACGAGGGAGAAGGACCAGGTTTAGACACGCTCCACATTGATCACCTGCACATATGATAACCGTAAAAGGAGATTGTGAGGTGATCAATAAATGTCGATGTCACCATATATGAGATTTCCGTCTGTTGGGCACGGATATGCATCTATTCCGCATTCCTTAAAGCACGGGTACGGCAATCCATACCGCATGCAAAGAGAGCAAGAGGAAATGCTCAGACGTTATATGTATCAGTACCGGACTTATTGGTATTAAAGAAAAGGAGCAGGAAACGTCATGGTTTCCTGCTCCTTTTACATTAGCAAATCCAGCTTGCACCAATGATGATCAACAAAATGAACAGTACAACAAGCAATGCGAATCCGCCTGCAAAACCGCCACCGTAGCCACCGCAGTAGCCTCCAGAATAACCGCCAAAGCCCATAATCTAGCACCACCTTTATCTTATCAAGATACATTTATAAATTATGCAGCTCATGCAGAAAACGAAATCAATCTGAGCACAAATAATGAAAACGCCTATTCAGGTCAAAAAAATTTTCACTTTCTGCGAAACATTTTCTGAAAAGGAGCGTCTTATAAAGGACAAATAAATTAGGACTAGGTCTTAATTTTTGTTAGGTGAGAGCCGATATGAAAAGTAAGAAAATTTGTAAATAGTTATATTTACTGGTGAAAAGCAGGTGTTAACATTGATTCAAAGCTGGATTGGAAAACAAATGAGGGAACCAAAAGGCTTGTTCTCAAAATGGGTTGCCCGCTATATGGAAAAAAATCATCATAATATCAATGAATGGACGCTTCAACTCTTAAATATACAAGAAAATGACCGAATTTTAGAAATTGGGACTGGAAGAGGCATCACCTTATCAAAGGTAGCAGAAAAACTTGACCGCGGAAAAGTATATGGAGTGGATGCCTCTCGTCATATGATTAAATATGCAAAAAGAAAACATAAGAAGCTTGCGGAACAGGACAAAGCCGTTATTACGCTTGGCAAGGCTGAGCAATTACCTTTTGAAGACAGATCATTCAATAAATTATTTACGGTGCAGACGATCTATTACTTGAAGGATATTGAGCAAGTTATGAAGGAAGTGTACCGAGTCCTTCAAGTGGATGGTGAAGTATTTTTATCTTTTCAAAAGCAGGAGCTGATAAAGGAACAAAAACGGTCAACATCTTTTTCATCGTACAGTGAACAAGAGATCAGCCGTCTGTTTTCAGCATATCACTTTAGAGAAGTCTCGGTTTATCACTATGATACATACATTTGTATCAAAGCTTTAAAATGATGAAAATATTTCCCAGGTAATGAACAAGCACTCAAAAAGAGGCTCTTCGTCAGAGGAGCCTCTTTGCCTGCAATCGAATGTAAAAATAAATAAAGGCTCTTCATCAGAAGAGCCTTTTGTATGTAAGGTAGGCGCCAGCCAGGTGTGTAAGGAATGATAGTATATATAAGGAATTTGTTTGTCGATTAAGGATACCTGTCTGGCTTATTTCTTATATCGACACCATTCTTCAAAAGTTTAGCTTTTTTTTCAATATTTTCTTTTTTATTTCACTGGAAGACACATTTTTCTTTCTCACGTAGACATGTATCTCCTTCTTTTTCACATAATGTGCGGTTTGAAGAAGGAAATTGCTTAAGAAATAGAGAAAATTGTAGAGACTTCATTTTTAAACAAAAGGGAGGAATGAAATCATGTCGGGAAACAAAGGTGTCGTTTATAAAGGAGCAGGAAAAGTAGCAGTTGAGGATATTGGATACCCTGATTTGGTCTTAAAAGATGGCCCGGGTGTACCTAAAGCCAATGTGGGGCGCAAATGTGAGCATGGCGTCATTTTAAAAGTAGTGACGACGAATATTTGCGGAAGTGATCAACACATGGTAAGAGGGCGTACGACTGCACCTGAAGGACTTGTCCTTGGTCATGAAATTACAGGTGAAGTCGTTGAAGTTGGGCGAGATGTGGAGTTTATTCAAAAAGGAGATCTCGTATCCGTTCCGTTTAATATTGCATGCGGACGCTGCGTCATGTGTAAGGAACAAAAAACCCATGTGTGCTTAAATGTAAACCCGGACCGTCCAGGCTCTGCCTATGGATATGTAGATATGGGCGGATGGGTTGGCGGTCAATCCGAGTATGTCATGGTTCCATATGCAGATTTTCAGCTGCTCAAATTTCCAGACAAAGATCAAGCGATGGAAAAAATCCTTGATCTGACAATGCTTTCTGATATTTTCCCGACAGGTTTTCATGGTGCTTATACGGCAGGAGTAAAGCCTGGTTCGACCGTATATATTGCAGGTGCTGGCCCAGTAGGTCTTGCAGCAGCCCATTCGGCTCAGCTTCTTGGCGCATCTGCTGTGATTGTTGGAGATTTGAATGAGCAAAGACTGGAGCAGGCAAGAAGCTTCGGCTGCGAGACGATCAATTTACGAAAACATGATCGAATCGGCGAACAAATTACGAATATTTTAGGGGAGCCAGAAGTCGATTGTGCTGTCGATTGTGTCGGCTTTGAAGCTTCGGGTCATGGAGATCAGGGAGAAGCACCAGCGACCGTTTTAAATACAATTATGGATATTACCAAAGTTGGCGGCAAGCTTGGAATTCCAGGGCTTTACGTCACAGAAGATCCAGGAGCAGTGGATGCCGATGCAAAAGTCGGTTCTCTGAAAGTGCGAATTGGACTTGGCTGGGCGAAAGCTCATACCTTTGTGACAGGTCAAACCCCTGTTATGCAATATCATCGCAGTTTAATGAAATCCATTTTAAGCGGAAGAGCACAGATCGCCAAAGCCGTCAATGCGACCGTCATTGACCTTGATCAAGCCCCTAAAGGATATAGTGACTTTGATTCGGGTGTGGCGAAGAAATTTGTCATTGACCCGCACGGGATGCTTTCTCGATAATTTTTAACATGAAAGGAGCCGCTCAATAAAATGGGACGGCTCTTTATTGTAGAAAATCCAATCTATTTCAAAGGGGAGGAATCAGATGAATGCAGATCAAGCCAAAAGAAGAGTTATAGAACAATTTGGGAGAAATGCAGAAAAGTATGTGACGAGTCAAACTCATGCAAAGGGAGCAGACCTAGATCTCATTGTTGAATGGACAGCTCCAGAAGAAAGCTGGGTCGTTCTCGATATAGCAACTGGTGGCGGGCATACCGCAAAAACACTGGCTCCATATGTGAAACAAGTGTTTGCGACGGATTTAACGAAAGACATGCTTTCTCATACATCACTTCATTTGAAAGCGTATCCACAAATTTTTTATGTAGTAGCGGATGCAGAAAGCCTTCCTTTTTTAGATGGCACATTTGATATGGTCACATGCCGAATTGCAGCACACCATTTCCCGCACCCTGAACAGTTTGCCAAAGAGGCATCTCGTGTATTAAAGTCAAATGGTCTGTTTTTCTTTATTGATAATGTTTCGCCAAATGATGAAGAGCTTGCACTATTTATCAATGAGCTAGAACGATTGAGAGACTCAAGTCATGTCTCCTGTCTATCGACAAAACAATGGGGGAAATTGTTTTTAGAAGAGGGATTAAAAGAAGTGAGATCAATGGAACGAAAAAAACGTTATCCTTTTCAGGAATGGGTCAAGCGAACAACGAAAACTTTAAAGGAAGAAGAGATCGTTACAAAATACTTGTTAGATGCTAACGAGAAGATAAAGCAATATTATAGATTGAAAAAGAGAGAGGATCAAATAGGATCAATAGAGGTAGATGACTGGATTGCTCTTTTCAGGAAAGGATAAAAATGTCGATTAAACTTTTCTGGACAAAGCAGACTCAAACATTTGTGAGGGGTGACAACCCCCTGTGCTTGTAATATGACTGAAATTTGTATTTATCTGTACAAAGAATTTATTAAAAAACTTACAAGAATACCTTGTGAGTTTTTTTGTATTTTCAAAATTTTAAAAAGCCTGTACTATTCTCCTGCATTCCGTAACATGTTAAAATGAACAGATTGGAAATATCCATCTTTAGTAGAATTTTTTTACTGTGAATTATGATTTTATTGGATGGTATTTATTATAAGGGATTTTATGTGAGAGAACGATATACAGATTAGAGGAGAGAGATAGGGTGCTAAAAGTACATGATATTAAGAAAAGTTATGAGGATCAACAGGTATTAAAAGGGGTAACCTTTCACTTAAAAAAAGGAGAATCATTTGGTCTATTGGGACCGAATGGTGCTGGGAAAACCACATTAATTGGCATCTTGACAGGGCTTATCCGTGCAACGAGTGGATCTGTAACGATTGGAGGTTTAGATTTAAATAAAGAAACAAAAAAGGGACAGCAAATGATTGGTATTGTCCCGCAAGAGATCGCTTTATATTTACATTTGACAGCAAAAGAAAATTTAATATTTTGGGGGAGAATGTACGGACTGAAAGGAAAGGAGTTAAAAAGCAGAGTACAAGAAACACTTAAGTTAATTGGTCTTGAAGATAGAGCAAATGACAAAGTGAAAGTATTCTCTGGAGGAATGAAAAGAAGAGTGAATATCGGATGCTCGATTTTGCATCAACCGAAACTATTAATCATGGATGAACCGACTGTAGGTATAGATCCACAATCAAGAAATCACATACTAGAAACAGTAAAAATGTTAAATAGTGAAGGGATGACAATTATATATACTAGTCATTACATGGAAGAAGTCGAATATTTATGCGAAAGAATGGCTATTTTGGACCACGGATCGATCATTGCAATGGGAGATCAACATGAATTAAGTGAGCTTGTCGGCAATCAAAGGGAAATTATTTTTACTATTAAACGTGAACATGGACAGAGCGAAATAGATCGAGTGTGTCAATACATAAATGATGAAGATCCGTTAAAGGAAATCGTGATTCACGGAAATCAAATTAAAATATTTGATCAACATCCTCAACAGCTATTAAGTCGTCTCATTCAAGGTGTGACTGCATTAAATGTTCAAATTATTTCAGCAGAAATCGTAGAACCAAACCTAGAAAATGTATTTTTATATTTAACTAGTAAAAAATTGAGGGATTAGGCTGTTTGGAGGTGAGCATATGAGCATTTGGGTTGTACTGAAAGATCTATTATTGTTTTTTAGGGATAAGAAAAGCTTTTTTACACTTTTTTTTATGCCTATCATATTAATTGCTATTTTAGGTGCAGCATTTGGAGATAACATGAAGAAAGATGAAATCAGGATCAATTCATTTCGAGTAGGAATAACAGATCAAGATAAGTCCGCTACAAGTAAAATGTTTCTTTCAACATTGTCTAAGAGTGAACTCAGTGACATATTTGATGTGAAGGTCACCTCGAAAAATCAACTAGAGAAAGATTTAAATAGTAGGGACATTACAATGGGTATAATCATCAAGCCGAATTTTGAAAAAAGCATATTGAATCACGATCATGTGCAATTGAATATTTTGAAAGGACCTAATTCAAACTTACAGGAAATGGTTCTGGAAAATGTGGTTTTGCAATTCTTTCAAAATTATCATATGAATCGTATTCTGGTGCCGTTGAATAAAGGTAAAGAAGTGGAGATCGTGTCTGATCAACTCAAAAAAGAACTAGTGAACGAGAGAAATATTCATATCAGCAGCCAGCCGATTACATCCTTCCAATACTACGCAGGCGGGATGGGTGTGCTTTTTTTATTAATGACTGTTGTTTTTCTAGTTGGAAGTATGATAGAGGAAAAAGAGGAAGATGTTTATAAAAGGCTGATTGTATCAAAATTAAGCAATACTAGTTACATCGTTGGGAAGTTATTGGGTATTGTTTTGATGAGTATAATTCAACTTGCGGTCATTATTTTATTTACTAGTTTTGTCTTTAAGGTGAACTGGGGAGAGCCTTTTACTGTTGTTATGATCGGATGTAGTTTTATATTAAATGCTGCAGGTTTCGGGGTGCTAATTAGTTCTTTTATCAATAGAGAAAAAACGTTTAACAGTGTGGGGATTTTAGGAACTCAAGTGTTAGCTGCTTTAGGTGGGAGTATGGTGCCCTTATACTTATTCCCACAATGGGTGATTGATATCAGCTATTTTTTACCTAATTCTCTTGCACTTCAAATGTTTTTGAAAAGTATGGCAGGTGCTGATTTTAATGAAATTCAAAGCGGATTATTACTTAGCTGTGGGATGGGACTAGCTTTCTTCATCATTGCTTTATTAAGAATGTCTTTTGAAAGGAAGCATCGTTATGCATAAGATATTAGCCATTATCACGTTAAAGCTAAAAGAAACATTAAAGTCCCCATTGACTCTCATTTTTTTATTTGTTATGCCAATGGTATTTAGTTTTATCTTTGGAAGTACCGCATCTGATACAAAGAAACCGACAGTTGCTTTTATTCTAGAGCCCGGCCAAGGTAAACTGGATCAAGAGATTTTTCATATTCTCGAAAAAAACACAAAATTTCTTTGGGTAAAGACGACTGAAAGCGATACAAAAGATTTAGTATCTAAAGAAAAGGTAGTTGCGTCTGTGAAAGTGGCAAACCAATTAAAGTCCCATCTAAAAGAAAATAAAGAGATTTTTGATGTGACAGTTTATAAGAAAACTGAGGAATATGCAGTCTTATCTCCCTATTTAAAAGAGACAGCAGCCATCATTTATCAAATCAATCAGGGTGTGAAAGAGCAGAAAAGTGTTTCTCTCACCAATGCATTGCACAAGTTAAATGGATCTGGCACCATTTCATTGGTTGAAGAAAATCAAGATGGTCAAGCAAGCCAGCAGCCAAATTTGATACCGCTTGGGTTTACAATTATGTTTATGATGTTTGCGATTTCAAGCTCTGTGTCATCTATACATTTGGAGTATAAAGATTATACATGGCAAAGGTTGCTTTCTAGTCCAATTCATAAAATATATGTGCTTCTGGGCTATTTTATGGCTTATTTCCTCCTTGGGTGGATACAACTGGGTGTTCTTTTGACCATCTTATCTGTGTTCTTTCAAATGTACTTAGGCAACTTGATTCATATTCTAGTGTTTGGATCATTTGTTATAGGGCTAGTCGTGAGTTTAGGTTTTATGATTGCCACTTTATCTCATACAAAAAAACAAGCTGAAGTATTTAGTGCAATTGTCATTGTAGGATCATGCATGCTAGGTGGTATTTATTGGCCTTTAGATATCGTTCCAGACATTATGAAGAAGATCTCTTTGGCTATACCGCAAACATGGATGATGTCTGGTTTTGGTGAGATCATGAGCGGTACTGTCAACCAATCAATCTTATTACTAGACATAACAGTTTTAGCTGCTTTTACAATTGTTTTTATGGTGATTGGTTTGAAGAATATCAGATCCTATTAATCACTTTTCTTCGTTCCATTTTAGTTTTAAAAAACCTTCTATGGCTTTCAATTGCGGTAGAGGGCTTTTTATTCATGCATACTCCTCAAAATGGTATGATAGACGACAACATCTCATGGAGAAAGGATTGGATGAATGATGAATTTTCAACATAAAACCGTCATCATCACAGGCGCAGCCAATGGAATTGGTGAAGCGGTCGCCTGCGGCTATGCAAAAGAAGGGGCGCGTGTGGTGCTTGCTGATATTGATGAAGAAAAGGGAAAGCGTTTGGAGGAGCAGCTGAGAAAAGAGTCCTATGAAGTTTATTTCTTCAAAACGGATGTGAAACAGGAGAAGGATATTCAGCGCTTAATGTCGTTTGCGGCGGAGCGCTGCAAAACGATTGATATTCTCATCAATAATGCAGGCGTCATGTGCACAGCATCGCCTTATGAGTTAACAGTCGATGAGTGGGATCATGTGCTGCATACAAACGTAAGAGGGACTTTCTTATGTGCTAGAGAAGCAGCGCGTTTTATGAAAGAGAATCCAAACGGCGGTTCCATTGTGAATATTTCTTCTACCCGTGCGACCATGTCAGAGCCTCATACAGAAGCATATGCTGCATCAAAAGGCGGGATTTCCGCGCTTACTCATGCCTTGGCGGTTTCTTTTAGTCAGGATCACATTACGGTGAATAGCATTTCCCCTGGGTGGATTGAAACGAAGGATGAGAAAAGTCTTCGAGAAATTGACCATCAGCAGCATCTTTCCAATCGAGTCGGCACGCCAAAGGATATTGTGAAAGCTTGTTTTTATTTAACAGATGAAGACAATCAATTTGTGACCGGCACAGATTTGGTTGTTGATGGCGGCATGACTAGAAAAATGATTTATGCGGATTAACATGAAAAAAACATTGACGCTTTGATCAAGCGGCAGTACAATATGTAACAATTCAGCTGAAGATCGTGATGAAAAAAAGACACAGCGCCAATAGAGAAGAGTACATCATAGCTGCCCCACACAGAGAACTCCGTGAAGCTGAGAAGGAGCTGGGAAGCATGATGGAACCAAGCCTCTTAGCTCTGCACCGGATTCTCTCGGATGGTGGTGCAGCGAATTTCTCCCGTTACAGAGAAGGGTGAGTGATCACCCGCTAAGGTTCATCTGGCAACAGATGAATGAACTGAGGTGGCAACGCGGAGTAAATCCCGTCCTCAAGACAGAAATGTCTTGGGGGCGGGATTTTTTTTTATGACAAATAGGGGGGACAATGATGAAAAAACATTGGCGGGATATGAGTATTTTGCTTGGAGCCATCGGGATCGCAAACATAGGAGAATGGATTTATATGATTGCCCTCCATCTGCTTATTTTTCAAGAAACGGGCTCTGTTCTTGCTGTAACAGCAGTTTATTTGCTAAGACCGGCAGCTTCTCTTTTGACCAATAGCTGGTCTGGCAGTTTGATTGACAGGCTGAATCAGCGGAATGTGATGATCAGTTTAGATATTACCCGTGCTTTGCTCATTGCATGCATCCCTTTTGCCTTATTTTCAGGACATCTGCTTATCCTGTATGTCATGGTGTTTTTCATACAGATGGCACAAGCGATGTTTCATCCAGCGTCGATGGTGTATATGACAGGACTCATCCCGGCCGATAACCGAAAACGGTTTAATGCCATTCGCTCTTTATTACAATCCGGTGGATTTTTACTTGGACCCGCAGCAGCAGGTCTGCTTTTTCTCATCGGGACGCCTGTTCTTTCAATTTATGTAAATGCGTTCTGCCTTTTGATATCTGCTCTGTTAACGATGTGTTTACCGAATTTGCTCAAAACAGATGCTGGCCAAAAGGGGTTTTCCCTTTCAATGTTAAAAGAGGATGCAAAGCTGGTTCTGCGATTTAGTCTGACGTCACGCCAAATCATGGCGGTATATTTATTATTTAGCGCGGCAATATCGGTCCTTCCTACAGCCATTGACTCACTTGAAACAGTTTTTGCAAAAGAAGTACTGATGCTGACTGATACCCAATATGGCCTTCTTGTTAGTGTGGCTGGAGCAGGCATCATCGCAGGGGCAAGTCTTAATTCGGTCATTGTCGAAAGGCTGTCAGTTTCGCTGATGCTTGGAGTCGGCAGTTTGTTTGTGGCGTTTGGCTATCTTATATATGCATTTTCCAGCACACTATTTGTAGCAGCCGGTGGTTTTTTTATATTAGCTTTCTTTTTAGCTTTTGCGAATACAGGTTTTATGACGTTCTATCAAACAAATATCCCAGTAGAGGTGATGGGAAGGATAGCCAGCTTTTATGCTTTAATTGAAGCCATTTTGACAATAGCCATGACGGGAATATTCGGCGGGCTCGCTCATATTTTATCGATCAGAATGTCCGTCATCGTTGGGTGTATTTGTATGCTTCTTATCTGTCTATTGCTATGTTTTGTCATCTTTCGTCCATTGACTGTCAAAAAAATAGTGCATCCTACTTAGAAAATTAAAAAAATTATGTTATCATTATTTAAGTAAGTTAATTAAATTGATGAGAAAAGGAGTCTTACAAATGAAAGCACTACGCTGGCACGATCAAAAGGACATTCGACTAGAGGAAATTGACGAACCAACAGTTGCTCCAGGTAAAGTGAAACTGAAAGTAAAATGGTGCGGCATTTGTGGTAGTGATTTACATGAATATTTAGGCGGACCGATCTTCATTCCTGTGAATGAACCTCATCCACTTACAAAAGAAAAAGCACCAATTACATTGGGACACGAGTTCTCTGGGGAAGTTGTTGAAGTAGGAGAAGGCGTAAGCAATTACAAAGTAGGCGATCGAGTGGTTGTAGAACCTATTTTTGCAACTCACGGGCATCAAGGTGCTTATAACTTAGATGAAAACATGGGCTTTTTAGGACTTGCCGGAGGCGGCGGTGGATTCTCTGAATATGTATCAGTTGATGAAGAATTACTTCATTTATTACCAGACGAAATCTCCTATGAGCAAGGCGCGCTTGTTGAGCCTTCTGCAGTTGCTTTATATGCGGTACGTTCTAGTAAAGTACAAGCTGGGGATACAGCGGCTGTGTTTGGCTGCGGACCAATTGGTTTACTTGTCATTGAAGCATTAAAAGCAGCTGGTGCTACTGATATTTATGCAGTTGAATTATCGAAAGAACGCCAAGAGAAAGCAAAAGAGCTTGGAGCGATCATTGTAGATCCTTCTCAATATGAAGATGTTGTTCAAGAAATCGCAAGCCGTACAAACGGTGGCGTCGATGTTTCTTTTGAAGTGACGGGTGTACCTGTTGTATTGAAGCAAGCAATCCAATCAACTAAAATTGCAGGCGAAACAGTCATTGTGAGTATTTGGGAAAAAGGCGCAGAAATTATGCCGAATGATATTGTCATCAAAGAACGTACAGTGAAAGGAATTATCGGCTACAGAGACGTATTCCCATCTGTATTAAACTTAATGAGAAAAGGCTATTTCTCTGCAGACACACTCGTCACGAAAAAAATCAAGCTGGACGATGTGATCGAGGATGGCTTCCATGCTTTAATCAATGAAAAAGATCAAGTGAAAATTTTAGTCAGTGCTGAATAAGTAAGATAACAAAGGGAATGGCATAAGCCATTCTCTTTTTTTATGTGATCAGGTCATTTCATAAAGAGAGCTGCGGTTGAATAGTGATAATTGAAAAGATGTTTAATAGAGCGAGAAGAGGATGTCGTCGTACCAACCACTTTCCCATGATTTGTTTAACTTCTCAAAACGGGAAGAAAGCAAGGAAGGCAGATGGGCACATGGCCGTAGCATGGATGGAAAAGGAGAGTTCAGATATATTTCTGTACCTGTCGTATTCGGCTCAGCACCAAAGCTCAAACTCGCACCAAAAGAACTGTTTAACATACCAAAAAAGGGTGAATAAAAAAGTCGATCAGGTTTTTGTGCCTGATCGACTTTTTAACGCCCGAGAGTTCTGCCGTATACGCTGACACGTTTCTCTAATAATGCAAAAGCTAATTCAAAGAAAATGCTCAGCAGCCAATAGATCAAAGCAGAGACGAGATAAGTTTCTAAAAACTGATAGCCGTCATTTGCAATGATCCGGGAAATACCCATGATTTCGAGTACCCCAATTGTAAACGAAAGAGATGTCGCTTTTAATAGCTGAACGAGCTGATTGCCTAGGTTCGGTAAGGCCACAACAAAAGCCTGCGGCAAAATAATGCGAATCATCGCCTGCCTTGTGGTCATGCCTACAATTTTTGCCGCTTCCAGCTGCCCTTTGTCTACTGCGAGAAGTGCACTTCGGACCACCTCTGTTAAATGGGCGGCTGAATGCAGGCTGAAGGTAATGAGAGCAACAGCTAATGGGGAGACCATATCCGGGTGAAAGGTCAGCCCAAATGTGCCGCTCATGCTAGTTAGAACAAAAGGAAGCCCATAAAAGAAAGCAAACAGTTGAACAATAAGAGGCGTTCCTCTAAAAAAGGAGACGTAGAGCGTGACCAGCTGCCTGAGTACAGGGATGCGAAAGAGACGAATGAAAGCAAAAACAGATCCGATCACAAGACTCACAGCCATAGAAACTAGTGCAATTAATAAGGTGAAAGGAACGCCTTTTAGAATATGAGGTACTTGGTCAATCGCAAATGGAATATCAATGGTTTGCATCTAAATCGCCTCCTTAACGTGACAGGCTGGTGCGGCCTTTTACAAATTTCTTTTCAAGCAGCATGGTGACTAGTTCAATGCTCATACAAATGAGCCAGTACACAATCGCAATGATCACGTACACTTCAAACATGCCGATTCCATAGTTATTTCCTAAGATGATCTTCACCTGTCCCATAATATCGATGAGCCCGATCGTAAAGGCAATCGCCGTGTCTTTCACAAGATCAATGGTGTAATTTCCGAGGTTTGGCAGAGCAATGAGAAAGGCCTGCGGGATAATGATCCTGATCAAGGCCTGTGTATCTGTCATCCCAACAATGTAGGCGGCTTCCAGCTGATCTTTCCCAACTGATGAATACGCACTGCGAAAAACTTCAGATAAATAAGCGCCCGTATGTAAAGAGAACGTCATCATCACAAATAACACACGATCCCAATGGTTGATTTGAATTCCTGCCACAAGTAAAAGCTGAGGCAGTCCAAAATAAATTAAGAATAACTGAACAATTAATGGCGTACTTCGTGTAAAAGATAAATAGACAACAGCCAATTGCTTCAGCACTGGGATTTGCTTAATACGAATGCATGCAAATAAAAGCCCTATTATGATAGCGAAAAACAATGATACTACAATAATGAGAAAAGTGAGTGGCAGGCGTTCAAGCACCTGTAAAAAGATCCGCAGCCAATCTCCAGCTGTAAACGTCATGACGCTTCCTTCCTTTCTTCATATTGATAGCCTTGCTCTGAGATGTAGTCAATATCTTGAAAGAAATCAATTCCAAACCACTTTTTCGCAAGCTTAGGCAATGTTCCATCATCAATCATCTCTTGTGTAACCCGGTCCAAATCTGCTGCAAGCTGCTTCTCACTTGGCTGTAAGACAAGATAGATCGGCTCCTTTGACACGATCCCGCCCACTTTGACCTTCAGATTCAGATGCTTTTGAATGGTATCAAAGGTCGAAATATTCATAAAGGCCGCATCGGACCGTCCGCTTTCAACGCGCTTTAAGTTGAGTTCATTTGAAGGGCTCTCAATGGTTGTCAGCGGAATATCTGGATCATGTTCTTCATTATATTGATTTAATATAGAGCGCAATCCGCCGCTAGGACTGACTGGAGCGAGCTTTTTAGATGTCATATCGTCAAGCGATTGAATATCCTGGTTTGATTCATTCACAATTAAACCTGTCATCGAATAGCCGTACGGAACCTTGGGATAAAGAAACCGCTTTTCGCGTTCAGGGTTACTGAAAAACCAATTAGCCGCCATTTCAAACTTCCCAGCGCCAACACCAATAAGATTGGATTCTTCCTCGCCAAAGATGTAATCAAAATGGATGTGCGGAAGTCTTTTTTCCACTTCATTTAAATAATCAATGTTATAGCCAATCGGTTCATTTCGGTCATTTGTCGCTAAAAAGGGTGGATTGACCTCTGCACTCAGTGCGACCTTCACAATTTGTTTCCCATCATCTGTTGTTGTTTTTACACTGCTGCAGCCAATCAAAGAGAGGAGAAACAGAAGGACACCAGATGTCATGAATGCTGTCTTTTGCTTCATATGTCTTCCTCCGATCCTTGCCACATTCTGCGATGAATTCTGGATAAAAATTGTTTCGTTCGTTCATGCTGAGGCTTCATCAGAACATCTTCTGGTGAGCCTTTTTCAACAATTTCCCCATCTGCCATAAAGATCACCGTATCCGCTACGTCCTTTGCAAAGGAAATTTCATGCGTCACAATGACCGTCGTCATCCCTTGGCTTGCAATATCCTTGATCATTTCAAGGATTTCTCCAACCATCTCTGGGTCCAGTGCGGACGTTGGTTCATCAAACAGAAGCACCGCAGGATTCATCGCAAGAGCGCGGGCAATTCCAATCCGCTGCTGCTGCCCGCCAGATAGTTCACTCGGAAATGCATCCTTTTTATGAAGCAGTCCAATCCGCGTTAAAAATTGCTCTCCAACCTTTTCTGCTTCTTTCTTAGACATGTTTTGAGACACAATCAATCCCTCTGTAATATTTTCAAGTGCCCGTTTATTTTGAAACAAGTGATAATGCTGAAATACCATGGAAGATTGCTGCCTTAGTTTTAAAAGATCTTTTTTATGATATCGTTCAAATTGAATCGTGGCTTCTCCAACAGTCAGCTCTCCTTTGTCTGGAATGTCGAGGCTGTTTAAACTGCGGAGAAGTGTTGTTTTTCCTGATCCGCTCGGTCCAATAATTGCGACCACTTCACCTTCTTGTACGGAGAAATCAATGCCTTTTAACACATGGGTCTGCCCATAAGATTTATGTAGATTAGTAGCTGAGATCATAAAAGCATCACGTTCCTTTGACAGATGTACTTAATATTGATAAAATTTAACACATTAAATCCTATAAGTAAAGTGTGTTTTATTCATTCCAATTGGAAAAATGAGATATCATAGATTGTGAGAAACAGAGGAGTTGGATACATTTTGTCTAAAGCATTATTTGTCGATACCGATTTTCAAAAAACATGGCTCAATCAGCTGGAATCTCTTCGTGAAACGATCGAACAAAACGCAAAAAAACATGATGAAGGCGCTTATTTTCCTAAAAAGAATATCGAATCATTAGTAAACATGGGATATACAACCCTGTCTCTCCCCGCTGAATATGGAGGCGGAGGTCAATCTGTAACAGATATGGTTCTATTTCAAGAAACGCTTGGGAGCATGGACGGAGCAACTGCCTTATCGATCGGCTGGCACCAAGGAGTTGTAGGTGAAATTTATGAAAAGAAACTATGGAATGAGAAACAGCTGCAATTCTTTGCGGAAGAAGTGAAGAAGGGCGCCCTTGTCAACCGCGCTGTGAGTGAGGCACAGACAGGCAGCCCAACAAGAGGCGGCAAGCCTGGAACAACAGCGATTAAATCAGGTGATCGCTGGGTGATCAATGGACGTAAAATTTTCACAACGATGTCACCAGCTCTCACATACTTTTTAGTCGGCGTATGGATTGAAGAAAAAGAAGCGATGGGATTCTTCTTAATTCACCGTGATACAGAAGGTGTTTCTATAGAAGAAACATGGGATGTTGTCGGCATGAGAGGAACAGAAAGCCATGATTTAATCTTAGATCAAGTTGTGGTCTCAGATGACATGCTTGTTGAAGTGCAAAAAGGACCTCGAGGCGGTACATTAAACCCTTGGATCGCACATATTCCTTCCTGCTATTTAGGGATTGCGCAAGCGGCAAGAGATTATGCAGTTCAGTATGCCATCACTCATTCACCGAACAGTATCAGCGGAACGATTAGTGACCTGCCAAATGTCCAAACATTGATTGGCGAAATTGATTTACTACTAAAGCAAGCACGCCACGTCATCTATTCAACGACAACATTGTATGAGCAGCCTGAGAAAAGAGAGCTGTTAATCAATGAATTCGGTGCAGTGAAGCATACAGTCGTCAATCATAGTCTGCAGGTGGTTGATAAAGCCATGCGTTTAGTCGGTGCAAAAAGTTTGAGTCTTGGCTGTCCGCTGCAGCGTTACTATCGAGATATTCGTGCTGGGCTCCATAACCCGCCAATGGATGATATGACGATTTCAAAAATCGCGAAGCAGGCCATTGAAGAGAAAAAAGAAAGCTAATATGATCAGAAAGCCGGATGAAACCGGCTTTTTTTATTTGGCAGAAAAGAGGACAAGCGTACCTTATGTCTCATCGCTCAGGCATGCTACAATCGATACAAATCATGGGAAAAGGAGCGGTTTTTTGAAGAAAAAGCATATGAAATGGCTAGTTTTCTTCATTTTGCTGATGGCGCTTTGTATCGGTCAGCCGTCATCAAGTGAGGGAACATCACCAGCATGGTCAGTAGATGATGAATTCTTGAAAGACAGGGAAGGCACATTTGTGATCCAAGAAGTAAAAGAAAAATCGCCATGGGTATATAACAAAAAAAGAGCGAATAAGCGCTTTGCCCCACAATCAACATTTAAAGTGGCAAATGCCCTCATCGGACTCCAAACCGGCGCGGTGAGAGATGAATATGACATCAAATATTGGGACGGAGTAAAAAGAGAAATTGATAACTGGAATAAGGATCATACACTGGGCTCTGGCATGAGAGATTCAGTCGTCTGGTACTATCAAGCCATGGCGCGTGACATCGGGGAAGAACGCATGAGCCATTGGGTGAAAGCCATACACTATGGCAATGAAGACATATCTGGCGGAATCGATCAATTTTGGTTAAGCAGTTCGTTGCGCATTTCTCCAGTAGAACAAGTCCATTTCCTCAAACAGCTATATGAAGAAAGTCTCCCATTTGACCTATCTGTCATGAGAACGGTCAAACGAATGATGATACAAGAAGAAGAGAAACATGCCACCCTATACGGAAAAACAGGCTCCGGCTCAGGCATCGGCTGGTACGTAGGCTTCATCAAACATAAAAACAAAACCTACATCTTCGCCACAAATATCGAAGGCACAGGACTAGAAGCAAAAGAAATCACCTATCGTATTTTGAAAAAATATCATTTGATTGAAGCATCCGTGTAGGGTGCTTTTTATATGAACTTTTTTATGGTCGTCTACAGAACTAAGGTTTGAATAAATCAAAAAATTTGACGAGTAAGAGTATAGATAATGACCGTTGAATAAAGAGTTGTCATATAAATTAGTGAATAGACAAACATAAAAGATGCCCACTTCTCTGAATTCATTCGCTTGTAACCTAAAATACTTAAACAAATCCATATAAAACCTAGAAAAAAAGACATAAGCACAAGCCCTATGCTTAAAGAACGGAAAAGAAAACTGCTTAAGGTTATTGCTAAGATATAAAGATTGGTTTGCAAGTATGTTCTTTTCATTCCTTTTACAACAGGTAGCATGGGAATGTTTGCTGCCTTGTATTCATTTTGCTTTCTAATAGCTATTGAGTAAAAATGCGGCATCTGCCAAATAATTGTAATGAAAAATAACCCCAGAATAGCTGGGTGTGAGATGTCTGGTGAAATAGCCGTCCAACCAATGAGAGGCGGCATTGCCCCAGAAATGCTACCAATTTCTGTGTTGTAAACGGTTTTTCTTTTACTCCACATTGTATAAGGGAAAATATAAAAAAGTAAACCAATCAATCCTATAATAGCTGCTAGATAGGTTGTAAATGCTAAAAAAATCAATCCTAAAACAGACATTAAGATACTAAGCCATAGAACTTTTTTAAGATTGACTTCTCCTGTTACAGTAGGTCTGTTTTTTGTTCTATTCATCACGGAATCTATGTCCCTATCATACAAATTGTTTAAAGCTCCAGCAGCACCAATTAATAAAATTGAACCTGCAAATGCAAATAGTATCTCAATAGATTTATGAAGGATGTCAATTTGATAAGTGTATAATGCCAAGGTTAAGCCAGCACACATTGGGATTAAATTTGATGTAATAATTCCTGATTTAACTGTTTGAGCGATTATGTCCCTTTTCGTTTTGTGAATTTTTTTCCCCATCTTTCGCATTGTTTTGCTCCTTTTCCATAGCGATTAATTGTTTATGCTGTACATCAAGATATATACCATATAGAATTAATATACTAATTGGTATATTAATTCTATATGGTATTATTGTCAAGATAAGGAGGTAAAGGAATGATTAGACAAAGAAAAACGCAAAACGAAAGGAAAGATGAAACACGGAAATTACTCATAAATTCTGCTGTTGAGAATTTCGCCAAGTATGGTTTTCATGGGGTCTCCATTGATAAATTGGCAGAATATGCGGGATTTAGCAAAGGGGCCTTTTATGCGCATTTCCATTCAAAGGAAGAGATCTTTCTGGCTCTATTGGAACAACAAATGCAATTACATGTTAAAAAAATCAATGCTTTATTAGCAGAACAGCCTTCTCTTTTACACTTTCCAGAAAAAATGAATCAACAGTCTATTCAAAATTTTGAAGAAAATCGGACGTGGAGCCTGCTAAATATGGAATTTCTTTTGTATTCAATGAGAAATGAGGAAGTAAGGTGTCAGTGGTCAAATATGATCCTACAATCGGTAAAACAAATCTCTCAATCCATTGAGAATTTAATAGAAAAAGAGAACCTTACATGTACTCTTTCACCTGAAGAAATGGCATGGACAATTCTCTCATTGGAAAATGGTATTGCAATATTTCACTATATTAGTCATGACCATATACCACGTGATTTATTAGAAAAATCCTTAAAAAGATTAATTTCCTTTAAATAGAAATTAAGGTTCCTTAGTTTGAATGTGGTGGAGAAAGTGATTCTAGAAAGGAGGATTATAAGAAGTGTATTTGAAATATATCCAATTAATGTCAGATGACGATTGTGGGAACTTAGCTAGCCAATCCCTTTGTATAACTGAAATGTTTTTATGGGAATTAGGGAAAAGAATTCAAACGAAAGATTGTGAGGCTATTGTTTTTATATGTGGATCTTTTAAAGACTACAAATTAATTAGTACTTCTAAAAATGAACCTGACATCTTATTTTTAAAAAATACTTATGAGCTAGAAGTACCCTTCTGTTACAGTGAATTTCAAAATGCAACAAATAAGAAAAAGATCTTAGCTGATACTTTGGAAAAAGCGGTGTTCTATCTGTGTGAATTAAAAAATTGGGACAGTCAGCTCGTCAAAGCGACATTTCAAAAAATGAAAGAAAAGAAATATAAAGCTGAGATAAAAGGAAAACAAACAAAACTAAGCCCCGATAAAAAAAAGAAAGCATATCCTCTGATCGAGTTAGATCTAAAGCAGTTTACTCTCTATCTTGTCATTGAAGACAATAAAAGAAAGATATTATCTAAAAAACTAATTGCTAAAACCGATACCTATTTGGAAGAAATTTCTTATCATATGCGAGAGCTTAAGTGGTTAACTGATCATGAAGTAGCACTATTCAAACATACAAATAAACCTGTTTATACAAGTTTACGGTTATTGTGATAAGACAAAATGAGAATAGCATAACACTTGTGGAAATCAAGAACGCAAAAATATAAAGGAGTGTATTTTAAATGGGCTTTTGGGAAGAAGAACATAAGAAAAAGAACATTATTTTAGGTGATGACGGGCCAGCTCTTATTGAATACGATATTTATTCCGAAGCTGATTCGTTTTATAATCCGTATGGAGTCGTCGTATTCAATAAGTAATCTCTAAAATCATGCCGTTTTCTACAGTAAATAAATAGATAAGGAGCGACGCAATGTCCATGCATCCGAAAGAATTAGAAACCACCATCCAGTTATCTGCGAAAAAGCGTTATGACTACTTCATCAAAAAGATTGTTGATTTAGAAGAGGTTTGGTCATTAAGCAACGAGAAGGGCTGGGTTATGTAAGAGGATGAACGTGGTGTACCGCAGCTTCATTTTTGGGCGACAAAGGATCATGCCGCTTATTGCGCAATCGATCAATGGGAAAAAACAGTGCCAGAAATGATTGATTTAGAAGACTTTATAGAAGAGTGGCTCCCGGGTATGATAGCAGATGGATTCAATCCGTCCATTTTCTATAATCGAAATAATTCGGTGTCAATTGAAATTCAAACATTAAAAGAAGATATAGAGGAAGAATTAAAAAACTACTAGTTCGACAAGAGTGGAGGTAGTTGTTTGAAACGGCTTGAAAACTTATTTATTCGTTCAGAAAAAGAATTCAAATTCTATCAGAATTTAGTAGATCATGTGTTTGACACAAATAAAGAGCTGCCACAACAAGTCTTCCGTAAGACATTTGATTGTTTTTTGTTTCAAGAGTTTGATTGGGCATTGAGTGATGATATTTTACCAACCATTAGAACATATGAATAAACAATTGCTAAAAACGTGGAGAACTTTTGATGAGATTGTATTAGGTTGGATTTTAGTTGTATTTCCGACTCAGAAAATTCCAGAAGATTTTAGAAAAGAATTCATCCAAAATCACACAAATATTGAATAATAAGAACTATAATCTTCTTAAATTTTAATCTACTTAAAAGCATTGAGAGAAAGGTGTAGTGGATCCATGAACACGAGCCAAGATAAACAAGGTTTAATCAATGATTTGAAGCAGCGTTATCAATATTGTTTTCATTCCGCTTATCCAGAAGATATCGTATCTTTTGAGGAGGAAACTGGTATATGGTCCGATGATTTTTATGAATTTTTCACTCTTGTGACAGGCAGCTTAAGTTATGTGATCGATAATAAACGAATACCAAAAAAACAGTTAAACGTGCTACGTCAGTCATTTGAAGAGCAATATCCACAAATTAAAACCTATCAACATATTCTTGAATCGTATCCTTTATTACATTCCTATATCCAGTACCATGAGGAAGCAAGAAAACGAATCATTGAACTTATAAAATAACCTCTTGGAGGACAAACAATGACATGGTTTTTAGATGAAAAAATCCAGAAGCAAATCCCTGATTTCGATATCAGTCATCTAAAGCAAATCAATGAATTCCACTACTTTAAAGAGTATAATGAACATTACGACATGATCAATTGTATTGTTCTGCACATCCCATATGAATCCCCGAATCTACAAGCAGACATTCATCTGAAATTCACCAATGTCTCTTCTGTTCAAATCAAAGATTTGGAGTTAACAAACGATTCCTATCTTTTTTTGAACATTCAACTTTTGGATAGAGGCTGGGAATATTTGAATTACTTTGTCGAAGATTATGAAGAACAGTATTTTTCTTTTTATTGTGAAACGGTTCAAGTCATACAAGTCGTATCAAATGAATCATGATAGTCTACCAACATATGCCTAAATATGCTTCCCCATCCCAACACAGAAAGGTGCAATGACATTGAATCGAATCTTGAAATGGCTCTTATTTGCGGCGGTCATCGCAGGCTTATTGGTTTGCGCATTCTTTGTGTTCCGTTTCAACCAGCCTAAGCCGACGACAAACATCCATTATGCAGACACACAAAACAAACAGCAAACACTCGATATGTACATGCCAAAGGGCAAAGATGAAGACAAAAAGAAGAAGCATCCAGTCATGATTTATCTCCATGGAGGCGGCTGGACAGGCGGCGATAAGAATAGAGTCGCTTCAAAGGCTGATTATTTTACCGGTCAAGGGTATGTGTTTGTTTCAATGAATTACAGGCTTCATCCTGATGCCAACTACGAGCAGATGGCAGATGATACGGCAAACGCCATTAAATGGGTAAAGGATCATGCGGATGAATATCAAATCGATTCATCAAAAATCAATGTCATGGGTCACTCAGCGGGCGGTCATTTGACGGCGCTGGTTGCCACAGATTCGACCTACTTAAAACATGTGGGGCTGTCGCCAACAACGATCAATTCCATTGTGGTTCTAGACGGGCCGTTAAACATTAATCAATTTATACAAGCCATCCCCTCGTACAAAAAAGTCTTTGGCAAACAAGAGAAGAACTGGACAAAGGCATCACCTGTCACTTATATGAATCAAAAGAATTTACCACCTGTCTATTTGGTCACGGGCTGGGAAAACCCTGAAGTGTATCGATTTGCTGAAAAACTGAATCATGACAAAGGCTCTCGGTTTGTTTTTCGGGTGCATACGCTGAGCCACAGTGACCTGAATAAATGGTTTGGATCAGACAGAGCGCCAAAAGAAGCACAAAAAATGACGGAGGCTGTGATGGCTTTTGTCAAAAAACAAAATCAATAACGAAGACCATATGTTCGACAATCCATTTTGTTGCAGTTATGATAAAACCTAAGTGGTTTGTTATTAAAGGAGTGTATGTCGTTGTCATCACGAATGGAAAATAAAGTGTTTAACTGCGAAAAAGAGCTGACGCTGAATATTATCGGTGGTAAGTGGAAAATGCTGATTTTATGGCACCTTGGCAGAGAAGGGACAAAACGTTTTGGTGAGTTAAAGTCGTTAATGCCTGGGATTACGCAAAGAATGCTTGTCAATCAGCTAAGAGAATTAGAGGAAGATCACATTGTGCACCGGGAGGTTTATCCTGTCGTCCCGCCAAAGGTTGAGTATTCTCTCACAGAACTAGGAGAAAGCTTAATGCCGATTTTAGAGGCGATGTATGATTGGGGAAAACAATATCTCGGCAGCAATTTCTTAAAAGATGATAAATAGAAAGACTACCGATTGTAGGGCTAAAATAACTTTTATTTTAGCCCTTTGTCTTTACCCTGAGATACTGCCCAAAAGACAGTATCTTTTTTGTAACCATATGCGGAAAAGTATAGTATGTAAAAAAAAAGTGCGTACTTACATTGCGTCATTCCTGTTGTTATACTCATTTCATCGTTCAAGATGCATCATCCGCGGAGCTCTTGAAGATGAGATGAAAAACGGGAGTGAAAGTTGATGAAATTACAATTAGCATTAGATTTAGTGAATATACCAGAGGCAATTGAGCTGATCAAAGAAGTAGAAGCATCCATTGATGTGGTCGAAATTGGGACACCTGTTGTGATTAACGAAGGGCTTCGTGCTGTAAAAGAAGTCAAGCAGGCTTTTCCAAATTTACGTGTACTCGCTGATTTGAAAATTATGGATGCTGCCGGCTATGAAGTGCAGCAGGCATCTGAAGCTGGAGCAGATATCGTCACCATTCTTGCAGCGGCAGAAGATATGTCCATTCAAGGAGCGGTGAAAGAAGCGAAAGCAAGAGGAAAACAAATTTTAGTTGATATGATTGGCATCAAAGATATCGAAGGTCGTGCAAAAGAGCTGGATGCGCTTGGAGTCGATTATATTTGTGTGCATACAGGCTATGACCTGCAAGCAGTTGGTCAAAATTCATTTGCTGATCTTATGACGATTAAAGAAGTTGTCAAGCAGGCGAAAACAGCGATTGCAGGTGGAATTAAGCTTGATACGTTACCTGAAGTCGTGAAATTAAACCCTGATTTAATCATTGTCGGCGGCGGTATCGCAAGCCAGGACAATAAAGCAGAAGTGGCTGCACAAATGAAGCAGCTGATCGCACAATCATGAAGACCAGCGACTATGTGAAAGCCATTTTAAATGAGCTTTCTGATCATTCGTCTGCCATTCAAGACGAACAAGCAGAGCGCCTGGTCACAAAGATTTTATCTGCACAAAAAGTCTTTGTGACAGGTGCAGGCAGATCTGGCTTGATGGGAAAATCGTTTGCGATGAGACTTACGCATATTGGCGTTAAGGCTTATGTGATTGGTGAAACGAATACGCCTTCTTTTACAGAAGAGGATCTCTTGATTGTGGGGAGCGGATCTGGCCGTACAGAGTCTTTACTTGTCCTTGCAAAAAAAGCAAAAGCAATTGGTGGAAAAGTGGCAGCGTTTACGCTTTCTGCTGAGTCACCTTTAGCTGATCTATCGGATGAAGTCATCTTATTGTCAGGTGCACCGAAGGATCAACAGGAAGGAAACCATCATACCATTCAGCCAATGGGCTCACTATTTGAGCAGTCGCTTCTTCTGACATACGATGCGGTCATTTTAAGGTTAATGGAAATAAAAGAGCTCGACACACATACAATGTACGGTCACCATGCAAATTTAGAATAGATATTTTCAAAGCCTTTCCTTTCTTAAAAGGAGAGGCTTTTTCAGTTATCAAGATCAAAATCTTGACATCATCTATTTGATGTAACTATAATTGTTACATCGTTAAAGAAAAAGCGCAAGCACGGAAGGAAGATGAACATGAAAGTACAAATTTGGTCAGATATCGCCTGTCCTTTTTGTTATATAGGAAAAAAACAGCTGGAAACAGCGCTAGAACAATTTCCAGAGAAGGAACAGGTAGAGATAGAGTTTAAAAGCTTTGAGCTTGATCCACATGCACCTGTTGATGTCGATCATGACGTTCACGATATGCTTGCCAAAAAATATGGCATGAGCCGCAGCCGGGCAATGGCGATGAATGAGCAGGTGAAGCAGGCTGGCAAAGAGAAAGGAATCGATTTTCAATTTGATCCGCTCGTGTTGACCAACACCTTTGATGCTCATCGATTGGCACAATATGCTGGTCAAATGGGGAAAGGCGATTTCGTCATGGGAGAGCTGTTTCAAGCGTATTTTACAGATGGAAAGCATGTTGGGGACCGTCAAACCCTTTTAGAAATTGCAGAAAAAGCAGGCCTTGATGAGAAGGAAGTACAGCAAGTTTTGGGCGGCGAAGCATTTGCCGATCATGTCCGAAAAGACGAACAAGAAGCGAGACAGCTTGGTATCAATGCTGTTCCATTTTTCTTGATCAATGACAAGTATTCAGTTGCAGGTGCACAGCCAGCCGATACGTTCCTGCGTGCACTTGAAACAGCTTGGAAAGAGGAAGCAGCTCAAGCAGAGAAAGCTGCTGACAATGCGTTTGAAGCGGCATGTGCAGATGGCGTATGTGCGGTGCCTTCTCCTAAAGAAGAGGCGTAATAGATATCTTCCCTATCTTTTTATAAGATAGGGATTTTTTATTGATTCATGGTGGATGAGGGGAAACACATGTCTTTCATTTCAGGGATCCGACCCATTCACGCCTTATGCTGGAATCTAAAATAAAATGAGCCACCTGCGGCAAGGGCTCATTTTATTCGTTTGATCGTTTCACCTGGAACCAATTCAGGCTCGTAAAACGTTTGATCAGGGAGATTCTTTTTCCCTTGTACTTTTTTAATCATCCAGTCTGCTGCATCACGGCCCATTTTCTCCTGTGGATGGGTCAGTGTTGTCAGCTTCACATGGGCATTTTTCTGGGCAATATACGAATTATCCTGTCCAATAATCGAGAGATCATCTGGAATGGACAGCCCGATTTCGCTGCATACGCTGGCGACTTCTAATCCCACCTCATCGTTATAGCAAACAAGAGCGGTCAGTTCGTGTCTGTGCGCCATCAGGAATGTGTGAATTTGCTCTCCCAAATGCTGCTTTGATTCTGTATCGAAAAAGAGCACATGCTCAGGCAGGAAATTAAGCTTCGCTTCACCTAGCGCTTGAATATAGCCCTTCATCCGATATTTTCCCTGTAAATCATCTGTTTTTGAAATAAGTCCAATTTGCTGATGGCCTGAGGTGATCAGCTCTTTTGTGGCTAAATAGCTGGACTTCACATCATCTAAACAGAGAAAAGGAACCTCTAGCTGCTCATAATAGGCATTGATCATAATGAGCGGTACATCCTGTTCTTTAAAGGATAAGTAGTACGAAATGTTTGGATTATATAAATTGCTTTTCGTTGGCTCGACAATAAGTCCGTCCACCCCAAAAGACAACATCATCTCCAGCGCTTTTTTCTCCTGCTCAACATCGTTATTTGTGCTTGCCAGTAACAAGGAATAGTTCTCTTCGTTTAATCGGCTTTCAATGCCTCGAATGATGGAAGGGAAAATGTAATCGGATATGTATGTTGTAATGACCCCAATCGTTTTCATATGTGCATGTCCCGCAGGTTTTGTTTGATATTGATTGGTCACAAATGTGCCTGAACCTTTTTCGCTGCGCAAAAATCCTTCGCTGGACAATTCCAAAATGGCTTTTCGAACTGTATGTCTGCTTACTTGATACATGTCTTGCAGGCTTGATTCGGTTGGAATGCGCTCCCCGATCCGATAATCCCCTGTGAGTATTTTGCTTTTTATATCATCAATAATGATCTGGTACTTCTTTTTCATCGTTTCACTTCTTTCTCAGTTGATCATCTACTCGGATTGAGAAGAAATTGTATGGACATATTTTAACATGGTTGTCGAATCAAAAACAGGCGCTTTCCTTTTCTGTCATGACCCCTCCAGAAAAAATGCAGGTTTTTGTCACATTGTGTATGTACAACTATATTTATTATTGACATATGTACGTACAAATATTATATTGTGATTGTACCAGAGAATCAATGAATCTAGAAAAACAAAATTGAAACCGCTATCAAAATGGGGGTGAACGTAGATTGAATCATAAAGAGACGGCCAAAGCCTTGAAAGAAGGACGGACATCTTTAGGCATTGAATTTGGTTCAACACGAATTAAAGCGATTTTAATAGATGAGGAATTTCAGCCAATTGCACAAGGTGCATATGAATGGGAAAGTTTTCTCCAGGATGGAATTTGGACGTACAACTTAATTGATATTATTACAGGTCTGCAAGTGGCGTATCGAGAGATGAAAGAACAGGCCGAGCAAAAGTATGGTGTGACCATTCAAACCATTGGCTCAATCGGGGTATCAGCGATGATGCATGGTTATGTGGCATGTGATCATACAGGAGAGGTTCTCGTTCCGTTCCGAACATGGCGAAATGCAACGACCATCGAGGCGAGTCAAAAGCTGACAGATGTATTTCAATTTCATATTCCAGAAAGATGGAGTATTGCTCATTTGTATCAAGCGGTATTAGAAGAGGAAAAACATCTATCCCGATTAGAATATATGACCACTTTGTCTGGATATATTCACTGGCTGTTAACCGGAAAGCAGGCCATTGGTATTGGCGATGCGTCAGGGATGTTTCCAATTGATGACGAAACGAAGGACTACAATGAAGAAATGCTCCAGCAATTTGAAGCATTGATTGCAGAAAAAGGCTACCCGTGGAAGCTTCGTCACCTTCTGCCGCGTGTCTATTTAGCTGGTGAAGAGGCAGGCGTGTTAACGGCAGCAGGGGCAGCCATTTTGGATCAAGGAAAACATTTGCAGCCAGGCATTCCATTTTGCCCGCCGGAAGGTGACGCTGGAACGGGAATGGTGGCGACAAACAGTGTAGAAAGACGGACTGGGAATATTTCTGTTGGGACATCGGTTTTTGCCATGATTGTCTTGGAGCAGGATCTAAAAGGTGTCTATCCAGAAGTGGATCTTGTCACGACGCCGGATGGACTGCCAGTTGCCATGGTTCATGCGAATAACTGTACAAGTGACCTAAACGCTTGGATGAATATATTCAGAGAGGCATTTGAAGCACTAGGCATGCATGTGGAGTCAGAGAGGTTATACGAATCGTTATTGCAGCAAGCTTTAGAAGCAGATCGAGATGGTGGCGGACTCTTAAGCTATGGCTATTACTCTGGTGAAAATATTACGAGACTGCCAGAAGGAAGACCTCTTTTTGTCAGGTCTCCTGAAAGCCGCTTTAACCTCGCTAATTTCATGCGCACCCATTTGTTCTCCGCTTTTGGTGCTATGAAAATAGGCATGGACCGGTTAAAGGAACAGGAGCATGTAGTGATTGACCGCTTACTAGGACATGGGGGATTATTTAAAACACCGCTCGTTGGCCAAAAAATGGTTGCCGCAGCGCTGAATACACCTGTATCAGTCGTTTCAACAGCAGGAGAAGGTGGTGCGTTTGGGATGGCGGTCCTTGCTTCATTTATGGTCCATCATCAGCAGCAAACATTGGCTGAATTTCTTACCCACCGGGTATTTGCCCATACATCAGAAGAGCTCATGGAGCCTGATCCACTCGATGTCAAAGGCTTTGACGAATTTTTAAAGCGCTATCAAAAGGGGCTTGCGATTGAAGAAGCGGCAGTAGCGCATCTCATGCCAAAGAAAGGAGTGACGACGGTATGCTAGATCGCTTAAAAGAAGAAGTGTATCAAGCGAATTTAGATTTGCCAAAATACGGACTTGTGAAATTTACATGGGGCAATGTCAGTGCATGTGATCGTGACAGTGGTTTGTTTGTGATTAAGCCGAGCGGCATAGCATATGAGCAACTATCAGCAAAAGATATGGTCGTGGTGAACTTTGATGGTGAAGTGGTGGAAGGAGAATTCAGTCCTTCGTCAGATACAGCAACACATGCAGTTCTTTACAAACACTTTGAGGAAATTGGCGGCATTTCACATAGCCATTCCATGTGGGCAACCGTTTGGGCGCAGGCAGGTCTTGATTTACCAGCAATGGGCACTACACATGCCGATACATTTTACGGCGCCGTTCCGTGCGCTCGTTTTCTAACAGAAGAAGAAGTCAATCGGGGTTATGAGGTAGAAACGGGCAAGCTGATCATCGAAACGTTTGAGAAAAGAAACCTAGATGTCATGGCAGTGCCGGGTGTATTGCTTCAAGGTCATGGTCCGTTTACATGGGGGAAGGATGCAAAAAGTGCGGTCACAAACAGTGTGATCTTAGATGAAGTTGCGAAAATGAACCTTTTTGCCAAGCAATTGAACGAATTTGCGGAGCCATTGCCGCAGCGAATTTTAGATAAACATTACTTAAGAAAACATGGAAAGCATGCGTATTACGGACAAAAACCTTCAAGATAAAGAAAAGAGGGATATCTATGTTAACAAGTCAGAAAAAAGAATTTTGGTTTATCGTTGGGTCACAGCATTTATATGGTGATGAAGCACTGCAAAAAGTAAAAGCAAATGCACAAAAGATGACAGATGCCTTAAATGAGAGCGGTTTACTTCCTTATCCAGTGATTTTGCAGGACTTGGCTGTCAGTGCGGATCAAATCACAAAGCTTATGAAAGAGGTCAATTATCGCGATGAAGTCATTGGCGTGATGACGTGGATGCATACATTTTCACCAGCGAAAATGTGGATACGAGGGACCAATCTTTTGCAAAAGCCTCTTTTGCATCTTGTCACACAATATTATGAAAAGATTCCGTGGGACACGATCGACATGGACTATATGAATCTTCATCAATCCGCACATGGAGATAGAGAATATGGCTATATCAATGCACGTTTAAATAAACAAAACCAAATTGTGACCGGTCATTGGTCAAAGCCGGATGTGCAGCAGCAAATTGCTGATTGGATGGACGTTGCGGCTGCCTATCATGAGAGCTTTCACATCAAAGTAGCCCGGTTTGGTGACAACATGCGGCATGTGGCCGTGACAGAAGGCGATAAAATCGAAGCGCAGATTCAATTAGGATGGACCGTTGATTACTTTGGAATAGGCGATCTCGTCGAATATGTAAATGCAGTAGAGGAAGAAGAGGTAGATGCATTATTTGCTGAGTATTTAACGCAATATGATGTGAATTATGGAACGTATTCAGTTGAAGAATGGGAAAAAAGTGTCAAGGTGCAGGCGCGATATGAGATCGCCATCAAACGTTTCTTAGATGAAGGCGGCTATCATGCCTTTACAACAAACTTTGAAGATTTACATGGGATGAAGCAGCTGCCTGGACTTGCGGTACAGCGGCTGATGGCAAAGGGATACGGCTTTGCTGGGGAAGGCGATTGGAAAACGGCCGCACTAGACCGCTTATTAAAAGTGATGAGCCATCATCAATCCACTGGTTTTATGGAGGACTACACATATGAAATGACGTCTGGACAGGAAGCGGTGCTACAATCTCATATGCTGGAAGTAGATCCAGCGCTCGCACAAACAAAACCCGTCATTGTCGTTTCTCCACTTGGGATTGGAAACCGGGAAGATCCAGCACGTCTTGTATTTGATGGAAAAGCAGGCGAAGGTGTTGTTGTTTCCATAGCGGATTTTGGAACACATTTCAAATGGCTGATACAAGAAGTTGAAGCCTTTGAGCCGGAGGAAGCGGCACCTCATTTACCAGTTGCGCGTGTATTGTGGAAAATCAAACCGAATTTTCAGGATGGCGTCAAAGCATGGATTAAGCAAGGGGGAGGCCATCATACAGTCGTGTCTCTCAATTTAACGGTCGATCAAATTGTTCAGTTTACAAAGCTTGTCAATGCAGAATATGTGGTTTTATAGAAGAAGGATGAAAGGTCTTCTACTGTTTACAGTGGAAGCACAGGGAGAAATGAAAGCGGTTAATTAAGTGAGGGGGTCATCCACTTGGAGAAAAAAGTGTCAAGCAAATTTATCTTCTTTTTCGGGTCCTTTGCAGGCATCTTATTTGGGTATGATATTGGTATTATTGCAGGGGCGGAAGGACATATTCAGGAAGAATTTCAGCTCAGCCCATTATGGCTTGGAATCGTTGTCTCTTCATTAATGGGCGGGGCCATCATTGGCTCGATCTTAAGCGGTCTCTTAGGGGATAAATTTGGCCGCAGAAAACTCATTTTGGTCTCATCCGTTATCTTTTTTGTCGGGGCTATCGGATCAGCTGTCGCACCAGAAGAGATTTCGCTCACCATCGCTCGGATCTTTTTAGGGACAGCAGTAGGAACAGCCTCATCATTGGTTCCGGCTTACATGTCTGAAATCGCTCCTGCTAAAATCCGCGGGAAATTATCTGGACTCAATCAGCTCATGATTGTAACTGGACTATTGCTCAGCTATATTGTCGCGTTTGTGTTTGAACCCATCCCAGACAGCTGGCGCTGGATGCTGGGAAGTGCTGCTTTATTTGCGATCGTGCTTTATATTGGCATGCTGAAGCTTCCTGAATCTCCGAGATATTTGATTAAACACGGAATGGCTCATAAAGCACGAGAGGTATTAGGATCACTGCGTTCTTCTCGTGAAGAAATCGAATCAGAAATGCAGGAAATCTTAGAAGTCGCCAAAGAAGAACGCTCGGGTATTCGTGAATTGTTTCAAAAGAAATTCAGAATGGCTCTTTTCATTGGGGTTGGAATGGCGACCCTTCAACAAATTCAAGGCGCGAACTCCATTGTCTATTATGCAACGAGTATCGCTCGGAATGTAGGCCTTGCGCCGCAGGTCGCCGCAGGTTTTACAGTCATTGTCGGTGTCATTTTTGTCGTCACGACCGTAATCTTTTTACAATTTGTTGACCGCTTCGATCGCCGAACGATTCTCACCGTAGGGGGATCGGGCATGGCTCTTTCTTTCTTTGCTCCCGCCGCATTAGGTGCACTTGGCGTCAGTGAAGGAATTTTAAACTGGGTGACATTGATTTCACTTTGCTGCTTTATTTTGTGCTATGCCTTCTCGTGGGCACCGATCACTTGGATCATCATTGGCGAAATCTTCCCGCTTTCTGTCAGAGGCATCGGAGCAGGTATCTCTTCTGCCTTTAACTGGACCGGATCGTTAGCAGTTGGACTCGTTTTCCCTATCCTGGCAGACAAATTCAGCTTTGGGGTTATTTTCTCCTCATTTGGCGTCATCTGCTTAATCGGACTATTATTCACCCGATTTGTGCTAGTCGAGACAAAGGGAAGAAGCTTAGAGCAAATCGAAACCGATATGGCTGCACGTGTATAAATTTAAGAAAACCATCTACCCACAAGGGATAGATGGTTTTTTTACTCAAGCGTCTGTTTGAGCTCATTTGGCAGTAAATCAATTAATTGATCATAGGATGACAAATCCAGCACTTCAAGTAGCGCGTAATATTTCGCGTAAATTTCACTCAGCTGATCAGGATGATTGGTTTGATAATGATTCAGATGTAATTGAGTTAGTTCTAGTGCAATGTCTAGCTTGTTTCGTTCGAATGGCTGTGTCGTGTTGATCATGTCGTTCACCTCTTATTTGATGATGAGTAGAAAAAATGCAGTGAATAAAAAAGCTTATGTTTTATTTCATAGATGTTATTTCTTCTCAATATATCATTTGTATAATATGTTAAAATTACCCTTTTGTAAAGAAAGAGAAAACTAGATCGATAGTTGATTTTTCTAAAAATAGACAAGCATCTAATCACGAAAGGTGCCTCTTACATACGATAGAGTGTAAGTGAAAGACAACTTGAAGGGGTGTTAAGATGAGCCGAAATCGATTAGATGATTTTTTCTTTGGGCCTCGCCGAGAAGAAACGGTTGTTTTCCCCACACGTCAAATTGTCAACACAAGAACGAATGAACAAACGATCAGAAAAATTCATCCAACGCATATTAAAAACGTCAATAAAAACATTAAAAGAATAGAAAACTACTATCCGGTCACTGAATCGACTCACAACGAGTATATTGTAGAAGAATACGATTGCGGCAGTGATATCAAAAACCCTTGCTGCCGTCCGGTGAAGCGCTGTAAGTGGTAGTGAAGGGGCATCCTTTTATGGGATGCCTTTTTATATTCAGGAATAAAATTTTGATCCAAAGTTCTTTTCAAGATAAAATTAGAAGTATCCATCATTCTTTTGGAGGCGATTTTCTGAATATTCGATTGTTAACACCAGATGATGCTGAAGAATATACAGCACTCAGACTAGAAGCACTGCGAGTAAATCCAGAGGGTTTTGCGATGAGCTATGAGGAAGAGCAATTCAATACAAAGGACAAATATAAAGCGCGTTTTGCTTCGGCTCAATCTATGTGGACATTTGGAGCTTTTCATCAAGGGCAGCTTGTGGGGGCAGTCACGCTCATCCAAGAAACCTTGCAGAAGTTAAAGCACCGAGCGAATCTGACTGCGATGTATGTAACAGCTGATGCCCGCGGAATGGGAGCAGGCAAAGCCTTAATGACGAAAGCTCTTTCCTTCGCGCAAAGACAGCAGGACATCGAGCAAATGTATTTATCAGTGGTGACAACTAATCATTCAGCAAAGCGCCTCTATCGCTCCGTTGGATTTGAGTCGTACGCTGTTGAAAAAAAGGCGTTAAAATGGGCTGATACATATGCAGATGAGGAAAAAATGGTTTTATTTTTATCATAGTCTGGAGGAGATAGAAGTGGATCAACAAGCCATGCGCATCACATTAGCAGCAGGACCTAATAGTGAGCTGGAATCTTTTGCACTGCGTGCAGCACTTGAAAACTTCGGCGCGAAAGTCGATATGCATTGGATCGGAAGGCCAAATGACCTGATTCATGTGTTATCTGGTAGAAATAGAGGAGAAATAGATTACCTTCTTTTATCGTTTCATGGTGAAGAAGGAGCATTTATCATGCCTGAATTAGGGGAAGATGTATACGAAGATGAAGAGCCTAGGGATACTGCTTTTGGAGCGGATGAAATCAAGCGGTATGCTTCCTTAGA
The DNA here is from genome assembly GCF_030268125.1 of Bacillus sp. YKCMOAS1. Classification (NCBI taxonomy): domain Bacteria; kingdom Bacillati; phylum Bacillota; class Bacilli; order Caryophanales; family Bacillaceae; genus Bacillus; species Bacillus sp. YKCMOAS1. The sequence goes on from NZ_BSEI01000004.1 coordinate 436,113, forward strand.
AGGAGTTCATGTTATCTCTACAGGCTGCACACTAGGAGAGAAAAATCTAGCAGATGCTTTTTTAGAGGCAGGAGCTACATCTTATTCGGCGCCGGACGATTACATCGATGGGAATGCAGCTTTTATCTTTGTGCTGACCATGATGTACGAGCTCATGAACAATACAAAGACGGTCAGAGCGGCATTTGATCGAGCGCGTTCCATTGATGAAGAAACGAAATTATTTCAACTATATATGCAAAAATAATCAAAGGACTGAGAAATCAGTCCTTTTTTATTCCTCTCTAAAAATGTGTCGAAAATGTGACAATTGTGTGATTTGCAAACTAAAAAGGGGGCATGCAAAGTCTATCCTACAAACACACGTCATTCAGGCATGACGGCATCACGAGAGGAGAATTTTTGTGTCAATTAAATGGAAAGTCAGTCTCATCCTATGCGGACTTGCGATGTTCATCGGAATCGCCGCGTTTTATCATAATCAGCAGGCAAGCGGGACAGAGAAGAAGAAGGTAGCACCAGATGCGAGCTATAAAGAAGTTGAAATTGTGACCCTCGTGAATGACGGGAGATACTTGAGATATGCTGTGAACTATCCTGTGTTTCATCAAAAAAAGCTAGATCAAGAGATGAAAAGATTTGCAGAAACAGCGCTAGATAAATTCAAAACATCATTTAGTGAAGCAAATGATGTCGATGAAGATCATCGATACGAATTAAACATAGATTACGAGATTACTCACTATGCCAAACAAACTGCTGCGATTAAATTCAATACATATGAATTAAAAGGCGGAGTAAAAGGCAGACATGAAACGAAGATTTTCAATTTTGATTTCAAGAAACAGCGTTTTTTATCGATAGACGACCTATTTTTATCAAAGAAAGAAAATCTGCAAAAACTGTCTCAAATGACATTTGAGGAGTTAAAAAAAGATCGCTCTCTTGCTGAACACAAGCATTTGCTTAAACAAGGAACATCTCCTGAGGCAGAGCATTATCAGTATTTTGCCATCAAAGATCGTTTTATTGAATTCTACTTCCCAGCAGGGCAAATTGCACCAGACAAGAAAGGCCCTCAAGTGCTGGCGATTAAGAAAACACTGCTTAAAGGAATGTTAAAGCCAGAATACATCAATAAAGAAAAGAACAAAAACGAGAAAAAAGAACCGATCGCAAAAAGAAAGATTATGAAACTGCCTAAACAGCGAATATTTAACCCACATCAAAAAGCCATTGCCCTTACATTTGATGATGGACCAAATCCATCAACGACTTCAAAGATCTTAACTGCTTTAAAAGAAAACAAAGGCCATGCGACATTTTTTGTACTAGGAAGCAGGGTTCAATATTATCCTGATATGCTAGGTGAAATCAGAAAAGGTGGAAATGAAATCGGAAATCATTCCTATAACCACCCTTTACTCACAAGACTGCCATTAAAACAAGCCATCAAACAAGTAGAAGAAACGCAGCAAATCATTGAAAAAGCAGGCGGATTCACACCGACTCACTTTAGACCGCCATATGGTGGAACAAACGGGCAGATCAACGCGGCTGTCAACATGAAAGTCACGCTTTGGGACGTTGATCCTGAAGACTGGAAATATCGCAACAGCCAATACGTCGCAAACTACATTCTCACCCATGCGTCTAGCGGAGAAACCGTCTTAATGCACGACATCTATGACACCTCTGCAAACGCGGCTGTCACGATCATCAACGAATTGACAAAGCAAGGATATCAGTTACTAACAGTATCGGAGCTTGAGCAGTGGAAGGAAGAAAGGGCGAAGAAAAACAAACAAAATTAATGATAATAAGTATGGTGCGAACCCTAGGGAAACATAAAAAGCCTCGAGGATTCGCACCATTATTTTTTATGAAAATATCCATAAATTTATATTTTATTCGTTTCTCCATGAGAAATCACAAATTTTTAAAATAATGTATAAAATGGTATAATTTTCTTGTAAATGACTGTCGCACATGAATGCGTGGATTGAAATAAGTCAATCACACGTCTTGTCCGAGATTTGAAAGACGTCGCACCCTATAATTCAACATGTGTTGTAAAAACCCACATATATACACAAACCCTTAAAATCAATGAAGGAGTTAACGATGAACTATATCGCACATGTCAGAAAACAAGATGGTGCTATTCAAACTGTTTCCGATCATTTATTAGAAGTGAAGTCATTATGTGAGAGGTTCGGAGATAAGCTTGGCATTCGCCATATAGCTGGATTGGCAGGAGTTCTTCATGATTTAGGAAAATACTCCAAAGAGTTTCAACAATATATTCGTGAAGCAGTTGATTCTCCCGATCATCCTCCACAGAGAGGGCGTGTCGATCACTCAACGGCAGGGGGGCGTATGCTGTACAAGATGTTTCATGGTTCTCCAAACAATCGCTATTATACTCTTTTGGTAGAAATTGTTTCTAATGCAGTGATTTCTCATCATTCGGATTTGCAAGATTTTTTAAATCAAAATGCAGACTCGCCTTTTTTGACAAGAGTCAAAGATAAAGAAACACAAGAATTAAAAGATTTACCTTTGATTCAAAGCCGATTTTTTGAAGAGGTGATGAATGAAACTGTATTTCGTTCTTACGTTCAAAAAGCAGTAAAGGAATTAAAAAACTATACCTTGACTTCAACAAAGTCGATATATGACCAATCTTTTTATTTATCTAAATTTGTTTTTAGTACATTGATTGATGCAGATCGCACCAACTCTCGTCTTTTTGAAGAGAAACAGAAAACAATTGCATCTGTTCAAATAGACCAATTATTTAAAACGTTTCATCAGAGATTGTTATCCCATTTGGATACGTTTAATTTAACTAGCCATCCAATCAATCAACTGAGAAACGACATGTCCTTACAGTGCGCAGAACGAGCAAAACATCCTTCAGATATTTATACACTGTCTATTCCTACTGGTGGTGGGAAGACGTTGGCTAGTCTTCGGTATGCACTGGAACATGCGCTTTACTATGGTAAAAAGAAAATTATTTATGTTGTGCCATACACAACAATTATCGAACAAAATGCAGCTGAATTAAGAAAGGTGTTACAGGATGATCGGCACATTTTAGAGCATCATTCTAATGTCATTGAGAGTGCAGATGATGTAGCAGAAGATCAAGAGGAGTTGGATGAATCTGCTCTCAATCGAAGCTATCAATTGAAATTAGCGAGAGATAACTGGGATTCGCCAATTATTTTAACGACAATAGTACAGTTTTTAAATGTTTTTTATGCGAAAGGTAATCGCAATACGAGAAGACTACATCAAATCGCAGAATCGATCGTGATATTTGATGAAGTACAGAAGGTACCAACCTCTTGTGTGTCTTTATTTAATGAAACCGTAAATTTCCTCAAAGAAAAAGCGAGTTGTAGTGTTGTACTTTGTACAGCTACTCAGCCAGCATTGCATCTTGTGAAAAAAAGTCTAGAGTTGAACCAAGATGCTGAAATGATTCAGTCTATCGATGAAGTAATCGAAGCATTTCGCCGGGTGGATATGATCGATTGTGCCACTCAAGAATCGTTTAATCATGAGCAATTGCAAATGTTTGTTCAAAAACAATTGCAACGTGTAAACAGTGTATTAGTTATTTTAAACACAAAATCAGTTGTCAAAAGCTTATTTGAAGGTTTACAACAACTAAACTTACCTGTCTACCATTTAAGTACATCGATGTGTGCTGCACATCGTCAAGATACTTTAAAAAAAGTCTATACTCATTTAAGAAACCAAGAACCGGTCATTTGCATAAGTACCCAGTTAATTGAAGCTGGTGTGGATATAAGCTTTCAATGCGTTATACGCTCTTTAGCAGGACTCGATTCCATTGCACAAGCAGCGGGTCGCTGTAATCGAAATGGAGAAAAGGAAAAAGGGCTTGTTTATATTATTGATCATCAAGAAGAAAAACTGGCACATCTTCGCGAAATACAGGTGGGTAGTCAAATTGTTAAGGTTATGTTAAGAGACTTAAAAATGGATCCCTCTGCTTATGGAGGGCACTTGCTTTCTAGGGAGGCCATGAACTATTATTTTCAACATTTTTATTTAAAGTTTGAGACGAGGTTAGACTACCCGATTAAAGCTCTTGAGAAAAGCATGATTGAATTAATAACTGCATCAAGGAGTGGAAACGGTGGTTACCATGCTGCCTATACTTTTAAACATGATAAAAAGCTGCCACTTTGTTTAGCTAGCAGTTATAAAACTGCAAGTGATCATTTTAAAGTAATTGATCAAACAACGACAAGTGTCATCGTTCCCTATCATGAAAAAGGGAAAGCAATCATCGCCGAACTTAATGGTACACATCAGGTCAACTTAAATCAGTTACTTAAAGATGCTCAGCGATACTCAATTAATATCTTATCTTGTCAAAAGGATGAGTTAATAAGGCAGGGAGTTCTTCACAGCTATTGGGAAGGTCAAATCTTTTGTTTGACAGAAGGTGCATACGATCAGAAGAATTTCGGCTTGAATTTAGAGAATGATAGTTCTATGGAAACAGCAATATTTTAAAATAGTAAAATTTTACATTTTTGAGATGTTGTGTTATGTTCATTTTATGTTAGGAGGTGTTGGAATGAGAAATTCAATTTCATTCCGCTTGTATGGGAATTATGCGCTATTTACTGATCCTTTAACAAAAATGGGTGGCGAGAAGTACTCTTATCATATTCCTACATATCAGGCGATAAAGGGAATTGTCGAATCAATTTATTGGAAACCTACTTTATTGATGGTTGTTGATAAAATAAGGGTCATGAAACCAATTAAAATGGAATCAAAAGGAGTACGGCCAATTGAGTATGGAAGAGGAAAAAATACACTGGCACACTATACATATTTACAAGATGTAGAATATCAGGTGCAAGCTCATTTTGAATTTAATTTTCATCGATCTGACTTGGCATTTGATCGAAATGAACATAAACATCATAATATCTTGAAGCGTGCACTTAATGTTGGGGGCAGACGAGATATTTTTCTTGGCACAAGAGAATGCCAAGGCTACGTTGAACCGTGTGAATTTGGCGAAGGAACAGGCTACTATGACGATTATGGTGATATTCACTTTGGTACGATGGTACATGGACTGAACTATCCTGATGAAACAGGCGGTCAGCATTTAGAGGTGCGATTATGGAATCCTTTGATGACAAATGGGTATATTCAATTTATACGACCTGAAGAATGCCAGCTCGTGAGGCAAGTAAAAGAAATGGATGTCAAACAGTTCGATCAGGATCATATCGAAAGCGTAGATGAACTGTTTACTCAAATTAAAGGAGAAATAGGCTCATGAGCTGGCTTTTGAGCTTGTATGAAACATATCAAGAGAATCTAGATCGTATTGGAAAGATAGAAGAAAGATTCTACGGAGATAAATCTAAAACGTTTACACTTCTACCAATTTCACACACAACACAAACCGCACATATTGAAGTTCTTGTAACAAAAGAAGGAGCATTTCATTCAGCTAAAATTACAGATCAGGAAGATGCAGTAACTGTTATCCCTTGCACAGAAGCCTCTTCTAGTCGTGCAGGTAGTGTTGTTGCGCCATATCCTTTACATGATAAGCTCATGTATGTCGCAGGAGATTATGAGGCGTATGGTGGACAAAGGAGAGAACATTTTCATCGTTATATCGAAAATTTGGAATTATGGGCCAATTCACCTTATGCACATTCTAAATTGAGTAGTATTTTAGCTTATTTGAAACAGAAAACTCTTATCCGGAATTTAGTGAATGAAGGTATTCTTCACGTTGATGAAAATAATCATTTGATAGAGAAGTGGGATAAAAAATATGGTGAAATCAAGCCCGATATTTTTTCTGTCTTAGCGAGTGATCAACTTAGTGCTTTTATACGATTTGATGTTCATACTTATCCTGAAATAAGTCGTAAAGTGTGGAATGATATAGAAATGTATAATTCATTCGTTCGGTTTTATAACACTTTATTAAATAATGAAGATGTTTGTTTTGTGAAAGGAGAAGTCATTCCTTATACAGAAAGACATGCTAATAAAATACGTCATTCAGGGGATAAGGCGAAGTTGATATCGTCAAACGATACAAGCGGCTTTACTTTTAGAGGACGTTTTGATAAAAGTCAGCAAGTTGCAAGTGTTGGCTATGAAGTATCGCAAAAAGCACACAATGCATTAAAATGGCTAATTCAATATCAAGGCAAATCAATAGATCAAAGAGTATTTCTAGTTTGGCAGCATGATCAATTACAAATTCCTTCACCTTTTGATGACCCGTATTCATTTGAAGATTTTCCTGAAAAGAAGGAAAGTTTTACTGCAAGAGAGTATGCAAAAGAAATCAGTAAAGCACTAGCTGGATACGAGCATGATTTTCGACTGAAAAAAAGAGATATTCATATCTTAATTTTAGATGCAGCTACAACGGGTCGGCTTGCTGTACTCGACTATATCAACATGGACAAGCATTTATATTTAAACAGGTTAAATCATTGGTATGTGTCGTGCTGTTGGAGACAGCGTTACGCCGAGGGAAAATCGTCTATTGGGACACCAACTCCAAAAGATATCGCCTTTGCCATGTACGGTCCTCAAGTGAAGGAACAATTGATAAAAGAGGTTGCAAGTCGTCTAGTTCCTTATATTGTTGGAGATCAAAGGAATCAGAACATACCAAAAGATATTGTTAACCTTGCCATTCAGCGTGCCTCTAACCCTGTCGCAATGAAAACTTGGGAATGGGAAAAAACGTTAGGTATTGCATGTGCATTAGTAAATATAAAGGAGGAAATGGAAGTGGCTTTAGACCAGTCAAATACAGACAGAAGTTATCTATTTGGACGATTGCTTGCCATTGCAGATGTGCTAGAGAGACGTGCTCTTGGAAGTGATGAACAAAGAGCAACGAATGCGATACGTTATATGAATGCATTCTCAAGACAACCAGAACGTACATGGACAACAATATATGCAGCGTTACAGCCTTACCGGGTGAAACTGGGAGCAAGAAGCATGTACCTAGAAATAATGATGGATGAGGTTCTTTCTTCCTTTGCAGTAGATGATTATACAAACAAACCGTTATCAGGGAAATATATTTTAGGTTTTTCCAGTCAACGACACGCATTATATCAAAAAAGAAATCGAGCAGAAATGAATGGCACTGACGAAAAAGGGGAGTAGGATATGAAAACATTGAACAAAAAAATTGATTTTGCAGTTGTGCTATCTGTCCATAAAGCGAATCCAAATGGGGATCCACTTAACGGAAATCGACCAAGGCAAACCCATGAAGGGTATGGGGAGATTTCTGATGTAGCCATTAAAAGAAAAATCAGAAATCGTTTATTAGATATGGGAGAATCTATTTTTGTCCAATCAAACGATCGGAAGGTAGATGGGTTTAGTAGTTTAAAAGAACGGGCTGAATCTGATATTGACTTTGGAAAACGTCTGAAAGATAAAAAAACTACTACGGATGAGATTGCCAGAGTAGCATGTGAGAAATGGATTGATGTACGCAGTTTTGGTCAAGTCTTTGCTTTTAAGGGGGCAGGTGGAGGTGTTTCTGTAGGAGTGAGGGGACCTGTTTCCATCCATACCGCAACCAGTATTACTCCCATAGACTTGACTAGTATGCAGATCACTAAGAGTGTAAACAGTGAACCTGGTGAGAAAAAAGGTTCTGATACGATGGGAATGAAACATCGAGTAGAACATGGCGTTTATATCTTTTATGGAAGTATCAACACGCAATTAGCTGAGAAAACAGGTTTTACAGAAAAAGATGCAGAGAATATAAAAGAAGCACTTTGTACCTTATTTGAAAATGATGCTTCATCTGCACGTCCCGAAGGAAGTATGGAAGTAAATAAAGTGATTTGGTGGGAGCACCAATCGAAGATGGGGCAGTATTCGTCTGCCAAAGTTCATCGATTGGTGAATATAGAGCCATTACACGGTGAACCAAAAACATTTGAGAAAGACTATCAATTCAGAGTATCAGAATTAGAAGGTTTACAATATCAGGTATTGGATGGGAAATAATAGAGAAGAAGAGTACTTAATGCTGTCTGGTATTCAACATTTTCAATTCTGTAAAAGGCAATGGGCGTTAATTCATATCGAACAACAATGGGCAGAGAATGTAAATACCATTGAAGGACAGTTTCTTCATCAAAAAGCTGATAACCCATTTGTGAGAGAGAAGAGAAAAGATAAATTAATTGTAAGAGGAATGCCAATTGTATCTCACCAGCTCAAAATAAGCGGGGTTTGTGACGTCGTTGAATTTATCTTGCACAAAAAAGGAGTCTACATTCCTAGTTTAGAAGAGAATTACCTTGTTTACCCTGTCGAGTATAAAAGAGGGAAGCCAAAATTGAATGATGCAGACATCCTTCAATTGACTGCTCAAGCTGCCTGTTTAGAAGAAATGCTTCTTTGTGATATTCAGTCTGGTTACATTTATTATCATGAAATCAAACAAAGGGTGGAAGTACCAATTACGACGGAAAATAGAATAAAAGCAAAAGTTGTGGTTACAGAGATGCTGGATTTTTTTGAGAGGCGTCGCACTCCTCAGGTGAAAATAGGGAAATTTTGCAAAAAATGCTCGCTTCAACACATTTGTTTGCCTAGTTTGATGAATAAAAGAACGGTCAAACAGTATATTGAAAGGGCGATGGATGAATGAGGAAGTTATTAAACACAATATTTATTACCCAGCCTGAAGTATATTTATCTTTGGATGGAGAGAATATTGTTTTACTTAATGAAAAAGAAAAAGTAGGTCGTCTTCCTCTTCATAATATCGAGGGAATTGTTTCTTTTGGCTATAGGGGCATAAGTCCTGCTTTAATGGGTTATTGTGCAGAAAATCATATTTCGATAGTGTTTTTAACCAAGAGTGGACGATTCTTGGCGCGAGTCTCAGGGAAAAGCAGAGGAAATGTCACATTGAGAAAAAAACAGTATCAAGTCTCAGAACGTCAAGATACATCAGTTGAAGTTGCAAGGAATTTTATATTTGGCAAGATATATAATCATAAATGGATGCTTGAGCGAATGACAAGAGATTACCCATTGAGAATAAATGTACCGGTATTTAAGCAAACGACGCAACACATTTCAGATATTTTGGCTAATGTGAGGGTCGAGTCTGATTTAGATAGGTTAAGAGGCTTAGAAGGACAGGCAGCTTCTGCATACTATCGAGTATTCGATGAAATGATTCTTCAGCAAAAAGAATCGTTCTCTTTCCATTCTCGTTCTAGAAGACCACCACTTGATCCGATCAATGCCATGCTTTCATTTGCTTATACATTACTCGCTAATGATGTAGCTGCAGCACTAGAAGGAGTTGGATTAGACGCTTATGTAGGTTTTCTTCATAGGGACCGCCCTGGACGCATATCACTCGCCTTAGATGTGATGGAGGAACTAAGAGGGGTATTTGCTGATAAATTTGTCTTAACAATCGTAAATAAGAAAATGATTTCGCCATCTGACTTTGTAAAAAAAGAAAATGGTGCAGTTATCATGACAGATAAAGGTCGAAAAACTTTTTTAACTGCATGGCAAAATCGAAAACAAGAGAAAATCGAACATCCTTTTCTAGGTGAAAAAATTGCATGGGGATTAGTACCTCACGCACAAGCACTCCTTCTCGCAAGATTTTTACGTAATGATTTAGATGAATATCCACCATTTCTTTGGAAGTAGGTGATGTTTTTTATGATGGTTGTGATTACGTATGATGTCAGTACAATTGATAGAGATGGGCAACGGAGACTAAGGAAAATATCGAAAATTTGTCAAAACTATGGTCAAAGAGTACAACATTCTGTATTTGAATGTATTGTAGATTCAACGGAATTTGCAACATTGAAGAATCAGTTGTTGCAAGCTATTAATGAAGAAAAAGATAGTATTCGATTTTACCAAATGGGTAACCAATATCGAAAAAAAGTAGAACAGGTTGGTGCAAAGGAAACAATTTTTGTAGAAGATCCTTTTATTTTTTAGGTGCGAATGTGAGGTGCACATAAATTCCCTGAAGCATTCGCACCTAAAAAGAAAGATTTTTCGACAAACTCTATCTCTATTTGTCTCAATAATTTATACTTTGTATCAACAGAAGGGACTTTTTTATCTGATTATTATAAAAAAGTGCTGTTTTATTTATTTTTTTACTGAAAATCGCTGTCGCACTCTACATGAGTGCGTGGATTGAAAGAATGATGTCAGCAATTGACGAATCCATGCGGATCGGTCGCACTCTACATGAGTGCGTGGATTGAAAGATCCATTTCAAGACATCTTCCCTTTCACTTGGTTCGTCGCACTCTACATGAGTGCGTGGATTGAAAGTCAAGAAAGGCATTTCGTTTCTGCTCCCATTCAAGTCGCACTCTACATGAGTGCGTGGATTGAAAGCTTTTGAGGTGATAGTATGTGGGATGAACGGAAGGTCGCACTCTACATGAGTGCATGGATTGAAAGACCCGGAACCGGATCAATGTACTCCTGTACCTTATGTCGCACTCTACTTTAAAATAAGAGGAAAAGGTTAGTTAATGCTAATGGAATAATTGCTGCGATAAACTTATGTAAAGGAAAGAGTGTTTAAGCGGTATTGATGAGAATTATTACCTTATGTAATAAGCTCAAGAATAGGAATAATAGTTTTTCATTGTTTCGTTTTTTGATGTTCTACCAGTTGAATGATTTTCTCGTTTGACCCTTTCATTTGTCTTAATAGAGAAACGGTAGTCCCTGTAAATCCTATAAGGATAATGTGCAAAATGATGATCATCCACATGCTCTGGCCTCCAATCGCTGACTACTAATACAGTATAATAAGAATGTATAAAATGAACAGTTCGTGTCATAAATCCGACATTTTATGTGAATGGAGAATGTTGAGGGGGATTTATTTGAAACGAGTAGACGTGGTTTCAGCTATTATTTATGATGAGGAAGAAAATATATTAACGGTCAAGAATGTAAAGGGATATTGGGAACTTCCGGGCGGTGCTGTGGAAAAAGGTGAACACCTGCAGCAGGCTGTCATCCGCGAAGTGAAAGAAGAGACAGGGTATGTTATCAAAGTAAATGAACTTCATTCGGTTCGTGAAGCATTCTTTCAAGATAAAAAGCATCATGCGCTGATCATTACGTTCTTTGCGGAAATGATCGGGGGAGAGATGAACATTCTACTAGATCCGGATCATGATATTGAAGAAGTAAAATGGGTTAGCACTCAAACCTTTCAAAAGCTAAACCCAAAGCTATTTCACATGCTAAAATTAAACCAACAAACACAAGCCTTTTATGATTTTGAGGGAAATAGAACAATCGGTTAAATCTAAATTGATATAGGCATGAAGGAGCGATATTGATGTTTTTATACTACGGTCCCACAGGAGCTCCAGTAGAAAATCCGGAAGAAGAATTCATGAAAAGGATCTTCTTTCAGAAGGGTGAAGAGTATTGGGAACAAGGAAACGGGGAATCTTCCATTGAGTTAGAGGAAGATTGGGAATGCGAAAGTCTAGTTTTCTTTTATACTGAACCGTATGGATTCTTTATCATCAGATATCCAGATTTTTTAGTCCCTTTTCAAAAGGTAGAAAAGATCCAAACGATCGAGCATTTGGTCGCTGGATCACCATTGTATGTGCCATCGTGCAGCTATGTCGACCGCAATCAAGCGTATCAAATCGTTCAACATTTTTTGACGACAAAAAAGGTACCTGATCTTGTTGATTGGGTTGAGTTGAGGAATATTGATTTTCAGCATAATGTGAAAAGTTAGGGGAGTAAGGTGAAAGTGTGTACAAATGAAAGAATACATAGTTTAGATGAGAGTATGCATTTACATGTAGGATATGATGAACAAGGTTTTGATTATGAAGGTGTGTTAAGAGTTTAGAAACAGGCAGATGGCTATTGTTTTTTGATCAGAAAAGTTACGGGTTAACGTTTTCAACGGAATATGAGAAGAGGGACGAAGTAGGGCTTATTGAGGAGTACCCTTTACTACAGGTTTAAAGTTTCGAGAACTCTAAATCATTTGAGTACTGTTTTTGTATCTTTATTCCTATTTAATGACAAACTTTGTGTTGGTAAAATTGACCTTGTCAATGAATAGGAAGGAGTGAATTCTGCTGGGGAAGATACTTGATGCAAAAGCA
>NZ_BSEI01000005.1:0-312940 GCF_030268125.1 Bacillus sp. YKCMOAS1
GTGGAATTGGCAGACACACAGGACTTAAAATCCTGCGGTAGGTGACTACCGTGCCGGTTCAAGTCCGGCCCTCGGCACCATTGTTTTTAATATAAGATGCGCTCTTTAATGATCATGCCGGTGTGGCGGAATTGGCAGACGCGCACGACTCAAAATCGTGTTCCTCACGGAGTGCCGGTTCGACCCCGGCCACCGGTATCTAGTTTTAGATATTCTTTCATTCATTACATAAGAATTAAGGAATATCAACGTTTAAGACGTCTTTCTACAAATTGTAGGAGGGCGTTTTTTATTTGTTTTTTAGCTGATTTTTCACACGACAAAATTGCTTCCATTGGATAATTGAAGAAGGATGAGATAAATTGTACATAGGAGAGGTGTTGTAATGGTTACGGTTAAAAATGCTGAAAGTTATCTTAAAGATAGCATTGGTGAAGATACCGATGATATAAAAAAGGTTTGGGAAACATTTAAGGCTTTTTCAAAGGAGACAGTTGAGGGCGAAGAAGATAAAGAAATTTTATTTCAGTGTGGTGTCTATGACTTTACAGGAGAGGAACTATTTCATTTTGACCTTGTACGTCAGTTTACAGTTTATGAAGAAGATGATTATTCTCACATGGAACAACTACACTGTGAATTTTTATTTAAACCAACAAGCGAGTTAAAAAAGTTAAAGGTGGTAGAAGAATGGTCAATGGATTATGACGATATCGATCATTTTTTTAATCATATTGAAAGTATTCATGAGTTTAAAATACCTTTGAGTTTAAAGCCGATAAAATCAGAGATATATCAAGAAGAACTTTGATTGTTATTTCATAAACGGGTACTTTACTTTAAGAGGGTATACCTTGCCTTTTAGGAATAATTTATCATGGATTGCCGGTTCAGCTCCGGCCATCGGTATCTATTAAAAGTTTCATGATTGGTTTTTACCGTGAACCTAACGTTTCACCCTTGTGGTAAACGTTTTTGTGGTTATTAAAAATAGAAAATAATGAGCATGTACTTCTTTTAGCAGAATAATCTTTAGATGATTTGCAACATTTGATAAGATACATTTAACCATGTAAGGCAGCACATTCACATAAAACAGTGTACAACCTTTGTGTAACTAAATGAATATTTGGGGATACATACACATCTATAGCTGACATCATCATTGTGACCCAATTTTAGGGGAGAATTTATGAAAAAACAAAATGACCATGAAGAGTTATTGACAGGTGGCAATGTCTCGAACGTATATCGTTCGGGAGATACGGTTCGTCGAGAAGTAAAGTCAGACAATATCAATATACGAAAGCTGCTAAAGCATTTAGAAAAAAAGAATTTCTCCTATGCTCCAAAGTTTTTAGGGGTTGATGAAAAAGGTAGAGAGATCTTGTCTTTCATTGAAGGCGAAGCTGGCCATGATCCCTTAAAAGAATACATGTGCTCTCACCAAGCCTTAAAAGAAATAGCGAGAATGCTTAGACTGTATCATGATGCTGTTTGTGATTTTCCCATTTCAGACGATTGGGAACGAATGGACAATACGCCTAACAACATAGAGGTTGTATGCCATAATGATTTTGCTATGTACAATATCATTTTCAATAACGAAAAACCAGTAGGAATTATTGATTTTGATGTAGCTGCTCCTGGTCCAAGGCTTTGGGATATCGCATATACTCTGTATACATGTGTACCTATCAGTAGGTTTTTTCGCACCAAAACAGGAGATATCGTGAACTATCATTCATCAGACCATGCAGACCAGATAAAACATAGAGTCAAACTGTTTTTTGAAGCTTATGGTGAGGAAATAGCAGAAGATTATTTGGATATGGTGCTGTTGCGTTTAAAAGGGTTATGTCAGTACATGAAACGAAAAGCGAGTGAAGGGGATATCGCTTTTCAAAACATGATTCATGAGGGGCACCTTGAGCATTATCAAAAAGACATTCAATTCATTCATGAACATAGAAAAGATTGGATGTAAAGAGGCGGCGTTGTTATTGCAAACGAATACGATATTACAGACCATCATTGAAGACGAGGGATCACATGATTATCCTCTTTTTAGACAGTACTGTGTGAAAAAAGAACAGGGCCTGCGTAAAGATGCGCTAAAAGTTCTTCAGGCCTTTATTGAAGAAATGAAAGAGAACGATTTTGAAGTACAGCGTTTATTTGTTGCTTGGCTATTTGAGAAGATTGAACGGTTTGAGGATGGTCATCATTTGCTTGTGTATCCATTGATAATTGGGGTGATTCAGCCTGTTCTGCAAGAGTGGGAGAAGGTTGACCCAATGGATGTGAGACCATATCGCTGGCAGGGCTTGTTTGTACATCAGGGAGAAGGGCTGCCCTATTTATTGAAAGCGCTAGAGTTTGGAGGCAGCAGTGAGCAGCGTGTCATTGTTCAAATTTGCGAAACCTATTTATCGGCTTTATGGTATTCGTTTCATCATATACATGAAGATCTTTATTTAAGCACCTATGAGAAAGACCAAGAGCGAATTCAAGGTATTGAAGATGTCATGATGCTGATTGAAGATAAGAGGATTCGTACTAATGTTGAAAAACAAGCAGCCTATTATGATCAGCTTTTATCGGACTGGAAGAAATTTCAGCAAACGGAGACAAGAGGCTTCATGAAATGGTGTGCGGAGCGTAAGAAGCCGTATGAGTGGGTAGAGGCTTTTTATTATCAACAATAGATGAGGAAACGGCAGAATTCATTCTGCCGTTTATTTATGCCATATTCGTTCTATTTCTACATGATCTGGTTTGAAATATTTCAGGATATAGACATCTGGATTGCTTAATTTTTCCCACTCCTCGAATCCAATCGTTGGATCGGCGTGTTTAAGAAGCAGGCTCATGATATTGCCATGTGTGATGAATAGGGTATGATCTTTTTCTAATTTTATTTGTTCGTGGAGCGCTTCTACAATACGATTCATGGCTTCTTGGCTCGATTCTCCGCCTTCACAGGTCATATGTAAGTCTGTAAAACTAAGCTTTAGCTTCTCATACCAATTGTCTATTGGCTTACTGCTTAACACACGTTCAGAGAGGCGTTGATCGATTTTTATCTCGAGCTGTTTTGCATGAGCAAGGGGCTCAGTAGTTTGGATCGCTCGTTTATAAGGACTTGAGATAATCTGATTAAGATGAATGCTGGAAAAAAACTGTGACAGTTCGTGAGATTGAGTGATGCCTTGTGGTGTTAAAGCTGCATCTTTAGATTGTCCATCTGCTTGGCAGTGTCTGACGATATAATATGTTTTCATTGGATACACCTTTCATTGAGTATAAAAAAATCATCCAGTATTGGATGAGGATTTGCGAAGATCTAGGTAAGCTTGTTCGTATCTGTTTCTTTATAGGGATCTGTGAGCTTGGAGGTCAGGTCTAGGTTGAACAAAAAATCATCGACGGTGTCTGTGCCAAAGGGAAGTGTGGAGAAGTTGATTTGGATGCTGTCTTCTTGTTTTTCTGAAGCGACTTGCTGTGCAGGCTGCTTTTTTCTCCAGTTCTTAAACAAGCGCATGTGAGGCCCCCTTTTCTTTGAAAAAGATGGATTTATACATAATATACGGGGAGAGTTGTCCAGGCGTCAAATGTTTTCTTCAAAAGGAACGATTCAATTGGTAAAAAAAGAGCCACAGGAAAGTGCGGCTCTTGTTGTTTCAGTTTACATTGCGCGTTGTAATGCTTGTAGTAATTTACGTTCGCATCTTAAGTTGTATCGCTTCTTATGGAGTTTCTCCGTTTTAAACCTGCCTATGACACGCCGGACACCGGGATCATAAATGATGAGCTCCCTGCAAGTTTGATCATGTAATAGTGCCTGAAACCAGCTATATTTTTTGAGATGTGCTGCGTTCCTCGAGATCTCCTCTTCATCCACTTTTAGAAAAGGGATATACACAGCAAGTGAAAAGATATCTAAAATGAATCCCATTTTGCTTCCTCCTTTCATATTATTCATTACGCTTAGGAGAAGGCAAGGTTTCATTCAATAAACGTTAAAAACAATCCCAGTGCATAAACCATTCTTTTGATTCTTTGTCATAATAGAAATACATCGTGCCGTTATCACCAATCATGAAACGAGGTTTTTCTTCTGAGGCGATTTGCAGCATAAATTCGCCTTGTTGTTGATGGGGTGGGGATTGAATATACGCCCCATATCCACCGATTTTTGTGAACGAATAATTTGTGTATTGATTAAAAAAGTGGTCTGTCGCTTCTTCACTTTCGTTTACTTCTGTTAGATCCACATATGACCATGCTTCTTCCCAGCAAGGGAAATCCCTTTGCTCACTTTTGTTCCATTGGATTTGAAAGGGTTTGAGTCCTCTCACTTCTTCAGGAGTCTCAGCTACTTCTAAACCTTCGATTGATGCATATTCAATGAGCTTCCAGCCTTCGCCGTTTTTGGTGATATCAATCGGAAGTGTCTTCTGGTTGAGGAAAATTTGAATCAGTTTACACTCATTGAAGCCGTTCATTCCTCCTGGCACTTCTGGTAAATAAATTTGTAAGATCGGAATCATGGCACCATCTTGATCTGTCGGCCAGCCCTGATGAGGATCGATGAAAAAATGGCCTGCAAACCAGCTGTGTACAGCTGGATCAGGACGGAACCCGCCTATTTTGGCAATGGCTGGCGTTTTCCCAATTAGATTTAATTCTTGAAAAGCTTTGATCTCCATCTAATGTCCCTCCAGCTGTTAGCCTGCAATGTGTGCATCATGAAATGTGCCATTTATATTTCCTGTGATAATAATGACATGTCCCCAAAATAAATCACCGTCATGATAGTAGACTTCAAACTCTCCCTCAGGGTAAACATGCAGGCTTTCAAGTGAAATGCGGCTCATAAATTGATTCAGTGTGAGTTCTTCTTGCTTTTCAACTGATTCGTCTTGTTCCTGCCAATCCTTTGCTAGATCTATCAGCTGATTCGCGGCAAATGATTTAATAGAAGAATCCCATTTAGCTTGTTCTTGTATGAGTTGTTTTGCTGTAGAAAGAGAGTCATTTATTTTTTCATCTTCTTCGAGGTTGAAGTAGAGAAGGCACTCTTCATTGCTCCATTGGATCGTCTTTTCAAATAAGTCTAGTCCTTTCACTAACTCAAAGGTTCCAAGTATGTCATCATGATAAAACACAGGCTTTTGGGCTTGTTCTAAAATTTCTTGAAGTGCTTGATCCTTTGTATCTGTATTGATCAAAGATACAAGCATGAATTCACCTTCGCCCTTTCGGACCTGGAGTGTAACGATTGATTCTTTATGTAATTGTGCCTGTTTTTCCCTCAATCCTTCGTCATCTGTTAACCAGCAAAGTCTTACATTTTCGTTTGTGATATGGCCGTTTTCCTTCCAGGCAATTAGTGGAATAGAAGCGGTCCAAAGAGGTGCCTGTCCTGCTTTTCCTGCCCCTACACCAGAAGGTCCTGTAACAGCAATGATAGTGACTATATCTTCTGAAAATCTTCCTTCAAAAGTGTTGATTTGTTTGTTAATCTTCATGTGATGTCCTCCAGCTCGATTTTTTTGTCATGAACATAAGGATGATATGATCAAAATCTACCTCTTAATCACACCGCACATTAGTAGGGGAAATCAAGCTTTTTTTGTTTAAAACTGTTTTTTTAGGAGGTACATGGATTAATGAAGGTTGAGTCACAATAAAAGAAGCATGGATCGAATTTTGTATAAATTTGGGTAAGTGAGTCGAAAAGCCTAGGTGATTCTTCCTTTTCTTTATAATTACTTTGACACGAATAGATGAAAAAAGTAAAGTAATACTGAGTGATTTACAAAACCTTCTTCATCCACTAAAACATGAAGTGTGCGTAAATTTAATGTAAATGGATATTTTTCCTTTTATTTACTCGTATTTTTTTTGAAACTTATGATGCCTCTCGTTCGTTATATTAAAGGAGCGCATGTATCCGGCGGAGACAGAGCATCGGAATGCTTGACGAAGAAGATTTACATTTGCAAAATGAATGTAAATTTTTTATGATTTCATTTATATCAGAACGATGATAAGAAAGAAGAGGTTTTATGAAAAAAATATTTGCGAACAAATATAGCTTTTTTGTTTTGGCTGTCCTATTATTCTGGGCTAAATCATACACAGCCTACAAAATGGACTTTAATTTAGGAGTAAAAGGTTCTTTTCAAGAGGGGCTTCTCTTATTGAATCCATTTAGTTCAGCCATTGTGTTTTTTGGACTTGCTCTCTTTTTGAAGGGGCGTAAATCTGCCATTGTTTTAATTGTTATTGATTTTATTATGACCGCACTTTTATATGCAAATGTAGCGTATTACCGTTTCTTTGATGACTTTTTGACTTTCTCAACAATGAAGCAGGCAGGAAATCTTGGGGGAGGCATGACTGGCGGTGTGTTAGCAAGCATTAAGCCGCATGACCTTTTATACTTCCTTGATATCATCATCTTGATTGCGATTGTCATTTGGAGACCGGAAGTGAAGAAGTTCCAAATGAAAAAGACGTTTGCACTGCTGATTGTAGCTGCAGGTATTGGACTGTTCTTTGTAAACCTTCATTTGGCTGAAAAGGATCGTCCAGAATTATTAACGAGAACCTTTGATCATAAGTATGTTGTCAAATACTTAGGTGTTTACAATTATACGATTTATGACGGGGTACAAGCAGCACAAAACGCAACGCAGGTTGCAAATGCAAGCAGTGAAGATTTAACGGATGTTGTGAACTATACGTCTTCTCACTATGCGAAGCCAAATGTAGAGTATTTTGGAAAAGCAAAAGGTAAAAACATTATTAAAATTCATTTAGAAAGCTTCCAGTCTTTCTTAATTGACTACAAATTAAATGGAGAAGAAGTGACTCCATTTTTAAACAAACTGGCTCATGGGAAAGATGACTTTACGTATTTCGATAACTTTTTCCATCAGACTGGTCAAGGGAAGACATCTGATGCTGAGCTGATGATGGATAATAGTATGTTTGGCTTGCCAGAGGGAGCAGCATTTGTGACAAAGGGTGAAAATACCTTCCAATCACTACCTGCCATCCTAGATCAAAAAGCAGGCTATACGAGTGCAGTTCTTCACGGGGACTATAAATCTTTCTGGAACCGTGACACGATTTATAAACATATGGGAATTGATCAATTCTTTGATGCTTCCTATTACAACATGGATGAAGAAAACCTTGTGAATATGGGTCTGAAGGATAAACCGTTCTTCAAAGAATCAATCCCAATGCTAGAATCAATGAAAAAGCCATTTTATGCACATTTAATGACACTGACAAATCACTATCCATTTAATTTAGATGAAAAAGATGCGACAATCGCTAAAGCAACAACGGGCGATAAAACAGTCGATAACTATTTCCAAACAGCAAGATATTTAGATGAGTCATTAGAGCAATTCTTCAAAGACTTGAAAAAATCAGGTATGTATAAAGACTCAGTCATTTTATTGTATGGTGACCATAACGGTATTTCTGAGAACCATAACCGTGCAATGAGTGAAATTCAAGGGAAAGAAATCACTCCTTATCAAAATGCACAAAACCAGCGTGTTCCGCTCATGATTCGTATTCCTGGTAAGAAGGGCGGCGTGAACCATACGTATGGTGGTGAAGTCGACGTGATGCCAACACTTCTTCACTTACAAGGTATCGATTCAAATGAATTCGTGAATTTTGGAACAGACTTATTCTCTAAAAAGCATGATGAGACTGTTGCCTTCCGTAATGGAAACTATGTGACACCGAAATACACACTTGTCGATAATACCGTTTATGATACGAAAACGGGTAAAGTGGTGAAACAAAATAAAAAGACAGAGGCGATTAAAGCCCGTGTTGATAATCAGTTAAGTCTTTCAGATAAAGTGCTCTATAGGGATCTTCTTCGATTCCATAAGTTATCTGATTTCAAACCAGTGAATCCATCGGATTATTTCTATGGTAAAGCAAACAAAGAAAAAGAAGCGGATTCTTCTGCTAACTAACTGAGTTTTGGGCAAGCACAGAAAGGTGCTTGCCTTTTTCTCTCTCTTTGCTTGATTTGTTGGCAAAATATGTTTATATTTAGGGAGAAACAAGCGTGACGCCGGCTGGCAGCTGGTGACACACATTTCGTCCTTGGGGAATTCAGGAGGAGCTTATGACAACAAATACAAAAACACAAAAAAAGAAATCAGAATTATGGGGCTGGATCAAAGCCATCTTAATCGCATTTATTGCTGTTTTTATCATTCGGAACTTTTTATTCGCACCGTACATTGTGAAAGGGACTTCTATGGACCCAACACTGCATAACACAGAGCGGGTGTTTGTGAATAAAACGGTTGATTATTTCGGTGATTATAAACGGGGACAGATCATTGTTCTTGATGGGGAAGATCGCAGCACTCATTATGTCAAACGATTGATTGGTTTACCTGGTGATAAAATTGAAATGAAAAATGATCAGCTATTTGTTAATGGGAAAAAAGTTGCAGAGCCTTACTTAGCGTCAAACAAAAAGAAAGCAGCGGCAGATGGTACTTTGCTGACACCTGATTTTGGCCCTCTGACTGTTCCAAAAGGAAAGTACTTTGTCATGGGGGACAATCGCCAAAATTCAATGGACAGCCGCAACGGCTTAGGTCTTTTTACAAAGCGCGATATTCAAGGAACTACCTCATTTGTATTTTATCCTTTCCAAGACATTCGATTACTCAATCATTAATAAACAAGAAAAAAGCACACAGCCGTGTGCTTTTTTCTATGTCATTCAGACTGACTTTTTGTAATCGCCTGTTCAAGATCTGCAAGAATATCTTCAATCGCTTCTGTTCCAACGGATAAACGAATGAGCTCTGGTGTGACACCTGTCGCTTTTTGTTCTGCCTCGCTTAATTGTTGATGCGTTGTGCTGGCAGGATGAATGATGAGAGATTTAGAATCGCCCACGTTTGCGAGATGGGAGAAAAGTTTCACAGAATCAATGAGCTTTTTACCTGCTTCACGTCCACCTTTGATTCCGAATGTGAGGATCGCGCCTTGTCCTTTTGGTAAATAGGTTTGAGCAAGTTCATAGGATTCGTGACTTTCAAGGCCCGGATAGCTTACCCAATCGACAAGAGGATGATCCTGTAAGAACTGTGCTGTTTTCAACGCATTTTCACTATGCCGCTCAAGACGAAGGTGTAATGTTTCTAAGCCCTGCAGAAGTAAAAATGAGTTGAATGGCGACAGAGCTGCCCCTAAATCACGTAAGAGCTGTACTCGTGCTTTTGTGATATAAGCCGCTTCTCCAATAGCTTCTGTATATGTTAGACCGTGATAACTTGGATCTGGTTCAGTCAGCCCTTTGAACTTATCGCTGTCAGCCCAAGGGAATCGGCCGCTATCAACGATGACGCCGCCAATTGATGTACCATGACCGCCAATAAATTTCGTCGCTGAATGGACGACAATGTCTGCACCGAACTCAATAGGTCTTAATAAATAAGGGCTGGCGAGTGTATTGTCTACAATAAGCGGGATATGATGCTTGTGTGCAATGGCTGAGATGGCTTCAATATGTAAAATGTCGCCTTTTGGATTCCCAATGCTCTCTGCATACACTGCCTTTGTTTTGTCTGTGATCGCTGCTTCAAGTTCTTCAAGGTTGGATGAGTCGACGAATTTTACTGTAATTCCGAGTTTTTTGAGTGTATGGGCAAATAAATTGTAGGTGCCGCCATAAAGACTACTTGAGGAAACGATTTCATCCCCGGCTCCTGCAATGTTTAAAATAGAATAAGTCGTCGCTGCTTGCCCAGAAGAAACAGCAAGTGCACCAATCCCACCTTCAAGCTCTGCGATACGCTTTTCAAATACGTCATTTGTCGGGTTCATAATACGTGAATAAATATTTCCCGGTTCCTGAAGACCGAATAAATTCGCTGCATGATCACTATCTCTAAAACCAAAGGAGCTTGTTTGGTAAATAGGCACGGCTCTTGAATAGGTCGCTGAATCAAGTTCCTGACCTGCGTGAATGGCTTTTGTTTCTAAACGAAATGGACGTTCTTCTGACATGTGTGTATCCTCCTTTTGTTAGATAAAACCAACTGTTTTGATAAGAAATATTTAATAAGACTATAAATCTTGTTCACTGCTCGGTCAATCATTTTTTAGATAAATCTGAAAAAACAATAAATATAGTTGACAGGTAGGAATAGTATGTATTAACATGAGCATACTGAAAACGCGAACAAGAATGGCTGATCGGTCAACCGAAGGCTCTATCACTCAAGCATGAGTGAAGAGCCTTTTTTTATTTGAATGAGAAAGGATGATGAAGATGGAAAAAAAGAAAAAACGAAAAAAATACAGAAAACACATGGATATCACACTAGACATCTTAATTGAGCGGAACAAATATGAGATTTACAGCAGCAAGGAACGAATAGAAGCGATTTACGATCGGATTGATGAAAAGCATACAAGGACAAAATAACTATTTTATAAATTTGAGTTGATTTATGGGATTAATATGATTTAGGATGGTGCTAACAAATCAATATGATTAGCTGATCGGACAACACGAAGGCTCTTATCTCTTTTTTTGGGGATAAGGGCCTTTCTGTGTATTTATCTGATGGCAAGAGGAGTGGAGGGTTTCAATGACGATTTCAATTGATATTGCGGATAAATCCTTTTGGAAAGACAAACAGACCATTCGGGTACTTGAAGACTTAAGATTGAACATCATTCCCGGGGAATTTGTAACAGTGATAGGTCCAAGTGGATGCGGAAAAAGTACGTTGCTAAAAATCATAGGAGGGCTCGACACAGCGTATGATGGGCAAATTTTGATAGGAGACAGACGGGTCACAGAACCAGGAATGAAACAGGGCTTTATCTTTCAGGAACACCGCCTGTTTCCATGGCTGTCAGTCGAAGAAAACATAGCGGCCAATTTCAATTTAAAACAACAGGATGTACGCCGCAAAGTGGATGAATTGATTGAAATTGTTCGATTAAAAGGATTTGAACATGCCTATCCACATGAGCTTTCAGGAGGAATGTCGCAACGGGTTGCCATTGCGAGAGCACTCCTTCGTGATCCGGAGATCTTATTGCTTGATGAACCATTTGGTGCGCTGGATGCATTCACACGAAAACACTTGCAGGATGTGCTGCTGGACATTTGGCAGGAGAAAAAAACAACGATGATGCTCGTTACTCATGATATTGATGAATCGATTTATTTAGGAAATGTAATTGTGCTCTTACAAGCGAGACCTGGCCGAATCCATAAAATTCTTCCTGTGAATCTGCCTTTTCCGCGTGATAGAACGTCAACCTCTTTTCAACATTTAAGACAAAAGGTGCTTTCGGAATTTGAGAAAACAGATGAATTGTTACTAACTGATGGATCAGGGATTTAGGGAGGGGAAATCGCATGAAAAAGATACAAATGATCGTGATTTTTTTGAGTCTTCTCCTTGTTTTAGCAGGGTGTGGTCAAGCAGCAGACGGTTCAGAAAACAAGGTGAAAGAAATTCGGATTGGGATTCAGCAAAGTTTGAGCCCGCTGCTTTTAGCAAAGGAAAAAGGGTGGTTTGAACAATCATTTGAAAAAGAAGGAGTGAAGGTAAAGTGGGTGGAGTTTCAAAGTGGTCCTCCCCAATTTGAAGGACTTGCTGCAAATCAATTAGATTTCTCGCAAGTTGGAAACTCACCTGTCATAGCAGGTCAGGCAGCGGGTATTGATTTTAAGGAAATTGGTTTATCTCAGGATGGGCTGAAAGCGAACGGTATTTTAGTGAATAAGAACAGTGAGATTCAAAAAGTAGAAGATTTAAAAGGGAAAAAAATTGCTGTCGCTAAAGGGAGCAGTGGCTTTGATTTTTTATACAAGGTATTAGATCAGGCAGGTTTATCTGCGAAGGATGTTCAGATCATTCAGCTTCAGCCAGATGAAGCGATATCAGCATTTGAAAATGGATCCGTTGATGCTTGGTCGATCTGGGAGCCGTTCTTATCACTTGAAACGATCAAGAAAGGAGCAAAGCTGCTGGTGAATGGGGAAGCGACTGATTTATATTCTCCAGGTTTCACACTTGTTCGCACTCAGTTTGCTGATCAGCATCCTGAACTAGTGGTGAAATTTTTAAAGGTATATGACCATGCGGTGAAGTGGCAGAAATCACATCCAGAAGAGGCTGTTACTCTATATGCGCGTTTAAAAAATTTAGATAAGAAGGTCGTCACACAAGTATTAAACAATACGGAACCACTCAATAAGCCCATTTCGAAGAAGATCATCAATGCTCAGCAGCATACCGCTGATTTTCAATATAAAACAAAGGCGATCCAGCGGAAAATTGATGTCAATCAGGTTGTAGATAATTCGTTTATTGAAAAAATGCTGAAAGAGGAGATGGATGAATGAAAGCTATTTCGAACCCGGCTTTAGCATCTAAAATTGAGCGGTCAAAGAGAAAAAGGAGAAAAGCGTCTTCTTTATATAAGTTAAAGGGACTGGTATTACCTGTTCTACTTATTGCGGTTTGGCAGATTATAGCTGGTTCTCAAATTGTTTCTTCCACTGTATTGCCTTCGCCCGTTTTGATTGCTGAATCCTTTCGAGAGTTGATACGTTCTGGTGAGCTGTTTGGCCATCTTTACATCAGTCTTTATCGAGCAATATGTGGATTTTTACTTGGGGGAGGCTTAGGTCTTATGCTGGGCGTATGCGTAGGGTTTTCTAAAAAAACAGAGCAGTATGTAGATCCGACCTTGCAAATGCTGAGAACCGTTCCTCATTTAGCGGTCACCCCTTTATTCATCCTCTGGTTTGGCTTTGATGAAACGGCGAAAATTTTATTGATTGCACTTGGGGCTTTTTTTCCGATTTATATTAATACTTTTCTTGGTATTCGCAGTGTAGATAATAAGCTGTTTGATGTGGCCCGCGCCTTAGAGTTTAATCTGTATCAAAGCATCACAAAACTGATTTTACCGGCTGCTCTTCCGCATATTCTTCTGGGCGTGAGGCTGTCATTAGGAATTGCTTGGCTAGGTTTAGTGGTAGCTGAGTTAATGGGTTCAAGCAGCGGCGTCGGCTATATGATTATGGATGCAAGGCAATTCTCTCAAACGGATAAAGTGTTTGTCGGAATTATCATCTTTGCAGTAGTAGGTAAGCTGACAGATTCATTTGTACGTCTGTTAGAAAAGCGTCTGCTCAAGTGGCGCACTAGTTATCAAGGTGAATAATAACAGGGGGCGATGTCATGAATATTTTATGGTTTATTCCAACACATGGAGACGGCCGTTATTTAGGTTCAGCAAAAGGGGCAAGACAGGCAGACTATCCATATTTTAAACAGATTGCTCAAGCAGCTGATCAGCTTGGTTATACAGGGGTCTTGCTGCCGACTGGGAGGTCATGTGAAGATCCATGGCTGACGGCAGCTGCTTTAGCTGCTGAAACCACTCATTTAAAGTTTCTCGTGGCTCTTAGACCAGGGCTTATGCAGCCGTCTGTTGCTGCTAGAATGACGTCTACATTAGATCGTCTTTCAGGTGGAAGGCTGCTGATTAATGTGGTAGCAGGGGGAAGTAAAGAGGAGCTTGAAGGAGATGGGTTATTTATTTCTCATGATGAACGCTATGAGGCAACAGAAGAGTTTTTGACGATTTGGAAGCGGTTATTGAAAGGAGAAAATGTACAATTTCATGGAAAACATCTACAAGCAGAAAATGGCCGGCTGTTATTCCCGCCAGCTCAAACTCCCCATCCACCAGTCTTTTTTGGCGGATCATCAGCAGCAGGAATTCAAGCGGCCGCCAAGCATACAGATGTCTATTTAACTTGGGGCGAACCGCCTGCACAAGTAAAAGAGAAAATTGTTCAAGTGAAGAAACAGGCTGAAAAGGAAGGAAGAACGGTGAAGTTTGGCATTCGTCTTCATGTGATCGTGAGAGATACCGAAGAGGAGGCATGGCAGGCAGCAGAACATCTAATTCACCATTTGGATCAAAAAACAATTGATGAGGCGCAAAAAGTTTTACAGGGGATGGACTCAGTAGGTCAAAGACGAATGGTGGATTTGCATCAAGGGAGAAAAGACAAGCTTGAAATCAGCCCAAATCTTTGGGCAGGCATTGGCTTAGTACGCGGCGGTGCAGGAACAGCACTCGTCGGAGATCCGCAAACAGTAGCAGATCGTATCATAGAATACCAGTCTCTAGGCATTGATACATTTATATTTTCTGGTTACCCGCACCTAGAAGAAGCTTATTATTTAGCAGAGCTTGTTTTCCCGCTCCTTCCATTCAAGAGATCGGGGGATACAGGACTCTCTGTGCCAGCTGGTGAAATCATTGGGAACAATCATTTTCCAGATGCAGCCTCTGCTGCTAGTTCCTCATAAATATGAAAAAGCAAAGCAGTCTGCGATGGCTGCTTTGCTTTTTTTCATAGAATAGGA
This sequence comes from Bacillus sp. YKCMOAS1, assembly GCF_030268125.1. Taxonomy (NCBI): domain Bacteria; kingdom Bacillati; phylum Bacillota; class Bacilli; order Caryophanales; family Bacillaceae; genus Bacillus; species Bacillus sp. YKCMOAS1. Next base: position 14,484 of record NZ_BSEI01000005.1, read on the forward strand.
GCGAGTCATATGTTGTGTACTGCTGAACAAGGTAAGGGCTTTTTTCCCAATCGATTTTCTTGTATATACATATTTTCAGAGTCAAGAGAAGAAGGAAAATATACTCACTCTTTTATCGGAATGATCAGTAAATATTTCATAATTGATGTTATTACGACATATAATCAGGACTTTTATATCTGATATATCGGGGGAATTCTTTCTATCTCACAAAAAAGAAAGAATAAAAATGATAGATGATAAATATGGACTATTTGAAAAAGGGAAGAAAAAAGATGGTGCAAATGACATTAAATGGGTTTTGTGGTTCTTAAGAGGTGTTAAAATCTAGTAAATAAGAGAGGGTTTAAACAGATGAAAGTGAATAATTGAATAAAAAGTCACGTTTTAATCAAATGTATGTTCGGTCAAAAATGGGATGTTCTGTAGATGTTTGGCGTGTGACGCCTATGATACGATCATCATAAGCTGGGAGGTGAAAAGTATGACTTATGCAGCGCCGCAAGTTGACTATTCCACTATGGAACCTGCTATTATGGACCAAGCTTGGTTCTTAGTATTTGTTGCTGTCCTTCTTGGATTGGGAGCAACAGTCGTTCTAGGAGCAGCAGTTTGGTGTTTAGCAAACGGCAAGGGTAGCTTTACAGGAGCCGTTCAGTGGGAAAGTGGCTTAAAAGTCCAAATTGAATGTAAGTAGCTATACTTAGGATTCATCTTTTTACTTCTTAGATAAGACACCAGGGCTAAACCGTCTGTGGCGGGCGGTTTAGCCTGATCTGTTTTTAAAGAAAATGCAGACACTTGGAGGTTATATGTTTACGATCGAGAATTTAACCAAAACGTATAAAAATAACGTGACTGCTGTCAATGATTTTCATTTAAAGATCAACCCTCATCAAATCGTTGCTGTTGCTGGACCGAATGGTTCGGGTAAAACAACGATGATTAACTGTATACTCGGCATCATTAAGCATACAGAAGGAAAAATTCATTTGCAGGGCGTCACTAATGATGAACCATCCTTTAAAAAACAAGTAGCCTATGTTCCAGATGATCTGCTGCTCCCTGAAGCATTGACTGGTGCTGAATATTTAGAGTTTGTTTCTTCTATGTATGAATGTAAAACAATTCACAGAAGAAATCAACTAATTGAACTGTTTGATATGGACTCGGCTTTATCAAGACCGATCGAAACCTATTCACATGGGATGAAAAAAAAGACACAGCTGATTGCTGCCTTTATGCTTGATAGTCAATTGGTGATCATGGATGAGCCCTTTAGAGGACTTGATATTGAAGCGGTTATAAACACAAAGAAACTGATGAAGCGGTATGCCGAGCACCATGGTGCGATCTTGCTTTCAACGCATGATATGCTTTCAGCGGAAGAGCTGTGCCAGAAAATCGCCATTATTTCTAAGGGAAATAAAATGGATGAAGGGACAGTCTCAGCCTTAAAGGAGAAGTATCAATCAAGCACACTGGAACAGGTGTTTCTGAAAGCTTCAATGTTAAGTGATAGGGGTGCACATTTTGATGAAATCATTAATCATTTCTAAAATGATGCTTAAAATGTGGCAGCAGGAAATGTATAAGCTCTTTGATACTCAAACGAAGCGGATCATTGTGGTCTTATTCTTTTTGTTTGCCGTCACAATGGGGGCTATTATCGGATACAGCTTTACAGGTGTCTTTATGAAGGCTTTCTTAAATGGAGATGAACGGTCACTTGGATTACTCGTTGTCTCAATGGCGATCAATGCCTCTATTTTTACAAGCTTGTTATTCGTTTTGATCAAGGTCAGAACACCTGAACAAGACCGATTTTCTATGCAGCTCAGCTGGTTTCCGCTCTCTACCTTTCAGAAAAGTTTTGGATACTTCATTCCGATGGTGACAGTGGTGGCAGGACTTGTTTTATTTTTTATCGGTATTCTGCTTTTACCTAATTTTATTGCCCAGGGAATAGGTGTTTTCTTTATCTTTACTTTCTTTTTGATGGTGCTTTTGCAGTCGCTTTTTGTCTTAATGCTCCTGCAGTTTATTTACAATATCACTTATTTACTCGTTTTGAAATTAAAATTACCGTTGCAAAAATTTGCAGCGATATTTGTTTTATTGGCACTCGTTGTGGCGTATGGATTGACGCATTTTGATATTAGCCAAATTCAGCAATCATATCTACAGTTTGATTATCATTTGATGTATTTTACAGCACCGTTTTTCTTAGCGGCACAAGGAATGTCTCCTGAAGGGGTGAATTATGCCATCTTGATTCTGTTCATCCTCTTATCGGCAGGCGGCGCATTTCTTTCTCTTGCGATGATGCCGATTATGGCAGAGAAAAAAGCGTTAACCTTTTTACACAAGATGCCATTCTCTTCTTCAAAAAAGTGGTCACTTATTGTGAAGGAAATGAAGTCACAGGTACGGAATGAAGAAAACATTTTAAACTTTCTTATTCTTCTCATAGTGATCTTATTCGTTCGTTATCAATTTGGATTCCGCTTTGAAGAAGAAGCGTTTTTTGTTCTATGTGCTCTTGCTGGATTAACAGCCTTCAATTCGTTTGGCAATGATAAACGAATGCTGGGGATGTATAAAACATTTGGCCTGAGATCCTGGGAAGTGGCTTTGTACAAGTTTATCGGTCTTCTGCTTGTTGGTGTACTGCAAATTGTTTTATTCATGCTGACAACGCTGACGCTTCCTGATCAAATTTGGCACGCGTTGATTGGTGCGGCTGTCTTATGCAATGCCACTGCGCTCTTTTATGTAGTAGGTATTTTACTTCCTCTTGATCGAAACAATCCCTACACAGGCATATTTTCATTTGGAGCGCTTATTTTACTCATGATTCCGATTGTTTTTATTGGGAACTATGTCATAGGGGCATCGAGTCAAATGCTTCAATGGCTGCTTGTCGCTGCATTTGAGGGTCTGCTCATCTTTGCCATATACAAAGGTTTTTCATGGAGGTATTCACATGATTCAACTTCTTAACAATAAGCTAAAGATTGAGCGGGTACCGGAACTAGCGCCGTATGTGACCTTACAAAAGAGGCATCTTACGGATACGCAGTATGGAAGCACACTCCCGATCAATGAAAGTGCCTATCATATGTTAACGAAAGTGGACGGTAAAAGGACAGAAGCGAGTATTACCGCAGAGCTCGCCGATTTATTTCAGGTCGATGAGTCGGTGATTGCTCGTGACTTTTATCAGCTGATGACGGGATTGAATCAGCATCACTTGCTGTCCATTCATTATCATTCACCGTATCGGATTGTGACAGCCTGCTGTCAATTTTTCAAGCAGTATCAAGTCAAAATGAAGGAACGATTTGATTGTACTGGTCACTCGTTCCTTCACATTTTTGGAACGGCTTTGCTCATGGTGACGCGTAAAATCATCTTTTTCTGGCTACTTTTTATGGTCATGGCAGGGCTCGCTTTTTTATTCATTCCTGATCCATCGATTGCAGCCATTGCCATTTATTTTACGATTATTTATTTCGGGTTAATTACCGGAACTGCCTTACATGAGGCGGCACATGGCTATGCGCATCGAAAATTTGCAGGGCGAGATGGTCCTCAAGGCTTTTTTGCGAGTGACATGATGTCAGTGAAGTTTGTAAGACCCGTGTTAGATCCGTTTCAGAAAAAGCAGGTGTGGATCACGCTGCTTGGACCGCTCGTTCCCGGTGTGATTGGCGCAGCAGGCATCATTGTGACCATTTTATTTCTAAAAGAAAATCCGGTTTCAACAGGTTTTTTCATTTTTTCAATCTCGTATTTTATCCAATTACTCTATCTTCTTCCGTTTATGGGGGATGGTAAATCCATTATGAAGCAGCTATTGCTTGGGGGAATGGGAGGACAACGATCATGAACGTACAGGCGATGAAACAAGGCGCAATAGTTGGTGGTTTTCTAGGGTTCTTAGGCTTTCCGATGCTGACAATCGGCGTATTGTTCTATCATTTATTTCAATCAAAAACGAATGATGCTTTATTATTTAACAGTCTCGCTTTTGAAATGGAAGGCTCGTCCGCATTTACTTTTCAGATCAAGCCAAACTTTTTTATTTATATGATTGTGATTTTTGCTGCGAGTTTTCTCATTGTGGCATGCCTATCAGCAATAAAGCAGAAAAGAGCGAAAGGTTAGGAGAATTCTCCTAATCTTTTTTTGTATGAAAAACCAAATTTTAGTATAATAAGAAATAAAAAACATCAAAGGGGATCACAATGTTTAAAAAATGGAGCATTCTTTTATTCACAGTTTTTCTATTAGCAGGATGCGGCGAGAAGGCTGCAGAAACAACGACAACCGAAAAGACGGTTTCGACAATAAAAACAGAGCCTGCTACTAAAAACCAAGTAACCATCGAACAAATGAAACTCTCAAAAAAAGAAAAAAACTTACTAGAAGCAGCAACGACTAATGAAAAGGTGGCTCTGACACTGAAAGGATTAACGAAGAAGAACAAGAGTATTACGTTTATCGGGAGCCATTACAAAAATGGCCGATTAGTGAATAAGGAAGCATCATCTGCTACCTTTACTTTACACCAGAATGGAACCGACCAAACGGTGAATGTACTTCTTCAATTACATCATGAGAAAGATACATATGAATCACAATTTAGTATTTGGTCAGATAAAAAGAATGATGGGATGACGAAAGCGACATCAAGCTTTCCGTTCAAAGTAAGTGACTATGTATTTTCTGCACAATCTGAAACTGTCAAAGTGGCTTCAGGAGAAAAGGCTCTGATTGCGTATACAGCGGCGATGGGGAAAGACGGGGGTTCAACTATATTTGAAGAGATTGAGAAGAATCCAAAGCAAGCGCTGAAAAATAAGTCACATGCATACTTATTTTATATCCAGCTAGATAAATAACTATCGTAATATATACGGAGAATATGAATTTTTTTGACGAAAAATCTTCATATTCTCTTGACGAATTGTTAAGAAAGTTGTAACATAATAAAAGTCAACGCGATGACGTTGCTTTTAAAAAATTGATGCGGGTGTAGTTTAGTGGTAAAACCTCAGCCTTCCAAGCTGATGTCGTGAGTTCGATTCTCATCACCCGCTCCAATACATAATTTTGTTTATAACGCAGTATTTCGTTTCATAGATAAACGAAGTGTTGCGTTTTTTATTATGTCAGTATAATGTGAAAAAGCACTGTCAGGCTACAGTGCTTTTTCAATGAGTTCATATTTGCTTTCTCCCCCATGTATTTGTACAAACATCTTCGTCAAGGATTGAATAAGAGCTTCACTCTTTTCCCGGGAAATAGATGGAGGGAAAAGGATGATTTGAAGAATGTTCTTTGTGTCTGGAGAAATATGTGCTGTACTTGCTTGAGAAAATAATCCATTCAGTCCTGCGCCGTCCTGCCATTCGATGTGACCAGCCTCATGTTTTGTCAGTGAAAGCGGTCCTTTGATGCGATCGGCATCTAATGTCAGGATGGGTAAGAAATATTTTAGTGAGAAAAATATCGACAAATCCTGTACGGAATTGGTCGAGTCAATAAATTGTTCCTTTTGGATATCAGAAAGAAGTGAAAGGAAAGGAACATCTTTTAAAAGATCCGTCCATTCTTTGATGGCTGGTACTTCTTCTAAGACTTTATCTTCGTATTCAAAAAATAAAGATTCTTGAAACAGGCGTAAGCGGCCTTTTAACATTTGAGGTGATGTGCCAACTTCAATATGCGAATATTCAATCTGCCCAACATGGATAGACGGGTTTTGAGGATGAGAAATTTCCATATGTATCTTCACAGTGACTCACTCCAATCGGTCATGATACACTCGTATTATACTGAAAACAACAGAAGAAACAAAGAAAGGAGGTTTGCAAGGTGATTCATGTTGGAGAATTAAAAGAAGAATTGATTCAATATGCGAAAGAAATTGGTGTCGATAAAATTCGATTTGCAAGTGCCGATACATTTGATTCATTAAAGGACCGCCTCATCTTACATGAATCGTTAGGGTATTTGTCAGGTTTTGAAGAGCCTGATATTGAAAAACGAACAAACCCTTCTTTGCTGCTTCCGAAGGCCAAATCAATTGTTGCGATAGCGCTCGCGTACCCTTCCAAAATGAAAGATGCTCCACGAAGTACAAAGGATGCGAGAAGGGGGATCTTTTGCCGGGCTTCATGGGGAACAGATTATCATGTCGTGCTGAAAAAAAAGCTTGATATGCTCGAAGAATTTTTGCGGAGCAAGCATGTCGATATACGGACAAAATCAATGGTGGATACAGGAGAATTGTCTGATCGTGCTGTAGCAGAACGTGCTGGCATTGGTTTTAGTGCAAAGAACTGTATGATTATCACGCCAGAGTTTGGATCTTATGTGTATTTGGCTGAAATGATCACAAATGTCCCGTTTGAGCCGGATGAGAAAATTGAAGAGCAGTGCGGAACATGCAATAAATGTGTGGATTCGTGTCCAACAGGTGCGCTTGTGAATCCTGGACAGCTGAATTCTCAGCGGTGCATTTCATTTTTAACGCAGACAAAAGGGTTTTTACCTGACGAATTTCGTTCGAAAATAGGAAATCGATTGTACGGGTGTGATACGTGTCAAACTGTCTGCCCGATCAATAAAGGAAAAGATTTTCATCTGCATCCTGAAATGGAACCGGATCCTGAAATTGCAAAGCCGCTGTTAAAGCCGCTTCTGACGATCAGCAATCGTGAGTTTAAGGAAAAATACGGTCATGTTTCAGGTTCATGGCGGGGGAAAAAGCCCATTCAGCGGAATGCAATTTTGGCACTCGCTCATTTTAAAGATACATCTGCCTTACCAGTGTTAATTGAGCTGATGCACAAGGACCCAAGACCGGTCATTCGGGGAACAGCTGCTTGGGCAATTGGGAAAATTGGCGATGATCAGCAGCTCCCAGAGCTGGAAAAGGCCCTTGAGCGGGAAAGTGATGAAGAAGCGAAAGCGGAGATTGTGAAAGGGATTGAGCTCCTGCAGACACCTTTAAATACTAAATAACATCCCTGTGAACATAGAATGAACCAAACAGAGATTTTAAAAAATGTTTGGTGGTGTCTGTGTGAAACAATTATTAGAGAAAACTTTAGAAGACAGGCTGGCGTATTTAATCAATGACCGTGCAATCAAGCAGCCGCAGCTTATGTCTGATGTGGAAGCAGTAGAGCGGAAAAAAGAGCTTTTTGCTAGAAGACAGGTTGAAATTGTGAAGGCGAAAGCAAAAACAAAACTTCTCGATTCATCCATTCAAGATGATGGGGCTCAGCATGTGCAGTATCTTGCTCATCTCACTTATGTATGCAAGGATGTAGACGATTCTTTCTATTTAGAGGAACAGGTGGAAAAAAGAGAAGCGTTCCTTTATAACGACATGCTTGTCAAAGATCGGATGATGCTAGAAGAGCGGCAAAGGGAAGAGCTTATGGATGAGCGCTTTCAGACCGAAGAACAATTCGGCAGAGCTTTTCACTATGACCGGCGGGCAGCTGTGCAGTATGCGGAGACTTACTGGAATAAGCGGAATCCAGCCTATAAAAATTTTGAAGATAACTGTACAAATTTTATTTCACAATGTTTGAAAGCAGGGAATGCGCCAACAAGAGGATATCCGAACCGCGGGTCTGGCTGGTGGGTGCGTCCGCATACGTGGAGCTATAGCTGGACGGTGGCTCATGCGATGAAAAATTATTTAGCGAATTCGAAAGCGGGTTTGAGAGCAAAGAAACTCAAAGAACCACGCGAGCTTCAAATTGGAGATGTCATTTGCTACGATTTTGAAGGTGATGGAAGGTATAATCATACAACCATTGTTGTTGATCATGACAAAGGCGGAATGCCTCTTGTGAATGCACAGACGTATGACTGCCGCATGCGTTATTGGTCATACGAGGATTCGACCGCCTATACACCTGCTATTCGATATATGTTTTTTCACATTTTGGACGATGCCGCGAAAGGTAGTTAGTGGTATAATGTTGAGCGGAAAAGAAAATTAGAGGTGAACTTTTTTGGGACTTCATGTCGTTTTATATCAACCAGAAATTCCAGCTAATACTGGAAATATTGCGCGTACATGTGCAGCAACAAATACAACCCTTCATCTGATTCGTCCGCTTGGTTTTTCGACAGATGACAAAATGCTGAAGCGTGCAGGACTCGATTATTGGAAATATGCCAATGTGGTCTATCATGATTCACTTGATGAATTGTTTGAGGCTCATCCGAAGGGGCAATTTTTCTATATCACAAAATTTGGCCAAAAGCCGCATACGACATTTGATTACTCTCAGCTGGATGAAGACTATTTCTTCGTCTTTGGCAGAGAGACAAGTGGATTGCCAAAAGATTTGATTGAACAGAATATGGACCGTTGTCTTCGCTTACCGATGACAGAGCATGTTCGTTCTCTGAATCTGTCGAATACGGCAGCCATTCTTGTATATGAGGCACTTCGCCAGCAGCAATATCGCGATCTCATATAAGATCATGATAAAAGCCGAGATACTGATCTCGGCTTTTTTATGTGAGATAAGATAAAGATAGATGAAAAATATGACTTAATTATACTTTTTTTGACATGTTAAAAATAGGTAGTATGATAGATTGTGATGACGTTTTCAAAAAATGATGAATCCATTAGGAGGAGTAATGAGATGAAAAAGCTACTGATCACTAGTGCCATTAGCTCAGCAATTTTAATGGGGACGATTCCAGTCAGTATTCCAGGACTCTCTCAGACGCAGGAGATAGAAGCAGCTCAGCTATCAAAAGGGATTGGCGGGCGTACTTATATCAATAGTAACGGATCCATATTGGTCACAAAAATTCAGCTCCCTCCCGCAATGAGTGTGTCAAATGGTACAGCTTATATTTATTCTGGATTCACAGGTTCAAAGGAAGCGGATATTGGGCTTCAATACAGTCCAACCTATAATGTGTGGAAACCTACGATGAAAGTGGGAGCAAATAATCAAGAGACATATATCGAAGGAAAAAATGACTTTACGTATACAAAGGGATTTAAACCTGGAAGTACTGTTCAAATGACGATTTATAAAAATTTGAATGGGCATACAAGAGCGACGTTCTGGGGTACAAATAATGTTGGCTATACCGGCCGCATTATTACAGAAATTCAAAACTCAAACATTGGCGCTGTGACCAAGTGGAAACTACTGTCGACGGTAGCAGTAACTGACGATATTTATCGAAAAGACATCCGTGCGAACTTCTCTACTCGTTTTACTGACATCACATTGGATAATCGTGCTGTCACACCTGTGGTCGATACCCAAGACTTTACGAAGGTTCAGGTGTCAGGGAATACAGTGAATATGCAAGTGCTGAAAACAACGAACTAAATGAAAAAAGGATGTTCCGCAAATGGAACATCCTTTTTTTCATTTCCCAGGCTTGCCTTCGTAGCCAGCAGTGAAAATGGATACTAAAAACGTAATGATGACGCCCATCATAATGACCGTTCTCATATAAGCTCCCCCTTATCCCTTTGTTCCGTTCGCTGCCTGTTTCATATGATGTGAAGTTCACCTTGAAAAGCAGGAGAAGAAAATCATTTTTCTCCTATTTTTCCTTTATTATGAAGGGTCTTGCGGATGGTTGTCAATTCAGTTTGCCAATTCGTCATTTTGAAGAACGAAAGCATGTAATAGGACGCCTCCGCATAGATTGTAAAACAGTATCTGATTTCTAGCTTCAATCTTGAAAGAGGAGGTTCATATGGATATTTTAAAGAAAATCGAACAGCACAGAGAAGAAGAGCAGCGTCTCAAATGGGAAGGCACATTCAGCGATTATTTAGACATTATTAAGGAAAATCCACTTGTCGCTCAATCTGCTCATTCTCGCGTTTATCATATGATTAAAGATAGCGGGATTGAAGAGGAGAATGGGGTCAGAACCTACAAATTTTTTGATCAGGAGCTGTTTGGGTTAGAGGAATCACTCGAAAGATTAGTGGAGGAATATTTTCACCCTGCTGCAAAGCGGCTGGATGTCAGGAAGCGTATTTTATTACTGATGGGACCAGTAAGCGGAGGGAAATCGACGCTTGTCACTAGATTGAAAAGAGGACTTGAAGAATATTCACTGACAGATCATGGCGCAGTTTATGCGATCAAAGGCTGCCCTATGCATGAAGATCCGCTTCATCTTATTCCGCAAAATTTGCGGGAGGATTTCTATAGAGAATATGGGATTCGTGTGCAGGGGAATTTATCGCCTCTGAACATGATGAGACTGGAAGAGGAATATGGCGGCAGAATTGAGGATGTAAGGATCGAGCGGATCTTTTTCTCAGAGGATAAACGGACCGGCATTGGTACCTTTAGTCCGTCTGATCCGAAATCTCAGGACATTGCCGATTTAACAGGAAGCATCGATTTTTCAACCATTGCCGAATTTGGATCAGAGTCAGATCCCCGTGCGTACCGCTTTGATGGAGAACTCAATAAAGCAAACCGAGGGATGATGGAGTTTCAGGAGATGTTAAAGTGTGATGAGAAATTTCTATGGCACCTCTTGTCATTAACGCAGGAAGGAAATTTTAAGGCAGGGAGATTCGCCTTGATTAGTGCAGATGAATTGATCGTCGCTCATACGAATGAAACCGAGTACCGGTCGTTTATTTCAAATAAAAAGAATGAGGCTTTGCATTCAAGAATTATTGTGATGCCAATTCCTTATAATTTAAAGGTCACAGAAGAAGAACGCATTTATCATAAAATGATTTCAGAAAGTGATGTCTCAGATGTGCATATTGCCCCGCATACGCTGAAGGTAGCAGCAATGTTCTCCATTTTGACGAGATTGAAAGAGCCGAAGCGTTCTGATATTGATTTGGTGAAAAAAATGCGTCTGTATGACGGAGAAAGTGTCGAAGGCTTCCAATCGGTCGACATTGATGAGATGAAAAAGGAATTTCATGATGAAGGGATGAGCGGAATTGACCCGCGTTATGTAATCAACCGAATTTCATCTACCATCATTCGAAAGAATATGGAATCGATCAATGCTCTGGATGTCCTGCGCTCCTTAAAAGAAGGGCTTGATCAGCATCCATCTATCTCCAGCGAGGACCGGGAGCGTTATTTGAATTTCATCTCAGTCGCGCGAAAAGAGTATGATGACATTGCGAAGAAGGAAGTGCAAAAGGCATTTGTGTATTCCTATGAGGAGTCCGCGAAAACGCTGATGGATAATTACTTGGATAATGTTGAGGCTTATTGCAATAAAAACAAGCTGCGTGATCCGTTAACGGGTGAAGAAATGAATCCTGATGAAAAGCTCATGCGTTCAATTGAGGAGCAGATCGGCATTTCTGAAAACGCCAAAAAAGCATTTAGAGAAGAAATTCTGATTCGTATTTCGGCTTATGCGAGAAAGGGAAAACGCTTTGATTATAATTCGCATGAGAGATTGCGAGAGGCCATTCAGAAGAAGTTGTTTGCCGATCTAAAAGATGTGGTGAAAATTACGACATCGACGAAGACACCGGATGAACAGCAGCTGAAGAAGGTCAACGAAGTAGTGGCTAGATTGATTGATGAGCATGGCTATAATTCAACAAGTGCAAATGAACTTTTAAAATATGTAGGCAGTCTTCTGAATCGTTAATAAATGAAGGAGGCATTATTGGCGCATCAGCACCGGTAATGTCTTTTTTAGAAATGATCGTCAACTTGGATGACGAGCAGCATAGGATAAAGGAATCGATGGTTAGAAGAATTGTGGAAAAAGGTGAGGAGGGGGATGGATGTCCCGGCAAGAAAAAAGTCAGTTTATTGTGTCTCAGGAAGACTGGTCCCTCCATCGAAAAGGCTATGACGACCAGCAGCGTCATCAGAAAAAAGTCAAAGAGGCGATTAAAAACAATTTGCCGGATCTTGTCACAGAAGAAAGCATCATCATGTCGAATGGAAAAGATGTTGTTAAAATTCCGATCCGTTCATTAGATGAATATAAAATTCGTTATAACTACGACAAAAATAAACATGTAGGTCAAGGGGATGGAGACAGCGAGGTTGGCGATGTTGTTGCGCGTGACGGCTCAGACAGTAAGCAAGGTCAAGGAAAGGGGCAGGGCGCTGGAGATCAAGCTGGTGAGGATTATTACGAAGCAGAAGTCTCATTAATGGATCTCGAGGAAGCACTGTTTCGTGAACTGGAGCTGCCAAACCTCAAGCAAAAGGAGCTTGACGACATCATTGTCGAACAAATTGAGTTTAACGATATTCGCAAAACCGGGTTAACAGGAAATATCCACAAAAAACGAACGATGCTCTCGGCATTTAAACGAAATGCGATGACAGGGAGTCCATCCTTTTATCCCATCTACCCGGAGGATATCAAGTATAAAACGTGGAATGAAGTGACCAAACCAGAGTCGAAAGCCGTCGTTTTGGCGATGATGGATACGAGCGGAAGTATGGGTCTTTGGGAAAAATATATGGCGAGAAGTTTTTTCTTTTGGATGACACGTTTCTTACGGACAAAGTATGAGACAGTCGATATTGAATTTATTGCTCACCATACAGAGGCGAAGGTGGTAGACGAAGAACATTTCTTCTCGCGGGGTGAGAGCGGGGGGACCATTTGCTCGTCTGTTTATCGAAAGGCACTAGAGCTCATAGACGAACGATACCCGCCGTCGCGGTATAATATTTATCCTTTTCATTTTTCTGATGGTGACAATTTGACATCAGATAACGCCCGGTGTGTGAAACTTGTTTCTGAGATCATGAAAAAAGCCAATTTATTTTGCTATGGTGAAGTGAATCAATACAACCGGCATTCTACGTTAATGTCAGCATACAAGCATATTCAGGATGAGAAATTTAAGCATTATATTTTGAAGCAAAAATCAGATGTTTTTCTCGCACTAAAAAAATTTTTTCAGCAGGAAGAAGTTCATTCATAACGAGCACATTTGATAAAACCTTTCAGCATAAGGGCTGAAGGGTTTTTTGTGTGGAGAAGGAAGGGATCACCAGAAAAAAAGTAAAACTTTCTCTTTGACATTTCAATTTTCATTTATTAATATTTAATCTTGTTAAATATAAGTTTTTCAAAAAAGATGCCGATCGTCTTTTCTTCTTTTTCTGCTCCTTGCTCATAATTGAACAATAAATATAAATGGGCTGCACACCATGTTTCGGGCGGGGGTAGATCAAGGGAAAAGGACAGATTGTTGAGCTTGTTTCATATTCTGTCAGATGATGGGCATTCTAAGTTTGCTAAAGCAGATGACACTATATTTTTATACATGAAAGGAGAAACAAAACATGAACAGAGGGCGTTTATTGCTAACGAACATTATTGGCCTTATTGTAATTCTTGCCATTATTGCCGGAGGTGCTTATTACTACTACGAAAGCACAAACTTTGTCAAAACAGATGAGGCAAAAGTGACAGGTGACATGTATCAAATCACAGCTCCAGCAGCTGGACAAATCAAAGGCTGGGATATCAACGAAGGTGACGAAGTGGAAAAAGACAGCACAGTTGCAAAAGTTGAAGGACAAACAAAAACAAACATTAAAGCAGTGGCTGATGGCACATTAGTCAAAAAAGAAATCCAAAACAACCAACAAGTGCAGCCTGGTACAGTTCTTGGTGAAACAATCGATTTAAGCAAGCTTTACATCACAGCAAATATTAAAGAAACAGATATTAAAAACATTGAAAAAGGCGATAAAGTCGACATCGTTGTAGATGGAGATCCTGATACAACATTTGAAGGAACTGTTGAACAAATTGGTTATGCGACAAACTCAACATTCAATATGCTACCAGCAACAAATTCAAGTGGTAACTATACAAAAGTAACGCAAAAAGTAGCAGTGAAAATTTCAATTAAAAATCCATCAGACAAAGTACTTCCAGGTATGAATGCTTCTGTCAAAATTTCATCTTAATGATGATTGATACCAAAAAATGAAAGGAGGTTGTCTGAGATGGCAAATCAACCTGCAGCGACAAAACAGGGAGCAGGCTCCTTGTCTTTACTGATCATTTTAATGGCCGGTTTGTTCGTAGCGATTTTAAACCAAACGCTTTTGAACGTAGCTATGCCCCATTTAATGACAGAATTTAATGTGAGTGCGACAACGATTCAGTGGCTGACAACAGGCTACATGCTTGTCAACGGTGTGCTGATTCCGTTGTCTGCGTTTTTAATCACACGTTTTGGACAGCGCAGCTTATTCCTAGTGGCCATGATCTCATTTACACTAGGTACATTTATTTGCGGTATTGCGCCAAACTTTTCAACAATGCTCATCGGCCGTTTGATTCAGGCTGTCGGCGGCGGTATCTTACAGCCGCTCGTCATGACAACAATCCTTTTTATTTTCCCTCCGGAAAACAGAGGGAAAGGAATGGGAATTTTCGGTCTTGCGATGATGTTTGCTCCTGCAGTAGGACCAACATTATCAGGTTACATTATTGAACATTATTCTTGGCGTATTATGTTTTACGGACTTGTGCCAATCGGTGCGATTGTCATTATCGCGGCTTTCTTTATGTTTAAAAATATTGTAGAGCCTAAAAAAATCAAGCTGGACAGTCTTGGTGCGATTCTTTCAATCGTTGGTTTTGCTTCCCTTCTTTACGGAGTGAGTGAAGCAGGAAGTGATGGTTGGACAGATCCGATCGTCTTATCTACGATTATTATTGGTGCGATTGCGATTATTCTCTTTATTTTCCAACAGTTGAAAGTTGATAATCCGATGCTTGATTTCCGCGTATTTAAATACAGCATTTTCTCATTATCAAGTGTTATTAACATCATTATTACGGTTGCCTTATATACAGGGATGTTCTTACTTCCGATTTATCTGCAAAACCTCGTTGGGTTTACGGCATTGCAATCTGGGCTATTAATGCTTCCAGGGGCACTTGCGATGCTCATTATGTCCCCGATTTCAGGGATCTTGTTTGATAAATTTGGACCTCGTCCGCTTGCGATTGTGGGGATGCTCATTACCGTTGTCACGACATATGAGTTTACAAAGCTGACAATTGATACTTCTTATAGTCACATTGTGCTCATGTATGCAGTACGTGCATTTGGTATGTCACTTCTTATGATGCCGGTTATGACAGCAGGGATGAACCAATTACCACAGCACTTAAACAGCCATGGTACAGCGATGTCTAATACATTGAGACAAATTAGCGGTTCCATCGGTACGAGTTTGATCACAACGATTTATACGAATCGGACGACATTCCATTATTCCAATATGGCGGATCAAACAAATACAGCCGACCCGCTCTTTATGAATTCATTCCAGGCGGCTGTATCGAATGAGATGCATCATATGGGCATGACAGCAGAAGCTGCTCAAAAATATGTATCCACCCAGCTCTTTACGAAAGCACAGATCGATTCAAACGTGATGGGTATCAATGATGCTTACATGTGGGTGACATTATTCTGTGCGGCTGGTGTCATTCTCAGCTTGTTCCTGCGAGATGTTCGTAAGGATAAAAAGCGAAAAGAACAGCAGCATAAGAAACAAGAAATATCATTGCTTCCAGCACCTAAGGAAGCAAACCAAGATGCAAGATAAGTGTGGAGGGACCGTACATGAAAATTTATGTTGTATACGATAGTGAAGGTGACCATACAAAAGCACTTGCAGAAGCGATTGCAGCAGGCGCAGGTGAAACAGAGCAAGCTGAAGTATTCATTGATCACGTGAAAGATGCAGACATTCGCAAGCTCGATCAAATGGATGCGATCATTTGGGGATGCCCTGGTCACTTTGGTACCATTAGTTCAGGGTTAAAGACATGGATTGACCGTCTTGGCTACTTATGGGCAGAAGGAAAACTAATCGATAAAGTCGGTGCTGTTTTCTGTACAACTGCTACAACACACGGCGGTTTAGAAATGACAATGCATAATTTGATTACCCCAATGTTCCACCAAGGAATGCTTGTTGTCGGCCTTCCTGGGAATGTTCCTGAGAATGCTTTATACGGCTCTTACTATGGAGCTGGTGTGACATGCCCGATCGATTCTGATGAATTGATTTCGACTGAAGGCATTGAACTCGGAAAAGCACTAGGAAGACGTGTAGCATCAGTCACTGCATCATTTAAGCGATAAGGAGAGGGTTCTTTTGGCGACGATTATTGTAGCGTTAGTAGCTGCTGTTCTAGTCATTATTGGATTAGTAGCGTTCAATGTCAGACACGCATCGGCCGATAAGGAAGAGATCAAAGAAGATGTCTCCAATCAGCCTGACGTGCCGCATAGCGAGCCAGAAGCTGTGGCGAGACCTGTAGAGCCTGAAGTTGAAAAAAAAGCGTCAGAGCCTTCTCAAACAGATGATGCTGCGTCTGGCGACGATTTCTATAGACAGGCGCTTCAAAAGTTTAAACAGCCAGAACCACCTGTCAAAGAAGAAGAACCAGAAACTAAAATGAATGATGATATGTATCGTTCTGCTTTGCAGAAGCTAAAGCAGAAGGATAAATAAAAAAGAGAACCTCTCATCAGGTTCTCTTTTTTTATGGAACAAAAAAACCGCCGGCAGAAGCCGGGCGGTTTTCCTTCACTCTATAAAGTGCTAAAAGAGCAGATGCTCTTAAATTACGCTTTGTTAACGTTAGCAGCTTGTGGTCCACGGTTACCTTCAACGATTTCGAAAGAAACTGATTGACCTTCTTCTAAAGTTTTGAAGCCTTCGCCTTGGATAGCAGAGAAGTGAACGAATACATCGTCTTGACCTTCTACTTCGATGAATCCGAAACCTTTTTCAGAGTTGAACCATTTTACTTTACCTTCTAACATGAAATTTCCTCCTAAAGCGATCTTAACGCTTAAATTCACTATTCTTGCTCTTACACAAACTTCAAAGACGAAAACTCTTTCAAAACTTTCTTCTTAAAGATGATACGAACAAAAATAATTACCTTTACTTTACCAGTGTTTGCGGGAAAAAACAACTGTTATACGAAAACTTTTTTAAAAATAATTAGCGCTAACAAATTGAGGAAAATGCCTATGTCAAATGGTCTTTTTTTCTCTCTGAAAAGCTCACTTGATTTCGGCCGGACTCCTTCGCTTTATAGAGCTCTTGATCAGCTATAATCGGTAATTGCTTGATGTCTGCACCAGTTCCATGAGAATAAGCACATCCAATTGATACTGTAGTGTGAATGGACAGACCGTTTTTTAAATAAATCGGCTGATCTGCTATTTTTTTTCGTAAGCGTTCTGCAATCTGCCATGTTTTTTCAATTGTACAGTTTGGTAGAAGGACAGCGAATTCTTCACCGCCAATCCGCCCAATATAATCAGAGCTTCTTGTGTTTTTAATCAGCCTTGTACCAATTTCTTTTAAAACGATATCTCCCTCATGATGCCCATATTGATCATTAATGGTTTTGAAGTAATCGATGTCTAGGTAAATAAGGGACATTTGATGGATAGGCTGCTTCAACTTCTTAGTAAAAGCATCACTTAATACCTCATCGAACTTCCGTTTATTTAAAACACCTGTTAAAAAGTCATAATGAGCTTGGAATTTATACAAATTTAACAGCTGATATGCTTTTGTTTGATGCTCAATGACATAAAAGTTAAACAATCCAGCAATATATGAGAAAATCCAATAAGTAGAATGAAGTTGAAATGATGTCTCATGCACGACCATGATAAACAGGCTTGTGGCCATCACATTACCAATCGTAAGGGATAACAGCATTTTCACAACATGATTCATATGACGCTCTGCAATCAAAAAAGAAGAGGTTGCGATAAACATCATGGAAAAAATATTGATGGAAGAAGCGATGTTGGCTTCAATTAATAACCGGCCAATGATGACAACAAAGGCTGCAATCATTGTTTGGGCGATGCCTCCATAAAAGGCCGTTAAAATAAGGGGAATATGTCTTAAATCGATGATCGCTGGTCCTGTTTTAATAGAGAAGAACATTAAAAGGACACCGAGTAACCCAGAAAGCATGCCTTTGCATAGTTGTCTGAGCAAGGTATCTTCTTTCTTCAGAAAGTTCTCTTTAAACACAAGCATAAATAAATAATGGAAAGTAACAAGAATTGTTAAATTAATAAAGAGGTCTCTTAGCAAAATAGAATCACCTTTTTAAAATTACTAAAATTTGTTGCAAAAGAAAAGGGGAAAAAGGATAATTAATAAAAATTTTAATGATGAGGAATTGAAGAATATGCGAGGAAAACGCTTTCCAGATCAAACGGACTGGCTTTCTTTTTTTGAAAAAATGCCAGATGCCGGATTTGAAAAAGAAATGCCGGTTGAATATCAAGATTTGACGTTTCGATTCGAGAATCAGGAGGAGCGATTTGTTGTGGACATGTCGCTTGCTATGCGGGAATTTACCTTAAAGGTCGTTCGAAAAAAGACCGAATCCGTTTTAGGCATATATGATTTTAAAACTGTGCAGCATGTAGAGATAAAAAAAGATCGAAAGGAAGAAAAGGAGCTTTTGCTGATATTAGAGCATCATGACGACTTCCTCACAACAATCGAAATCTCATTTTTACCTTCCTTTTGTATCATGGTCAAAGAACATTTTTCTGGAGAATAAACAGGAGCCTCTCTTTATGAAGGCTCCTGTTTTATTATTTGTGCTCGATGTCATTGATAACTTGCTGGATTGATTCATCATCCATCACATTCATCACATTTTCATCAATGTGAAGAGATTGCGCATAAGACTCTCTTGGCTGATGGGTTCTTGTTGGTGATTGGTGCTGGTTTGTTTGATTTGGCTGGACAGCTGTGAATGCTTGCTTGATCATTTGTCCAACTTCACCTGTTCCTTTTGATTCTTTATGTGAGTGGGACTCATGGCGAGATGAGTTTTGGTCCTGATGGCTTGCGCCTTTCATCATTGAAGACATATTCATTTGTGTCATGCTTTTCAGCCTTCTTCGTAAAACCGGGGAGAATAATGCAATGATAGCTGTTGATACTGCGATCATTGCGCCAGTGCTCATACCTTTTCTTTTTTTAAACAAACGAATCCCTCCATTTGGTCGTGATGATTCTTCATCATGTTTAGGATGACCAAATCCAGCTGAATTATGAATTCATTTTACGAAAACAGAGGATGTGTGCATAAAAAGCCGACTGGATGAAAAACCTATGAGCAAAAGGAGGGAATAATTGATGAATAAGAAATGGATGCTATCTTTACTGCTCGTGCCAACATTAATCACCGCTGGGTGTGGAATGAACAATCAAGGCGATGAGCGTAGAGGAACAATGAAAAGGCAATATGAAAATGTCACATATAAGAATGACAACATGAGACAGGATCAGCCAGATGTTCAAACACCTCAGAAGGTCAAAGTGGCAGATAAGGCGTCAGAACTTGTAGCGAATATGCCTGAAGTGAAAACAGCGAACGTGCTTGTCACAGGAAAAAACGCATTTGTTGCCGTTGTACTTGAAGGCAATAAAAGCGGTGATGTAACGGACGATCTGAAAAAGAAAATTTCAGACAAAGTCAAATCAACGGATCAACAAATCGACAACGTGTATGTATCTGCTAATCCAGACTTTGTCGATCGTATGAAAGGTTACGGAAAACGTATTAAAAGCGGAGAGCCAATTTCAGGATTCTTCGATGAATTTACTGAAACGGTTAGACGTGTCTTCCCTGAATCAAAATAGCTACGACAAAAGCCGTATGTCATATGCGGCTTTTTTGTTTGGAACCGCACCTCGCGCACCTGACTGCATAAAGTAAAAAATATATCACCTCTTGTTGATCTTTGTTTCTTCATAGAAAGAGAAAGAGGGTGCAGGATGAATTCAGGTGGGGAGCAAATGAAAGGCAAGCCGTCATTGATTCATAAAAAACTTGTAGGCGGAATGATTGCAGCAGGTCTGATTTTTTATGCTTTCACCGCGTACTTGATTTATGTTGCGTTTCAGCTGACAGGACAATATTTAGAGCAGCAGTCTTCTCCTAAATCGATTATAACGGAGGGACTCAATAAGCAAGTCTATGAACATATTCGAATCTACTATGCAGAGGAAGAGGAAGCTTTTGTTGATCTGACAATAGAGGCCATGAAACAGGCAGAGAAAAGGACAGCGTCAGTGTTTCAATTTGAAGCTGACAGACCTTTAGACGTTATCTATTTTGATGATAAAGAGTCGATCGAACAAATGGCGGGGATCAAGCATATTACCGGATTTTACTCTGATCATGATCAAATGATTGGCTTATATCCAGATAAACGGGAAGCATTATTGAAGAAAGAGACACTGCCTTTATACTTTTTCAATACGTTGTTTATTCATGAGTATGCTCATTTTGTTTTCTATGAAAAGGTCCATTCATATGAAGTGTCTCCAGGAATGTTTCCGCTTTGGTTCCACGAAGGAACAGCAGAATGGACGGCCTATGACGTGTTAAATGCTACGTCTGAACGCTTCGACGTGATTCCTTTTCAATCTCTTCATTCTGATCAAGACTGGCAGAATTCCCGTGTGACGTATGAGACAGATGTCTATTTACAAAGCTATTATATGATCTATGAGCTGGTGCAGCTTTACGGACGAGACGTCATACATGAAATCATAGAGGAAACTGCGAAAACGGGCCAATTTGCTAGCGGCTTTGAACAGGCGACGGGGAAGAGGCTCACAGATTTTGAAGATCAGTTTAAAGTCATGTATCAAAGAAAAAACGGCTGACCAAAGAAGGGGGTCAGCCGTTTTTTTAATGAAGAGGCTTTTGTTGATCGGCCTTGCTAGGAGGCATTTGAACCTGCCCCTGAAGCGGTGCAAAAGCTGACGTCATGGCTGTCATGTCTTGTTTGGAAAGCTGAGGAACTTGATAGTAGCCATGCTTGTTTTGATACAAGAAAATTTCATACGCCATTTCGATAAAGTTCGGAATCTGCGCAGCAAGCACACGTCTGACAACAGGGTTTGTTACTTCTAATGCTGACATTGAAAGTAACCCAGCGTGTGATTTGACTAGGCTGAGCATGTGTCCTGTGATGCCTAAGTCTTTTACATCCTGTAGTGACTGGTTCGGCTTCTTCGGCTTCTTCGGCTGAGAAGGTTTGATTCCGTATGTCACTTGTGTGTGTTCTTTCATCATATAAGTAGCGGTTTCTTCACTAGGCTTTTGACCGGTAGAAAAACAATCTACAGTGACATTGTACTGGGATAAAACGAATTGATATTGTCGATCCAGGATGTCGGATAATGCAGGATCTTGAATAAATTGCCGGAAGATCATATATTGATCCAAAATATTAATCGTGCCGGCTAAAATTTCATGTAAATCGAATAACTCATGCCCGCCATGGTTGAGTTCAGGCTGCTGAGCGCTTCCTTGAAACATTGGCTGCTGATCGTTTTGCATTGAAATTCCTCCTTCTGTTTATACAATCTGTTTTAATGTGAGGATGTTTTCACGTTTTCATGCAAAAAACATTATTTACAATTAGAGGGTTTTCTTTCTTTTTGTCGAAAAAAAGTATCAGACGAATGAACATGGGGGTACCAGATGCAGGACAAAATCATTAATCGTTTGATAGAAGACGAACATGTGCAGACACCAGTGATCGGCATCGGTGTTTCGCCATTTGAACAGCATCATCTTGAGGCTTTTTTTCAATCATTACCACATGAATTAAATGCCTCTTTTATTGTTGTGCAAAATCATGTGACAGGCGATTGTATAACAGATTTGGAAGCACTTGTTTTACCGATTGGCTACCGGGCAAAAACGATTATACATGGTGAGAAAGTCATGAAGAAGACGATCTATTTTTGTCCGCAGCATGCAGCAGTGACGTTAACGGAAGATCACCGGCTTCATGTGTCTGAGCAGCTGCCAACAAACAAGACATGCTCTGTCAACTCGCTTTTTAAGTCACTTGCCAGTGTTCAAAAGGAAGAGGCGTTTGCGATCTTCTTTCAAAAAGGTCATTGTGTGGGGAGTGGATTGCTGCAGTTGGTTGAGCAAGGCGGTACAGCCTTATCGTGCAGTGAGGTAGAGAGTGGTTTTGACAGTATGTATCATCACACATTCAAAAATCCAGCCACCCTTGCGGCATATATGGCCAATATCATCAATGTTCCGCATACTGATGAGATGGATCCAGCTTTACTAAGAATCATTGAACGTCTTGAAATGTATAAAGGGATTGCCTTTTCAGCCTATGAGAAGAAAAGGCTGCTTTCTGTCATTCAAAAGCGTATGCGCACTGCAAACGAGCCGATGTCATTATTATCAGAGTACGATCGTTTATTAGAAAGAGAACCAGATGAGCTTGATCGCCTGCACGCTCAGCTCCTAAGCGGCACGACTACTTTCTTTAGAGATACGGAGGCTTTGCGAGTATGTGAACAGAAGGTGATACCGTCAATCATTGACCATTCAATGAACAACGGGAAATCTCGATGCCGAATTTGGATTGCGGGATGTTCGACAGGGGAAGAAGCTTATTCTTTTACAATTTTATTTTTAGAAGAAATGAAGCGAAGAGATGTGTCCATTGAACTTCAAGTCTTTGCGACAGATATCAACCGAAAAGCCATTCAAATAGCTAGTAAAGGTCTTTATTCGAGAGAATCTATGGCAAGCATACCGGAAAAATGGCGGGCGCGATATTTCGAAAAGAAAGGTGACGCTTTTATTGTGAAGCAGTCGCTTAGAAAACATATTGTTTTTGCTCCTCACAATTTATTGATTGATTCACCTTTTATCCACCTCGATTTTATCAGTTGCCGAAATGTTCTGATGTACTTTGAGCCAGAAGTGCAAAAACGAGTATTATCCCGATTCCAATATGCTTTAAAAGATCAAGGAGTGTTGATTTTAGGGCCAAATGAAACGATCTCCAATATCCCTCGATTGTTTCAATTGTTCAATGAGAAGTGGAACATTTACACCTATTCCAACGTTCCTGCACCTAGTGTCCCTTGGGTACATGACGCTCGTGATGCCGAGTTAAAAAAGCGAGCTGCACAATATATGAAGGATGTAAGCGAGGATTATGATGCATGTATAGTCATTAATGATTGTAACAAAATCCTGGCGATGTCAAATGGGGCCTATTCCTTCTTAGACCATGTAGAAGTGTCAGATCAATCATGTGAATATGTGACACCTGAATATTTGAAAGAGATGTTAAGCCAAACCTTTCAAAAGGTGTGGACTGACGAGACAGAGGTTGTGTTTCAGCATGTTCTCATTTCGGAAAAAGGAAAAAAGCAGTATGCGGATTTTACTGTAAAGAGTTTTGATCGCCGTTTTAAAGGAGTATACGTCATTCTCATTCGAATGAATGAGAGAGGGAAAAATCAAAAGAACAGCAGGGAAAATGGGATGCCAGATCAGAATTCAGTCTATCAACAGCGTATTGTCGACTTAGAAAATGAACTAAATGAAGTCAAACAAAAAGAGCAGGAGGCAAGGGCTCAATTAAAAGCGAAAAACACGCAAATAGCGGAGCTTGAGAAAAAACACGATCATTTTATTAATATCATAAACAACTTAAGGGTAACAAGGGAAGAACTATATAGACCTTCTGTCAAGCCGGAGCTTACGACGTTGTTTGTGGACCGAGACATGAATATTCGCTACTACACTCCTACAGCTGCCTCTTTATTTACTTCAGCTCAAATAAGGCACCAGCAATCCTTTCAATCGATGGCTAAGAAACTTACGCAGGAAACGCTCTATCATGACATACAATCCGTTATCTCGGACAAGCGCGTCATCGAACGAGAAATTGAAACGAATGAAGGAGAACAATTCACCGTTCACATCACACCTATCCTTGACCAAGATCATGAGGGAGCGGTGATGACGTGGATTAAAATGACGGAAATGACAAAAATGAAACAGTCACTTCATCTAGCGGTAACAGCACTGGATAATAGCCATATCCATATTGTTGTTGCAACTGAGGAAGGGGTCATCCAATGCGTGAATCAGCGTTTTTGCCAGTTTGTGCAGCAGCATGAATATGACCTGATCGGCAAAGATATCTTTTCTGTCTATCATTCGCTGTGTCAATGTGATGATTTAGAAAAGCAATGGGACGTTTGTTTAAAAGAAGGCAGCTGGACAGGTGAGCTGTACTTTCAGGATTTATCAGGTCGTGAACGATGGGAGAGGGTCTCTTTACATCGAATTGATGATCCTGACAAAATGCAGTCTACCGTGATGCGGATTTCAGAAGACATTACGAATCAAAAGCAGTCAGAGAAGATGCTGATGAAGTCAGAGATGCTTTCCGCAGTAGGTCAGCTTGCAGCCGGCATCGCCCATGAGATAAGGAACCCGCTGACGTCGTTAAAGGGATTTTTACAGCTGATGATTCAAAGTAAGAAATATCAGAAGGATTATGCAGATGTGATGATGTCTGAATTTAATCGACTTGAAGCCATTATTAATGAATTCCTTGTGCTCTCTAGAAGCAAATCGGTGAAATTTGAGCCGGTACAAGTCAATCTTCTGCTCGAAGAAGTGATCATGGTCGTTGAATCACAGGCGGTTTTAAAAGGCGTGTCTATTCAAAAGAATTTGTCTCCGTCGCTGCCAAACATTCAAGGTATACCGAATGAGCTGAAACAAGTTTTCTTAAACATTCTTAAAAACGGTATTGAAGCGATGGATGGTGTGACAGGTGTTATTCAGGTCACATCCGTATTGGAACATAATCAGATGATGCTGATCTTTGAAGACCAAGGTAAGGGCATACCAGAAGACGAAATAGGGAAACTGGGTGAACCTTTTTATACAACGAAGGAAAAAGGGACTGGCCTTGGTTTAATGATGACGATTAAAATCATTGAAAGCCATGGCGGCAGCATTCGTTTTGAAAGCAAAAGCTTTGAGGGGACACGGGTGATTATTACGTTTCCAATGAGCTAGCAGACATAAGATTTACAAGAAATCCATCTACCATCAATATTTACTTAGTACACTATGAGAGATGAAGCTCGGAAGGGGAGAGGTCTAATGAAACGTGTTCGATCCATTCGAATGATCTGCTGTTTGGTTTTGGTGATCTTTAGTCTGCAAACTTTACTGCCTGGCGTGATCACAGCAGAACAAGCCAGTGCGTCTGAAAAGAAGGAAACGGTATGGAACCAAAAGAAGCCAATGAAAATCAAGAAAGCCCGTCAGCTAATCGGAGAGACAGTGACAGTGAGCGGAATTGTGACAGCAGATCAATCTGCTATAGGCAATGGGAAACTGTCAACGTACATTCAAGACAAATCAGCTGGAATCAATATATATTCAGCACAGCCTGACAACTTCCCAGAACTAAAAGCGGGCATGAAGGTGACAGTATCGGGGAAGATCACGTCTTATAAAGGACTGATTGAAATTGTGCCGGATCGAGACCGCCTGAAGATCGATGGTGTGAATCAAGCCTTGCCAAAGCCGAAGCGAGTCTCCGTGAAACAACTAGAAACGGATCAGGCACGTAAACATGAAGGAAAACTTGTGAAGGTCAAGGGCTATGTTGAATCAAAACCAGAGCAGCCGGCTGGCGGTGGATACAATGTGGTGATCATTGATAAAAAATATCACAGCACCACCCTTAGAGTGATGGTGGATACAAGTGCCATTGATGAAGTGAAGACAGGGAAATGGTATGAGTTTACAGGAGTGTTAAGCAGGTATGATACGCTGCAGGTGCTTCCACGACACAAGGGTGATGTCAGCCTGCTGAAACGCCAGCCAAAGCCGCCAAAAATCAAGAAAGAATACGAGGCAACGGTTGACCGGGTGGTGGATGGAGATACGATTCATTTAAAGAAGCCTGTGCTTGGTACAACAAAGGTGCGCTTTGTGAATATGGACACGCCGGAAACGTACCATAAGCCCAAAAATGAATTAGATCAAAATCAGCTGCGTTTTGGACAGAAGGCGGCGGACTATTTAAACACACTTCTTTCAAGCGGAGATAAAGTCACATTAAAGATTGGTCCAGAAGCGAAGGACGGCTATGGACGTCTTTTAGCTCAAGTCAAAACCAAAAAAGGGATCAATACGAATTTAGAGCTTGTGAAAAAAGGATATGCCCCTACGTACTTCATATGGCCAGTTGGAGATGAAAAAGACTATCAAACGTTCCAAAAAGCTGTCAAAGAAGCGAAAGAAAAAGGGCTTGGCATTTGGAATGAAGCAGATCCGCTGCTGGAACAGCCGTTTGAATTTAGAGCACGTGAACAGAAAAAAGGACTGACACGCTACGTCGGTGATTCATCAGCGAAAACGTACGTATCGCCTGACAGCTGGAAAGAAATCGCTGTAGATAAACGCATCTTTTTTGCTTCAAAAGAAGAAGCAGAACAGGCTGGCTATCAGCCGGCAGAAGGAACTGGGGAAGTCCCATTAACCATTTTAAGCATGAATGATTTACACGGGAAAATTGATCAACAATACGAACTGGATCTGAAAGGTGATGGCAATAAAGGAACGTACGGACGGATGGATTATGTGGCGGCTTATATGAAACAAAAACAAGCAGCAAACAAAAATACGATCACAGTCCATGCTGGAGATATGATTGGCGGCAGCTCTCCAATATCTTCTCTTCTGCAAGATGAACCAACGGTTGAACTCATGGAGAACATTGGCTTTGATGTTGGCACGGTCGGCAACCATGAATTTGATGAAGGGGTGGACGAGCTATTACGGATCATAAATGGCGGAGAACATCCTAAAGGCACAAAGGGATATGACGGACAGAATTTTCCGCTCGTTTGTGCAAACTGTGAATACAAGGATACAGGTAAACCACTTTTACCTGCATATGAAATAATGGATGTCGAAGGAATCCCTGTAGCATTTATCGGTGTTGTGACAAAATCAGCCGCAGGAATGGTCATGCCAGAAGGAATTAAAGACATTCAGTTTACAGATGAAGTTAAAGCCGTAAATGAAGCCGCGAAGGAATTAAAACAAAAAGGGATCAAGGCCATTGCGGTTTTAGCTCATATGACAGCCTCGCAAAATGGAGATACCATCACTGGAGAGAGTGCGAAGCTTGCCAAAGAAGGCGATGATGAAATTGATGTCATCTTTGCAGGGCATAATCACGAAGTCGTAAACGGAGAGGTCAATGGGAAATTAATTGTTCAAGCCTTTGAATATGGGAAGGCCATTGGCGAAGTTAATGTAACACTTGACCGCAAAACGAAGGATATTGTCAAAAAGAGTGCGAATATCCAGTATGTAGACCAGTCTGGTATTGAAAAGGACAAGGAAGCAGCCGGCATCTTGGCTCATTACGGGAAAGAAGTTGAGCCGATTATTAGTGAGGTAGTTGGAGAAGCTGGTGTCAAAATGGAAGGCGGCTATTCAAATGATGGAGACACGCCGCTCGGTAATTTGATTGCCGATGGTATGAGATATTCTATGAAAAGTGATTTTGCCATGATGAATGGCGGCGGGATCAGACAAAACCTTGAAAAAGGGCCGATTACGTGGGGAGATCTGTTTAATATTCAGCCCTTTGGCAACGTTTTAGTTAAACTTGAGATTAAGGGGAAAGACTTGGCTGAGATCATTGAAGCGCAAATTTCTCCTCAATTTGGACCAGATTATAGCATTTCGGGCTTTTCATATTCCTATGATCCGGTAACATATAAAGTAGTCGACTTAAAGCTTCCAGATGGTTCAGCCGTTGCGCTCGATCAAACGTATACACTCACGGTGAATAATTTTATGGCAACTGCAACTGGCAGTAAATATGCACCGATAGGACGGCTGGGGAAAAATCCTGAAACAGGTCCAGAGGATTTAGAAGCCACTGTCGCTTTTGTGAAGAGCTTTGAAGGAGCTTCCATTGTGTATCAAAAAGAGGGACGCATTCAAAAAGCAAAACAAGAAGAAAAAGCAGCAAGCTAAAGACCGTATCATCTAAGAGAAATGTAACAGGTAAAGGAGTTTAAGCATGAAAAAGTGGCTTGCACTTACTGTGATGACAGCAGGAATTGTCTTGCTCGGCTGGGGAATTTGGCAAATTGCCTCTACGCACCTTCAAACGGCACAATCATTAGAAGATGCAAAGAAAGCGGTAGCGGACGATCAAGGGATGTCAAAGAAGCAGTTTTCTCCTGGTGTGGGGAAAGCCTCTGGCATCCTGACGATTCCGAAATTAAAAGCAGACCTTCCCATTGTCGAAGGGACAGATGCGGATGATCTTGCCAAAGGAGTCGGGCATTACAAAGGCAGTTATTACCCAGATCAGAAGGGACAAATCGTCCTATCTGGCCATCGTGACACGGTGTTTCGCCGAACAGGTGAACTGAATATTGGGGATCAGCTGAAAATCACTGTGCCGTATGGTGAGTTTGTTTATGAAATCACACATACGAAAATCGTGGATCAGCATGATACTTCCATTATTACTTTGCAGAATAAAAAGGAAGAGCTGGTGTTAACAACATGCTATCCATTTCATTTCGTCGGCAATGCACCAGAGCGGTATATTATTTATGCAAAAAGAGCATCTGTCTAAACAAAAAGAGCCTGCTGTTCAAATGCAGGCTCTTTTTTAATGGATGATTTCGTCCATGAGCTGGGACATATCTAGAGGAAGCGGTGCTTCTATGCTCAGGTGCTCACCTGTAAAAGGATGTGTCATGTCTACTTGTTTGGCATGGAGAGCGCATCTGTTGATATGATGACGAGCTCCGCCATAAAGTGTATCTCCGGCTAAAGGGTGCCCGAGACTGCTAAGATGGACTCGAATTTGATGTGTTCTTCCAGTCTCTAGTTGCAGCTTGACGGCTGTCATTTGCAGACGTTTATTACTGTCCATGACCTGAAAGTGAGTGACAGCACTTTGACCAGTAGGAGAGATTCTTCGTCTGACGGCATGATGCTTGTCACGGCCGATCGCTGCATCGATAGTGCCTTTCTTTTTCTTGAAAAGTCCTTCTGCGATGGCGATGTATGTTCTACGAATCGTTTTTTTAGAAAGCATTTGATCAAGCACAGCATGAGCTAACCTGTGTTTAGCAAAAATGACAGTGCCGCTTGTATCTTGATCAAGCCTGTGGATATGTCTTACTCGCTTTTCCTCGCCATTTGCTTGAAAATGAAAGGCCACAAGGTTAGCCAGTGTGCCCGTTTGTCCCTTTTCATTTGGGTGCGTTGGTCGTCCAGCGGGCTTTTGCACAATCAATAAGTGCTCGTCCTCAAAAAGCACCTCTAATTCACCATATTCTGGCGTTACATCACTCTCTTCCGTTTCAAATAAATCGATCAAGATGTGATCGCCTGTACTAACCTTTGCCGCGTGATGGGCAGGCTTTTGATTTAAACGTATTTTTTGGTGCTCCATCCAAAAATGGATAATCGGTTTTGAGGCCGACACGGCTGTTTTTAAAAACTGACTCAGTGAAATGTCATGATGCTGCTCGCCTGCTTTTAGCGAGAGCGTGTGTCCTTTAATGTTCATGATATCCGTTCCTCTCTTTGGGTATATATAGGAAACACTTACCTTGGCGAACGCCTTTTTTTCTGTGCTATTCTGAATGGAGAAATAACGACAGAGAGGTAGATGTCACGTGAGATTAATGAAAGCTGCTACAGACCTGCAGGAGCAGGCAATTGAAGAAATATCAAAGGATGTTGAAGATCTTCTATCCCATCCTGTCGATGAAGACCCAGCTGCGCGTCAAAAAGAACGCCCGCTAACCTTTGTTGAAGGGGTTTATAATGGAACGATGGACGATGCTTTTCGTATTTTATCGGGACTTCAGCTATTACATACCATTATTGTAAAACCTAAACGCCATATTACAAAGTGTGATCGTGAGCTATTCGAGCGAAACCGTGAGCAGGTCAATGCATGCGGCTTTTCTTTTCCGTTTGATTTAGACGATTTTGCCAGCCGCCGCCTTCAAAATGCGTAAAAGTTGGTGTGAACTTCCTTGTTAACTTACAAGGCTGCCGCACATACTATTTTTAAGGGAACGGAGAAACCTTTAGATCTGTAATACCAAACCCGCTCTTTTTCAACATTGCCTATTTCTCCACGAATCGGAGCGCTTGGACCTCTTGCAGAATGAACCGAACACGGGTAGGAGCCTGACAAAATGGTACAGGCTCCTTTTATACATAATTATTTTAGCAGACATTCATCTTTGAAAGTCAATTTTATTCACGATATGATAGCATTGAGTATCATATTAAAGACTTTCGTAAAAAAAAGGAGTGGCCTCGTTGGTAAAGGCGATTATATTTGATTTTGACGGATTAATTTTAGATACAGAAACACATGAATATGAAGTATTACAAGAAATGTTTGCGGAGCATGAGTCAGAGCTGCCTCTTTCCGTTTGGGGCAACGTCATCGGGACGCAGGCAGGCTTTAAGCCGTTTGAATACTTGGAAAAACAGCTAGGAAAGACGCTCGATCATGAGGCACTCACTGCGGACCGGCGTTCTCGTTTTCAAAAGAGAATAAAGGATGAATCAGCACGACCTGGCGTAGAAGCTTATTTACAGGCAGCGAAGGAGCTTGGGATCAAGATTGGACTTGCTTCCAGCTCAGACTATAAATGGGTGTCTGATCACCTGAAGCAAATTGGTCTTTTTGATTACTTTGAATGTATCCGTACGTCAGATGATGTGGAAGAAGTCAAACCTCATCCAGAGCTTTATTTGCAAACCGCAAGCTGCTTAGGTGTAGAGCCAAAGGATTGTGTGGCTTTTGAGGATTCAGTGAATGGATCAGTGGCTGCCAAACGGGCAGGCATGAAATGCGTCATCGTCCCAAATAAAGTGACGAGCACGCTGCAATTTGAAGAATACGATGTGAGATTAGAATCCATGGCTGAAATCGAATTGCTCCAGCTATTCCATCAGCTTGAAAAAGAGGATCAGTAAGGGGGCAAAAACATCATGGCAGAAAAACTCGATTTAACGCGGTTTGAAAAAAGAATGGTGATCCGTAATATCCGGGAAGAAGATATTGACCGAATCATTGCCTTACAAGAGGTATGCTTTCCGGGCATGGACCCTTGGAAACGGGAGCATCTTGAAAGCCATCTTGAACATTTCCCAGGAGGGCAGTTTTGTGCTGAATTTGAGGGAGAAATCATTGGCTCTTGTTCAAGTTTATTAATTAACTTTGATGAATACGATGACCGTCATACTTGGCAGGACATCACAGATGATGGGTACATTACAAACCATAATCCAGATGGGATGAATATGTACGGAATTGAGGTTATGGTTAGTCCTGAGTACCGCCGCATGAAAATTGGCCATCGTTTATATGAAGCAAGAAAAGACTTAGCAAGAAGATTAAATTTGAAAAGTATCATTATTGGGGGACGCATCCCGAATTATCATAAATACCAAGAGGAAATGACGCCTCGTCAATATGTCGAGCAGGTCATGCTTCACCAAATTTATGATCCTGTTTTATCTTTTCAGCTGTTAAATGAATTCAGCCTGATGCGGATTAATCCGAATTATTTGCCGGATGATAAGGCATCCAGCACATACGCGACGCTAATGGAATGGAACAACGTCGATTATCGTCCGCAATCAAAAAGATATTATAAATCGGCGTTCCCAGTACGCATTTGCGTCATTCAATATGCGATGAAACAAATTCATTCCTTTGAGGAATTTATGAATCAGGTGGAGTATTATGTTGATGTCGCATCAGATGCGTCAGCTGACTTTGCCGTATTCCCAGAAATTTTTACAACGCAGCTCATGTCTTATTTAGAGGAGCGCTCCCCAAGTCTTGCAGTGCAGCGTATCACGGAATATACCGAGGACTACATTAATTTGTTCACAGACCTTTCTGTGAAGTACAACATTAATATCATTGGTGGATCCCATTTCGTTGAAGAGGAAGGGAAAATCTACAATATCGCGTATTTATTTAGACGTGATGGAACGATTGAAAAGCAATATAAGCTCCATATCACACCGAATGAAAGAAAATGGTGGGGGATTTCAGCAGGTGATCAGGTTCGGGTATTTGATACGGACTGTGGTAAAATTGCGATCCAAATTTGCTACGATATTGAATTTCCTGAACTGTCTCGGATTGCAGCTGATAAAGGAGCAAAAATTATTTTTACTCCGTTCTGTACAGAAGACCGTCAAGGCTATTTAAGAGTGCGTTATTGTGCACAGGCTAGAGCGGTTGAAAACCAGATTTATACCGTCATCTCTGGAACTGTCGGAAACCTTCCGCAAACCGAAAATATGGATGTCCAATATGCACAATCAGCGATTTTTGCCCCATCTGACTTTGAATTTGCAAGAGATGGGATTGTAGGAGAGTGTAATCCGAATATAGAAATGGTTGTCGTTGGCGATGTCGATTTAGAAATTTTAAGAAGACAGCGGCAAGATGGAACGGTACGTCAGCTCAAAGACCGAAGAAGAGATGTGTACCATATTGAATATAAGAAATAATGAAAGGAAGCGCCTACCACAAGGCGCTTCTTTTTTATGACATTTTTTAAAATGACATAGCAGCTGGACGAGCTAAGGCTTTCGCTGCTACCTGTTCAAGATTCATCATAATGTATTGAAAAAATAAGCTGAAGAAGGAGGAGAGCTTATTTTTTCATGTGATAAAGGGATGCTGGAGAAAAATCTGAATATACTGAAACGAGATCATGTGTTCAAAAAGGAGAGGAAAATGGGGCGACAAGCTAAACATTTGTATATCAATTTACCGGTAAAGCATGTCAAGGAATCAAAGGCTTTTTTTGAGCAGCTGGGTTTTGACTTTCAAGAGCAGCTGACGAATGATCAGGCAGCTTGTTTGGTCATTGGTGACACCATTACGGTCATGCTGTTAACCCATAAGCATTTTCAAACCATCTCAGAGAAACAATTGGTGGATGCAAGGCAGGGTTCAGAGGTCATTGTATCTATGCGGGTTGATTCACGAAAAGAGGTCGATGAGCTGGTGGAGCAGGCGATGGCAGCAGGCGGGTCACCGTTTAAGGAAAAGCAGGATCATGGGTTCATGTACGGTTGGAGCTTTCAGGATCTTGATGGTCATTTGTGGGAAGTGTTCTATTTGGATGAGGAGAGAAGCAGCCTTTCATAAGGGTGCTTCAGCGTGTAGACAAACCCTCGCATTCGGTGTCAGGCCTGCGCTCCGATGCTCACGAATGTCAAATTCGCTCCGCTTCGGTACTCGTCCTTTCTAGACTGCAAAGGATTTCAATCACGCTGAAAAGAAGACAAAGGGCTAAAATAAAGAACATTTTAGCCCTTTGTCAATAATCAGAAGCGACCTTTCATAAGGTCGCTTCTTTTTTATTGTTTAACAGTGGTATGATTATGAGGAAACAAAAAATAGGAATTCATCTAGAGAAAAGTAGGTGCAGCATGGAGTTTTTACTTGTCTTACTGCCAGTGTTCGGTATTTTCCTTATCGGGTATATTGGGCAGAAGGCCATTGGTTTTGACATACATACGCTCTCATCAATGTCTTTATATTTAATGTCACCATTTCTTGCGTTTGAAACCTTTTATCAAAACAAAGTGTCGATGGACTATGTGTACTTATCTATTTTTGTCGTCGGACTTTGTCTTTCACTTGTTTTATGTGTCTTTATTTTATCTCGTATTTATGGTTATTCGAAGGAAATGTATTGTGCCATGATTCTGTCGTCAGCATTTATGAACAATGGGAATTACGGCACGCCTGTTGTCCTGCTTGTTTTCGGAGCAGCTGGTTTAGATATTGCTATCGTTTTAATGGTGCTACAGCAGCTTGTCATGAGTACGATCGGTATGTATTATGCAGCAAAGGGCGGAGAGGATGCAGGGGATGGAAAGGTCGTGCTGAAAAAAGTGCTGCGTATGCCGGTTGCATATGGGGCACTCCTCGGTCTATTATTTCAGCTAATGGATCTTTCACTACCTAAAGAGGTGATGACGGGTGTCCAGCTTGTGGGAGATGCCGCCATACCGACGATTATGCTTATTTTAGGTATGCAGCTCGCCGTCATTTCTTTTAAGCAAGTGGATTATCGCAACATTTCTTATGCTGTATTGCTGAAGCTGTTTATCTCACCACTCATCGCATTTGGCTTTACACTTATTTTACCGGTAGATGATCTAGTGAAACAAATTATGATCTTAGTTGCAGCCATGCCGACAGCAGCAAATACTACGCTCATGGCTGTACAATTTCGAACGAAGCCTGAATTTGTCTCAAGCACGACATTTCTCAGTACCGTTTTAAGCATCGTGACATTACCAGTTTTATTATGGATTTTATCTATGCACCCTCTGGGATAGGGGATAGGCGGCAAAACAAAGGGGGACATATCAATGAATGTAGATGTTCATTTTCAAGTGAGTGATGTGTTGAAAACAAAGTATTTTGCCCATGCGAAAGTGTTAGCAGGAGAAAAGGGATTGTTTCGGCAGGTCAGATGGGTTCATGTGTTAGAAGTGCCTGCTGTAGAAGATTTATTAAATGGGGGAGAGCTCATACTAACAACAGCCGCAGGCTTCCATGATCAATTGGATGTGTTTCAAGCATTTTTAAAGCAGCTGATCGATTCTGGTGCGGCAGGCTTGTGTATTGAATTTGTTCCGCTCAGATTCGATGTGCCGGAAGAACTGATTGTGTATGCAGAAGAAAGAGATTTTCCGCTGATTTTGTTTACAAAAGAAGTGAAATTCGTCAACATCACACAGCATCTCCATACGATGATGATTGAACGCCAGTATCAAATGATGGCTGATCTAGAAGCACTATCATCAAAGCTGAATGAGCTTTTGCTGACTCCCCATCCGCAGATGGATATTTTGGATCAAGTGTATCAGCACGTAAGGGGCATTCTTTTACTCATTCCTGTTCAGGGGGAGCCAATTATTGTATGTGATTCCTCCAAACAAACCGAAGAGATGGTCATGAATTATTTACAGTTTGCCTCCTTGCCAAAAGGATACGAAGTGACCAAAAAAGAAGTGCTTGCACTCAAGCAGACATTTGCTGACCTTGTGCTCATTCATCAAACAAACACACTTTCAGAATTTGAACTGCTCGTAATGGATAAAGGAGCAAATGCTTTGGCCCAGCAAACGCTAAGAGAGCTTTATACAGAAGAATTGAAGAAGACCAAAGAGAACGAATGGCTGCAAAAATGGTTCCAAGAAGAGCATACAGAAAGAGATATATTAGAGCATCTTGAAGAAACAGAAGGATTGAAAAAGCCAACCGGCTGTGTCGTGATGCTCTTTCAAAAGCATCATCAAATCGAAGAAATCGCAGGAAATCTATATTTTCTCGTATCGTGCCGCTCCATCTTTCAGCGTGCGGGTTTCCATTTGATTCCGTATGAGCATCAAGGACAAACCTTGTTTATTTTATTGAACACGAGAAAGAAAGAGGACTGGAAAGAGCGTGCAGAGAAGGCTGCAAGCGACATCAAACAATTGTATGATCGGGAGCAGCCACGCGGAACCGTGATCAATTTTGGCATCGGTCCATATTGTGAGCAGTTTCAGCATATGAGAAAAAGCTTTCAAGCAGCCAAAGAAGTGCTGCATTTAAAGAAAGTGATGCCCCAGCGGGTGGAAAGCCCATTTTATCAAGATTTGCATATGCTCCGTCTCATGCCAGTCATGCAGGAAAGCGGACTGCTTGAATGTATGGTGAAAGAGTATTTGGAGCCTGTGCTTTTATATGATAAGCAAAATAGCGGAAGACTCTATCAAACGCTGAATATCTTTTTACAGACAAACGGTTCTAAAAAGGAAACTGCAAGCCAGCTCTTTATTGTCAGGCAGACCCTTTATCATAGACTAGATAAACTGCATGCATTGCTTGGCGAGGATATGATGCAGGCCCCGAAACGACAGGCGCTTGAATTTGCGATTCTTGCATATGAATTTCTACAAGGAAATCGCCGTTAACGAGGTTTGTTAGATTTGCTAATGCACCCGAGTAGAATGTCTTATCATTCTTTTCAATCAGTTGACGATCTGTCTAATGTAATCAGCTCGGCCCCTTTTTTATAATGAAAGTAACGGTTGGTTCTCTCTTACAGGCGGCCTAGTTTCAGTTTCATATGCCTCCCTTTTCATCCATATAATGAATGGAGAGGCAATGTGCTGCTGAACCAGTCTAAGCTTCTTTAGTGATGAAAACGGATACATGGGGGCGGGAAGATGAAAATACATGAGCAGGCTCAAAATCTTCAGGCGAAAGATGATCAGTTGATCTGGCATCATATGAAAGGGACAAACAAGGAAAATGAAAGCATGGTTATTCACGAGGCAGAAGGCGCATGGGTGACAGATATTCATGGGAATCACTATTTAGACGGGATGTCAGGTCTTTGGTGTGTAAATGCCGGTTATGGCAGAAAAGAGCTTGCAGAAGCGGCATATAGGCAACTAAATACAATGCCTTATTATCCGCTGACGCAAAGTCATGTGCCAGCGATTCAATTGGCTGAAAAGCTAAATGAATGGCTTGGAGGGGACTATGTCATCTTCTTTTCTAACAGCGGTTCTGAAGCCAATGAAGCCGCATTTAAGATCGCCAAACAATATCATGCGCAAAAAGGAGAGAGCACAAGAACAAAGTTCATCTCCAGGTATCGATCGTATCACGGCAATACAGCAGCTGCCCTTGCCGCAACGGGGCAGGCGCAGCGTAAATATAAATATGAACCATTAGGTCAAGGCTTTATCCATGTCGCACCGCCTGATATGTATCGTCATCCTGAGGATCAAGAAACTTTGGCAAGTGCAGCGGCAATCGATCAAGCCATGACGTGGGAACTAAGTGAGACCATTGCTGGTGTTATTATGGAGCCGATCATTACAGGCGGCGGTATCTTGATGCCGCCAAAAGGGTATTTGAAGAAGGTTAAAGACATCTGTGAGGCTCATGGGGCGCTTCTCATTGTGGATGAAGTCATCTGCGGCTTTGGCCGGACAGGGAAGCGGTTTGGTTTTATGCATGAAGATGTAAAGCCGGACATCATCACAATGGCAAAAGGAATCACAAGCGGCTATTTACCTCTTTCTGCAACGTGCGTGAAACGAGAAATCTATGAAGCCTACGCAGGGGAAGATACGTATGACAGGCTGCGCCATGTGAATACATTTGGCGGACACCCTGCTTCCTGTGCGGTTGCCCTTGCGAACTTAGAGATCATGGAAAACGAGAAATTAGTAGAACGGTCTGACACGCTTGGGCAAGACATGCTTGAACGTTTGCAAGAGTTAAAAGAGCATCCATTTGTCGGTGATGTCAGAGGAAAAGGCCTGCTGTTTGGAATTGAGCTTGTCCAGGATCAACAGTCCAAAAAACCAGCTGATCCACAGGTTGTCGGTCAATTGATTGCAGAATGTAAAAAACGCGGACTGATCATTGGGAAAAATGGTGATACGGTTGCCGGCTATAATAACGTTGCCCAGCTTGCACCGCCGCTAAATATAACAGACGAAGACGCCTCATTTATTATGAACACGCTTAAAGAAAGCATGGCACAGTTATAGCAGAGAGATTTCTCTGCTTTTTTCTATGGAAAAAGCACATACGCTGCTAAGTAAAATCGGCATTGGATACACTAGGTGTATTGAAAAATAGAAGAGATTCTATTACTGTTAGGAGATGACTGAACCAATACACTTTAGAAGGAGACGGCATATGAGTTTTCATGATCAACCCATTCTACCTGCTGTTCGCAATATGAAGCAATTTGAGGAATTTTTAAAAAGTCCATTTACATATGGGGTCTTACTTGATGTTCATTTAGGCCGGCTAAAGGGCATCATGAATGAGGCAAATGCCCATCATAAAAAAATGTTTGTCCATGTCGATCTCATTCACGGGATCAAACATGATGAGTATGGAACGGAATTTATTTGTCAGGAAATGAAGCCGGCAGGAATTATTTCTACTAGGTCTTCAGTCATAGTAAAAGCCAAGCAAAAAAAGGTATATGCCATTCAGCGAATGTTTTTACTTGATACAAGTGCCATGGAAAAAAGCATGGAGTTCGTGGGGAAACATCGCCCAGATTTTATTGAAGTATTGCCAGGGGTGGTACCGGATTTAATTACAGAAGTGCGCGAGCGAGCTGGGATTCCAATATTTGCAGGCGGGTTTATCCGTACAAAAGAAGATGTAGAAAGAGCACTTGAAGCAGGTGCTACAGCTGTGACAACATCGAATACAGCCCTTTGGAAAGCGTTCCAAAAGTGAAAAAGATAAAATGTGAAAAATGATTGACAACGTTTTCATCCTCTGATACTATAGCACTAAGTTAATATCATGTGATGGAGAAACGGAGATCCACAACAGCGCTTTACTAGGTGACAAATGACCCTGATGTAAAGTATGTTTGTTGTGG
Source organism: Bacillus sp. YKCMOAS1 (assembly GCF_030268125.1). Classification (NCBI taxonomy): domain Bacteria; kingdom Bacillati; phylum Bacillota; class Bacilli; order Caryophanales; family Bacillaceae; genus Bacillus; species Bacillus sp. YKCMOAS1. Next base: position 52,910 of record NZ_BSEI01000005.1, read on the forward strand.
ATCTTTTTTCTTTATCTTTTTTACACATTCATAGGGGATGGCAACTGAACCAGAGGAGGAATTTTCATGACACCATTTTGGGGTGAAGTCGTAGGTACAATGCTGCTTATTATTTTTGGAGGCGGTGTATGTGCGGCAGTCAATTTAAAGAAATCGCTCGCATATCAGTCCGGCTGGATTGTAATCGCTTTCGGATGGGGATTTGCAGTAGCCATAGCAGCTTATGCAACAGGTGGAATCAGCGGAGCGCATTTGAATCCTGCACTGACAATCGGGCTTGCGTTAGAAGGAAGTTTTCCTTGGGCTGATGTACCAATGTATATTGCCGGTCAAATGCTTGGCGCATTATTAGGAGCTATTATTGTCTTTTTACATTACTTACCGCACTGGAAAGCAACAGACGATCCAGGTGCAAAGCTTGGTGTATTCTCAACTGGTCCTGCGATTCCGCATACTTTTGCAAACGTACTTAGTGAAGTCATCGGTACATTTGTATTGGTTCTAGGAATCTTAGCGATTGGTGCAAATAAATTCGCGGATGGAATCAATCCGCTGATTGTTGGTTTCTTAATTGTCGCAATTGGTCTTTCATTAGGCGGAACAACTGGTTATGCAATCAATCCTGCACGTGATTTAGGTCCGAGAATTGCTCATGCGATTCTGCCGATTCCAGGTAAAGGTCCATCGAATTGGAAGTATGCGTGGGTGCCGGTCGTTGGTCCAATTTTAGGTGGTGCATTTGGCGGTGTTTTCTACAATGCAGCCTTTAAAGCGAACATCACTCCAGCCTTTTGGATTGTAAGCGTTATTTTAGTTGTGGTATTGTTAGGACTCTATGTCTCTACGAAAAATCAAACAAATGCTGTAAATGAAAGTATGTAAGGGGAGGAAAACACCATGGCAAAAGAAAAATATATTCTCGCTTTAGATCAAGGGACAACAAGCTCAAGAGCGATCTTATTTGATCAAGAAGGCAAAATTGCACATACAGCTCAGAAGGAATTTAATCAATATTTTCCGAACCCAGGCTGGGTAGAACATAACGCAAATGAAATTTGGAGCTCTGTTCTATCCGTCATTTCAACTGCTTTAATTGAGTCAGGCATTGAAGCAGATCAAATCGCCGGTATCGGCATAACGAACCAGCGTGAGACAGCTGTTGTTTGGGATAAACATACAGGCGCACCTGTTTATAATGCAATTGTTTGGCAGTCTAGACAAACGTCAGGCATTTGTGAAGAGTTAAAAGCGCAAGGACACAATGAAACGTTTAGAAATAAAACAGGTCTTCTCATTGATGCTTATTTCTCAGGGACAAAAGTAAAATGGATTTTAGACAATGTAGAAGGTGCTCGTGAGAAAGCAGAAAATGGCGACTTGCTGTTTGGCACAATCGATACATGGCTCATTTGGAAGATGACAGGCGGTCAATCACACGTCACAGATTACTCCAACGCGTCAAGAACGTTAATGTTCAACATTTACGATCTGAAATGGGATGAAGAATTACTGGATATCCTTGGCGTACCTGCTTCTATGCTTCCGGAGGTGAAACCATCTTCACACATCTATGGTGAAACAACAGACTATCACTTCTTCGGCAGAAATATTCCGATTGCAGGAGCTGCGGGAGACCAGCAGTCTGCACTATTCGGTCAGGCTTGCTTTGAAGAAGGAATGGCGAAGAACACGTATGGTACAGGATGTTTCATGTTGATGAATACAGGGGAAAAAGCAATTAAGTCGGATCATGGTTTATTAACGACAATTGCATGGGGCATTGACGGTAAAGTTGAATATGCTTTAGAAGGAAGTATTTTCGTAGCTGGTTCAGCGATTCAGTGGCTGCGCGACGGACTGAGAATGTTTAAAGACTCAAAAGACAGCGAAGCCTATGCGGAGCGCGTTGAGTCAACAGATGGCGTATATGTCGTTCCAGCATTCGTTGGTCTAGGCACACCATACTGGGACAGTGATGTCAGAGGCGCTGTATTCGGATTAACACGCGGTACTTCTAAGGAGCACTTTGTCCGTGCAACGTTAGAATCACTTGCTTATCAAACGAAGGATGTTTTAGATGCGATGGAAAAGGATTCAAACATCTCATTAAAAACTTTGCGTGTAGATGGCGGAGCTGTAAAGAATGATTTCTTAATGGGCTTCCAAAGTGATTTGCTGGATGTACCAGTAGAGCGTCCAGAAATTAATGAGACGACGGCACTCGGTGCGGCCTATCTTGCGGGAATAGCAGTTGGCTTCTGGAACGACCGTTCAGACATTGCAAAACAATGGAATCTTGACAAGCGCTTTGACCCTAAAATGGAAGAGGACAGCCGTGACTCGTTATACAGCGGGTGGAAAAAGGCTGTAAAAGCAGCTCAAGCTTTCAAATAAACCAAAAGTATGGTATACTTCAAGTAAGTTAATAGAACGGTTGGAGAACTGGAGAGACCGCAGGCACCGAAGTGTAGAAATACGCTTTGGGTGTTTGCGGTCTCTTTTTCTTTACCGTACAACATGGGAGGAACAAGAGATGACTTTTTCTAGCTTAGAAAGAGAACAAATGCTGCAGGAAATGACAAAAAAACCATATGATGTGTTTATCATTGGTGGGGGTATAACAGGCGCTGGTACAGCACTTGACGCGGCTTCACGCGGAATGCGTGTCGGTCTTGCAGAAATGCAGGATTTCGCAGCAGGTACGTCTAGCCGCTCAACGAAACTAGTGCACGGCGGACTTCGTTATTTAAAACAATTTGAAGTGAAAATGGTCGCAGAGGTCGGTAAAGAGCGTGCCATCGTATACGAAAATGGTCCTCATGTCACGACGCCAGAATGGATGCTTCTTCCGATGCATAAAGGCGGGACATTTGGGAAGTTTTCAACCTCTATTGGACTGAGAGTGTATGACTTTTTAGCTGGCGTAAAGCATAACGAACGCAGAAGCATGCTAAGTGCGAAAGAAACGCTTGCAAAAGAACCGCTTGTCAAAAAGGACGGCTTAAAAGGCGGCGGCTACTATGTTGAATACCGTACAGATGATGCACGCCTCACAATCGAAGTGATGAAAGAGGCTGTGAAATTCGGAGCGGAAGCGGTCAACTATGCGAAAGTAAAAGAATTTATTTATGATAAAGGCAAAGTGGTTGGTGTTGTCATTGAAGATGTCATGACGAAGAAAACATACGATGTGTATGCGAAGAAGGTCGTCAATGCGACAGGTCCATGGGTAGATCAGCTTAGAGACAAAGATCACTCAAAAGAAGGAAAACACTTACAGCATACAAAAGGAATTCACTTAGTATTCGACCAATCGGTCTTCCCATTAAAACAAGCGATCTACTTTGACACACCTGATAAACGTATGGTCTTTGCCATTCCAAGAGAAGGCAAAACGTACGTTGGAACAACAGATACAGTGTACAAAAAACAGCTGGAGCATCCGCGTATGACAAAAGCCGATCGCGACTATGTCATTCAAGCGATCCAATACATGTTCCCTGATCTCAATATTACAGAAAAAGATGTGGAGTCCAACTGGGCCGGTCTTCGTCCGCTCATTCATGAAGAGGGCAAAGATCCTTCAGAAATTTCTCGTAAGGATGAAGTGTGGACATCATCTTCAGGCTTAATCACCATTGCTGGTGGTAAATTAACAGGCTATCGCAAAATGGCTGAGCATATTGTCGATCTCGTACGTGATGGATTGAAACAAGAGACTGGCAAAGATTACGGTCCATGTAAAACAAAACATATGCCAATCTCAGGCGGTCATGTAGGCGGATCTAAAAACATGGCAGCTTTTGTTCAAGCGAAAACGGCAGAAGGAGCATCTGTTGGTTTAACAGAACCGATTGCACAAAAACTAGCTGAAAAATATGGTTCAAACGTCAGCAGTGTCTACAAACGAGTAGAGCAGCTTCAAGGGGAAGCAGACAAACGAAACATTCCAGCATATGTGCTGGCAGAGCTTGTCTATGCGATCGAAGAAGAACTAGCTGTAACACCTGTCGATTTCTTCTTAAGAAGAACAGGAAGCCTATTATTTAATATCAATTGGGCAAAAAAATACGCACAGCCTGTTGTTGATTACATGGCAGAGCGTTTTGGCTGGGATGAAGCAGCAAAACAGAAACATCAAACAGAATTAGATCAATTATTCCATGAAGCAGTCGTACCGCTTGATGCTGAATAAAAGGAAAAGCCGATCATGTATCGGCTTTTTTAATTGTCTATCGCAATTTTTGATATAGCATGACATTAAGGATGATTCGATATAAAATATAAGTAGATATTATTTATAATGATGGCAAGAAATAGGAGGACGACCATGAGTTGGAAGACGAATTATGAGCGATGGATCAATGAGAAGCACCTGGAAACTGAACTAAGGGAATGGCTGGAGACGCATCAAGATGATCATCAAGCACTTGAAGACTGTTTCTACAAAAACCTTGAGTTCGGCACTGGAGGAATGCGCGGTGAGATTGGTGCAGGCACGAACCGAATGAATGTGTATACTGTTCGTAAAGCTTCAGCAGGTCTTGCTGCGTATATTGCGAAACATGGAGAGGATGCAAAAAAAAGAGGCGTCGCCATTGCATATGATTCACGTCATAAATCGCCTGAATTTGCGATGGAAGCAGCCAAAACACTTGCTTCACAAGGCATTCAAACGTACGTATTCGATGAATTGCGTCCGACACCAGAGCTCTCCTTTGCGGTTCGTGAGCTGCATGCATTTGCTGGAATTGTTGTGACAGCAAGTCATAATCCACCAGAATATAATGGCTATAAAGTGTATGGTGAAGATGGCGGGCAGCTGCCTCCATTTGAAGCAGACCAAGTCATTCAAGAAGTAGATGCAATTGAAAATGAACTGTCAATTTCAGTTGATTCTGAAGAAACGTTGAAACAGCAAGGACTGATCAAAATGATCGGAGAAGGAATCGACCATGCTTATATTGAAAAATTAAAAACCATAAGTGTGCACCCTGAGCTGGCACATGAGGTTGATGTCAAAGTCGTGTTTACTCCGCTTCATGGGACGGCCAATCACCCTGTCAGAAACGGGCTTCAGGCTCTAGGTTATCAGCATGTCACGGTTGTGCCTGAGCAGGAAAAACCAGATCCACAGTTCTCAACAGTGACCTCGCCTAACCCAGAGGAGCATGCAGCATTTGAGTACGCCATCAAGCTTGGCGAAAAACAAAATGCCGATATCCTCATTGCAACAGACCCAGATGCTGACAGATTAGGCATTGCGGTCAGAGATCACGAAGGAGAATTTACTGTTTTAACAGGCAACCAAACAGGCGCCCTGCTGCTCCATTATTTATTGTCTGAAAAACAAAAGCTGGGTCAGCTGCCGCCTCGTCCTGTTGTGATGAAAACCATTGTCACAAGTGAGCTTGGGCGTGCTGTAGCATCAGCTTTTGGGGCCGACACGATAGACACACTTACAGGCTTTAAATTTATTGGAGAAAAAATTAAGCAGTTTGAAAAGAGCGGAGAATACACGTTTCAATTCGGTTATGAAGAGAGCTATGGCTATTTGATCGGTGACTTTGCTCGAGATAAAGATGCGGTGCAAGCGGCACTATTAGCCGTTGAAGTCGCTGCCTTCTATAAAAAACAGGGCAAGTCCTTGTACGACGCGCTTGTCGATATTTTCAAGCAGTTTGGATTTTACCGTGAAGGATTAAAGTCTTTAACCTTAAAAGGAAAAGAGGGAGCAGAGCAGATTTCAACGATCCTTCATACCTTTAGAACAAATCCGCCAGCTGCCATCGCAGGGCAGCGCATCACAGTGATCGAGGATTACCAATCAAGTCAAAGACATCTTGTGGCTGAAAAGAAAGAGGAAACCATTCATCTGCCGGCATCAAACGTGCTGAAATATTTCCTTGAGGACGGTTCGTGGTTCTGCTTAAGACCTTCCGGCACTGAGCCTAAAGTGAAATTTTATATTGCAGTCAAAGGCACATCTTTAACAGATAGTGAAGAAAAACTAAAGCATCTGTCAGAAGAAGTGATGAAAGTCGTTTATGATATTGTGGAAGAAACAGCGAAATAACGAAAGACAAGGCCATCGTGTATGAATGCATGATGGCTTTTTTCTCAGTCAAAAGGATGAGAAGAAATCATTCTTTTGGAGAAAGAGCCGCGTGGGGACTCATGGTATAATGAGCGTAATGATAAGTGAAGGCTGCAAATGCCGGGGGTAAACAGTATGGGAGAATACCAAGAGAAGGTTGAAACATTAAAAACGTTAAAAGAAATTGCTGAAAAGCTAAATGAAGGCATGGAAATGAAAGAAACGCTCCATGAAGTGCTCCATATGCTGATGGATGTCACAGGCTTTCATTCAGCATGGATTTATTTTATAGAAAAAGACGGGTCATATGAACTGATGGCAGAGGTTTCTTTACCTGAAGCACTCGCAAAGCATCAAAAACAGCTCATGTGTCAAAATGATTGTTATTGCATCAATCGATACACAAAAGGCTCACTGCAATCAGCCACCAATATTATGAACTGCAAACGGATTGAAACGGCGATTGAACAAAAGCTTGGAGATACAGAAGGGATTACACATCATGCTACGGTGCCGCTACAAGCATGTAAGCGTACGTTCGGCTTATTAAATGTGGCGGCAAAGGGGAAAGTCACATTTACACAAGAAGAGCTGAATTTGCTTGAAAGCATTGCGCTTCAAATTGGCACAGCGATTCAGCGGATGAAGCTTGTGCAAAATGAACAGCAGCACGCCCTTTTACAAGAAAGAAACCGGCTGGCACAGGATTTACATGATTCTGTCAACCAAATGCTATTCTCTGTGAGTCTGACTGCTAAGGCTGCACGGCAAATGACAAGCGATCAGAATCTAGGGGAAATGATTGATTTTATTCAACATTTGTCACAAGACGCTCTGATTGAAATGCGGTCACTCATTTGGCAGCTGAGACCAAGAGGCCTTGAAAAAGGGTTTACGACAGCAATTGAAGAGTATGCTCAGCTTTTAGGATTACGCTGCAATTTATCTTTATCAGGCTGTATAGAAATGGATCATTCTCACAATGAAACTTTGTTTCGGGTCTGTCAAGAAGCGCTGAATAACTGTCAGAAGCATGCGGAAGTAGAAGAAGTCGAGGTCAAACTTGAGCAAGCAAAAGATACGTTCGAGATGAAAATCATTGATCTCGGAAAAGGTTTTCAATATGACGAGCAGATGAGCCTTCCTTCACTTGGGCTGAAAGGGATGTCTGACCGCATCCGAAGAGCAGGTGGTACATTTTGTATCCATTCAGAGTTAGGAAAAGGAACAACGATTCATGTAAAAGTGCCATTTTCACAAGAAAGGAAGGGATCGTCATGAGAGTTGTCATTGCAGATGATCATCATATTGTGAGAAAAGGCCTGGTGTTTTTCTTACAGACACAGCCTGATGTGGACATCGTTGGTGAGGCGTCCAATGGGCAAGAGGCATTAGAGGTTGTCAGAGATACTCAGCCTGACATTGTCTTAATGGATTTGTCTATGCCTGTCATGAATGGCATTGAGGCAACGAAACAAATGACGCTGGAAATGCCGGACACCCGCATTGTGATCCTGACAAGCTATGCGGACAAAGATTATGTGATTCCCGCCATTCAAGCAGGGGCGAAAGCCTATCAATTAAAGGATGTAGCACCAGAAAAGCTGCTTTCGACCATGATTGAAGTACAAAATGGCACCTATCAGTTAGATGGTCATATCACGACTTTTCTTGTGCAGCATCTGACAGAGCCAAAAGAACAGAAATGGGCATTGATGAAAGAGCTTACCAATAGAGAGCGAGATGTTTTATTTGAGATTGCAAAGGGCAAAAGCAACAAAGAAATTGCCTCATCGCTGTTTATTTCTGAAAAGACTGTCAAAACGCACGTATCTCATGTATTATCAAAGTTAGAGCTGGCAGATCGAACCCAGGCGGCTCTGTATGCAGTGGATTATCAAAAAAATCAGCCAAAAGAGCTGCTATGACAGAAGGGGATTTAGTCGTCATGCTAAAACTTTTAAGCGCACATTCAATTCAATGAATTGAATAAAAAAGAGCACAGATGTTGGTTATTTGATGTGCGCTTTTGCTTAAAAAGAGAAGCATGGACAGTCTAATTTCTAATAGAAAAATGTAAAAGACTTGACGAGTGGATGCTCATCAAGTCTTTTTTTATTTTATAGGAGGTGATGAACTGGTCAATCACAGGTGAATTTAAAATGGGAGGGAATCAAAGTGGAAAAATATGAATTAGTAAGTGGTTATCGCCATGATGTCAAATTAAAAGAGAGCCTTAATAAGCTTGCGATCGATACATTTGATTTGGATTTTAGCGGCTGGTACGAAAGAGGCTATTGGGATGAAAAATACATACCTTATTCCTTTGTACATAACGGGAAGGTAATCTCTAACGCTTCTGTCTATCTTATGTCAGTGATCATTGATGGGCAAACGTATCGAGCAGTTCAAATCGGCACTGTTATGACAGATCAAGCCTATCAGCGCAAAGGATTAGCGGCAAAATTAATGCAGCATATCATGGATCAATACAAAAATGAGTGTGATGTCATCTTTCTTTTTGCTAATGAAACTGTGTTAGATTTTTATCCGAGATTTGGTTTTAAAAAGCTGACATTGGAGCAAGACCTCTCATTACTTGAACGTTTCGCAGAAAAGCGGCAAACTCACTCAATGAAGCTGGATGCTCAGCATCACAGCAGCTTATTGATGTTTTATTTTACATTAGTATGGCCGGATGCCATTTTTTATATTGAAGCATTAGATAGCATTGTGCTGATGAATGAAGAAAATGAAACGATGCATGTGTTCGATATCATTTCGCTTCAAACACCAAATGTACAAGAAGTTGTAGAAAGCATTGTGAAGGAAACAACGGAAAAAGTGATCTTTTATTTCACGCCTGATACGACAATTGAAGGTTTACACGCAGTTACGAAGCCAAATGACGAGGATGCACTATTTATTTACACAAAGGAACATTGGGCAAAAGGCCACTTTATGTTTCCCATCACAGCGCACTGCTAATTGTATGTAAAAAGGGAGGGCTAAAATAAACTTCATTCTAGCCCTTTTTCTTTATGTGTACATCGGTTGTGAATAAACTTCAGCAGCAGCAGCCTCTGAAGCGTGGTCAATGTACTGCAGGAGCCCATATAAACATTTTTCAACATCTGCATCGTTCCGGTTAAATTGATACGCATGTAAGAAATGCTCAATACGTTTCGAGAGCAAATCATCTTGCGTACGTACCATAAGAATAAGTAAATTATCCCATTGCGAGCGATGCGTATAATAAAGTGCTTTATCATAATCCGCCACATTCATTAAACCTTCTCCTTTCCCTTGAGAAGTCCTCATTAGTTTGCTCGGAACATATCGACTTTTTCAGGGGAAAAGTTGGTGTCCGCATGAATTGCGTACCGGGAATTATAGGCTGAATAATTGCTTCATGTATGAAAAAGGATCAGCCAGCTAAAGCTAAACAAAACATATATGAAAGTGAGATCAATGATATCATGCAGTCGAAATGGTGGATGCTTATTGCAGCAGGAATCGTTTTGCTTGGCAGTTTGATGATTCATCCTGCATCAAAAGCAGCGGTGCAGCCGTTTGAAAATTGGGAAAGACTCGCGTACACAGCGTTGCAAGATGAATATAAAGGTGCCGCTTTAAACGATTATCATTACATTGGCCGGACAGAAGTAAATGATGAGCAGACAAAAGATGTGTTTCGCGTAACTGTTAAGGAAGGCTCAACTCGCTTTGCCGCACATGCAGAAATTTATTTTCATCCGGTGACCGGTCATTTGATTAGTATTAACGTGTTTCGACTATAAAGAAGCACCTTTTTTTGTAAAAGGTGCTCGAGGTGTTCTAACAAACCCTCAATAACTGCCTTTACTAGCACGCTCAAAAAAAGACAAAGGGCCAAAATTAAGATCATTTTAGCCCTTTGTCCAACAATTTATTTCGAGATGGATTTACTTCATGCTTCCTTGAAGATAAGCGCGAATATCCACACCAAGTGAATCCGCTAATCGCTGGCCGTAATCTTCATCGGCACGATAGAAGTTGCAGATTGCAAGTAATTTTGTTTTGTCATTTACATCTTTCAAATCAGCTGTTAGGTTTTTAATCAATGCTTGTTTCTCTTCTTCAGAGTAGCTTCGATATCTTTCTCCAGCTTGTTTGAAATCGTTCGGTTTTTCAATTTTTTGTCTCACCATACGGTCACCGTGAAGAACTGGCTCACTTTCTTTGTAGTGAGGGTTTTCTTTTGGCTGATCGTCATAACGGTTTGGTTCATAGTTAATATGACCGCTTGGACGAGTCGTTGTCATAAAGCCATCCTGCTGGTTATTGTGTACAGGTGCATAAGGGCAGTTAACCGGAATGCGCATGTAGTTCGCACCAAGACGGTGACGCTGCGTATCAGGATATGAGAACAGACGGCCTTGAAGCAGTTTATCTTCAGATGCCTCAATTCCTGGAACAAATGCACTTGGCGTGAAAGCAGACTGTTCTGTTTCAGCAAAGAAGTTTTCAGGATTGCGGTTGAGTGTCATGCGTCCTACTTTTTGAAGCGGGTAATCTTCCTCGCTCCACGTTTTTGTTGGGTCACATGGATCATAATCAAGTTCATCATAATCACTAAGCGGCATAAGCTGCACATATAAGTCCCATGCTGGGAAGTTGCCTTTTTCAATGCGGTCATATAAATCTCTTGTCGCATGCTGGAAATCGTTCGCTTGAATTTCTGCTGCTTCTTCCATAGATAAGTTGTGAATACCTTCAGAAGGTCTCCAGTGATATTTCACATATTTTGCTTCGCCGTATTTGTTCACCCATCTAAATGTATGCACACCAGAACCGCGCATTTCAGCGTAGCTTGCAGGGATTCCTTCGTCAGAGAAGAGCCATGTGAGCATATGAGTGGATTCAGGTGTTAAGGTCATAAAATCCCAATAACGGTCAGGATCTTGAATATTGGTTACAGGATCTGGCTTGAGAGAGTGAACCATATCAGGAAATTTCAATGCATCACGAATAAAGAAGATCGGCAAGTTGTTACCAACGAGATCATAGTTGCCTTCTTCTGTATAAAATTTGACAGCAAAGCCGCGCGGGTCACGTAAGGTTTCAGGTGAACCTTTTGGATGAATAACGGTGGAGAAGCGGACGAAAACGTCTGTTTGTTTTCCTTCTTCACTTAAGAAGGCCGCTTTTGTATGTTTCTCCATGCTGTTTTCTACTTCAAACACACCGTAAGCGCCGGCGCCTCTAGCATGAACGACACGTTCTGGAATACGTTCACGATCAAAGTGTGCGAGTTTTTCAATCAAATGGTAATCATCAAGAAAGGTAGGTCCGCGGTGACCAGCTGTTCTTGAGTTTTGGTTATCGCCAACAGGAACGCCTTGGTTCGTTGTCAAATTTTTATGATTTGAATTTGTCATTCTTTTCTCCTCCTGTAAACAAAAAAGTGTTTTCTAGCAATCTATATACCCTAATTATATTGAATCAAACATGATAGTCAATATTTATTTATAATAATTTTAAATAAATTATTATTACAAGAAGGTAAAGAAAAAGACGAAAGAATAAAATTCTTTCGCCTTAAAGCAGGAGCTCTCTGAGAGCATCTTTGTTCTGTGTTAAATCTTTTAGTGTGTATCCGTCAAGAACGCTTAAATAAGCAGTGAGTGCTTCATGAAGTACATGCTTTAATGAACAAATCGGGGAGATGATGCAGCCATTTTTCTTTGGATCAAAGCATTCAACCATGACTAAATCATCCTCTGTATAACGGACAACCTCTCCAATGTTAATGCTTTCTGGGCTTTTTCCAAGCCTGATCCCGCCATTTCTTCCGCGAATCGTGTCTACATACCCGCGTTTTCCAAGATGATAAATCACCTTCGTCAGATGATTTTTAGAAATGCCATAAACATCGGCGATCTGCTGAATATTTGACAGTTCATTGTTTTCTCTTGATGCTAAATAAATGAGTACCCTTAATGAGAAATCTGTGTAATTCGTAAGTTTCATTTTGACGACCTCTAAACCTAATAGAGTTTTGTATCATCGTAACACATTTTAGACAAAAACTGTTCGAGAAAGTGTGAAATGTGACAACATTTAAAACATGTATTATAAATATTGCTTTTAGAGACTGTCTTCCATTACGATAAAGATGTATTTAAAATACTTCTTTTGAAAGAAGGAATGAAGATGTTATCTAAAGATCAAATGAATGCAATAAAGCAATCAGCTCCTCTATTAAAAGCCGAGGGAACCAAACTTGTCACTGTTTTTTATGAAAATATGATTCGCCAGCACCCGGAGCTACTCAATCAATTTAATAAAACAAATCTTATGAACGGAAGTCAGCCAGAGGCACTTGCTGCGACACTATATCAGGCTGCACTGCACATTGATCGATTAGAGGAATTACTACCTGCGGTCAAACAAATTGCCCATAAGCATGTCAGTGTCATGGTCAAAAAAGAGCAGTACCCAATTGTCGGGTATCACTTGATTGAAGCGATGAAAGATGTGTTTCGTTTAAGAGAAGAAGATGACACTCTATTAGCGTGGAAAGCTGCATATGACATCATTGCGAATATTTTCATTACCATTGAAGCAGAAATGATGGATGATAATGTGAAGCAGACAGGTGGATGGGCAGATGTGAAGCCGTTTGTGATAAAGAAAAAGAAGCAAGAATCTCCATCGCTTATCTCCTTTTATTTAGTACCAGAAGATGAATCAGAGCTGCCAATGTATAAAGCAGGCCAATACATTACGGTTCAGACAGATATGCCAGGAGAAGCCTATATGTGCAGCAGACAATACAGCTTATCAGACGAGCATCATCCATCTTATTACCGTATTACAGTGAAGCGTGATGGTCATGTGTCCACATTTTTGCATGATGAAATGGAAGAAGGGGACGTTCTTCAAGTGAGTATGCCGCAGGGAATGTTCTGCTTGCAAGATGACATAAAAGAGCCTGTTTATTTCATCAGTGCTGGGTCTGGTGTCACACCAATGATTGGTTTAGTGAAAACTGCAGCACAAAACAGCCAGACATTTACGATGATTCATGCTGATCGATTAGAGGATGTCATCGCTTTTGAAAATGAGTTTGAACGCGTTTTAGCTTCAGCAGCCCATGGGCGCATCATTCTATGTAATGAACAATTTGCGCAGTCTGGAAAGGGTGAGCTTGTTGAGAAAGCGGTTTCCCGCATTGATCGTCCATTTCTTCAATCGGTGATCGGAGAAGGGAAAGGCCAATTTTATCTATGCGGTTCCCCGGTGTTTACACAGGAGATCATTCATATTTTAAAAGAGCTGGGAATTCCAACAGACCATATTCATTTCGAAGCATTTGGCGGGCAATCCACGAAAGAAATGGAAGTCGTCTAAACGGTTGGAGGAACATCATGTTTTTTTACATACGCTCATATAGTAGGGATAAGTCCGATGAGGAGGGATGGTTTCCTTGAGCGTATCTGAACAACGTCTTTTACAAAGAGCGATTGATGAAATTACAGAAATTGCAGAAGGATTTGGTCTAGATTTTTATCCGATGAGGTATGAAATCTGTCCCGCGGAAATTATTTATACGTTCGGTGCATACGGAATGCCAACACGATTCAGCCACTGGAGCTTTGGGAAGCAATTTCATAAAATGAAGCTTCATTATGATTTAGGGTTAAGTAAAATTTATGAGCTGGTGATCAATTCAAATCCTTGCTACGCCTTTCTACTTGATAACAATACGCTTGTTCAAAATAAATTAATTGTGGCTCATGTACTGGCACACTGTGATTTCTTCAAAAATAATTGCCGTTTCCAAAACACAAAACGAGATATGGTCGAAAGCATGTCAGCAGCGGCAGAGCGGATCAAAGAATATGAGCATATCCACGGAACAAAAGAAGTCGAATCCTTTTTAGACGCGGTATTGGCTATCCAAGAGCATATTGATCCGTCTCTTGTTCGATCAAAATTAAGCTGGAGTATGGACGATGAAGAAGAATATGAAGAAGATAAACCAAAACGTCAAACGCCTTATGATGATTTGTGGGGAATGGATGAGCCGAAGACGCGTCAGAAAAAGAAAAACGTCAAACAATTCCCGCCAAAGCCTGAAAAGGATCTTTTACTCTTTATTGAGGCGCATTCCCGGGAGCTGGAGCCATGGCAGCGAGATGTTCTTACTATGCTGAGAGAAGAAATGCTCTATTTTTGGCCGCAGCTGGAAACAAAGATTATGAATGAAGGCTGGGCATCGTATTGGCACCAGCGGATTATGCGGGAGCTTGATTTGGATACAAGTGAATCGATAGAGTTTGCAAAATTAAATGCAGGTGTGGTGCAGCCATCTAAAACAGGCATCAATCCTTACTATTTAGGGCTGAAGATTTTTGAAGATATCGAAGAGCGCTATGACAACCCGTGTGAAGAATTAAAAAAAGCAGGGGTCACAGAAGGATCTGGCCGCAGCAAAATGTTTGAAGTCAGGGAAATTGAATCGGATATTTCCTTTATTCGAAACTACTTAACGAAAGACCTTGTGATGAGAGAAGACTTGTACTTGTTTCAAAAGCAGGGGAGAGATTATAAAGTCATTGATAAAGAATGGAAGGCGGTACGTGATCAGTTAGTCAGCATGAGAGTGAATGGCGGCTTTCCGTATTTGACCGTGATTGATGGCGACTATTTAAAAAATAATGAACTTTATATCAAGCATTGGTATGAAGGCATTGAACTTGATCTGAAATACTTAGAAAAAGTCCTGCCGTATTTATATCAGCTATGGGGAAGAAGTGTGCATATCGAGTCAGTTCTTGAAGGAAAAGAAGTCATGTTTTCTTATGATGGAAAAGGAGTTCATAGGAAATATCTCGCATAAAAAAAGACGAAAAAAGATGTCTCTTAGCAGACATCTTTTTTGCTCGTTTTATTGGTTTTTCAGCAGTTTGAAAATGTGTTTTGCTTGATCGGTGTTTTCCATCAGACCTTTTAGCTGCTCACTTGTTGGACCATATGCATAGAATGGAACTTCATCACCGGTATGACCTGATGTGGTCCAGCCTGTATGTGATCTCGTGTTGATCACTTCTTCAATCGCATCATCAATTTTAACAGCATCCTTTGTTTCAGCGGCCTTTTGAATGGCGGCTGTTTCCTCTTTTGTGAAATCAAGATTGATATATTGTTTCAGCGCTGACTCAATAGGCATGCCGCTGACAATTTTGTTTGCGATAAAGTCAGGCGTCTTTTTCGCTGCTTTGACAGGCTTGTAATCCCAGCTGCCCGAACCGTCTGCTCCGAAGGAAAGTCCGCCAGTTGAATGATCTGCTGTCGTGATGACTAACGTGTTTTTATCCTTTTTCGCAAAACGAATCGCTTCTTCAAATGCTTTCTCAAAATCCTTCATTTCGCTCATCGCACTGACAATATCATGATCGTGTCCAGCCCAGTCAATTTGACTGCCTTCAACCATAAGGAAAAATCCTTTTTTGTTTTTAGACAGCTGTTTGATGGCTGAGGATGTCATATCTTGCAGGGAAGGAGTCGTTTTATCACGATCGATGGCTTTATCTAGACCTCCATCAGCAAAAATGCCTAACACTTTTTCATTTTTGTTTTTTTGTAAGGCGGCTTTATTGGTGACATAATCATAACCGGCTTGTTTGAATTCTTTCGTCAGATCACGATCCTTCCGGACAAAATCGACAAGTCCACCGCCAAGCATGACGTCGACTGTATGCTGTTTTCCGATTTTCTCATCGAAGAAATCATCAGCGATGGCTGCTGTGTTTTTCCTAGACACATCGTGAGCGGCATACGCAGCAGGCGTGGCATTCGTTAATTCAGATGTCACGACAAGACCCGTTGACTTTCCTTTGCGTTTGGCTTCTTCTAAAACGGTTTTTAATTTTTTGCCGTTTTTATTTACACCAATGGCATTGTTGTATGTCTTTTTACCAGTGGCCATGGCTGTACCAGCCGCTGCTGAATCAGTAATGTTACTTTTAGAGTCGTCAGGGTATGTTTTATGCATGCCAGTGAGGTAAGGGTCAAACGCTGTTTGCTTTGAAAGGTCACCGTTGTGTTTAAATGAGCGGTAAGTTGAAAGATAAGGTGTTCCCATGCCATCTCCAATCAGCACGATCACATTTTGCACATCATTTTTCGGCTTCTTTTTAGCCGCAGCTTTGTCAGCTTGTCCAAATTCAATCCCTGAAAAAATGCCAATCGATAGCACAGATGCTGCTGCCACTGCAGCGATTTTCGTTTTTGAGTTTTTCAACACACTCATTCATTTTGCCTCCTCATTGTTTATGTATCGCTCTTACGTTTACAATGGTAGAGCAGAAGTGTGGATTCCTTTTTACAGCATCGTAAAGTTCACTTTAAAATTGTAAAGGTCCACTTTACATAGAATGAACCAAAAAGAGAAATGAATGTATCATTTATCCATGACAAGATGCGATTATTTTGTCATGATTGTGTAATGAAAATGAAATAAAAAGAACCCTAAAAAAAAATAAATTTTGCCGAATTAATAAGCATAATGTCGTAGGAAGTCAAGACTATTTCTTCTGGTATTTGATCCTTATAATAGGGAGTAGATAAAAAATCGGATCAGATAGATACATACAGGAGGAACAAATGAAAAAACAATTGATCACAGCTGCAAGTGCAGTTCTACTTGGGACGACATTATTTGCCGGAGCTGCCTCAGCACAATCAGTAAAAGTTCAAAAAGGTGACTCTCTTTCTGTTCTAGCGAAAAGATACAAAACAAGCGTGAGCAAAATTAAATCAGACAATAAGCTGAAATCTAACGTAATTTATGTTGGACAAACCTTAAAAGTAAATGGCACTTCTTCGAAAAAAGCAGTGAAAACATCAAAAACAACAACAAAAGTAAAAACGGCTTCAGCAACTGCCACTCATAAAGTTGTCAAAGGCGATACATTATCGAAGATTGGCAAAAAATATGGGATGACTGTGAAAGAGCTGAAATCGTTAAATAAACTAAAAACAGACCTCATTAAAATCGGGCAAAAGCTAAAGGTGAAAAAGACGTCTAAAGTAAAGACGAAACCTGTAAAAGAAAAAACAGTCTCTACTTCTTCCTTAAACACGTCTAAGCTCATAGCAGATGCTAAAGCGCAGAACGGTACACCATATAGATGGGGTGGAACGACACCGAAGGGCTTTGATTGCAGCGGATTTATGTGGTATATCATTAACAAACAAAAAAAGATTTCAAGACAAACCACTGAAGGCTTCTGGGGATCGATGAAAAGTGTATCCAAACCAAAAGTTGGAGATTTTGTCTTCTTTACAACGTATAAATCGGGTCCATCTCACATGGGTGTCTACCTTGGGAACAACAAGTTTATTCATGCTGCTTCTGACGGAGTAACGATCAGTGATATGACATCAAGCTATTGGAAGCCCATTTATCTTGGAGCGAAAACATTTGTAAACTAATTCATTTTAAGAGACTGCTATGAAGCAGTCTCTTTTTTCATATATCAATTGTGCCGCGGAACTGGTCTTTTCTCATAGATCACTATCAGTCTAAAGGCTTTAAAATAACATAATTGTGGACCCGCTTTTTAAAAAAGGGTCTAATTTTTGTTGCATAATAAGTATACTAAAAAAATATAATCTGCTATGTTGTATAATAAATAGAGAAAGACAAGCTATCAATTGAATAAGGAATGGAGAAAATCTAACCCACTTATTGACAAACATTTCGTTGATATATAAGAATTTTCACTCTATTTTTAAAAAAAGTGTTTTCATTTTTTAATTTTCATATATAATAATTTTACGCCACCAATTTATTGCGCTAAATTTAATCTAAATATTCAGAAAATATTGTGAATTACATGAATGTGGCGTCTTTAGACTGATACTAAGTTTTGGGAGTGATGGTATGAGCAATTCGTTGTTTAGAAAAAAGAGCATTTCAGAGCTCATTGCGGCAACACAAGGGGAAAAAGCATTAAAAAAGGAATTGGGTTCATTTGATTTAACCATGCTTGGCATTGGAGCCATAATTGGGACAGGGATATTTGTTCTGACAGGGACAGGAGCCGTCACTGCGGGGCCAGGACTTGTTCTATCATTTGTCATCGCAGGTCTTGCTTGTTTGTTTGCAGCACTGTCATATGCGGAATTTGCTTCCACAGTGCCTGTATCAGGGTCTGTGTATACATTTACGTACGCATCAATGGGGGAATTTCTAGCGTTTATCATTGGCTGGGATTTAATATTAGAATATATGCTGGCCGCTAGTGCCGTTTCAGCGGGCTGGTCAGGCTATTTTGTGTCATTTTTAAATGGGATAGGGATTCATATACCAGTTGAATTAACAGCAGCACCAGGTGGTTTAAAGGGGCAAGTGACATATTTTAATCTTCCAGCATTTATTATTTTAATGGTCATCACTTTCCTGCTGTACTTTGGTATTAAAGAATCAAAACGAGTAAATAACATCATGGTTATTATGAAAATTGCTGTGATTCTGCTCTTTATTTTAGTCGCTGTGAAATATGTAAAACCTGAAAACTGGACACCATTCGTTCCATTTGGGACATCAGGGGTCTTAAGTGCAGCAGCCCTAGTATTTTTTGCATTTATCGGGTTTGATGCAGTAGCTTCCGCGGCAGAGGAGACAAAAAATCCATCACGCAACCTGCCTAGAGGGATTATTACTTCCTTATTGATTTGTACGCTGCTTTATGTTGTTGTTAGTGCGATTATGACGGGCATCGTTCCTTTCATGAATTTTGAGGGAGTATCACATCCAGTGTCTCTCGTTTTACAAGTAGCCGGACAAAACTGGGTGGCGGGTATTGTGGATGTCGGAGCAATTCTAGGGATGACAACCGTGATGCTTGTCATGCTGTATGGCCAGACACGCGTGATGTTTGCTATGTCTCGTGATGGTTTGGTGCCGAAGGTTCTATCAAAGGTTCATCCAAAGCATAAAACACCTTACATCAATACACTGTTCTTCGGTACATTGTCAGCATTAATGGGTGGATTTATTCCACTTGATGAGCTGGCAAGCCTAGTGAACATCGGGACACTTTCAGCATTCATTTTGATTTCAGTGGCGGTCATTGTGATGAGAAAAACGCAGCCGGACTTACCGAGAGCATTCAGATGCCCAGCAGTTCCGCTTATTCCGATCTTGGCTATTCTATCTTGCGGATTGCTCATTTATAAGCTTGGTGCAATCACCTTTGTTCGTTTCTTAATCTGGCTTGCGATTGGGCTGGTTGTGTATTTCTTATATTCAAGAAAGCACTCAGAATTGAATAAAAAATAACTTAAAAAAGCCCGTGCTACTTGGTGCAGTCAAGTAACACGGGCTTTTGCTTTTGAGTACTGATTAAAAACCTAACTGAAGATCGACATCGATTGATACGATGGCATAGACACAAACAATGACAAAGATATTCAGTACGACACCGAGGAAACCTGGACCCGTACGGCCTTTTTTAATGAACAGTTCAATAATGCCAAATGGAACTGCGGCCATTGCAAAAGGTAGCATTTGAAAAGAATAAAATGTCACGTTGCTGATAATGGCGAGGTTTAGCATGAGCAGGGATAATATTGCTGTGCCGACAGAAATCCAGCCAAATACATTATGCTCTTTAAAGATTCTTACCAATTCCATAATTCCACCTCGCTCACTTTTGCCGTTTTGATGCGTTTTGTCTTCACAAATTTCTCAATTTCTTTAGAAGGTCCAGTGACCACAGAGCCATAAACCGTGACGCCATTTCGATCGATATAGCGTATACGATTAGACAGATCAAGATCAGGTCTGCCAGAGATCGTTGTTGCCCAGGTCGGGTGCTGATTGACATAAGCAAGGGCATCTTTGAATTGATCTACCTCAGTTTTGGATGTGTGCTGAAGCTCTTTTAAAAATTCAGAGTCTTTCCCAGGAAAGCCGATTGGCCGCTGATTTCCACTTAATGAATCCTCTGTTTTAATCGCATTCCACAGCACTTTCATATCGTATTTTTTAGCAAAGGAATAAACATCCTTTGGTGTGTAAGCTTTGTCATAGGATACATACACTTCACTTACTGTTCCTTCAGGAAGCTTGTCTAACGTAGTGAGTGTTTGTTTTTTTGAGGCATCTGCCTGCGCCGAAGGATGAGTAAAGAAACCTTCTGTTTCGCGTGCACTGTCACCATAATAAGAGATGGTAGGCTGCTTTAATTTATCGAAAAACATCTCGATTTGTTCACTGCCAATGGCTTCTGTTTTATTGCCAATTTGTTTTTGCAGCTTCAATTCGGTGTTCATCCCAAAAAGTTTGACCTGACCTTTTAAATCCTTCATATCTATAGCCACGTTTGGTTTGGTCAAAGCGACGGTGACAGCGGCTGTTTCCATGAAGTGATTGCCTTTGCTCTCGGCTCCGCCAACGCCGTAGTATAGATAACTTCCTAATGTACAAAGTGGTAAAATAATGAGTGTCGATATGACAGCAAGTACGGAAATACGTAAATATGACTTTCTTTTTCCGTATTGTAAAATGGCTTTTTGCTTCTCAGGACTGATGGAAAAATCTGTCCAATCCGAGTCGTTCAGTTCCTGACTTAAGCGCTTTTCATTTTCTTCAAGCTCTTCTTCAAACGCCATCATTTCTTCCTCATTCATCTCACCATTATTATATTGTTCCCATCGCTTGTTAAACTCTTCATTCATCATTAACACCTCTGTTGTAAAGTGCTTTTAGGCGCTGCCTTGCACGAAATAAAACACTTTTAAAATTTGCTTCAGTAATATTCATGACCTTGGATGCTTCCTTGTAATTTAGTTCTTTTAAATAATACAATGTCAACGCTTCCTTGTAGTTATCTGGAAGCTGCTCCAAATACATGGTGAGGACTTCCTTTATTTCAACCTGTTCAGCAGGGCTTTGTACAGACGTTTGTAAAAGGCCGCCAATGAGGTCATCCGATATGGTCACTTCTTTTTTATGTTTCCTGACATAATCAATAAAAGCATTTCGTGCCACCTGAAATAACCAAGGTTTCACTTTGCTATGGTCGTAGGAATGGATATGTATATACGCACGCATAAAGGTTTCCTGCAATAAGTCTTCTGCCAAATGTTTGTCTTTTGTCATGGAGAGCAGAAACCTGTAAACATCGTTCATATACATTTGATAAATTTCATCGATCGTCACTGATTTTTCTCCCCTCTATGTTATACACGCATAAGAAAGGCATAAAGTTGCACGAAACTTCTCATTACCGTACATTACTCATTTCTTTCGCCGAATCAAAATCATTTCTCCTTATCATAGCGAAATTTGCATCATTTATAAAGTATTTTCAATAGAACAAATCAGGAAAAAACATCGAAAAACGACAAAAATGGACACAATTCCTATTCTATTCTCCCCTAAAACCATGTGCTTGAATACAGTCAGAACGTTCATTTTAAACGAAAAAGACAGGGAGGATTAGGCTGCTCATAAATTTTTAGTACCAGGTAATAAAAAATTTGTTATAATAGAGACAAATCCTTCATTCTTCAAACAAAGGAAGTGCACTATGTATAAATTTTCAGGCTATACCGTCAAATTAATATTTGGTCTCCGAGGTGGAATCAAAGTATATCAAAAAGAGAATCTGCCAACTGATCGGGGTTTTGTCATTGCTTGTACACATGAGGGTTTTGTGGATGTTCTTGCATTAGGCGCAGGAATTCTTCCGTTTGAGATCCATTACATGGCGAAAAAAGAATTGTTTGCGAATAAATGGATTGGTGGATTTTTAAAAAAGATTCATGCCTTTCCAGTTGATCGAGAGAACCCTGGGCCAAGCAGTATTAAAACGCCCATTAAATTATTAAAAGAGGGAAAGATCGTTGGGATTTTTCCAAGCGGAACACGTACAACAGAGGATGTTCCTTTAAAAAGAGGGGCAGTGACCATTGCGCAGCTCGGTAAAGCGCCAATTGTTCCAGCCGCATACAAAGGGCCTTCAAATGCGAAAAGTCTTTTCAAAAAAGGGAAAATGCGCTTAATTATCGGTGAACCGATTGAACTGTCTGAATTTGACCATCTCCCGCCAAAAGAAAGATTAGGTGCCATGACGGAAGTATTAAACACAAGAATCAAAGAGCTAGAAGCTCAATTAATGGAAAAGGCATAAGAAAAACGACCGCTTGCTTAGGCAAGGGTCGTTTTTTTATTAAGAAGCGCCTTCTTCAGCTGCTTCTAATAATTGTTCATTTAACTTTTTTACTTCGATGTAAGCCACATGGTGTCCATCGACTTCATTAATAATAAATTCATAGCCTTGTTCACGAATGGCGTCATTTTTCTCTACTTCATATTTCTGAGTAAGGAACCAGCCGCCGATTGTGTCGACCTCTTCATTATCAAGCTGTATACCTAATAGCAGGTTGACTTGATCAACAAGGACCTTGCCATCAAAGATGTAATGGTCTTCTCCAAGTTTACGCACTTCGTTGATTTCATCAATGTCGAACTCATCACGAATTTCACCAACGATTTCTTCAAGGATGTCTTCAACGGTCACAAGACCTGCTGTACCGCCATATTCATCTGATAAAATGGCCATGTGTACACGTTCACGCTGCATTTTGAGTAGTAAATCATGAACAGGAACCGTTTCAATCACATGAATAATCGGATTTACAAACTTTTCGATCGTATCGCTTGTAGAACACTCACCGCTAATGCAGGCAGTGAGGACCTCTTTAATGTTTAGAACACCGATCATGTTGTCTTTATCGCCATCTTCAATTGGATAACGTGTATATTTCTCTACCTTAGTCACCTTCAGCATTTCCTCAATGGTAATATCATGAGGGAAGCTGACAACTTCAGTACGAGGAATCATAATTTCTTTCGCCAAACGGTCATCAAATTCAAAAATTTTGTTCACATATTTGAATTCAGACTGGTTAATCTCGCCGCTCTTATAGCTCTCTGATAAAATAATCCGCAATTCTTCTTCAGAGTGCGCCATATCATGCTCAGATACTTGCTGAAGACCAAACGCTTTTGTTAACAAACGAGCAGAACCATTTAATACCCAAATGAACGGGAACATCACTTTGTAAAAGATCATCAGTGGTCTAGCAAATAGAAGGGATACTTGCTCCGCCTTTTGAATGGCGAGTGTTTTTGGTGCAAGCTCTCCAACGACAACGTGTAAAAACGTCATGATACTAAACGCAATAATAAAAGTGACAATAGAACTAGCTGATTGAGGAATCGACAGCTCTACAAATAGTGGAGCAAGCATATGTGCAATTGTTTCTTCCCCTAACCAACCAATACCAAGGGCGGTAATGGTAATACCAAGCTGACAGGCTGATAAGTACTCATCAAGGTGAGTCGTTACATGCTTGACAGCAACTGCTGTTTTATTACCTTCTGCGATTAACTGATCAATTCTTGAGCTTCTTAAGCGAATGATCGCAAACTCTGATGCAACGAAAAACGCGGTTAAAGCTATAAGTAAAGCAACTATGAGTAAATTAACTATGTCCAATTAAGGCCTTCGTTCTGACTTTGAGAACGAAGGTAACACCTCCTGTTTAGTAAAAATTTTAACTTAACAGCAGTAAAAATGATTGGACAGCCGTCATTTTTTCAGGAGTAAGCTGCTCTTTTAGTTTTTCACGTTGTTCTGGCTGAAGCTGCTTACAACGTGCCAAAATGCGGTCCATATGCTCATTCATCCGATCGATATCAGAGGTTAAATGGACAAGTTCATCATGATCTTCCTTTTGAGAAGGAAATTGTTCATCTAATCTGGATTTGATGTCAGAAAGAGCCAATCTCTGCTGTTTGCAAAGAACGATTAATTGTAATCGTTTTAAAGCATATTCATCGTAATAACGATAATTTGAGCAAGATCTAACAGGCGCAAGCAAACCTAGATTTGTATAATAATCTACAGTTCGTTTCGTTACCTGTGCAATCTGTGCTAGTTCACCAATACGATACTTTTTCTCAGCCCCATCTGAACATCTCCTCCTAACCGTCACGTTATAGTTTATGAAAATAGTTTAATATAATTCTAGTCTGAAACACAAGTTAATTGTTCATATTTCCTGCCAATAAGAAGAAACAGAGGAGGATTTCCCTCAATTTAGTCAGTCATGTCAAAAACAGCATGATGATACAGGAATTTTCAGATTATTTATGGTAAGATAAAATGAATACCGTTTCATATATATGTAGAGAGGCGGAATTTTACGTGAACCGGAGGTGGTTAAGTGGGGCCCTCAAAGTCGTCTTATTTAATCAGTTAACCGTTTTGCAAAACATAACATCATCAATCAGGAGGTGACTCCTTGTTCTTCTAAGAAAGAGCAAGGTTAAATGGACGATATTGTTAATCTGAGTATAGTCGGTGTTTTGATTGCTTTAACAGCTTTCTTTGTTGCATCTGAATTTGCCATAGTCAAGGTGAGAAGTTCAAGAATTAATCAGCTTGTTGCCGAAGGGTCCAAAAAGGCCATCATGGCGAAAAAGGTGACATCAAGGCTAGATGAATATTTGTCAGCCTGTCAGCTCGGTATTACAGTGACATCCCTTGGTTTAGGATGGATTGGTAAGCCGGCTGTGAAAGAACTTTTGGTTCGAGGTTTTGGTTTGACAAACATTCCTGATTCAGCAATCAGCCTGATCTCAGCAACACTTGCGTTCTCTATTATTACCTTTTTACATGTAGTTGTAGGTGAGCTTGCACCAAAAACGCTTGCCATTCAAAAGGCGGAAAAAATGACGCTATGGCTGTCAGGCCCGCTGCATGCATTTTATATCCTTATGTTCCCTTTCATTTATGTGTTAAACGGGTCAGCCCGTTTGCTAACTAAAATGATGGGCATCGATATGGGGTCTGAAAAAGAACATTCCCATTCTGAAGAGGAATTGAAAATTTTATTATCTGAGAGCTTAAAAAATGGGGAAATCAACCCATCAGAATATAATTATATGAACAAAATTTTCGATTTCGATAATCGAATTGCCAGAGAGATCATGATACCGCGGAGAGAAATTTGTGCGATTCCAGAAGATATGCCGTTAGATGATATCCTCGCCATCATGACGCAGGAAAAGTATACACGTTTCCCTGTGTTTTCAGGAGATAAAGACCATGTTATCGGCATGCTGAACAAAAAGCAGCTCTTTGCAGATCTTGTGTATCAAGGAGAAAAAAATCAACTGAAAATTCAAGATTATATATATCCAGTGATTGAGGTCATCGACACGATTCCTATTCAAGAGCTTCTCGTCAAGATGCAGCGTGATCGAATGCATATGGCGATCTTAACTGACGAATATGGCGGAACGTCTGGGCTTGTCACAACGGAAGATATTTTAGAAGAGATTGTCGGAGATATTCGAGATGAATTCGATGAAGATGAGCAGCCAGTTATTCAAAAAAGAGCCGATCATCATTATGTTTTAGATGGCAAAGTGAGATTGGATGAAGTTCAAGATTTGATTGAGATTTCATATCATGATGAGGAAATTGATACAATCGG
Source organism: Bacillus sp. YKCMOAS1 (assembly GCF_030268125.1). Lineage (NCBI taxonomy): Bacteria > Bacillati > Bacillota > Bacilli > Caryophanales > Bacillaceae > Bacillus > Bacillus sp. YKCMOAS1. The sequence goes on from NZ_BSEI01000005.1 coordinate 78,576, forward strand.
CGGGCTCATCTTAAAAGAGAATATTGATATTAGAGAAGGACAATCCATCTATCTTGATGATATTCGAATGAAAGTGCTGGAAATGGATGGACGTTACGTTAAAAAGATTGATTTAAAAAAAGGCGTCACATCGGCAGAAAAAGGCAGTGCACGCACTGGGCTTGATATAAAGGAGCCACTGCTAGTAAACGAAATGACCTTGAGCGAAAAATAAGCTCAAGGTTTTTTTAGGTATTTAGTCTCTTTTAAACGAATATACGTTCGGTATATAATAAGAACAAACGTTCGATAAAGGGGGATGGACATGCTTTGGTATGAAACAGCAAGTATCACGGAGAAAAAAACATCAATGAAACGAATTGAGTTTCATTTAAAGAATTTCAAAAATTATCAAGCAGCGATCTTAAATATCGAAAGGCAGCTTGAAAAAAGAAGCCCGCATCATCTCGACCACATGACACGGAAAAAGTTAGAAGAGCAAAAAAGTCAGTATGAACTCATCGTTGCTTGTATTGAAACGGCATTAAAAGAGTTGGATGAAATAGAGCAGCAGCTCATCGATTACAAATATTTTCGAGATTGGCGGATGGCAAAATGTGCAATGGAAATCGGCTATAGTGAAAAAACACTCTTTTTGATGAAGCGCCAGCTCATGAATCAGCTGCTCATCAGCTTAGCCGCCATCACCAATATTTAAAAAAGATGCTGTCCTATTTGATAAAACGCAGCAAACAGACATAAAGACCCGATGATGGTAACCAATAAGTAGACAGCAAGCTGTCCAATTTGCCGCTCATGCAGCATGGACGCAGCCTCTACACTAAATGTAGAGAATGTTGTAAAACCACCGAAAAACCCAGTCCCAATGATCATAAGCAGCGGATTATTGTCAGTCACTGCACCTGTCAGTAAACCTAAACCGGCTGCACCGAGTAAGTTGATAAGAATAATACTATACGGAAAACGAGTATGAAACTTGGTTTTCTGAATCGATTGACTGAGGAAAAAACGAAGGGCACTGCCCATCCCGCCAGCAACAGCTGTATAAAATACAATCATTTATCTGCTTCCTTTCGGCTGCTCATTTTGTTGAAAGAAGTGCTGAGCGGTGATCAGTCCACATAAGGCAGCGCCCACTCCAGCAATCACTGAGAGTAGAATGTATATGACACTTGATGTGAACAGTCCATTCTGTAATAAGAGAACTGTTTCTTTAGAAAAAGTGGACATTGTCGTAAAACCACCACAAAATCCTGTTCCGATTAAAGCAGCAAGATACTTTTTTCCCTTCCGAAACATAAAATACCCTGTTGAAAAGCCAAGAAGCAGACTGCCTGTAATGTTTTCAATCAGTGTTGCATAGGGGAATGTGTGGCTGACAACGGACTGGCTAAGTTCATATCTGCAAAGGGTACCAACCAGTCCACCGATAAATACGGCGAGATATGCTTTCATTTACATCATTTCTCCTTTAGAAAAAATGGCGGGTGATCCGTCACCACTCCATCAATGGGATATGTTTTGATCCTGTCGGCTGTTTTTTGGTCTTTCACTGTCCATATAAAGACATCCATTCCAAATGAGTGGATGCGATCAATCCACCATCTGTTGATCATCGTTTTCTTCATATTAAGGCAATCGGCAAAGGAGCTGTACTCCGCTAATTTCCTTTTCGTCAGTTTGAAAGCCGAGGGTTTTATAATAAAAGCTGTTCGAAGAGAAGGGGCGTAAGCTTTGACTCTTTGAAGGGCATTGGCATCAAAAGATTGAACCATGATGTGACGGGAATAGGCAAACCGGTTGATGATGTCGACAACTGCCTTTTCAATCCCAATCTGTCGTTTTGGATGCTTGATCTCAATCAGTATCCCGACACGCTGACTGTATCTTTGAAGGATTTCCTGTAAGGTGGGAATTCGTTCGTTGGCGTACTGAGAATCAAACCAGCTTCCTGCATCAAGTTTCTTCAGCCGATCAAGTGTATAACTTTTCACTAATCCGCTTCCGTTACTCGTTCGATCAACGGTATCATCATGGATAACGGCTACGTGCTGATCCATTGTCAGCTGGACGTCTAACTCAATATAATCCGCACCCTGCTGAACAGCTAAATCAAATGCGGCGATTGTATTTTCTGGGGCAGCGCTTGATGACCCTCTATGCGCGATAATATACACATGCTCCAGCTCCTGACATAAGTTCTGGTCTTATCATATCAAATTTTTGCTGTTTTTCCTTCTTTACTATATGGAACGAGGGAGAGCTGTATGTAATGGAACATGGCTTGTGGTGAGAAAGCATCGCGTATATAAGGTGAAAAGTTGCAGGAATATCCCAAGCTCTTATTGAGTAAATCTGAACTACATCATTTTTTCTTCGATCAATTTTGTCCAAATCGTCAGCGTTCGTCAAAATATTAGTGCTTTCGTCATGTTGACTGAAAATTCTGATGTTTTATAATGATGAAAAGGAGGCGAGATGATTGGGTAAAGGGAGAATTAGAGTGGAAGAACGTATTAAGGCCGAAACGGATGCTGAAATGTTTAAAGCGACTCTCCTTGATCAGACTCAGAAGAAAAAGTAGTTTGCTGCCCGTCGATATGTCTCTAGCCAAAATTTCATATTTGAACATCATGCCTCGGGATTACTCCCGAGGCTTTTTATGTAGAGGTCAGACATTTAAGAGAGGACATGAACGAAGGATATATTATAAACTAGAGAGGATTGTTTTAAAGGAGAGAGACAGACATGTTTACACAAAAATGGATGGATACATATTTCACAGTAGATATTGCGATCCAAATCGGTATTAGCCTTTGTATTTTATTGCTTTTTTTATTGCTTCGGAAAGTATTTACGAAGTATTTATTTCAACTTCTGTTTAGGTTGACAAATCGGTCTAAAACGGAGGTCATTAACCAGATTGTTGTGGCATTTGAAAAACCAGCCAGGCTGTTTTTCGTGGCACTTGGTTTATATTTTGCGTTAAGACAGGCACCATACTTTGAGCATCATATGGATGTCATCATCAAATTGTATAGATCCTCCATTATATTGATGCTGACGTGGGGACTTTGTAATTTAACCGCAGCATCTTCCTTCTTATTTCAAAAGGTCAATTCGAAATTTGAATTAGAAATGGATGATATTTTAGCACCGTTTTTATCAAAGGTACTTCGTTTCATTATTATCGCACTAAGTATTAGTATCATTGCACAAGAATTTAATTATGATGTCAATGGACTTGTTGCAGGTCTTGGTCTAGGCGGCCTAGCTTTTGCGCTGGCTGCGCAGGATACAGTGGCTAACTTTTTTGGAGGGATTGTCATCATTACAGAGAAGCCTTTTACGATGGGCGACTTTGTGGAGACACCAAGTGTTCTTGGGACTGTGGAGGACATTACCTTTCGAAGTACAAGGTTTCGAACACCTGCTGAAGCCGTTGTGACCGTTCCGAATTCTACGCTTTCTAAGGAGCCGATCACAAACTGGACTAGAATGAATAAACGTCAGATTACGTTTTCTGTTCGCGTTTCCTACAATACACCAAATGAAAACATTGATCAGTGTATTAAGCGTCTGAAGCAGATGCTTCACGAGCATGATGGTGTGCATAAGGAGACGATTATGGTGAATCTCGATGTACTGGCAGACAGCTATTTGAACTTGTTTTTCAACTTTTATACAAACACGACAGCTTGGTCTGAAAACCTTGATATTAAGCAGGACATTAACTATCGCATCATAGATATTTTCCACGAAGAAGGTGTAGAATTTGCTTTCCCTGGACAGACCATTTATATGAAACAAAAAGGCGAGAAACAGCTGGGTGAATAAAGGAGGAATGGTACGTGGATCAAAAAAAGGTGGAAGCGCTAAGAGAGAGAATATCGCAGGCTTCACATATCACAGTACTCTCAGGTGCAGGTATGAGTACAGAATCGGGTATTCCTGATTTTAGATCAACGGGTGGATTGTGGACGGAAGATACTTCTCGCATGGAGGCGATGAGCCGGTCCTACTTTTTATCAAATCCTCATCAATTTTGGCCGAAATTTAAGGAATTGTTTCAGATGAAAATGAGCGGGGAATACGAGCCAAATAGCGGGCACATCTTTTTAGCCAGCCTTGAGCAACAAGGGAAGCGTGTGGATATTTTTACCCAAAATATTGATGGTCTTCATAAAAAGGCGGGAAGCCAGCACGTATATGAACTCCATGGTTCCATTCAAACGGCTACTTGTCCATCCTGCCAGGCGGTATATGATTTGCCTTATTTGTTAAAAGAAGAGGTGCCTGTCTGTCAAAGGGTTTCCTCTGATGGCAGTACGTGCGGACGTGTGCTAAAAACAGATGTTGTTCTTTTTGGAGATATGGTCAAACATTTAGACCAAGTGGAGGCATCACTTCAGAAAACGGACATGCTCCTTGTCATGGGGACTTCCCTAGAAGTAGCGCCAGCAAGATATATTCCAGAAGACGCAGCTCATGATCCTTCCATCTTCATGGTGATGATGAATTTGAGTGAAACAGAATTCGATCCGCTTTTTGATCTTGTCTTTCATGAGCGAATTGGCGATCTCGTGAAAGCTTTATAAATCATTAAAAAACCCGCAACCTAAAGGTGCGGGTTTTTCTTTATTGCTGCAGCGGCTTCATTGTTTCATCAAGAACTTCAAATGTATAGCCCTTTGCCTTTAGCTGCGTGATTAAGCTGCTTAAGTATTTTGCTGTTGCCGGCTGATCATGCATTAAGATGATTTTTGGTTCTTTTGGATATTTTGTTTCCAGCACTTGTAGCTGATTTAATACCTCTGGTACATATTTTGAGCTTTTATATTTCCAGTCCAGACTGTCAATGGTCCAGTCCCAGTAGACAAAGCCTTTTTGTTTTAAACGTGCTTTTTGCTGATCGGTTAAATTGGGGGTGCTGCCATAAGGTGTTCTTACAAGATGGGTATACTCACCTGTGACAGAAGCCAAAATGCGCTGATCTTCCTTCATCTCGTTAACAGGAGAATCACTTTTTTGATAAAAGCGTTTCACATCATGGGTAATACCATGAAGCCCTAATTGATGTCCTTCTTGATGGAGTCTTTTCACAGCTGCCGGGTGTTGTTTAATCTGCGGCCCGAGCATAAAGAATGTAGCCTTCACTTTTTGCGCTTTTAGCACATCTAACAGCTGATTTGAAGTCGCTGATGGACCATCATCAAAGGTTAAAAAGATTGTTTGATCCGTTATATGTTTATTTGAATCGATCTTAAAATGTGCATCTAATGTTTTCCGAGAAGCATCTTTTGCTTTCATACTAGTGCTTGTGTCCCTAAATTGACTGCTCGCAGACAATTTCGCCGGCTGATCTGCTGCCTGCATATTGGTTTTGGACATATCCCAAATAAAAAAGAGGATCAGTGTCAGAATGACAAAACCAATCGCCTTTGAGAGCAGCATTGTGTTTGAAGGTGTCTGTTTTTTTTTAACCCGTTGCATTACAATCGCTCCAATAAATCAAAAATTTGTGTCGAATCATGTAGTAGATTCTGTCTTTTTCCGCTGTTTTTTGTCATGTTTATATGGTGTCAGTATACAGGAAAAAAGAGCCTATGAATATAGAAGATGCTAAAAAATTGGAATCTTTTTGGTTATGAATCTATATTTGTTACAATAGAAAGTTATCCATTTTATATGATGTGAAATAATTCTGAATAATCATTGAAACGTACTCATTTATCCGCTAAGATAGCATCAGATTCAACCATTATTGCAAAGCGAAGGGGAGATTCCATATGAAAGTATTGTACAATGGAGATTTCATTGAAAAAAAGGATGCACATGTTGATATTGAGGACAGAGGCTATCAATTTGGTGACGGAGTCTATGAGGTCATCCGAGTATACAATGGTACTTTGTTTACGTTAAAGGAGCATACAGAGCGTCTGTTCAAGAGTGCAAAGGAAATTGGTATTCATCTGCAAGGTACAGTATCTGATATGGAAGAAAAGTTAAAACAGCTCGTCGCTCACAATCAATTAACAGATGGCGGTGTATATATTCAAGTCACGCGGGGAGTCGCCCCTCGTAAACATCAATATAGCGATTCTCTCACTCCTCAAATCACGGCATATACGTTCCAGGTGAAAAAGCCTGTTCAAGAGCAGAAAGCTGGTGCAAAGGCCATATTATCTGAGGATCTTCGCTGGTTAAGATGTGATATCAAAAGCTTAAACCTTTTATATAACATCATGGAAAAGCAGAAAGCATCTGAAGCTGGTGCGTTTGAAGCAATCCTGATAAGAGACGGCTTTGTGACCGAGGGAACCTCCTCGAATGTATATGCCGTGATTGATGGCGTGATTCGCACTCACCCTGCAAACAATCTCATTTTAAACGGCATTACCCGTAGAAAGCTGCTGGAGGTATGTGAGGCAGAAGGATGTACTGTTGAAGAAAATCGAATAAGCAAAGAAGAACTGCTGCGCGCGCAGGAAATCTTCATCAGCTCGACGACGGCTGAAGTCATTCCGATTGTTGAAATAGATGGCGAGCCAGTAGGGAAAGGTGTTCCAGGCGAGCTGACAAAGCGCGTACAGGAAGGCTTCCAGCAAAAAATTAAACATGAAAGTGAAGCATCGATCTCTTCATAAATAAAAAAGGCTGTAAACATTAGTTTACAGCCTTTTGTGATGCATTTATTTCACAATAAGCACAGGTATATCTGATTTTGCTGATAACTTTTCACTCACACTGCCAAATAGCATTTTTTTCAATCTGCTTTGGTCACGTGCTCCCATGACGATGAGGTCTGCTGAAATTTCCTCAGCATATTCGATAATCGCTTCTGCTGGTTCTCCCTCCACAATTTCAATGGCAGCCTCAAACTGCTCCTCATTTAAAAGCATTCTTGCTTCTGCGACGACCTCTTCTGTATGGTCTTCAAAAATCAAGGGACTTTGCTGTTCATCATGAGGCACATACACAGGGGGTGTTTGAAGATCTGCCATGCCGCCGCCGATATAAGCCCCGCCAGTCATTGGGCGCGGTGCATCAAACACCTGTCTGCCTGTTTTGCCATCATGGGCATAGGCAACGGTCAGCTTGGCATGCAAGGTTTTGGCTAAAGCGATTGCCTTTTTTAATGCTTTCTTACTGTCTTCATGTCCATCAAATGCAACGACCATCCGATCAGCTTGAAACAATGTCCTCATTCCTTTCAAAAGGAGTCTTTACACTCATGGTATACCCGTTATTAGAAAAAGATACACATAAGGGAGATTGATTTTTGTTAGAAAATTTCATTTATTGAAAAATATTTATTGACAAAATGGTGACAGCCACTATAAGATAAAAAAAGATTCAAGAGCCAAAAGGAGGAAATGTCATGTGCAACATTGGAAGAATGAAATCAAATTGCATGAATGGGTTGATTCACGTGACAATTACACCTTCATTGGTCATTGAAAAGGAACTCGTATGTTCCAATTGATCGGATGAATCAAGGCGTATGTTGCGTATTTGTCAACATGCGCCTTTTTACATGACGAAAAGAGGCGTACCAGCCAGCTGGTGGCCTCTTTTTTTGTTGTATTCATTTAGCAATCCGAAATAAAGAGATGGAAAACACCAATTAAATGAAGAGGAGTGAAAGCATGTGAACATGCCAAAATCAAGACAAATGATAAAAGCCCAAAAAACGAAACAAGGTGACTTGCAGGAAAATTTAGAAAGCGGCTAGCTTGAAAAGGAGAGACAAACATGTTTTCAGTATTTGCGAAATTAGGCTGGTTCTTTAAACAAGAGTGGAGGCGTTATACAATCGCTATTACGCTTCTGCTCATTGTGAATGTGCTTGAAATGCTTCCGCCAAGATACCTTGGCCAGGCAGTGGATGACATTCGTTCTGGTCAATTTACAACATCCAGTATTTTGTTTTATGTGACCATTTTTTGCTTACTAGGTGTCGTCGTCTATACACTTACATATTTTTGGATGTATCAGTTATTTGGCGGCGCAAATGTCATGGAGCGTGTGATGCGCGGGAAACTGATGCGCCACTTACTGAAGATGACACCGACCTTTTATGAAAAGAAAAAAACCGGTAACTTAATGGCATTAGGAACAAACGATTTGAATGCTGTGGCCTTAACGACAGGTTTTGGCGTTCTGACCTTGGTTGATTCCACTGCTTATATGCTGATGATCTTCTTTACGATGGGTCTGACAATTAGCTGGAAATTAACCTTAATGGCGATTATCCCTATGCCGCTGATGGCGCTCTTGATTGCGTTTTATGGCAGCAAAATCCATGAGCGCTTTACTGTCGCTCAGGATGCATTTGGTGATATGAACGATCGTGTTCTTGAATCAGTGGCAGGCGTTCGAGTCATTCGGTCTTTTGTACAGGAGAAACAAGATGTCGAACGCTTTCGCGAAATGACAGATGATGTATTCCAAAAAAACATGCGAGTGGCAATCATTGATTCCTTATTTGAACCGACAGTGAAATTACTTGTAGGAATCAGCTACTTAATCGGAATCGGCTACGGAGCCTATCTCGTATTCCAAAGTGATTTAACCATTGGGGAGCTTGTTGCATTTAACGTCTATCTTGGCATGATGATCTGGCCAATGTTTGCGATCGGCGAATTGATTAATATTATGCAAAGAGGAAATGCGTCGTTAGACCGGTTGAATCATACACTCAGCTACAAGCCGGACGTAACAGACGCTGCTCAGCCGAAAACATTACAAGAGCCTGGAGATATTGAGTTTGATCACGTGACATTCAGGTATCCAACTTCACCTAAAGATAATCTCATTGATGTGTCTTTTACCGTTCGAAAAGGGCAGACGATTGGGATTACAGGCAAAACGGGAAGCGGCAAAACGACCATTGTCAAACAGCTTCTGCGCCAGTACCCGGCAGGTGATGGGCAAATATTGCTATCAGGTGTTCCAATCCAAGACATTGAATTAGATCAGTTATTTCAATGGATCGGATACGTACCGCAGGATCATATTCTTTTCTCAAAAAGTGTCGAACAGAATATGCGCTTTGGTCATCGGGACGCGAAACAAGATGAGTTAGAACAAGCAATCAAAGATGCTTACTTTGAAAAGGATCTACACCTTCTGCCAGAGGGTTTGGAGACCATGGTTGGGGAAAAAGGTGTTGCGCTGTCAGGCGGACAAAAACAGCGAATATCCATTGCACGTGCTTTATTAATTGATCCAGACATTTTAATTCTGGATGATTCATTGTCTGCGGTAGATGCAAAAACAGAAACCGCTATCCTAGAAAATCTAAGACAAAACCGTCATGGCAAAACGACGTTTATCACGACTCATCGCCTATCAGCTGTTGAACATGCGGATCTCATTCTTGTCATGGAAGAAGGACGCATTGTCCAAAAGGGCACTCACAACGAGCTCATCCAGCAGGATGGGTGGTACCAAGAACAATTTTTGCGTCAGCAGCTGACAAATCAGCTGGAAGGAGGGGATGAGGCATGACAACAGGAAGAAGACTCCTTGCCTACGCACTCCTATATAAGAAAGTACTGTCTGTTGCCTTAATCTTTCTAATGATTGCAGTTGGTGCTGAGCTGACAGGACCGTTTATTGGGAAGAAAATGATTGATGATCATATTTTAGGTGTAGAAAAACCGTATGTCGAGGTCAATGAAAAGACAGACAAAACCGTTTATTACCAGGGAAATAACTATATACGAAGCGATCGATTAAACAATGGAATGGAATCTGGAAAGCAAATCAATGTGGTGCAAGTCGGGTTCGGTTACTATTTTGTGAATGAGCCGATTCGTTTTGATGGAAACAGAAAGATATCGGGAGATCAGCTCACCATTGATAATGGGAACGAGCGTGAGACCTATGAGGTACAGCGTTTATCAAAAGAAGAGATTTTTGCTTTTTATCAGCCAGAAATCAGTGGTTTGGTGCAGCTTGTTCTATTTTATCTAGGGCTGCTCATCGTTGCGATTTTCTTTCAGTATGGGCAGCATTATTTGCTCCAGAGGATTGCAAATCGAATTATTCAAAAAATGAGGGTAGACGTCTTTGAGCACATCCAAACGCTGCCGATCCGATATTTTGATAATTTACCGGCTGGAAAGGTTGTCGCGAGGATCACCAATGACACGGAAACCATTCGTGACCTATATGTAACAGTCCTTGCTAATTTTGTGACGAGTGCCATTTACATGATTGGGATTTACATTGCCATGTTTTTATTAAATGTGAAGCTGGCACTCATTTGTTTGGTCGCAGTACCAATTATATTCCTATGGTCGATGACTTACAGAAAGTTTGCATCCGTGTACAATCACCGAATTCGTTCGATCATCAGTGAAATCAATGCCAAGTTAAATGAAGCCATTCAAGGGATGACCATTATTCAAGCGTTTCGTCATGAAAAAGCGACGAAAGAGGAATTTGATGAGCTGAACAACAATCACTTTCGGTATCAGCGAAAAATGCTGCATTTAAATTCACTTCTTTCACATAACTTGGTTAACCTGCTGCGAAATTTAGCATATGTGGCGCTCATTTGGTATTTTGGCGGTGCGTCATTAAGTGCGACAGGCATTGTGTCCATTGGTGTGCTCTATGCGTTTGTCGATTATTTAAATCGATTGTTTCAGCCGATCACAGGTATTGTGAATCAATTCTCTAGGTTGGAGTTAGCAAGAGTTTCATCGGAAAGGGTGTTCCGATTATTAGATGAACACGGTACAGAAGTGGAAGAACCTGTTCAGAAGAAGCTGGAGGGACACGTTCAGTTCAAAGATGTCACCTTTGCTTATAATGAAGGGAAAAATGTCTTAAAGAATATTACGTTTGAAGCTAAGAAAGGTCAAACGGTTGCACTTGTGGGGCATACTGGTTCTGGGAAAAGCTCGATCATGAACTTGCTGCTGCGTTTTTATGACATTCAGCAAGGAGACATTCTCATAGATGGCGAAAGCATATATGATCAGTCGCGTCAAACGCTGCGTAAACAAATGGGCATTGTGCTGCAAGACCCGTATTTATTTTCGGGAACGATTGCCTCCAATGTCAGCTTAGGAAATGAAGACATCAAAAGAGAAACCATTGAATCCTCATTAAAGCAAGTAGGCGCAGCAGAGTTATTGAAGCATCTGCCGAAAGGCTTTGATGAACCAGTCGTTGAAAAGGGAAGCACCCTTTCCTCAGGGGAACGTCAGTTGATTTCATTTGCGCGCGCATTAGCGTACGATCCAGCGATTTTAATTTTAGATGAAGCCACCGCCAACATTGATACAGAAACAGAAGCGATCATTCAGCGGGCGCTTGATGTAGTCAAAGAAGGACGAACGACTTTTGTGATTGCTCACCGATTATCCACGATTAAGAAAGCCGATATGATCTTGGTGTTAGAAAAAGGTGAAATCGTCGAGCGTGGCAGTCATGAACAACTCATGCAGCAAGAAGGGCTGTATGCGCAAATGTATGAACTGCAAAAAGGCGCTGTTGCAAACAGTTGATGAATAGTAGAAAAAAGAGCCTCTTCAAATTGAATGAGGCTCTTTTCCTTTGCATGAAAAAGTCGAGGACAGACTCCACGACTTTTCCTGGTTATATTGTTTGGACAGGCTGCATCATCAATAAGCGATGCCGACGCGTTGATGCACAAATTCCTTCGAATTTAACTGCTGATATAAAAAGTGTGCGGTATCTTCAACTGAAATTTTCTTTCCATCTATAGGGAGAAAATCTTTCTCATAGCGATATGACCGTGTCACTTCTCCATCTGGTAAATAGGTTGGACAAATAATGGTCCAATCTAGATCAGTCGATTGAAGGATTTCAAACGCTTTCGCATGCTCTTTAGCTGCTCGGGAAGTAGTCCGCTTTGATTCATTTGTTTCAAAACGGTAAAGCTCCGGCTGCTGCCTTGCTTTTAAAATACCTGCTGTACCAATTGTAATAATTCTAGATGTATTTGTTTGCTTCATGGCTTGTACGATATGCTCCATTGAAACAGATAATGTATCATCACCATCTGTTGATAGACAGCTCACAACAATATCTGCTCCTTTAATTGTCTCAAGCACATCTTCTCGATTTCTTGAATTGCCGGTGACTTGAAACATACCCGCAAGCATTTCTTCCCGGTTTGTCCGAATCAATGAACGAACCATGTAACGATCATCTACTTGAACGAAACGAAGAAATGCTTGTCCTACACGTCCATGAGCACCGAAAAGAGCTATTTTCATCTGTTCGATCCCTCCACTACATACTATAAGTGAAAAGAACCCAAAATGGTACAACTTTTATGTGATGCTTTTTTTATAAAGGTGAAAGGACCGAATACTATGACCATATTCACATAATAGAGAGATCCCTACAAATTGTAAAAGTTCAAAGTTCATACCAGAAATAATGTCCATGAAGATCCGCTCCTTTCTACTACATGATATGAGCTGAAAGGAGTTTGGTGAGGGATAAAAACAAAAAAAGAAGACACCATAAGAGGTGCCTTCTATGATCCAGGTATGAAATTAAGCTTTTGTTCCGCCAAGGTTTTGTTGAGCGTAAGACACAAGACGTTTTGTGATTTCTCCACCAACTGAACCGTTAGCACGAGCTGTAGTTTCTGCTCCAAGGTTTACACCAAATTCAGAAGCAATTTCGTATTTCATTTGATCGATTGCTTGCTCTGCTCCAGGAACTAGTAATTGGTTTGAACTATTAGAATTTGCCATGATGTGATTCTCCTTTTTGTATATGATTTATTTTTTTGGTTGGGTTTGCTGGAATCGCACCAGCGAAATGATCAAGTCATTTGCCACTTGGCGAAACCCAATGCAGTAACTGCTTTGTACTAAGTATTATGGTTATTTTCTAAAAAAACATACGAGAAAAGAACATGGTAAATGTTGTGTGAACATACAAAAAACCATCACCCAATAATGAGTGATGGCGCTGCTTATATATCTTTTTATTCAGCTGAGCGGATGCGCAGCTCTGTATCTGAATCAAAGAAATGGGCTTTGTTCATATTAATCGCAAGAGGGATAGACTGTCCGGCCTGTACATCGGTACGAGAATCAACACGTGCAATAAACGATTGATCATCGATAGAAGAGTAAAGCATCGTTTCTGCTCCCATTAATTCAGCTACTTCTACGTTAGCTTTAATTTTTGTGCCTTCAGACGCCTCTATAAATACTGGTTCATCGTGAAAATCTTCTGGTCTGATGCCTAGTATGACATCTTTTCCAATATAGCCTTGGCTGCGTAATACTTTCATTTTCCCCTCTGGTACACGAATATGTGTTTTTCCAACCGCGATGGCGCCGTCAGAGAGCTTTCCTGTAAAAAAGTTCATCGCTGGTGAGCCAATGAATCCACCTACAAACACATTCTCTGGGTTTTCATATACATCTTTCGGTGCTCCAACCTGCTGAATAAAACCATCTTTCATCACAACAAGGCGGGTTGCCATTGTCATGGCTTCAGTCTGATCATGTGTCACATAGATAAATGTCGTTTGCAGACGCTGATGAAGTTTAGAAATTTCAGCACGCATCTGAACACGGAGTTTTGCATCTAAATTAGAAAGCGGCTCATCCAAAAGGAAAACCTTTGCATCACGTACAATCGCTCTGCCAAGGGCAACACGTTGTCTTTGACCGCCAGACAGTGCTTTTGGTTTTCTGTCTAAATATTGCTCAAGTCCCAATATTTTAGCGGCATTTCGAACCCGCTCATCAATCTCTGCTTTCGGAAACTTCCGAAGCTTTAATCCAAAAGCCATATTATCGTACACATTCATATGAGGATATAATGCATAGTTTTGGAAAACCATTGCGATATCCCGGTCTTTCGGCGCTACATCATTCATCCGTTTTCCATCTAACAGAAAGTCTCCTTGTGAAATTTCTTCTAGACCTGCAATCATGCGAAGGGTTGTTGATTTTCCGCAGCCTGATGGACCAACAAACACAATAAATTCTTTATCTTCTATATGTAGATTAAAGTTGTCTACTGCTGTTACCTTGTTATCGTACACTTTATAAATTTGATTCAGCATTATTTCAGCCATTTGATGTCAGCCTCCCCAGTCTCTCTTTTTGAAAGCGCTTTACTATTGATTAAAGTGTATAAAATGGGGAAGAGTCTGTAAATGGACAACGTGCACAACATCCTATTTTCATTTTTGGGCAGGGTGCTCATCTTTCGTTCTTTCTTTATGAAAGATCAAGTAGAGTCATCATCAAATAAGCAGCTGATGCTTCTGGAAAATGTCGTATATCTAGCCCAGTGCGCTCAATAAATTTATCAATTCGATATTGAAGACTGTTTCTGTGAACATATAATGCTTTTGCTGCTTTGGATGCGTTTAAATTACATTGCATATAGGTCATGAGAGTGCGGTAAACATCTCGGTCAACAACCGCTTCTTTAAAAGCATCTGATATAGCATGAGAGAGGGCGGATGCATCATAACAAATGAACGATGGCAGGCATTGATAAAATGTGGAGACCCCTGATCTAAGCTTTTCTCGCTGCATGTGGCATACAAAGAGCTGTTGTTCATTTAATAATCTCATCTGTAAATGGTCATTTGGCAAATGCAGTTGCCCTTGTATAAAGACTGAGTCTGTTAAAAAATCACTTGTAATGGCTAGAGACAAATCGTTTAACTGATTTAATTGACTATTTTCTGATGTAGCGTTTGGTTGAATCAGCATAGCTGTTTCAGGGCCTGTCCATATGAAATGAGTATGTTCGAGGCTGTTATTCACAGCCTCTTTTATTTGCTGTCTTTGTTCCTCTTGATGGATCATTTGAAAATAATAAACACGGACGGGATGTTGGACAGTTAGTGGTTTGTTTTCAAAAAGATAGCTGAACCATCTTTGTTCACCCTCGGTCTGCGCTTTTTGAAATAGATCAATCGGTGTTAGAAAAGAGTTGAGAAGAAGTGTCTCTCTTGCTGTAAGCTCCGATTTGTCTACTCCGAATATTTCGCCTTCGTCTGTTTGATACCAAAGAATTTGTTTGTCATGAGTAGGTGTACTGATGATATGGTCTCCGTAAACAAGTTTTAATTTTTCTAACATGGCGGGGCTCCTTAAACAGTTTAATCATAGACATGGAATAGCATTAATTCGTGGATTTCTTCTTTTAAGGTTGGTTCAACTTCATGGGGCGGAAGCTGAGAGCCCCATTCAATGTCACCTGTTTTGTGGTAGATGCCTTCATAGTGCGCTCCATTGTGGAAAAAGGATATTTTCCAGCCTGGCAATTGTGCTTTCTTAAAAAGAGGTTTCCATTGAAAATGAGAAATCATATCATCATTGCCTCCTTGCTTTTATTGATGAAACAATAAACAAACACGACAACACGGAAACAACCTTGAACTTGATTTTATTGTATCTCATCTCATGAAAAGAGCATAGAAAAAGCATAAATTTAAGAGCACAACATGTGGCAAAAATGTAGTCAGTAGACGTTCGCGTGATCTGAAGTGGTGAGTGCCGTTTCTGAAAGGTAAGATGCGTAACCCATGATTCTTTTCCCAATCAGCCATTCTGATTTTTTCAAAGAGACATGCTGGAAAATCTCTCGGCCAGGGCGAGAATTGGCCTCAAACATCCAAATTGCGCCTGTTTGATCAATGCCTAAGTCAAAACCGATTTCACCAATATGCCCGGTCATTTTTTTATCTATTACTTGGCTAAGCGTGATGGCAGTTTGAGAAAGCTGCTGTAAAATCTGCAAACGTTTCTTTTCTTCTGGAAAGACAGCATAAAGTGTTTTCACCGTTCCGCCGTGTAACTGGTGAGTTGTGATGGTGTGATCTCCAGAAATTTTTGCTGCTGCTGCTGTGACTGTCCAATCACCGTCTTTATTTTTATTCGTATGAACTCTGAAATCCATCGGCTGATTGTCTATTTGAAGAAGATCAATGCCTTGTTGTGCAATAAAATCATGAATTGCATGATCTTTTCGCAGCCTTTGAACAAACTGATCTATTGAATCATATGGAATAGCCCTTCCAAAATTTGAGCATACAGTGATTCCGTGATTTTCCTTTTTTAACCGATAAATACCGTCTCCATGACTTCCGTTCGTCGGTTTTAAGTATATAACTTGATGAAGGTGGAGAAGTGTTTCAATTTTACTTAGAGCGTCCATGGGATCTAATTGTACAGAATGTGGGAGAAAGGACCATGTTTTTTCATCTGTTAATAGCTGTTCATGAATCTCCCATTTATTAAAAAAGTAAGGATTGAACCAAGGGATATTATAGTCTTGGGTGAGTTTTCGCTTCGTTTCTTGAATGAGTGCTGACTGAGCAGCTTTTCTATTTGGAAGACGGTCATAAATGACTGACGGCAGGGGAAGCTGTTTTTTAACCCATGAACCTTGCTGGTACAACAATCCTTCTACAATTCCTTTTTCCCAATCAATAGAATGTGACCCAAAAAGATAGGCAAAACCAGCATGCTGTCTGAAAGAATGCAGCAGTTTGATAAAAAGTTGTGTTCTTGTTCCTAATGGCTGCGTGCTTTGCTCAAAACCTGCAGTGAAAATGCCCATCAACGGCCCTATAAAAAGTGTATGGTCAATGATGATCACATCAGCTTTTGATTGGTAAGGAATCAGTAAATCTCTGTATAGATCTTCAGATAATAATATTTTCTTTGGATGCTGATGATAGGAAATGTTGAAGTCATCGACTAAACGAGACCCTAGGGCAAGAGAATGGATGGCCTCCTTCTGTTTATAATGGTCGGGAAGATGAATTGTTTTTTCACTTGTGAGGTGTGGGGCGATGATGCAGCGATTTTTGTTCATAAGAAACCTCCTTCGGTTGAGACATCATCGATTGCGCATGTTCAAGAATGGTACGAATCAACTGATGTTCCTTTTCAGGGTAAGCTTTTAAAAAAGCGGATCGTCCTGGCTTTGATCTGACATTTGATATGAACAGCCTGCCTTCACTTGTATGAAGCAAGTCTACTGCGAATTCAAAGCAAGGAGAGTAGGTTTTATCTATATAAGCTGGAATTGATGCCTGAATGGACGCAAGATCGTCTAAAAGGAGCTCCTTGATGTGTGGCTGCAATGTATGTAGATAGTGTTCAAAGCCTATCACAGGATCTGATTTTTGTGTAAAACTTAAAAGACTATTTTCTGCAGGTGATTTTGTGTGAATCCCCATGCGTTTCCATTGATTTTGTGAATCTTTCATAAGAAAAATCCTGATTTCATTGAATAAAGGTTCTTTTTGATCACTTGTGTTGAAAAATTGAAGGAAATACCGGCCTGCATATTTTTGGCACCAGCGCTCCATCTCTGACGCGCGAGAAAATGTAATGGTTTGATTGGAACTTAGCTGAACGGTGAATGTTGATTTGCCATCAAAGGAAATGAAGTAAGTAGATGCTGCGTGCTGCTGGGAGAGAGGCTGCATTCTATAATAACCGCCAGCCCCGCACTCCCTTACCATATTGATCAGGTCTGAGGGCTCTTTTAATAAAGAGCATCCAGGTAAATATGGCTGTAAAGCAGAGAGGAGACGGAGCTGCTCAAATAGCACCATTTTATTTGAAATGCCGGTATTCAAAAAATCTGTTTTTGGATACTTTTTTAGCCATTCCATGATGGGTTTTGCTTTTTTAGATTGTGCGTCATGCCGGTAAAGACATCGATCGTAAATCAAATCGGGAATCGGAAACTGTGCGTCGGCAAACCCTTGGTCATTCATATATGTTTGACCTTGTATCAAATTTGAAGCCGGCTTTAAATCAAGTGGTGTAAAACGAACAACCTTTAAACGATAAGAAGAGGCAGCTTTGGCGAGCTGACGTGTAAATGTCTCTTCATACTGCGGAGAAAGGGTTACAATACCTAATGTTTTCATTAAAAAACACCTTCTTTTCAACTTCTTTTTTTACCATTCACAAAAACGTTTTTTTATGATTTTACATAAAACTTGCGCTCCTTTATCATTACGACAGATCGCTTGATCATATGTCTCGCTGCATACTTCATTTGCTTGGGAACTTGACAACAACTATAATACGTATAGATCAAAACAATAAACATCGGGTGTTGTTTGAAAGGTAGATGACGACTTTGAATATATTCACAACGTTTATCTTTATGATTGTTATCGGCGCAGTCATAGGAGCAGCGACAAACCATCTTGCAATTAAAATGCTTTTTCGGCCTTATAAACCATATTACTTATTCGGAAAACAGCTTCCATTTACACCGGGGCTTATCCCTAAAAGAAGAGACGAAGTAGCCAAGCAGGTTGGTGTCATGGTTATGGAGCATTTGCTCACGCCAGAAGGTATTCAAAAGCGATTTGAATCATCCGAGGCAAAGCAGGAGATCCTGCGTACAGTCCATCGATATATTGACAAAGGCGCAAATATGGAGATAACCGTATTCTCCCTGCTAGAAAGGTTCGGCGTTACAGAGGCTGATGTCAAAGCAGATAAATGGCTCCATCAGTGGTCTGATCAGAAGCTCAAATCACTGCTTGAAACATATAACCAGCAAACTTTATCTGAATTGCTCCCTGTAGAAGTGGAAAACAAAATATCATCGAAAATTCCAGATGCAGCAGATTATATTTTAAAGAGAGGCATTCATTATTTTGAAAGTAATGAAGGCAAAGCAAGGCTCGGCAATATGATTGATGATTTCTTAAAAGAACGGGGAATGCTTGGCAGTATGGTCCAAATGTTTCTAGGGAATACAAGCTTAATTGATCGTGTACATCCCGAAATCATCAAGTTTTTAAGAAACGCAGAAACAAAAAGATTTTTATCAGATTTGCTTGTTCAAGAATGGGACAAGGTGAAGCAATTTTCTCTTCATGAGCTTGATGAAAAATGGAATGTGAAGGAACTTATTTTTAGTGTGAAAAACCAATTGCTTTCTCATTTCTCTACAAAGCTGATATTAGACAAACCTGTTGGGACATATGTCAGTGCTGTCGCGGATGATCTTAAAACACACTTTGCGCCAGTGTTGATTGATAAGGGGATCGGAGCGGCTTCAAATGCTTTAGAGGGTCTGCTTGCTAAGCTGCAATTTGAAGATATCATTCGTGAACAAATTGAACTTTTCCCGCTTGAAAAAATGGAAGAGCTTGTAGTCAGCATCTCCAATAAGGAGCTGAAGATGATTACATTTCTAGGCGGTCTTTTAGGCGGGATGATTGGTGCTATCCAGGCTGTTTTTGTGGCGCTATTCTAAGACAAGCTAGAGAAATTTTAGTGAATTCATTGTATATATGTGAAACGAAAGCCATAGTTTGTTATAGTGGAGTGGTGTCCGCCGATCATATCGGTGATAACGGATAGAAAGGAGACATAACATGTCTGTAAATCTTTACGATGTTGCATATGACCTTGAAAAAGCATTGCGTCATAGCGAAGAATATTCAACTTTAAGAAATCTTTATGATGAGGTAAATGCGGATGAGTCCTCTAAAAGAATGTTTGAGAACTTCCGTGACATTCAAGTAAACCTTCAACAAAAACAAATGACTGGTCAAGAGATCACACAAGAAGAAGTGGAGCAAGCTCAAAAAACAGTTGCGCTTGTTCAGCAGCACGACAAAATCTCTCAGTTGATGGAAGCAGAACAACGTGTGAGTGTTCTTATCGGTGAATTAAATAAAATTATCATGAAGCCACTTGAAGAGCTTTATGGGAATCCAGAAGAAAACTAATGGAAAGGGCGATGTCATTCGCCCTTTTTTGCTTTAACTTTTCTCCTCAATATCTTTTAAAAAAAGGTTGTCGAAGCACATAAATTCTGCGATAATACTTATATTGAAAGTGCTTTCAAAAAGGCGCTCTCAAGGGACAATTGGGTGCGTTTCACTTGGGATTTAAGGCAGTGAGCCAAACGAGAGAGAAGCGCTTCTGGGAGAAACGCAAAGCATAAGGGGATCTGATATAAGCAATGCTTTGGTGTGTGAAAGATAAGGGGATCATGGGGAGCTTCATCACTCCATTGTAACGCATCCAAACCATACATAAAAAAAAGCCTAGGGGTAGGCTTTTTTTATTTATCAATCATTCATAACCTGTGGCTCTTTCAACTGCATGTTCTAAAGCACCAAGCTAGGGCATATCCTCATCGTAAGTACAGTCATCAAGAAGGGGGATGCCTCAGTGTCAAAAAAACTACTTGCACTCAATATAGATGGGACGTTACTTCGTTCCAATGGTAAAATCCATTCCGCTACAAAAGAAGCTGTGGAATATGTAAAGAAAAAAGGGGTTTACGTGACGATTGTCACCAACCGGCATTTTCGTTCCGCTCAAAAAATTGCCAAGGCGTTGAAGATTCCAACATCAACCCTTGTGACGCATAGTGGTGCATTTATCGCGGATAAACTCGATGAGCCGCTTCATGTGAAAAAATTAACGGAAGAAAAGACATTTAATCTTGTGCAAATCCTTGAAAGCTTCGATTGTAATGTTCGCTTGCTGCATGAAAAATTCTCGATCGGCAACCGGAAAAAAACGCAGTCTCAGCTGATGGGAAAGACGCTCATTCATCCGTCTGATCCAATTTTCTATCCCGTTCAATTTGTTGAATCGTTAAGTGATATGCTGATGGATGAACCGGTCAGTACACCAGTGATTGAAGTATATTCGACAGCGGAGCTTCAGCCTGAGATTCACAGGACCATTCAACAAGCATTCCCATCTGTTGATCTTATTAGGATCAGTGATGAGAAAATGAATATTGTCTGCAAAGGGGTTTCGAAAGAAGCGGGACTTTCTCTCTTAACTTCTGCACTCGGTTTTACTTTAGAAGATACGGTCGTTATTGGACATGGAACAGATGATATTCCAATGCTTGAATTGGCTGGTTTAGGCGTTGCTATGGGAAATGCCCCCAATGATGTCAAGCGCAAAGCCGATTGGGTGACCCGCTCGCACGATGAACAGGGTGTGGCTTATATGATCAAGGAATACTTTAGAATGCAGCAAAGAGAAGGATTTTTACATCAATTTGATATTAAAAGATAATACAGTGAAGGCCCTGTCAATCAAGAAATGGCAGGGCCTTCGTCTGTTCCCTTCATTGCTTTTCCTACATGAATTTTGTAAAATGAAACAAGTTTGAAGATAAAGGTGATATGATGCGAATTTTAATTAAAGGGCTGTCAGATGAACGATTTCATCGCCCGCTTGTCAATATAGCCAATTTATTTGAAGAAGATAGTGAAGTGATAATTGAAACAAGTGAATTTGATGATGGTTTGGTCATTGAATTTAGTTGTAAGGAAGAAAATGGCATGGTGGAAGCGTCTGGCCATATCGATGGGTCAGATATCACCAGTCGTTTTTCACGGGATCTCCCAAAGAACTTGAACGATAAGGAGCGCTGGAAGCAAATCAAAAACACAGTGCTGTCTGTTTATTTACACTTGCTTCAGGAGCACACGGGAATGACACAAAAGTGGGGGATTCTCACAGGAATACGTCCTACGAAATTGCTTCATAAGATGCTGAGAGAGGGCATGTCAAAGGAAGATGCACATGCGGCATTAAAGCGTGATTACTTGATTCATGATGAAAAAATCAATTTGATGCAGGAGATTGTCGACCGTCAGCTTAAAGCCATTCCAGATCTGTATGACCTTCAGCAGGAAGTGAGTATTTATATTGGCATTCCTTTCTGTCCCACAAAATGTGCTTATTGTACGTTCCCTGCTTACGCCATTAAAGGACAAGCTGGTAGAGTGGGAACGTTTTTGTTTGGTCTGCATTATGAAATGCAAAAAATGGGCGAATGGCTAAAAGAACATGGGATCAAAGTGACGACCGTTTACTTTGGCGGAGGCACGCCAACGAGCATCACAGCGGAAGAAATGGATTTGCTGTATGAAGAAATGTATCGCTCGTTCCCTGATGTGAAGCATATACGGGAAGTAACTGTCGAAGCAGGGCGTCCGGATACGATTTCCCCTGATAAGCTAGAGGTGCTAAACCGCTACAATATTGATCGGATTAGTATCAACCCGCAATCGTATGAGAATGAAACATTAAAGGCTATTGGCCGGCATCATAGTGTGGAAGAAACGATTGAAAAGTATCATTTATCAAGACAGTACGGCATGAATAATATCAATATGGACTTAATCATTGGATTGCCGGGAGAAGGGCTCAAAGAATTCCAGCACTCCTTGCAGCAGACTGAGGAACTCAAGCCTGAATCTTTAACTGTGCATACCCTTTCCTTTAAAAGAGCATCTGAAATGACGCGCAATAAGGAGAAATACCAAGTAGCAGACCGAGAAGAAATCACACGTATGATGGATGAAGCAGTCACTTGGACGAAAGCACATCATTATCACCCATATTATTTATATAGACAAAAAAATATTTTGGGAAATCTCGAAAATGTCGGGTATTCATTAGATGGACAGGAAAGCTTGTATAATATCATCATCATGGAAGAAGTACAGACAATCATTGGCATTGGGTGCGGTGCAGCAAGTAAATTCATTGATCCACGGTCAGGGAAAATTACGCAGTATGCCAATCCAAAAGATCCAAAATCGTATAATGACCGCTATGAACACTATACAGAAGAGAAAATTCAATTCCTTGAATCATTATTTGTTTCTCACGTTTAAACACTGCGATGACGCAGTGTTTTTTTCATTTGTAAAAGGGTATATAAGTGATAAAAAGTTAAAGCAGGTGTACATATGATAGATGTGATCGGAATTGGGATTGGGCCTGCCAATTTAGGATTGGCCGCTTTGTTAGAGGAGTATGAGGATGTCTCATGCTGTTTTTTTGAACAGGAGTCTGAGTTTGCTTGGCATCCCGGTATGCTGATCAAAGGAACGGATTTACAAGTTTCCTTTTTAGCAGACCTTGTCACAATGGCGAATCCAAGGAGCAGGTATACATTTTTAAATTATTTACATGAATCAAATAGACTTCACCGATTCTATACATTTGAACAGTTTGATATCCCGCGGAGAGAATTCAATGAGTATTTATCATGGGTTGCAGGAGAGTTAGATAGCTGTCAGTTTGGGATGAAGGTAGAAGAAGTGACGGACTGCCAAGAAGGCTACCTTGTGAAAGTCAGACGATTGAAAGATGGTTCACTATCTGAGTATCGTGCAAAGCATGTTGTGCTTGGAACAGGAAGCAAACCGATGATTCCGGTCGATGTGCCTGAAGCAGCATACCCATATGTGACCCATAGCAGCCGTTATTTAGAACAGCAGAAATCACTTCACGAAGCTGAGTCGGTGGCGGTGATCGGTTCAGGGCAGAGTGCAGCCGAAATTTTCTTAGACCTGCTTCAGCATCAAAACAAAGGCCAGCAACTTTCGTGGTTTACGCGTTCTAGTGAATTTAGAGAGCTGGAGACGGCTGAGCTTGGCCAAGAGCTTTTTACACCAAAGTATGTCGAGTATTTTCATTCGCTTCCTTATGAAGAACGTATGAACACATTGCCTAGGCTGACAGGATTAAGAAATGGCATAGATGCATCGACACTTTCGCGCATTTATCAGGAATTGTATCATCGCTCTGTTTCAGGTGAAGAGCCATCTGTGATCATTCAGCCAATGACCGAGCTTGAAGCGATTCAAATAGGAGAGCAGCAGTCTTTGGAGCTGCACCTCAGACAGTGGCAGCTGAAGAAAGAAAAAAGCATAACAGCAGATCATGCCGTATTAGCTACAGGGTACACACCGAATATCCCTGAATGGTTTGATGCATATGAACCTTTGATTGAATGGGAAAGTGATGCGCATTTTAAAGTGACAGACGACTTCAGGCTTGTGTTCAAAGACAAGCGCTCAAATCATTTCTTTACATTCACGAATCTTGATCATTCTCATGGAACAGCGGCGACCAATTTAAAACTATCGATTTACCGCAACCAGAAAGTGATTCAAACCATTCGCGGGGTCGAGGAAGCGCCAGTCAAGCAAGAGACTGCATTTCAGCAATTTGAATAAGACATAAAAAAGGGCCCAAGCATAGGGCCCTTTTTTATTAGATCGTCGTTTCTTTTTTTACTTTTGGTTTTTCAGGTTTCCATTTGAAGATTTTGTTGAGGATTTGATAGATTTTCTTAGATTCTTTCGTTACGAGCGGTCCTAAAATCGCAAGAATTAAGACATACAATGCAGCAAAGGGCTTCAAAGTAGCGGCAAGTCCGCCCGCAATGCCAAGCTCGGCAACAATGATTGAAAACTCTCCTCTCGATACGATGGTTAATCCAATATTAGAAGAGGCTTTATGAGAAAATCCAGCTCTCCGTCCAGCAAACATTCCGGCAGTGAAGTTCCCAATTAAGGTAAGCATCACAGCGCCGATCGCAAGCCAGAAGGCATCACCCAATGTAAATGGATCAATACTGAGACCAAAGCTGAAAAAGAACATTGCTCCAAAGAAATCTCTAAACGGAACCACGAGGTGCTCGATGCGGTCAGAGTGCTCTGTTTCTGAGAAAACAAGACCAAGTAAGAGAGCCCCAATAGCCTCTGCTACATGAATCGTTTCTGAGAAACCAGCGACAAAGAACAAAGCCGCAAATATCACAATGATGAACACTTCGTTCGAACGGATATCAAACAACTTGTTTAATAGTTTTGGCAGCTTTCGCGCAATGATAAAGAAAAGCATCATATAACCAAAAGCGATTAAAATAGATAATAAGGCACCGCCAACAGTAGTGGCATCTCCTAGGACAAGACCTGATACGACGGATAAATAAACGGCAAGGAAAATATCCTCAAACATAATAATCCCTAGAATTAACTCTGTTTCAGGATTTGCCGTCCGTTTCAAATCGACAAGGACTTTGGCCACAATGGCGCTGGATGAAATGGTAATCACTCCTGCCATAATGAGAACCTCAAGGAATCCAAACCCTGTGATAAAACCGTAGAGCAGTCCTAAGCTGAAGTTGATCAAAATATAAATAGATCCGCCGACTGCAATGGATTTACCAGATTTAATGAGTTTTCCGACAGAGAACTCAAGTCCAAGATAGAAAAGCAGGAACAGGACGCCCATTCTGCCAAAAAACGAAATAATCTCGGTGCTTTCGATAAATTTTAAATCAATGATTCCGATAGTTGGAGCATGCGGCCCAACAATCATTCCGAGGACAATGAGAAAAGGGATGATAGAAAATTTAATTTTATTGGCGATTAAGCTGGCGATGGCGATAAGAATAAGCGCCGTCCCAACTTCAAAGACTAAATGATCCATTCATCACTCTCCCCCTCTAGAAAGAAAATCACGTATCAATCGCTTCAAGTGTTTTCTTTCGCCCGAAATGACCATCGTATCATTTTCTTGAATAATCGAATCGGCACCAGGGTTGAGTAATTTTTCATTTGTATGTTTAATGATCGCAATCACGGTGACTTCATAATTTTGTCTCACATCTAAATCACCGAGTGTATGTCCCACCGCTTTTGCACCTTTTTCCACCTTAAACCATTCAATGATCAAGTCATTGAAGGCCATTTCAATGGTTTCTAGTGCCTGCGGTTTATACACCATACCGCCGATAATAGCAGCGATTTGCCGGGATTCAGCATCATCGAGTGAAATGGTAGACAGCACTTCATCTGGATCATCATCGTCAAAACGATAAATTTCCCGTCTGCCATCATCATGAATCACAATCGTCATCTTTTCTCTATTTCTCGTTTCAATTTCAAATTTCTTTCCGATCCCAGGAAGATCATTTTCTTTAATGTTCATTTTATCCCTCCGAATTTGATAGGCTGTGTTTTTCGTATAGTAAATACGGATGAAATAAAATGAATCAGTAGAGGTAATTAGATTGATACATAACGGGGATCGCACACTTCATTTCCAAAAAACATAGATCAATGGATAATGCAGATGATGGGGCAAGCTTTGACAGAAAAGTTTTGGCATCCGCCATTGATAATCTGTCCTTCAACAAAAGAGATGAAGCATGTTTTTTTGAAAATGAAGGTGTCTTCACAGCATTGATTTCTTCATCATAGATGGATGGAGAAATCAGGCTAGGTGTGCTCGCTTCTGCTTGTGACGCAAAAACGACATTTGAAAAAGGAGAAAACATGACGATGAAGCTAACCAATATCATGATGGAACATCTGATCAATCATCCTCCTCCTTTCAAATTTATTTTCTTTCTTATTTTACTATATAAAAATATATTTCTTGTTTCAATGATTATGCTTATTTTAGTATCAATTGATCTTGAAATTTTTTGTTTAGAGAAAAAGGTTTTACTTGATGGAAATGGAAGTAAGTTATGAGCTTTTAAACAAAAAGGGGGATGGATGATGACATATATCAATTGTCAGTTAGACGGGGATGTTTTTGAAATCGTTTTCAATAGGCCTGAAGCTTATAATTCGTTTCATGTGGATATGTTTGCTGAATTCAAAGAAGCATGTGATGCAGCGGAGGAAAGCAGTGCTAAAGTCGTTGTCATCAAGGGAGAGGGAAAAGGGTTTTCAGCAGGCGGAGATATTGGGATGATGCTTAAGCAGGAAAGTGAAGAAGATTTCCATCGTGTGATGGATTTGATCGAGGGAATTACACTTTCACTAGCTAGTATGAAAAAAGTGACGATTGCGCTTGTCCACGGGTCAGCAGCAGGCCTCGCTTTTAGCTTTGCCCTAAGCTGTGACTACTTGTTTATGCATCACGATGCTAAACTTGCCATGAATTTTAATGGGGTAGGATTAATTCCAGATGGCGGGGGGCATTTTTTCCTCACAAAAAGAGTCAGTGAGCAAACCGCCAAACAATTGATTTGGAGCGGACAAAAGCTGCCGGCTGAAGAAGCGTTAAAGCTGCGCCTTGCCGACGGGCTGTTCCAAGAAGAGGTCGATACGTACCAAAAAGTGTGTGTGAAGTCGTTTATGAACATGCCGCTTCAAGCCTTTATCGAAACAAAGATGATCTATTTCCAGCAGTCAGAATCAAAGCTCTTAGCAGTTCTTCAAAAAGAGAGAGCAGCACAGGCAAGACTGAGAAAAAGTCATGATCACAAGGAAGGTATACAGGCTTTTTTAGAAAAAAGACGACCTGTCTTTCAAAAAGCATAGATGAACATAAGGCCGGCGAAAGCCGGCTTTTTAACGTTCAAATAAAAGCAGCTTGCCTGCTTGATTAACGAGTCGATGGGAATGCTTTGTGTATTGCTGTTCCATTAAGCGATGACGCCCTAATTCCTTTGCTTTCTCGTCACTATCCGCTGTGATTTTTTCATTTAATAAAGTCTCACCCGACCGATCAAATACGGTTAAAAAGTATGTCTTCTCCATTCCTCATCTTCCTTTCCTCTGTTTTTAATGTAATTAAACATGGAATAAGACAAAACCTCTTTTTTAGCCCTTAAAAATGTGTTTTGTAGAATGAGAGTGATAGAACGTGCATTCGTAAAAATGGCATGATAAAATATGGACAATGACAGTATCGGACAAGGAGATAGACGTTTGACTAAGCTCACCTTTATTCATGCCGCAGATTTACATTTAGACAGTCCATTTGTAGGAATGTCGACTATACCTAATTCCATATTTAAGCGGCTCAAAGAAAGTACATTTCAAAGTGCTAAGAACATGTTTGATCTTGCCGTTGCGCGAGAAGTAGACTTTGTGCTGCTGAGCGGAGATTTATTTGATGAATCCAATCGCAGCCTGAAAGCACAGCTCTTTTTAAGAAACCAGTTTGTAAGACTGCAAACAAACGGGATTGAAGTCTTTATTATTTATGGGAATCATGATCATTTAGGCGGTGAATGGACACCGATTGAATGGCCCGAGAATGTACATGTCTTTTCGAGCAGCACACCAAGTGAGCACTCCTATTATCGAGGGAATCAGCTTGTCGCGAGTATTTATGGGTTTAGCTACAAAGAGCGGGCTGTCTATGAAAATATGACATCTCATTATGTCAAAACGACAGATGCTACCTATCACATTGCGATGCTTCACGGCACATTAGCTGGGCAAGAAGGCCATGATGCTTACGCCCCATTTCAACTTCAGCAGCTCCTTTCGCAAGATTTTGATTATTGGGCGCTCGGACATATACATAAAAGAGCCCTTCTGCATGAAGATCCATATATTATTTATCCTGGTAATGTGCAGGGCAGACATATGAAAGAAGCGGGAGAAAAAGGCTGTTACTTGATTCACCTCTCCGAAGATTCTCACACAGCGGATTTTATCAGCTGTACAGATATCATCTTTGAGACACTGGCAATAGACATCACAGAAACGGCTCATATGACGGATCTTGTCACACTTGTGGAAGGCAAAATCAATGAGCTGAAAGAGGAAGGTATTCCTCATTTTGTCAGAATTGAATTGATAGGTGATGCGCCTTCTTACTTTGAGCATACACAGCTTGAGGTCCTCGAAGAGCTGATGACTGTTTTTCATGAGCAGGAGGAAGATGAAGACGTGTTCGTTTGGGTGATGTCAATTGACTGCCGAACAAATGAGGAAGTGATCTATCCAGAGGATTCTTTTTTGAAGGAACTCACTACAGAAATTGAACAGTTTGAGTCATATGAAGAGCTGCTTTCACCGATCAAGCGTCACCCAACCTACAGAAAGTCAGGAAAAGCGCTCACAAAAGAGGATGAAGTGGATATAAAAGAAGAAGCACAAAGGCTGCTGACGGAACAGCTGAAGCAATTATGAGAAAAGGAGAGGTATGATGAAAATACGTTCACTCCATATAGCGAATTTCGGGAAATTTTCAAATCGAACCTTTCACTTTTCTGA
Source organism: Bacillus sp. YKCMOAS1 (assembly GCF_030268125.1). NCBI lineage: Bacteria > Bacillati > Bacillota > Bacilli > Caryophanales > Bacillaceae > Bacillus > Bacillus sp. YKCMOAS1. The sequence continues at coordinate 107,401 of NZ_BSEI01000005.1, forward strand.
TGACGGTTTTCAGCTAGTTTACGGCCTGAATGAATCGGGGAAAACGACATTGAAGGCGTTTATTGAGTCGATGTTATTTGGTTTTTCAAAAAACAAGATGTACAAGTCGAAACAAGGTTCTTTCTATGGCGGCTCTCTCACTTGCTTAGATGAGGAGTTAGGTGTCATTCACATTGAGAGATCGTCCGATCGAGGCGGTCAAGCACAGGTGTTTTTACCGAATGGTGAAGTGAAAGACGAAGTATTCCTGCGGACTCTTTTAAAGGGAACGGATCGCAGATTATTCCAATCAATCTACTCATTTGATGTGTTTGGACTGCAAAATGTCCAAGCCTTAAACGAAGATCAAATCGGTGAATTTCTGCTTTTCTCAAGTTTATTTGGCTCAGATGCGGCCTCCAAGATGGATAGCAGGCTGCTTAAGCAGCAGGAGCAGCTGTTTAAACCAAATGGACGCAAGCCAGAATTAAACCAGCAACTTGATCGTTTAAAAGAGCTAACTGGCCAGCTGAAACAAGCTAGATTGGCAGAAGGCCGCTATACAGAAAAAAAACGGGAGCATTCTGAATTCATAGAGACGATCGCAGCGCTTCAAAATGAAATGAAGCAGACAGAAGAACAGATTCAGCAGTTAACTGAATACATTCGACTTTATCCCATGATAGAGAAGAAGATGGAGTTAAAAATAGAATTAGCCCGTTATCCAGAACGAGTCAAACGCTTTAGAGCAGAAACAGAGCATGAATTGGATAAATTAGAATCACACCTTCACCCGAAAAAGGCTCATATGACTGCACTAAAGCAAAAATTAGATCATTTGCAAACCACGATGGCACAAGTTCAACCGCTTCATGACAAGGATACGTTACTGGAGATGAAGCGTGTCGTTGATGAATCATCTCATGCTGAACGTGTCAAAAATCGCTTAGCTGAATGTAAAGCAGAACGTGATTCATTGAAACAAAAAATGGACGAAGCCGCAGCGAAGCTGAAGTGGCAGCGTTCAGTCAAGCTCGATCAGATCGACGACTCCCTTGAATTTGAGTGGGAATTAAAGGAGGCTGTCAGCCAATATGTTCGTTTAATGGACAGAAAGGCACAGCTGGATGACAGGTTTGATCATGCAAGACATGAGCTGGAAGAAGCGGAAACCGCTTTAAAAGGATTAAAGGAACAGCAGGCCAAATCGCACAGTACAGTGGAAACTGGGGAAACAAGAACAAAAGAGAAACAGGTTCATTCCCGGGCGTGGTTATTTCCTGTGATGGTGATGTTTGATGCTGCATTTCTGCTTGTCCTTTTCTTTTTAACAGAATGGTGGATTACTTTCTTATTTGCGGGATTTTCTGTTTTTGTCTTCTTTGCCATTTATCCATTTTTGAAATCAATACAGGTGAAACAGGGAAGCGGCGTGGGAACATTCGATTCCTTCCAGGTGCAGGAAGCTTCAGCTGAAACGCTTGTGAGGCAGAAGGAGCTTTTGTACGAAAGGATTATCCGGCAATATGAAGACTGGGAGCTGGAGCTGGAACCTGTCCAGCAGCAAGTAGAGGAAAAGAAAAGACAGCTGGGCTTGTCCTCAGAGCTTTCTTTCCTTGTAGAAGCCTTCCTTATTCTGAAGCAATTAAAAACGGATACAGCGGGATATGAGGAGCTTAGCCGGGAAATAGGCGAGCTTGCCGGCCAGCAATCCAATTATGAGCACAGGGTGGAAGCGTTAAGCAGCCTTCTTCAACGAAAGGAAGGCACCATTCAAGAGAATATCTTGGCCTTTCAAGAAATATTGAAAGATGAGACGAAAAGAGAAAAAGAACGTCAGACATTGGATGTATCGATTCAACATGTGAAACAACAGATCACGACGCTAGAAGGGGAAATTGACTATTACGAAAAACAAATGGACGCGCTTTTTCGTCAAGTAGAAGCAGAGTCCAAAAAAGATTACCAAATCCTTTCTCATTTATCAAAAGAATATCGGGAACGGCTTTCCCATTTGCAGCAGCTGAATCAAGAGCTGCATAGAAGCGGCTGCTTTGATGAGGAAGAATCGATTGTTCGCAAAGGATTGCGTCTTCTTGAAGATGAGTGTGCAGAAGCGAAGCAGCACCTGAATAACGTACAATCGAATGCGGCAAATATGGAAAAACGCCTGGCAGAACGAGCAGTGGAAATCCGGCAAATAGAAGCTTCTGGTACGGTGTCTGATTTGACTCATCAGCTTGCAGCTGAGCAGGAGCATGCAAAGCACCTTGCGAAAAAATGGGCGGCGATTCAGCTTGTCCGCTCCGTCATTCGAGAAAAATTGAATGAGCATAAAGAAACAAGGCTGCCAGCATTGCTGCAAACAGCTTCAAGCTTTATTCAGCCGTTAACGAATGATCGATATGAAGCCATTTTATTTTCACCCGAGGATGACCGGCTGATCGTGAAAAGGGTGGATGGACGAATATTCCGCCCAGAAGAGCTCTCACAGGCAACATGTGAACAAATCTATCTGGCGATTCGTTTTGCACTCGCCTTGTCGCATCAGCAGGAGTGTCAGCTTCCGTTTATGATGGATGACAGCTTCGTTCATTTTGATCATGTACGTCTAGGAAGAGTGTTGGAGTTGATGAATGAACTCACACGTTTTGAAACACAGCTGTTTTATTTTACCTGTCATCAGCATATGGCGCAGGCAGCAGAAGATGGACAGATTACGAGTTTAGCAGTTGAATGATTGACAAATAATGACTTATGTTATACTTATATGAGCAGAAACATGGAAGGAGCTTTTATTGAATGGCTAAAGGGATCATGACCTATGATGTCGGCGAACAAGTTGACCTGCATTTATTAATTAAATCATCTACTAAAGGGATTGCAAGTAATGGCAAACCATTTTTAACGCTCATTCTTCAAGATCAAAGTGGAGATATTGAGGCGAAACTATGGGATGCAAAGCAGAATGATGAAATCACCTATGGCCCGCAAACCATCGTGAAGGTAGTAGGCGACATTCATCATTATCGCGGGAGGAATCAGCTGAAGCTTAGGAATATACGCCCTGTTGCTGAAAACGAGCAAATTCGAATTGATGATTTTCTCGAAACAGCTCCTATTCCAAAACACGATATGATGGATACGATTATGCAATATATCTTTGATATGAAAAACCCTAATATTCAGCGTGTTACAAGGCATTTGCTGAAGAAATATGGACAGGAATTTGCTGATTATCCAGCAGCGACAAAAAATCATCACGAATTTGTCTCTGGACTCGCCTACCACGTCGTGTCCATGCTGCATTTAGCAAAATCCATTGTTGACCTATATCCATCACTAGATCGAGATCTTTTATATTCAGGCATCATTCTTCATGATTTAGGGAAAGTAAAAGAGCTTTCAGGTCCAGTCTCTACCACATATACAGTGGAAGGGAATTTAATTGGTCACATTTCCATCATGGTGACAGAAATTGCGAAAGCGGCAGAAGAGCTTAGCATTGATTCAGAAGAAATTCTCATTTTACAGCACTTAGTCCTAAGTCATCATGGAAAAGGAGAGTGGGGCAGCCCGAAACCTCCAATGGTGAAAGAGGCTGAAATTCTCCACTATATTGATAATTTAGATGCGAAAATGAACATGATGGATCGTGCGCTTGAGCATGTGAAACCAGGAGAATATACAGAACGTATTTTTGCACTTGAGAATCGTTCGTTTTATAAACCAACCTTCCATCACGAATAATCATGTCAAAACGTCCGTTAATGCGGGCGTTTTTTTCATAACTTGTCTTCTTTTCGCATAAGCATGTAACACAAAGGAAGAGAGGAATGTCCTTAAGAAAAGGAGGCGATGAAAAAATGTTGTTTTTTCCGTGGTGGGTGTATGCCTGTATCATCGGCATTATTTTCTGTGCGTATAAATTAATGACAACAGCCAAAGAGGAGCAAGAAATTGATCAATCCTTTATTGAAAAGGAAGGAGAAATTTTTATCGAGCGAATGGAACAGGAAAGAGAGCGCAGACGTCAGGATCAGCAGGTGAAAAGATCACAGGATACTGTGGCACAAGAAGATCATTCGATTGCTTAATCTAGTCATACAAAAACCCCTCTGCACGATGATGGCAGAGGGGTTTTTTGTGATTACTGTTGAGTCTGCTGATTTTGTGCAGGCTGTTCAGATTTTTCTTTGAACGTTTTTTCAAGCTCTTTATCTTTTACTTTCACATCAGCATCTTTTACTAATTTGTTTAAGATGTTTTGGATTTCGTTTGTGTCTGCTTGTTTTTGGTCAAGCAGTTCTTTTTTCAAGTCCGCTTTCATGTCATCATATTTACCGCGTTCTTCGGTCTTTTTAATGATATGGTAGCCGAATTGGGATTTTACTGGCTTGCTGATTTCATTTACTTTTAGTTTAAAAGCAGCCTTACTGAAGTTCTCGTCCATTTGGCCTTCTTTTGCGAACCAGCCTACATCGCCGCCTTGTGCAGCTGAAGCAGTATCAGTTGAATATTCAGAGACAAGGGCATCCCATTTTTCACCTTTATCTAATTTCTTTTCCACTTCGTCAGCTGTTTTCTTATCAGCTACTAAAATGTGACTTGCGCGGATTTTCCCTTTTAGGTCATCGTAATACGCTTTGACTTCTTTATCAGTGATTTTGATGTTAGCTTTGGCAGCCTTTTGGGTCAGCAGCTCATATTTCACTTGATCTTTGATGTAATCTTTACCGAATTCATCTTGAAGCTGTTTTAAACGATCTTCACCAAGTGACTTTTTATATTCTTCCAATTTCTTATCAATTTCTTTATCGGATACTTTGTATTTGTCAGCAAGAACCTTTTGTTGAACAAGTAGGTTTAGAGCATCTCCACCTGCTTGTTTCTTAAGAGTTGTATAAAGTTCACCTTTTGTGACATCTCCTGATTTTGTTGTTGCGATTACATCTTTATCACCGCTACTGCATGCGCCAAGAGTTAAAACACTTACTGCTGTTACAGCTGCTAAAGCCATTTTTTTCATTCAAAAAACACTCCTAATCTTTCCAATTTATTTATCATTGCTTGTATCATAACATATTGTGACATGCTGTAAAAAGAAATGCAAATGGAAGGGCATTCGTCTAGTCAAAAAATTGCCCGCGACATACACATATAGTGATCACAAAAAGGAGGCTGAATTATATGGGAGCAGGATATTCTAATGGGTTTGCTTTATTGGTCGTGCTATTCATTTTGCTGATCATCGTTGGTGCAGCATATCTTTACTAATTAAATCGCTGTGACAGAAGGGAGCCGTCCTGCCGTGCGTGAGGGCGGTTCTTTTTTCAAACGATGACAGGTGCCTAAACGCTTTTTATTTTTCTGCATACACTGAGCTTAGAACAGAGGAAGAACTGGCAGGAGGTGTTTTTACATGGGAGGAGAAGTCTTTGCTGGCGGTTTTGCACTAGTCGTCGTATTATTCATCTTATTGATCATCATCGGTGCATCTTGGATTTGCTAATTAAAATATACACAAAAAGCTGCCCTCAAATTGGCAGCTTTTGCTTTGATCTTAAATGGAAATGGTAATTTCAACAAATGATGAGATAAGTAAGATCAGTATCGATACATTGATAAAGCGAAACACCTTATCTTGCCGTTCTTCAGGAATCTCTCTGACAAGGCATAATGTATTAGTAAGCCTGTTTATTGAATACACAATAAACGCGGCAAAGACGATGAAGTAAAATAAAACTATCGGAGATCCCCCCTCTCTATGCTATTCCCATACTACATTACCAAATTTTTTATGAAAAAGATAGAAGTTGGCTTTAAAAACCTCATGATGAGGAAGTTTGGTCAACTAAAATATCAAACTCGTCTTGAGCTTGATCGATGATGCAGGATTTAGGTGCTTTAAGCAGCTTCCATGCAAATAAAAAGTCAGGCAAACAATAGCCTGCATGTATACTTGCGATGATGATAAAATAGTGTGCATACATGGGAAACGCCACCCCTAATACAAAGTAAACCGGTGAGATGACACAAAACGGGCTGAGAAGTGAAAAAAGCATCACTTTTTTAGGCACGCGCTGCCAGCAATTTCGTTTCATAAATAGCGTCATTTTTTTCTTATTTTTCATCACTGGGATCAAGTGAACCACACGGTGGACAAGCAATGTCACAAGTAAGAGCACGGCAAAAAGCGGTGCGTTATGGCTGCTTAGCCTCGTTTCAGGATGAGTCAGTTGAAAACATAAAAATGCCATAATGAAAAAAAGGATAGCAAGACTTATGGCAGAAATCATCATTCTCGTATAACCATAATCCTTTTCAAGATTAATGGTCTTCCAACAATTCATTTTTCATCCTTCCAATCTAAAAATCGAATTGAATATCTCAAGATAATTTACTCTTCCTGAGGATAAAAATCAATGGTTTTGATGAAAAAAAATAAAATGCTGCCTTCAAATGGAATAAAGAGAGGAAACTTTGGATTTTTCAAGAAAAAAGAACAGAAGGGGGAGGTTCGTCTCTTTCGTCAATGAGTATTTTCGGCTAAAATAGAAGGACTAAGAGAAAGAGGGAACGTACATGAGTATTGAGGAACGAATGAGCCAGCTTGAATATTATATGGAACTTTTATTGACGGCAACCGATATGAGCCGTTATCCATATTATGCGTTATTGATCAGGCAGCGTGTATCGAAAGAAGAGGCAGAGGAAATTGAGCGTATTTGTGCTGAGCTTTCAGAGGAAATGGATAAGCAAAAAGCACAAGGCTACGTCATGTTTGACGATCTCCTCGCGCTTTTTGCGGGACAGTTAATTGAAAAGCTGGATGTTCATGAGACCATATTTGCTTTGCATGATCAAGGACTATTTCAGCCGTTAATGAATGAATTTATAAAGATCATTAAACAATTTGATTTGTGTTAGCCGCTTTTTCTGCTGCCTCAGCTGAGTTTTCAAGTTCCTCAGTCTTTTTCGTGACTTTTCCTCGCTCATTCAAAAAGTCCTTCTCAATGTTTGAAAACGATTTCTCAAAAATCTCCATGAAATCCTGACCATAAATGTTTCGGATGATGCACATCATTTCTAAAATCTCAGGGAATTTTCCGTAAATGTCATGAAGCGGCTGTGCGCCTTTGACAATACCAGTTCGTGCCGGGTCAAAATCTTCGAGTAGTTTATGGAATGTCTCTTCGCCTTTTGGCGTTAGCTCAATATACGTATTGCGTTTATCGTTTAACTTTTTAGAAAATTTTAAAAATCCTCGTTCCTCCAGTTTCTTGGAGAAGTTAAACGCCGTTGATACATGCATGACGCCAAACTTTGCAATTTCTGATATTGAAGCTCCTTTTAATTGATACGCAATCCATAAAATATGATGTTCATTGATATTTAGGTTATACGGTTTGATCCACTGCTGCCAGTCCTTTTCAATGGATTTCCAAAGAGCTTTGCTCAATTGGGCCATTCTTTGACTGAATAAAAGTGCTTCTTTTACATCGAAAGGCTGTTCCGAATGATTCATCCATTTCACCTACTTCTCTTTTTCTTGTAATTCTATTATGCCAATAAAATAAAGATTAATAAAGCTGAAAATTCAAGAATTTTTAAAAGTCATGAAAAACATTGACAAAATAACCTTTTTTCAACAAAAAAAGTGCGGGATACGCACCCCGCACACTTTTGTAAACGAATATTTTTTTGTGAGTATATTAGTTTTGTAAGGTTTTCTCCAGTTGTTTGAGCTTTTCCTCAATTTCCTGAATTTCCTTTTGTAAGTCCTGCTGATGAGGTTTGATTTCTTCGCGCCATTGCTGAATCGATGTTTGCAATTCAGATCCGACTTCTTTAATCACCTCTGCGCTTTCTTTTGCTGTTTCCACAATTTGCTCTTTTAAAGCTTGTCCATCTCTTTTTAATTTTGTCAGCGTATCTTCGAATTTGTCATAGCCGTCTTTCACTTTTCCGCGCACATCTCTGCCAGAAGAGGGAGTCGTCAGGAGCACTGCCGCACCTCCGAGGAGACCGCCTACAAATAATCCTGTTAATAAAGAACGTCCACTAGCCATTCAAATCACCTCTAGTCAAATTTTACACATTCGCATGTTCTCTCTGAGCTGACGATCAGCTTCATTGAACTTCCATACATAGCTTGCTTTATTTTAGCATACTTTTGAAGAAAAGGGAGGGGAGAAGGTTGTCTGTCTTTCTGTTCGTTTTTATGTGTATCGGCATCGTTTTTACAGTTGGTTCTATTCATTATGCAAGACAGCTTGGGTATGCAGGGTCTTATCCGCCAAAACATGTCTTAAAGCAAAAAGCACTTGTGTGTGCGGCAGGTGCAGGGATTTCACTCCTCATTTTGCTGCTGACACTTTTTCTCTTATAAAAGTATGAAAAAAACCTCTTCATCTATGATGAAGAGGTTCGGTTATTCGTTAAGCAACTTCTATCATTCTTGCACGTCTCAAAATGGACTGAGCAATTGGGAAGACAAATACCATAGCGATGGTATTAATCACAGCTGCTGGCAGGACGACGCCCACAAGAAGTGCCGGTAATGCAGCTGGCAGTCCAGTGATCAGTAAAGCGGCAGATAAGAAAATCACGCCGGATACGATGGTTCCAATCGCAGTTAACACAGCGGTCAGCACCACTTTGTTCTTTATCTTCGAGCAAGATAAGAAAAGGGCTAGGAAGATAAAGGCTGTCACTGGCTTATCAATCATATTCGGAATTTGTCCGCCTGGGAATCCCGTTGTTAATGCAGAAATGACTCCAGTCACTAGCGCAATTACGACGACATGCTGAACCTTTGGGAAAAGGATGATGCTTAAAAACATCATGACCAGCATCATATCAGGTTTCATTCCGAAGAAGATGGGCGGGAAAATCGTATGCAAAACAGCTCCCATTGCTGCAAGCAATGACATAATCACTAATTCTTTTGTTTTCATTTCTATGCTCTCCTCTGCTAAGCTCTTATAGGACTCTCCAATAATATGGCTCATCATTTATTGCAAGAGTCATGACTTTATATTTCTCGTTATTATAACAAATTTATTTCCCTATAGAAAAGCCTTTTTACTCATTTTCTTGCTGGAACTTTTTCATAAAGTCCGCAAGCTTTTGGCAGTCTTCAATTGAGACCGCATTGTAAATAGATGCTCTGCATCCACCGACAGAACGGTGGCCGGCAAGTCCAACCATTTGCTCTTGCTTTGCTTTTTCCACAAAGGAAGAAGTAAGTGCATCATCGCGAAGAGTAAAGGTGACATTCATATGCGAACGGCTGTCAGCACGCGCATGTCCTTGATAAAAACCGCCGCTTTGATCAATTGTATCGTAGAGAATGCCTGCTTTTTGTTCATTGCGTTTTTCCGCTGCTTCTACACCGCCAGCTTGTTTAACATACTCAAGGACAAGCGACAGCATATAAATCGCAAAAGTCGGTGGTGTGTGATAAAGAGAGTTAGCTTTTGCGTGTGTTGAATATTTTAATATTTTTGGCGTACTGCTTTTCTCTTTCTCTAATAAACGTTTACGTGCGATCACAATCGTGATGCCAGAAGGCCCTAGGTTTTTTTGTGCCCCGGCATAAATGAGATCAAATGAAGAAACGTCTATTTTTTTGCTGAGAATATCACTGGACATATCCGCAATGAGCGGCAATGACGTTTGTGGGAACGTTTTCCACTGTGTGCCAAAGATCGTATTGTTTGATGTGATGTGTAAGTAAGCGCCATCTGTTAAACCGGAAGCATCTACTTCTGGAATATACGAGTAGTTGTCATCTTCACTTGAAGCAAAGACAGATGTCTGACCAAACCCTTTTGCTTCTGACAAGGCTTTTTCTGACCAAGCGCCTGTTTGAATGAAATGAGCTGTTTCGCCTTCATGTAAGAAATTCATAGGAATCATCGCAAATTGAAGACTAGCTCCGCCTTGTAAAAAGAGGATTTCATAATCTTCAGGAATGTCCATCAGTTCCACCAAAAGCGCTTTTGCTTTATTGTGGACTTCTTCATATTCACCGCTGCGATGAGAAAGCTCCATCACAGACATCCCAGTTTGTTTAAAATCAACAAGTTCTTCCTGTGCTTTTTGAAGCACTTCTAGCGGCAGTGCCGCCGGACCAGCATTAAAATTTGTCGTTCGCTTCATCACAATCTCTCCCTATTTCTCGCGTTAATGGATCAAAAGATAAAACCATCCTATCACAAATTTGAAGCATTTGGACAAAAAATTTGAATCGTTCAAAATATCTTACTATTAAGAGATGAAAGCGATGAAAAGGGGCAAAAATAAGAAAAACCTCATCTGTTAAGATGAGGTACAGATTGTTGACAAAGGGCTAAAATGATCTTTATTTTAGCCCTTTGTCTTCTTTTCAGCGTGATAGAAAACCTTTGCAGCCCTAGGAAGGATGAGCACCGGAACGGAGCGAATTTGACATTCGTGAGTACCGGCGCGCAGACCTGACACCGAATGCGAGGGTTTGTCTACATGCTGAACCTCATCTGTTAAGATGAGGTAAGCCGCGTGTGGATGGCAGAAGAAATGTCTTTTAAATCCTCTGACGTGTATTGATCTTGATGTGATTTCCATACGGCACCAAAGCCATCACCTTTGCCGTAGCGCGGAATGATATGCATATGGTAATGGAACACCGATTGTCCGGCTTTTTCACCGTTGTTGTTCAGGAGGTTTAACCCGATTGGTTCAAATTCCTGTTTGATCGCCCTTGCAATTTTTGGAATCGCTTGGAAGTAGTGGTTAGACACTTCTGGTGTCATCTCATAGATATTTTCTTTATGTATTTTCGGGATTACAAGGGTATGTCCTTTTGTTACTTGGCTGATATCAAGAAAAGCCAATACATGCTCGTCTTCATATACTTTTGCACATGGAATGTCTCCATCAATGATCTTGCAAAAAATGCAGTCGCTCACGCCATGTCACTCCTCATTATTTTTCCTTTATCGTATCACAAAAAGAAGCAAAAAAGAAAACAGGACAAGCGTACTCCTTTGGTCGCTCATCCTGCTCCTGCAGAAGAAATGCTGATGCTTTCATTCGATATGCCTTTTGAATTCTCTATTTACTAAAATAAAGAATTCATATGCCTGCTATTTCTGCCGTAAACACCTCATTTGACGTTTTGGTTTGTCGTATACATATTGTATAGGACACAAAAATCAAGAATCAGTGAAGCAAAACAGAAGCTAAGGTTTTTAGATGAAAAACCAACTTGTCATGCGGTTCTTTGCCTTTAACAAACACCTCATTTACTTATTGGTCATCAAGTTCATTTCTTCTACATACATTATGATGACCATAGCGCCTATTTTTTATTCATGACTCGTCTATAGGTAAACATTTCAAATTATCATTCGTTTTTGTTACTATAAAGGAAAAAAGAAAGAAAGGAACGAATTCATGTCCCTTCTCACTGTAAAAGATGTAACGGGTGGATATACGAAGAATCCCGTTCTAAAAAATATTTCATTTGAATTAGAAAGAAATCAAATTGTTGGTCTCATTGGCTTAAACGGGGCGGGAAAAAGTACAACCATCCGCCATATTATCGGGCTTATGAAACCGCATAAAGGTGTCATTGAATTGAATGGACGAACCCTTCAAGACGACCAAGAGGCGTATCGTTCACAATTTACATTTATTCCTGAGACACCTGTTTTATATGAAGAATTAACGTTAAAAGAGCATTTAGAGCTGACAGCGATGGCTTACGGTCTATCAAAGGAACAATTAGACGAACGGCTGCCGTCGTTGCTGAAAGAATTTCGAATGGAGAAACGGCTGAAATGGTTCCCTGCTCATTTTTCAAAAGGAATGAAGCAGAAGGTCATGATTATGTGTGCATTCCTTGTGGAACCAGAGCTGTATATCATCGATGAACCGTTCTTAGGGCTTGATCCTCTTGCGATCAATGCACTGCTTGAACGGATGAATGCTGCGAAGAAAAGCGGTGCTAGTGTCCTGATGTCAACGCATATTTTAGCGACAGCTGAGCGCTATTGTGATTCCTTTATTATTTTGCACGAAGGGGAAATCAGAGCGAAAGGAACACTGGCAGAGCTGAGAGAACAGTTCAATATGAGAGATGCGACACTCGATGATCTTTATCTGGAATTAACAAAGGAAGAAAACTATGAGTAAAACAACGCTTACTATTTGGAAATCAAGATTAGAGGAACACATACAAGAAACAAGAAAATACTTAAAATACATGTTCAACGATCATCTTGTCATTGTGCTCATTTTTTTCCTTGCAGGCGGAGCAAGCTGGTACAGCAGCTGGCTCAAACAGATTCCGGCTCACTTCCCATCCTACTGGGTGATGGCAGTTGTTTTCTCGGTAGTACTTACAAGCTCATACGTACGTACGTTAATTAAAGAAGCCGATCTCGTGTTTTTACTTCCTTTAGAAGGGAAGATGGAGCCTTACTTAAAACAAGCTTTTAACTTTAGCTTCATTTCTCAGCTGTTTCCTCTCATTGCTGTATCCATTGTCGCACTTCCGCTTTATTCGGCAGTGTCTTCAGGAGGCATCACGGGGTATGTGCTGATACTGGCGCAAATGATCTTGATAAAGGGCCTGAATACAGCCATTCAATGGAGAATGACTTATTTTCAAGGAAAACACGTGAGATGGCTCGATGCAGCCCTTCGTTTTCTATTAAATCTGATGTTGATCTATACCGTCTTACAGGCAGCCTATGTGATTGCAATCGTTTTTTATCTTATCTACGGTGTCTATCTCGTCTACTTAACAAATGCAGTGAAAAAACAGCCATTTCAATGGGAAATGCATATTTCTGATGAATTAAAACGGAAGCAGCGCTTTTATCGTTTGGCAAACTTATTTACCGATGTGCCTCACTTAAAGAAACAGGTGAAAAGAAGAGCATACATGGACTGGATGTTGAAGTTTGTTCCTTACGATCAGCGTAAAACTTTTTCTTATATGTATGTGAGGGCGTTTGTACGCTCAAATGACTATTTTGGTCTGGTGTTTAGATTAACGGCCGTGTTTGTCCTGATTATTTTGTATACAGGTGCAGCAGGCTGGGTGGGTGCGCTACTTGTCTTGTTCACAGTATTTATCACAGGTGTACAGCTTGTGCCATTAACGAAGCACTTTGCTCATCTTTCATTACAGGCACTTTATCCAGTTTCTCAAAAAGAAAAGGATCGAAGCTTTTTTGTTCTCGTCCGTAATGTGCTCATCATCCAATCGATATTGCTGAGCTGTGCGGTACTTCCAGCAGGAGGCTGGCAAGGAAGCGGACTTGCCTTTGTCATTTCTTTAGCATTTGTGCTTGTCCTCTTTAAGCCTTACGTACAAAGCAGGTTAAAAAAGATGAGATAAGTGGAGGTATGTTTTTTACAACGTGCGTATGATGACATCTAGGAGGGGACCGGATGAATGCAGCTGAACGGGAGTTGTATGAAGAAGCCATTCTTTTTCAAACACGTTTTTTAAGAAAACCTTCAAAGATCGAAAGGTTTTCAAAAGGAGTTCAGCAGCAGGTGAACCGCCGAATTCCTGCCAGGTTTCATCAAGTCATCACAAGTGCGGTCAAAACAATGGTTGAATCCACCGTATCAGGTTCACACTTCACTTCATTTTCAGTGATTGATGAACAATTATCTCTTGTAGAACGAAATGAACTGGCAAAGGATAAAGTGAAGTATTACCAAAAGGCGGCTGCTGTCGAAGGGATTGGAACAGGTGCAGGCGGTTTATTCCTCGGAATGGCAGACTTTCCGCTGCTGCTGAGCATAAAGATGAAATGCCTTTATGAGCTGGCGTGTATTTACGGCTTTGATTTATCTCAAAAGGAAGAAAGACTCTTTTTGCTCTGTATATTTCAACTCGCTTTTTCCAGCAGTGCACATCGTCAAAAAATGATGAAGATCATAGATGATTGGGAAACGAGCCGAGAGGAAATGGATTGGTACAGCTTTCAGCAGGAGTATCGAGATTACATTGATCTTGTGAAGCTGTTTCAATTAATGCCGGTCGTCGGAGCCGCTGTTGGCGGCGTGGCAAATCATCAGCTGACAGGACAGCTCGGAGAGGTCGCACGCCATGTATTTCACTTGCGAATATTGAAAGATATGAATTAGAAAAGCCGCTGAGGACAGCGGCTTCAGATTGTTGACAAAGGGCTAAAATGATCTTTATTTTAGCCCTTTGTCTTCTTTTCAGCACAGCGTGATAGAAAACCTTTGCAGTCTAGGAAGGACGAGCAGCGGAGCGAAGCGAATTTGACATTCGTGAGCACCGGAGCGCAGACCTGACACCGAATGCGAGGGTTTGTCTACACGCTGAAACCGCTGAGGACAGCGGCTTTTTTTATTCATTGTAGGAAAGAACGGCGTTAGCGAGTACCTTTGCTGCGACAGGCATTGCTTTTTCATTGATATCGAACTTTGGATGATGATGTGGATACACGTCCTGGCTGTTTTCCGGCATGGCGCCTGTGTAGAAGAAGGTGCCAGGGACATGCTGTAGGTAGTAAGCAAAGTCTTCTCCGCCCATTTGGGTTTCCGCTTCTTTTACTTCTGTAACTCCTTCTGTCTGGTTAGCGATGTCAGCAATATATTCAGTCGGCTTCGGGTGGTTTTTGACAGCTGGATATCCTCTCACATATTCATATGTGTAGGAAGCATCATGCATCTGACACACCCCTTTTACCACCTGTTCAATTTCTCGTTCGATGATATGCCGTGCACTTTCTTCAAAGGATCGTGCAGTACCAGTTAAAACAGCTGAATCTGCAATGACGTTAAAGGCATTCTCTGCGACAAAACCTCCAACAGACACTACAGCAGAATCAACTGGATTGACTTTACGGGCAACGACTTGCTGCAGGTTTGCGACGATTTGTGAACCGATGAGTACGGCATCTTTTGTTAAATGAGGCTGGGCACCGTGCCCGCCTTTCCCTTGGACTTGAATAGAGAAACGATCGGCAGCTGCCATAAAGTTCCCGCTTTTATAAAGAATCGTGCCACAAGGCTCTGAAGACCAAAGGTGCGTACCAAATATCACATCGACACCGTCTAAACAGCCGTCTTCAATCATTGGTTTTGCGCCGCCGGGAGCATATTCTTCCGCATGCTGATGAATGAGGACGATCTTTCCTTTTAATTGGTCACGATGTGTATGCAAAACTTTTGCTAATACAAGAAGTGTCGCAGTATGCCCATCGTGACCGCACGCATGCATCACTCCAGGTTTTGTTGATTTGTAAGGTACATCTTTTTCATCGTGGATGGGAAGTGCATCAAAATCAGCTCTGAGGGCAATGGTTGGCCCCGGAGAAGCTCCTTCGATAAAAGCGAGTACGCCATGACCGCCCACCTGAGTACGCGTAGGGATTTGTAATGTATCATAATAGCTGGCGATGAAAGCGGCTGTTTCTTCTTCCTGAAAAGAAAGTTCAGGATTCATATGGAGATGGCGTCTAATTTCAACCATTTCCTCATAATGTTCATCAAGACGTTCATTGATGCTTTTCTGTAAAGTGGATATTGTCATTGAATCGAAAACCTCCTTCATGCTCTTTTACTGATTGTATGGTAATTGTTAGAATCTTTCAACAGAAGAGGATTTCGTGGTCAGTATCAAAAGGTCATTTTGCATAAAAGTCGAAGTTGATATGAAGCAGGGAAAGGGAGGAGTAGCGTTGGGAAGCTGTCCAAATTGTTCAAAAACATTTTCTTTCGTCGAAAAGTTTCATTTATCACATACGAAAATGATGATGTGTCCAAGCTGCCGGCATCAAATCAAAGAAACGTTTATCTCAAAAATGAGTTTTTTCATGATCTGTTTGATTCCGCTATTGGTGCTGCTGGTTCAATTGAAAGGTGCTTCACCTATGCTGAAATGGCCGATCTTATTAGGTTGGATATTGCTGAATTTCTATGTGCTTCAGCCGATCATTCATCGGTACGAGCTGAAATCAAGCTCATAAAATAAGAGCCCAGCGACTGGGCTTTTTTTCATGAAAAAAAGAAGTGCTGAGAGCAGCACTTCCTTAATTGTCTGTGACGGCATGGTAGGATGTGAGGTAAGCTGGACGAGAGAAAATGGAGCCTGTATCCTCGTGTGGCTGAAAGAATGCTTCTGATTCTTGAAAGTCTTGAAATAAGTCCTCTGATTCCCAAAGTGTCAAAATCAAATAAATTTCTTCATCTTTTTGAGGTCTTAAAACGCGAATAGCCTGGAAGCCGCGCTGATGTTCTGAGATGTTCGTCTTTTTCTGAAAGGTGGATTCAAAGAGTGCTCTGCTTTCAAGCTTAACAGGGATATGATTCAAGGTGACGAAACCAGATTGGACAAGCTCGCCTTTCGCATAAATCACATCATAGGCATGAGGGGCTTTAAATACAGTCTCACCCTCCGTTTCATGAAAAAGAGCTGCTTGTTCTTTTCCGACCATATAAAGCAGATTTTCCAGATGGTGTTTTTTTGCGATTTTATGCAAAAAATCTGCTGTTCCATATGTAATATAGAAATTCATCTAAACCGCCTCCTGCTTGATAGTATAACAAAAGAATGATATATAATTCTTTGGCAGTCAATCCATAAAACATATTATGAAGCAATACATCCCATACTATCCGTATAAAGGAATGAGGTGACCTAATTTGAAGAAAAAGAAGATAATCATTCCATTAGTCATTGCAGGAAGTACAATCGTACTCTCATTTATTGGCTATCTGACGATTTTATTTTTAGGACATTATGTCATAGATGAAAAGAAGCTTGTTTTTCATGCTTCCTCCAAAATCATTGATCAGAATGGAAAAGAACTCACAAGCATGTATTCAGAAAATCGGGACCCTGTGTCGTTAAAAGAGGTGCCTGATAAAGTAGCAAAAGCCTTTGTGGCTGTCGAGGACAAGCGTTTTTATGAGCATCACGGAATTGATGCACAGTCTATTTCAAGGGCGGTTTATCGAGATATATTAGCAGGAGGAAAGGTAGAGGGCGGCAGTACAATTACTCAGCAGCTCGCAAAAAATATTTTTCTCACAAATGACAAAACCTTTCTTCGAAAAACGAAAGAAGTCATTATTGCCATTAATTTAGAAAGAGATTATTCCAAGGATAAGCTGCTTGAGATGTATTTGAATCAGCTTTACTTCGGCCATGGTGTTTATGGTATTCAGGCAGCAGCCAATTATTACTTTAGTAAGGATGTCAAAGATTTAACGGTCAGCGAAGGTGCTACACTCGCTGCGATGCCAAAGGCACCATCTTCTTACTCGCCTGTTCTACACCCTGATAAAAATAAACAAAGGCGGGACACCATCCTGAATTTAATGAACGAACAAGGATATTTGTCTTCAACAGAAACGGTAGAAGCAAAAGGGAGAACACTAGGCATTCATTTAAAAAAGAAATCAGAAACACCTTGGGTGGACAGCTATGTTGATCTCATCATTAAAGAAGCAGAATCAGAGTATGCCATTTCACATGAACAATTGCTTCAAGGCGGCTATACCATTAAAGTACCGATCGATATGAATCTGCAAAAAACTGCATATGATGCGATGAAGAACAACCGTTATTTCCCGGGAAAAAGCGGTTCTCCGGAAGGCAGCGCCGTATTTATTGATAACGAGTCTGGTGGAGTGAAAGCAGCCATTGGAGGACGAGAATATCAGGCGAGAGGCTATAACAGGGTGACAGCTGTTAGGCAGCCGGGATCTGTTTTTAAGCCGATCGCGGTCTACGGTCCGGCAATGCAGGAGAAAAAATTCAGACCTTATTCACTGCTTGAAGACAAAGAAAAAAGCTATGACGGCTACTCACCTAAGAATTACGATGGGCAGTATGAAGGCCGGGTCACAATGATGGAAGCCCTCATGAAAAGTAAAAATACCGCTGCTGTGTGGACGTTAAGCCAGCTGGGCATTGATACGTCGAAGTCATATCTCGAGAAAATGGGGATAGATATCTCTGATAAAGGCTTAGCTATTGCGCTTGGCGGTTTAGAAAAAGGAGTTTCTCCATTACAGATCGCTGGAGCCTTCCATACATTTGCCAATGAAGGCGTATATAAAAAACCTTTCTTTATTCAGAAGATCACCAATGATGAAGGAGAAACTGTAGAAAAGAATCGTGGTAAGCAAGAACGAGTGTTTAGCGTGCAGAATGCATGGAACATGACAAGAATGCTTCAGCAAGTTGTCAAAGGCGGGACAGCCCAGAGCGGTTCATACGCTGGAGATTTAGCTGGTAAAACAGGGACGACCACATATTCGGGTGTGAAAGGTGCAACAAAGGATGCTTGGTTTGCCGGCTATACGCCTAGTACAACGGGTGCGATTTGGATGGGATATGACAAAACCGATAACAGCCACTATTTAACTGGGGGCAGTCAATACCCAGTGCAGCTGTTTAAAGATATTTTAACAGCAGCTCAAATCACCAATGAAACGTTTGAAAAACCAGAGGGAATAAAAGAGCTTCAATCTCCTATCCATTTAGAGGGAGTATCAGGATTTGAAGCCCGCTATGCGTTTAAAATCAAAGGCTTGTTTACATTAGAGCTGTCTTGGGACAAGCAGGAGGATAAACGCGTTGAATACCGCATCTATGAAAAGAGAAATGGAAGCGAGACGCTGATCGACACAGTAACAGGCGTGGGCAGTTATACAATGCCGTATGCCAATGTATTTTCAAACGCAGAGTATAAAGTTGTTCCATATAATACCCAAACACAAGAAGAAGGCGAAGGCAGTGCGTATGTCAAGCCAGAGTCTTTTGGACGTTAATATTCGGCGATTTTTTGAACATTGAGCCGCTTTAGTATACCGTGCCTTGAAAACGCGGTATAGTAAAAGCAGTGTTTGAGCCTTATGCAAAGAGAGTGTAGGGCGAAAGGTGGAATGAAAGGTAATGGGAAAAACGAAGGTTTTTAATGACACGTTCTTAAAGGCGTGTAAAGGGGAAAAAACAGACCATGTACCAGTTTGGTATATGAGACAGGCAGGACGCTCACAGCCTGAATATCGTGCCCTTAAAGAAAAATACGGGCTATTTGAAATTACGCATCAGCCAGAGTTATGTGCTTATGTAACAAGACTTCCTGTAGAACAATATGGTGTAGATGCCGCTATTTTATATAAAGATATTATGACCCCGCTTCCGGCTATTGGAGTGGACGTAGAAATTAAAAATGGAATTGGACCTGTGATTGATGCACCGATTCGATCTAAAGCAGATATCGAACGTCTTGGGGAACTTCATCCTGAAGAAGACCTGCCATATGTGCTTGATACCATTCAGCTTTTAACGAAGGAGCAGCTGAATGTTCCACTTATCGGTTTTGCTGGCGCACCATTTACGATGGCAAGCTATATGATTGAAGGCGGTCCATCTAAAAATTATCATAAAACAAAGGCGCTGATGTACAGTGATCCTGAGGCGTGGATGCTGCTCATGAACAAGTTAGCTGATATGACGATCACGTACATACGCGCGCAGGTAAAAGCCGGGGTCAGTGCATTTCAAATTTTCGACTCATGGGTTGGCGCTTTAAATGCAGCAGATTACCGGACATTCATTAAGCCTGTCATGCAGCGAATTTTTACAGAGCTGAAGTCTGAAAACGTCCCAATGATCATGTATGGAGTTGGTGCAAGCCATCTAGCGAAAGACTGGCACGATCTGCCGCTTGATGTGGTTGGACTGGATTGGCGTATGAGTGTAGACGAAGCGAGAAAAGAAGGGCTCACAAAAACGTTACAGGGGAATCTTGATCCAACCATCTTACTTGCTCCTTGGGAAGTCATTGAAGAAAGAGCAAAAGATATTTTAGATCAAGGAATGAAATCAGATCACTTTATCTTTAACTTAGGTCATGGGGTATTTCCTGATGTTTCACCAGATACGTTAAAGAAGCTGACAGATTTTATTCACGATTATTCAGCGAAATATAAAAAATCATCCATCTAAACTATTTCAAATGATCTGAAGGAGTGTTGGTTGTGGAGAAAAAGAAAATGGGACTTCTTGTCATGGCATATGGCACCCCATATAAAGAAGAAGATATTGAACGTTATTATACACATATCCGCAGAGGCAGAAAGCCGGAGCCAGAGATGCTGCAAGATTTGAAGGACCGCTACAAGGCAATCGGCGGTATATCTCCTTTATCAAAAATTACAGAACAGCAGGCAAAAGGTTTGTGTGATCATTTGAATGACATCCAAGACGACATTGAATTTCATGTCTACATTGGCTTAAAGCATATTGAACCGTTCATTGAGGATGCAGTTGCAGAGATGCACAAAGACGGCATCACAGAAGCAGTGAGTATTGTTCTTGCGCCGCATTTTTCAACCTTTAGCGTGAAATCGTATAACAAGCGTGCACAAGATGAGGCAGACAAGCTTGGCAATCTGAAGATTACATCTGTGGAAAGCTGGTACGATGAGCCGAAGTTTGTGGACTATTGGGTGAAACAAGTGAAGGATACGTATGCATCGATGAGTGAAGAGGAAAGAGAATCAGCCGTACTCATTGTGTCTGCACACAGCCTTCCTGAAAAAATTATTGCAGCAGGAGATCCATATCCTGAACAGCTCGCACAATCTGCCAAAATGATAGCAGAAGGTGCGGGAATTGAACATTATGAAATTGGCTGGCAAAGTGAAGGCAATACGCCTGATCCATGGCTTGGACCTGACGTTCAAGACTTAACACGAGATCTATTCGAACAAAAAGGCTATAAAACGTTCGTATATGTGCCTGTTGGGTTTGTCGCCGACCATCTAGAAGTGTTATACGACAACGATTATGAATGTAAAGTCGTGACAGATGAAATCGGTGCAGCCTACTATCGTCCAGAAATGCCAAATGCGAAACCAGCATTTATTGATGCTCTGGCAACTGTCGTATTAAAGAAGCTTGACGAAAGCAAGTAATTATATAAAAGAAGGCGATCCTATGCATGACAATCAAAAACACCTTGTCATCATTGGCGGTGGCATCACTGGTTTAGCCGCCGCCTTCTATTTGGAAAAGGAAGTCGAAGAAAAAGGTCTTCCGATTCAAATATCTCTTATTGAAGCGAGCCCTAGGCTAGGTGGAAAAATACAAACATTATATAAAGACGGCTACATCATTGAACGTGGACCTGATTCATTTTTAGAAAGAAAGGTCAGTGGACCGCAGCTGGCGAAGGATGTTGGTCTCGCAGATCAGCTCGTCAATAATGAAACAGGGCAAGCATATGTACTAGTCAATGAAACCCTTCACCCAATGCCAAAAGGCGCTGTCATGGGTATTCCAACTCAAATCAGCCCATTCATCACAACCGGTCTTTTTTCAGTTGCAGGAAAAGCGAGAGCCGCAATGGATTTCGTACTGCCAAAAAGCAAGCAGACAGAAGATCAGTCGCTCGGTGAATTTTTTAGAAGACGTGTCGGTGATGAAGTAGTTGAGAATTTAATCGAACCTCTACTATCAGGTATTTATGCTGGTGACATTGACCGCCTCAGCTTAATGTCCACCTTCCCGCAGTTTTATCAAACAGAACAGAAGCATCGCAGTTTGATTCTTGGGATGAAAAAATCACAGCAGCATGCGAAAGCGCAGCAAGTGACGGCGAAAAAACAAGGGCAGTTCCAAACGATTAATCAAGGACTGCAAGCGCTTGTTGAAGCAGTAGAAAGCAAGCTCAAGATGACAACGATTTATAAAGGGACAAAAGTGAAGCAGATTGAAAAAACTGATGGGGGCTACGGAGTGCAATTAGACAGCGGTCAAACGCTTTTTGCTGATTCAGCCATTGTGACAACTCCGCATCAATCGATCTATTCCATGTTTCCAAAAGAAGCGGGGCTTGAGTACTTGCATGATATGACATCTACTTCTGTTGCTACAGTTGCACTCGGTTTTAAAGAAGAGGATGTTCATAATGAATATGACGGCACTGGTTTTGTCATCTCAAGAAACAGTGATTTCTCTATTACAGCCTGTACGTGGACGAACAAAAAATGGCCGCATACAGCTCCTAAAGGAAAAACCCTATTGCGTGCTTATGTAGGGAAGGCAGGCGACGAATCAATTGTCGAACAGTCAGACCATCAAATCGTCAGCATTGTGCTGGAGGATTTGAAGAAAATCATGGATATTAAAGCAGATCCAGAACTGACGACAGTGACTCGCTGGAAGACCAGCATGCCGCAATATCACGTCGGTCATCAAAAAGCCATTTCGAACATGCGAGAAACGTTTAAGCAATCATATCCTGGTGTTTATATCACAGGTGCTGCTTTTGAAGGTGTCGGAATCCCTGATTGTATTGATCAAGGAAAAGCTGCCATTTCAGAGGCTGTATCTTATCTATTTTCATAAAACAAACTCCCTTTTCTACCAAGGAAAGGGGGTTTTTCGTGTTCTCATCATTCAAAAAGAGTTGTGAATCATAAAAGTGAACAAAGTTGTTGCATACGGAGAAAAGGATGTGGTATATTACTTTCTGTACTTAATGACCAAAACGTTCAAATAGTCATTTTGGGAGTGAGATCATGAGTGTTGATAGGAGACAAATGATTTTAGACGGGGCTACGAAGGCATTTACTCAATTTGGGTATAAAGCCACCACAATGGACCTTGTGGCGAAGCTTGCCAACGTCGGAAAAGGAACCATTTATACCTTTTTCAAAAACAAAGAAGAGCTGTTCGATGAAATTTTCACATCCCTTTTAATAGAGATGAGGAAAATTGCAGATGAAGCAATGGATGAGGAGAAAAGTTTCTCTGAAAACCTTCATTTAACACTCTTTGCAATATTGGAATTTCGAAAAAACCACCAGCTCACAATCAAAATCTTTCAGGAAAATGCGGAGCTTGGCACATCAGCGGTCAAGGAAATGATTGAAAAGATGGAGCAAATGATCATTCGCTATGTTAAAACGAAAGTAAAAGAAGCGATTGATAAAGGCGATATTAAGCCATGTGATCCTGAATTGACTGCATTTGTGATGGTGAAACTATATATTGCACTTATTTTTGATTGGGAAAAGCGATACGAGCCTTTAACAAAAGAAGAGGTGGCCGAGTCGCTGGAGCTTTATGTACTCAAAGGACTTTTAGCCGCAACATAATTTTTTTTAAGTTCAAATGACCAAATTCTAAATTTAGTCATTCATCTATGGGAGGAAAACAGCAATGAATTTAATTCGGAATCAATGGAAAGACATTGTGACGAGCAAAAAACTACTGATCCCGATTTTCGCTGTGTTATTTATTCCGCTGATTTACAGCGGCGTATTTTTAAAAGCATACTGGGATCCATATGGTACAGTCGATCAATTGCCTGTAGCGGTTGTCAACTTGGATGAAGGCAGTCATTATGACGGGAAAACACTGCATGTCGGCGATGATTTAGTGAAGGAATTAAAGAAAAACGATAATTTCAAATGGAATTTTGTCGATAGTGAAGAAAAGGCAGTGAAGGGATTAAATAACGAGGATTATTATCTCGTCGTGGAAATACCAAAGGATTTCTCGAAAAATGCAAGTACAGTCCTTGATAAACATCCAAAAAAATCGAATCTGAAATATTATACGAATCCAGGTGCCAACTATGCGGCGTCACAAATTGCGAATAATGCCATTATCAAATTAAAAGATTCGGTTTCAAAGGAAGTCACGAAAAATTACGCAGAGGTTATTTTTGATAACTTCAAAACGATTGCAAAAGGCTTAGATCAAGCAAGCGATGGTGCGAAGAAAATTGATGACGGAACAAAAAGTGCAAAAGATGGCAGTAACAAGTTAAAAGACAATTTAGCAAAATTGGCTGAAGGAACGTTAACCTATAGCGAAGGTGTTCATCAGTTTGCTGGTAAAATGGGTGAACTGAACACAGGGATACAATCTCTTGACAGCGGACTTGGCCAGCTCTTAACAGGCTATCAAACCATCGATCAGAAATTTGGAGAGCTTGGTACAGGAATTGATACATTGACTGAAGGGTTAAACACAAGCCGGGAAGGCCATCAGCAGCTCGCTTCTAAAATGCCGCAATTCACAGCAGGCATTGAGCAGCTAAACAACAAAGCACAATCCTTTTCAGAAAAAATTGAAGCAGTAGAAAAAGTCTTGTCATCACCAGAATTAGCGAATCTTGAAAAGATGGCGCCTAAACTCGATCAGGTGAAAAAAGACGCAAAGACGTTTAGTACAAAACTTGCTTCATTAAAAGAAGCGTTATCGAATCGAGATGCTAAAGTAAAAAGCATCATCCAAAACAGCTCAATGACAGATGAAGAGAAAAAGGCGGCAATGGATCAGCTTGACAGTCTGCCTAAAATCGAACTGCCTGATCTGTCTGGACTTGAACAAAGCTTAGCGGCCTTGCAGGAACTGCCTGATGCAAGTGAGGTTCAATCTGCGGTTGCTTCTGCAAAAGCTCAGCTGCAGCAAGTCAAACAGCTGCCAAAGAAAACAGAACAGCTCTACACATCTACAGTCGCGATACAAAATGCGATTGATCAAATGACATCTGGTACGAATAAATTGTATCAAGGTGCACTGAAGCTTCAAACAGGTCAAGGCCAATTACAAGATGGTCTGCAAACAGCAAATGGAAAGCTTGAAACAGCGAAAAGCGGTGCGGATAAGCTTGCAAATGGTTCAAGCCAGCTGAGCGCAGCGTTAAATAAGCTGGAAAGTGGTTCAACGAATATCCAAAGCAACACATCTAAGCTTGCTGAAGGCTCAAAATCACTCGATAAAGGATTGGGAGATTTAAAGAGCGGAACAGGTAAGCTGTCCGATAAATTAAAAAGCGCCGCTGATGAAACAGGAGAAATTGATGCGGGTCAAGACAATTACAATATGATTGCGAGTCCCGTGAAAACAGAAAATGATACAGCGAAAAAGATTGATAACTATGGTACAGGACTCACACCTTATATTTTATCGATGGGACTCTTTGTAGGGGCTCTCATGCTTACCGTTGTCTTCCCAATGAAAGACCCTGCTGGACGCCCTAGAAATGCGTTTGAATGGTTTTTCAGCAAATATAGTGTGCTCTTTTTTGTTGGTATCCTGCAAGCAGTTATTGCAAGCTCCTTGCTCATCTTTGGGCTTGGTCTTGAGGTGGAAAGCCTCTGGCGCTTCTATCTCTTTGCGATTATCGTCAGTCTGACATTCTTAGCGATCATTCAGCTGCTGGCGACAACAATGGGGAACCCAGGACGCTTCATTGCTGTTATTATCTTGGTTCTTCAGCTCGCAGCAAGTGCTGGTACATTCCCGCTTGAGCTTGTGCCGAAATTCTTCCAAGTCATTCACAGTCTGCTTCCAATGACGTATACAATCAACGGATTTAGAACGATCATTGCAAGCGGTGATGACAGCTATTTATGGCACCAAGCAGCGATCCTTGGAACAGTTGCGATCATCATGATGGCGGCAACAACAGCATACTTTGCTTGGAACGTAAGAAAAATGAAACAGGACGAAGCTTAATCCATGAATCCTTTCTCTTTAATAGAGGAAGGATTTTTCATTTGAAATTAGACATCTCGAACCTGAAGCGATATATTTTAAGAAGAGATGCTGAAAAAGGCATACATGGAAGGAATTGCTTTCAGACAAAGGAGGAAATGCCGAATGACTACTGAAGTAAATGAAACCATTCAGCTGATTCAAAAGCTTGTATCAATCCCAAGTCCATCAGGAAATACAGAAAAAGTGATTGGCTTTGTTGAACGTTTTTTACAAGATTTGAACATTGAGACAAAACGAAATCGAAAAGGCGGATTAATTGCCACCATTAAAGGAACAGATGACAAAGAACATCGCATGCTGACAGCGCATGTCGATACGCTCGGTGCGATGGTTAAGGAAATTAAATCAAATGGACGGCTTCGTCTAGCACTTATTGGAGGCTTTCAGTATAACTCAATTGAAGGCGAATATTGTGAAATTGAAACAGCATCAGGCCATACATACACAGGGACCATTCTTATGCATCAAACATCCGTGCACGTCTATGCGGATGCTGGAAAAGCGAAACGAAACCAAGAAAATATGGAGATTCGTCTCGATGAAAAGGTGAAAGATGCAGACGATGTCAAAGCACTTGGCATTCAAGTAGGGGACTTTATCTCATTTGATCCGAGAGTGGAAGTGACGTCTTCAGGTTTTATTAAATCAAGACATCTGGATGATAAGGCAAGTGTGGCGCTACTTTTGCGGCTCATCCACAGAATTCAAAACGAAAATATCACATTGCCGCATACGACGCACTTCTTAATTTCCAATAATGAAGAAATTGGCTACGGCGGAAACTCGAATATTCCAGAAGAAACGGTGGAATATCTAGCTGTTGATATGGGCGCGATCGGTGACGGTCAATCAACAGATGAATACAGTGTATCGATTTGTGTAAAAGATTCGAGCGGCCCTTATCACTATGGATTACGCAAGCATTTAGCTGCATTAGCAGAAGAGCACAACATTGATTACCGCCTTGATATTTACCCTTATTACGGCTCTGATGCATCAGCAGCCATTAGAGCAGGGCATGATATCATTCATGGACTGATTGGTCCTGGTATAGATTCCTCGCATGCCTTTGAAAGAACACATGAAGATTCACTTGTCCATACAGCGGATCTTCTTTATCACTATGTTCAATCACCATTAATCACAGCATAAAAAAAGAACCCCGTAAGCTGGGGTTCTTTTTCATTAGCTTGAAAGCTGTGTTGGCTCAGGTACATCTTGTCCTGTCATCACGCGATGTCCTTTTTCAGGGTCATACTGCCCTTCCCATTTAGACATCACAACAGCTGCAAGTGCATTTCCTGTTAAGTTCACAACAGTCCGTGCCATATCCATGATACGGTCCACACCTGCAATAAATGCAAGACCTTCAGCAGGTACACCGATCGTTCCTAATGTCGCGAGTAATACAACAAATGAAGTACCAGGAACGGCAGCCATTCCTTTCGATGTTACCATCAGTACAAGAACAAGTGTAAGCTGCTGGACGATCGTGAGGTCAATGCCATATACCTGTGCAAGGAAAAGCGCAGCAATGGCTTGATACAAGACGGAGCCGTCCAGATTAAACGTATAACCGATTGGAATAACGAACGAAACAATTCCTTTTGGACATCCGATGCGCTCCATTTTATCCATAACTCTTGGTAAAACTGTTTCAGAGCTGGATGTACTAAAGGCAAGAAGCATTTCGTCTTTCATGTAAGCAAGAAATCTGAAAATATTGACGCCAATCATCTTTCCGATAATTCCGAATACAACGATAAGGAAAAGAGCGAGCGCAAAATAAACAAGACCTACAAGCTTACCTAATGAAATAAGAGATTCAAGACCAAATTTTGATACGGTCACACCAATGAGTGCGAATACACCAAATGGTGCAGCTTTCATCACAATATTAACGACATGGAACATGGCATGTGATACACCCTCGAAGAAGGCGAGCACAGGTTTACCGCGTTCACCAATCGCTGAAACGCCAAGTGCAAATAGCACAGTGAAGAAAATAATCGCAAGCAAATCACCTTCCGCCAATGATTGGAAGAAGTTCGTTGGAACGATATGAAGGAACGTATCAGCAACTGATTTGCTGCTTTGCTCTTTTTCCGTTTCAACATACTGGCTAATATCTTGTTTTTCCGCATGTCCAAAGTCAACGCCTGCACCAGGCTGTACAAAGTTTGCTAGGACAAGGCCAAGGATAATCGCAAATGTTGTGATAATTTCAAAATAAAGAATGGTTCTAAAACCTAGTTTCCCTACTTTTTTACCATCACCCGCACCTGCAACACCTAAAATTAAGCTGGATACGACAATTGGGATGACAATCATCTTGATGAGCCTCAAGAAGAAGTCTCCAATTGGTTTTAAGTATGTCTCGACACCTGGGTTACCGAAAAAGATTGCCCCAACAACGACACCGAGAATAAGACCGATTAGGATTTGAGTAGCCAATCCAAATTTTAATTTTTTCATAGATTTCCTCCCTAACATATTCATTAAAGGAATATTCCCATCATATTAAGTTTTAATATATGAATTAAAGTATAACTAAAATTAAAGAGGTTCGTCCACGATAAAATTATATTAAGAAAATACAAAATTGTTAGAAAAAATAGACATTTAGGACCTCCTTCATTGTTTTTAGTCAATAAAAAGTGTCTTCAGAACTAAAACTCATCATATAAAAATACTAAAAACCCCTTTTGTGACAAGGGTTTTACCTTTTTACCTATTTTTCAGAAAAAATAAAAAGCACTTTTGACTCCAACTGACGGAGGAGGGAAAAAGTGCTTTTTTATTCAATTTATTTCCTTATTTAAGATAACTTACTTGTGAGCATTCCTCACATTCATTACCGTAACACTCGTGCTGTTCCATTAAATCATTTCCACATTTTGTGCATTTCTTTGAGGGCAAATTTCTAAAAAACTCTGTGATTTTTCCTAGCATTTGTCATCCTCCAATACGTTTTGTTGCTATCATTGTATTATAACAGATTAATAATTGTCAATCTGTTTTGTAACAATAGGCAAGAAGAATGCTTTTTTCGTGAAAAATGGGTATATTGTAAGAAGGGGATTTTTAGAAAAGGAGGGAAAAATGACGATGAAATTAACCGTAATTGGATGCTATGGAGGGTTTCCGGCAGCAGGTGAAGCGACATCAGGCTACCTTTTTGAATCAAACGGTTTTCGTCTTCTTGTAGACTGCGGAAGCGGTGTTCTTTCAAAGCTTCAGCAATACATTGATATAGAAGAACTAGATGCTGTTCTCCTTTCTCATTATCACCACGATCATATTGCAGATATCGGACCACTCCAATATGCGAAGCTAGTGGGATATCATTTAGGAAAAAGCAGCGGCCCGCTTCCAATCTATGGACATACTGGTGATCAAGAAGCGTTTGGACGGCTTTCTGATGATGTACATACAAAGGCAAAGCCTTATCAGCCAGAAGAAGGGATTCAACTTGGACCATTTCAAATTGATTTTTTGAAAACGGTTCATCCAGCAGAATGCTATGCTATGAGAATTCAGGCAGAGGATGCTGTGGTCGTGTATACAGCAGACTCAAGCTATCAGGAGGCATTTATTCCATTTAGCAAGGGGGCAGATCTGCTCATAGCCGAAAGCAATTTTTATGCTGGACAGGATGGATCAGGTGCTGGACATATGAACAGTACAGAGGTAGGGAAGATTGCAAAGGAAGCAAATGTTGGGGAACTCATCATCACCCATCTGCCTCATTTTGGCCGTCATAAAGACCTAGTCAATGAAGCACAGGCGTTATATACTGGCAATATACAGCTTGCCCATTCAGGGCTTAGATGGAACAAGGAAGGAAGATAGAGATGCTGTTTATCGATAACGAACAACATTATGATCCAATGATTAACTTGGCAATTGAAGAATATTGCTTAAAATATTTAGATCCAGAAGAAACGTATTTGCTGTTTTACATCAATCAGCCGTCAATCATTATTGGAAAGAACCAAAATACAATAGAAGAAATCAACACGAAGTACGTGGAAGACAACGGAATCAAAGTCGTGCGCCGCTTATCCGGCGGTGGTGCAGTTTACCATGACAAAGGAAACTTAAACTTCAGCTTTATTACCAAAGATGATGGGGACAGCTTCCATAACTTCAAAAAGTTCACAGAACCAGTCATCAAAGCGCTTGAAAAGCTAGGTGTTAAAGCTGAATTGAGCGGCAGAAATGACATCATGGCAGATGGACGTAAAATTTCTGGAAATGCTCAGTTCGCAACAAGAGGACGTATTTTCAGCCATGGCACGCTGCTATTTGATTCAGAAATTGAACATGTCGTTTCGGCTTTAAATGTGAAAAAAGAAAAGATAGAATCAAAAGGCATCAAATCGATTAGAAGCAGGGTTGCCAATATCAGTGAACTGATGGATCAAAAAATGACAACAGAAGAGTTTAGAAAAATTCTTTTAAGCTACATTTTTGATACAAATGGGGACGTGCCTCAATATCGCCTGACCGAAAAGGATTGGGAAAAGATTCACGAAATTTCCCGAGATCGCTATCAAAAATGGGAATGGAACTATGGCCGTTCACCGAAATTTAATTTACAGCATTCTAAGAGATTCTCTGCAGGCTCCATTGACTTGCGATTAGAAGTGAAAAAAGGGATGATCCAGGATTGCAAAATCTTTGGTGATTTCTTTGGCGTAGGGGATATTGCCGATATTGAGAAGCGGCTCATTGGACAGCAATATGATCGTAAAACGATCAGTGACGTCTTAGAAGATATGGATATGCGCCACTATTTCGGCAATGTATCAAAAGAGGATTTTCTTGATTTGATTTATTAATTGCGTGAAAGCACGGCTAGAGATAGCGGTGCTTTTTTGATTGAAGGAAATGAAAGCGATTTACATTTGATCTTGTGGATTTTTTCGATTGTCTATTATAATAGAAAGGAGGAATGTTCGGCCATAAAATGAATGGTCATTCATTCATTGATGACATGTAAGGGGTGGGAGAATGGATTTGATCAAAAATCTTCAGCAGACGGCGATGACGAAGGGAGAAAATATCGCACTGATCTATGAAGGAAAGAAGTGGACCTATCGAGAGCTGATGACAAGTATCGAGCGTTTTGCAGATGGATTAGTCAACGAAGGGTTTCAAGCTGGGGATCATATCGCGCTTATTTTAGGAAATTCACCGCATTTTGTCATTTCTTTTTTTGGCGCATTAAAGGCAGGACTTGTCGTAGTACCTATTAACCCAACATACACACCTAGTGAAATTGGGTATATGCTCATCACAGGCGATGTAAAAGGTATTGTGGCGCCTGAACAGCTTCTGCCAGTGTACGAGCAGGTGTATGAGCAGCTTCCGTCCATTGAAAAAGTCATTATTTGTGCAGAAAATGAATCGGCGTGCAGATCAAGCTTCAAGGAAGTATCTGATCGGCTTGTTTTCTTTGGAAAGCTTGTGTCAGGTGCTGCGAATGAGAATGTACATCCTTCCATTCAGCCAGATGATACCGCTGTTATTTTATTTACATCTGGCACGACAGGAAAACCAAAAGGTGCAATGCTGACTCATTTCAACCTTTATTCAAATGCCAGAGATGTCGCTGAGTATTTATCGATTGATAAAAAGGACAAGGTCATTGCCGCTTTGCCAATGTTCCATGTATTTTGTTTAACAGTCTGTATGAATGCGCCGTTGATTCATGGTGCGACGATTTATGTCTTGCCGCACTTCAGCCCATCAGAGCTTTTGCGCATGATGGAAAAAGAGAAGCCAACGCTATTTGTTGGTGTGCCCACCATGTATAACTATTTGTACCGCCAGGAGGGGCATGATAAAGCGATGGCATCTGTGAGGATCTGTATATCAGGCGGTGCCTCCATGCCTGTTGCCTTACTTCATGGCTTTGAGAAAAAGTTCGGTGTTACGGTCCTTGAGGGTTATGGATTATCAGAGGCATCACCAGTGACTGCATTTAATCCGCTTGACGGAAAAAGAAAACCAGGTTCTGTCGGGACTGACATTATGAATGTGAAGAATAAAATAGTGAATGAACTAGGAGAAGAAGTCGGTCCAAATGAAGTCGGAGAGCTGATAGCAAAAGGGCCAAACATCATGAAAGGCTATTATCAAATGCCAGAAGATACGGAAGCTGCACTAAGAGACGGCTGGCTGTATACTGGCGATTTGGCAAGAAGAGATGAAGAAGGATATATTTATATTGTCGACCGGAAAAAGGATATGATTCTTGTTGGCGGTTATAATGTGTATCCAAGAGAAGTAGAAGAAGTACTTTATCAACATGAAGCTGTAGCAGAAGCCGTTGTCATCGGTGTGCCAGACCCAAACACAGGAGAGGCAGTCGTCTGTTACATTTCCCCTAAGAAACATGCTCACATCAATCAAGAAGACATCATTACACATTGTTCACGCTATTTAGCGAAATATAAGCAGCCCCAAACGATCCATTTCATAGATGATATTCCTAAAAATACAACAGGTAAAATTTTAAGAAGAGCGTTAAAGGAAAAGTATCAAGCAGAAGAAAGTAAATAAAAAAAGGGAGTCTCTGATGAGGAGGCTCCCTTAGCATGTAGACAAATCTTCGCATCTCACGCCGAAAGAAGACAAAGGGCTAAAAAGATCATTTTAGCTCTTTTGAATGGCTTCTTTTAACTGTTTCTGAAAAGATTTCGACTGTTTTTGATTGAGTTCATAAAACGTTCCATCAACCAAAAAAACGACTTGTGATCGGTCGGTCCAAAGCTGAAAGGTGGTGCCGTTTGTTCGTCCGAACATCACTTTGGCGATATAATCGGGCTTTTTTAAATTTTTTTTGGGATGATTACTTGTTTGTCTGCCTTTATTTAATTCTTCAATTAAATCTTCTGCTGTGTCCTTATCATCTATTTCATACGAGATGGATTCATTCGCTGGCGAGAGCAGCAATTTTTCTGCTCGATTCTCATCAAAGATTTCGCTCGTCCGGCTAAACACATAAAAGAAGGTGATGAATAATAGTCCCAAAATCACAACACCTGCAAGGATTTTCTTCATTTTGATCCTCCAACTCACTGTTATACATGTAGCTTCTCCGATTTTTGAGTCGCATAATCATTTTTTTCGCGAAAGCTTTTTCAGATGGGGCATGCTATGATGGAGCCACATGAGACAGGTTCTAAACGAAAAAAAGAGTGATTAGAATAGAGAGAGGAATGGAAAGGAGGCTGACCTGTGCGAGTACGTAAATGGGTAGCTCTTGCAACGGTAGCATACATATTGTACGGTCTTTTTATTTATTCATATTTGTTTCTATTGGGGGATTCATCGGTACCTGAAAGTGTAAAAGGGACAAGTGCAGATCCGCATACTTTTATGACAAGTCATGAGCTTGCGATCAGCGAAAATTTCTCGAACATACGGAACCTGATGTATTTCATAACCATCCCATTAGATTGGTATGTCTTTTTCCTTGTGCTCATTTCAGGGTTTTCACGGAAAATAGCAGACTGGAGCCTGGCAGCAGCTCGTTTCACGTTTTTAAGCAAACTTGTGTACGTGTTTGTGCTGTCGCTTCTAACAATGCTCATTTCATTCCCAATTAAGTGGATTGGCTATCAGCTGTCTTTGCACTACGGAGTATCTGCACAAAGTACGGCAAGCTGGTTGAAAGATCAAACACTGGATTTTTGGATTCAATATCCGCTCCTTGCCCTTTGTGCAATTGTGTTTTTTTGGCTGATTCAAAAGAGAAGAAAACGCTGGTGGCTGTATGCGTGGTGTTTGACAGTCCCAGTTACGCTGTTTCTCTTCTTTATACAGCCGGTCGTCATTGATCCGTTATATAACAATTTTTATCCGCTAAAGGATCAAGCGCTTGAGAAGAAGATATTAACGCTTGCAGACAAAGCGCATATTCCGGCAGATCATGTGTATGAGGTCAATATGTCTGAGAAAACGAACACGATGAACGCTTATGTCACAGGAATTGGTGAAAATAAGCGTATTGTCTTATGGGACACAACACTGCAAAAGCTGAAAGACCGCGAAATTTTATTTATCATGGCGCATGAAATGGGACATTACGTCATGAAACATGTTTATATTGGATTAGCAGGATATTTAGTGCTGTCATTGGCCGGATTATTTGCGATCGATCGTCTTTATTTTTATCTTTATCAAAAAGGGGCAGCCACATTTCGTCTGAAGGTGTCACACGACATTGCTGCTCTTCCGCTTCTTTTAATCATCGTATCGATGCTGTCATTTGCAGCTTCACCTTTTACAAATGCAGTGTCAAGGCATCAAGAACGGGCAGCCGATGAATATGCGGTGAACATGACAAAAGACGGGGAGGCGGGCGTAACGTCTTTTCAAAAGCTTGCAAAATCAGGATTGTCCCAGGTGAATCCACCATTTCTAGTGAAGATTTTCCGTTATGGACACCCAACCATGATGGAGAGAATCATGGATATGGAAAAAGCGGCGGAAAAAGAGAAGCCGCCTAAAAAGCAGTAATAAATAAAATCCGGCTAGATCAGCCGGATTTTTTTATCACACTTGGTTAGTTCGAAGCCGCTTGAACGTTGATTAACCCTTTTCCATAATAGAATGAGTCACCAAGCGGTGTCGCTGTATTTTCTAAGCGCTGGCGAACCTGTGAATTTGTTAGGTTCGGGTTTTTAGAAAGGATAAGCGCTGCTGCTCCTGCTACATGAGGAGACGCCATAGATGTTCCAGTATAAGAAGTGTATCCACTGCTTGGCACTGTACTTAAAATAGAAGTACCAGGTGCAGAAACATCTAATTCAGGACCTGCGCTAGAAGATGAGTTTCTGACATTGTTACTGTTTACATTGGCAACAGCAATTGTAGAATCGTATTTTGCTGGATAGCCAACTGTACTGCTAGAGCCGCTAGAGCCAGAATTACCTGCGGCTGCCACAACAACGACTCCACGGTTATTCGCTGTATCGACGGCATTTTTAAGCGCAGTTGAACCGCTTGGTCCGCCTAAGCTCATATTGATGACATCCATGTTATTGGCAACAGCCCATTCAATACCGCTAATAATCCAGCTGTATTGTCCGTCGCCATAACGGTCTAATACTTTTACAGCATATAGGGAAGCGCTTGGAGCGACCCCGAGTACACCAATTGTGTTATCAAGGGCAGCAATGGTTCCAGCTACGTGAGTTCCGTGTGATTGAAAGTCTTGGGTGGCATTTGGCTCTGAAGGGACGAAGCTCGCACCGCCTGCAACATTTAAGTCAGGGTGTGCAGCGTGGATTCCAGTATCAAGGACAGCTACTTTGACATTAGCACCTTTATAACCTTGAGCGTGTACAGCTGGAGCTTTGATTTGAGGGATTCCATAAGGGACGGTTTGTGCATATGCTTCTGCTTTATGGTCTTCTTCTACGTAAGCAATGCTAGGGTCATGTTCAAGTTTTTTGGCGGCTTGTTCGGACATTTTCACTTGTGCAGCATTAATGAGGCGGTATTGTTTTTCTAGTTTTCCACCATTTTGAATGACAGCTTGTTTTTTAGAGCTGTTTGTGGTGGCAGAGGCTTTAAAACCAACAATATAGCTTTTTTCACTATCTGTCTTGGAGACCGTCTCGGCATTTGCCATGGAGCCTCCAAACCCTGCTGAAAACAGAAGAGGGACAGCCAATAAAACACTTGTCATCACATTTTTCTTTTTCACGCACATTCCACATCCCTTTTTTCTTATTTCAGAATAATCATCCGTAGTCTAATAGAATGATCCGTTTGATTATTCTGTATATTCAGTTTAAGGGAAGTAGGCAAATAAGAGTAGACCCGAATTTTTGTGAAAGTCCTAGCGAAAATTGGGGAATTA
Organism: Bacillus sp. YKCMOAS1; assembly: GCF_030268125.1. Lineage (NCBI taxonomy): Bacteria > Bacillati > Bacillota > Bacilli > Caryophanales > Bacillaceae > Bacillus > Bacillus sp. YKCMOAS1. The sequence goes on from NZ_BSEI01000005.1 coordinate 142,839, forward strand.
AGTCACTTGGAACTGGTGGTAAAATATGTTTATTCTATCATTTCAGCGATGATCTATTAAAAAGGGAGTATGCTTTTTTTCTCATGATCCATTTCTAGTTAAATATTCGATACCCGAAAAGCCATAAAATAGGTAGAATCGTCTAGCATCTATTTCGAATTTCGATATAAAAAAATATTATTTTATCATTGTTTTTGTCATAAAAAAGAACCTGCTAAGATAACAGGCTCTTTAAGAAGGGGTAGATTGAGTTAAATGGCTGACCACATTATAATCACGAACCTTCCATTTACCATCTGACCATTCCACATAATTTAAGCAAGCATTGACAAGTCTCGTGTTCTGTAGACCCATATGTTCATCAGCCAAAGTGGTGAGTAAAGCATGGATAGCAGCACCGTGAGCCACGATCAACACATGTTGATCTGGATAGGCTGCTCTGACTTTCTCAATTCCTTCTAACATTCGGTTTTGAATCGTCTCTAGTGGTTCCATATTTGGATACTGTTTATCTGGAAACAGCTTTTGACGTTCCTCAAACGACATGCCTTCAGCGTCACCGTAATCTCGTTCAATGAAATCATCCATGATGACAAGTGGGGCATGGACATGATTTAAAATCAAGTGTGCCGTTTCTTTTGCCCTTATGAGTGGACTGGAAATGACAACATCCCAATGGACATCCTTTAAGTAAAGTCCAGTTTGTTCAGCCTGCCATTTACCTGTGTCGTTTAAAGGGATATCTGTTCGTCCTTGAATTCGTTTCGCTGCATTCCAATCTGTTTCCCCGTGTCTGACTAGGCAAATTGTTGTCAATCAAATCCCGCCTTTTCTATCTTTTCTTCTATTATACTAAAGCAGAAGAAAAAAGGCTGTATTAGCGATTTGTCAGGCTAGTTAAGGATTCGACGGAGCTTGCGACTTGAGACACTGTTTGTTTGACTTCCTTCAATTCGTTAAGGAAGGTCTGAAGATCAATTTCAATTTTTCCGTTTTGGTTTTTGCTTAAGTTCATGCTGCTGACGATATCATCAAAGAGTGAATTGATTTGTGTCATTTTTTCTTTACTGTCTGTCACAAGTAAATTCACGTCCGCAATATGCTGAGACACTATGGCGATTTGTGAATTGGTATTGTTAACGAGTTCAGATACAGTTGAAACCGTTTTCTTTGTGTCCTCTGATAATTTGCGCACCTCGTTTGCAACGACAGCAAAGCCTTTTCCATGTTCACCTGCTCGTGCAGATTCGATTGAGGCATTTAAGGATAACAAGTTCGTCTGCTCTGCAATGCCTGTGACAATCCCAAAGATTTGTTCAATTTGTTTAGCGATTTCTTCAAGGCGCTTAATTTCTGTTTCAATCTTTGTCATACTGCCATCAATTTGATTCATTTGTGTTTGCTGAATTTCTAATTCTTTTTTACCGCCGATTGATTTTTCTTCGACCTGTGCTGAAATTTGTGTTCCAGCTTGTGACATGTCCGCCATCTCATCCGATTTTGAGACAAGCTTGTCAACTGCACTTGTTGTGTTTGAGAAGAGCGAAGCAAGCGAATTTGACGTTTCCGTGATTTTTGTATGAAGCTCCTGCTGCTGCTCTTCTGCTTCATCACGAATTTTAGAATATTCGTTTTGGAATGTATCTAGGACAAGCTGCTGCTCTAAATTTAAAATTTTCGTTGTCGCTTTGACTGCTGTCTGATATTCTTTGAAATCTTGGATATGGTTAGCGAATAAATCCATAATTGATAGCAGAAGGTCTTGGAATGCGGCCATGTACCATTTAGGCTGGAGTCCAATCCGTAAATGAACTTGCGCAATTTTAATGCGTTTTGCTACATAGGTTTCGTCAATCACACCTGCAAACATTTCGCTAATATGAATGCGGAGTGTTTTTTTCAAACGGTCGACAGAACTATTGTCTTGAATGATATGCATCAAGGAAGACTCGACTTCTAAATTTTTATAAAATTTATCAACGATATGTGCAATATCATCCTGAACAATTGAATTGAGTTGCTTTAATATCAATAGGTCATGCTGCGTCAGGTCGATCATTTTGATTTGTTTAGCAATGTCCGTATTGTTCGAGAAATTGATTCGTTTTATCCCATCATCCTGCTCTGTGAAAAAAGCAGTGTTTTTTCTTTTCGATTCTTTTTTAAATAACAATGTGTTTGTCCCCCCATAATCATCACAAATATCAGACTTTATGTTTTTTATCGGATAATTTTGGATTTTTTAAAGGGGAACGAGTGAAATTTTACTGTTCTGCATATGACCTTTTTAGTGGTTTTTTAGCAGGGCCTTCTACTACTTCTCCAGTAATAGAAAAACGTGAACCGTGACACGGGCAATCCCAAGTGCGGTCACTATTATTCCAAGCGACTTCGCAGCCTAGGTGAGTACACGTGGTATCGACAAGAAAAACATTCCCATCCTCTGATTTATAGGCGCCGCACTTTTTATGTTCATACGAGATAATGCCGCCCTCGCCTGGTTGTAAATCATCGATTGTTTGATCAGTTTGTTTGAATTTACCACTGATCAGCTTGGCAGCGACATTGGTATTTTCTTTTACGAAATCTTTTACGAAAGAGTTAGTAACAGGTCTTGATGGCGTAAAAATTGATTCGTATGGATTCGATTTTCCTTCAATTAAATCACCGATAAGAGTAGCAGCCACGTGGCTTGTGGTCATGCCCCATTTTCTAAAGCCAGTCGCTACAAAGATATTCTGGTGGTGTTTGGTCAGGCGGCCAATGTAAGGGAATTGATCCATTGTGACCATATCGTGTGTCGACCAGCGATACAGCACTTCTTCAATTCCAAGGGTGGCGTCTCCAAACGTTTCTAGTCCTTCATAGTGAGCGGATTCATCTCCGCCTTGTCCTGTTTTATGACCTTCTCCTCCGATGAGGACAACTTCCTCGCCGTGCCATTCTGCCGTTCTTAAAGAGTGAGCAGGCTGATCAATTCCGAGGTACATCCCGTCTGGGAGAGGTTTTGTCGTTTTGGCTGCTACAACATAGGATTGTTCTGGATGAATTCGGGTGAAGTAAAGTCCTTTCCCATCATAAAAAGGAAAGTGTGAGCATGAAATGATGTAGCGCCCTGTCAGATGATGTCCGTTTTTTGTGACGACAGCAGGCCTGTTTCCTTCTTTTACATCAACAGCGGTTGTTTGTTCAAAGATACGTACACCTCGCTTGAGGAGCTTGTCAATTAGCGCATTGAGATAATGAAGGGGATGAAACTGTGCCTGCTTCGTCATTCCAAGGGCTGCTTTGATGTCAGCGTCAAAAGGAAGCGTTGTTTTCCATTCCCGGTCAATACCAAGCTGTTTGTAGGCATCTAATTCCTTCTTTAACTTTTTTACTCCGCTTTCTTCCTTTGTATAAAGGTACGCATCTTTTATCTCTAGCTGACAATTGATGTCGTACTCTTTGATACGAGCTTGGATGAGGTCTTTTGCTTTCTCGTTTGCTTCTACATACAAACGTGCTTTTGGCATGCCAATCTGCTGTATCAGCTCATGATAGTACACATCATGCTGTGAAGTGATTTTAGCCGTTGTGTGTCCGGTCGTGCCTTGCAGCAATTGATCGGCATCAATGATGATCACATCTAATCCTCGCTCTGTCATTTCAAACGCCGCAGCGATACCGGTAATACCGCCGCCGACAATGATCACTTCTGCTGTGAGATCTTCACTGACAGCGGGAAAAGAATGTTTCCGGCTGTCCGCCAGCCATAACGATTTTGCCTCTTCCATTCCTTTATGTTCTTGTTCCATGTTGTCGCCTCCACTTGACTTGTTGTGTATAATTTTTCCACAATGATGAAAATCATACATCTGTAATGAAACAAGGGCGTCATACATAAAAAAGGAGCCAGCACATAAAAATAAACAAGATAAAAGGAAGGAGTGGACTAACGTGTCAACAAAGCAGCCGAAGAAAACATTGCCGCCTCAGCACCAAAATGAACGTCCTGGTCTTGAATATAAAATGAACCCTAGACCTGTCTTTGATCGTGAGGTGCAGGACAAAAAGTTAGCAGGAAAAACAGCCATTGTGACAGGTGGAGACAGCGGGATCGGTAGAGCAGTCTCTGTCTTATTTGCGAAGGAAGGTGCCAATGTCGCCATTGTATACTTAAGTGAACATCGCGATGCCGAAGAGACGAAGGACTATATTGAGAAAGCGGGAGGCCGTGTCATCTTAATTGCAGGTGATTTAGGGGATGAGGCTTTTTCAAATGAGGTCGTCAAAAAAACAAAAGATGCGTTTGGTTCCATTGATATTTTGGTGAATAACGCCGGGGAACAGCATCCGCAAAAAAGCATTGAGCAAATTACCTCACATCAGCTTCTTCGGACGTTTCAAACGAATATTTTTGCCATGTTTTATTTAACAAAGGCTGTTCTTCCTCATTTAAAAAAAGGAAGCAGTATTATTAATACAGCATCTGTCACCGCCTATAAAGGGCATGAAACATTGATCGATTATTCATCTACAAAAGGGGCGGTCGTGACATTTACGAGATCATTATCCTTATCGCTCATTAAACAAGGGATTAGAGTGAATGGGGTAGCACCGGGTCCTATTTGGACACCGCTGATTCCATCAACCTTTACGGAAAAAGAAGTCTCTGAATTTGGCGGGGATGTCCCAATGGAGCGTCCTGGTGAGCCAGTAGAGCTTGCACCGAGTTATTTGTTTTTAGCAAGTGAAGACTCATCTTATATGAATGGACAAATGCTCCATGTGAATGGTGGAACCATTTTAAATGGATAAACAAAAAACTTGCGGTAAAGAGACAAGTTGCTGTCTCTCTGCCGCAAGTAAAATCATCATGATTGATGTAAGCAGTGTTCTGCATATTGAGCTGACAAGTCATTGAATCGCTTTTCATCACGCTGATCCAGAGCCTTATCAATCTCTTCTCTTAGGAAGGTTAAGCGCTGTTTATAAAGCGCCTCATCTAAAACCATTTGAATATAGATGTCTAAAATGGTGACGCCGTTTTCTTCGGTTTTTTGGGTGTTGCGGGACTTCATGAGCTCAGCATACGTTTTTTTCTCTTTCATAAAGAATCCCCCCGATGCCTTTTTTATAGTATATGGATTGGCGGAGAAAAAATCAACAAGAATTTATAATTTTTAGACAATTTATTTTTGAGCAGAATCGACATCACTTGTCCAATCGACATAATGTGATATATCTTTAAAAAAAGCTTTTCGATAGATCGAATGGACTAAAAAATATGATAAAAAGATGATTTTTAATAAATTTTGAAAAAATCCTGTCGTTTCTTATATGTTGGTGATAGATTAATAGTATCTTAAATAACCAAATATTAACACAGGAGGAAATGAAGTGTCAGGAATTAGTGAAACACCTTTAGATTCATACGTCATTAATCAAACAACAATGGCGGTCCTTTCAGTTGAAGAAGGAAAAAGAGTATATTCAAAAGTCATCGAAAGAGAGACAAGCTTTTACGTTGAATTAAAGCCCCTGCAAATTATTGAACGCAGCTGCAGATTCTTCGGCTCAAGCTATGCAGGCAGAAAGGCGGGAACATACGAAGTAACAGGAATTTCTCATAAGCCTCCAATTGTAATTGACTCATCCAATCATCTGTATTTCTTCCCAACCTATTCATCCAACCGTCCTCAGTGCGGCTGGATCTCCCACAAATACATTCATACCTTCCAGGAATCATCCCTCGGAGACACGGTGGTCACCTTTACAAATGAGCAAACCATCAAACTTGATGTCTCATATAAATCATTTGAGAGTCAGGTGCACCGAACAGCATATCTCCGAACGAAATTTCAAGATCGTCTTGATGGAGGTCTTCCTAAGAAACAAGAATTTATGCTGTATCCAAAGGAACAGCAGCTCAATCTCGTATACGATTTTATATTAAGGGAGCTTCGTAACAGATATTAATCAAAAGCCAGCGGCAGAGCAGCCGCTGGACCTCTTATCTCATATGGACTTTATGCAATGCGAAAAGGGGGGGGCATACATCATAAAGATGAATTCATTGAAACCAAATACGTATGTCTCGTCGTCTATTGGTTGTATTGGGAAATGACAGGGAAATGTGAATCCTTAGACGTATTTTCATCCATTTACTCATAAATCACAGAAGTGACACGAGCTTGTCTGTTACAATAAAAGAAATCAATTCTTGCGAAGTATTTTTATGTAGTAAAGGATGCTTATATTTGACCGATATGAACGAGTGGGATGAAGAAATGGAGGCTCTGTATGAAAAAACAATCACATTTGGTGCTGCTATTTATCCTAACAGTGACATTACTAGCAGCCTGTCAGCAAGCAGGTCAATCGCCTTCAAAACAAGACGCAAAAGAAGCTGCTTATGAACAATGGGTTCAATCTTATATGGATGAGTTAAATGAATCATATGAAAAGATGACCGATCAGTTTATCTCAGATGGACATGGAAAAATTCAAACAAATAAAAAATTGACAGAAGCGACGAAAGCATTTGATCGTGTGATTCAAAAAGGGCTTGATCATCAAGAAGTTCCAGCCGCTTATCAAAAGGCCGATCAACAATTAAAGACAGGCCTTGCTTCATTTGAAAAAGGGGTTAGTAAGGTGGAGAAGCTCTTGAAGCATCCCGATCAAGAAAAGCTGTTTATATCCGCTACCCATCATTTTCAGGATGGCTTGCAGCAGACAGCCGCATTTATTGAAGAAGTAGGTCAGATTCAGCAATCATCCTAAAAAGGCTTGGAAGGTTTACTTCCAGGCTTTTTTAGATGTGAAGTATTTTCTTTAAACGGCGAACGCCCTCTTGAATCATGCTTTCGTCTGTACAGGCGAATCCTAGCAGTAATCCTTTTCGATTGCTTTCAAAACAATAAGGACTTAGTGGATAAATGCCAACGCCAGCTGCTTTTGCTACTTCAATGCTTCCTTTTTCATCAAAGTCTGGCGCTCCTTCTAAAAAGACATGAAGGCCCGTATCGGTTCCATAGATACGGAAGTGTTTGTCAAAGTGATGTGCGAGAAGGGCTTCCATCATGGCTGCCTGTCTTTTTTTATACAGCTGTCTCATTCGCCTGACATACCGCGTGAATTCTCCTTCTTTGAAAAAAGAAGCGAGTGTGATTTGTTCCATAATGGGCAGCTGTCTTTGAATGAGTGATTGCAGTACGGCAATTTCTTTTATGATTGCTTTGGAGCCGATAATGGCAGCAAGCCGGATGCCAGGCGCCAGCACCTTTGAGAAGCTTAAGATGTAAATCACATGCTCGGGTGCTTCTGAAAATAGGGAAGGGAGCGGCCCGCCATGGTAACGATAATCTCCATCAAAATCATCCTCTAATATATAAGACTGATGGCTGACAGCAAACTTTAGCAGCTGCTGCCTTCTGTTTACACTCATACATACACCAGTTGGACGCTGATGGGAGGGCGTCACAGCAATCAGTTTTGTTCGGTGGGGCAAAGTATTCACCACCATTCCTTCTTCATCAACTGGTGCGGGGTGAATGTTCATTTCGCGATGCATAAACGACAGCCTTGCCCCAGGGAAACCTGGATCTTCAACAGCTACTGTATCCCCTTTTTTAAGCAATACCTGTGAAATCAAATCAATGGCTTGCTGAGTGCCACCTGTTAACACCATTTGATCTTCTTCTACTTCAATCCCGCGCTCAACAGATAAATATTGGCGTATTTCTGAACGCACTTCCCATAATCCATGCGGGGAGGAATAGCCCCAATTCTTCATGTCTAATCGCTGTAATGCTTTCATGAGCGAGCGTTTCCATATGTTTTGAAAGTGGTCATCGATCGCCGGTTCCTGATGACGAAAATCAATATCGAGCTTCTCATGAAATTGATTGGCTGATAGCCAATGATCCATTTGTTTTTCAGCTTCTTCAAAGTGAGGTCTTATCGGAGGTGAGAAAGGCGGTTCACTTTGATGGGGAGGGGAAGCTGTATATTGATCACTTGAAATGACCCTTGTACCGCCTCTTCTAGATGTGCTGACGTAGCCTCTTGCCAGCAGCTCATCGTAGGCAAGCTGGACGGTTGATCTTGATACATTAAGCTCCTGTGCGAGCACTCTTGTCGGTGTTAACTGATCGTCAGGATGCAGTTTTTGTGAATGAATTTTTTGAATGATCTCATTCACGATTTGCTGCCAGAGCGGGGTAGCGCTTGAACGGTCTAAATGAATATACATCGTGCACCTTCTCTCGTTTTCACAACATAAGATGATGATGACACGGAATTATGGACTGGTCAATAGTGCTGTTTTTGGATGTAGGAAGTAAGCCAAATGGTGTGTACACTGTTCTCATATGTAATGATATAGAGGAGAGAGTCAAATGATCCCAGCATCCAAAGAAGAAACGGCACACTTATCCATCATCCCGTTTATTTTCGTTTTACTTGGTCTTTTTATGATTACGATTGCTGTGAATCTGCAAGTGCCCCTTTATACGGCGTATGCAGAACAAGCAGGGTACGGAAAGGCGGCAACAGCACTTGTATTTGCTGCGTATGTCTTCGGACTCATTCCAGTTTTGCTTTTTCTTGGCGGCATTTCTGACCGGGCTGGACGCAAACCGATTTTATTGGTTGCGCTTAGCTTTTCGTTATGTGCCACCTTGTTGATGATTGTACATCCTTCCATACAGATGCTTTTTGCTGCCCGGCTGCTGCAAGGTGTCGGTCTTGGTCTTAGCGTTGGAACATGCACCGCATATTTGATTGCTTTATATCCTGAGAAATCAAGCTGGATTCCAACTTTTATTGCATTATGCAGTTCGGTTGGATTTGGGGGCGGTGCTCTTTTTACGGCACTTCTTTCTTTTCAGCGTGTGTCGCTCACGCCGCTTAGCTATTGGATTGTTCTGGCCTTTTTGTTCTTAACTATTTTGGGTGTCTTCTTTTTCGTGCCGCCTGTCCAAGGAGATTCACGTAAACCGATGATGAACATGCCAAGATTTCCAAAAGGAACAATGCCGGCGAATGCAGCCATTGCTATCGCGTGGTCGGTGTGCGGCCTTGTCATTTCAATTTTGCCAGCACAGCTTAAATTAAATGGTTATGAATTGTGGGTAGGACCGGCTCTCTTTTTGATTAATATGGCAGGTGTCCTGATGCAGCCCTTTGTGCGCAAGATGAATAGCAGCACAGCGCTTCTTTTGGGGTTTATCTGTCTTCCATGCGGATATGGCCTCTTGCTATACGGTGCAAACAGCGGATCTATCTTCCTTGTGCTTGCCGGAACGATGCTGGCGGGTACTGCCTGCTATGGATTTACTTATTTAGGCGGACTTCAGCTCATTGTTGAGCGAGGGAAAAAAGAGGCGGCTAGAGCCGTTGCAGGCTATTACTTGTTTGCTTATTTAGGTCTTGGTATTCCAAGTGTGTTTGTTGGCCTCTTCGCTGATATTTACGGTACTCAACTCGTATTAACCCTATTTTTCTTGCTCGTTTTGGCTGCCTGCCTCATTTTATTCATCTCAGGTGTCAGACAGAAACAAAAGTAAGGTGTCCATCTTTCTCTTTCTCCTCCAATTCGTTTAAAATATAGAGAGGAGAGGGGAAGATGAACATGAAAAAAGTGCAGCTGGACGGCGCAGTGTGCAGATCGCAAGAAGAGCTTCACGATCAGCTAAAAACAGTTTTACACCTTCCTGATTATTACGGGAAAAACCTTGATGCCCTTTGGGACTGTTTAACAGGAGAGGTGCCTCTTCCAGTAGAACTGACATGGGTGAATTTTCAAACGAGCAAAGACGCTCTTGGCGATTATGCTGAGAGCTTGCGTCAGTTATTCCAAGAAGCAGAAGAAGAACTGAAGGGACAATTTCAATTTGATATTCAATCATGATGGAAAAAGCAGCCGCTGCCGCAGGCTGTTTTTTTGATTTTGATTTGTAAATAGGTGAGCTGTCTGATGTTTAAGATTGTGGATTCATAAAAATATGTTGTATGAAGGAAACTTTCATCAAAATATGTTATAGTGGGACCTACATTGATAGACTAAGATAGAGTGAGGGTTCGGAAAGGATGAAGGAAAAAACAAGATCAAAAAGAAGACTGAGACCTTGGGTAAAAGCCGTGCTGTTTATCATGGCATTTGTCATGGTGATGGCAGTGTCCGTGACTGGATACGCATATTATAAAATTTCAAAAGCGTCGAATAAGGCGCAAGTATCATTAGAAAGAGGAGACACCTCGCAAAAGCGTGTGAAAGCGTTTGATCCAGGAAAAGACAGCTTTTCGGTGCTGCTGCTTGGAATTGACAGCCGTCCAGGTGAAACGGTAGACGAAGCAAGAAGTGATGCGGTCTTACTGGCGGCGGTGAACCGAACAGACAAAACCATTAAGCTTCTCAGTATTCCTCGTGATTCTTATGTGGATATACCGGGAAGAGGATATGATAAAATTGCTCACGCCCATGCGTTTGGAAGTGCAGATTTGTCAGTCAAAACGGTCGAAAACTTGTTGAACATTCCTGTAGACTATGTGATTTCAGGGAACTTTAAGGCATTTCAAGACATTGTGGATGAGCTAAACGGAATTAATGTAACGATTGAAGATGAAAGCATCGTAAAACAGATGGAAAAGGATTCAAAAGGAAAAGTTCAAGTGCAGGCAGGCACTCATAGACTGAATGGCGAAGAAGCTTTAGCCTTTGTGAGAACGAGAAAAGCAGACAGTGATCTCATGCGCGGAAAGCGCCAAATGGAAGCACTTCAAGCCATCTTTGAAAAATCTAAATCGATTTCTTCGATCCCGTCATACGACAACATCATTGATACGCTTGGTGATAATGTCTCAACCAATCTTTCCATGAAACAGTTCATCGGTCTTTTTCCATTACTGAGCTCATTGAAATCAGTAGATACCATTCAGCTAAAGGGCCATGATTATCAGCCTGGGAATGTGTATTATTTTGAGTTAGATGGACCAGGATTAAATGAAGTGAGAACAGAGCTGAGAAAACAGCTTGAATTATCATAAATAAGTAGGAGCCTGCCGTCGCGGCAGGCTTTTTTTGCATGTGTAACGCGCCGCATTTCAGCCTATAGTTCATTTGTTTGTGGGAGAAAATACCGAGTCAGCAGTTCCTCTACCCGGTGACGTATACGCGGATTAAAGTATTTATGCTTTTCTTCATAGCCATTTATGATAAATAGATACGTTGTAAATCCCTCATCGTGTTCAATTTGCTGTACTTTCATATTTTCTTTACGTAAATGCTGCTTCAGTTCATAAAGTGCTTTCTGTGCTTCCTTTAACACAGAGGTCACAAGCTGAATGTATGGTTCATTTAGTTTAAATGTTTGATGTTGTTTTAAGTGTGTCAGATCACGATTGAGGATGGAGATGACCATAGGAAGAAAGATGGCCTGTTCCATCATTTGAAGCTGTACTCTTGATAGTCTCGTCATGTTCAAGCCTGCTTTCTTTATAAATAGAACAAATGTTCTTGTTTATTATATCGAATGAGTCAAACAATCTCAAGGGGGGGCGAGTGGGATTTATTTGTATATTTTTATGTTTTCCATGTAAAATGAAATGTAGACAAACCTTGAAGGAGTCAAACAAGTTGACATCATTTCTTTCTCTATTTACTCATGAAAATATCACATCATTTTTTGAAAGCTACAAGGCCTTTGGACCAATTGTTGCTATATTGCTTCCTCTGATTGAAGCATTTCTTCCTTTTTTACCACTCGTGGCGTTTGCGGTGGCAAATGCAAATGCATTCGGCCTTTGGGAAGGATTCTTATTAACCTGGATCGGTGCAAGTGCAGGTTCTATTCTTGTCTTTTTACTGATCAGAAAATTTGGACAGATGAGAATGCTGAACTTTATTAGCAGACACCCTTCCATTAAGAAATTAATGCTTTGGGTAGAGAAACGGGGATTTGGTCCGCTATTTATTTTACTCTGCTTTCCTTTTACACCTTCTGCTGCCGTCAATGTGGTCGCAGGCTTATCAAGAATTAGCATGTGGCAATTTTCATTAGCTGCTTTAGCTGGTAAGTGTGTCATGCTCTTTATCATTAGTTTTATTGGTTATGACCTTTCTGCCTTAGTAAAGAATCCGTTAAGAAGTGTTTTTGCGGTTCTAGTTATCGTTTTATTATGGTATGTTGGAAAGAGAGTAGAAAATAGGTTGAACATTAGAATGAGCAAGCGTGAGGACAAAGGAGGCTCTTAATGAAAAAGAAGCCATTGTTATGGTTGATGATTATTACATGCATCGTCTTATTGTTCCAGGTAAAGAATTTCATGTTTGTGAAGTATAAAGTAGAAGGGGTTAGTATGGACCCCACATTTACAGATGGAACAGAATTATTAATCAACAAGTTCTCGCCAAAACTCACGAAAATTAGCCGGTTTGATTATGTGTTATTTCACGGACCAAAAAATCAAATTTTGATCAAACGGGTCATTGGGCTCCCGGGAGAATCGATCAAGTATGTCGATGATCAGTTATTTGTGGATGGTGCAAAATGGAAAGAACCCTATTTAAAAGAGCAGAAAAAACATAAAATGGGGAATGTCCTGACAGGGGATTTTCAGCTGAAAGCCATCACAGGACAAGATAAAATCAAAAAAAACCATTACTTTGTGATCGGAGATAACCGAATACATAGCTTTGACAGCCGGCATTTTGGAACGATTTCAAAAGATCAAGTAGTTGGTGTCAAAAGAAATCAGGATGAATAAAAAAGAGGCGCTCTGCACATGCAAAGCGTCTCTCTTTTTTATTTAGCGGCTTTATAATCAGGATGTCTTTTTGCCCAGACATGATGTAAGAATCGAAAAAACGGTGGCAGCATAGCTATGACAAGAATGATTCTAACGACTTGTACAGCTACTACAAAGGTTGAGTCCTCATGGAGTGTAACTGCTGTTGTTGCCATTTCTGCAATACCGCCAGGCGAAAAAGCAAGAATGGCTGTAATGACAGAAATGCCTGTGACCTCAGCAATGGCAATTGAACTGAGAACCGTTGCAGCAATTAGTCCAGCTGAGCTGACGACGGCTACAATTAACGTGTTTTTTAGTCCGACAAACATTTGTTTATTCATTTTTGAACCGATGGTTGCACCTAGAAATACCTGTGATGCGATATTCGCTTGTGCTGGCCAATAAGGAATCAAATCATGACCTATGAGCGCACCTGCACCTACTTGAAGAGCAGCAACTCCTAACATGCTGCCAATCAGCCAAGGGGCAGGGAAATGAAGACGAACCGCCAGGCGTGACATAAGCCAGGCACCTAAAATAAGTGCAGCAGTCCACGAGATATTTGACAGGGTGAAAACACCGGATGAAAAGGCGCTCCCTTGAACGCCTGCAGCTGCATCCGCTGGATTTTTTGTATTTAAATAGAACACCGTAAATGGGATGGTGAGTACCACCATTAATACACGTGTTGTTTGTACGAGACTAACAACGGCTGTATTTGCTCCAACCTCTTGGGCAATCCCTGGCATAGCAGATAAACCGCCTGGTGCTGTGCCGACAAAGCTGGTCAGCATATCTGTTTTACTCAGCTTCCATAAGGCAAAGCCAGAGAGCATCGCCAGTAGAATAGAAAAAACGAGCATGAAACTCACAGGGAGCCAATGTTCAGCGAAAATATGAAGAACTTTCATGTTCATTTTCTGTCCGAGTTCGATTCCGAGAATAAATTGACCAAGGAGTAGCCATCTGCTGTGAATACGCAAGGTGTTGTTTCCTTTGCGCTGAAACAGGGTGGGACGTCGCATGGCAATAAAGGCAGCTGTGATTAATGTACCGATCATCCAGCCAATAGACATTCCTGTTAAAGACAAAAGAAATCCACCTAAACCGCTTATTGCGATCAAAATGAGATCGGTTCGAAGGCTCTTTCCTTGTTTCATCACATGTAAACCTTCTTCCTATAAATTTGTTCAGTAAGTGAAATGTTGTTATCTTCACTATAATACAAAAGTCTCTATAAATAAAATACGAATTTTTTTACCATTTTCATAAGATTATCTTATCAAGAACCCGACAGCTTCTTAATAAAAGTGAAGATATAATTTTTACCAAAAACAAAAACAAATATACAACGATTTTCCCCTATTTTTGTTATCAGTTGACTATCATTTTCAATTACACTACAATCCTTAGTGTGAGGTGATAACATGAAAATTCCTTCTTTTAAATATAATGAAAAGGGATTGAATCGTTTTTTCGGTCCTTTAGAGGGAAGAATTATGGAGATCCTTTATCAAGGTAAGGATATGCCGATTAAAGAAGTGCAGCAGAAGCTGTCAGATGAAAAGCCGATTAATTTCAACACGGTGATGACTGTGCTGAACCGCTTAACCGAAAAGGGAATTGTGGAGAAGAAAACAAAAGGGCGTTCATCTATTTATAATCCTATTTTAACAAAAGAAGAATTTCTAAATGAGCAGACAAAATGGATTACGCAAGGGCTGATGGACGATTTTGGTCCACTGGCAGTGAATCATATGGTGGATGCAATTGAAAGTGCTGACCCTGAATTACTCAAAGTGCTTGAAGCAAGGCTGGCATCCAAAAAAGAGGAGCAGCAAAATGAATAAAATGAAATCGAGCCTGCTATTTTTAGGCGGTATATTGATTGGTTTAACGATTTTTTATCAGATGGGGTATTACGTGCTTTCAAGCTTTTTTGGCTGGAATCAAGCATATAATCTCATTCATGTATGCCAATCTGTTCTCGAATTCTATGGATTCACTCCTTTGAAATATTTTCTAGATGCTTTAGTCCTCTACACACTGGGATTTGCGATTTTCTATATGACGAAGCAAATCAAAACGTACATTCAATTCAAGCAAAATCTCATGCTTGCAGTCGATCACCAGTCGACCGAATCTGTATCTGAGAAATATGCAAACGACATCATTGTGTTTCATTGTCATGAACCGCTTGCTTTTGCCATGGGTATGCTTCACCCAAAGGTTTACTTATCAACGTCTCTCATGGACATGCTGGATGAAGAGGAGATTGACGCTGTTGTTCATCATGAATTGCACCACAAATACAGCTATGATCCTTTAAAGGCCTTCACATTCTCAATGCTCACAAAAGTTATTTGGTACATTCCAGTGTTAAAGCATATGAGACAAAGCTATTCCGTTTTTCGTGAAGTGATCGCAGATGACTATGCGATTCGGCAGACAGGCACTGAGCTTGGAGTAGGGCAAGCCCTTTTGAAACTCATTAAAAAGAGAACTCAGTTTCAAAAACAAACGAAGTTTGCGGTATCCTTTGGAGATCGGGCATTGAATTTAAGAATACAAAAGATCTTAAATCCAACATACAATATTCCTTTCAATGTACCCATCATTCCCATTGTCACATCAACCATTCTCATGGTGGTCTTAATGATTATGCTTAATCTAAATTACTAATTTTTTTTACTAATTAACATTACATTATGTAGTGTAAAAACAGGAGGAATTCACTATATGAAAACGAATCAAGAAATAGGAACACTTTTCGTACGTGTTATTTTAGGTTTGATCTTCTTTCTACACGGACTTCAGGCATATCAAGGAGGTCTGGGAGGAACAGCGGCATTCTTTGGACAAATCGGTATACCGGAATTTATGGCCTATATTGTGAAGACAATTGAACTGGTCGGTGGTATCGCCTTGATTTTAGGTCTAGGAACACGTATTTTCGCAGCGCTATTTGTACCAATTATGGCTGTGGCGATTATGACGGTTGGTTTTTCTAAAGGATTTGTTGGCGGTTATGAATTTGAACTATCACTGCTTGTCATGGCGCTTTATTTAACACTTAGCGGCAGTAAGATGCTGTCCATTGATGGGCTGCTAAAACATCAGCAGCAAAGCAATGAAGCAAAATTTCATTAAACGATCATGAAAAAAACTCCTTCTGCTATGTGTGGCAGAGGAGTTTTTTTATTTATCAAATTGTCGTTTTCACGTTTGAAAAAGTGAAAGAGATGAGAGGTTTGCTGAAAATAGTCCTTTATTTTATAGATTGAATGAACAAAAAGACGATTTCATTTTTTGACGGAACATACGATCTCCTATTAAAATAGGACTATCTAAGACACATGGTGCGTTAAAAGATATAAAAACCATACAGCATGCTGCTGTTCATCTTGAGCAATACGTTTCATCAGCTCTTTTGTTCCTTGATCCCGGACATAATCTGATACCGTTAAGTAAAAATCGACCGTTCTTTGTTCATCTTTAAATGCGAAAAGAAGCCCTTCTCTAAATTGATCTGGACAAGGTTCTGTTACGCTTGGTTTGTGGTTTTTACCTGTTAAAGAATAATATAGCTTTGAAAATAGTTGATAGTGTCTGACTTCATCCTGGCGTATTTCTTGAATGATTTTTTTTGCCTCAGGAGTTTTTGCTCTTTGGGCAAGTTTTTCGTAGCATTGGATCGCAGAATATTCACCATTGATCGCTTTTTCAAGGTCTGAAATGATTCTTGTGTTTTGGCGCATGTCATATGGCGAGTAGTCATAATAACCGTAATACATGATATTGCCAGCCTCCTTTAAGTTCATGATGGTTTATGATATGAGAAGAGTTAGGAAAGGTGCCTATATCTTTTTAGGAAGGAGAAGGGGAAAATAGCTATTTACTTTTATTTTCGCTAGAATATGAGTACATAAGAAAGGTGTTGTGGAGCGTGGAAATTCAGTTTTTAGCAGGCAGATCGGGGAGTGGAAAAACGACTGCAATCTTAGAGGAAATCAAAGAACAGCTTCGGCTAGATCCGCTGGGTCCGCCAATCATTTTTTTAGTCCCGGATCAAATGACATTCTTAATGGAATACGAGCTTGCAAAAACGTCTGAAGCTGGCGGGATGATCAGGGCCAAAGTATTTAGTTTCACGCGTCTTGCTTGGTCTATTTTACAGCAGACTGGCGGAGCGAACCGGCAATTTGTGACAAGCACAGGAATTCAAATGCTTTTAAGAAAAGTGATTGAAGAAGAGAAAGAAAAGTTTAAGGTATTCAAAAAAGCGAGCGATAAGCCGGGATTTGTCGAGCAAATCGAAAAGACGATGGCTGAGTTCAAAAGATACTGCATGTTGCCGGAGGATATTGAAAAAATTTCATTATCGAGCATGCATTCAGAGTATACAGAAGAAAGACGGGCAGGCGAAAAATTGCATGATCTGCATGTTCTTTATCAGCAGATGGAGCAGCATTTACAAGATGAATATGTGCACTCAGAAGACTATTTGACGCTTCTTACGCAGCAAATTCCTTTATCTGAAGAAATAAAAGGAGCACATATTTATATAGATGGCTTTTATCAATTTACACCGCAGCAGCTTCTCGTCATTGAACAGCTTCTGCTTCATGCTGAGAAAATAACGGCTGCGTTCACAGTGGATCGTTCCTATCATGATAAGCAGCCAAATGAACTTGATTTATTTCGTATGACTGGTAAAACGTATTTCCAGCTCTATCAGCTTGCCAAAGAGTGCGGAGCGGCCATTTTTGAGCACATTTTGGAGAGAAATAACCGGCATCTTCATACGCCAGATCTTGCTTATTTAGAACGCCAATATGAGCAGAGACCGGTGCAGCCATTTCAGGAAGTAACTCCTCATCTCACAGTGTCTAAAAGTGCGAGTAAACGAGCTGAAATTGAGGGAGTAGCGAGAGAAATTCTTCATTTAGTGAGAGAAGAAGGACTTAGACTGCGAGATATTTCAGTTGTCGCGCGGCATGTAGATGACTATAAAGATACGTTAAAAGAGGTTTTTCGAGATTACGATATTCCTTTTTTTATTGATGGAAATGAATCAATGCAGTATCATCCGCTCATTGAATTGATTCGTTCGAGCTTGGATGTCATAAAAGGAAACTGGCGGTATGAGGCCGTGTTTCGCTGCGTGAAAACAGAGTTCTTATTTCCGCTCGAACTTGCCAAAAACAAAGCGAGAGAACAGGCAGATCAGCTTGAAAACTACTGTATTGCTTATGGTGTAAAAGGAGAACGCTGGACAAACGGCTCCCGTTTCCACTACAGACGATTCCAATCTTTAGATGAGGATTTTGGACAAACAGATCAAGAAATTGAAATGGAACAGATGCTGAATGATGTAAAGGAATGGATTGCACCTCCGCTTTTCCAATTGCAAAAAAGGCTGAAAAAAGCGCAAAAGGTAAAAGACATGGTGGAGGCAGTCTATGTCTTTTTAGAGGAAATACAAGTGCCGGATAAACTTGAAAAAGCTAGGCTGGAAGCAGAAGAAGCAGGTAGATTAGCTGAAGCCATGCAGCATGGACAAGTATGGGATGCTGTTATTCAATTAATGGATGAATTTGTTGAAATGCTCGGTGAGGAGGAGCTCTCATTTCCTTTATTCCAGCAGATGATGGATACAGGATTGGCCTCTTTAAAATTCGCTTTAATTCCGCCTTCACTCGACCAAGTATTTATCGGAAGTATGGATTTATCAAGAATGTATCAAGTGAAGTGTATGTTTATCATTGGGGTAAATGATGGCGTTATTCCCGCACGCCCTTCTGACGAAAGTGTTTTGTCTGAGGATGACAGGGAATGGTTAAAACGAGCAGGAGCAGAGCTGGCAGAGACAGGAAAGGAACGGCTGCTAGATGAGCAATTTTTAATTTACCAGGCGCTGTCGAGTCCATCTCATCATTTGTATCTGTCTTATTCAGTGTCAGATGAAGAGGGGCGCTCTCTATTGCCCTCGACTCTTATCAAGTATTGTCAGGAGCTTATGCCAAATCATGAGCATGCTTTGTATGTGTTAGACCCGGAACAGCTGGATGACGAGGAGCAATTAAAATTTGTAGCGAATGAGCATGTCTCGTTATCGTATACTGTCTCGCAGCTGCAGCAATGGCTCAACCAATATCCCATCAGTGGTGTATGGTGGAGTGTTTATAATTATTTGATAACGTCAACTCATCGGGATGTATCAAAAAACATCTTGTCGAGTTTGTTTTTTACAAATCGAGCGAAGCGCTTAAAACCAAACGTTACAAAAGAACTTTACGGTGATCACATTCAAGGCAGTGTTTCAAGAATGGAGAAATTTAATGCGTGTGCATTTTCTCACTTTGCTTCCCACGGGTTAAAACTAAAGGACCGGCAATTTTATAAATTGGAAGCACCCGATATCGGCCAGCTGTTTCACTCGGCTTTAAAGCATATTTCAGATACGCTTGTTGAACAAAAAAAGGATTGGAAAAACTTAACGAAGGATGACTGTGTCAACTATTCAAGACATGCAATCGAACAGCTTGCTCCGCGTCTTCAAAAGGAAATCCTATTAAGCTCTAATCGGCATGCTTATATTAAAGAAAAACTCCAGAAAATCTTGATTAGGGTCTCTTCTATCTTAAGTGAGCATGCAAGAGTGAGTGGATTTTCTCCCGTTGGACTTGAGTTAGGGTTTGGCGGCCAAGGACCTCTTCCGCCGTTTACTTTTCAATTGAAAAATGGCTGCACGATGGAGCTTGTCGGAAGAATTGACCGAGTAGATAAAGCAGAAGGTTCAAAAGGGCTTCTGTTGAGAATCGTCGACTACAAATCGAGTGAGAAAGGTCTTGATCTAGCAGAGGTATACTATGGGCTTGCCTTGCAAATGCTCACTTACTTAGATTTAACCATTACGTATTCGAAGAAATGGCTCGGTGTAGAAGCAACGCCAGCTGGCATTTTATATTTCCATATCCATGATCCGCTCATTCAAGCACCGATTCCGCTTGCAGAGGATGAAATTGAGCAGGAAATATTCAAGAAATTTAAAATGAAAGGTCTATTGCTTGAAGATGTAGAAGCGGTAAAGCTAATGGATCAAACGCTTGAATCAGGAAGATCACAAGTCATTCAAGCAGGTTTGAAAAAGGACGGATCTTTCCGTTCTGACTCTGCTGTTTTAAGTGAAGATCATTTCCATATACTCACACAGCACGTTCGACGCACATTTGAAGAAGCAGGCGAAAGAATTACAAATGGTGAAGTTGCCATTAATCCATATAAATTGAAGGATCAAACACCATGCCGCTTTTGTTCATTTAAGTCTATTTGCCAATTTGATGAATCGATAGAGGATAATGAATTTAGAGTGCTTTCATCTGAAAAGGATGATGTTGTGATAGACCGGATCAAAAAAGAAGGGGATCAGTATGCAAATACCAAAACCGAATAACAGTACTTGGACGGATGACCAGTGGGAAGCCATCGTTTCAGAAGGACAAGATATTCTTGTTGCGGCGGCAGCAGGGTCAGGTAAAACAGCTGTTTTGGTTGAACGGCTGATTCGAAAAATGACCCGTCCAGAAGATCCAGTTGATGTGGATCGTCTGCTCGTTGTGACTTTCACAAATGCATCTGCGGCAGAGATGAAGCATCGGATCACAGAAGCACTTGAAAAGGAATTAGCGAAAAACCCCGGGTCCCTTCATATGAGAAGACAGCTGTCGCTCATGAATCGTGCCAATATTTCTACCTTGCACTCCTTTTGTTTGCAGGTTCTGCGCACCTTTTATTATGAAATTGACCTTGATCCAGGCTTCCGTTTGGCTGATCAAACAGAAGGAGAATTATTAGGAGATGAAGTGTTGGATGAACTGTTTGAGGATGAATATAAAGCTGGAAAGCCATCGTTCTTTGAACTGGTTGATCGCTATACTTCTGACCGTCATGATTTAGACTTGCAATGGCTGGTGAAGAAAATTTATGAGTTTTCCAGATCTCACCCTTCACCTGAGCAATGGATGAGGGCATTTCTTTCTCTTTATGATGTAGATGTTCAAACAAAAGTAGAACAATTACCGTTTTACCCATATATCAAAGAGGACCTTTCTCTCGTTTTTCGAAGCTGTCTGGAACTACTTGAACGAGCTCTCGCCCTATCAAAAGAACCGGGCGGCCCGGCACCGAGAGCAGAAAATTTTATAGATGATCTAGAGCAAGTCAATGAATTAATCAGGCACCAAGATGATTTTGAGAAGCTTTACGAGCTGGTGCCAAACATCAATTTTAAAAGGCTCAAAACATGTAAAGGGGACGAATATGACCCTGTGCTGTTAGAAAAAGCCACAGATGCACGTAATCAAGCAAAAAAACAATTAGAAAAGCTTAAAGATGAATACTTTATGCGCAGTCCAGCCCAGCATTTGAAGAGTTTAGCTGAAATGAAGCCGGTGGTCGAAACACTTGTGGAGCTTGTCATCCAATTTGGACAGCGTTTCGAAAAAGCGAAGCAAGAAAAATCAATCGTGGACTTTTCGGATTTAGAGCATTATTGCTTACGCATTTTAGCAGAGCAGGATGCGGAAGGAAATTTGATCGAAACAGAAGCGGCTAAGTACTATCAACAGCAGTTTGAAGAAGTGCTCGTTGATGAATACCAAGATACAAACCTTGTACAAGAAACGATTTTAAAACTTGTATCTAAAGGGGAATATGCTGCAGACGGCAACCTGTTTATGGTTGGTGATGTAAAGCAGTCCATTTATCGTTTTAGACTGGCTGAGCCCATGCTCTTTTTAAACAAATATAAACAATTTACAGCAGACGGCAAAGAAACAGGGAAGAGAATTGATTTAAATAAAAACTTCCGCAGCCGTTCAGATGTGTTAGACAGTACGAACTTTTTGTTCAAACAGCTGATGGGGGAAACAGTTGGAGAAATTGAATATGATGAACAAGCTGAATTAAAGCTTGGAGCGAGTTATCCAGAAAGCGAAGATACAACGACAGAAATGCTTCTTGTCCATTTAGATCAACAGGAAGCAGAAACTGACGAAGAGCGAGAAGAATTAGAGACCGTACAGCTTGAAGCGAGAGTCATTGCTAAAAAAATAAGAGAATTGGTGGAGCAGCCATTTCAAGTGTACGATGCAAAACAGCAAATGACCCGTAACTTGCAGTATAGGGACATTGTGATTTTGCTTCGTTCTATGCCATGGGCCCCGCAAATGATGGAGGAATTGAAGAAGCAGGGAATCCCTGTGTATGCGAATCTTTCTTCCGGTTATTTTGAAGCAACAGAGGTGTCTGTCATTCTTTCTCTGTTAAAAGTCATTGATAATCCATATCAGGATATCCCGCTTGCAGCTGTATTAAGATCACCACTTGTCCATTTAGACGAAAATGAAATGGCACTGATTCGCACGAGTGATAAAAAAGGCACTTATTATGATGCTGTGAAGGCATTTATGAGTGTGACTCATTCAGATCACCCTACATGCAAAAAACTAGAACGATTTTTCAGGTTGCTGCGTAAATGGCGTGATTTCTCGATGAATCATTCAGTAGCGGAATTGATTTGGGAAGTATACCGCGATACGCAGTATCTAGATTACGTTGGCGGGATGCCTGGAGGCAAGCAGAGACAGGCGAATCTCCGCGCTCTTTATGATCGATCAAAGCAGTATGAAAAAGCTGCCTTTAGAGGACTGTTCCGTTTTCTTCGTTTTATCGAAAGAATGCAGGAGCGTGGAGATGATCTTGGTGCGGCAAAAACGTTCAGTGAAACAGAGGATGTTGTTCGCATGATGACGATTCACAGCAGTAAAGGGTTAGAATTTCCAATCGTCTTTACCGCAGGACTCGGCAGGAACTTTAATATGATGGACTTAAACCAGTCCTATTTACTTGATAAAGAGCTAGGTTTTGGAAGCAAGTATATCCATCCTGAGCTGAGAATTAGTTATGCAACATTACCGCTTGTAGCGATGAAAAAAAAGATGAGGAAAGAGCTGTTATCTGAAGAGCTGAGAGTTCTATATGTGGCGCTCACAAGGGCTAAGGAAAAATTATTTCTGGTCGGCTCTGTCAAAAATCAGGTGAAAGCATTAAGCAAATGGCAAAATGCTGCAACCGGAGAAGATTGGCTGCTCCCTGATTTTGAACGTTATCAATCGAAAACATACTTAGATTTTATTGGTCCTGCTCTCATCCGTCACCAAGCAATGTCATCTATTTTAGAAGAAACAGGTGATGTTGTTCTTTCGCATCCATCAGCATTCACAATCTCATTTACTCAAGCTTCCGATCTTCTAAAAGAAGATATGTCACTTGAAAAGAAGCAGCAAGACGAGGTGGTACAAGCTTTGATGGAGGGTCTGCCTGTTGAAGAATATGGTGATGCTGATGAGAAAGTAGCAGAGAGACTTTCATGGAGATACCCATATCTAGCGGCTTCACAAGTCGGCACAAAGCAGTCTGTTTCCGAGATAAAGAGAATGAAAGAAATACAGGATGAGTACAGTGTTCCTTCTTCTCTTCGAAAAGCTCGTGCCACGTTGTATGACCGGCCGGCTTTCATGAAGAAAAAAGCACTCACTGCCGCAGAGCAAGGCACCGCAATGCACACAGTCATGCAGCATATTGCGCTTCCTTCTGACAAGCCCTACGATGATTCACGTATACAGCAGCTGCTCAATTCATTACAGCAGCGAGATTTGCTAACAAATGAGCAAGTTCAGTCAATTGATCAAGACGGAATTGCAG
Organism: Bacillus sp. YKCMOAS1; assembly: GCF_030268125.1. Taxonomy (NCBI): domain Bacteria; kingdom Bacillati; phylum Bacillota; class Bacilli; order Caryophanales; family Bacillaceae; genus Bacillus; species Bacillus sp. YKCMOAS1. Next base: position 166,383 of record NZ_BSEI01000005.1, read on the forward strand.
CCTTCTTCTCTACTTCTATTGGTCAAAAGCTGCGAAAAGCGGACTGGGTAAAACGAGAAGTGTCATTTAGTATGGTATTACCTGTTAAAGAGGTATACAGCCATATTGATGCAGAGGGGGAGCCTGTCCTTATTCAAGGGATGATTGACTGTTTATTTGAAACGGACGGAAAGCTATATTTACTAGATTATAAAACCGATAGAGTGCAAGGCAGATTTACAGACGGCCTTGAAGCAGCTGTGCCTATATTGAAAAAACGCTATGAAACTCAAATAGCGTTATATGCAAAAGCAGTAGAACGTTTAACAAACAGAACATTAGAGGAGAAAATTCTTTATTTCTTTGATGGGAATATAGAAATTTCATTATAAATGTTTCGAATGAGAGGTGAATCACATGAGGATTCTGCATACGGCGGATTGGCATTTAGGAAAAACCCTTGAAGGCCGAAGCCGGCTTGATGAGCAAGCACAGTTTTTAGATGAGCTGTATCAAATCGTAAAAGACGAACACATTGATGTCATTGTCATGGCTGGAGACGCCTTTGATACAGTGAATCCGCCTGCTAGAGCAGAGCAGCTTTTTTATGAAAGTCTATCCGCCTTATCTGATAAAGGAAAACGTCAGGTCGTGGTCATCTCAGGCAACCATGATAATCCGGATCGACTATCCGCCGCATCTCCTTTAACAAATGATCAGGGAATTCATTTAATTGGATATCCGACAAATGATATCATCCGCGTCGATGTTCCTTCTTCGAGTGAACGTTTATCCATCGCAGCACTCGCTTATCCGTCTGAAGCGAGACTAAACGAGGTGCTGGCTGAAACATTTGAAGAGAAAGTGCTTCGTGATCATTACAATTTAAAAATACAGCAAGCATTCCAGCATTTAAGCACTCAATTTCAATCCGATACGGTCAATATCGCAACGAGCCATATTTATGTGGCCGGAGGAAGTCAAACAGATTCAGAAAGACCGATTGAAGTAGGCGGTGCATATACCGTTGCGGCTGAAAGTCTGCCAGAAGCAGCCTGCTATGTGGCCCTTGGTCATTTGCACCGGCCGCAAACCATCAAGCGTGCCAAAACGATCGCCCGCTATTCTGGGTCACCTCTTGCTTACAGCTTTTCTGAATCAGGATATGCCAAATCAGTCACGATTGTTGAGGCAAAACCTAATGAAAAAGCAAGCTGGAAAGAAGTGTTGTTATCAAGCGGAAAACCACTTGTGAAATGGAAGGCGACAGAGGGACTAAGTCAAGTACACGAGTGGCTGGATGAAAAACGGGATCTTCAGGCATGGATTGATTTAGAGATTCATTTAACAGATCAGCTCTCCATAGAAGAGATCCATCAGCTCCGAAAGCAGCATAGCGGGTTTGTTCATATTAGACCAAAATTTAAAGAACTGCAGCAATTGGAAGAACAAAAGCAAGTTGAAAAGCTCTCGATCGAAGAGCGGTTCGTGAAATTTTATGAGCGCCAGACAGGCGGCGGACTTCCTGATGAAAAAACAGTCAAGCTGTTTTTGGAGCTCGCCAATGAAATGCAAGAGGAGGAAGCGACTTGAAGCCGATTACGCTAACCATTAAAGGACTTCATAGCTTCAGAGAAGAGCAAACAATTGACTTTAGCTCATTATGTGATGCAGGTGTGTTTGGCATTTTTGGACCGACAGGAAGCGGAAAATCGTCCATATTAGACGCGATGACCCTGGCACTCTATGGCAAAGTGGAACGGGCATTAAATAATACACATGGTATTTTGAACCAAGCGGAAGAGAAACTGTCAGTTTCCTTTACGTTCGCTTTGCAGAAGGAACACCATATTTCTTATAAAGTCGAACGTGCTTTTAAGCGGGCGGATGAAATGAAAGTCAGAACGACACTATGCCGTCTGATTGAAATTGGTGATACGCAGACAGTCCTTGCAGATAAAGCGAGTGAGGTCAATCGTAAAATAGAGGAATTACTCGGGTTAACTATTGATGATTTTACGCGTGCGGTCGTCTTGCCCCAAGGGAAGTTTGCAGAATTCCTTTCCTTAAAAGGAGCCGATAGACGACAAATGCTTCAGCGTTTGTTTAACCTGGAAAAGTATGGGGATCAGCTCGTCAAACGTTTGCGTGCAAAGGCGCAGAATCAGTATGGACAAAAAAATGAACTGCTTGCTGAGCTGAATGGTTTAGGTGAAGCTGGTCCAGAGGCGCTCGCAAAGGCAAAGGAAGCGGCAGAGCAGGCAAAGGCTATTTTTCATGAGAAAAAACAAGCGCGGGATGAAGCGTTCACTGTTTTTACAAAGGCGCAAACAATTTGGCAGTATCAAAAGGAACAAGAAGCTTATGAGACGGAACTAAACCATCTGAATCAACTGGCACCATCAATGGAAGAAAAAAGGGCAAAGCTTCATATTGCTGAGCAGGCAGAGGCATTAAAGCCCTATGCGGATGCATTAACAAAGGCTGAAAATCAGCTTTCTCAAGCATTAAAAGAGAAGCAGGAAGCAGAAAATCAGCTTCTGCATCAACGAACGATCTATGATCAAATGACGCAGAACTATGAGCAAGCCAGACAAAAGAAAATAGAAACTGAGCCGGAACTTCTCCAAAAGAAAGAGCAGCTGATTCAGCTAAAGGAAATTGAACGAAAAAAAGAGGCGGCTCTTCAGGAAAAGACGGCAATCGAACAGAGAAAAAATAATACAGCGCAGCAATTATTACAAAAAAAAGAAGAAGCAGACAATCTCCAATCATTGTTAGAACGTGCACTGGCAAAACAAACACAGCTGAAGCGTGAGCTGGAGCCATTACAAGTCTCTGTAAAAGAACGGAAAAGTGTACAGGATGCTTTGCGATTAAGCGAAAATGTTCAAAGAATACATCAAAGCATACACAAGGAAGAACAAAAGATGGAGGAGCTCAAAAAGCGATCAACACAGACCGCAGCAGCATTTGAAAAGCTTCAAAAACAGCAAAAAGACCATCATGAAAAAATAGACCAATCGTTTCAAGCGATTGAACAGCTCTATTTCTATGTATGTGAATTCGAACGGGCTTTTACAGAATGGAGTAAAAGAGAACAAAGTCAGAAGCTCGAAAAATTAAAACAGCGTGATGCTGTTAGGGCGGCGGAATTAAGAAAAGAATTAGCGGCAGAGCTTGTAGATGGTGAGCCATGTCCTGTTTGTGGATCGGTTCATCATGACTCAAAGGCATTGGAAAACAATGACCATGAAGAAACAGTGGCACAAATCGATGAAGTGATTCAACGGATGGACACAGAGCTTAAGCAGGCAGAGGAATACACAAGAGACATGTATGCCGCCAAGCAGCTATTGGAAACGCACGCTAATCAATTAGTAAAACAATTTGCCTTTTTATCTCAGAAAGCTCCAGGTGCGGAAGTTGCGGCAGCAGTAGAAGCAGTGCAAAATCCGGAGTCCTTGCAGTATCTCATGCAAGAATGGAAAGGCTTGAAACAAGATATTCAAGAAGTTGATCGTAAACGAGCTCGTTTAATGGATGAAACACATGATCAAGCAGCAGAGATAAACAAGATAAAAGATCAAATGACATTTGAACAGCAGCGTATCGAAGAATTAGACGGGCTGATCAAGGAGCTTCAATCTGAGCTTTCAGAGCAAACATCTCAATTTGAACAGGCCTTCCCGCATTTTACTTTGCATCAAGTACAAGAGATGCAAAAGCAAATAGATGAAAAGGACCAGCAAGCGGAAGGCTATAAAGAGCGGATTGAGAAAAGCATTTCATTTTTAGAAGAAAAACAGCAGGCAAAAGAACATCTGCAAACAGTCATATACGATGTGGAGAAGGAACTTGATAAACTAGCGCATCAGCTGGAAAGTCAGCAAAAGCTCATTCATCAATATGAAACAGATTTAGGGCGATATCCATTAAAAGCTGTCTCTATTTCTGAAGAACTGATCGAGGTTGAACACACGCTTGTTCGTCTCAATGAAATGGAACAGCAATCGTACAAGCAATTACAGCACGCACAGGAGCTCTTTAGTCAGGCACAAAGCCATTTTTCAAGCAGTGAGCGTCAGCTTCAAGAGGCTGAACGAAGAAAACAAGATGCAAGAGCAGCATGGGATAAAGAATCGGAGTCTTCTCCTTTTGATAAGCCTCAAGAGATTGCATCTGCTTTCCTGAATCAGGCAGTACGTCAATCAGTTAAACAAGAAATTGATGAATTTGAGGATAAAAGAAAGCAATGTGCCGCAAACTTAAAGCGAATTTCTGAACTGCTGAAAGATGAGTCACTAGATGAAGAGCAGTGGACTGATATTCAACTGAGGAAAGAAGCGGCAGAAAAGGCATTGGAAGAAGCAACAGTGATGAGCGGCTCTGCTTATGAACATCTGCGTGTGATGGAAGAAAATCACCAGCGATTTGCAAGTATTCATGAACGCTTAGCGGAGCTGCAGCAAGAAATTGATCGGCTTGATAAGCTGCAAACCGTGTTTAAAGGAAATACATTTGTTGAGTTCTTAGCAGAAGAACAGCTGGAAAGTGTCAGTCGTGATGCTTCTGCCCGTCTTGGTATTTTGACAAGACAAAGGTATGCGATTGAGGTGGATTCAGAAGGCGGCTTTGTCATGCGCGATGATGCGAATGGCGGTGTCAGACGTCCAGTGTCCAGCTTGTCCGGCGGGGAAACCTTCCTGACGTCGCTTGCGCTTGCACTAGCTCTTTCAGCGCAGATTCAGCTGAGAGGTGAGTTTCCGCTGCAATTCTTTTTCCTTGATGAAGGCTTTGGTACCCTTGATCAAGACTTGCTTGATACGGTCATTACCGCATTAGAGAAATTACAATCCCAAAACTTAGCTGTTGGTGTCATCAGCCATGTGGAAGAATTGAAAATGCGGCTGCCGAAAAAACTGATTGTCCATCCAGCAGATCCAAGCGGGAAAGGAACAACAGTCTCCATGGAATTAATGTAAAGATTGAGGTGATGACACGGTGGCAAAGCAAACAATTGGATTATGTGAGCTGTGCGGAAGACAAGAAGTCCTGCTCACAGAACATCACTTAACGCCAAGAGAAGAGGGTGGTGCTTTTTTACCGACTGCCTTCTTGTGCATCCCTTGTCATAAACAAGTACATGCCCTTTTTACAAACCAGGAGCTTGCCGCACGTTTGAACACAATTGATGCACTGAGGCAGGATGATAAGCTTGCTTCGTACATCAAATGGATTCGGAAACAGCCGGCAAGCAAGCTAGTTAAAACAAAAAAATCGAGACAGCGCAGAAAGAAATAAGCATAAAAAAGCGCTCCTCTATTTGAAATAGGTGTAGAGGAGCTGCTTCATGCATTACCTACCATATTCTGATCATTTAAGTCAGGATCCACATAGTTGGTGGCGCTAATGCCATTATTTAATATCAAGAAATCTCCGGTATTCCCCGCTCCAGAGCCTAAAGCAGATTTTGACGAACTTTTAGGCGACAGGTAGAATGAGTCACCGACGTTTACGACGCCTCCAGAAATAGAGTTAATGTAAATGGGTCCGACAATTGCTGGCATAATCGACATCCTTTATTCGAAGTCATATCACCATCATATGCGCAGGTAGGTCCATTTGTGAGTTTTGCGGACTTTCATCATTGCTAAACAGCTCCCTAATATGCTTCACTCGCGCAACGCCATTCATTCGACAAGTAGAGCCGATTTGATAGACAGAGGACGATGATACCCCTTCTACATGGATGGAAGACACTTTAATCACAGGCTTTTCATGGTAAAAGGCTGTTCTCACTGATCGTTCTGGCAGCATCAATGGAATAGGCTCATAATACACTTCAAATTCTTTCGCATCTAAATTTTCTGCTTCATAGCCATAAAACAAACTAATGGTTCGTTGAACAGCTAACACCTTGACTTTCGGACATAGCTCCTGAGTATCACCGATTTGAACCACACTCGAAATCCCGACAGAATTCACCTTTGAGAACTTCACTTGAGATGTGCGCTTGATCATTATCGAGGTGCTAGAGGAACAAACGGGCCAATAATCAGAGATTCTGGCGGTGTATCGAAAATTGATGATAATTGTACATGATCTGTGTCCCCGATGATAAATAAGGAAGAAGACGATACCCCGACTACTTTAATGCTTCCAGTCTCAATATTGCGGTTGACAACTGTGAAATTCATCCGTTTTCCTCTCCTTTCGTTTCACTTGGAATATGGGCTAAAAAGTGCTCAATCGCCCGCTTTACATCATGCTTCACATATTCAGCAATTTGCTCTGAACGCTGCAACGGTGTCATATCTTCCCGGTGAGGCAGCTGTCCCGCATAGTATTTGATCCTGCTGTCAATTTGCTTGCGAATGTCCTCAATGATATGGTGTTTGTTGCTTTCATCGAGGGACCCTTCATATCGCTGCTCTAGTTCTTCAAGAAGTTCTGGAGCTTCTTCATTTAAAAATGCATCGACAAGCTGCCGTGTTTGATTGAAAAATTGATCAGCCATTTCTTGTTGCATCATTCCAATTCCCGGGGTTGTTGTTTGGCCCACTTCAAAGTTTTGAACACTGTTTGGATCAGATGGGTTGAGGCCGATATTCAGCGTCCCTTCCAGCCGTTCGATTTTCAGTTGATCAAATTGATAATCAATCCGTTCTATATTCGTTGTCGGTTTATCTTTGATCATTTGCATTTCCTGCTGAAGCTCGTTAAGCCTTTTTTCAAGCATCATGATTTGTTGCGATTGTTTTTGAATGATGCCATATACTTGTGAAGCGTTGCTCTGATAATCGTACATTTACCTACACCTCCGGGGATTGCAGATGACTTAAGTTGTTGGTGACTGAAGCGGTACAAAAGGTGCTGTGCTTGCGCCTTGAGATTCTTCAATTCCTTGTGTACCTGCTGCGGCAGGCGCTGCTTCTACGTAGCTTCCCGTGTTATACAGGTTGGAAAGGGCTTTGATGGATCCAGCACTCCCAATTTGCAGAACAGAGGAGTTACTCACAGACTCCACACGTAAATAATTAATTTGTATCGCTTGATTAATATAGAAGTTCAACGGATCCTCACTCCTTACAAGTTACCAACAAGCGGTTGATCTATGACATCACTGTCGTACGTATTTGTCACACTTTTGTAGTTGCTAATTTGCAATTGATCACCTGTATTAAAACTGCCTGCGCCAGCAAACGTTTTAACCTGACTATTTGGAGAAATGGTGATACAGTCTCCAACATGAACGACTCCGCTCGTTCCGACGGCATTTACTTTAAAGGCTCCCACAATAGCCGGCATAGCGGTGCACATCCTTTATAAAATTAGGGCACTTTGATTTGGGCGTTTCACCATAGCTTATGATGGGTCTTTTAATGTGTGATTGTCTTTTTGAAAGCTTTTCATGAGAGGAATTAGATGTATGGCTTACCCTTTTTTTGAGCAATCTTTAGAGGTGGATTTGATGCCTTTATTTAAGAGCATGTCAAGCTCTTGACTGCATCTGATGGTTTCTTCGGCATTCATCCCGAATTTTTTTGCAGTCTCAATTAAATGTAATCTTTTTTGTTCAATTTCATAATTGATCATAACGGACGCCAACTCTCACATTTTTTATCAAATAGAAGGATATGGTTAGTATACCCTATTTTTCTATAAAAAAAGCTGTTTCGTCAATATGAGTAATAAAGTGACAAAATTCGAAAGTGTTCTTACGTGCCAAATTTCTCTTTTCTGATCTCAGCCTGTAAATAACGTCGTCTTTTGTTGATATACTGCCGGATTAAGTCTCGTTCAGATGGCAGGATGTCTTTTCGATCTTTCGTATATGGATCATCTCCAATTCGGTCCTCAATCGATTCATGCCATTTCTCGATGATTGGGCATAGCCGGTCTTCTACAAAATGTGTATCGAGTACATGCTGGAAAAGTGTGTAATAGGCTTCTTTAAACGAAGGGATATCTAGTAATCTAGCAGTTAATGTATTAAAGCCGTTTACTGGGATATAATCAAACGCCATTTCTTCTCCATGAATGTCACGACCCCATGTTGCATCATAATCCCAAGGAAGTACTTGAAACCGCCCTTGTTCATTCACATAAAGAGCGTAGTTATGAACAAAACCATCAAAGTTTTGTGTGCATACCACACCGATGAGCCAGCGGAAATATTGTGTCACATCTAGGTATTGTTCAATTTTTTCTGCAAAAGTGTCATCTCTTGCTGTGTTGAGAAAGTAAATAAATTCGCTCAGCTGCTGATCATGTTGAGACGTCCCCGTTTTTTTCTCGTATCCGAGAAGAAGGTGCTTTTTTGGCTTTTTATCAAAAGAACTCAAAAGGGAGAAGTTCGCGTCGTCATCAACCGCATAATAAATGCCGCCTCCTGAAAGCTGCCGTTTTTGAAGAAAGAACTCATCGACGGATTCTATTTTCAAATAAATGCCTTCTTTTCTTCCGTTTATGGTGATAAACACATGAGAAGCGACTGGACTAAGCACCCCCATCTGCTCAAAGAAATAAAAGGATAGTCTGTTTCGGATAAACGAAGGGTCATTGTACTCTGCATTTAAATGAAAGATGGATTCGCCTTGTCTTTGTTTTGGCTTTCGGTATTCAATTTGATAGGACTTTTTCTTAAGTTTTCTAATGTGTGAACCGCGGTATGAAGCATAAATATGTGATTTGGTTTGGCCTGTTTTCAGAATAGCTTCAACAGGTTCATCGTTCCAAATGTCTTTTTTTAGTTCAATCAGGTCCTTTGGATGAATCCACATATCAAGTTGTTTTAAAGATTCCGTGTTCATACGTTCATCAGCCTCCTATATGCTCTTCTTTCACAATATGAAAGTGAAGGAATGTCCTGTACCAGCTGGTAGGTATTCATGGAGTTTTAAAGGAAAGAGGCATTCGTCACGAACACTTGTCTACCGAGTCTCGTAACATAAAGCAGAGAAGATAAACAGCTTTGTCTGTTTGTTTTGTCGCAGCATAGACTGGGAGGGGAATTGTTCGTGAGTACATTTGATCATTCACACATTGAACATGCAGTGGCTTCACTTCGAAGTGAGGGACGTGATCATCACTTAGATCGTGAACCAGAATCGAGACGTTCGCATAAGTCAGCTCGTTCTCGTTATTCAAATCGCGGTCATTGGTTCTTTGGTGGTGGTGGACGCCGTAAATCACGCCGCAGTAAAAAAAGCTACAGAAGCTATCGTTCAAAGAAAAGTTATCGCTCTAAGAAAAGCTATCGTTCGAAGAAAAGCATGAAGAGTAAAAAGTCATATAAAAGCAAGAAATCTTACAGAAGCAAAAAGAGCGAACCGAAAAAGTCATGTCGCAGCAAACACAGATCGCATCATAAGAAGAGCTGCCGCAAGTCACACCGCAGCAAGCACAGATCGCATCATAAGAAGAGCTGCCGCAAATCACATCGCAGCAAGCACAGATCGCATCATAAGAAAAGCTGCCGCAAGTCACATCGCAGCAAGCACAGATCGCATCATAAGAAGAGCCGCAAGTCACGCCGCAGTCATCGATCTAAACGTTCTCATCACCATAAACGCAGCCGATCTTGCCATAGATGTGGAAAGAAGAAGCATCGTTCTCAAAGAACAGGAAATGTTGAGCGTAAATGGGATCAAGGAAATATGTGGGAATACCGCCGTTTCCGCTAGGCATTCAATCATCATTTTTGAAACCCTTTTTAAAAGAGAGTATGATAAAAAAGGGTTTTTTTTATTTCATAGAGAAATAAAATGAGACATCATAACTTAGCGAAATGAAGATTGTGAGGGGAAGACATGAAGTTTTTTACAGGTGAGATACATAGCAGCATGTTTATTGGGGTAGTCATTGATGATGAATGGGTGATGGACGTCAAAAAGGCAGAAGCCAAATTATTTGAGCTTGAGACTCTGCCAAACTCTTTATCTGAGTGCATCAAAATGGGGGACAAGTTTGTAGAACATGTGGGGCAGCTTCTTGATTGGGCTGAGAAAAAAGAAGAAGACCGCGGCTCTTATGTATATCCGCTTTCGGACGTGAAACTCCATGCCCCGATTCCAAAGCCGTCTAAAAACATCATGTGTGTCGGAAAGAATTATCAAGATCATGTTATGGAAATGGGAAGTGCGGCGGATATTCCTAAAGACGTGATGATTTTTACAAAGGCACCTACTTCTGTCATTGGACACGAAGATGAGATTCTTCTTCATGAAGATGTGACAAGTGAATTGGATTATGAAGGGGAGCTTGCTATCGTGATGGGCAAATCAGGGAAAAACATTGCTCCTGAAGAGGTCCGAGATTATATATTCGGTTACACCATTTTAAATGATGTGACGGCAAGAGATTTGCAAAAAAAACACAAACAATTTTTCATTGGCAAAAGCTTAGATACAACCTGCCCGATAGGACCTTATATCGTTCATAAATCAATGATCGAGGATCATGGTGCGCTCCATGTGGAAACAAAGGTAAACGGAGAGGTTCGTCAGTCTGCCAGTACGGAATTAATGATCTTCACAATTGAGAACATCGTCTCCACTCTTTCAAAAGGGATGACGCTAGAAGCTGGTGACATCATTGCAACAGGTACACCTTCTGGGGTAGGGAAGGGCTTTGAACCGCCTAAGTTTTTAGCTTCTGGAGATCGAATTGACATCACGATTGAACCGATTGGGACGCTGACAAATCACGTCAAATAAAGCACGTGATGACACAGGATTGTCGCTTTGTGTTCGACTTATTTCGTGGTACGATGAGAAGGTACTTGTTCTGATAAAGGGGGAAATCACAAATGGGAACACATTTACATATCACAGCATGGGTGCTGGGGATTATTTTATTCTTCGTAGCCTTTGCTCTAGCAGGTAAAAACGACAAAGGCGCTAAAATTGTGCACATGATCGTTCGCTTATTCTACTTGATCATTATCGCAACAGGCGTAGAGCTATATGTTCGCACAGGAATGAAAATTCCAGGTTTCGGGGGCGAGTATATCGGAAAAATGATTCTCGGTATTCTAGTGATCGGTTTCATGGAAATGGTCCTAGTGCGCAAGAAAAAAGGAAAATCGGTGACTGGTGTGTTGATTGGTTTTATCGTATTTGCGATTGTGACCATTCTTCTCGGTTTACGTCTGCCGATCGGTTTCCATATCTTTTAATATAAAAAGGACATTGCTTATACGAAGCAGTGTCCTTTTTATGTGGCATCAAATTGTGAAACGATCCGTTGTCCATCTGAAGAGGTCCATTCAAAACGAATGTGACTGGAGGCAGGGGCATGGTGACATTGAAGTGCAAGTGATTGCGTATCTGTCGAAAACTGAAAGAAAGAGACGCGCTGTAATGAATGAAAGGAAGAGAAGACACAATCATAGACGGAAAAACCAAGCTGCTCTACCTGCTCAAGGATGTGATCAAAGACGTTCTCCGGTACGAACATGAGAAGATCGAGCCAGCCTTTGGCAAGGGACGCCGTATATTGAATTTTCTCTCCTCCTTGTACGTCTATTAGCTGCCCGTTTTCATGAAGAACCATGGAACCAAGCAATTCTCCTTTTGTCCATCGGTCATTTTCTTTCAAACAGATCATTGTGCTTTGAAGACTTTCCGGCAGCATGATCTCTCCTTCTTCATCTTCAATCAGACAATGTCCGTTTTCAATGAGCAAATACCCGTTACACCATCTTCTGCTGCAGCGTTCAAGCTGCTTCATTCGATTCTCCATTTGTAAAAGCTCCTTTCCTCTTTCTTTTCTTACCAAATCAAGCCTGTCCTATACGCCGGGAAAAAAGGACAAATCAACTATCAAGGAGACGATGCATAAACTAAGAAAGGCTGAATGAGAACACTTGAGGAAAAACGGATGGGAGCTGATGATGATGTGTGGAATTACAGGCTGGGCAGACTTTAATAAGCAGCTCATCCAACAGGATCATGTAATCAATCAAATGACAGATACATTATCTAAAAGAGGGCCAGATGATACAAATACATGGAAAAGTGAGCACGTTCTTTTCGGGCATAAAAGGTTAGCAGTGGTAGATGTAGAAGGCGGAAAGCAGCCGATGACATATACACATCAAAACCATGCTTATACGATTGTATACAATGGAGAGCTCTATAATACAGAGGATATAAGAAAAGAATTGTTAAAAAGGGGGCACCGCTTTCTTGGGCATTCTGATACAGAAGTTCTTCTTCATGCCTATACAGAATGGAAGGAAGAGTGTGTCTCCCATTTTAATGGCATTTTTGCATTTGTGATCTGGGATAGTGAGCGTGAATTGTTATTTGCAGGGAGAGATCGGCTCGGCGTCAAGCCATTTTTCTATACAGAACGTCATCATTCCTTCTTATTTGGTTCAGAGATTAAAGCACTTCTTGCTCACCCTGATATCAAAGCAAAAGTCGATCATGAAGGGCTGTCGGAGATCTTTGGCTTAGGGCCGTCAAGAACACCAGGCCAAGGAGTGTTTAAAGGGGTAAAAGAGCTGAGACCTGCACATGCCTTGACCTTTTCAAAAGACGGCCTGCGCGTGTGGAGATACTGGAATGTCAAAAGCAAGGAGCATACTGACTCACTTGATGACACCGCACAGCACATTAAGCATCTCTTTACAGATGCCGTGACAAGACAGCTTGTCTCTGATGTGCCTGTATGTACATTTTTATCTGGCGGCGTCGATTCTAGTGCCATTACTGCCATTGCCGCTAAGCACTTTGAGAAAATAGGGAAAGCACCGCTTCATACGTATTCCATTGACTACGAAGAAAATGATCAATTCTTTGAAGCAAGTCAATTCCAGCCAAATGCTGACGGCCCATGGATTGATCAAATGACCAAAGCGTTTCAAACGAATCATCACAACTGTATCATCGGGCAAAAAGAGCTGGCTGCATATTTGAAGGAAGCGGTTGAGGTTCGAGATTTACCTGGGATGGCAGATATCGATTCTTCTTTACTTATATTCTGCCGAGAAATTAAAAAGGATTTCGTTGTTGGTTTATCAGGTGAGTGTGCTGATGAGATTTTTGGCGGCTATCCTTGGTTTCACATGGCAAATGAAACAAATAGTTTCCCTTGGATGAGATCGACAGAAGCAAGAACTCAGCTCCTGCAAGACTCGTGGCAAAAAAAGCTGTCACTTAAGGAATATGCGCAAAGCAAATATGAAGAAACGGTGGCTGAAACGCCTCTTTTAGATGGAGAAACTGGAGTCGATAAAGCCCGGAGAGAACTTTTTTACTTAAATATGATCTGGTTTATGACAACACTGCTTGATCGAAAAGATCGAATGAGTATGGGGGCTAGTCTTGAGGTACGTGTGCCATTTGCAGATCATCGCCTTGTCGAATATGTGTGGAATATTCCTTGGGAAATGAAAATGCATGGAAATCGTGAAAAAGGGGTTTTACGAAAAGCATTAGAGGGAATTTTACCGAATGAAGTGCTTTATCGAAAGAAGAGTCCTTACCCGAAAACACATCATCCAGCCTATACTCAGGCTGTGAAAGCGATGCTAACAAACTGTCTCGCACAAAAAGATTCTGTCCTTCACGAATTTTTAGATCCACATCAATTAAAGCAGCTGATTGAAACGGAAGGAGCTTCCTTTCATGTGCCTTGGTATGGCCAGCTCATGAAGGGCCCACAGTTGATTGCCCATCTAGCACAGATTCACCATTGGTTTGAAACGTATCGAATTGATATAGAAGCGTAATAAAGGGTCGGCTTTCTTGCACTTGTTGAAAGGAAGCCGGCTTTTTTGATACATAACATGAGACTTTTTGAGCACATCAAAAGTTGATCTAGTCTTTTTAATTTGTATAATTAACTTAAAGTGAATTAATTTGGAGGAAAAAGGATAATGAAAATCATTGTGATCGGAGCGGGACCAGGGGGACTTGCGGCAGCTATGATGCTTCAAAGCAAAGGACATGAAGTTCATGTATACGAAAAACAGTCCTTTGTCGGCGGACGTAATGCTAAGTTTCAGCTTGGTGATTTCACGTTTGATACAGGTCCTACCTTTCTCAGCATGATTCATATTGCAGAGGAGCTGTTCACCTTTGCTGGTAAAAATCTTTATGATTATATCGATGTGATTGAATTAAAAGAGATGTATAGATTAATTTTTCAAGACAATCAGCTGGATATGATCAGGGATCGCGATGAAATGTACAAACGATTAGAAGCCTTTGCACCTGGTGAGGGTGAAGGATATCTAAGATTTATGAAGGATACAAAGCGCAAAATGGATCGGCTCACACCAATTTTACAAAGTAAAATGGACCGCTTTCATCATTACCTTCGTCCGAAGGTGATCAAAGCACTTCCACAGCTTTCGCTAAATAAAAGTTTGTATGATGTACTGTCAGACTATTTCTCGAATGAATCAGTAAAATATGCCTTTACATTTCAATCAAAGTACTTAGGAATGTCGCCGTGGGAATGCCCTGGTGCGTTCTCAATTCTTTCGTTTATGGAGCATGATACAGGTGTATTCCATCCGAAGGGCGGTGTCAATCAGCTGTCAGAAGCGATGGCAAAGGCGGCGGTTGAAGCTGGAGCAGAGATTCATCTGTCAGCTGGCGTCGAAAAGCTGCTCACGGAGGGAAGGAAAGTAAAAGGCATTCGTTTAGAATCTGGGGAAGAAATACAAGCAGATGAGGTTGTCGTCAATGGAGACTTTGCACATGTGATGACAAGGCTTGTCGAGCCAGGTCTTTTAAAGAAATACAGTCAGAAAAAACTAAATAAGAAAAAATTCTCATGCTCTACCTTTATGCTCTATTTAGGATTGGATACCATGTATGATGAGCCGCATCATACCATTGTTTTTTCCGATGATTATGCTAGATTCGTCAAAGGCATTACGAAAACATATGAGCTGCCAGATGATCCGTCTATTTATATACAAAATGCAAGCGTAACTGATGACTCACTTGCTCCAAAAGGAAAATCAGCTCTTTATGTGCTGGCTCCAGTTGCCAATAACCAAAGCGGTATTGACTGGGAAGCGCATCAAGATGAATTTAGAGAGCTAGTGCTGGATACATTGGAGCGGAAAACCGGCTTTCAGAATGTCAGGCAGCATATAGAAGTTGAGCGGATGATCACACCGAAGCAATGGGAGGAAGACCTTTACGTATATGAAGGAGCTACATTTAACCTTGGCCACCAGCTCACGCAGATGATGGTCCTAAGGCCGCACAATGAATTTGATGAATTAAAGCACTGCTGGCTCGTTGGAGGAGGAACACATCCAGGAAGCGGACTGCCAACCATTTTAGAATCAGCGCGTATCACGACAAATGCCATTCTTTCAAAAGAGAAACATTCACACAAAACAATGCGGCATCAAGAAAAGGGGAGCGCCTCATGAAACAACATATATTGATTGCAGGTGGCGGTATTGGCGGAATGATCTCAGCGCTTTATTTGAAAAAAGCGGGACATGATGTCACCCTTGTCGAAAAAAATGAACGGCTTGGCGGGAGACTTGCTTTTGTACGTGAGAAAGGATATAAAGTAGATGAAGGTCCGACCATTGTCCTACTTCCTGACATGTTAAAAGGCATTTTACATGAGGTAGGAATTGACGAATCATCTCTTGATCTGTTGCAGCTTGATCCGCTGTACACAATTCAATATCAAGATGGAACCTCCTATACGAAATACTCTGATGCACGTCGTCAGCTAGATGAAATCAGACGTGTATTTCCAAAAGAAGATCAAGGATTCCAGAGGTTTATGGAAGAAATGACGGACCGGTTTCAAGAAGGGCAGAAAGCTTTTCTAGAAAAATCATTTCACGAAAAACGTACATTTTTTACAAAAGCCAATATGAAGATTTTAATGAAATTAAAGGCGTATCGAACGGTACAAAGCGCTCTGAAAAAATATTTCTCAGACGAACGCCTCCGAGATGCATACGCACTTCAAACCCTCTATGTTGGGGGAAACCCGTATGAAGCATCGGCCATTTATTCGCTTGTTTCATATAGTGAGCACGCACATGGAATTTACTATTTAAAAGGCGGTTATGCAAGTTTAGTAGATATATTGGAAGGGCAGCTTATCAAAATGGGTGTGCATGTAAGAAAAAATGAAGAAGTCACGCAATTTGAGTTTGAGGGAAAACGGGCAGTCAAAGCAAAAGTGAATGATGAACATGTAGCCGCTGATGCATTTGTGATCAATGGAGATTATCCAGCTGCGTTAAAACAGTTTGGTTTAGACGAACAAGATCGCCGAAAATACGTGCCGTCCTCTGGCTGTGTGATGGTGTATCTTGGTTTAAATAAGATGTATCAGGAAGCACCTGTTCATCAATTTTTTATGGGAGAACACTTTGATCAGCATATGAAAGAGGTTTTTCAAACGAAAACGATTCCTCAAGACCCGTCATTTTATACATTTAATCCATCGATCATTGATCCATCTCTTGCCCCAGATGGCTGCAGTGTTCTATACATGCTCGTTCCCGTTCCTTCAGGAGATCATATCAACTGGGAAGAGGAGACAGATTTTGTCGAGAACATGGTGGGTGTCCTTGAAAAAAGAGGTTTTCCGGGATTGCGAGAGTCGATTGTCTGGAAAAAGGTCAGGACACCAAATGATTCCTTGCGAGAAGGATTGTTTGAAGGCGGCAGCTTTGGACTTGCGCCTAATTTGTTCCAATCAGGTGTCTTCCGCCCGCAAGTGAAGGTCAGTGAGACAGACAATCTTTATGCGGCAGGTGCTTCCATCCATCCAGGCGGCGGAGTGCCGATCGTGATGCAAAGTGCGAAGCTCATGGCTTCTGTACTACTAAAAGATTTGAATGATAGAAAGGAAGTGAAACTAAGTGGTTGATGTACAAACAGCATTAAAAGTGTGTGAGGAAACCATTCAAACCCATTCAAAAACGTTTTACCGGGCCTTTTCCATGCTGCCTAAAAAGAAAAGACAGGCCGTCTGGGCCGTGTATTCCTTTTGCCGGAGAGCAGATGATATTGTAGATGAGTCGCCTTCGCCACAAGAGGACCTTGCATCCTTTCGGGAGACGTTTGATCGATTTTTACAAGGTGAGGTAGACCGGAATGACCCGATATGGGTGGCGCTAGAGCATACATTTCAAGAGTTTCGGATGGATGAAGCCCCGTTTCGTGACCTGCTCCAAGGACAGGAGATGGATTTAGAGCAGCAGCGATACGAAACGTTAGATGAACTGCTCATCTATTCCTATCATGTTGCTAGTACCGTTGGACTCATGCTCCTTCCCATTATTGCACCGCGTAAAAAAGAGCAGCTAAAAGAAGCAGCCATTTCGTTAGGGATCGCTATGCAGCTAACCAACATTCTTCGAGATATCGGCGAAGATCAGGCTGAAAGAGACCGTATTTATTTGCCAAAGCAAGTGATGGATCAATTCGGGTACACAGAGCAAGAATTGAAGGAAGGGATTGTCAATCAAGCTTTTCAGCACGTCTGGGAGTACATTGCTTTTGAGGCAGAGGCATACTATGAGGAGTTTTTTGACCATCTTCATGAATTCCCGTTATATTCACGTATACCGGTGAAAGCAGCAGCCCACTTTTATAAAGCCATCTTAGATAAAACAAGAGAAAACGAATACCGCGTCTTTACAGAGCGAGCATTTATTTCAAAACAGGAAAAAGCACTTATTTTAGAAGATATTATGTAAAAAAGGACTGCACCCCGCAGTCCTTTTTATGTGGAAGAAAAACGATACTCCGTCCATACTCTGGAACGCCAGCGCCTATACATAAAGATGCCTCTGACCCATTCATCCACGATAAAAGAAATCCAAACCCCGATGAGCCCCAATTCAAGCTGAATGCCTAACAAGTAAGCGATCGGAAGCCCAATTCCCCACATTGAAATCATCGCCATATACACTGGAAACTTCGCGTCACCAGCAGCCCGCAATGAATTAATAATGACCATATTAAAAGAGCGTCCCGGCTCTAAAATGATCGTCAATAGGAGAAGTGTGGCGGCGATTTGAATGATTTCATGATTGCTAGTGAAAAACGTAAGCAAATGCGTCGATGATAAAGATAAAGCAGTGGAAGAAAGAAGAGAGATCGCAATGGCCCAGTATAAGCTTTTCATACATCTGCGGTAGGCCGCATCGAATTCTTTCGCCCCAATATGGCGCCCGATTAGAATTTGTGTGCCTTGGCTAATCGCTGCACCAAATAACATAATGAACATCATCAAATTTTGAGTGTAGACCTTTGCTGCTAAAGCCTGCGTCCCCATAAATGTAATAAACAGGGTAATGATCATTTGAGAGCCGTTATAAGAAAGCTGCTCTCCAGCAGAAGGAATGCCAAATTTTCAGCAGCCTTTTTAAATGCGTCCGCTGGATGTGAAACATGCTCTTCAGCGAAAAGCGCAATCCAATTCGGCGGCGGACAATGAGAATCATCGCCATCAATCCGATCAATCGAGCCAGCGAGGTTGAAAAGGCAACACCCATGACACCTAATACCGGAAAGCCAAACGGACCAAAAATGACCAAATAATTGCCGGCAACGTTTAGCAAATTCATTCCGATGGTGACATACATCGTGTCTCTTGTATATCCGTAGCTTTTTAAAATAGCACTATACGTCATAATAAGCGCTTGAATAAAAGAAAGCAGCCCGACAATTTGTAAAAAGACCGCCGCATCCGGCATGAGTTCACTTGATAAGCCCATCATGTGCAGAATTGGAACAGCTAACATAAACATGAGGAGACTAATGACAAAGCTGATCAAGAAGTTGGTCCCTAGTGAGACATAGGCGACTTGAGTCGCTTCCTGCTTGCGGTCAGCTCCTAGAAGCTGCGCAATCACAATGGTCGTTCCTGTTGTAATGAAGCTGAACATGACAATTAATAAATTCAGGAGCTGGTTACTTACACCTACTGCGGCCACACTGTTATCAGAGTATTGGCTGAGCATAAGTGTATCAGCGCTCCCCATGAGCATATATAAAGAGATTTCGATAAAAATAGGCCAAGTTAATGCAAATAATGAAGGGTGCGTTTTCTCATCTTTGGCTTGAACCTTTTCATATGACAGGGTTTGAGATTTCATCACAAAGCCCCCTTTCGTATAAATCCGATTTATAGTGTACCTTGCATCGACTATAATAAGAAGAGATGAAACCGAAACTTATTGGAGAAATACGACTTCATAAGGGGATGAATATGAATCGATTTATTACATTTACTGTACCGCCGTTTCCTATTTATATAGCTTCAGGTAGAGGGATATTTCATCAAGGAGAAAGACATATCTCAAGAACCTTCGCTGTATTTGATCTTCTCTATGTCACAAAAGGTGAACTATGGATGACAGAGGACGAGGAGGCTTTTCACGTAAAAGAAGGTGAATATATGATTCTCTCACCAGGCCTGTCACATGGCGGACATCTGCCATGTGAAGAGGATACCTACTATGAGTGGCTGCATTTCTCAATTGATCGATTTGAGCTGACGAACCGGCCGAGAGAACACTGGATTGATATGAAACAAAACCAAGCCACCTTCGAAAAGCCGGCAACATATGAATTTAGCCTGCCTCGTTTAGGAAAAGTGAAGGGACGAAGTGTGTTAGAAAAACACCTTTCAGCGATGAGCGCACTAAATCATGATGCATCTGAACTTCCGCTGAAAAAACAGCTTCTATTTGAGGAACTGCTCATTCACCTGCAAAAGGAAGCATTCCATATTCCAAGTGCAAAGGAGACTGTCGCATCAGAAGTAGTTCACTATCTTGAGCATCACTTTATGGAGAAATTGCATATGGAGCAGCTTTCAGAGAAGCTGCACTATCATCCTGACTACATGACAAGGTGTATGCAGACGGTGTATGGATTGACGCCAAACCAGTACAGCCATCGTCTCAAGATCGAAAAAGCTAAAAGCATGCTCGCCTCAACAAATGAAAAAATCGCAGCCATTGCAGAGCATGTAGGCATTGACGACCCTACTTATTTTTCTAAGCTGTTTCGGCAAAATGAAGGCATGACGCCGATTGAGTACCGTCATCTAGCAAAAAGAACGACAAAGTAAAGGAACGTGAACAGATGAAAAGAGAAAAGGAAGAGCTTGTGAACATACGTCCATTAACCGAAACGGACTTAGAGGCGGTGTGGCATTTAAAATTTAAAGCACCAGACCAGTCCTATAGAAAATGGAATGCCCCTTATTTTTATGAACACGAAATCCCGCTTTCTGCATTTAAGAAACGTTACTTACAGGATGAATCCATTCCCCAAAAGCTATATGGTATTGAAATAGACGGTGATATCAAAGGTACCGTATCATATTATTGGGAGAATGAACGTACACGGTGGCTTGAATGCGGCATTGTCATTTATGACTCACGCTTTTGGAGCGGGGGCGTTGGGACAAAGGCATTAAATCTATGGATTGATGTATTATTTACGCATATTGATATCCCTCGTATTGGTCTAACCACTTGGTCAGGGAATGAACGGATGATGCGGTGCGCAGAGAAATGCGGATTTGTCCTTGAGGGGAGACTGAGAAAGGTCCGTTATTATCAAGGAGAGTATTATGATTCGATGCGCTACGGAATGCTGAGAGAAGAATGGCGAAGCCTCCCGCGCAATATCCTCTGAATCATTATTTTTTAGGAAAAAAGAATCATATAATGGAATGAACTGAAGAAGGGTGGCAGAAGAATGTGGGCTGGATAACTGGATGGTTTGTTTCTATTCTAGTCGCAATCTATCTATTGATAGATGCACCAAAACATGGGAAAAATAAATGGTTATGGTCTATTTTAGGTCTTTTATTCGGGCTCTTTGCATTTGGGATATACCTCATCAAAACAGGAAGAAAAGGATTGGGCTGGACAGTTCTGATCGTGTCCATCATCATCTATTCTATTGTTATGCTAGTCTATGTCTTTTACTTCCTGTTGCTGATCATCGGATACTCAAACGCATCATAGAGAGCGCGGATACATAATAAGGAGGGAGTTTAATCTTGAGAATAACGGGTCTATTCGTTTCACTTGCTGTTGCTATCTATTTATGGTTTGATGCGCCAAAGCATCACAAAGACAAATGGCTGTGGGCCATTTTAGGCGTGCTTTTTAGTACCATCGTACTCGGTATTTATTTGATCAAGACAGAGAGGAAGGGGCTGGGCTGGACGATCTTGATTTTAACCATCGTGTTTTATCTCATGCTGCTCATCTCTGTTTTAATCGGTGTAATTCTTTTTTATCAGGCGCCTTCATGAAGAAGGGCCTTTTTCTTTTACCTTTTGAGCCGGCACACCAGCAATAACGATCTGCTCTTCATGAAAGGAATGATTCACCACGGCATTTGCTCCAATTGAGATATGATTTGCGATATAAATGTCTCCAAACAGCTTAGCACCGGGCCCAATCCATACGTGATCTCCAATGGTTGGTACATCCTTTTCGGAATGGTTTTGACCAATATTCACCCCTTGATGAATATCACAAAATGCCCCAATTTTTGCGTGCTTATTCACAATTAAGAGGCCAGTATGATTGATTCTAAGGCCGGGGCCAAAGACGCCAATCGGGATATCAAAGCCAAGCTGCATCCCTTTCTTTTTATGTAAATAGCGGTAAAACCATTTGCGCAATGTAGCACCGCTATTAGAATAGTATTCATATTTTCGTAAATACCTTTGATATTTCCATATATCGTCCCCAAACCATTTTGGCCTTCTGCCCGTGATAGCTAATGCTTTCTTATCCTGCGTTAAGTAATGGTGAAGATCTTGCTTTGTTAAAATCATCAAAATTCCCCTCTCCATCCCCTTATGTTTCAGAGAAATTATACCATCCAAACCATTTATATCAAGAAAAAATAGTGTGATTTCTTCAATTTTCTACCTTCATTTCATCCAAATTTCTGCATAAAATGAGTGCTTTGAATTGAATAGAACAAATGAACCAGGAAAAATGATTTGTAATTTTTTTCAATGTCAATCCATCTCATGCGTTCCATCTCCTTATGGCAGTAAGGTTTGTAAAAATTACTCGAAAATACTCATTAAAAAGAGAATATTGCATTCATATGCTTTTAGAATCATCTTTTTGAATACAATTGACTTTCCTATCTTACATCCTCTAGGCTAGTAAATGAAAATGATAATCTTTATCAATTGGAGGAGTGTTTTATTATGTCCATCAAAACCGTTTCTAAAAATCAGCAATTTTTAGAGCAGCAAAGTCAAAGAGAATCTAATGCAAGGTCTTACCCGAGACGGTTCCCATTAGCCATGCAAAAAGCCGAGGGCATGATCGTGACAGATGCGGATGGCAGAGAGTTTTATGACTGTCTAGCAGGCGCAGGAACACTTGCACTTGGCCACAATCATCCGGTTGTGATAGAAGCGATTGAACGTATGCTTCATGAAAAAAGGCCATTGCATACGTTGGACATAACCTCAGAAATTAAAGAAGAGTTTGTGAATGAAATTTTTTCTCACCTGCCAGAAGAGTTTGCAAAGAGAGCAAAAATTCAATTTTGTGGACCAACTGGCGGTGATGCCATAGAAGCTGCGATTAAATTAGTCAAGACAGCGACAGGAAATCGTTCCATTCTTTCTTTCCACGGTGCTTATCACGGTGCGACACATGGCACGATGTCATTAAGCGGGAATTTGTCTCCAAAGGAAAGAGTGCAAGGGTTAATCCCAGATGTGCATTTCATGCCTTATCCATATGAATATCGCTGCCCATTCGGAATTGGCGGGAAAGATTCACACCGCATTTCCAGCTCTTATATTGAGCGTGTATTAAATGATCCTGAAAGTGGTATTCTTCCGCCAGCAGGTATGATCTTTGAAGCAGTACAAGGTGAGGGAGGCTCAATTCCAGCATCTATTGAATGGATGCAAGAAATGAGAAGAATCACAAATGAAAAAGGCATTCCGCTCATCATCGATGAGGTTCAATCAGGCATTGGCCGAACAGGTAAGATGTTTGCTTTTGAACATGCAGGAATTGTGCCGGACGTCATTGTATTATCTAAAGCCATTGGTGGAAGCCTGCCGCTTTCAGTTGTGATTTATGATAAAGATTTGGATCAATGGAATCCAGGGGCACACATTGGCACATTTAGAGGAAATCAAATGGCAATGGCTGCAGGAACCGCTACGCTTAAATTTATAAAAGAAACGAATCTGCTTGATCATGTTGACCAGTTAGGGAATCGCATGCAGGCTCATCTAAAAGACATTCAAAAAAATGTACCTGCTATCGGTGATGTTCGAGGAAGAGGATTAATGATTGGTGCTGAAATAGTTAATCCAAATGAAAAGCAGGATGTGGATGGAAGTTATCCAGCAA
This sequence comes from Bacillus sp. YKCMOAS1, assembly GCF_030268125.1. Taxonomy (NCBI): domain Bacteria; kingdom Bacillati; phylum Bacillota; class Bacilli; order Caryophanales; family Bacillaceae; genus Bacillus; species Bacillus sp. YKCMOAS1. The sequence continues at coordinate 189,748 of NZ_BSEI01000005.1, forward strand.
ATCCTGAGCTAGCCAGTCTCATTCAAAAGAATTGCTTCGATAAAGGCTTAATTGTAGAGACAGGAGGCCGTTTCGGCAGCGTCATTCGATTCTTACCGCCATTGATCATGACAGAAGAACAGCTTGAACAAGTTATCGCTATTTTCAAAGAGGCCGTATACGATGCAATCAACTAAAGCTTCTGTGGATTCATTATTTATCAATCAAAGCCAGCTTGGAAGAGAGTCCTTCCAAGCGGCTCTTCATACATCTATCGACAGCTTACTGGGCCAATGGCAAAAAGACCAAGGACCATACAGTGGAATATTGCCTGGGAAATTAGCGGCTAGTGTCGAATCATTATTTCAGTTTCAACCGTCTGGCGAATCAATTGAATCTGTCTTTCAAGATATAAAGCAGCACCTTTTGCCACATCTGGTTGATGTATCGCATCCTAAATGCTTGGCACATTTGCATTGCCCGCCGCTTATACCTGCGCTTGCCGCAGAGGTGATAGTAAGTTCTTTTAACCAATCAATGGATTCCTTTGATCAAAGCGGTATTGCATCTTTGGTTGAAGAGGAAATTTTAAAGTGGCTATGTGCGAAGTTTTCTTATGGAAATCTAGCAGATGGGACATTTACGAGCGGTGGAACCCAATCAAACTACATGGGGCTGCTTCTTGCAAGAGATGCATTTTGTGAAAACACATGGCAATGGAATGTTCAGAAGAAAGGCTTGCCGAGTGAGGCTCACCGCATGAGAATTCTTTGCTCTAAGAATGCTCACTTCACTGTGAAAAAATCTGCATCCCAACTAGGCTTAGGGGAGCAGGCGGTTGTTCTGATAGAGACAGATGAGCATCACCGCATGGACCTCAACGATTTGAAGAAGAAACTTGTTGAGTTAAAGGAACAGGATCTCCTGCCTTTTGCGCTAGTGGCGACTTGCGGGACAACTGATTTTGGCAGTATTGACCCGGTTAGAGGTGTGTATGACATCGTCAAACCATACGGTCTGTGGATACACGCAGATGCTGCCTATGGTGGAGCGCTTGTATTAAGTGAAAACTACCGAGATAAATTAGATGGTGTTGAGCTTGCTGATTCCATCACGATCGACTTTCATAAACAATTTTATCAGTCGATCTCCTGCGGGGCATTTCTGCTGAAGGATAAAAGGCATTTCGGCTTGATCAATTATCATGCAGATTATCTTAATCCAAAAGAAGATGAACTGGATGGAATACTACATCTCGTCCATAAATCTGTCCAAACGACGCGCCGGTTTGATGCACTGAAATTGCTTCTTTCTCTTCGTCTGATTGGGGAGGAAGGGTTTGGTGACATGATTGACCATACCATTGATTTTGCGAAGGATGTGGCTGGGCTTATCGAGAGCAATGATCACCTTGAAGTGATCAATCCTGAGCCAGAAATCAATGCAGTAGTGTTTCGATTTAAGGGTGCGGATGACATCAATAAAATCATCCATCGAACGCTATTCACATCAGGAACTGCTGTCATTGCAAAAACAGTGGTGGATGGTCAAACATGCTTGAAATTCACTTTATTAAATCCGAGAACGACAATCACACATATTGAGGAAATCCTTTCTGACATCGTTGATATCGGGATCGCTCATATTCAATCCGGGAGGGTACTACGTTGAGTCAATATAAACAAATGGCTGAAAATGCAACTATGCAAAGCTTTTTAAACTGTTTTTTACGTGAAACAGGAATCGATCGATCTGCAAAAAAAGAGACGAAAGCAGATGGTTCGCTTGTATTCGTGGCAAAACTAGCAAAGCAAGACCTTGAGCTTGTGATTCCGATCCGATACTTTTCATCTGTAGGCCGCCATCTCTTTGATTTTCCGATTCGCTTTCGTCCGAGTGGCAGCGAGCAAGAGGGGACGATCGTCGATTACACGACACTTGTTGCTTTATGTTCAAAGGAGCTTCTCATTGCATATGGCCGCACAGATGCAGAGGATGAATTCATGCTTCGCATCATTTTAAGCTGCCGAAATATTGAACGATTCTTACGGGAGAGAGAAAGTGATCAAGCTGCTTTATCTCAAGCTGATTTTGAGTACATCGAGGCTGAACAGTCACTTCTCCTTGGACATTTAACACATCCTACACCAAAAAGCAGACAAGGGATGACAGAAGAGGAGGAAGCCGTCTATTCTCCTGAGCTGAAAGGGGCTTTCCAGCTTCATTACTTTAAAGCGCACCATTCGATTGTGCTTCAGGATTCATCTATTTCACAACCTGCGGCAACCCTCATGTTAGAAGAGCTTTCGCGTCAGGTGCCAGAAGAAACAGAGAGACTGAATAGGTTAACAGAAAACGGAGAATATGTGCTCATTCCAATTCATCCGCTGCAAGTCAAAGTGGTCATGGAGAAGGCATTCGTGAAGCGGTATATAGAGGAGGGGAAACTGACTTATTTAGGACCGCTGGGGTCTGAATACACTGCGACCTCATCCTTTAGAACGGTCTATCAAAAGGATTCTGCTTACATGCTCAAATTCTCTGTTCCTGTGAAAATTACGAACTCGTTACGCATCAATAAACAAAAGGAACTGGATCGAGGAGTAGAGATGTCCCGCATCTTAAAAACAGAATTAGGCGTTTCTTTATATGAAAAATTCTCTGGATTCCGGGTCATTGAAGATCCTGCATATCTATCTATTCGAGGAGATGAAGCGGAATCTGGCTTTGAAGTGGTCATTCGTCAAAATCCATTCTTGCATCGTGAAAAAGGCGCAAGCTTAATTGCTGGGCTGTGTCAGGATCATGCGTACGGAGGAAAATCAAGATTAGCAGGAATTATTTATAAACTTGCAGATGCAGAAGGCCGGTCAACAGAAGCGGTCAGCCAAGATTGGTTTAAACAATACTTAACCATTTCGTTAAAGCCGATGCTCTGGCTGTTTGAAACGTATGGTCTTGCACTCGAGGCCCATCAGCAAAATGCTGTTGTGCAAATGAAGAATGGTTATCCAGATACCTTCTATTATCGTGACAATCAAGGCTACTATTATAGTGAATCAAAAAAAGATAAGCTCGCAAATCTAGTTCAAAACTTGAGCGTAAGAAGTGAAACCATTTGTGCGGATGATGTAGCCGTTGAGAGACTCCGTTATTATTTCTTCTTTAATCATTTATTTGGTCTCATTAATGGCTTTGGCACAGAAGGACTAGCAAAGGAAGAAGACTTGCTGGCACTCGTGAGGGATACATTGCTTGCTCATGAGGAGATGTACGGAGCTTCTGATCTGACAAACAGCCTTCTCCGTTCAAAAGAACTTCCTTCAAAAGCGAATTTGCTGACACGATTTGAAGATATGGATGAGCTGACAGGATCTCTGGAAACACAGTCTCGTTACACAGCTGTCTTGAATCCGCTCTTTTTACATAGGGAGGCGCTGATTGGATGAGGCATCGTATTAGGTTTATTCGTGCTGAATATGAAAGAGACGTCCAGCTTGTCCATAAGTGGATGCAAGAAGAGTATGTTCACCCATTTTGGCATTTGAATATTCCGTTTCCTGATTTTGAAAAGCATTTTTATCAGGCAGTACATGATCCGCATCAAACCCTTTATTTAGGCACGATTGATGGGACGCCAATGAGTTATTTTGAGGCTTACAACGTGAAAGGAGATATCATTGAATCCTACTATGAGCCTTCTCCGCATGATCAAGGCATTCACCTGTTAATAGGGGAGCCGGATTATGTGGGAAAAGGATTTGCTGCGCCGCTCCTTCAGGCAATGACAGCATTTCAATTTGAGCAGAACAAACGAACAGAAAAAATTGTCGCTGAGCCGGATATTCGCAATGAAAAAATGATTCATGTATTTGAAAAATGCGGCTTTGAACGTGTAAAACCAGTCACTTTACCGGATAAAACAGGTCTTTTGATGTTTTGTGATCGAGAACGATTCGAAAGGAAGTATAACCATGACGCGGTTCAACAAGCAAAATAATATAGTGGATGTAATTGGGATCGGCATTGGCCCGTTTAATCTCGGACTTGCCGCATTATCTGAAGAGGTAAATGAAATCGACGCTTTGTTTTTTGAAAGAAGTGAAGTCTTTCACTGGCACCCAGGGATGCTCATTGAAGGGACGACACTGCAAGTCCCATTTTTAGCGGACCTTGTCAGTATGGCAGATGTGAAAAGCAAATATAGCTTTCTCAACTATTTGCAGGAACAAAACCGTTTGTATTCATTTTACTTTCTAGAGGACTTCCATATCCCGCGCAAGGAATACAGTCATTATTGCCGCTGGGTCGCTGATCAGTTAGACTCTTGCCGATTTGGCATGAACGTCGAATCTGTCTCACTGATTGAAAAGTCAGGGGAAAAGCGGTATGAAGTGCATGTCCGTCATGTAAAGGACCAAACTGTAGAGGTGTTTGAAAGCAAACATCTTGTCTTGGGAATTGGCACGCAGCCCGCAGTGCCAGCATCGCTCCAGCCAGCTTTAGGAGAGAAGGTTTTTCACTCAGCTGACTATTTAAAACGAAAGAAAGAAGGCTGTTTCAAAGGGAAATCTGTCACAGTTATCGGCTCTGGTCAAAGTGCGGCAGAAGTGTTTTATGACATTTTATCAGATGATGAAGCGAAGGATATTCACTGGTTCACACGGTCAAAAGGATTTTTCCCAATGGAATATTCAAACCTAGGGCTTGAGTATTTCTCCCCTGACTATATTGATTTCTTTTATGAGCTTCCGCAAACAAAAAAGGATGCGTTATTAAAACAGCAAGACTTGCTGTATAAAGGCATCAGTTCGGCAATGATTCGTGATATTTATCATTTACTTTATGAACGTTCTGCCTGCGGAACGCAGCTGAACACAGTGCTTCAAGCCATGACGGAGGTCAACTTGATTGAGGAAACAGCGGGCGGATTATCACTTTCCTGCTCGCAGTGGGTCAAGGAAGAATCTTTTACGCATGAGACAGATATTGTTGTATTGGCGACTGGCTATCAATCCGTTCTGCCGCCATTTATCAACCCTATTACTCACCACATTCAATGGGATGATCAAGGACGTTTCCAAGTGGAACGTGAATATCGTTTGAAAACAAATACGATGGGTGAAAATGATATTTTTGTACAAAATGCAGAGCTTCATACACATGGGGTCGGCGCTCCAGATTTGGGGCTGGGGGCTTATCGAAACAGTGTGATCATTAATGAACTTGCTCGTCAAACCGTGTATCCACTTTATCAAAAGCACGTCTTCCAGACATTTGGTACACACAAGAACGCACACACATTTGAAGAAATCAAAGGTTAAGGAGGATGAAGCGATGAGTGTACAAGATGAATTGAAAAAAGCGGTGAATCCTGCTGCTTGGAAAAAGGCAAACCAGAGAATGGTGGCAAAAATGCTGTCCGAATACATGTATGAGGACATGCTTCATCCTGTCGAGCTGGATCGTAAGGATGGCATTGGTCAGTATGAATTAATCATTCATGAACATAAGAAATATCGTTATCTGGCAAAACCTCGGTTGTTTGATAGTTTTGATACAATCGCTGAATCAATTGAGTGCTGCCAGGATGGAAAGTGGTCAAAGGATGTCAGTGCCATTGTGTTTTTACTAGACATTCAGCCGATCATTCCAATGTCCTCTGACACAACAGGCCATCTTATCAAAGAGCTTCACCATACTTTGTTAGCCGATGTCCATTTGCTGTCGAAAAAAGCGCTTCGTGCGGATGAGCTGACAGATACGGATTATGCATGGATTGAAGGAGAAATGACAGGCCATCCTTGGATTGTGTATAACAAAGGACGTATAGGATTCAGCTACGATGATTACTTAGCCTATGCACCAGAACGTCAAGAATGTGTGCAGCTGTCTTGGATTGCTGTTCACAGGGAACTTGCGACATTCCATGCAGTCGATCAAGAAAACTATGAGCAGGTGATCGCCAAAGAATTAGATGAAGTCACGATTCGTCAATTTCAACGTGTGTTAAAGGATGAAGGACTGAATGCAGCTGACTATTATATGATGCCTGTTCATCAGTGGCAGTGGACGCATATGATTATTCAGCATTTCCCGGAAGATTTGGCCTTGCGCCGGATTGTGTATTTGGGAGAGGGGCTGGATCAATATATCCCGCAGCAGTCGATCAGAACCTTTACAAATATCTCAAACAAAGGCAAGCATCATATTAAACTGCCAATGAGTATTTTAAATACACTTGTATACCGTGGACTCCCATCAGAACGTACGGTCATTGCCCCGCGCATTACAGCGCATATTAAAGGGATTGCCGATCAAGACTCATTTTTATCTGATGTGTGCCGCGTCATTTTACCAGGTGAGAATGCAAGTATCAATGTCGATCATCCATACTACAGCAAACTGCCTGGTGCGCCGTATCAATATCTCGAGATGCTCGGTGTCATTTTTAGAGAAAGCATTTATACGTACTTAGATGAAGGGGAGAGCCCTGTTACACTTGCGGCACTCACATATGAGGATCATGAAGGAGAGCCGTATATCAAGCAGCTGATTGAAAAATCAGGTCTCTCCGCAAAAGAATGGATGGCGAAGTTTTTCCATGTCGTGATGCCGCCGCTTTTACACTTTATGTATCAATACGGCACAGTCTTTTCACCGCATGGGCAAAATACGATTCTTGTGTTAAAAAATCATCAGCCGCATCGTTTGGCGATCAAAGATTTCGTTGATGATGTGAATATAAGTGACCAGCCGCTGCCTGAATTAGCTTCACTAGAAGAAGATTTAAAAGAAGTGCTGCGCAGTGAGCCGCCAGAAGGTTTAGTACAATTTATTTTTACAGGATTATTTATTTGCAATCTGCGCTATGTATCGAACGTATTAGACAATCACGATCTGTTAGATGAAACGACTCTTTGGCGTTTGCTTGCTGAAGAAATTCAGCAGTATCAAAATCAATTCCCACAGCTAAAAGACCGTTTTGAATTATTTGATCTATTCCAGCCGAAGCTGACAAAGCTTTGCTTAAATCGTAATCGAATGATTGATTACGGCTATGGAGATGGTGATGACCGCCCGCATGCATCAGAGCATGGGAAGGTCACAAATGCACTCGCTCATGTTCTTTCATCAGTTGGAGAGAAGTAATAAAAAAGCTGTAGACATCTAGTGTCTACAGCTTTTTTGTTTTTTAAGAAAATGCTTGAGAGGCGAGGAAATAGAATAGGGCGGGATCATTTAGTTTTTCTTTCCCACGAATCATCATAAAATGGGCTACGTTTGTTTTCGTAAATCCTGCTTCAACAAGTGTTTCATGCAGGTGCTCAGCTGTTTCTTCCTGCATATCTAAACGAATTGCCCCTGAATAAGACGAGATGAGTGATTGGATGAGCGAGAGAGCGGTTTGTTCATCGTTTGCTGCAAGCGGCCCAATCATGAGATTAGCAGGGGTTTCGATGCCAAATGCAAAGCCAGTTGTTTCATGATGTTCATTCTGTGCGATCAGCCGGAACGATGCTCGATCCATTCGCTTTCTTATAAAGCTTGATCGATTGGTACCTGCACCTTTTTCGTCAAGTGCTTCAATAGACGGAAGGTCCGCTTCATCAGCAGGAGAAAGGTGAATCCCACCTGACACACGAAAAGCCGATGGATTCGTGGTCTGTGCTTTGTATGTATGAATGTAGCCGGCCGTTTGAAATCCGATTTTTTCATAAACGGGCTGTCCTTGTACAGTAGCGGTTAAAACGACAGGAACGCTTTGATTGCTCCGGCGAAGCAGGGTGTCAATCATTTTCCGTGCAAGGCCTAAGCCGCGATGCGTCTCAGATACAATCACAGCACCAATTGATGCTGCTTTATCATATTGGAAAAGTCCCGCACATGAGATGACTTGTCCATCCGTTGTTGAAAAACCAGTAAAATATCCGTTTGTTAAAAGAGATGTAAGCTCATCCGCATTGTAATCAGGCCAGTCGACCTCTTTTGACAATGCGATAAGATCGGGTATGTCATCGAGTGTTAATGTTCGTTGTACAACGTTTTCCAATACACGCAACTCCTTCTTAGCTGATTTCATCTATATGTATCGTACCATAAGAAAGCATAAGAAAAAGGAAAAGGGAGATCCTTTTCCTTTTGTCCTCTTATTAATAATTCAGGTCACGGTTGTATTCATATTCAAAGGTGAGCTGCAAGTTTTTAATCGACACGACGCCTACTTTAATTAATCGTCCACCGATAAGCTGAGGGACCTCTATGGCGTTGAAAGAAACAAAAAAGCGGTCTTTTGCTGGAACCTGGCTTGTTTTATAGGAAGAGATATCAACCTTTTGACCGTTCCAAGGTACATTCACTGCTCCGCCTTTTAAAGAAGAAACGGTGAAAACATAATTGTGTGCGTTGGTACTGCCTTTATCAGCCTCTAATGAAAGACCAGTTACGACAGCATCCTGCGGCAGACTGCTTAAATCAAAATTAGAATTTGGAGAACCGGCTTCATTGAAGCTGTTGAGTGTGGCTGGCGACCCATATCGTTTGAGTGTTGCTTTTTCAATGCTTTTATCAAAGACAATGCGGTACATTTTATCTTCTTCATTTAGTAATTGTTTAGGCTTAACCGCTAGGTAGTAATCCGTACTGGCGGCAATTTTCGGCATATGAATGATCTCATTTTGGTTGTATGTCCGCACAGAGGAAGACACAAGCGCGCCGTTCTTATTATAAAGATAGAGATCGAAATCATTTCCTGACTTTACATTCACAAGTTTAATGGAAAAACGACCGTCCGCACCATCAAATTTGGAACTGGTGAAATGGTAAAAGTCGACGTCATTTATAGAAGAAATACTTCCCTCGTGATATAAATAAGATTTATTCAAATAAAGAGAAGGCTGCAGGAACTGAGCTTTTTCCATCGTATCATTGTTGGCATAATCACTGTCTGGATACTGGTGCTCCAATTCTTCTGTATAATTTTTTGTTTGTTTCGTAGATGCTTCACTTGCTAGTGCAGGTGATTGGAAGAGAGAGGCAGCGATGAAGAGGCCGGCAAGCAGTAAAAAACCAATTTTCTTTTTAAACATGACAAACATCTCCTATTCATTCATTTTCTTTCATTTATATTATCGGTGGATTATTGTAAAAATTGATATTTATTCCATTTTTATAACGAAAAAGAACCCCCAATCACGGAGGTTCTAGAGTTAATGAACATTAAAATATCGAGCTTCAGGGTGGGAGACGACAATCGCTGAAACAGATGCTTCAGGTTCCATCATGAATCCTTCTGTCAGGTGGATGCCGATTTTTTCAGGCTGAAGCAGCTTGAACAACTTTTCTTGGTCCTCAAGATTTGGACACGCTGGATAACCAAAGGAATAGCGCTGCCCTTGATATTTCGCTTGAAATCGTTTTTCCATTGTAAAATCGACTGGGTCAGGGAAGCCCCATTTGTCACGAATCACTTGATGGGTTCTTTCAGCTAATCCTTCTGCAAGCTCAAGTGCCAGAGCTTGGACAGCATGCATTTTTAAATAATCTCCTTCCTGCTTAAATTGCTGCGCGACTTCACGTATACGCGCGCCGGCTGTGACGGCGAATAAGGCAATATAATCTTTCTCGTTTTCATCACTTTTCCGTACATAATCAGAAATGGAGCGGTACGGGAGCTTCACCTGCCTTGGAAATTGGAACGTTTCAATGATGCGGTCAGGCTTTTCGGGATCATAAATATGCAAATCATTTCCGTCTGAACCGGCAGGGAAGAATTGATACACAAATGCTGGCGCAAACCAGTTTTTCTCTCTGCCTTCGTTTAGAAGGTCTGTGACAAGCTGTTTTAATTCCAATGCTTTTGGGTGCTGTTCAGCTAATAAGGCTTTGACTTTTCCCTTTAAGCCGAGATGATGACCAATGAGCATTTGTTCATTCACATAAGGCATAATATGATGCAAATCGATGTCCCTCACATAATGGCGTGCGGTATCTTCTGGCGTAAATACCGGTGCCTGAGGGAGGGCTACGCGTTTTTCTAGTAATTCAATGACAGCTTTCGGCTGCTTTCCTTCTTTCTCCTTGAAAGGTGCCGCTGGCTCCTCTTCGGGCTTTGTTTGAAATTGCAGTGGATTCGCTTTTAACTCATTGGCTAATGACAGACCGTCCATGGCATCTTTTGCATAAAGAACAGGTCCATCATAATGAGGCGAAATTTTCATTTTCGTAAATTTGCGAGAAAGGGCAGCACCGCCGACCAAAATAGGAACAGAAATATTGGCCTTTTGTAAATCCTGAGCGGTTAGTACCATTTGCTGTGCGGACTTTACAAGTAAGCCTGATAATCCGATCATATCTGGTTTTTCCTTTTGCACAGCTTCAATCAATGTTTGAGGTGTCACCTTGATGCCGAGGTCGACTACTTGAAAGCCGTTATTGCTCAAAATGATGTCGACAAGGTTTTTCCCGATATCATGGACATCTCCTTTTACGGTCGCAAGAAGAATCTTTCCTTTCCCGCTCGCATGCTGCTTTTCCATATATTGCTCAAGGAACGAAACAGATGCTTTCATGACCTCTGCCGATTGAAGCACCTCGGCGACAATCAGTTCGTTTTGATTAAAAAGACGACCAACCTCAGCCATTCCCTGCATTAACGGACCATTGATAATATGAAGCGGCGATTCATATTGCTCCAAAGCAAGGGATAGATCATCGATGAGACCTTCTTTCGTTCCTTCGACGACGTAGAGCGCCAGCCTTTCATCAAGTGATAAGGAGACCTTTGGTTTTTTCTCCGTTTTCTTTTTGCCGCGGTAAAATTGGGTGAATTCAGCCAGTGTTTGGTCATTTGTTTCATAAAGCAAGGTTTCAGCTAGTTTGATTTCATCCTTTGGAATGGATGCGAAGCGCTCAAGCTTTTCCGTATTCACGATGGCATAGTCAAGCCCTGCTTGCACGCAGTGATACAAATAGACGGCGTTTAAGATTTCTCTGCCAACAGGCGGAAGTCCGAAAGATACGTTGCTGATACCTAAAATGGTGAGGCACTCAGGCAGGGTTTCCTTGATCATTTTAATGCCTTTGATCGTTTCTTCAGCGGCGCCAATATATTGCTCGTCTCCAGTGCCTACGGGAAAGACAAGCGGATCAAAAATGATGTCACTTGCAGGAATTCCATATCTCTTCGTTAACAAATCATGCGAACGTATAGCAATTTCAAGCTTTCGTTCTGCTGTCACAGCCATTCCTATTTCATCAATTGTGCCAACAACAAGTGCACCGCCATATAGCTTCACAAGAGGTAGAATCTCTTCAAAACGTTCCACGCCATCCTCAAGATTAATAGAATTGATGATGGCTTTCCCTTGAGAATAGGTGAGTGCCTTTTCAATCACGTGTTTATCCGTTGAATCAATGACAAAAGGAGCTTTCACCTTTTTCATGGCTTCTTGTAAAAAGCCTTCCATGTCTGCTGCCTCATCACGGTCTGGATCAGCCAGACACACATCAACGACGTGAGCGCCATTTTTCACCTGAGCACGAGCAATTTCTGCTGCTTCTTCAAACTTTTGTTCCGCAATGAGCCGTTTGAATTTGCGAGAACCAATGACATTGGTCCGTTCACCTACAAAAAGAGGACGCATTGAATCCTCATAAATAAGGGGCTCAATTCCTGATACGGTATGCTGCGGTGATTCGCGAGTGATATGACGCGGCTGAATCGTGCGTACTTCATCTGACAATGCTTGAATATGTGCAGGTGTCGTTCCGCAACAGCCGCCGACAATATTTAACCAGCCTTCCTTAGCAAAGGCGGCGATTTTTTTAGCAAGAGAAGCAGGGGATTCATGATATTGGCCTTCTTCATCTGGGAGACCAGCATTCGGATAGCAGCTCACCGCTGACTTTGCGATGGAGGAGAGCGTGCGGATGTGGTCTGTCATAAATTCTGGACCAGTCGCACAGTTCAGGCCCACACTGATGGGTTTCATATGCTCAAGAGAGATATAAAAGGCTTCGATATCCTGACCTGCAAGGGTGGTGCCCATTGGTTCAATCGTACCTGATACCATGAGTGGTAATTGAATGCCTGCCTTCTGAAAGGCTTCCTGAATTCCTTTGAAACCAGCTTTTACATTCAGCATGTCTTGGCTTGTTTCTAAAAGAAGGGCATCACACTTTCCGTCAATTAGAGCGCGGGCTTGTTCTTCATAGTTTCTGACGAGCTCACTGAAGGTTGTGCCGCCTGTTACAGATAATGTTTTCGTTGTTGGGCCCATTGCGCCTACAACAAAACGAGGCTTTTCGGGTGTGGAGAAACGGTCAGCTTCTGCCTTTGCCAGCTGCGCAGCTCGAACATTGAGTTCATAAGCAAGGTGGCCAAGCCCATATTCATCAAGAACGAGCTTTGTCGCACCGAACGTATTTGTTTCAATGAGATCGGCACTTGCTTCGAGGTATTCCCTATGGATCGCACGGATGATGTGAGGGGCTGTCATATTCAAATACTCGTTACAGCCCTCATACTCTTCTCCGCCAAAGTCCTCTGCTGTCAGGTTGGCGTTTTGAATCATTGTGCCCATTGCACCATCAAGGACGAGGATGCGTTTCTTGAGCTGTTCAGTGATAGTTGACATGGATGTTAGACTCCTTTTCTTTCTGATGGATGTAGGTGGTCAGTTCTGCTGTTAAATCTGATCGAAGGAAAGGAGTAATTAAATAAATGCCATTAAACAATTCGCAGGCTGTATCTAATAAAGAGCGGGCAATCGCTAAACCTTCTGCTCGTTGCTTTTCTTTATCCTCGCCAGCCTTAGCCATAATGTCACGAATAGAATCAGATAATTTGATGCCGGGAATTTCATGATGAATAAACTCTGCATTTCGGCTGCTTGTTAACGGCATAATGCCGATGTAAATTGGTTTATCCAAGTGGCGGCTTTCCTCATGAATTTTCACAAGTTGTTCTTCAGAATAAACAGGCTGTGAAATAAAATAATCAGCGCCGTATTCGATTTTTTTCTCAAGACGTTTGACCGCTTTATCAATATGACGCACATTTGGGTTAAACGCGCCAGCCACTGAAAAATTGGTCTTTTTGCCAAGAGGCTTTCCTGAGAAAGAAAGGCCTTCATTAAATTGTTTGATGAGACGAATCAAATCAAAGGAGGTTAAATCATACACAGATGTTGCACCTGGGAAGTCTCCAATTTTAGATGGATCGCCTGTGATCGCTAAAATATCGGTTAATCCAAGAGTGTCGAGCCCCATTAAATGGGATTGTAGCCCTATCAAATTACGGTCGCGGCATGTGATATGAACAAGAGAACGCATATCAAGCTGCTGCTTTAATAATGCGCCGCAAGCGACATTGCTAATGCGCGGAGTCGCAAGAGAATTATCGGCTAAAGTCAACGCATCAATGCCAGCATTCTTTAATTCATTTGCAGCAACGAGAAATTTTTCGAAGTTCAGCTTCTTCGGTGGATCGAGCTCTACGATAATCGATCGTTTTTTCACAGCCAGCTCATCAAGACCTGGTTCAGTGCGCTGATCTTGGATGGAAATGATTTCTTCTTTTAACACTTTCACTTCTTTTTCAGTGATCGGTGCTAAACCTTTGACCGCTTCAGCCATTGCGCTAATATGCTGAGGTGTTGTTCCACAGCAGCCTCCGATAATGCGTGCGCCCTGATTTCTAAATTCAAGTGCACTTTTCCGGAAATAATCGTTATCTGTATCATAGACGAGTCTGCCTTCTTCAAGAGAGGGGAGACTGCTGTTAGGATAGACAGATAAATGCGAATTTTCTAAAAGTGGAACGCCTTCGAGTGCCTGAATCATGTGATAAGGGCCCAGCCTGCAGTTGATGCCTACGACATCTGCACCAAGAGATGATAACTCAGATAAACCATCCTTCAGCGGGGTACCATCCTGCAAAACGCCTTGTTCATGCATAGAGACATTCATGACAATCGGGAGAGTCGTTTCTTTGCGAGCAATTTGGAGAACAGCCTTCGCTTCTTCTATGTCATAATACGTTTCAAGCAATAATCCGTCAGGCTCTTCATTTAATAGGATGTACAGCTGCTCTCTAAAGCTTCGTTTGATTTCTTCTATAGAGTAGGCATTTTTGTTAAACGTTCGAATGCCGCCAATTGTTCCGAGAACATAAGCAGAGCCAGCGGCTGCTTTTGCAATTTGTACCGCTTTTGTATTGATGCGTTTCGTTTCTTCCTCTAAGCCGTAGCGGGATAGTTTAATATAATTCGCACCGTATGTGTTCGTTTGGATGATGTCAGCGCCTGCCTGCACATATGCTTCGTGTACGCGTTTCACTTCATCCTCTTTCGATAAATTTAATTCTTCAAAACAGCGGTCAATGCCGTAAGAGTATAAAAGTGTTCCCATCGCTCCATCAGCTATCAGTACGCGATTTTGTAAGTCTTGTAATAGGCCCATTGTATTCCTCCTTATTTCTATGTAACAAAAAAAGCCTTCTGATAAGAAGAAGACTTTTTGGCTGTATCGTAATTCTTCTCCTTATCTTCCAAGCAGTTGCTTGCTGGATTTAGCACCTTGGTCATAGAAAATAGATTTCTACTACACCGGTTGCTGAGGCTTCACAGGGCCAGTCCCTCTGCCTCTCTTGATAAGAAAGCAATATGAACATGTCAATGAATTGAACTTCCATCAACTGTAACGAAAAATGCAGAAATAATCAATGGAAAATTTGAAATTTATCGAAAATTTATAAATTGGACATCAATCGGCAAATCAGCCTTACGCATAAGAGAAATAACCTCTTGTAAATCATCTTTATTTTTCCCTGTCACACGCACTTGGTCATCCTGAAATTGTGATTTCACTTTGATGCCAGACTGCTTGATGAGTGCGTTGATCTTTTTAGCGTTGTCTTGATCAATCCCGCTGATCAGCTTCGCACGCTGGCGTACTGTACCGCCAAGAGCATGCTCGGTTTTTCCGTAATCGATGTTTTTAGTTGGCACATTTCGTTTGATCAGCTTTGTCACAAGTACATCTTTTAGCTGCTCAAGCTTGAAGTCATCATCAGAAATGAGAACAAGTTCTTCTTTTTCGAGAGAAATATCACTTTTACTTCCTTTAAAATCATAACGGTTTTTAATTTCTTTCAGCGCTGCTTGAACAGCGTTTTGCACCTCAGGCAGTTCGACCTTCGATACAATGTCAAATGAGCTTTCTTTTGCCATGACACATGACCTCCAAGTATTGATATTGCATCTATTTTATCATGCCAATAGGCGAAGAAGAAACTTTATCGAAGAGATGAGGCAAAGAGTTCAGCCGGCTGCGGTATAAATCGTGACCAGTTTGTCCACTTTAGCTAACAGAACTAGAGGTGTTCATGCGGGGAGAAGTATAGTAGAATAAAGTGAATCAAAAGATGAACGAACGCTCTTTTATGGGCAGATAGGAAGGAAGAGAACATGAGACCAGGTGAGCAACTGACCTTGCAAATAGAGAACGAAATGGAATACGGCTACTTTTTGACAGATGGTGAAGATTCGGTCCTCTTACACCGCAGTGAAATGACAGAGGATCTTGATGACCGAGATGAAGTAGAGGTCTATTTATATGTAGATCATGAAGAAAGACTCGCTGCCACAATGAAAATTCCTACAATTAACGCACATACATATGGCTGGGTAGAAGTTGTAGACGTGGTAGAAGACATGGGCGCATTTGTCGATGTTGGACTGTCAAAGGATGCACTTGTGGCAACAGAACACCTCCCGCCTTTTGAGGAAGCATGGCCGAAAAAAGGAGACAAACTCTACTGTATGCTGAAAGTCACAAGTTACGGCAGAATGTTCGCAAAACCAGCCACAGAAGACGTGATCAGTGAATTGTTTACTGAGGCACCAGAAACCTTAATGAACAAAGAAATTACTGGAACAATCTATCGTTTAATTGCGACAGGTTCTTTTATGCTGACAGATACAGGCGTGCGAGGGTTTATTCACCGCACGGAACGAAAGGAAGAGCCAAGACTAGGATCGACCGTTACAGGACGCGTTATTGCAGTGAAAGAGGATGGAACCGTGAACGTTTCTCTGCTTCCTAGAAAACAGGATGCATTATCTGTCGATGCAGAAGAAATTTTAACCTATATGAGAACAAGAAACGGCGCCATGCCTTACGGAGACAAAAGTGATCCAGAGGATATCCGCGAAAGATTTCAAATGAGCAAAGCAGCCTTTAAACGAGCACTAGGTCATCTGATGAAAAATGATCTCGTTTATCAAAAAGAAGGCTGGACATACGAGAAAAAGTGAGCATTTGCTCACTTCAGCGTGCAGACAAACCCTCGCATTCGGTGTCAGTCCTGCGTGCCGGTGCTCACGAATGTCAAATTCGCTCCGCTCCGGTACTCGTCCCTCCTAGGGCTGCAAAGGTTTTCAGGTCACGCTGAAAAGAAGACAAAGTTCTAAAATAAAGTTTATTTTAGCCCTTTGTCAATGATCTAAAAGTGAGCATTTGCTCACTTTTTTATTTTTGTCTTAAATAATGGATTTTTTCTATGAAAAAAGTCATGAAAACCTTCACTATATCATTGAAACAACGCCCCTCAAATCCGATAAAAAAGGAGTAAGGATGATAAAAGGAGTGTGTTTTTGGATGAAAGTGAAGATTTCATTGCTTCTGATGGCAGCCATGCTTATGGTGCTCGCCGCATGCGGGAATCAACAGGAGGGGTCGCCGAAATCAACTGCGAAGCATATTGGCGTTATGCTCACAGATGATGGTCTTGGTGATCAATCATTTAACGATTCATCATTTAAAGGATTAGAAAAAGCACGTGATGAGCTTGGCATTGAATTTGATTATAGAGAAATTGCAGAAACTGATACATATGAAAAAGGGCTGACAGAACTCGTAAAAGATGGTAATGATCTCATTATCGGTGTAGGTTTTAGTATGCAAGAAGACCTAGAAAAAGTCGCAAAGAAATATCCGAAGAAGCAGTTTCTTCTGATCGATGCCGTATCTGAGCTGAAAAATGTGACCTCTGTGACGTTTAAAGAAGAGGAAGGCAGCTATTTAGCAGGTGCACTTGCTGCGATGACAACGAAAAGCGATGTCATTGGATTTGTTGGCGGTGTTGATGCAGACGTCATTCATCGTTTTGAAAAAGGGTTTCAAAAAGGCGCCAAATCAGTCAATCCAAAAATCAAAATCTTATCTACCTATGCCGGTACATTTAGTGATGCAGGCAAGGGCGGTAAAATAGCCAAAGATATGATCAAAAAGAAAGCAGACGTTTTATATGCTGCAGCCGGTTATTCAGGTGTTGGTGTATTAAAAGAAGCGCAATCTCAAGGCAAATATGCCATTGGTGTTGACAGCGATCAGTACTTTACTGCAGAAAAAGCTGTGATTTCATCTATGGTAAAAAAAGTCGATGAAGTGGTCTATCAATTCAGCGAACAGGTCATCAAGAACAATCAAATTAAAAGCGGGCATGTTGTCTATGACTTAAGCAATGATGGAATCGATATGGCAAAAATCCGGATCTTGAAAAATGCTGAGACACTGACCAAAAAATTAAATGGTCTGAAGCAGACGCTTCTGAAAGAAGAGGGGGGCGCATCATGAGTTTACGCGTCAAAATTTTACTCAACTCACTTATCTCACTTCTTTTAGCAGTTGGTGTCATTGCCTTTATCATTGTCAGCATGACAAAGATCCAATCATCAAATGAAGCAGATGTCCAAACCTTATTAAACGTACAAAAAACGAAGGCAAGCTTTGAAAGTGTCGAGCAAGCGATGACCAATTATTCGATGACACTTTCAGATGAACAGCTAGAGATCGTTCAAAACGATATTTCTACAGCAAAAAAACAGCTGCAAACGTTAAACAAGTATGCAGGAAATTTGAACAAAGAGGCATTAACAAGGTTAAATACAAAATATGACACATGGACCAAAGAAGCAAACAATGCCATTGGTGAAAAAAACGCCTCGGATGCAAGACGTGTGGCAGCAAGAATTGATGGCGTTTTAAACGATGTGCATACGATGAATAAAAGAGCAGAAGAAGCGTATAAACAAAATCTAGAGGATGCAGCAGACAATGTACAATGGATTATTACAAGTGCACTCGTCTCAGCCCTCACACTGATTGTCATTGCCGTCTTTTTGAATATGGGGTTAACGCGATCCATCGTGACACCTATCAAATCACTATCCTACAGAGCAAAGCAGATCGCAGAAGGGAATCTTGCTGTGGAGCGGACAGATATTCAGCGTAAGGATGAAATCGGCGGCTTGAATGAATCCTTTAATCAAATGACAGATCAGTTGATTAGTTTGATTAAAGAAATCAGCCATGTCTCAAGCCGAGTAGAGACATTCTCGATCCACCTGAATGATGAAAATAAAAAGATGATGGAATCTGCCAATCAAGTATCTGTCTCAACAGACGAAATGGCCAATGGGTCACAAGCGATTTCAGAAGATCTCCAGCATGGCGTCAGCTTGATTGAGAAAATGGACCAGCATGGACGTAAAAATTCTGAACGCTCACAAACGGTCATCCGCAGTACAGAGGATGCCATTGAAGCCGTAGAAAGCGGAAAGCACACGTTAACAGAAACAAAATCAGCGATTGAAAAAAATACACATGCCACGAGACAAATCGAAGAATCAGCAGGAGAATTCACGCAATACGCCAGCGGAATCTCGGCCATGGCCAAAACGGTTTCTGACATTGCGGATCAAACAAACTTACTTTCCTTAAACGCAGCCATTGAAGCGGCAAGGGCAGGCGAAGCTGGAAAAGGCTTTGCCGTTGTAGCAGATGAAATTCGCAAGCTTGCCGATGAATCGTCAAATGCAACAAGACAAATTTTTGACATGGTCAGTCATATTGAAAGAGGGATTCAATCCATTAGTCAAACGGTTCAAGAAGGGGTCAAGCTTTCACTTCAGCAGCAGGATGCGATGGACAAAACCTCACACTCCTTTGAAGATATAGAAACAAAAGCGCAGCATATTAAACAAGAAATGGCGGTCTTAAATGACCAAATTATCCAATCAACAGAACTTGGCGGACAAGTACTGCACTCGATTGAAAATATTAGTGCAGTAGTAGAAGAAACAGCAGCTGGCAGCGAAGAAATTTCTGCCTCAGCAAATGAACAGCTGCAATCGTTCCATCAAATGAACAAACAAGTCGAAGAATTGATGAGTATGACGGCAAGGTTAAATGAAACTGTCCAGCGATTTAAACTTTCATAAGAAAAGCACCCTTCCCGTGTTGTATCAGGGAAGGGTGCTTTTTATGATCATTTGCCTGTAAAAAAGATCGCAAGCGTGCTAGGTCCTGAATGGGATCCCACAGCGGCGCCGATGATATGAATATCAATTTCTTTAGGATGAAATTCGTCTTCAATCAGTTGTTTCATGTCTTCTGCAAGTGCAGGATCATCACCATGACTAATGCCAACCGTTTGATTAGGCCAATCCGTTCCGCGTTCTTTCATTAGTTCAATAATGCGTTTCAGCAGCTTTTTACGTCCGCGGATTTTTTCTAGTGGGATGAGTTTTCCATCTTCGACATGTAAAATGGGTTTAATGCTTAACAAACCGCCAACAAATGCGGACGCTTTACTGATCCTTCCGCCTCTTGCTAAATACGTTAAATCGTCTACAGTAAAAATATGTTGTAAAGATTCACAAAAATGCTTTACAGACGTTTCAATTTCTTGTATTGTATTTCCGTCAATGGCAAGTGATTGAGCGTGTTTGACAGCAAGCCCATAGCCGAGTGAAGCGCATTTAGAATCAATGATTCGTAAATCAAAATCAGGATATTCTTCCTTCACTTCATTTGCCATCATCACAGCTGTCTGATATGTACCTGAAAGCTCTGATGAAAAAGCGACATAGATGGCAGATGTATGGGTTTGAGCGGCAGAAACAAAGGCTTCCTTGATCCGGTTTGGTGAAGCCTGTGACGTTTTTGGACTGGCTCCTTGTCTCATCGCATCAAATACTTGTTTTGGTTCAATGGTGATCAAATCCTCAAATTCCTGCTCGCCAAGCAACACGCGGAGCGGAATGAGTGTTATGTTATGTTCATCATAATAAGAAAGAGGCAGATCAGCAGCACTGTCTGCTATGATATGAACAGTCATATAAATCCCTTCTTTCTAAAAAAATAAGCCATATTTTACATCTTTTTAGCCTAACTATATCATAGAAATCATCTTTTCGTGTTCAAATTCTAAATTTTAGGGAAAACCATAGAGAGAATGGTAAGTGGAGGAATGACAACATGTTCATTGGAGAAGCAAAAAAACTCATTGTCGTCGTAATTGGTGCATTACTCAATGCGATTGGACTGAATTTATTCTTAATCCCAGCTGACGTATATGCGAGCGGTTTTACAGGGGTAGCCCAGCTGCTATCCAGCTTAATCGATCAATATGCGCCATTTTATGTATCAACAGGGATTCTATTATTTATTTTAAACATTCCAGTCGGCATTTTAGGCTGGATGAAAGTTGGCCGTTCCTTTACTTTGTACAGCATCATCAGTGTTGCACTGACAACCATTTTCCTTGGCATTTTACCAGAAACGAGTGTTTCCCATGATATTTTATTAAATGCTGTGTTTGGCGGTGTCATATCCGCAGTAGGAATTGGGATCACGCTCAAATACGGGGCATCGACAGGCGGACTCGACATCGTTGCTATGGTATTAGCGAAATGGAAAGACAAACCAGTTGGCACGTATTTCTTCATTTTAAATGGAATCATCATTTTTACAGCAGGATTATTACAAGGTTGGGAGAAAGCATTATATACGCTTGTCACATTATATGTAACCACAAGGGTCATTGATGCCATCCATACAAGACATGAGAAGCTGACCGCGATGATTGTGACGAAAAAAGCAGATGAAATCAAAGAAGCCATTTACGGAAAAATGGTCAGAGGTATTACGACTGTACCTGCAAAAGGCGCATTCACCAACGAGCAAAAGGAAATGATGGTGATCGTCATTACAAGGTATGAGCTGTATGAACTTGAACAAATTATTAAAGAAGTCGATCCAAAAGCCTTTACAAATATTGTGCAGACAACCAATATTCTTGGATTTTTCAGACGAGATTAAAAGGTGGGTAGCAGATGAAAAAAGGGTTGGTACTTCTTCTCATTCTATTGTTTTTAGCCGCTTGTGGACAACAAAAAAAGGATGAACCAGACAAGGAGGTTTCCGGTCAAATGGGAGAAAAAACGGTTGTACTCACAGTAGACCCCGTCCAGAAAGGTTCTTCAGTTCAATTTAACATGTCACTGAAAAATGAATCAGATCGAGATATTGAATTTACCTTTAACACAAGCCAAAAATTCGAGCTCAGTGTGTATGACGAAAACGGGAACGAACAATATCGCTATTCGAAAGACCGTATGTTCACACAGGCCATCCAAACTTTTGTGCTGAAAAAAGGCGAGGCCTATGATTTTCAAGACACGTGGTCAAACGGTGTAAAGCCCGGAACATACGAAGCGGTTGTAACGTTTAAAGGAAAAGCAGAAGGGCTGAAACAAATCACGGAGAAGAAAACATTCCAAGTCAAATAAGCATGGGAATTAGAAAAAGCTGTCCATCAAATGTGGACAGCTTTTTTATGTCAGAGATCATCAAGCAAGTCTTGGAAGGTATGCAGCTGGTTTCTTTCTGCATCTGTTGAATTGGCAAATGCAGAGGATACGGCATTTTTCGCTCGTTTGACTGCCTGTTGACGCTCTAACCCAGATGAAAATGAAGAAGTAAGAGCCTCTTCAGTAAATGATTTGGCTTGATCAAAAAGTTCGTTTCTCACAATGAACCTCCAGAAGCATCAGTCTTCATATTTCCTCTGTCTGACGCTTCTTCAAGTGTCGAACGGTAAGGAAAACGTGCGTCATGAAGACTGACTGAATCTTTACCTTGTTGTATAAAGCGTTTCGATTTGCTTCTTTTACCCATTCGGAATCCGCCCCTTTACACAAGCTGACAGGACAACCTGTCTAACGGTAGTATGCCCGCTTCCATCTGCTATGTATGAATGGAAAAATTAAAGCGAGAAGTAATTCGTTAGAAACTTAGCAATCCCGTCTTGTTCATTCGTATCAGTGACTTCATTTGAGACACGTTTCACGGCATCAATTCCGTTGCCCATTGCCACACCACATCCAGCAAATTCAAGCATTTCTAAATCATTGTCTTCATCTCCGAATGCCACAATCCGCTCCTTAGGAACACCGTAATAATCACTGATCTTTTGCAATCCAACAGCTTTATTCATGCCTGTTTTAATGATTTCAATCACGTGCCACGGGGCAGCCCAGCGTCTGTGATCAATCACTTCTGCATGAACATCTGATAAATAGCTTCGAATAGCTCCGACGTCCTCTTCTTTTGCATGAATTAACACGCTCGTCACATTTTCTCCAAGGTTGTCCCTTAGGTCTCCAACAGTGACTTTGTTTGCATTCATATTAAAGATATCAATGAGTTTTTCATCATGATAATGGAAATACAAATCGTCTAACACTTCAGCTAACACATTGTGCACTTTATACTCTTCACTAATGTCTACAAGCTGTTTGACCACTTGAAGATCAAGTGACGTATGAAATCTGCCCCATTTTTCATCAAGAGGATGATGGACAAACGCTCCGTTAAAATTCACAATTGGTGAATCAAGCTGTAATTGCTGATAATAAGGAGAGCTGGATCGAAATGGCCGGCCTGTTGATATACAGACGTGATGCCCGCTGTCTCTCACTTTTTGAATGACGTCAAGTGTGTGCGCAGAAATGGTTTTATCATCTTTTAATAATGTGCCATCCAGGTCAAGTGCGATTAGATAAGGTTTAGTCTCCATAAAATCTCCTTTGATCTGTAAGTGATAGGAGGCAATTCATGTTAGCGCCTCTTTCTATAGTGTATCTTTATCACATCTTTGTTGTCTACATGTTAAAATAAACAAAGACGGGAATGATAAAGGAGGATTCATAGGCTGTGATCACCATTGATGAGCAAATTACGCGCGATATTCCATTTTTACATATCGTAAAAGCTGAAAATAAAGACAAACCGCTGCCGCTTGTATTTTTTATTCACGGATTTACAAGTGCACGAGAGCATAATTTACACTTCGCCTTCCATCTGGCGGAAAAAGGCATGAGAGTCATTTTGCCTGACTGTGCTTATCATGGTGTAAGATCAGAAAACCTCAACTTAGAGGAACTGGCATCAAAGTTCTGGGAAATTGTCCTGAACGAAGTTCGTGAAATCGATATACTCAAAACATACTTTCAAGAAAAACAATTGATTGAAGCCGATTTAATAGGCGTTGCAGGTACTTCCATGGGCGGCATCACCACCTTTGGCGCACTTGCCAAGCATGATTGGATCAAAGCCGCTGTCAGCTTGATGGGGAGTCCGAACTATACGACGTTTCTAAAAGCACAGATCATGGACATGCGTCACAAAGGGTTGATGAAAGACATTACAGACGAAGAGGTTCATCTGCAATTAGACGCCCTGCGCCCATATGATTTAACGCTGCAAACGGATCGATTAAACAAAAGACCGCTGTTATTCTGGCATGCAGAAAATGATCCTGTAGTCCCTTACCGGCACGCAAAATCCCTATACGATGAGTTAGCGTCCACACAATATAAGCAGGATCCGCACCTGATTCGCTTTATCACTGATGGACAAGCTGGCCATAAGGTCTCAAGACAAGCGATGTTTGAAACGATTGACTGGTTTGTGACTCATCTGAAAAGCACAAACGTTTAGTCATAAGAAAAAGTACGTTATACTAATGGAAAAAGGAGTGGATATCATGGATGAAGCATTGAAAGAAAATATTTTAGGTGCCCTAGAACAGGTGATTGACCCTGAGCTGAATGTTGACATCGTCAACCTTGGACTTGTCTATGATGTCGATCTTGATGAGAATGGAAAAGCGGATATCACCATGACCTTAACATCAATGGGTTGTCCTCTTGCACCAATTATCGTGGATGAAGTCAAAAAAGCATTAAGTGATCTTCCAGAAGTAAAAGAAACAGAAGTTCACATCGTATGGAATCCGCCTTGGACACGAGACAAAATGTCAAGATACGCAAAAATCGCGCTCGGTATTCAATAAGCACAAAATGAAAAATGCCTGGTATGAGATAAACTCATGCCAGGTTTTTTTATGAAAAATTAAGGTGGAGGAAGAGAATGGCTTGATATAATGGATGTAATTTTATAGAACGGAGTACCTATCATGAAACGAAAATGGCTATGGGTCGTTCTTTTGATCGTATATGCTACTGCATTTTTTGTATCAATCACTATACGAGAAGGCCAAACACACAAAAGACAGGATCTTGAGGCTTTTACTGATGTTAGTCATCTCATGCCTGTCAAAATCAAAAAAGTTGTTCAAGGGAAAGAAATAGACACGTTAAAAGAAGTATTGAAAGAAGCAAAAGCAAAACACCTGCCGATTTCTATTGCCGGTAAACAGCATAGTATGGGCGGCCACACATATTATGAAAACGGCATCGTGCTCGATATGACGGAATTCCGCCAGATTTTAGCGTTTGATCCTAAAAAGAAAACGATTCGGGTTCAAAGCGGTGCTACATGGGATGATATACAAAAATATGTGAATCCATATGGTCTTGCTGTGAAGGTAATGCAATCGCAGAATATCTTTACAATTGGCGGATCTTTAAGTGCAAACGCACATGGACGTGACATTCGTTACGGGTCACTCATTGACACAGTTCGCTCATTCAGGCTGTTAAAAGCAGACGGTGAGATTGTCACAGTAAAGCCAGGCGATGATTTATTTACTGCCGTCATTGGGGGATACGGTTTATTCGGCGTCATTTTAGATGTGGAGCTTTCTTTAACAAAAGATGAACTATATAAAATGGAGACAACCTCTCTGGGTTACGATGAGTATACGGATTATTTTCAAAAGCATGTCAAACACAATAAAGAAGTACGCATGCATCTTGCCAGAATCTCAACAGCGAAATCAAACTTTTTGAAAGAGATGTATGTGACGAATTATTCACTCACTTCACAACAAGGGATCGCATCATATCAAGAGCTGAAAGAAGACCAACTCGTCATGCCTTTGAAATTTATGCTCGGCCTTTCAAGAAGATTTGATATGGGAAAAGATCTGCTCTGGAATTTGCAAAAAAAGTATTTCTTAAGTCAAAATGATCAGCTGATCACAAGAAACAATGTGATGCGTTCTGACTCTGCCTTTTTAGAATATGAAAATGAATCTGACACAGATGTGCTGCAGGAATATTTTGTCCCAGTTGACCGTTTTCGTGCGTACATTGATGACATGAGATCCTTTTTACAACAAGAAGATTTGAATCTAATGAATATCACAATACGTTATGTACAAAAAAATGAAAAAGCGGATCTCTCATATGCGAAACAAGATATGTTTGCACTTGTGCTTTTAGTGAATTACGGGTTCGAAAAAGAAGAGAAGGCGGAAGCCGAGCGAATCATTCGAAAAATGACAGATATCACGCTGCAGCACGCTGGAAGCTATTACTTACCGTATATGCCTTATCAAACGAAAGCGCAAATGAAGCGGGCGTATCCTAAAACCGATGTATTCTTCCAAAAGAAAAAACAAGCAGATCCAGATGGCACGTTCACCAACTACTTTTATGAGAGGTACAATACACAATGAATGCAAAAGCAATGAAATGGTTCGTTTACTCACAAAGTCTGCTGTTTTTCGCCAGCAGTTTGATTTTCCCTTTTTACATTCTTTTTATTAAAAATGTTGGGTCAAGCTATTCACAGTTTGGTCTTGCCTACGGCCTGTTTGGTTTAAGCGGAGCATTTATTCATTTACTCTTAGGGAAACTGCCCGAAACCACCGACAGGCGGCTCTTTTTAATCATTCATTCGTTCGGTATGGCGTTTCTTTTGCTGCTTTTTCCGCATATAACAGAAGTGGAGCAAGTGTATATGATTCAGCTGGCACTTGGTGCGCTTGGCGGCTTTCAAAAGCACGGAGAGAAACTGCTCGTCACGGACCTCACAACAGAGAACAAAAGAATGAAAGAAGTCGGTCACTATCATTTTTGGACAGCCCTTTTTTCATCCATCGCTATTATGCTTGGAGGTCTGTTCGCTGATTTCTTTACCGTTTACTTCATTTTTTATGCAAGCTCTATATTATATTTATGCAGTGCGCTCATGGTCATCTATATCAAAAACGAAAGATAAATCCGCATGTCTAGTGAAGATATGCGGTTTTTTTGTTGAAAAAAAATGAAAACAAATATTAAATATACAATTGAATTAATTTTTATACATGTTATAATGTTAAATAATTTCACAAAGATCAAGAGGGTGTATTGACGTTGAAAATAGGTATTATAGGTGCTACAGGGTACGGTGGTGCGGAATTGGTTCGTATCTTCAAGCATCACCCGCATGTGGAGGAATGTATATTGTATTCATCAAGTGGTGATGGGCAATCATACAGTCAATCTTATCCACATCTAACAACGATTACTGACCAAACATTAAAAGCCATTGACCCGGCTGCTATTGTGCAAGAGACAGATGCTGTGTTTTTAGCGACTCCAGCAGGCGTATCAAGTGAACTGACGCCAAAGCTTATGAATCAAGGAGTGCCGATCATTGATTTATCAGGTGATTTGCGCATTCAAGATGGAGCCACCTATGAAGCTTGGTATAAACGAAGGGCAGCGGATGAAGCATCTGTTCAACAAGCGGTGTACGGTTTATCCGAACTGAATCGTGACAAAATTCAACAAGCTGAAGTGATTGCCAATCCGGGCTGCTTTCCTACCGCAGTTCTTCTCGGTTTAGCACCACTCATCAAACAGAATGTCATCGATGAATCTATGATTATAATAGATGCAAAAACAGGGGTGTCCGGTGCCGGACGATCTGCCTCACTTGGAACGCATTTTTCAGAACTAAACGATAACTTTAAAATTTATAAGGTGAATGAGCATCAGCATACGCCAGAAATAGAGCAAATATTAAGAGAATGGAATCCGCAGACGGCGAACGTCACATTTTCTACGCATCTTGTCCCGATGACAAGAGGGATTATGGCGACGATGTATACACAATTAAAAACCGATGTCACAAAAGAAGAATTGATGAAGCGAATGAAAGGCTTTTATGAAGATTCCTATTTTGTCAGAGTGAGAGATCACGGAATTTATCCACAAACGAAAGAAGTATATGGAAGTAACTTCTGTGACATTGGCTTTCATTTAGATGAGCGAACAGGGAGACTTACAATCGTGTCGGTCATAGACAATCTCATGAAAGGCGCGGCCGGCCAAGCGGTTCAAAACTTCAACATCATCAAAGGCTTACATGAAGAGGCGGGCCTCACAATGACACCTCTTTATCCATAAGAGAACAGGGGAGACAACAAACATGATCGAATTGAATGAAAAAAGCATTGTCAAAATAGACGGTGACGTATCATCACCAAAAGGCTTTGAAGCGAAGGGGATTCACATTGGCTTGCGCTATTCAAAAAAAGACCTTGGCCTCATCGTCAGCGAAGTACCAGCAGCAAGTGCAGCGGTCTACACACAAAGTCACTTTCAAGCTGCGCCTCTCAAAGTCACACAACAAAGCTTAAAAAAGACAGGACAATTAAAAGGTGTCATTGTCAATAGTGCCATCGCCAATGCATGTACTGGTGAGCAGGGATTAAAAGACGCGTACGACATGCAGGCAGCCTGTGCAGATATGTTAGGTGTAGCACCTGATTACATTGCTGTTTCTTCTACTGGTGTCATTGGGGAATGTCTGGAGATGGATAAAATCAAAAAGGGCATCGCCGAGTTAAAAGAAGCAAAAGCCGAAAAAGGCCATTTTGAAGAAGCGATCTTAACGACAGATACTGTCATTAAAAATACAACATACACCCTTACGATAGACGGAAAAGAGATCATCATTTCAGGCGCAGCAAAAGGCTCTGGCATGATTCACCCGAACATGGCCACAATGCTTGGCTTTGTCACAACAGATGCAAATGTCGAACAGGAAGCGTTACAGCAAGCGCTTCGTGACATTACAGATGTGACCTTTAATCAAATTACCGTCGATGGAGAAACGTCGACAAACGATATGGTGCTCGTGATGGCAAATGGCATGGCAGAAAACGATGTACTCAATGAAGAGCATCCAGAATGGCCTTTGTTTAAAGAAGGATTAAAACTAGCTTGTGAGGATTTAGCCAAAGAGATTGCGAGAGATGGAGAAGGTGCAACGAAATTAATTGAAGCGAAAGTCGCTGGTGCTAAAAATAATTTGGAAGCCGGCATCATTGCGAAAAAAATCGTTGGTTCAAGTCTTGTCAAAACCGCCGTATATGGTACGGATGCTAACTGGGGTCGAATCGTTGGAGCCATTGGTCATAGCGCAGCTTCCGTCACTCCGGAAGAGGTAGAAGTTTATTTAGGCGGACAATGTTTATTCAAACACAATGAACCGCAGCCATTCTCAGAAGAGGAAGCAAAAGCATATCTAGAGCAGGATGAGATTACGATTTTCATTCAAATGAGTGAGGGAAATGGTGAAGCAGCAGCTTGGGGCTGTGATCTCACCTATGATTATGTGAAAATTAACGCGAGCTATCGCACATAAAGAAGGAGATAGGCATGGATAAAACGATCGTGTTCAAGTGTGGAGGCAGTGTCATTCGAGAACTTTCAGATACCTTTTATGAGAATGTCCGCTCACTTCAAGCTGCTGGATTTAAGCTGGCTATCGTGCATGGCGGAGGACCTGAAATCACCGACATGCTGCAAAAATTAGAAGTGAAAACAGAATTTGTTGACGGTCAGCGTAAAACAACGAAGCCTGTGTTAGAAGTAGCCGAAATGGTTCTCTCGGGAACAGTCAATAAATACTTTGTGTCAGAGCTCGCAAAGCATGATATATCATCTGTCGGCGTATCCGGTAAAGATGGGCAGATGTTAGTCGCCGATTTCCTTGATCAAGAGGTTTATGGGTACGTTGGCGAAATCAAAGAAGTTCATCCAGAGATGGCGGAAGCACTCATGGAGAAACAATTCATTCCTGTAATTGCGCCGCTGTCTATGACGGAAGAATGCCAAACCTTAAATGTGAATGCTGATTTAGCAGCATCAGCTGTCGCCGGAGCCATGAAAGCTGATAAGCTCATGTTTGTCACAGATGTTGAAGGCATTTTAAAAAATGGTGAACTATTAGATGTCGTCACCGAACAAGAAGCCCTTTCACTCATTGATGAAGGCATTATTTCCGGGGGAATGATTCCAAAAGTACAATCAGCTTTGAGTGCTTTATCAGGTGATGTGGATGAAGTGATGATCGTAAATGGCAAAGGCAGTATCTTTACAGGAGAAACCTTTAAAGGCACAAGAATCGTAAAACAAAAGGAGGCGGTCCTGTGAGTCATCTTTTTCAAAACTATGGACGGTGGAATGTTGAGATTAAAGAGGCAGCAGGTTCTTGGGCAGTCGATACAAATGGAAAAAAATATTTAGACTTTATCCAAGGCATTGCAGTAACAAATTTAGGCCACAATCACCCAAAGGTCAATCAAGCCATTAAGGAACAGCTTGATCACGTCTGGCATGTGTCGAATCTGTTTGAAAATGGTCTGCAAGAAAAAGCAGCAGAAAAACTGGCAGCAAACAGTTCAGGGGATCTCGTGTTTTTCTGCAATAGCGGAGCAGAGGCAAATGAAGGTGCCATTAAATTAGCACGTAAAGCGACAGGGAAAACAAATATTATCACATTTTTGCACTCTTTCCATGGGCGCACGTATGCTGGCATGGCTGCCACAGGTCAAGATAAAATCAAAACTGGCTTTGGTCCTATGCTAGAAGGCTTTCACTATGTACCGTTTAATGATCCAGACGCTATGTCAGCCTGTGCAGTCGATGATGTGGCAGCGGTGATGCTGGAGGTTGTGCAAGGTGAAGGTGGAGTGAATCCAGCGACACCAGAATTTCTAGAAGCAGTTCAAGCATTTTGCACAAAGCATGAAGCACTGCTGATTGTAGATGAAATTCAAACGGGCATCGGTCGTACAGGAACAGCATTTGCGTACGAAGAGACGTGTCTTGATCCTGATATTATCTCTGCAGCAAAGGGGTTAGGAAACGGCTTTCCAGTTGGTGCAGTTATAGGGAAAAAAACTCTAGGAGATGCATTCTCCCCAGGTTCACATGGTACAACATTTGGTGGAAATATGCTTGCCATGGCCGCTGTGAATGCAACACTCGATGTAATTTTCCAAGAAGAGTTTCTTTCAGAAGTGAAAGAAAAGGGCGATTACTTGTTAGAAAAGCTGCAAAATGTCAAACAGCTGAATATTGTAAAAGAAGTGCGGGGAAAAGGATTGATGGCAGGTATTGAATGTGATCGGCCAGTCGGTGACTATATCTCAGCTCTTAGAGAACAAGGGTTGCTGGTGCTACCAGCTGGTCCAAATGTCATTCGTTTATTACCTCCGCTGAATGTGAAGAAAGCAGAGCTGGATCAAGCGATCGAAGCAATTGTTCAAGTATTAGCTAATAAAACAGTTTCGGTGTAAATTTTTTTACAAATAAACGTATAAAAATGCATTTATATCATTAATTATTCAATTTTGGGGTGACATAAGCATGAAAGGTTATTTAAATTTAGAAGATGGAGCCTCTTTTGAAGGAGATCTGACAGGAGAAGCTGGCATTACAGGTGAAGTGGTCTTTTTTACAGGTATGACAGGTTATCAAGAGGTGCTCACAGATCCTTCCTATAAAGGTCAGATCATTGTTTTCACATATCCGCTGATCGGAAATTACGGCATTAACCATGAAGACTTTGAGAGCAAAAAGCCTCAAGTAAAAGCGGTGGTTGTTTACGAGGCAGCAGAGCATTTTTCACATCATCTTGCAGCGGTCAGCTTAAAAGATTATTTACAAAAGTGGAATATTCCGCTTCTGACACATACAGATACGCGTGCAGTCGTGCAAAACATCCGGGCAAATGGAACGATGAACGCTGTGCTTAGTGTAGACGAAAACGAAACGCCGCCTGCAATGAAACAAGACAATGTCGTCGCACAGGTGACAGATAGCGAGATCTACACACAAGGCAGCGGTGAGGAACATGTGGCGCTCATTGATTTTGGCTTTAAAAAATCAATTGCAGATTCGCTTGCAGCGCGCGGCTGTAAAGTAACCGTCATTCCATATAAACAAATGGAAAAGGTGTTTGAGATCAAACCTGATGCGATTCTGCTGTCAAACGGACCTGGAGATCCGAAAACCATGACACCGTATTTAAAAACGATTCATGACATCATGATGACATTCCCGACACTTGGAATCTGCTTAGGTCACCAATTAATCGCTCTTGCACTTGGCGGAGATACGTATAAGCTGCCATTTGGCCACAGGGGAGCGAATCATCCTGTACAGGATACAGAATCCAAACGTGTCTTTATGACAAGTCAGAACCACAGCTATGTGGTGAATGAAAAAAGCATGAATGACAAAGAAGTGGATGTGAAATTCCTTCATGTCAATGATGGATCTGTAGAAGGATTCATTCATAAAGAAAAGCTGATTATGTCAGTTCAATTTCATCCAGAAGCACACCCAGGGCCTGCTGAAAGTGAATGGGTATTCGATGATTTTATTGAGAAAGTGAAACAAGCAAGGAGAGAAGTCGCACATGCCTAAAGATCAAAGCATACAAACCATTCTAGTCATCGGGTCTGGTCCAATCATCATTGGTCAGGCAGCAGAATTTGATTACTCAGGAACACAAGGATGTATGGCCTTAAAAGAAGAAGGCTACAAAGTCATCTTAGTGAATAATAACCCAGCAACCATTATGACAGACGAGTCATTTGCTGATGAAATCTATTTTGAACCGCTTTCAGTTGATTCAGTGACAAGAATCATTGAAAAGGAAAAACCAGATGGTCTTTTAGCCAACCTTGGCGGACAGACGGCTTTAAACCTTGCTGTCGAGCTAGAAAAAGCCGGTGTGCTGAAAAAGCATGGGGTGACCCTGCTCGGAACGTCAGTTGAAACAATTGAAAACGGTGAAGATCGAGAGAAATTCCGTGCTCTCATGAAGCATTTGAACGAACCTGTGCCAGATAGTGAAATTGTGGATAATGCGGAAGATGCCCTTCAATTTGCAAAAGAAGTCGGCTTCCCAGTCATCCTAAGACCAGCATACACACTTGGCGGTAAAGGCGGCGGAATCGCTCTAACAGAAGAGGCGTTTAAGCCGCTCATTGAAGGAGCTCTTTTAGCGAGTCCGATTCACCAGTGTTTAGTTGAAAAAAGCATAGCTGGCTTTAAAGAAGTCGAATATGAGGTCATGAGAGACCGTCAAAATACGTGTATCACGGTATGTAACATGGAAAATATTGATCCAGTTGGTGTGCATACAGGAGACTCGATTGTCGTTGCACCTTCCCAAACATTAACGGATCAGGATTATCAAATGCTCCGTTCAGCGAGCCTGAAAATCATTTCAGCGCTGGATGTAGTCGGCGGCTGCAACATCCAATTTGCCCTTGATCCACTCAGTAAAGAATACTTTGTCATTGAGGTGAATCCTCGGGTCAGCCGTTCTTCTGCTCTTGCATCAAAAGCAACAGGCTATCCGATTGCGAAAATGGCAGCTAAGCTTGCGGTGGGTTATACACTAGACGAATTGAAAAACCCGCTCACAGGTACAACCTATGCTAGTTTTGAGCCGGCACTAGATTATGTTGTCGTGAAATTCCCGCGCTGGCCGTTTGATAAATTTAAACAGGCAGACCGTCAATTAGGCACAAAAATGAAGGCAACTGGTGAAGTCATGGCGATTGATCGGAATTTAGAGTCAGCCATCCAAAAAGCAGTTGCATCACTTGAAATTAAAACGAAGGGCTTCCACCTGCCAGAACTGAAAGAGCAATCGACAGAACAATTATTTGAACTCATCAAAACACCAGACGATCGCCGGTTTTTCGCTGTTATGGAGCTTCTTTCAAGACAAGAAACGGTTGAAAAGATTCATCAAACGACGAAAATCGATCGATTCTTCTTACATGTGTTCCAGAATATGATTATGCTCGAACAAGAATTGAAAGATCATAAGGGAACGCTATCAAAAGATACCTTGAAAAAGGTAAAGGAAAAGGGTTTCCTTGATGAAACGATTGCTCTCATTACCGGTCACACGGAAGAGTCAATCAGGCAGCTTCGTCAAGAATACGGCATTGCTGCTTCATTTAAAATTGTTGACACATGTGCGGCGGAATTTGATGCAAAAACGAATTACTTCTATTCCACCTACTTTGGCAAAAGCGATGGTGAGCATCAAGAAAAAACAAAGCAGCGTGCACTCATCATTGGCTCTGGCCCAATTCGAATCGGGCAGGGGGTCGAGTTTGATTATAGCGCTGTTCATGGTGTTCTGACTTTGCAAAAACTTGGATTTGAAACCATCATGATGAACAACAATCCAGAAACAGTAAGTACTGATTATGAGATTGCAGATCGTTTATATTTTGAGCCGATTACATTAGAGCACATTTTAAACGTTGTGGAAGCAGAACAAATTGATTTCGTCATTGTCCAATTTGGCGGACAGACTGCGATCAACGTCGCAGAAGGCTTAGAAAAAGCCGGTGTCACGTTGTTAGGTACGTCCTTTGCTACGCTGGATGCTCTTGAAGACCGTGATTTATTCTATCAGCTTCTTGATGAACTGAACCTTCCTCACGCAAAAGGAGATACGGCTCATTCAAAAGAAGAAGCACTCGTACATGCGAAAAGCATCGGTTATCCTGTATTAATTCGCCCATCGTATGTCATTGGCGGAATGGGAATGATCGTTGTTCAGTCAGAAGCACATTTGGCGTCACTGCTGGATCAGCCAGATCATTTGCCATACCCAATCTTAATTGATGAGTACGTCACTGGGAAAGAAGTTGAAGTGGATCTTATTTCTGATGGAAAAACAGCCTTCATTCCAACGATCGTAGAACATATTGAGAAAGCGGGCGTGCACTCAGGTGACAGCTTTGCTATTTTACCAAGTATCTCGATCAGTGAAGACATCAAACAGCAGGTGCATACCGCGTCTGAACAAATAGCGAAGAAATTAGCGTTCAAGGGCATTATGAATATCCAATTTGTCATCAAAGGTGATCAGGCGCTTGTATTAGAGGTGAATCCGCGGGCAAGCCGGACTGTGCCAGTCGTCAGTAAGGTAATGGGCATTGATATGATCCCAATGGCCACTCAATTATTAGCTGGTGCGGCGCTTGAAGAACTAAACCCTGCAACGAAAAACAAAGGGGGGACAGCGGTCAAATTCCCAGTGTTCTCATCGCATGCCATTCAAGATATTGACCTCAAGCTGACACCTGAAATGAAAGCGACAGGGGAAGGAATGTGTGTAGGCAAGAACGCCGAAAGCGCTTTAAAAAAAGTGTTTGCGCCGATCTGGAAGAAAAAAGGAAGCCTCTTTATACAAGGCAGTGAGCAATTGATAGATGAAGCAAAACATGCAGGCTTTGACGTCTGGACTGGCAGCTTTGAATCCTGGCTGCAGAATGAAGATAAATCCCTTCATATTCATTTAGGAGAAGATGAAGAGGCAAAAGAGCAGCGTGTAAAAGCACTCACACACGGCGTTCAAGTCCTAACCGAATATGAAACTGTTCAAGCATTCCTGCAAGGGAAAAATGGAGATGTATCACCAGTATCGCTCCATGAATTATATAAAAAGGAAGTGACGGCATGAGTCAAATCGACGTGCAACCGGCATTATACGGAAAAGACTTTTTATCGTTAAAAGATTTCTCAATCCATGAGATTGCTTATTTAATTGAAAAAGCGGAAGAAATGAAACAAAACCCATATCAAGATTTATTCAAAGGGAAAACGTTAGCAATGATCTTTGAAAAATCTTCGACTAGAACCCGTGTCTCGTTTGAAGCGGGAATGACGCAGCTAGGAGGACATGCGCTCTTCCTCAGCTCAAATGATTTGCAAATTGGCAGAGGGGAAACCATCAGTGATACAGCGCAGGTGCTGTCTGGCTATGTCAACGGTATTATGATTCGAACCTTTGAGCATGAGAAGGTTGAAGAGCTTGCACAATACGCGTCCATTCCAGTCATTAATGGCTTAACGGACTATTCACATCCATGTCAGGCACTTGCTGATTTATTAACGATTAAAGAAACAAAAGGCACGTTAAAAGGAATCAAAGTGGCCTATATCGGTGACGGAAATAACGTGGCGCACTCCTTGATGGTCGGCTGTGCGCAGCTAGGCTGTGACATTGCGGTTGCATCACCAAAAGGCTATGAACCACTTCAAGAAGTAACAGACACTGCCCGTGAGTTTGCGAAACAATCAGGCGCAGAAGTGACCGTGACGACAGATGCTGTTGCAGCTGTAAAAGATGCAGATGTTATTTATTCAGATGTGTTTACAAGCATGGGACAGGAAGCAGAAACAGAGAAACGTCTTGCTGAATTTAAAGAATATCAAATCAATGACGAACTGATAAGTCATGCGGCAAAGGACTATATTTTCCTTCATTGCCTCCCGGCGCATCGCGGCGAAGAAGTGACGGCAGATATTATTGACGGGCCGCACTCAAAAGTATTTCAACAGGCAGAAAACCGCCTGCATGTGCAAAAAGCGTTAATGAAAGAACTTATGTATCAACCATCCAAATAAATCAAAGTGTCCCTGACTCGTATGAGCAGGGACTTTTTGCATAAAGGATTGGAGAGGCAAGGGACGGGACATAATAACATCAATCGAGAAAGGAGGATGAAAATGGGTCAGCAGCATCAATTTAAATCAGGGAATAAAGCACCAAATAATGGTGTGTATATCGAGATCGGCGAAACTGGCAGTATGGTGAAAGATCCTTTAAAGATTAAACTTAAAGCAGGCGATGTCTTTCCTGATAACTCGAACCATAATCGTGTTTGGACCTACCAAAGAAAGCCGTAAGCAATTGACTAAGAGTCAACATGAATAAGACTTTAGAGGCATGTGTCATGCCTCTTTTTTCTTTATAATAAAAAGCAATTAAGTTCCAATTTTCAAATAAATAGTATGGAAATTAAACTATAATGTGTAATTGGAAAATATTGTTGAAAGGATTTGTGTGATGGAAAAGATGAATCTCAGTGAAAGTGTTTGGAATAAACGCTTCACCTCATTATTCATATCAAGACTCATTAAAAACACAGGGGAAAGTTTTGCTTTTACATCCGTCCTTTGGCTATTGATTTTAAGAGGGGATGGAGCGCTCGGTACAGGACTTCTTCTAGCAGTAACTGTTCTCCCTTCATCTTTGTTAGCCCCAATATTAGGACCTCTTATGAAAAAGCATCATTTGTCTAAATGGATGTTCGCTTCAGATGTTGTTCGAGCAACAATTGTACTCATTATTCCACTTCTGCACTTTTCGCATCTATTGCCTCTATGGTTATTGATCTCATTAATGGTTATTCAATCGGCAACAGGTGCAGCATATAATCCAGCTTCGGTGGCCATCTTACCGCAGATTGTTCCAAAGCATCTCATTCAAAAAGCAAATGCGATCCTGCAATCTTCTTTTGAGATTGTTGCACTTGCAGCAGTCATGGTGGCTGGTCTTTTGGTTAAATTGATTGGACCTGCTGATACCCTGCTGATCACCACTGCTTTATTTGTTATTTCTGGCCTGTTTATTATCGGGGTTAAGCTGAAGAAAACCGATGAAGAAAAAGCAGCAGGCATTAAACAAGCGAAGAATACATATTTGTATAACTTAAAAAGAGGGTTTCTCGTTGTCAAAAACCATCACATTTTATTTGCACTCACACTTTATTGTATCTTAATGAATGTCGCAGCAGCTCCGTGGCAGGCGCTCTCAGCGGTATACGTAGCAGAAGCGCTGCAAAGCGACTCCATGGTGTATTCCATTTTAAGAGGCGTTGCCGCAGTGGGCGCGTTTATGATGGGCTTTGCTCTAGCGAAGGTCAAAATTAAGAGATTTGGTTTGTTCTTTATTGTCGCTGGCATGATTGAAGGGGCCGCGTTCTTTATGACAGGGATGAGTACATGGCTGCCGGTCGTTCTGCTTGCTTCCTTTATTTTCGGAGCTGCTGTCAGTGCGATCAATGTACCGGAAATGGTCATTATTCAAACGTCTGTTGACCAAGAGGATCAGCCGCAAGTATATGCTGTGATCAATGCGTCATCAAATGTCTTTCTCCCGCTTGCAGCTGTCGTATCAGGCGTTCTGGCAGAAAGATTTGGAGCGGGACCCGTCATTGCTGGCGGAGGAATCCTTGAAATTTTATCAGGTATCGCGATCTTCCTGTTTACAGGGCTTGCGAAAAGCCATTTGACAGCGGACAAACAAAAGTCCGAAACCGTCGAGGTGTAAACGATAAAAACCCCCTGAATGTTATAGACAGGGGGTTTTAGCATGCCGCTTTTTAATCACGCAGAAAAAAAGAAAAAAGAGCTAAACATCATTTTAGCTCTTTTTCACAAATCGTTTTCTTGCATATTAAGAGTGTTTTGTTGAACTTTCCGTTTCTTTCATTGGACTTACTTCAGCAAAGATGAATAAAATAACCGTAAACACAACTGCAAGAATGGAAGTGAGCGTAAAATCATAAGCAGCTCCATTCATAGAGGCAACGATGTAACCAGCCATATGTGTCAGCAGAAAAGTCCAAATGAGGGTGATAATATAATGCATAATCCCACCGTCCTTTATGTAACAATCTATTGATTATCATACCATAGATGCAAGTGAAGGGAAAAGACTGTTTTCCGCCTTTATGTGACCATTTTTAGACCTTCTGCTATAAAAATAAAAAGAATTCTTCTGTCTTTAGGGGATTTCCTTATTCCTACAAGAGTTGTTGTTCATATCATAGAAAGCAGAATCACTGAAAGGAGGCTGGCCATATGGGTGTAAGCGAACGTTTTTTCCAGCTTGGTTCCCAGTGGAACATCATTCACCTTCCTCAAAAACCAAATGGCTTTGGCATTCTAATCCTCGGTGACCGAAATCACTTTGTGCAGGAAAATACATCATTCTGGCTTCAGCATTATGGAAGAAACCAGCTTTTAACTGCCTTAAAGGATGAAGGATATACATTGTTTAATAGTCAACTTCATGGGAATCACTGGGGATGCGAAGATGCTGTTTTTAGTGCCAAGCAGCTCGTGCATCACACATTAAAACAAGAAATATTAAACCGGGAAATTCATGTGCTTGCAGAGGGAATGGGCGCACTTGTTGCCATGAGCCTTGCTGAGGAGATGCCCGAAGTGTTAAGGTCCATTGCGATGATGAATCCATGTCTGAATCTGGATGCACAACGAGAAAGAGAAAAGGAACACAAATTCTTTTACAAGCAGCTGATCAAAGAGTTAGCGGAGAGCTATGGCTGTTCTGAAAAGGAAGCTGAAACGTATCCGCTGCCTTCTTGCCCTGTTCATTCTGCTCATGTGCCGATTCATATATGGCAAAGACTAAACGGCGCACCTTATGCATATGAACTTCACGCAAAGCCTTTTATTAATCAGCATATGAAAAATCCAGAACATTGTCAGATCGATCTCACACTGCATATGTTTGATCATCCGAGAAGAATCTTTCAATCCATTCACAAGTTTTATAAATCGCATGAAAGAGAATTGTGATGAATAGGATGATAACAGCCCTTCATAGAAAGGGCTCTTCTTTTTATTCGATATTAAAAAAGGGGACATGAACATGGAAACAGGACTGATCATAGGGGCAGATGAGTTTTTTGGCCTGACACTTTGTGAATATATGATGAAAGAGGGCATTCAAGTGGATATCACGCGTCCTCATGATCTTAAAGAAGAACAAAAAGGCCTGTTAGAAGAGCGGATGATGTGGCTGGGCAGAAATGATCTCGTTCGTGTCATTGACCTTCAGGATAGCAAAGACACGTATGATCTCATTTTTATTCAATCAGAGGAACCGCATAACGGACAGGAAGACATCAAAGCAAAGCATGGCATGTACCGGATTCTTTTTGATAAACCTGAAAACGAATCAACAAAACAGAATGTGCCGGCAGTTATTCTTCCTCACATGTTCGGACCATGGACACTCAATGAAGATCAAACAAAGCGCGATGATTCATTTTTTGTAGAAGATGTGGCGAAGAACTTGTTACAATGGGCATCGGACACAGGTCAAAGACAGGACATGACGTATGAATTGAAGGTAGAAAGCGAAACAGATGACAAAAAAGCAGAAGATATGATAGCTGAATGGAAAAGACAAAACTCAACATTTTTCGACAAAAAGCAAGAATGATCTTCCATCTTATCTTTTTTCAGTATAAAATAAACCTATATTTAACATACAGGTTCATCACTGCATGTTGCAAAAGGGAGTTGAACATGGCATGAAGTACCAGCGGCTTGTCATGATCTTTTCGTTCCTTCTTCTATTATCTGCCTGCTCGCAGGCGCCTTTAAAAGGAAAAATTGAGAAGGTGGGTTTACTCGTCCCCGATACGATCAATGATCAAGTTTGGGGAACGAAAGGTTATAAAGGCTTATTAAGTATCCAATCAACATTTGGTGTAGATGTTTATTATAAGGAAGGAATGGTCGACAAGGAGAAAATCGTTGATGCCATTGAAGAATTCCATAAAAAAGGAGTCAATTTGATTATTGGCCATGGCAATGAATACAGTGAAATTTTCAACTTGATCAGTGAAGATTATCCAAACATACAATTTATTACGGTCAATGGAAACAAGCCTCAGGCGGACAATGTCACAAACGTGACGTTTAAAGGTGAAGCGATGGGCTTTTTCGGAGGCATGACAGCTGCACATATGTCTAAAACAAAAAAGATTGGTATTCTTGCTACATATGATTGGCAAAGTGAGGTAGACGGCTTTATCAAAGGGGCAAAATATCAAGATGAACATGTACAAGTGTTAGCAGAGTTTGTCGAAAACTGGGATGATGCTGACAAAGCGGTGGAGCTCTATCAAAAATTAAAAAAGCAGGGTGTAGATGTTGTGTATCCAGCAGGTGATGGTTATAATATCCCTGTCATTGAACAAATCAAAACCGATAATTTATCAGCGATCGGGTACGTGACCGATCAATCCAACCTCGGAAGTCATACGGTTTTAACGAGCACTGTCCAGCATGTTGATAAAGCGTACAGCATCATTGCAAAGAAGTTTAATGAAGGCAAGCTAAATGAACAAGGTGAGTACTCCTTTGATTTTAAAGAAGGAGTGATCGAGATGGGGAAATTTAGCACCACCATTGACGACGCTTTTGTGAAAGACATTGAAAGTGATATTGCGTCTTACAAAAAAACTGGCAAACTGCCAAATGAAAAGTGAGGAGACGACGATCATGCAGCACGAAAAATCGATGGAATTTTTACAAATTGCCATGAAGTATTTTCCGCAGGCAAAGGAAGAATTAGATAAAGCAGGGATTCAGCTTGAGCCTGAAGCGCTTCAGCCGCTGCTAACATTATTTACATCTGTCATGCAG
This sequence comes from Bacillus sp. YKCMOAS1, assembly GCF_030268125.1. Lineage (NCBI taxonomy): Bacteria > Bacillati > Bacillota > Bacilli > Caryophanales > Bacillaceae > Bacillus > Bacillus sp. YKCMOAS1. Next base: position 230,397 of record NZ_BSEI01000005.1, read on the forward strand.
GAAGCATACGAGCTTGGAAAAGCAGATGCAGAATCAGAAAAAGCCACAGAATAGTGGCTTTTTTTTATGATAATTTTTTCTTGAAGGCACTGATCATAGGACCAACATCTTTAAACACAGGCTTCAGCTCATCAATGGAGTTCATAATGTTCCCAATTTGATTCATGACATGCATGTAGTCAATTGAGTCATCACTTGAAGATGTCTCCGCACGTTCCTCCTTTGCTTCTGTCTTTTTTTTCTCCTTTTCAAGCGGCTGCCTAAACATCATCGTTGAGAAAATATCTTTTTGCGCCATATCACATGTTCCTTTCTATTATTGGTATATCATTAATCTATGAAAAAAGTGAGAGGAAAGGTTAGACGTTTGTATTGCCAAGGAGAAAAAAATAAGGTAAAATTAGTACCAGATACTAATATAAGATCACAATATCACATGCTCGTATGAGTAAAAGGAGTCTTATTCAATGAATGCTGGAATTATTGGCCTTGGCCGCTATATACCTGAAAAAGTATTAACAAATCATGATTTAGAAAAAATGGTTGAAACTTCTGACGAGTGGATTCGTACTAGAACAGGTATAGAAGAAAGAAGAATTGCATCTGATGATGTCAATACATCTCATATGGCGCTTGCTGCTGCAAAAAAAGCATTAGCTGACGCAGATGTGGCTGCAGAAGATATCGATATGATTCTTGTGGCGACAGTCACGCCAGATCAAGCATTTCCGACAGTCGCTTGTATGATTCAAGAGCAGCTCGGTGCACATAAAGCATGTGCAATGGATATTAGCGCTGCGTGTGCTGGCTTTATGTATGGGCTTGTTACTGGAAAACAATTTATCGAATCAGGAACTTACAAACATGTGCTTGTTGTTGGCGTTGAAAAGCTTTCTCGCATTACCGACTGGGATGACCGCAATACAGCTGTATTGTTCGGAGATGGAGCTGGAGCTGCAGTGTTAGGAGAAGTCAGCGAAGGCAAAGGAATACTATCATTTGAACTAGGAGCCGATGGAAGCGGCGGGAAGCACTTGTACTTAGATGAAAAAGATCATACAATCATGAATGGAAGAGAAGTATTTAAATTTGCTGTAAGACAAATGGGCGAATCAAGCGTAAACGTCATTGAAAAAGCTGGGCTATCTAAAGAAGACGTTGACTTCTTGATTCCGCATCAAGCAAACATTCGCATTATGGAAGCAGCACGCGAACGCTTAGAGCTGCCAGTTGAAAAAATGTCGAAAACAGTCCATAAATATGGAAACACGTCAGCAGCATCCATTCCAATTTCACTATGTGAAGAAATCGAAGCCGGAAAAATTCATGACGGCGATGTGATTGTAATGGTTGGTTTTGGTGGCGGATTAACGTGGGGCGCAATCGCTATGCGATGGGGCCGATAAAAGAGTGGGGTGCACAAATTAATGGATAAGAAACGAGTAGTTGTTACAGGATTAGGTGCTTTGACACCACTTGGCAACGATGTAGAATCAACATGGAAAAATGCTTTAGCGGGTGTATCAGGGGTTGGACCGATCACACGTGTCGATTCAAGTGAATATACCGCAAAAGTAGCTGCAGAATTAAAGGATTTTAACATTGAAGATTACATGGAGAAAAAAGAAGCGCGAAAAATGGCACGCTTCACGCAATATGCAGTCGTTGCAGCTCAAAAGGCGCTAGAAGATTCACGTCTTGAAATCACAGATGAAATCGCACCTCGTGTTGGTGTATGGGTTGGATCTGGTATTGGCGGACTTGAAACATTTGAAGAGCAATTCGAAGTGTATTCAAATAAAGGGGCAAGACGCGTAAGTCCGTTCTTTGTTCCAATGATGATTCCAGATATGGCGACAGGCCAAATTTCAATTGCACTTGGCGCAAAAGGGGTTAACTCTTGTACAGTGACAGCATGTGCAACAGGTACAAACTCAATTGGTGATGCATTTAAAGTGATTCAGCGCGGAGATGCAGATGCAATGATCACAGGCGGTACGGAAGCGCCATTAACAAAAATGTCGTTTGCAGGTTTCTGTGCGAACAAGGCCCTTTCGACAAATCCTGATCCAAAGACAGCAAGCCGTCCGTTCGACAAAAACCGTGACGGATTTGTCATGGGTGAAGGAGCAGGGATTATTGTTCTTGAAGAACTTGAGCATGCGTTAGAACGTGGTGCGACCATTTATGCAGAAATCGTTGGTTATGGTTCAACTGGAGATGCATATCATATCACAGCACCAGCTCCAAATGGAGAAGGCGGCGTCCGCGCTATGAAAGAAGCGATTCGAGATGCAGGTTTGTCTGTGGAAGAAATTGATTATATCAATGCCCACGGAACAAGCACACCTTACAATGATAAATTTGAAACAATGGCGATTAAAGAAGTGTTCGGAGAGCATGCGAATCAGCTTGCGATCAGTTCGACAAAATCAATGACAGGTCACTTACTTGGCGCAGCAGGCGGAGTAGAAGCTATTTTCTCTGTTCTTGCGATTAAAGACAGCGTCATTCCTCCAACGATTAACCTTGAAACACCGGATGAAGAATGTGATCTTGATTATGTAGCAAATGAAGCACGTTCAAAAGAAGTACAAGTTGCTTTAAGTAACTCACTTGGTTTTGGCGGGCATAATGCGACAATTATTTTCAAAAAATACGAAGCGTAATACTTCATGAGAAAGCGGCGGTCGATAAACAGATCGCCGTTTTTTTGCATATGATGAAAATGGAGGTGTTCAGCGGTATGGGTCTGATCAATACACAATATCTCATTCATCAATCATCATCATTTCAGGAGCTTGCGCCGCGCTTTGTTCCTTATTTTAAAGGGGCAGAGGAAAAAGAATGGTCGTCTATCCTCGCTCACCTGCAGCATCACGGGATGGTTCGATCTTGGAGCTCGTGTAAAAACATGATCGACAAGCTCAAAGAAAAAGGGTACTTCAAGCTTGTCATGAAAGAATACCAAACGCTGCAAAAAGAGTGGGAAGGTCCTGACATTCCCGTATTTATTTTACCTGTCAACGAGAGCAGCAGAGAAATCAGAGAGCAATTTTATTATCAATCCGGTATGGCCTTTGATGACAAGGTCTTTCTCTTTTTGTCTCCAAATACCCCGAAGGAGCGAATCGGTACATTGCTGACTCATGAATATCACCATGTATGCAGGCTGCATTTTCTCTCAAAAGAAGAAAAAGACTTTACATTCCTCGATACAATCATGATGGAGGGGCTCGCTGAATATGCTGTGTATCATAGATATGGAGAAAGCTATACAGCGAAATGGACCACCTTCTATAGCGAATCCCAGCTTCAGCGCATGTACAAGAAATGGGTATCCAGTCATCTTAATCAAAAAGTCCAGGACGACGAAAGGCTGATACAGAATCTTCTTTATGGAAAAGGGAACTACCCTAAAATGCTTGGTTACGCCACTGGGTTTTATATCGTGAAAAAATATTTTAATGAGCACCGAATCAGCGAGGAGTCTATGATTGCAGAGCCGTCAGAAACTTTTTTAAAGGCGATAGAATCAAAAAGTGAGTAATTCACATAAAAAGAGTCATATTACAAATTTACTAAATAATCCTTGATTTAGTCATAGCGATGTAATAATATACAAATAATTCTTTTTATTTTAAAAAGACGGAATATTCAGGTTCAATTCTATTGATCTTTGGAGAAAGGGGCGAATGAATGAGCACGCTGCTTGAAGTGCAAAACTTAAAAACATATTTTTTTCGAAAAAAGGAACCGATACCTGCTGTTGATGGCGTTGATTTCAGCATCAACAGAGGAGAAACTGTCGCATTAGTCGGTGAGTCTGGATCTGGCAAAAGCATTACGTCCTTATCCATTATGGGTCTGATTCATGGAACTGGTGGGAAAATTATGGACGGTTCTATCAAACTTGATGGAAAGGACCTTGTTACATATAGTGAAAAGGAATTATGCAGCATCCGTGGTAATGAAGTATCTATGATCTTTCAGGAACCCATGACCTCACTTAATCCCGTCTTAACCATCGGAGAACAAATAACAGAAATCCTCATCTATCACAAAAAAATTTCAAAAAAAGAAGCGGTCAAAAAAGCGGTTGATCTGCTGAAGCTTGTTGGTTTTTCCCGTCCGGAGCAAATCATGAAAGATTATCCGCATCGATTATCAGGCGGCATGCGGCAAAGAGTAATGATTGCCATAGCGCTCAGCTGTGATCCGAAGCTTCTCATTGCAGATGAACCGACAACAGCCCTGGATGTGACCATTCAAGCACAGGTACTCACATTAATGAAAGATTTATGCTCTACCTTTGGTACTTCTATTCTTCTTATCACACATGATTTAGGTGTCGTGTCTGAAGTAGCAGATCGAGTGATTGTCATGTACTGCGGACAGGTTGTTGAAAATGGGACCGTCGAAGAGTTGTTTGAACAACCGCTTCATCCTTACACAGAAGGGCTGCTTGAATCAATTCCTGTTATTGACGGAGACATCCAGCCGTTAACAGCAATCAAAGGGAATGTTCCTGCGCCAGATCAGCTTCCAGCCGGCTGCCGCTTTGCTCCTAGATGTCCGCAAGTGAAGGAACGCTGCCTAGGTGAACTGCCTAAGCTGAGAACATTTGAAGGTGGCAGAAGCGTCAGATGTTTCTTATATGAGGAGGCAGATCAAACATGACCCTTGCTCAAAATCAAACACAAATAACGGAATTACCAGAGAAAGAAACGATCCTTGAACTGAAACAGATTCGAAAACATTTTCCGATTAAAGCGGGCGTCTTTCAGAAAAAAGTCGGTGCAGTAAAAGCTGTTGACGGCATAGACTTGAAGATTTATAAAGGTGAAACGTTAGGTATTGTCGGTGAGTCAGGATGCGGTAAATCCACATTAGGACGGACGATGATTCGTCTATATGAACCAACAGACGGTCAAATCTTTTTTAAAGGGCAAGACATCACGCGCGTATCAGAATCAAAGTTAAGACAATCTACACGAAAAAACATCCAAATGGTTTTTCAAGATCCCTTTGCATCACTCAACCCTAGAAAAACACTTCGAAGCATCATCAAAGAACCCTACAAAACACATCACTTATATTCCTTAAAAGAAAGAAATGAAAAAGTAGAACAGCTTTTATCAAAGGTAGGCCTTCATCCAAGCTTTGCGAACCGCTATCCCCATGAATTTTCAGGCGGGCAGAGGCAGCGAATCGGCATCGCTCGTGCGCTTGCCATGAATCCCGACATGATCATCGCAGATGAGCCTGTATCAGCACTTGATGTATCCATTCAGGCGCAGGTCATTAATCTAATGGAGGAACTTCAGGAGGAATTTGATCTTACCTATCTATTTATCTCTCACGATTTAAGTGTGGTCAGGCATATTAGCGATAGAGTCGGCGTCATGTATCTCGGCAAAATGATGGAGCTTGCCGATAAACATAGTCTGTACGATGAGCCGCTCCATCCATATACACAGGCCTTGCTTTCTTCCGTTCCTGTCACCCGTAAAAAAGGGCAGGTGAAAAGAGAACGCATTATGCTGCAAGGCGATCTACCGAGTCCTGCAAATCCACCAAAAGGTTGCGTATTTCACACAAGATGCCCGCATGCCAAAGAAATCTGTAAAGAAAAAGTACCAGCATTTCAGGAGTTAAAAACGAACCACTTTGTTGCCTGCCACCTCTACAACGCTTGATCAAGCTTGTATGATCTCATCTTTGAGAGGGGGGATGACACAGGATTCTGTCATTATTTTTAAAAAAGAATAGGGGGAATTGTCTATGAAAGTTAGAAATAGAAAGTCCATATTGGTCAGTTTACTGCTGATTTTCACATTAATCCTAGCTGCTTGTTCTGGTGGAAATAAGACGTCAGGAGACAGCGAAAAGAAATCCACAGGTAAACCGGTACAAGGCGGAGATCTTGTCATCGGTTCAATTGCAGAGCCAACACTATTTAACTCTCTGTATTCTACAGATGTGGCAAGCTCTGATATTGAGGAAAGAATCTACAGCTTCTTACTTCAAACAGACGGAAAGCTCAACCCTCAGCTATCGCTGGCAGAGGATATTAAAGAATCGGATGATGGCAAGCAGTTTGATGTCACCATTAAAAAAGGTGTGAAGTTTCATGATGGGGAAGAACTGACTGCTGATGATGTTGTGTTTACATACAGCATTCCAATCAATAAGGACTACAATGGGGAGCGCGGATCAGGCTTTGAAGTATTAGAGTCTGTTAAAAAGACAGGGGACTACTCGATCGAATTTAAGCTTAATAAAAAAGATCCCTATTTTTATAATGTCACATTAGGAAGCTATGGCATTTTACCTAAGCATATTTTAGGCGATGTGCCTATAAAGGATCTCGGTGAAAACGAATTTAACCGAAAAAAACCAATCGGTTCTGGTCCATTTAAATTTGCAGAGTGGAAAGAAGGAGACTACGTCAAACTAGAAGCCTTTGACGATTATTGGGATGGACGTCCATACCTTGATACCGTCACGATTAAAACGATTCCTGACCAAAATGCAGCCATTGCTCAGCTGTCAGCAGGCGATATTGATTTCTTTGCTGTACCAGGAGCGGAGCTGCAAACAGCTGAAAAAGTCAGCAACATTAAAATTGAATCTGACCTAGGCCTGAATTATTCATACATTGGCTGGAACCAGAAAAATGACCTTTTTAAAAGTAAAAAGGTCCGCCAAGCGCTGACACATGCCATTGATCGTCAAACAATTGTTGACCAAGTGCTAGATGGAGACGGCAAAGTAGCCAACATTCCAGAAAGTCCGCTGTCCTGGAATTATCCAAAGGATGAAAATGTTCCAGTGTTTGAATTTGATCAAGAAAAAGCGAAAAAAATGCTGAAAGAAGAGGGATGGGAGGATACAGATGGAGATGGCTATCTTGATAAGGATGGCAAGAAGTTCTCCTTTGTATTAAAGACCAACCAAGGTAATAAAGTTCGTGAAGATATCGCTGTCGTTGTCCAGCAGCAGCTTAAAGAGATTGGTGTAGAAGCAAAGCCGCAAATTGTGGAATTCAGTGCACTCATTGAGCAGACGACAGCACCTAAATGGGATTATGATGCACTGCTGCTCGGCTGGAGTCTTGCGACATTCCCTGATCAATTTAGCATCTTCCACTCGAGCCAATCAGAAAAAGGCTTAAATAACATCTGGTATAAAAATAAAGAGGTCGATAAGCTGTTAGTTGATGCTAAAAAATTAAGCGATCGAAAAGATTATTCAAAGGCATATGAAAAAATTTATAAACTGATTGCAGAGGATCAGCCGTATACGTTCCTTTACTATGCTAACTCACATCGCGCTATGCCATCTAATCTTCAAGGCTATTCTTACCACCCGAAAGATGAGTATTACAAAATCGAAAAATGGTGGCTTGAACAGTAGGCTGATAGTGAAGAGGGGGAGGATTCTCCCCTTTCACCGTGAGAACAATCCCTTGCATTTGGTGTCAGGTCTTTGCGTGGTGCTAATCGCGCTCCCGTATCAGCACGAGAATTCAAGGGGGTTCATATCACGCTGAAAAGAAGACAAAGGGCTAAAATAACATCATTTTAGCCTTTTTTTCACAGAATGGCGATCCGATGAAAAAGGAGTTGTGCATATGGTTACATATATCATTAGAAGGACATTGCTCTCTATTCCTATTTTATTAGGGATTACCATTTTGTCCTTTGCCATTATGAAAGCAGCACCAGGCGATCCGATGTCACTCATGATGGACCCTACCATTAGTGCGGCAGACCGGGAAGCCTTTATTGATAAGTACGGCTTGAATGATCCTGAATATGTGCAATATATGAAATGGCTTGGCAATATGCTTCAAGGTGACTTTGGCACATCCATTGTCAAAAAGGGAACGCCCGTGGCTGATTTGATTTTTGCCCGGCTGCCAAATACCCTCATCCTCATGATTTTTTCTACATTAGTTGCCCTGCTGATCGCCATCCCATCTGGTGTTCTTTCAGCAAAACGTCCGTATACAAAGCTTGACTATGGGATTACGGTTACATCTTTTATCGGACTGGCTATTCCAAACTTTTGGTTTGGTCTTATCCTCATTATGGTTTTATCCGTGAACCTAGGCTGGTTCCCAACTGGAGGAGTCTCTACCATGAATGCCGATTTTAATGTGTTTGACCGGCTCCATCACATTATTTTACCTGCCTTTGTTTTAGCAACGGCTGATATGGCAGGGCTGACCCGGTATACAAGGTCGAGTATGCTTGATGTCATGAGGCAGGATTACATTCGCACCGCAAGAGCGAAAGGCTTTAGAGAAAACAAAGTTATTTTTAAGCATGGTTTACGAAACGGTCTTATGCCTGTCATAACGATTTTCGGATTGATGATACCATCCTTTATTGGCGGCGCGGTTGTGGTGGAACAAATCTTCACCTGGCCTGGACTCGGAAAGCTGTTCATTGATTCTGCCTTTTCGAGAGATTATCCGGTCATTATGGCGATGACCGTTATTTCTGCAGTGCTCGTGGTGGTTGGAAATTTAATAGCGGATATTTTATATGCGATCGTTGATCCGCGTATTGAATATTAGAAGGGAGCTGAAGTACTATTGGCACAGCCTAATATGGGAACACCTCCTGTTGATATCAAATTAAAGGAGGGCCTTCCGCCAAAGCCAGAGACAATGCTGCGTTTATTTTGCGAGAAATTTTTCAAAAATAAATTGGCGGTTGCCGGCTCCGTGATCTTATTGGTCATTATTTTTTCTGCCATTTTTGCTCCAGTGATCGCTCCATATGCACCAGAGCATCAAGATTTATTGAAGCGGCTCCAGCCGCCAAGTGCTGAGCATTTTATGGGCACAGACAAGTTTGGCCGCGATATTTTCTCAAGGGTGCTATATGGCGCGCGCGTTTCTTTATTGGTCGGTTTCGTCTCGGTGGTTGGTGCAATCACTATTGGAACTGTCGTTGGCGCGGTCGCGGGGTATTTCAAAGGATTTGTTGATTCCTTGTTAATGAGGTTTGTTGATGTCGTGTTGTCGATTCCAGACATTTTTCTATTGATCACGCTCGTCACCATTTTCAAACCGGGCATTGATAAATTAATTTTAATCTTTGCTTTGACAGGCTGGACAACAACCGCCAGGCTCATCCGCAGTGAATTCTTATCACTTCGAACAAGAGAATTCGTACTTGCGGCAAGAACCATTGGAACGAAAAATCATGTCATTATCTTTTCGCATATTTTACCGAACTGTATCGGTCCTATTATTGTGTCAGCTACATTAAAAGTAGGCTCTGTCATTTTAGCTGAATCAACGCTCAGCTACCTTGGCTTTGGTATTCAGCCGCCAACGGCAAGCTGGGGCAACATGCTGCAAGATGCACAAAATTTCTCGATTATGGTGCAAGCGTGGTGGTACCCGCTTTTCCCAGGTTTACTCATTTTGCTGACTGTTTTATGCTTTAATTTTTTAGGAGATGGTCTGAGAGATGCGCTTGATCCTAAAAAGCTGAAGTAAGGTTTAAAGGGGCTCTGCGTGCGCTCTCCGTTTCCTGAATGAAATAAAGACACGAAGCCGTCATTCATCCAGTTTGAAGTTTTGATAAAGTTGGAATAATTTCTCTATCCCTTGCCCATACTGTGGACAACAGTTTTTATAAAGTGAGGGATTGGTTATGTTATTTCTTCATGACGTATGGGTGAATTGGTTTGAAGGGGAAGAAAATGGCTACAATGTGTGTCATTTTCATGAGTGGCGTAAGGAGGACAGTGTTGAACTGTTAGATCAAGTGCCTTTACTTAAGGTGCAGAGTCCTTTGTTTGATTACATAGAGAATGATCTTTCAGAGCTGCCAAAGACGCTGCTAGAGTCCGTATTTGAGAAATCATATATTCGAAAAAATCATGAGCGCCGAAAATTAGAGTATTGCTTTGTAGTCACAGACGGCATACGAATCATTGCCGTGGATACGATTGGGTATTCCATTCCTGTGAGAAAAAGCCGCTTGATCCCAAGGCAGGAGCAATTGGTCTATGAAATGGTGAAAGATGTGAAGGCAGAAGAATATGAATTCTCTAAGGACAGTCTTGAATCGACAAAGGAGTACCACATCCTATCATTGCCGCCGCAGCATATCAGCGGATTAACGAGAAAAGAAAGACAGCTGAAGCAGCTGATGTTTATGGCGCTCGATCAATTAAAGGGGCTCCAAAACAGGGCGGAGATTGCGTATTGGTATACGGAATGGAACCCACGCATGTACAACCAAATCAAACGAATGTCATTCGAAGAGATTTGGAACATGCTTTACAATGAAACGATTGATGGGTGGTCAGAGAATCATTTAGCCTTCTGTGAAAAAATGATTAAAGGACAGCCATTTTTCGAAAAACTTTGGGAAATGGAAAACGAATCAAAAGTAAATTAGAAAAAGCTTGCAGCGAGTAGTGCTGCAAGCTTTTTTTATTTGCGTTTTCTGCCAAGACCCATCGCATTCTCCATTTTTTTCAGCATTTTGTTTGCTGCGCGGTTTGCTTTTTCAGCACCTTCGTCTAGAATACGATCAAGCTCTTGTGATTCAATAAGTTCATAGTAACGATCTTGAATTGGTTTTAAAGCATCTACGACAACGTTCGCAAGATCTCCTTTAAACTCACCATATCCTTTGCCTTCGTACTTTTGCTCCAGCTCTGCAATCGATATGTTGCCTAATACAGAATAAATCGTCAGCAAGTTGGCAATTCCAGGCTTGTTCTCTTTGTCATACTTGACGATGCCTTCTGAATCCGTCACAGCACTTTTGATTTTCTTTTCAAGCTGCTTTGGTTCATCTAATAAGGTAATGAAGGATTTTTGGTTCGGATCGGATTTGCTCATTTTTTTCGTTGGATCTGTTAAAGACATTATCCGAGCGCCTTCTTTTGGAATTTTCACTTCAGGCACAGTGAAGATGTCATTGTATTTTCGGTTAAAGCGTTCAGCAAGCGTTCTAGTCAATTCAAGATGCTGCTTTTGGTCTTCTCCAACAGGGACTAAATCAGTACCATATAATAAGATATCGCCTGCCATTAATGGGGGATACGTTAATAGGCCTGAAACAACCGCTTCCTTACCAGCGGATTTGTCCTTAAATTGGGTCATTCTTTCTAATTCTCCAATATAAGCAACACATTGCAGCATCCATCCTGCCTGGGCGTGAGCAGGTACCTCTGATTGGATAAACAATGTCGCCTTCTCTGGATCAAGTCCAACAGCTAAATAAAGAGCTGCTAAGCTTCTAATATTTTGGCGGAGAGCTAATCGGTCCTGACTCACTGTAATCGCATGCTGATCTACGACACAAAAATAGCCATTATAGTCATGCTGCAAATCGACAAATTGCTTCATTGCTCCAATATAGTTCCCTAATGTGACAGAACCGCTCGGCTGAATGCCAGAAAAAATTGTCTTCTTTGTCATACTAAAACCTCTTTTCTTCAATATAAAAAGGCCCACCCATCACTTTTCAACAGAAAAGGGACGAATGAACCGTGGTACCACCCTTGTTATTTCACATAGAAATCACTCAAGACGTTGATAACGGAGACTGCTCCGTCTAAGCCTACTCACTTTTTTAGAAGTGTTCGGTTAGCTGCTCCAAAGCCCATTCCATACATGCCATTATCTGCTCACACCGGCCGCAGACTCTCTGTAAATGGTGAATATATGTACTCTTCTTTTTCATCGCAACAATATGCTATCTATTATAAAGGATGACCATGAAAAAGTCACGAAGCCATTATGTGACCTTCTCATCATGCCTATAGACACTTAAAATTTTAGATAAAATAACAAAAATCTGTCAGAATTTTTTAAAAAAGGATGATTAATTATATGTATAAAACATTATTCCTGCTGAATTTGTTAAATTATTTTAATCAATTTACGCTTTAATTTGTTGAAGTGATTGAGACTTTAGTTTATAAAAATCCCTCTTTATCCCCATTTACGTTTTTAAAAAATATATGAAATTGATATTGCAATAAATTATTCTATTCATTATAATGAATTTGTTCACACGTTTGTGCTAGGCTCTTTACATAGTGAAAATTCAGAAAAAACAAAAGAAATAGAAAGTGGACTATTTAGGGACTTTTTTACGCTATTTCTTAAATCTGAATCTCATCTTCTATCGAGACCTTTGAACTAAAAACATATTATAAGGGGGAATACAGTTGAAAAAGCGTTGGTCTGTTGTTACTTTAATGCTTATTTTCACACTTGTATTAAGCGCTTGTGGTTTCAGCGGAAACAAATCAGGCGACAGCACGAGCAGTTCTGGAGAGGCTAAAACAACATTAAATGTGAATATCTCCACTGAGCCTTTTTCTCTACATCCGGGATTGGCAAATGATTCAACTTCAGGTAGTGTCATCCGTCAGACTTTTGAAGGATTAACAAGAATTAACGCTGAAGGAAAGCCAGAAAATGCAATGGCTTCTGATATTAAAACAAGTGCTGATGGTAAAACATACACATTCACACTACGTGATGCAAAATGGTCTAATGGTGACCCTGTTACAGCTAAAGATTTCGAATATGCTTGGAAATGGGTATTAGATCCTAAAAATGAATCTCAATATGCTTACCAGCTCTACTATATTAAAGGTGCTGAAGCAGCGAACAAAGGGAAAGCGAAAGTTGCTGATGTTGGCATTAAAGCTAAAGACGACAAAACGCTTGTAGTTGAGCTAGAGAACCCAACACCGTTCTTTACTGAACTAACTGCATTCTATACGTATATGCCAGTCAACAAAAAAGTGGCTGAAAAGAATAAAAACTGGTACACAAATGCTGGTGAAAACTACGTATCTAACGGACCATTCGTTCTTTCTAAATGGAAACATGGCGGTTCTATCACGCTTGAAAAGAACAATGAATACTGGGATAAAGATACTGTGAAATTGAAAAAAATCAACATGTCTATGATCAAAGATACAAACACTGAGCTTAGCATGTTCAAAAAAGGCGAGCTTGACTGGGCTGGTATGCCAACTGGAAGCCTTCCAACTGAGTCTTTAAAAACATTGAAAAAAGAAGGCGGTCTGAAAATCCAAACGATCGCTGGTATCTATAACTACAAATTCAATACAAAAGTAAAACCTTTAAACAATGTAAACATCCGTAAGGCCCTGACATACTCAATCAACCGTCAAGCGATCGTTGACAAAATTACGCAAGGTGAACAAGTTCCAGCAATGGCAATTGTTCCACCAACAATGGATGGTTTCGAGGGCAACAAAACTGGCTACTTCAAAGATCATGATGTAGACACAGCTAAAAAACTTCTTGAAAAAGGTGCGAAAGAATTAGGTTATAAGTCTGTTTCTGATCTTCCAACATTGAAACTTTCTTACAACACAGATGAAGGCCACCAAAAGATTGCACAAGCAATTCAAGAAATGTGGAAAAAAGATTTAGGTGTGAAAGTGGAACTTGATAACTCTGAGTGGAACGTATACATCGATAAAATCCACAGCGGAGACTACCAAATCGGACGTATGGGCTGGTTAGGTGACTTCAACGATCCAGTGAACTTCCTTGAGCTTTACAAAGATAAAGACGGTGGAAACAACGATACTGGATGGGAAAGCAAAGTGTACAAACAATTGTTGAATGATTCTGCAAAAGAAACAGATAAAACAAAGCGTGAAGAAATGCTGAAAAAAGCAGAAGAAATTCTCATCAATGATATGCCTGTAGCACCAATTTACTTCTACACTCAGCCTTGGGTACAAGATCCAAAACTTAAAGGTGTAGTTGTATCTGGACTAGGTGATGTTCAATACAAATGGGCACATTTCGAAAAGTAAGAGTTATAGTGTAAGAGATCTACGGCAAGGATCTTAAGGTATATGGAGGATGTCTCTCCATATACCTTTCTTGCTGATTAGAGAATTTGTTGTAAAATCATGGAGGTGCAATTCCGTTGCTTAAATATATCGGTAAGCGATTAATATATATTTTAATCACACTGTTTGTTATTGTAACTGCAACTTTCTTTCTCATGCAGGCAGCACCTGGTGGTCCATTCTCTGGAGAGAAGAAACTTCCTGCTGAAATTGAAGCAAACCTAAACGAGCACTACGGATTGGACAAGCCCTTATTTGTTCAATATGTAAGCTACTTAGGTTCAGTTGCAAAATTAGATTTTGGTCCCTCATTTAAATATAAAGGACAAACCGTAAATGACTTAATCAGTTCTGGATTCCCCGTTTCCTTTACCCTCGGAATTGAGGCAATTCTCCTCGCATTAGCATTTGGTGTATTGTTTGGGGTCCTTGCAGCGCTCTATCATAACAAGTGGCAAGACTATACGATTGCCATTTTAACGATCTTTGGAATCTCAGTTCCAAGTTTCATTTTAGCGGCGCTACTACAATATGTATTTGCATCTGAGGCAAGCATTATAGCGATCTTCCCAGTTGCAGGATGGGAGTCTTGGGCCAGCACCGTACTACCTTCTATTGCACTTTCCTTCATGCCAATGGCATTTATCGCTAGACTTGCACGGTCAAGTATGCTTGAAGTACTAAATAGTGACTACATTAGAACGGCTAGAGCGAAAGGATTAACAAAATCAGCTGTGACGATCAAACACGCCATCCGAAACGCATTGTTGCCTGTTATCACATACATGGGACCAATGGCTGCTTCAGTTTTAACAGGTAGTTTTGTCGTTGAGAAGATATTTGGTATCCCTGGCTTAGGCTCTCACTTTGTCACAAGCATTACAAACCGTGATTACACTGTCATCATGGGTGTAACAGTCTTCTACAGTATTATTCTATTAGTCAGTATTCTAGTCGTTGACGTTCTCTACGGTATTATCGATCCTAGAATTAAACTGACGAAGGCGAAGAAAGGGGTCTAACACATGGAAGAGATGAGAAAAGATTTATTTGTGCCTGCGACAGCTGACGCAGCAGAATCTGAAAAAATTTCTAAACCTAGTCTATCTTTATGGAAGGATGCTATGCTTCGCTTCCGTGCCAATAAACTTGCAATGGTTGGACTCACAATCATTTTTATTATTGTGATGCTGGCCATCTTTGTTCCGATTTTTTCTAAATATGATTACTCTACGACCGATTTATTGAATGCTGACCAGCCGCCTTCAAAAGAGCACTGGTTCGGTACAGATGATTTAGGACGTGACATGTTTGTCCGTACATGGGTCGGGGCAAGAATTTCGATCTTCATCGGTCTTGCTGCAGCGCTCCTTGACGTAATCATCGGTATTATCTGGGGAAGTATTGCTGCGTTCAAAGGCGGCCGTACAGATGAAGTGATGATGCGTATTGCAGACGTTTTATGGGCAATTCCAACACTATTAATGGTTATCTTAATGATGGTTGTTCTGCCAAAAGGATTATTAACGATTATCCTCGCCATGACAGTCGTAGGCTGGATTAACATGGCACGGATTGTTCGGGGACAGGTTTTACAATTAAAGAGTCAAGAATACGTTCTTGCAGCACAAACATTAGGTGCGAAAACATCTAGACTTTTATTTAAACACTTAATTCCAAACTCAATGGGACCAATTCTTGTGACGATGACATTAACGATTCCTTCTGCTATCTTCACAGAGGCATTCCTAAGCTATTTAGGGCTTGGTGTACCTCAGCCATTAGCAAGCTGGGGAACAATGGCGTCTGACGGCATTCCAGCCATGACGTACTACCCTTGGAGATTATGGTTCCCAGCCGCATTTATCTGTATTACAATGTTTGGTTTTAACGTGGTTGGAGACGGACTAAGAGACGCTTTAGATCCGAAGTTGCGTAAATAAGGAGTGATTAGGATGGAACGTGAACGTATTCTAGAGGTGAAAGACCTTGCAATCTCATTTAAAACATATGGTGGAGAAGTTCAAGCCATTCGTGGTGTGAACTTCCACTTAAATAAAGGCGAGACACTGGCTATTGTAGGTGAATCTGGCTCTGGTAAAAGTGTGACATCACAAGCTATCATGAGACTAATTCCGATGCCGCCGGGTTATTTCAAGCGCGGACAGATCCTGTTTGATGGCCAAGATATTGTCAAGAAAACCGAGAAACAAATGCAAACCATTCGAGGAAAAGATATCTCAATGATCTTCCAAGATCCGATGACGTCTTTGAATCCAACGATGAAAGTCGGGAAGCAAATTACAGAAGTGCTGTTCAAGCATGAACAAATTTCAAAAGAAGCGGCTGAAAAAAGAGCCATTGAACTATTAGAACTTGTTGGAATTCCAATGCCTGAAAAAAGAATTAAACAATATCCGCACGAATTTAGTGGCGGGATGAGACAAAGGGTTGTCATCGCCATGGCGCTTGCAGCAGATCCAAAGCTGTTGATTGCCGATGAGCCGACGACTGCACTTGATGTAACAATTCAAGCACAAATTTTAGAATTAATGAAAGAAATTCAGAAAAAGGTTGACACTTCGATTATTTTTATTACGCATGATCTAGGTGTTGTTGCAAACGTTGCTGATCGTGTAGCTGTTATGTATGCAGGACAGATTGTGGAGACAGGGACTGTTGATGAAATTTTCTACAATCCAAAGCATCCGTATACATGGGGACTTTTAGCATCAATGCCGAGCCTTGACACTGATGGCGGAGATGAAGGAAAGCTGACTGCTATTCCAGGAACACCGCCAGATCTGACAAACCCGCCGAAAGGAGATGCATTTGCACTCCGCAGCGATTATGCAATGAAAATTGACTTCGAACAAGAACCACCAATGTTCAAAGTATCAGATACGCATTATGTGAAATCATGGCTACTTCATCCGAATGCACCTAAAGTTGAACCGCCTGCTTCTGTAAAGGCGAGAATGCGTGAACTAGAAGGTAGCTACGAAAAACCTGTATTAGTAAAAGAGGGTGAATAGCATGGCAGAAAAACTGTTAGAAATCAAAAATTTGAAGCAGCATTTCCATACAGCAAGAGGAACTGTGAAAGCAGTAGATGGGGTTTCATTTGATATTTACAAAGGTGAAACGCTTGGTCTTGTAGGTGAGTCTGGTTGTGGTAAATCCACTACGGGCCGTTCGATTATTAGACTTTATGATGCGACAGACGGTGAAGTTCTTTATAAAGGGGAAAATGTACACGGGAAGAAATCAAGACAAAAAATGCTTGAATTCAACCGTCAAATGCAGATGATCTTCCAAGATCCATATGCTTCACTCAACCCTAGAATGACAGTGCTTGATATCATTGCAGAGGGCATCGATATTCATGGTCTTGCGAAAACAAAAAAGGCGCGTAAAGAGCGTGTGATCCAATTACTTGAAACGGTTGGCTTGAACAAAGAGCATGCGAACAGATATCCGCATGAATTCTCAGGTGGTCAAAGGCAGCGTATCGGAATTGCACGTGCATTAGCAGTAGAGCCAGATTTCATCATCGCCGATGAACCAATCTCTGCATTAGACGTGTCGATCCAAGCGCAGGTCGTCAACTTATTGAAAGAGCTTCAAGAGGAAAAAGGCTTAACGTATTTATTCATTGCGCATGACCTGTCCATGGTAAAATACATCAGCGATCGTATCGGCGTGATGTATTTCGGAAAATTGGTTGAGCTGGCACCAGCGAATGAATTATACGAAAACCCACTGCATCCATATACAAAATCATTGCTGTCTGCGATTCCGCTTCCAGATCCTGATTATGAGCGTAACCGCAAACGAATCAAGTATGATCCATCTGTTCACAAAGGAACAAACACCGAGTTCCGTGAAGTGAAGCCAGGTCACTTTGTGAGCTGCACAGAGGAAGAATTCAAAGAGCTTCAGGCGAAACAATCATAAGAAGAGAGAAGTACTGCTAATGCAGTACTTCTTTTTTTATTTTACAAAAAAACAAGATGATGGTAATTTTTAGTTAAGTACAAGCAAATACCGGAGGAAATCAAATGTACAATTGGAAAACCTATCGTTATTCATTGCTTCATGTTCTCATTGTATTCATACTATTTTCAACGTCTTTTTTCAGGAAACCAAACGGAGGAAAGTGGATGCTCTTGTTTATGGTGCTCATTGGGATTGTGTCTTTTTCAGTGGAATATATGCTTAACCGAAAGACAAGGGGGCAGAAGCAAGAAGCACGGCGTGTAAAATATCTTTATTTCATCATGTTGCAAATCACGATGACACTGATCTTGTTTGTCTGTATTCAACTAGTCATGAATCGTTCGTTATAAAACTTTTTTTACGTTAATTGAAAAAAAGTGAAACTACTGAAGACTTTGCTGCGTCTTACTAGTACAGGCGTTTAAATAGCAGGAAATCGGGAATATCTAAGGAAGTGGTTCTTAACTATAGCATAAGGAGCAGATCCATGAATTGGTATGAAAAGCTCAGTGAATACTTCCCGATAGAAGAAATGAAGTCAAAAGAGCATATGGAAGCTTTATTAAAGGAAAGAAGTGATATTTATCATAAGGAGGAAGGACCTCATCATGTGATGATGTACGCCGAATTTGATTCTTTCATCTTTATTGATTATTTATTTGTTTCCAAAGATGCAAGAGGTGAAGGCCTCGGATCAAAGCTGATCCATAAACTGAAGGAAAAAAAGAAACCGATCTTGCTTGAAGTCGAGCCTGTAGATGAAGATGATGCAGATACTGCAAAACGCCTAAAGTTTTACCAAAGAGAGCACTTCAAGCATGCAGAATCAATCGGTTATAAACGCAGGTCACTTGCAACAAATGAAGTGAACCGCATGGAAATTCTTTATTGGTCGCCTCTTACAAATCACGAGGAAGAGATCATGGAAGCCATGAGGAAGACCTATGAACGAATCCATACGTATAAAGATGAAGAATGGTATGGACAATCGTATGAGGATGTTGATGATGTATTGAAGATCATTGAAAATAGAAAGCAAAAAAATATTTTCGATCATCTCGACTAAATGAGAATGTTCTGACATCAAGCAGCACCACAAAATGAATGAAATTGTCTAGTTTTTGTCACAAAAATTGCAAGAAAATCTGTTCACACTTACTTTTTTATAGTATAATCACTATAAAGATTACTTATTTAGAACAATTTTAATTTAAGAATACAGATCAATATTCATTCTACAAATTGAGGAGTGAAGATTTATGGTAACATTATACACATCACCAAGCTGTACATCATGTAGAAAAGCAAGAGCGTGGTTAGAAGAGCACAATATCCCGTATCAAGAGAGAAACATTTTTTCTGAGCCTCTTTCAATCGATGAAATCAAAGAAATTCTTCGAATGACAGAAGACGGTACAGACGAAATTATCTCAACACGTTCAAAAGTATTCCAAAAACTAAATGTCAATGTTGAGACAATGCCGCTTCAACAATTGTATAAACTAATCAATGAGCATCCAGGTCTTTTACGTCGCCCAATTATCTTGGATGAAAAAAGATTACAAGTTGGATACAATGAAGATGAAATTAGACGTTTCTTACCAAGAACGGTTCGTACATTCCAACTAAGAGAAGCTCAACGACTTGCTAACTAATATAAACACGAAAAGCTGCCGATCATTTGGCAGCTTTTTTTATTTGTTTTCAGCCGTTTGTTCGTAAAAGAGGCTGGCTAATATGACTACTATGACGGTTAAAAACGGAAGCAACAATTCAAGTGCTGCATGCTGTGACATAAATTCAGTCAATTTCACATCACGCACAATCATTTCTCCGCCAGTAAAGGCCAAAAGCGCACTTCCTCCGTATAAAAGAAACGGAAATTTGGTCAAAGCTGCATGAATCAGCTTACTTCCCCAAATAATAATCGGTACAGAAATCATGAGGCCAAAAGCGGTCAGAAGCATGTTGCCTTTTGCCGCACCTGCAACTGCGATGACATTATCAAGTGACATAAAGAGGTCAGCAATCACAATGGTTTGCACCGCACGCCAAAGGGAGCCGCTGCTCTTAATCCGAATCGATTCCTTCTTTTGTTCAATTAACAAATTGTATCCTATATAAAGGAGAAAAAGACCACCAATAAACTGCAAATAAGGGATTGTCAATAAATAAACGGCGGCACCAGTCATTGTAATTCTCATCAGTACGGCTAAAAGTGTGCCGATCCAAATGGCCTTATTGCGTTTATCATGTGATAAACTTCGACTGGCCATTGCAATGATGAGCGCATTATCTCCGCCTAAAATCAGGTCTATGCCAATAATCATCAGTAAGGATACGATCCACTCTGTTTCCATCCAATTCACCTCATGTCCCAAATAGAGCTCGTACAACCAATATATGAAGACAATTCAAATATATGTTTCTGCAAGTTTTCTCTGCAAAAAATGCGTTTTTATTTCTTTTATTCATGTTTTATCATAAAATAGACAGTACGAAGCAATACCTCAATTCTTTAAACGGTTAACATGTAGACGGAACGGGTAAAGTGTAGTAAAGTACTATTAATTGGGAGCTTGTATGTCCCTTCAACATCTTATATAGAAGGGAAGGTTGGCAAAATGGAAATCGAAAGAATAAATGAACATACAGTAAAATTTTATATTTCCTACGGTGATATTGAAGATCGCGGATTTGACCGTGAAGAGATTTGGTATAATCGTGAGCGCAGTGAAGAGTTGTTTTGGGAAGTAATGGACGAAGTGCACGAAGAAGAAGAATTTGCAGTAGAGGGACCGCTATGGATTCAAGTGCAGGCACTTGACAAAGGTCTTGAAATTGTCGTGACAAAAGCCCAACTTTCTAAAGATGGACAAAAGCTCGAATTGCCGATTCCAGAAGATAAAAAAGATCAAACAGATGAAGAAAGCTTAGACGCACTGCTTGATGATTTTCATAAAGAAGAGCAAGATCAAGAAGACCATAATGAGAAGGACAAAAAACTTCAACTTCAATTCGTGTTGAAAATGGATGATTTTGAAGATTTGATTGCACTTTCTCAATTAAATATGCAGGATTTTACCACAAGTTTATATTCGTTTGAAAACCGTTATTATCTATATGTTGACTTCCACGAGGATTTGTCAGATGAGCAAGTGGAGAATAAGCTCAGCATTTTGCTTGAATATGCTCATGAATCAGTTGTCAGCATCTACAGACTGAAAGAATACGGTCAGCTGATTATCGAAGGGAATGCCCTTGAAACGATTCAACAGCACTTCTCGTAACTACAAAAAGTCGATTTCTATAGAGGAATCGGCTTTTTTATCTGAATGAATAGGTAAATAAAGAGATCGGCAAGGAGAAAATGAAATGAGAAATGTAGTCAAAGTTCTATTTTTTCTAATCATTACGATAGGTGCTTATTTAATCGTCCAATTGATTGCCGGTGATTTAGCGGTAAGTGTATTAAGTTCAGTCAGTGTTCTATTTACTTTATCGATTATTTTCATCGGATTTGTTATTTTCTTGGAGAACCGGAATCCGTCTCACACGATTACATGGCTTGTCCTGCTGGGCAGCTTTCCGTTATTCGGCTTTTTGTTCTACATTTTCTTTGGACGCAATATCAAAAAGCGCCGGCTATTTGAAAAGAAAGCGGTATTGGATGAGCAGTTAATCCAGGAAGATGAACGTATTCATAGAGAAGCGATTGAAAAAATGACGCATATGGGTGATCATCAGCAGCTTTTATTTAAGCTGGCCCACAGACTTGGACATACCCCTATTACATATCGCACGTCCTCTAAAGTCCTAACCAATGGTGAAGAAACATTCTCTCATATTTTTGAAGAGATCAAAAAAGCAACACATCACATTCATTTAGAATATTACATTCTCCGCCACGATGAACTTGGCCAAGAATTAAAGGACATTCTAATTGAAAAAGCGAAAAATGGCGTGATTGTCCGCTTTTTATATGACGATGTAGGAAGTTTAAAGCTTTCTCGTCAATATATTGCTGACCTAGAAAAGGCTGGCGTTCAGATCGTTCCATTTTTACCAGTAAGGCTCCCCCTTTTAAATAATAAAATTAACTTCCGAAATCATAGAAAAATTGTTGTCATCGATGGAGAAGTGGGATTTGTCGGCGGGCTTAATATCGGTGACGAATACATGGGCAAAAGCAGACAATATGGATTCTGGCGTGATACACATCTGATGATTAAGGGTGAAGCTGTTCGTGACCTCCAGCAGATTTTCATGCAGGATTGGTATTATATGACGAATGAAAGATGCTCAGGTGTGGACTATTTCAAAGATTTCAGCCACCTTGAGAGTACAACAGAAGGCGTACAAATGATTGCTGGCGGGCCTGACAAGCAGTGGGAGGTCATTAAAAATCTCTTTTTCTCTATGATCATCTCCGCTAAAAAGTCCATTTGGATCGCTTCACCGTATTTTGTTCCGGATGATGATATTTTGTCCGCATTGAAAATTGCCGCATTGAGCGGAGTAGATGTCCGGATTATTGCTCCAAAGAATCCAGATAAACGGATTGTGTTCCATGCGTCTCGTTCATACTTCCCGGAGCTTCTTGACGCAGGGGCGAAGGTGTACGAGTATGATCAAGGCTTTATGCATAGTAAATTTATTATTGTGGATAATGAACTGGCTTCGATTGGAACGGCAAACATGGATATGAGAAGCTTTCATTTGAACTTTGAAGTGAATGCCTTCCTCTATAAAACGAAAAGCACAGAGAAGCTTGTCAACGATTTCTTAGGTGATTTAGAGCAGTCACATGAAATTGTGTCAGAAGAGTTCGCAAAGAGACCTTTGAGGGTCAGACTGTTTGAATCAACTGCAAGATTATTATCACCACTTTTATAAAGATTGTATTTTCCCTCTTTTCTATAAGGGGGATTTTTTATTTTACGGAAGTTATGATCAGTAAAATCATTTTTTGACACGGTAAAAATTCATTTTCCCTTTTCGCTTTCTTATAGACGAACAAGCTATAATACGGGCATCAAAGAGCGAGGGGCGAACTGAATGAATGCAGCAATGATGGATAACGGTAAGCTTATCCGAATTACACATCATCTATCGAAAAGCCGGCTGGAGCATGTAAGAACGACGTGCAAATTTTATTGTCCTGAATGTAGGGAAGAGGTGCAATTAAAGCTAGGGGAGCATCGTGTCTATCATTTTGCGCATAAACAGCTGACAGCATGTTCGTTAGCCTCAGGCGAAACGGCTTATCATCAGGCGGGAAAGGAAGCCATTATGAATTGGCTGAAGCGGCTTGGACATAACCCGGCGCTGGAAAAGTATATGTCAAAGGTTCATCAGCGTCCTGATGTGACCGTCTCTATAGGAAATGAAACCTATGCATTCGAATTTCAATGTGCTAATATTTCCCGGCAGGAGCTGCGCAGAAGAACAGCAGGTCTCCGTGAAGCAGGTCTCTTTCCTATATGGATAATAGGGGCAAATCGTTTGAAACGAAAATCTGCCCAGCTTTTTTCTTTCTCCTCCATTCATTGGGGAATTTTAAGGGAATCAGAGAAAAGGCGGTTGCTTTTTTTCTGCCCGCTTCAAAATAGGTTCATCCATCTTGAGCAATTTCTCGTGTTTCAACCAACGAAAATATGTGCGGCAATGACTGTCAGACCACCTTCAGCATACAGCAAAATACCGGCACTCCTATCTCCGCCCTCAAGCAAGCGTCAAGTAAACCAACAATGGCTTAAATGTATACAGCAATTTAGGCAGCGTCCTCCTCGCATTTTATCAAATGAAAGCAAACGTTTGAGAGATATTTTTTATGAGCATCATCAAACAGCATTTCCTTTTTTGCCGACTGTATTATTTATCCCGGTGCAAGAAGCGTATATCTTTACAAGTCCCGTATATGTTTGGCAGGGATGTCTCTATGATTGGATGATGAGGAAAAAAGGAAGCAGGCGAGTAACGATTCAACAGCTGATGAAAGAAATCAACCGGTGTGTGCAGATGAAAGAAGTGAAACTCCGATATAGTGATGTGTCAAGAGAAGAAATAAAAGTGGTGGTCACTGCATATGTAAAGGCGCTTGTAAGACAAGGGTTTTTACATATGACGAAAGAGGGTAATTATGAAGTATCGTCCAATCAAATGCCAATACAAACACTTGATGAAGTGCTAAAACGAGATGCTTTCTTATTTCATTAGCATGTTTCATGACCACTTTGATCATGATAAGAAAAAGGTGGTGCTGCTATTGAATCGAAAGAAACGCTTTTTTCTCATTTTTTTAGTCTGTTTGGTATTTATTTCTGCATATGATTTGACAAATATAGTTCAAAACAAAGAAGATAAATACAACACCAATTTCTTTCACTTTCCGAAAGGTTGGTTCAACACAACTCATGCAAGGGGGATTCATATGACTTCACAAAACAAAAACAATCATCTACCAGACAGAAGCGAAGTAAAAGAAGAAAACAAATGGCGCCTTGAAGATATTTTTGAAAGCGTCGATGCATGGAACAAGGAATTCGAAGCGGTCAAAAAAGAAATTCCGAAGCTGGCACAATTTAAAGGCAAGCTGGCCCATTCTGCTGATGTCCTGTATGAAGCCCTAACCTTTCAGGATCAACTTTCTGAAAAGCTTGGCAAGCTTTATACATATGCTCACATGAAATACGATGAAGATACAACGAATTCATCCTTTCAGGCGTTAAATGATAAAGCGTCGAATCTATTTACACAGCTGTCTAGTACATCTGCTTATATTGTTCCAGAGATTTTATCAATTCAAGAAGATAAATTGCAGCAATTTATTCTGGAAAAAGAAGAATTAAAACTGTATTCACATGCTCTCGAAGAAATTAATAAAGAGCGTCCACATATTTTAAGTGAGGAACAAGAAGCTTTATTAGCTGAGGCCTCTGAACCACTTTCATCTTCATCTACTACTTTTAGTATGTTTAACAACGCCGATATTTCGTTTCCTTCTGTAAAGGATGAGAATGGGGAGGAAAAGAAAATTACCCACGGCAACTTTATCACATTTTTAAATAGTGATGATCGTGAAGTGAGAAAGAATGCCTTTAAAGCTGTGTATAAAACGTATGATCAGTATAAGAATACACTTGCTTCTACACTAAGCGGTTCAATTAAAAAGGATAATTTTTATGCAAAAGTACGAAATTACAAATCGGCAAGAGAAGCAGCACTATCACGAAACAGCATCCCAGAAGAAGTGTATGACAATCTAATTGATACAGTTCATCAATATTTACCGTTATTACACCGCTATATTGAATTACGCAAAAAGGTATTAAAGCTTGATGAAGTGCACAATTACGACTTGTATACACCACTTGTGAAAGATGCTGGCATGAAACTCACCTACGATGAAGCAAAGGATTATATGCTGAAAGGGTTAGCGCCTTTAGGAGAAGAATATGTGTCCGTGTTAAAAGAAGGACTCGAAAATCGCTGGGTAGACGTTTATGAGAATAAAGGGAAACGAAGCGGTGCTTATTCATCTGGCAGCTATGGTACAAATCCATATATCCTCATGAACTGGCAAAATAACATTGATAATTTGTTTACGCTGGCTCATGAATTTGGGCACTCTGTCCACAGCTACTACACAAGAAAACACCAGCCATATCCGTATGGAAACTATAGTATCTTTGTAGCTGAAGTGGCTTCCACTACAAATGAAGCGTTACTAGGCGAATACCTGCTGAATCATTTAGACGATAAAAAACAGCGCTTGTATGTATTAAACCACTTGTTAGAAGGATTTAGAGGAACAGTATTCAGACAAACGATGTTTGCTGAGTTTGAGCATCTTATTCATGTGAAAGCACAAGAAGGAGAGGCTTTAACGCCAGAATTTATGACGAACCTTTATTATGACCTGAACAAGAAGTATTTTGGTGACGGCATGGTGGTTGATAAGGAAATTGGATTAGAGTGGACGAGAATTCCTCATTTCTATTACAACTATTATGTGTATCAATATGCGACAGGCTATAGTGCGGCGCAGGCATTAAGCAAGCAAATCTTACAAGAAGGAAAACCAGCGGTAGAGCGCTATACAGATTTCCTTAAAGCAGGAAGCTCTGATTATCCAATCAATGTGCTGAAAAAAGCTGGGGTTGATATGGCTTCTAAAGAACCAATTGAAGCAGCATGCCAATTGTTTGAAGAAAAACTGAAAGAAATGGAAGAGCTCATCTCCAAAACAGGTGAGTAATGAAAAGACTTCTGTCAGACGTGTGAGTGCCAGCTCATCTTTTGACAGGAGTTTTTTTCTCATAAAAAAGACCTCTTCAGATACAGAGGCCAATCCTTTTTAATGATCAACCTTTAAAACCTCTAAAGGTCTTACGGTGATTCATTCGGTAAAGCGTAAAAAGAATCGCAGCAAATAAGAGTGGAGACGTCACATAAAGAGGAAGCATTTTCATTAAGCCTAATATATTTAAAAAGAAACATAAGCCAATGGCAACAAGTCCAATGGTTGTGCTGCGCATGTAAATCCCCCCATTTTTTGTTACTTTCACTATATGAAAGTGACAACCCTCTTATGTTTTGTGACAAAAATATGAACATCTAGCATATCTGTTGTCATAAGTCGACAAAATTTGATATACTACAGATGTGAAATTAATCACATACAAACATTACCCCTTTGTTTGACCGTGAAAAATTTCTCCCATCCCCTTTGTTGTCGTTAAGACATAGTGAAACCGCGCTTATCCCGGCGCGGTTTCTTCGTGTCTATAAATGGAACAAACGTTCCTTTTTAGAGTAAAGAAAAAACATGGGTCAGCACCCATGTTCATTTTCACAGCGATATACATCAAGATCTGTATGGTGGTCATTCTCTTTATAACGCCAAAACATTTCTTGCTGCACTTGTACACGTTCTACCTTTTGAGCGAAAGCCAGCTTCTTCATTTCTCGTTCAACTTCTTCAAGCGTCAGGTCATAAACAACGGCTATCTCTTTTGCGGATGCAAATTGAAAGTATGCAATAAACCATTCAATTGGAGGCCGTTCAGATGGTGTTGGTTTTTCACCAATCATTTCAAAAAGGATTTCCTCGTATATATCATAAGAGTAGGCACCTGAAATTTTTAATCCTTCATCTCCATTTACGGTATTAAAAAAGGCGAAGGTCGGAAGCTCAGATACGTCCATTTCAGCTGCAATTTTCATATCACATTGTAGTGCTTTCACCGCACTTTGAGAATGAATGTCGCGCTGGAATTCCTCGATGTCCAGACCAGCACTTTTTGCATTTTCTATCAGCACTTGCTCACTTGTGACATCTTGCTGATGGCAAAAAAGCGATTCTTGAATGAGACGCAAAAATTTCATTCCGCATTTTCTTCCTTGAAGCTCCGCTGCTTTTAATGCGAGTGAGGCGAGGTAGGGTGATGTCACAATTTGTTCAGACAGCATTTGTTCTTTTTTGGTCTGCGTTTTAGTGGCAAATTTCCCCCATGCTTCAGTCAGTAAATGTTTCTTTCTTTTCCGATTCAATGCATTAATACTAGAACTTGTTACCGTTCGTAAAGTGAAAAAACGGCCATATTTCATTTTTAATTTTTTAATGGATGGCTCTAATAACCAGCAGTCTGGGCTTAGAGGATCAATGAATACATAGATTTCAATCGGCTTTTGAGGATGTCCGTGACAGTGTGAGAAATATTGATCGTGCGAATTGCAGCTCAAGATCGTCCATCCTTTTCAGGTGTTTGGTTGACCATATGACGAGCCGTCAGAGAAAGCCGTTCAAATAAAAAGTCACGAATATCGCCGGTTAGTCCTACTTGATCCATTGCATCCTCCATGCATTCAAGCCATGCGTCCGCCCGCTCCTCAGTAATCGGAAAAGGGAGATGTCTCGCCCGCAGCATTGGGTGGCCATGCTCCTCTGTATAAAGCGGTGGTCCGCCTAAATATTGCGTTAAAAACTGTTTTTGTTTTCTTGCTGTTTCTTTTAAGTCATCCGGGAAAATAGGATGAAGCAAAGGATGACACTTTACATTTTCATAAAAAGTATCAACAAGTTGCGATAGAAGTTCCTCTCCAACCGCTTCGTAAGGTGCGTTAAACGATTGTACCATGTTGACTACTCCTTTTACTCGTAGTTAATAGGATGACTCACCCTATTGCGCATTTCATTTATTTCAAAAGTGATATTCAGTTTGTTCTATTTTATTGTTTCTATTCTTGTACTTATTTTAACAACCTCATCTCAATTCCACAAACAAACAGCTTTGGTCTGCTCGAAATAAAGAGTGGGGCGGGTTCCGTGATCAATTGACCATATCATAACACATTCAGTCAAAAAAGGGGGAAAAGCGACATACAAAAAACCGAAGAGGTTATTCTCTTCGGTTTAAGCGAAATATTGGGCTGTGATTTTCTTTACATAATTTTGTGTTTCTTTAAATGGAGGGATGCCCCCGTATTTATCTACATTTCCTGAACCTGCATTATAGGCAGCTAAGGCGAGTGAGATATTTCCGTTATATTTCTGAAGCATTTGTTTTATATACTTCGTACCGCCTTCAATGTTTTGTGCAGCATCAAAGGCATTGTTGACGCCAAGTGACTTAGCCGTAGATGGCATGAGCTGCATGAGACCAAGCGCACCTGCATGGCTGACAGCATTCGTGCGATAGCCGGATTCCTGCTTAATGACTGCGTGAATAAGCTTTTCAGGAACGCCATGCTTTTGAGCCATTTGTGACACGATTTGATTAATCTCTTTTGATGATGAGCCGCTGGAGACAGCCTTTTGAAGCGGCGGTGTGTAGCTGTTGTTTAAGACATTTCCAATGCCATTCGCTGTATTTAATTGACTGTCATTTGCATACAAAGATTGAGCCTCAAGCTGATCACTGCTGGCAATCGCAGATAAATATGGGTTTGTACGCGCATATTGCGTGTTCGGAGCCGTTGATGGGTCCGTGCCCATAAAAGCAGAGATGGAAAGCGGGAGACGTGATAATTCTGATCCGCCTAAAAAATCTTGCAGCAGCGACTGAAATGAAGCTTGGGCATTCGATTCTTGACCCGCAGACATTTGCGTTTGTGCTGGATCTGTTTGTAACGTTTTAAGCGCTTGAAGCTGCATAAAGGATTGAAGTTGATTAACGTTCATCATGTTCCTCCTTCAAGGAATTCATCTATTCTGTGTTTTCATTTTTTCTTCATAAAAACGAACGACTTTGTTTTTCGTGTTTCGTACTGGGATATGAAATTTGCGGAGCAATGCGGAGAAAGCGGCTTGTCCGATTTCCAGGTCGCTCACTTCAAATTCAAGTTCATAGTCCTCTACTGTTAAATATCGGCTGTGATCCAAAACAATTAAGCCTTCTTTGATCATTTTTTCTGCTCTTGACGTTTCAAGTGAACCAAAGTACACAATTTGATCCTTTTGAATGTTCAGGTGGGCTAATCTGTCCGCAACTTCACCTTCTGGCAGCTCAAAATCGTTAAGTTGTGATGGGGGATCGATCGTTTGATGGGTTTCAAGCAAGCCTATTTCGTGCGGTTCTTTTAATGTGAGCACCCATTGACCGTTTTTTTCTCTCATTCTTAATGCAGCCAATTGAGATTTTATATCAAATTGAGGTGTATCAAAATAATAGTTGGTTTGCGTGTGGAAATCCGCATCCTTCAATTGAAAATGCAGTTTCAGCTGTTCAAATTCTTCTTTCATTAATAATTGTTTTAGTTCTATTTCAATTTCCTGTGCCATTTTGACATCAACCTTTCATTTAGAGGAAATATGATTATTGTACATGAAGTGTGTTCACCATGTAAAAGACTGTTTTTTCTCTTTATTTTCTTTAGGCGTGGACCAAATTGAATGAAGAATCGTGGGAAAGGATCATTTAAAAGAGAAAAACAGGATTTTCTCCAAAAGTTCGGTTTATCAATATTGAACTTGATATGATAAAATAAAGCTGTACTTTGTTGTAAAGGAGATCATGATGCAAAACAGAATTGAAATCACAGAAGCAACTTTAAAAGAAGACAGGCTGATTTTGACAATCCAGTCAGAAGAGCAAATCCAAAAAGCAAAAGCATCAGGACAAATGCTTGTTGATTCTGATCACTTTGCGTTCGTTTACATACTTGAAACCGAGGAGTCCTTTTCGTATCTTATTTTAGGGGAACATACATGGGCTCCATTAAAAGAAGCAATGAATCGTGACATCCCTGTCTATTTGGCATCGGATGAATATTCGCTGGAACTCATTCAGCTTCAACAGGAATTACATTATTTAATCGACAATATTAAAGACAATGCCAATTACGGAGATATGGAAGAGAAAGTGAAAAGCACATTCCTCTGAAATAATTAGGTATATGGAATTGGGGGAAGTTTCATGGACAAAAAACAATGGGATCAATTCCTCGCACCGTATAAACAAGCAGTCGAAGAATTAAAAGTGAAACTAAAAGGCATTCGAAAGCTGTATGAATTCGAGGATGACCATTCACCAGTAGAATTTGTCACAGGCCGAGTGAAACCCGTTGCCAGCATATTAGAAAAGGCAAAGCGTAAAAACATCCCGATGCATGAGATTGAAACGATGCAGGATATTGCTGGGCTTCGCATTATGTGCCAGTTTGTAGAAGATATACAAGTCGTGAAAAAAATGCTCCAGTCACGTAAAGATTTTGTGGTTGTAGATAAACGCGACTATATTGCAGAACATAAAGAAAGCGGATACCGCTCTTACCACCTTGTTGTGTTATATCCGCTGCAAACGATCAACGGAGAGAAGCAGCTCCTTGTCGAAATCCAAATTCGTACGCTTGCGATGAACTTTTGGGCGACCATTGAGCATTCTCTGAATTATAAATATAGTGGGAATATCCCGGAGAAGGTCAAGCTGCGCCTTCAAAGAGCATCTGAGGCAGCATCTCGTCTCGATGAAGAAATGTCCGAAATTAGAGGGGAAATTCAAGAAGCACAAGTGGCATTTTCCCGGAAAAAGAAAAACGACAGCTGAGCCAGTTTGATCAAATATGATGCTGCCCTCTCATAGCAGCAAGGTGAAAAAGGAGAAGAATTCATGAAATTTGCAGTTTCTTCAAAAGGGAATTCTGTATCTGACACGCTCAAAAGTAAAATTCAGACCTACTTATTGGATTTTGGCATGGAACTAAATGAAGAGGAACCGGATCTTGTCATTACGGTTGGTGGAGACGGCACCCTTCTTTATGCCTTTCACCGCTACAGCAACCGTCTGAATGAAACAGCCTTTGTCGGTGTTCATACAGGTCATCTTGGCTTCTATGCTGACTGGGTGCCGAGTGAGATTGAAAAACTCGTCTTAGCCATTGCGAAAACGCCTTATCATATTGTGGAATATCCGATCTTAGAGGTCATTGTCAGATACAACGACGGCGGCAGAGAAGAGAAATATTTAGCAATGAATGAATGTACGATTAAAAGCATGGAAGGGACACTTGTGGCAGATGTTGAAATCAGAGGCCAGCTGTTTGAAACATTCAGAGGTGACGGCCTTTGTTTGTCTACTCCATCAGGCAGTACGGCCTATAATAAGGCACTTGGAGGCGCCATTATTCATCCTTCCATTAGAGCCATTCAGCTGGCAGAAATGGCTTCAATCAACAACAGAGTGTTTCGGACGGTCGGTTCACCGCTTATTTTGCCTGACCACCATACTTGTGTGATTAAGCCGAGGAATGATGTCGATTTTCAGGTGACGATTGATCATTTGACGCTGCTTCATAAAGACGTCAAATCCATTCAATGCCGGGTGGCAGATGAGAATGTCCGTTTTGCTAGATTTAGACCGTTTCCGTTTTGGAAAAGGGTGCAAGATTCCTTTATCGGAAAAGGAGAATAAGAAAGAGGTTGTTCCCGCTGGAATACTTTACGTTAAACAAAACCATGACAGCCAAAGAAGAAGGGCTGCTTTTAAAGGAATATTTAATTGATCTTGGCATTTCGAAAAGAATGTTGACGGATATTAAGTTTGATGGCGGTGACCTCCTCATTAATGGAGAGCATGTTACCGTGAGATATGAGCTGTATGAAGGGGACAGGCTCACCATTTTATTTCCCGAGGAAAAAGTGAGTGAAGGGCTGAAGCCTGCAACGATTCCGCTTGATATTATATTTGAGGACGAGCATGTCCTTGTGCTGAATAAAAGGCCGTATATTCCTTCGATCCCTTCTCGGGAGCACCCCGAGCACAGTATTGCGAATGGATTACTGCACCATTATGCCAAGCAGTCTGTTCGGCATACGGTTCATTTAGTGAACCGTCTTGATCGTGATACATCTGGCGTTATGCTTGTGGCGAAGCATCGCTTTGCCCATAGCCTTTTATCTAAGGCGCAAAAGAGTGGAGCGGTTAAGCGAACATACAGAGCGTTTACACATGGCATGATCACAGAAAAACATGGAACCATCGCTGCAAACATTGCCCGAAAAGGGGATAGTATCATCGAGCGGATGGTTGATGATACTGGGCAGGAGGCAGTGACGCATTATACCGTGCGAGCGGTAATCGCTGAGTTGAACATGTCGGATGTGTCTCTCTCGCTTGAAACCGGGAGAACACATCAAATTCGTGTGCATATGCAATTTCTTGGGCATCCGCTCATCGGAGATACGCTGTATGGCGGAAGAGCCGAGTGGATAGACAGGCAGGCACTGCATAGTGAAACCCTTGTATTTCCTCATCCGATGACAGGTGAGCAAATGACATTTTCAGCTCCACTTCCTGATGATATGAAATCCTTGCTTTTTTAAATAGGAAACCCGGTCACCTGCAGCGCAGGGCCGGGTTTTTTTATAATGTGAAATGCTGAAATCTTGAATCGTCATAAGGCATAGATGAGGGAACGGAGACCGTTTTAAGCTCAGGGTATGTGAGGGCAGACAGTTTGTTGCCAAATACGCAGCCTGTATCAATATTGACGGTTCTGCCAACGAATCGAGGCTCTTTCACAGGTGTATGGCCGTACACAATCCACGGTTTTCCATGATATTCCTTTGCCCAGTCCTTGCGAACAGGCCGTCCATCTGGCCAAGTTTCTCCTGTGACGGCACCAAATAATAAATAGGACCGCATCTGTTTATTCGGCTTTTTTCCAATATCCTTTTCCTTCATCGCTGCGTGTGCAATGATCAGCTCATCAGGAATGAGTACATCATAAAGTGGAGCCTTCTCGAATAACTGCTTAAATTCATGTGACAATTTGTTTTGTTCATGAGTTGGCAGTTTTTTTATTTCGTTCACTGTCGTTTCGATGCCATGAAGTAATTTGACGGGATTCCCTTTTAAATAGCGATAAAGCTTAAAGCAATGGTTGCCAGGTACATAGCGGATTGCACCGTGTGAATAGGCATGAATGACAAATCGCATGACGTCTACTGACTGAGGCCCTCGATCTGTTAAATCACCAACAAGGGCTAGCGTTCTCTTATCAGGATGGACGGGTAATCCATGTTTGAGTTCGTATCCTAGTTTGTGTATGAGGGTAAGCAGCTCTTCGTAGCAGCCGTGGATATCGCCAATGATATCGAATTTCATAAGGTTTCCTCCTGATTTTTTCATCCATTCGTCGGATATAAAGAAGTTTGAATTTTAGAAAATATAACGAATGGCTTTCATTTCATTTGGGCAATTGTTAGAATCAATCCTTTAACGTAAGACTTATAAAATTAAACATGAATGTTAGGAGGCTTTAGCCAATGGAGCATACATCTGTTTCATCACTCGTTGTCGTTATTATTGTCGCCTTTTTCACCCCTATTTTATTGCACCGATTTAAGCTAACCATTCCGGTCGTTGTAGCTGAAATCATTATGGGGCTCATCATTGGAAAAAGCGGTCTTCAACTGGTTGTCGAACATGATGCGTGGTTAGATACATTATCCATGCTCGGTTTTATTTTTCTGATGTTTTTAAGTGGACTTGAAATAGATTTTTCTTCTTTTGAGTCAAAGAAGAAAGCACGAGAACTTCCAAATGGTTTAAAAGAACCAAATACATTTAAAGCAGCCACCATTATTTTTCTTGGGGTATTTTGTATTTCTTTTATCCTGTCCTATGCGTTTGTACTCGCAGGGTTTATCCAAAATGCCTTTTTAATGACGCTCATTATCTCTACCATCTCATTAGGCGTAGTGGTTCCAACCTTAAAAGAGGAAAAGTTGATGCAGACGAATATCGGTCAAATCATTCTGCTTGTAGCTGTCATTGCTGATTTGGTCACGATGATTTTACTTGCAGTGTTTTCCTCCATTTATGGAGATGGAACAGGGAACATGTGGCTTCTGCTCTTATTATTTGCTGCAGGCATTCTTCTTTATTTATTTGGCCGCGTATTTAAGACAAAGTCAATTTTTCAGTCGATGTCAAAAGGAACCGTGCAAATTGGGACAAGGGC
This sequence comes from Bacillus sp. YKCMOAS1, assembly GCF_030268125.1. Taxonomy (NCBI): domain Bacteria; kingdom Bacillati; phylum Bacillota; class Bacilli; order Caryophanales; family Bacillaceae; genus Bacillus; species Bacillus sp. YKCMOAS1. Next base: position 264,756 of record NZ_BSEI01000005.1, read on the forward strand.
AATCTTTACTCTCATTATAGTCTTAGTTGCCTTATCTGAATCACTCGGGGCTGAAAATATTCTTGGGGCGTTTTTAGCTGGCGTGCTTGTGTCCCTTCTTTCGCCAAATAAAGAGCTCGTTCAGCAGCTGGACTCATTTGGCTACGGCTTTTTAATTCCGATCTTTTTTGTGATGGTCGGAGTGGATCTGAATATATGGGCACTGTTTAAGGACCCGACGATTATGATCATGATTCCGCTGCTGTTTATTGCGTTGCTTATAAGTAAGCTCATTCCAATTCTTTATTTGAAAAAATGGTATGACATGAATAAGGTCATCGGCTCCGGCTTTTTATTAACTTCAACGTTATCTCTCGTCATTGCAGCTGCGACGATTGGTGAGCGGCTCGGTGTCATTGATCATAAAATGTCTGGAGCGCTGATTTTAGTTGCTGTGCTAACGAGTATTTTAACACCTGTTTGGTTTAAAGCGCTCTTTAAAAAAGAACAAGCGGCGAGCCATAAGAAGCGTGTGACCTTTATTGGTGCAAATCAGCTGACCTTACCCGTCACACTTGATTTGCATCAGGATGAATATGACATTCGGATTTTGCATGTGTTTCAAGAAAATAAGGAAGTACTGCTGGCAGACTCTATCTTTGAAGTCGAATCAATTGAACAATACGACGATGAGACGCTGAGAAAGGCAGGCGTCGGCCAAGAGGATGTCCTTGTCGTCGCAACAGGCAGTGAGACAAAAAATAAGGAAATTGCTTTATTTGCAAAAGAAGAAGGTTCAAAACAAGTCATTGCAAGTGTCAACAAAGCTGAGGCGGAGCTGACATTGAAAGAAGCAGGCATTGATACGTTTTCTACTTTCCTTTCATCTAAAACAGTGCTAAGAGCTTTGATTGAAGCACCTGATGCGATTCGTTTGTTAACAAATGAGGATTCTTCTTTGTATCAAATTCAAATGAACAATCATCGTTATCATAATGTCATGCTGAGAGAATTTCCTTTCACCGGTGATTTGGTATTTGTCCGGATTTTCAGAGGGGTAGACAGCTTAGTACCGCATGGAGATACGACCCTTAGAAGCGGCGACCGTGTGCTTGTATCGGGCTCCCGGGAGTATGTAGCAGGACTAAGAGCCCAATTAGAATGACAATGAACCCTTGACCAATGAACAATTCCTGATTAAGATAGAGGTACAACATCATATATTTGATCCACTAGGGGAGTCCTTTAAAAGGGCTGAGATAAAAGTGTCGACTTTTAGACCCTCATTACCTGAACAGGTTCATACCTGCGTAGGGAAGTGGTGCGGTTTTTGACTATGCTTTTTACAAATTCCAAGCCACTTTCCACGCGGAAAGTGGCTTTTTTATATGGAAAAACAGGAGGAGAGGAACATGACGTTTTCAACAGAATGTAAAAAGGCTGCAGCAACATGGTGGAATGGAAGCTTTACGCATCCTTTTGTCAAAGGGATTGGGGATGGCACACTTTCACTCGATCGTTTCACCTATTACGTGATGCAGGATTCGTATTATTTAACTCATTTTGCAAAGGTGCAGGCATATGGAGCGGCGATTAGTGAGGACTTACATACGACGGGCAGAATGGCGTATCATGCCCAGGGCACGTACGAAGCAGAGCTGTCGCTGCATAGGAAATTTACAGAGCTTCTGCAAATTTCTGATGAAGCCATTGAGAACTTTAAGCCTTCCCCGACTGCTTATGCGTATACCTCTCATATGTATCGATCTGTAAAAAGCGGACGGTTTGAAGAGATTTTAGCCGCGTTATTACCGTGTTACTGGCTCTATTATGAGGTAGGTGAAAAGCTGAAACAAACAACACCTGACCATCCAATTTACCAAGAATGGATTTTGACATATGGAGGCGATTGGTTTAAGGAACTCGTTTTCGAACAGGTGAACCGCTTTGATGAACTAGCAGAAAAAGCACCAGAACATGTACGCGCCAATATGAAAGAAAATTTTGTGATTTCAAGCTACTACGAATATCACTTTTGGGAGATGGCGTATCAAAAAGAATTGTGGCAAACAGCATGCTTAGATGGGGTTGGTGCAAATGGAACTCCACGCAGTGACAAATGATTCGCTTCCTGCGGGTGAATTGATCAAACAAATAAAAGCTATTGCGTCTGAAGTGGATTTTATCCATATTCGGGAACGGTCTAAAACAGCAGGTGAGCTTGTTGATCTCGTGAAGAATCTCCTTTTAGAAGGTGTACCGAAAGAAAAGCTCGTGATCAATGACCGAGTGGACGTGGCGCTGCTAACCAATATTCACAGGGTGCATCTTCCGGGCCATAGCTTTTCGCCGAAGGAGCTGCGAAGAAAATTCCCTCACCTTCATGCAGGGGTGTCCGTCCATTCGATAGAAGAAGCGAAAGCAGCAGAGAAAAATGGAGCAGAGTATGTCATGTTTGGGCACGTATATGCCACCTCTTGTAAACCAGGACTTCAGGCAAGAGGTGTACAGCTTGTGAAAGAACTGACTACTGCACTAACAATTCCAGTGGTGGCCATCGGCGGGATGACCCCAGAACGAGTTTCAGAATTGAAACACGCTCATGTGAAAGGAATCGCTGTCATGTCTGGGATTTTTGCTCATCATCAGCCGCGTATGATGGCACAAGCATTTTCTGAAAAGGTAAAGGAGAATCCTTATGAAAAAGCATTATGACGTTGCAATCATTGGTGGTGGAATCATAGGGATGTCAATCGCCTATCACCTTGCAAAAGCAGGAAAACAGGTGGTCTTATTTGAAGCGAATGAGATAGGGAAGCAAACGACAAGTGCGGCTGCCGGGATGCTCGGTGCACATGCTGAAGGAGAGGGGCATGAGGATATTTTCTTTCAGACAGGCAGAGCAAGCCAGGCATTATACGAAAAATTAAAGGTCGATCTTTTGCATGAATCAGGTATTGATATTCGGACTTCAGCAGGCGGCATCATGAAGGTCGCTTTTACAGAAGAAGAGAAGCAGGCCCTTTGCCGGATGCAGCATTTGTCTACGTTTAAGTGGCTTGACGCAAGCAACGTAAAAAAATACATGCCTCAAGTAACAGATCACATGCTGGGAGCAGGTTTGATTGAAGAGGATGTGCATGTGGAGCCTTACGCTGTATGCAGGGCTTTGTGGCAGGCAGCGGTCCGCTACGGAGCAGATGTGAAAGAGTGTACACCTGTGATCGAAGTGAAGCGGGGCAAAGAAGTGTTAACTGTCAGAACACCGAAGGGCACATTCACATGTGATGACCTGACAGTCGCAAGTGGTGTATGGTCTGGCCGTTTTTTTGAAGAGCTCGGATTATCGCATTCTCTTTATCCAGTAAAAGGGGAATGTGTGTCTGTATGGAATAATGGTCCGGCGCTCGCACACACCATTTATCATGATCATTGTTATATCGTTCAGCGAGATAGTGGAAAGCTTGTTATCGGTGCAACGATGAAGCCAAACGAGTGGCAGGCTGTTCCAACGCTTGGTGGCATGGAAGCTGTGATTCAAAAGGCGTCTCAGCTGATGCCTTCTATTAAAGAGATGCCGATTGAAGAGTGCTGGGCAGGCCTTCGTCCGGCGACAAACGATCGGCACCCCTATATCGGAAGACATCCCGAAGACAAGCGTATTCTTTTTGCTGCAGGGCATTACAGGAATGGCATTTTACTTGCGCCGATTACTGGAGAAATCATTCGTGATCTCATATTAGACAAACCGGTCAAAGAAGAATGGCTTCACGCATTTCGTATTGGACGAAAGGAGGCACTATTCGTATGAAGATTCAATTGAATGGCAGAATCGTTGACTTCGATCAAGAGAATGGAACGATCTATGATCTTCTATCAGCCTATCAACTTGAAAACCGTGTGGTGATCGTTGAAAAGAACCAAGAAATCATTGATAAAGAAGCGTTTCAACAAGTAGTCATTCAACCAAATGACACGATTGAAATCGTTCATTTTGTAGGAGGAGGATGATCCAATGCTGCACATTGGCGGAAAAACATTCACATCAAGACTATTACTCGGAACAGGGAAGTACCCATCATTTGAGGTTCAAAAAGAAGCGGTGAACGTATCGGAAGCCGAAATTTTAACCTTTGCTGTCAGAAGAATGAACATATTCGAACCATCTCAGCCTAATTTTCTGGAGCAGCTTGATTTATCAAGATATACACTGCTTCCGAATACAGCTGGTGCAAGTACAGCAGAAGAGGCAGTGCGTATTGCCCGTTTAGCAAAGGCTTCTGGTCTGTGTGACATGATCAAGGTAGAAGTCATTGGCTGTTCAAGGTCTCTTTTGCCAGATCCAGTTGAAACATTAAAAGCATCTGAAATGCTGCTCGAAGAAGGATTTATTGTGCTGCCATATACTTCTGATGATGTGGTGCTCGCAAGAAAATTAGAAGAACTCGGTGTCCACGCCATCATGCCAGGTGCTTCTCCGATTGGTTCAGGCCAAGGCTTACTAAACCCTCTGAATCTCTCATTTATTATCGAGCAGGCGAAGGTGCCGGTCATTATTGATGCTGGCGTAGGTTCTCCCAAAGATGCAGCTTATGCGATGGAGCTTGGAGCTGACGCAGTATTACTAAATACCGCAGTCTCTGGTGCAAAGGATCCTGTGAAAATGGCAAAAGCAATGAAACTGGCGATTGAATCAGGAAGACTAGGCTATGAGGCAGGACGTATTCCGCTGAAAAACTATGGGACAGCGAGCAGTCCACAGGAAGGAATGCCTTCATTTTGAGCACTCGTTATTCACGCCAAGAGCTTTTTCAGCCAATTGGAACAGAGGGACAAAAGCGGCTAAATGACTCAAAGACGGTCATTATTGGAGCGGGGGCACTTGGAACGGCTAGTGCAGAAATGCTTGTTCGTGCCGGCGTTGGATCTGTCACCATTTTGGACCGAGATTATATTGAATGGAGCAACCTTCAGCGCCAGCAGCTTTACACGGAGCAAGACGTGAAGGATCGGCTGCCAAAAGCTGTGGCGGCTGAAAAAAGACTCAAGCAAGTAAACAGTGACGTTGACGTCAAAGGAATCGTGATTGATGTGACTGCTCACAATATTGACGAACTGGTCAGCGGGGCTTCGATCATTGTCGATGCAGCGGATAATTTTGAGGTAAGAATGATTGCAAATGATGCTGCTGTCAAACATCAAATTCCGTTCCTTTATGGGGCCTGTGTAGCCAGTTATGGCATTCAATTTACTGTGATTCCTGGTGAGACGCCGTGTTTACACTGTCTGCTTGAACATTTACCTGCACAAGGTATGACTTGTGATACAGCAGGTATCATTAGTCCAGTTGTGCAGCAGGTGGCCGCATATCAAGTGGCAGATGCACTTAAATATTTAACAGGACATCAAGTGACGCCAATATTAAAATCCTTCGATTTATGGAAAAATGAACGATCTGACATTCGGTCGGCTACATCTTTAAAGAAGAAGCAATGTCCAAGCTGTGGACTGAAGACTTATCCATTTCTTTCATATGACAAGAGAGCGAAGGCAGATGTACTATGCGGCCGCAATACGGTACAAATCCGCAGTGCAGCAGAAACACCGCCACCTTTACATGAAGTAGCTCTTCGGTTAAAGAAAGCAGGGATGGATGTGCTTGAAAATCCATATTTGCTTTCATGTCAAAAGGATGAATTTAAGCTTGTCTTATTTAAAGATGGCAGAGCGCTTGTTCATGGAACCAATGATATTGCCAAAGCAAGAACGATTTATCATCAATGGATTGGCTAATGAGAGGTGTGAAGAAATGACGATCAAAAAAGCATTCACAATCGCAGGTTCTGATTCTGGCGGCGGAGCAGGCATTCAGGCCGATTTGAAAACTTTTCAGGAGCTCGGTGTGTATGGAATGTCTGCAATCACAGCGATAACTGCGCAAAACACACTAGGTGTTCATGGGATATATCCGCTTTCAATTGAGGCGTTAGAGCGTCAAATAGATGCAGTGGCAGAAGATTTACTGCCAGATGCCGTCAAAACAGGGATGCTGTGGAGTGCAGACATGATCAAGATCGTAGCTGAAAAAACGGTTCAATATAATATGAAGCTGATTGTAGATCCAGTCATGATCGCAAAAGGAGGAGCCTCTTTATTAAATGAAGATGCGGTCGCTGCGATGAAAACACACTTGCTGCCTGTGAGCTATGCTGTAACGCCGAATCTTCCTGAGGCAGAAGTACTATCAGGTTTACGTATTCAGACGAAAGAGGATCGCTATCTGGCTGCAGAGCGCCTTTATGAGCTCGGAACGAAACATGTTGTGATCAAAGGCGGCCATGGTCCATCTGATGGGATGATTACCGACCTGCTGTATGATGGAAAAGGCTTTATTGAAATCACAAATGAACATATTGATACACCACATACACATGGCACAGGCTGCACGTTTGCAGCAGCATTAACAGCTGAAATTGCGAAAGGTTATTCGATAAAGGAAGCCTTTGAAACAGCAGAAACCTTTGTCCATGAAGCGATCAAATTCCCTTTACGAATTGGATCTGGACACGGGCCTACGAACCATTTTGCTTATCAGCAAAACAGAATCAAACGTTAAGGGAATCGAACCGTCTTCCTTGTGAAGGCGGTTTTTTTGCGAAAATGAAACTTTCTTTCAGAGGAAATTGTCATTCTCTTATGATCTGTGATAATATTATGATCAGGTACTAATACTATGTCTTGAAAAAATAGGAGGCTTTATTACATATGAACTTTTCTTTAGAAGGCCGTAATATCGTGGTGATGGGTGTTGCCAATAAACGAAGCATCGCATGGGGAATTGCCCGCTCACTTCATGAAGCTGGAGCTCGTTTGATTTTTACTTATGTTGGAGATCGCCTTGCTGAATCGGTAAAAGAGCTTGCAAGCACACTTGAGCGTGATGATTCAATTATTCTTCCGTGTGATGTGACAAGTGATGAAGAAATCGAAAAATGTTTTGCTGAAATTAAAGAAAAAGTACAAGTCATTCATGGCGTTGCGCATGCCATTGCATTTGCAAACAAGGAAGAGCTTGTTGGCGAATACTTGAACACGAATCGTGAAGGTTTCCTTTTGGCGCACAACATTAGTGCATACTCATTAACTGCTGTAGCAAAAGCAGCACGTCCATTAATGACAGAGGGTGGAAGCATTGTGACGCTTACATACCTAGGCGGAGAGCGTGTTGTATCTAACTACAACGTAATGGGTGTAGCGAAAGCATCACTTGAAGCAAGTGTGAAATATTTAGCAGCTGATTTAGGCGCAGAAGGCATCCGCGTGAACAGTATTTCTGCTGGTCCAATTCGTACGTTATCTGCAAAAGGCATCAGCGGCTTTAATACCATTCTGAAAGATATTGAAGAGCGTGCACCGCTTCGCCGTACAACGACTCCTGAAGAAGTTGGCGATACAGCTCTATTCTTATTCAGTGATCTATCTCGCGGCATGACAGGTGAGAATCTGCATGTTGATTCTGGCTTCCATATCATTGCCCGCTAAACGAATACATGACTTGCAGCATACCGATGAAGGGTATGCTGTTTTTTTATTTTTCTTCTGATTTGAGCCCTCCGTTCATATATATAAGGAATGAATCATTCGGGAGGGATTAGTATGTCAAATAAAGGTGATGAGAATCAAAAGCCGCTGATGTATATTGTTCAGCCGAGCTATCATGAATCAAAGCCGGCCATGCAAAATATTGTGAGAAAGCGAAAAAAATCAGAAAAACAGTCAGAAAGTGATCACAATGCAAAAGGCGAGATCGAAGAAAGCACGCAGCAGGAGCCTGCGGTTCAAGAAATAGAGCAGAAAAAAGAAGCCGAGCCGCCTGCACTTCAGCAAGATCGAGATATAAAACAAGAAGCCGAATTTACAGAAGAACGAGATATCGCACAAGAGGCTGAGCATGCACAGGAACAACAGAATACACAAGAAACCGAGCTTACACAGGAACAAGAGAACATACAGGAACCAGAGCTCATACAAAAGCAAGAAGAGGGGAACCAGCCAGAAGGTGTCTTTCATGAAACAAAAGAAGAACCAAGAAGAAAACGAGTGAAAAAGCCTTTAAGTCAGATGAGTATTGATGAAAAAGTCGATTTTCTCACAAGGCTGCCTCATAATATGCCAAGAGCTCTTTGTCTGATTGAAGCTGATGGTAAAACATATAGAGGAATCATCATGGATCGAAAAGATGATACTGTGATCATTCGTACAGCAGGCGGGGGAAATCCAGTCGAATTAGTGATTGCTGAGATTTCTTCCATCCACCCGCTTGGTTTTTAACAAAGAAAAAAGTCCCATATAGGGACTTTTTTTGTTAGCAGTTACGGTTGATGAGTCTTGGGTTTAGGCACTCGATAGCGCAGAAGCAGTCAAGGTCTACTTCAACGCAATACTTCGATTTTTCTAATCGGAACACATCACATAAGGAATCTTTATCTGTAAAATCTAAAATATGACGGTCTTTGTCAAATGCGATAAGCAAGCTGAGTGTTGCACAGTGATCACAGATATGTTCGACTCTGAAAAATGCAGTGCTGAAGCAAGGGCCTGGATCTACTTCTCCGACATTTCCGAATGCGACGAATGGTTTTGATTTGGATGTAAAGAGAACAAACGGGACAGTGTCACCTAATGAATGTGATGGAGAAAGGAGATTGCTGTAACAGCTGGTCGGGCAATCTTCTTTGACAGCATTTTGTAAGTCGCTAATGTTTTCAACAGCCTCTGTTACACAGTTCCATGAATGTTTGCGGCTCATATTCAACCCTCCTATACTAGGAAATTTGTTTGAGTGTTTGAGCACTGTTATCATCTACAAGCTATCTTTGCCGGTTCGTGCATCTACTTTTAACCAATGCGGAAGCGGTCGCTACTTATGCCGACTGCTCCGCATAATTGGCTGTCATTCATAAGGAAGGGGATGCTTTGACTCATGACAAGTTAGATGAGCGGCCTGTTGATTTAGCCGTGGTGATGATGCTTTTTATCTTTCGATGGCATGACTCTGTCGACAAGCTCTGGGTTTAAGCATTGGATTGCGCAGAAGCAGTTTAAATCAACCTCAATACAAAAGTCCGTTTTTTCTAGACCAAAGAAGTCAGGGTCACAAGGGTGACACACGCTTAGCGTATGTCCGTGTACATCAACAGGTCTTAATACAGATAACGTAGCACAGCAGTCGTGTAATTTTTCAACCCGGAAGAAAATAGATTCGAAGCATTGGCAATCGTCAACGAATCCTCCAATGTTTCCGAAAGTAGAGAACAACCCGCCCTTTTTATCAAAAAGTAAAAACGGAATCGTATCTTTTCCAGAAACTGTTGGGCTTAATAAATTACTGTAGCAGCTCGTAGGACATTTATCTTCTACAGCTTCCTGCTCTGCTAAAATCTTATCAACCGCATCGCATACACAGTTTTCATCATGTCGGCCATGGTGTTTTCCGCAGCTCATGGATTTCAGCTCCTTTAACAAGGTATTTGACTTTAGTCCTTAACAACATATGTATGCGCCCTCTAGTTGGTGTGGGTAAATGACCATTTATATTTGCTGTATTTTTATAAAAGGAAAAGCAGAGCTTTTCGCTCTGCTTTTGGACATTAGAGGATACCGATTGCAACGATTGTCGCAACAAGAGTTTGTGTAAGTGTTTGGATTGCGATAGAGATGTCCGCATCGATTGTAGATACTGTAACGTTTCTTGAATTTTCGATGACAAGTTTTTGGCGGTTTGTTTGTTTGTGAGTAGCAGCTTGTAAGAGATCCTGCGTGACGCGGTCTGCCAAATCACCGTCTGCGATTGAGATGTTTGTAATGGTGATGATCGCTGTTTGAATCGCTACCTGGATAGATGCTGCAACCTGTGCATCGACAGAAGATACGTTAATGTCACAAGAGTCCCTAACGATAATGACCTCTTCAGATGTCTGCTTTGTGAAGCTTACTTGATCCAAATCTTGTAAGACATCTTCGTCATCATAATAATCGTCACAAAGTGCTTTTCTTTCATAGTTGCAATCGTCGTGGTGTTCGTGGTATCTGTGGTGTCCGTGGTGTGAACAGTTACGATCTAGAGCGACCCAAGAATATGGTTTAGAATCCATTTCTATTCCTCCTTCCGTTTACTTTATTAAATGCTGGAATGCGTTGTTTTGTCTCGGGCATTTACCCTAGCAGGCAACCCATTTTTATTTAATCGTTATTACGCTGCGCATTACGACGCTGCTGAATACGATTTCGAAGTGAATTTCGATTTGGACGTACTTTTGGTTCAGGCACTACTTCTTCTGGCTGTTTTGCTGCCTCAGCCTGCCTTTTTTTCTCCTGCTGCTGTTCTACGAAATCATTTGCTTTCTTTTGTAAGTCCTCGACTAATTTCAAAATCATTTTTCTTTGATCATCTGAAATTTTTGCTTTCTGATCATCAGTGATATTGTTTTTGTTTAACACATCACTGACAAGAAGACTTGTTAATGGATCAATATCCGTATTGATTTGAAACTCCTTTTTTTCGTTCTCTTCAGCCACGATGATTTCACCTCTTTCATACGTCATGTTAGAAAAAGAAAGGGTCAAAGAATGCCGGCTTCAACTAAGAGCACATTCAATGTTTGAGTGAGAATTTGGACGGAGTTCATAATGGATGCATCTGATAATGTAATCGTAATGTTATAACAGTTGATGATTTGAATCACAGTTTTCTTTTGGACTTCCACTTGTTGCACAGCTAAAAGCTGATCTGTGATGTCAGCAGCCAATTCATCGTCTGGTACAAGAATTTGGATTAAAAGAGTAATGATTGTCGTTACGGTCGCTTGAAGGGAGAGTGCAGCTGTTACATCTGTTTTATGAATTGTGACATTTTCGGAATCTTTGATCTCAATGAAATCATCATAATTACTGATTAATTCGTTTAACAGTTGTGTATATAATATTTCAGCACTTTCTTCAATAGACAATACTTTCACTCCTTTCTTATCTATACATTATTTAATGCAGCAAGGACTCAAGGTGGAATCGGAAAGTGTGAAAAAGTACAACCCAATTTTATTTCCGCTCGATTCATCATGACGGTCTTTTTTCTTGCATATATAAAGAAAGGACGGAAAAAGAAGAAAGAAGGAGGTGGAGGCTTCTGAGCGGTGCTTTGTCATTTGTCGTGTTTGCCCTCGCATCCTTTAGACTGACGAGACTGATTGTGTTTGATACCATTACTGCGCCATTCCGCCGTCTATTTCATGAAGAACAGGAAGAGGTAAATGAACAAGGTGAGGTTGAAACATATATCATCATTAAAGGAGAAGGACTGCGATCTTGGGTTGGAGAACTGTTAAGCTGTTATTGGTGTACTGGCATGTGGTGCACTGCTGCCTTACTTCTGATATACATACTTTTTCCTGTCATCAGCATGTGGCTTAATTTACTATTAGCGATTGCCGCAGCAGCAGGCATCATTGAAGCGGTCGTCTCGAAGCTTGTGAAATAAACAGGCATTCTGATCAGACACGCTTTCAATAAATGCATATACTATCATGGAACAGGAAAGGAAGGGTTGCGATGAAACCAACTGAAACGCCGTCACATATGCTTCAAGGTTATCCAGCGCAGTCAAATCAACAATCTGTATATACGAAAAAAATCAAGAAAACTGGCTGCGGCTGTGGAAACAAAAAGAAACCTCAATAATAGAAGAGAAAAACAAAAGCCGGATTTATCCGGTTTTTTTGTTGCCCTTTTTTTGAGTGGTGCATATGTAAGAGAGAAGGGGTGACCAGAATGGATGCATTCGAACAATTAATCGGTTCCTTGTTCACTAAACCCCATGATGGGAAAGAACAAGCGCACGAAAAGGCTGAAATGGATCTAACGGATAAAGCGCATGATCTTGAGGAGCACTTAAAAGCATTTGGCGTGAAGATGGAGGCTTTTGCGAAAGAAACAGAAGCATTCATGATGCGTCATACAGAGGCAGATTACGTCTTTAAACAGCAGAAATAAAAATTCCGCACTTTTTTATGTGATCGTCCAAACCATTTCTTGCATTTTTCATACTTTGTAAGGGAGAAGAGGAGGTGCTTAAATATGAGTTACGGTTACGGTGGCGGTTCTTGCGGCGGCTACGGTGGTGGCTACGGCGGCGGATATGGATCAACATTTGTTCTTGTTGTCGTGCTTTTCATCCTTCTAATCATCGTTGGTGCTTCTTTCTTTAACTACTAAAAAGTAAGAAGGTGAGGGAAGCAAGGGGGAAGCCTTTTGCTTTCCTTTCTCTTTGGTCAAACAAGGTTTTAGGATAGGCACATATCCCGCCTATTTTCATATAGTAAGGTGATTACTCCACAAAGAGGAGGCAAATGAATGGATAATAAATTCTTTAAAAGCGTAGAAAACAAAACCGGTGTGAATATGAATGATGTGTTTAAACTTGCAGGTTCTTTGCAAAATGCCAACTTTAAAGATGAGAATACCGTTCGAGGTGTCATTAAAAAAGTAGCGCAGCTTGCGAACAAACGTGTACCTAAAGAAATGGAAGACAAAATCGTTCAATCGATTACAAGTGGAAAAGAAAAGCTTGATTTCAATACAATCGCTAAAATGATGAATAACAAAAAATAAACAACAGGCTCTCCGTTTAAAGGGGGGCCTGTTGTTTTTGCGTAAATAATTCACGGTTTTTCTTTAGAAGAGGATACAAAAAGCGAGAACGATGAGCCGTTTTTCCTCGTCTAAATGAAGGAACAGACAGATAAAGAGATTGCTCAGCTCTTGTCATGGCCACGTATAATAAACGGCGCTCTTCTTCCAGCGCTTCTTCATCACCGTTTCTGAGTTCATCCAGTGAGAAATCATGAGGCAGTGCTCCGTCGACCACACAAGTGATGTATACTGTCTGGAATTCAAGTCCCTTTGCACGGTGGATCGTCATGAGCTGAACACCGGGTTCATCTGTTTTTTCCTTTTCGGCAGATTTCATATGTTCGGCATGTGCGAGAAAGGCTTCAATCGTTTCAAAGCGTCTGGCAGCTGTTTTCACATCACGTACATCATCTGTCCCTTTTTCAAGTACATTCGTATCGTTCACCCGTTTTTTTAAGTAATCACCGAGTCCCATCTTTTGTTCAATAAATGTCACCGCGTCCGATGGCTTTAATGTTCGTAACGTTCGGAACAAAGGAACGATTGATTGCAGCTTTTTCCGTTGAAACGGCTGTATATCTGTCAGCTTTCCGAGCGCATCTACCATTGAACAATCCTCTGTGATAGTCAGTGCCTTTAGTGTATTCAGCGTTTGCTGCTTTAAAAAGAAAACCGGCAGCAGCTGTTTCATGGCGGTCACATCATCTGCATCCTGACTTAAGGAAAGAAAGGCGAGGAGTACCCGAACAATTCGTCTGCTGTAGAAGGCTTTGACGCCAGCATCCGTTTCATACGGAATGGCCGACTGATGCAGCCGTTCATAAATCGCACGGCCGCCTGTATTCGTTCGAAACAGCACGCAGAAGTCATTCGGCTTTGCACCATTTTTAATTTTCTCCTGAATATCTGCGACAATCATCGTCGCTTCCTCTTCTTCGTCATATGGATAGAAGAGCGTCGGAGGAATTTTCTCCTCGCGCACGGCTTTTAACGTCTTCTCATAACGATGCTGATTTTTCTTAATAATCGCATCTGCACTTGCGACAATTGTATGATGAGAGCGGTAATTCGCATGTAAATGGACGATCTGAGCCGAAGGATAATCCTGTTTGAACTCAAGGATGAAAGCAGGATTGCTACCCCTAAATGCGTAAATGGCTTGATCATCATCACCTACACAAAATAACTGCTCTGATTCTCCGGCTAAAAGTTGAATCAAGCGGTATTGCACTGGATTAATATCCTGAAATTCATCCACTAAAATATACTGGAATCGTTCTTGATACCGTTTTAACAGTTTAGGCTGTTCTGTCAGCATATGTAAGCAGGCAATCGCCATATCATCAAAGTCAAATTGCTGATTGTCTCGTTTTTGCTGTTCATATGATTGATAGATCGTCCACATGTGTTTTTCCTTTTCATCCTTCAAATCAGGAAGTTCACCTGGTAAAAAGGCATTTTTCCAATAGCCGATGGATTGCAGCACTTGATCAGTAGGGTAGTCTTTCTCATCAAGCCCTTCATTCATTATGGCTTTTCGAATGTATTGCTCCTTTTGCCAGTCAAACTTGATCAGATGCTGGCCGTTCCATTTATTTGCGTCATCGTGAAGCAGCATTTTATAAAAAAGACTGTGGAAGGTGCCTGTCACCACTTGGCTGGCTTGTGAAGGATGAAGCTGGTATTGCTTGCGCAGTCTTTCTTTCATCTCATTGCTCGCTTTTGTAGTAAAAGTTACGAGTAAAATATGGTGAGCAGGAATATGATGATGGGACATGAGATAAGCCGCTCTAGCCGTCAGGACTCTTGTTTTCCCGCTGCCGGCCCCAGCTAGCACAAGCATCGGACCATCTAAATGTGTGACAGCTTGAAGCTGCGGTGTGCTAAAGGTGATATGCGGGAAGAGGTCGATCGTATGAACTTGTTCATTCTCTTCTAAATGTAAGGCGTCGCTAAATTGAATCGACTTTGGTTCCTGCCAGTCATATGATTCGCTAGTTTGCGAGATGATCTGTTTGCCGGTTGGAAAACGGAAGCCGCCAAGTTCTTTATAGGAAGTCTTTTCCTCTTGTTCAGCCGTTTGATTATGATCTGCTTGATCTTCAGCTTGTTCACAAATCTCTTGTTGAGACATGTGCTTATGAATAAAGGCAGGTTCATCATGTATATTTAATCTAAAAAAGACCGGTTGTCCGCAATATGGGCAGAATAATTGTCCTTTTTTTCCCTCGTCATGGAGGAATTGATAATGTTCTCTCGAATACGTATGTAATGAGATCGTTCGATCATGTCGTCGTGCGCATTTCAAAGCTAGTCCTCCAATAGTCAATCAATCTTAAAATGAAACACATCTAATCATATCAAATGAGGCGTGTTTCAAACAGTCATAATTAGGGAATAGTAGAGTAAGAGAGAAGCAAAGGAGGCGTTCTTGATGGGATATATAGCCCCGATTCAGCCGGATCTGTATTTTCAATATATCAATCGTCCAGCTCCTCAGGATAAAGAAGACTACGCGAAAGTAACAAAGGTTACTCGCACCTTTCATGACAAGATTTACAGAGAGCTGGAGAAAAAAGAGGACTTAGTGACAGAAGCGGAAACGAAAGTACAGCAAAAAAAGCGGGAACGCTTTGTACGAGATATGTTTATGGAGGAAGGAAAAGGCGTTCATATCAATACGTATATATAAATGATTGCGCTTTCTTCCATTGGCGAACGATAATGAAAAAGAAAAAGCCAGGGCATCTTGAATGCTCTGGCTTTTCTTTTGGTCAAACAGACAGTGTTTTTGTCATTTTGACATGGGTGATTCCCGCTTCTTCAAACGGTTCAGAAACCGCTTTGTAGCCTTTCTTTTCGTAGAAAGGAAGCGCATGGACTTGGGCATGCATCACCGCTTCTTTTGCTCCATTAGCAATTGCTTCTGTTTCTAACGCCTCTAATAGCTTAAGGCCAAGGCCGAAGGAGCGCGCCTCTTTTAACACACAAATTCTTTCTAGCTTTGCCTTTGATCCCTCAATGATCCGCAGTCTAGCGGCCGCCTGAGGCTTTTTGTCATCATTGTAAATGACAAAATGGGTGGCTTTGTCCTCTAGTTCATCTATTTCGATCTCTACTGGAACTTCTTGTTCTTTGACGAATACTTCTTTTCGAACGTAATATGCATCTTCTCGTTGTGTTTGTTCTGTTGCGATGACTGTTTTCAAATGTCTTTAACCCTCTTCTCCTAAAATAAATGTTTCATAGACGGTCCAAGATCCGTTTTCTAATTGATATAAAAGGTGGAAGCGATCCACTGTTTCTTCATGGTCAATCTTTCTCAGCTTTAATGTGCCAAGTACGTCTGAATGCTCATCATCTGATAGTTTTTGAGCCACTGTGACATGCGGAACAAAGGCATATTCAGGTGTACCAGCCAGTGGCTCTGCGTACAATCTTTCATTGAGCGCCATGATGTCCTCGTTCGGTTCTACTTTCATATAAATGACGTTGTTTACAGGAGCGAATGAACTGAATTTTTTAATACGTAACGTAATAGGAGAAGCATTTTTTGCATAATCTCTTAACGTTGAGACGACCTCAGCCGCTTCTAGATCCGTTAATTCAAAAGGTGTTCTTAATGTTAAATGAGGCGGTATGAGTGCATAGTTCGGATCATAACGCTTCCGGTAAGAGTTCGCAATATCTTGCAATTTTTTCGATGGAAATATAACAACTCCGTATTTCATCATGTTCCCTCCTGAATAAGAAAGTATTTATTATTGTTTATTATAACAAAATTCAGTTGATTAACGAATATGGGAGCATTCTTTTTAACGAAGGCGCAATGAGCGGCTGCCAAAACGTCCATTTATGATCCCCTTCGAATGTCTCAAATAAATAATCCGCTCCAGATTGTTCAAGAAGGCCCTTTAAATCATCATTCGGCTGAACAAAATCAAGCACCTGGCCATCTGTTGTTTTCACAGCGGTTTCCTCCAGCCCAATTTGATGGATAATCGCATAATGAGAAAGGGCTGTCGACTGTTTGACGGCTTCTAGAACCGACTCGTCAACATAAGGGGACTGCAAAATCAGCCCGCCAAATAAAGAAGGATAATCAATGGCTGTCATGAGGGAAATCGTCGCACCCAGTGAATCACCAATAAACGTACGTCCTGATCCAATTTGATAGGTTGGATAGTGTTCATCAATATAAGGAACCAGTTCATTGGCTAAAAAGCGTTTATACGCTTCAAACTTTGTGCCGTCTGGATGATACGTGTTCCGTCTTTCCGTAACATTTTCATAAGGGACACCAATGATAATCGAGCGTTCCATTTCTTTGTTCTGCATCAATTCTTCTGCCTGTCTGCCTATTTTGCCTAGGCGGAAATAATCATGACCATCCTGGGCAATGATGACATGATATGTATAAAGGGGGGAGTAATTGACTGGCAAATAGATCAAAATGGTCATGTCCGCCCCAAGTTCTTTTGACTGTAAGGTTTCTTCTTGAATGATTCCTGTTTTCTTCACCATAATCCATTCCTCCAGCTAACCAAATTCATCATAAAGTGAAACGTTTCCATTCATTGTAACACGAAAAACAGCGTTGTTCCTATATGCTAACATGCAATCAAACCGTATAACATCGATTCTGTTATAAAATACAGAAAATTTTAATTAATCATGACATTTCCCCTTGAAAAATGAGATTTAATGGGTTACAGTATTAAGAATTAGAACAGACAGACAACACATTCTTATCGTGAGAGGTGGAGGGACTGGCCCTTTGAAACCTCAGCAACCGGTATGCATCACTTCATGTGATGTACCAAGGTGCTAAATCCAGCAAGCAGCTTTTTTGCTTGGAAGATAAGAGGAAGCGATTAAACCCCTTCTTCTTATGAAGAAGGGGTTTTCTGTTTTGAAATCAGATTTTTACTTAGGATGGTGTCAAATGACAGAACATGTGGAAACGAAATTAGCGCAGATTGGAAACCGTAGCGAAGAGGTGACTGGCACTGTCAGTCCTCCCGTTTACCTTTCGACAGCATACAGACATAGAGGTATCGGGGAATCTACAGGATTTGATTACATTCGAACGAAAAACCCAACAAGACAGCTCGTAGAGGATGCAATTGCTTCACTCGAAGAAGGGACGGCCGGTTTTGCCTTCAGTTCGGGAATGGCGGCGATTCAAACGATCATGGCTCTATTTGAAAGCGGAGATGAACTCATCGTCTCATCAGACCTATATGGCGGTACATACCGTTTGTTTGAAAACGAATGGAAAAAGTACGGCTTACGTTTTCTTTATGATGATTTTGCAGATGAAGACTGTTTACGCTCTAAAATTACGCCAAACACAAAAGCGGTCTTTATTGAGACACCGACAAATCCATTGATGCAGGAAGCAGATATTCAAAAAATAGCGAAGATTGCAAAAGAGCATGGCGCTTTGGTCATTGTCGATAATACCTTTTACACACCAGTCTTGCAAAAGCCGATTACGCTTGGAGCAGACATTGTCATTCATAGCGCAACCAAATATTTAGGCGGACATAATGATGTTCTTGCAGGGCTTGTGGTGACAAAAGGAGAGCAACTGTCTGAAGACATGTTCCAGCATCAAAACGCGATTGGAGCGGTTCTATCACCATTTGACTCATGGCTTTTAATGAGAGGAATGAAAACACTGGCTCTTAGAATGCGCCAGCACGAGGCAAATGCGAAGGAGCTGGCACAGTTTTTAGAAAAGCAGCCAGAAATTCAAGATGTCCTTTATCCAGGAAAGGGAGGCATGCTGTCATTTCGAGTAGCCAAAGAGGACTGGGTCAATCCATTTTTAAAGCAGCTAAAAACGATTTGTTTTGCTGAAAGCCTTGGCGGAGTCGAAAGCTTCATTACGTATCCTGCAACGCAAACGCACATGGATATCCCAGAAGAAATTCGCATTGCAAACGGTGTATGTAACAAGCTGCTCCGTTTCTCTGTTGGCATCGAGCATGTAGATGACCTGAAAGCAGATTTGAAACAGGCACTATCACAAGTAAAAGAGGAGGTACACGCCAAATGACCACACACGATTGGACACTCGAAACACAACTCGTTCATAATGCGTTTAAAACCGACCGTTCAACAGGTGCAGTCAGTGTACCGATTCAGCATGCATCCACCTTTCATCAAAGCAGCTTCGATGAATTTGGTCAATATGACTACTCGAGATCAGGCACTCCGACACGTCAAGCATTAGAGGATACGATTGCGGCGCTAGAAGGAGGAACGAGAGGGCTTGCCTTTGCATCAGGCATGGCAGCCATTTCGACCGCTTTTCTTCTCTTATCAAAGGGAGATCACGTGCTTGTCACAAGAGATGTGTATGGCGGGACTTTCCGAATGATCACTCAAGTTCTGTCGAGATTTGGAATTGAGCATACCTTTGTGGATATGACGGATTTGAATGAAGTCAAAAGAGGCATTCAATCAAATACAAAGGTCATTTACATGGAAACACCGTCAAATCCAACACTAGGCATTACAGATATTGAAGGTGTCGTACAGATTGCGAAAGAGCATGACTGTTTGACTTTCTTAGATAATACGTTTTTAACGCCTGCCCTTCAGCGTCCGCTGGACCTTGGTGTGGATGTTGTTCTGCACAGCGCAACGAAATTTTTAAGCGGCCACAGTGATGTGCTGTCAGGCTTAGCTGTGGTAAAAGATGAGAAGCTGGGAGAGGAACTCTATTCACTGCAAAACTCCTTCGGTGCGGTCCTTGGCGTGCAGGATTGCTGGCTCGTGTTAAGAGGGTTAAAAACCCTTCAGGTCAGATTAGAGAAAGCTAGTCAAACGGCCTTCGAGCTAGCTTCATTTCTTAAAGAACATCCTGCGGTCAAAAAAGTATACTACCCAGGCTTAGATGATCACCCGGGTGCAGATATTCAGCGAAAGCAGGCAAGCGGAGCAGGGGCTGTTCTCTCATTTGAACTAGAAAACCAAGCGGCAGTCAAAGAATTGGTGGATGCCGTCACATTACCTGTATTCGCCGTCAGCCTCGGCGCAGTCGAATCGATTCTGTCATATCCAGCCAAAATGTCACATGCAGCTATGCCAAAAGAAGAAAGAGAAAAAAGAGGGATTACAGATGGGTTGCTTCGTTTAAGTGTAGGTGTTGAAAACGGAGAAGACCTCAAACGCGACTTCAAACAAGCACTTGATCAACTAAAGCCCGTCCTTGTGAACCAATCATAAAGAAGGAGAGAAAAAAGCCGGCACAGCCGCCGGCTTTTTGACCTTTTTTAAACAAAACCATTGACGCTTTATTATTATGGTTATATAATAGAGACTGTCAGTAACAGAAAGCCCAGAACTGATACATAACCCGATTCCGTAGCTCAGCTGGGAGAGCGCTACCTTGACAGGGTAGAGGTCGCTGGTTCGAGCCCAGTCGGAATCATCGTTGAAACCCTTGCGGTAGAAAATCGTTATTATAACGGTATTTCTGCCGCTTTTTTATTTGCGCTGACTTATCGGTGACTTACCCGTAATTTTTACACAGGGTAGTTCCCCACGTTATCGACTCTCGTTCTGAAAAGAAAGGGGGTCGTTTTTTTAATGGTTAATATTCGTAGCGGAAAGAAAGTTAAAAACAAACGCAAGAGGGGCGCACGTCATTCCGATGACTTATCCGTACTGTTCGAAACGTTTATGACGATAAAAGAAGCCGAGGGGCGTGCGCCTGGTACTTTGCAGCAGTATCGCAATAATTTTAAGTCGTTAATAACGTTTTTAGACGAATTTGGAATACCGCATTCTAATAAAGAAATTGATCGTGATTTGATACGGCATTACATAAATTTTATGCGACTGAATTGGCGGCAATTTAAAGGAAACGAGTACATACCGGATGAGAACAGAAAGGTCGGGCTCGCGGATAGTACAATTAATACGAGACTAAAGACGTTGCGTGTCATGTATAGTACGTTGAAAAGTGAAGGAATCGTATTTGAAAACGTTATGAAAGGAATCAAAAACGTAAAGGAAATCGAAGAGCCTATTGTCGTACTAGAACCGGACGAACTCGGTAGATTACTGAAGGCGCCCAGTCGTGAAAGTTACGTAGGTTTCCGAGATTATGTGTTAATGAATGTTTTACTAGACGGGATGATGCGTATAGGGGAAGTAACTCACGTCAAAAAAAGTGACTTCGATTTTAATACGAATGTTTTGGTGATTAGAGGCGCTATAGCAAAGAATAGAAAATCGCGCTTCTTGCCGCTACTGCCTTCCACGATGCGATTGGTACGTGAACTTATTGAGGAGATTGAAGAGTTCGACAGTGATTATGTATTCCTTACAAACTATGGAGAGCGCTTGGGGCGGGATCATTTTAGAAAGAGACTTGTAGAATATGCAAAAGAAGCCCGTATAGATAAACGCTTACATCCACACTTATTCCGGCATACAGCGGCTACTCGATTTTTAGAAAATGGCGGAGATAGTCGAATGCTACAAAAACTTCTTGGTCATTTAGACTTGCGGATGATTCAAAGATATACGCATGTATCCGATGATTCTATCAAAAAAGCACACGCGAAGAATACCGTTATGAACTCGGTCATAAAAGCGCAAGCAAAGTCGAGAAAAATACTTATATAAAACACAAAAAAAGAACGCTCACTAACCGAATAAAATCCGGTAAGTGGAACGCCCTATCCTGCTTCCATTATATCGGAAAAAAGCGTACGAGTCAAACGCTTATTTAAGTGCGCCTTAATTTCAAAATGGTCTGCGTTCTCTCAAAGGGAGAGACGAACATGTATACGAAAGAATCAGCAAAAATGGCCCAATTCCGCTCAATTGACGAGCTGAACGGCGCTATCCGCACGCACATCTACCGCAATAAATCCAACCTATCACCGTCAGCAATAGACGTCTTGAAGGTGCTATCGCGTCACGCAGTCAAAACGCCAGGCGTTGCGTGGCTGAAGATCAATTCCATAGCGTCACTTATCGGAAAGCACCGTACTACAATTATACGCGCGATCAAGCGCCTAGAAACTCTCGGCATTATTCGTAAAGAAATAAAATACCGCCCTGTTAGCGGAGGAAACGGCGCAAATATGTACGTTATCCTAGCGCCTGCGCCTTCTAGTGCCACTGCGCAAATGCAACTCCGCCAAGATGCGACCAAGCCTACGGAGACTAAGGCGGATCGCCCAAAATCCGAAGACGAAGCCGTTATTCTTAAAAACAAAAATAATTTACTAAGTAATACGTATGCTGCGTTCAGAAATGTCATTGATTGCTTTGTAACTGATCGGCGTCTAACAAGCCGTCTATACGGCGTGTACTTAGCGCAGACATCCGCCCTTAAATCCGTATATGATAAGTCTTTGCTAGATGAAATCGGCTTGAATGCGCTTCGTATCGCTTTTATCGGCATTAAGCGTAAGCATATACGAAACATTGTCGGATATTATAGCGGAATATTAACGAATCTGTTCGATAATCTTTACCGCATGGAAATCGAAAGGGGCGCATGAGAATGGCGAATACAGTTGACGCAATCAAAAATAAACGAGATATAGAACGAATGAAGAAGGCACTTCACGGACGCGATCTAGTTATGTTCGTACTAGGCGTATCGTTGGGCCTCCGTATATCTGACTTGCTAACGATAAGAGTCGGTGATCTTCGAGGGCAGTCGCATTTAACTATCAAGGAAGGTAAGACGGGAAAGACTCGCGATATCAAGTTGTCATCTACGGTTGTTAAGCTGGCGCAGAAGTTAGACGGAGACGACGATTCGTATGTATTTCAGTCGCGCAAAGGTGTAAATAAACCGATCAGTCGCGTTCAAGCCTACCGTGTCTTAAATGCGGCAGCCGTAAGAGCCGGAATAAATATCGATATAGGGACGCACACACTACGTAAAACATTCGGGTATCAGCTTTATTCAAAAGGTATAAACATTACGCGGATTATGAAAGTATTCGGCCATAGTTCAGAGGCTCAGACGTTAAAGTATATCGGCATAACTGCGGATGAAATCGACGCAGCTTACGAGGCTATCGAGATATAAAACATCAAGCAGACGCCGCTCGTGGATAAAGCCGCCTAAAACTCAGGGGGTGTTGCACCATGTTACCGTATATAGAATGTAGGGGCTGAGCGTAATGGTCGGTACACTGCGGCATGAAGAGGCGTTAAGCCGTGTCCTATCAACGTTTATGTGACGATAGGTTACGAAGGTAAGACGCCTTAACGGTGTGTGTTACGTATCGACTTGTAACATACGAAACGCAATCCGTTTATGCATGATCTTATACAGTCGGGCCGGCATAGGGCATCGGGGAGTATACCGGAGTGGCGCGGTTTATACGTTGCATAAAAACAATAGTAGTCATTGCGAAGATAGGAACGTGACAAACGTTATCATATCAATGCTTTCGTACGTTCGCGAATGTAACTAAAGGTGATTCTGTTACGTTCGTTATGCGTTTTCATGTATGTTTTATTAATTTTCGCGATGAAACGTAGGAAAGATCCGCCCGCCCCCAAGCGCCCCGGCCAAAAACGCCGGATCTGACGAACAAAACTTACGCACAATTTTTTAAACTCGGGGTGTTAACCGTCTACTTGCTGCGATTCGCGCGGTCGTGGCTATCCGAAGATGTTCGGAGCAGGTGGAGGGTTAATACGCAAATTAAACGGAGGGTCTGCCGTGAAAAGAATCGAACCAGTACGGCTTAATTTCGAAACTGACGCAGAAGTAGAAGCTTTTTCGTCTTGGTTACGTAAAGATCGTCCGTTGACAAAGTCGGAAAAAAGAGTGCGTACTTTACTTGCGAATCACAAAAGAGCGAAAAGGAGGTCGCTAGGATGACTTCATTCACGGATGGTTGTATTCGTATCGCGGAAAACGAATATTTAACGAGAGAAACTAGCGAAATGGTTCGCATCTTCTTAGGCGTTGAGCGACCGGAAGACTTAACGCAATTAGACGGCTATGAAATTAAGCAGGAAATTTTCGTAGATCCAAACGGACTTACGTGGGGAACGAATAACTATCGGCTTATTGCGAAAAGTTCGGAAACGCAGCCGCAAGAAATTCCGTTATGTCCGGATAACCTCGGTATTTATTCTTTTTTAAGAGGACGGATACGTAGGAGGGATCGACCATGACCGCGCTACCTACTTTCGCCATCTGCGACGCTTGCAAACAACGGACCGCCGTTGTATTAAAAGAACGGCCCGTACGAAAAGGCATCGTCGAAACGTACTTTGACTGTGTCGTCTGCGGTACGCACTATCCGACCGCGATCACGAACAGCGCGTTAAGGACGAAAATAGAAGCGCTGAAGCAATTACGGCTTACGGACGGCTCGTCACCGGAATCAATCGACGCATTAAAAGCGGAAATAGCCGCCGATATGAAAGTATTGCGGGAACGGTACGGACTAGCATAACGATTTTAACACGTAAAAGGCACGAAATTAGACGTTTTGGTAGCCGACTAGGGTATTCGTAAGGGTGGACGGTGAAAAGCGCTAATTTCGTGTGATTTTTAAGGAGGACGGATAGATGACGAAGTATCGCAAAAAGCCGGTCGTAGTCGAAGCGGTTCTTTTCGAGGACAAATTGGAATCTATAACGGCTATAGCAGAAATGACTAAGGGCACAACGACTCAGATAGACTTTGAGCACGACCAAGTACACCGCTAAAACAGCCAGCTGAGTGGCGTTGATGTCACCGTGAGGTAGTCGTCGACATAATAAAAAATCACCTCGTTTCAGCTTAGTTACTAAAGTGATTTAGTAAGAGACTGCGAGAACGAAGTGATTAGAGTGCGGTAAATTATTCTATTGGAATTTCTCTTTGCTTTTCTCTAATTCAACCTTGATTTCCTGATAATCTTTATCAAGTTGGATAAGAACTGCAATTGTTTTCTCTACATTAACGACTTTTTTTAAATCCTCAGTTGTCAAAGAGTCGCGAAGTGACTCGCCTTTTTCGAGTTCATACAGTTCTTTCATTTGGGTAGCGTTTTTATCAAAGATGGTCTTGTAAACTAAGTTCGTAAATGTGGAGTATTCATAACCTTTTTTTAAAGTACCTTGATAGAATTCTTTGATGGAATCTGTTAATTGGCGCCTTTCAATGCGGGTCATTTCTCTTTGAGCCGCCCATATTGCGAGTTCTTTCGGACTGCCTTGTTCTACATTTAATAGGTAGTGGCGGACGGATTTTGCCACTTCAGAATCTGTAAGGAGCATTCCTAGCCGTAAAAGACCTCTTCGATTAAATACGGTAAGAGAATTTACTCCTTTAAACAGAGATTCATCCTGAAGCTCTGACTTAAATTGCTTTAGAGAAGCTCCTTTTAAGACGCGGACTTCGCCATATTCATTGAATTCTTCCCTGTTTCTTCCTAATGCTGTTCTTATAGTAGCAGTAGGGACGTCGTAATATGCAGCGGCCATATCCGTTGTGATCTCGATCGAACCAGGAAGCTCCGGAATAGCTTTAACTTTCAGTAAGACTTCTTCCTTGAAAACATGTTCATCTCTCAATGTTCTACTCTCGATAAGAACCATCTCATTGCTGTCATTAATGTTTGCTTCTATTTGCGCCATTAACATTTTCCTCTCCGGGTATTATTTACTAGCTATTTACAATATTAACCTAATTGTCTGAATATATCAATTGAAAAGTTATGGACTTTCGTCATACTCACGCAATCAGAACGAGGCTTCCGGTCAGCGCCGGAGGTCTTTTTGTGATTGCGTTCAAATGCGCAGCAATAAAACGGACAAAGGGGATGACGTGAATGGCGGAAAACAAACGCGAATCAGTCGGGAATTTAAACGTAAAGGTAGACGTAGATGTTTCGGAGGCTATCAAAGGGCTCAAAGCGGTTCAGCGCGCAGCGAAGGACGCGACGAAAGCGTTGGCTGAATTAGAAGCAGCGATGAAAGGGTACGCTAATGCACCAAATAATCGCAAAAAAGGCGGGTATGGAATTGTAACGGAACCGTATGCGCTCGACCGAGTCTACAAAGATCCGTCGGAATAAAAAAGCACCACGAACTAAATCGCGATGCTCTCATATGCGTCCGAAATCTCGTCGGCTGTGATGCCGATATATTTCAGCGTATCTTTTTCGGATGAATGACCGAGAATCGCCATGATCCGGTCGACTGCGATATCCATTTCATACAAGCGGTAGCCGAACGTCTTACGCAACGTATGAGTACCGATGTTGCCGATCTTTTTAGCGATTCCAGCGCGCTCGGCGGCTTCGTTTAGAATACGATAGGCTTGGACACGGCTGATTTGATGAATTAAATTAATTCAGAGGATCTTGAGGAGTTATTAATTTGTTGATTTTTTTTAATATATGTGAATAACCTCCTGCTTTTCCACCTAAAATACCTAGCAGTTCAGGATCGTTTGTATTATTAATAAAAATATTATCAATATGGTCTTGGAGGCTGGAGTTAGCTGTACGATAAATGCTGTTATTTCGTTTTGCCTTTACAGTGAGGTACTTATGGTTATCTTTTATATAATCAATCACACTCTCAAAATCTTTTGAATTAATTCTTTCGTTGATGAGTGGGGTTGATAAAATAACATTTTCGAAGTCATCTTTATTATACTTGTAATTCACCTTGCTTATTATAACTAAAAATGGAAAAGTATCTAGTCTCAATTTGAAATTTTCTAATTCAATTACTTTTCCACGAATCATATCATTTTCTCCTTTTCTGCCAAAAAAATTCTGGGGAAGATAACTAGTAATTATACTATCTTTAGTCTGATTACCAACAATCTGTTCTGTTACCTCATCATAAGGAACTATTGAAAGTATAAGAGAACTATTTCTTACGGTACCACCTTCATCAAAATAGTAGAGCTTACTTGGTATAAACATTAGGTAGCTAGGTGAGGGGGTATTGTCCAATTTAGAACTAGCTTCGTTAATTAACTCAAATCTAGGGTTTTTTGTCCACAAATTTTGAATTATTTTTAAATCTGGTGATTGTTCTCTTTTTGTCTGTTTAAAGATATCGTTCGAAATTTTAGTTGCTTTTTTTGAATTTTTTAATGATAAATAAGAAAAACCTAAAGCTACTACAGAAATTATAATAGGTATAATTTTCATCCAATCAATACATTTTAAATCCATATTTGCTGGCCTCCTTGGGTTTACTATGAGAGGTGTCTCTATAGAATGATTTCCTCACAAACGCAAGATATTAATAGGGTTTTAAGTAGTTAATTTATACATTTTTATTTGGACTACTATGTTTATTGCAGTGCATAATACAAAGGCGACAAAAGTTAGTGGGCTTAAATTTGTAAAACTATATAAAAGAATTGGTAAAGAAAATATTAATATATTTATTATTAGATTTAAAAATTTAGCTGAATAGTCAAGTAATATTGTTAGCAAAAGAATTTCTGTAAATATGTAAATACTTAAGGATAAAAATAAGAATAAATTATTTTCTTTTACTATAGTGTGTATAGTAAGAAATATAATAAGTATGACGATGGTGGTTTGTACAAATGGAATTGCGATTAAAAAGATACTATCAAAAAAACGCACTACTTTACTAAAATACTTTCCGCTGATATGTTTTTTTGTTTTTATGCTTGTTAATTCCTTTAAAGCAGTTGACTTAAATTCTTTAATACTTCTTCCATTTTCATTTAATAATTTTACAAAAAGATTAAATGTTTCTGGGCGCATTAATGGAAGTTGATCATTTACAATGCCAAAGAATTCTGCTCGACTAATTTTATTAGATAAAGCTAATTCGGCATTTTTTAAAATCTCTGCACAGCAATTCATTGTGTTTTTTAATTCATTATCCCGATAATTCGTTATATTATCATTGTTGCCTTTTAGGAATTTAAAAAGCCATATAAATAGGATAGTTAATACTATCACTTTTGGGCTTGATAAAGCATTTTCTTCCGACAGTTTGGAGATTTGTTTTGCAAATAAATTAAAATCTAACATGAGTACCTCCTCTTTAAAAATAAGTGTTTATTCTTCTTCTAAAGTAATAATTTTGTTTATATCTTCAATACCAAACGTATTCGCGATTTTTTCAATATGGCCAAAATTAATATTTTGCCTTTTTCCATTCATTAGTTCGCTTAACGCTGCGTGTCTAATTCCACATTTATCTGCAAATGCTCTAAGAGATAATTTTTCCTTTTCTAAAATCTCCTCAATTTTAACTTTAACGATTTTCATAATTAGTCTCCTTAAATAAAATAATCTCTTGACTGTACGTATAAGCGTACCATATAATTCAGGTATTAGTGGTACGCATTAGCGTAACGAATGTGAAAAGGGGAGTTATCAATGCAGTTAAAATTTGAAGAAAATAAATATGAAAAGAAAATAATTGATTTTGTTATTCATCCTGATGAGTATGATCCGGAAATATTTGTAGAAGCAGTTGAGATTGTAGATTTAGCAAATGGAATTGTTTTCAGTGCTGGGGGTGGCTTTATTGAATTAATTAAACCCTATGTTCGTGAAGATGGAGCTATTGAAATTGGTTCCAAGAGTCATGAAATAGCTGGGATTAATGTTCCGGAGGATCTACCTATTGATATAAATATAATCATGAAAATGACTGTTATTGAATTGTTGCAGGAAATTTTGAAAGTAAATATGGACAAGGAAAATAAGAGGTTGAAAAAATGAAAAAAATTTTTCATGTAACTAATAAAACAATCGCAGAGGCAGTACGAATTTTTGGACTATCGAAAGAGAACGCAGCTAACGAACTAATCGGACGCGCGCACCAAGCCGTCAAAGTATATACGTTTGATTCAACGAACCGATCTGAAGCAGTTTACGACCACTACCCGACTAATACGCGTCTTATCATCGCAACAAATGGCGCAATCATCGGCGTTTATGAGATCGGAAAACTACCTGGGAGCAACCGCAACGCGTGCGAATTAGTTAGATCGACCATTCTTCGCGGCCTCAAAGTGGAATATGAGCGTCTTTATAGTCAGTGGGCGGACGTCGAAGTAACTTTCGCGCAAACGAGTCTTGAAATCGCCTTCACTAAACGTGCGCAGATCGGCGAAAAGGATGCCGCGGTTTTGGTTGAATACGCGAAGAAGTTGTCCGACCTTTGCTTCGAGAATAGCAAGCGCCATAAAGAAAGAAGTAAGTTGCATCGTGAACTGATTGAATTGGAACGCGCCTTCGTTCCGTATCTTTAAAGCGGTGAAATTGCACGAAATTAGACGTTTTGGGAGCGGTCGGGACTTAGTATACTCGGAAGACCTGAACGGCTTAATTTCGTGTGATTTTAGTTATGAGCAAACTGCGTGATGGATCTCGAGCACCGTGTATCGTCTACCCATATACGGCTATTCCGTTAACATCATTATTTGAAGTGCTAAGGCTTCATTCGGTGAAGGGTACGGGTTCATGTGTAGAAGGGGGTACTTCGGCCGCCGTGTAATGTTCGTGATACACGGATTCAGTGTGGCGCAAACAGAACAAACGGCCTTTCAGTGTGGCGAAAACAGAACACGTCAAAACCGCCTTGGCGCTCAGAGCCACGTGGGATACAGCCGTTTTTAGGCGTTAACGTTGTCTTATTCTTAGGGAAAGACCTAGCGTCACTCCGTTCCGCAGATAACGCAATAGAATACATATAGAAGGACGGCGGCTTATTATTTGCGGACGAGGCGTAGCCGAGGTCGCTGTACTTAAATACATACGGAATGGATAGCGTTAATACAGCGTACATATAAACGATAAATAAACGCCTAAGCAACGTTAATTTACTTGTGAAACATACGCTTAGTTATCTATGTCTTATGAGGACGTAAATGAACGTAACATACTAACGGTAAGGTGACGTATAAGCATACGTATTAATCGCATTCCCCGATAAGTACGAGAAGGCGAAATTACTTACGAGATAAAAGACTAGCGCTCAGTTAAAACCCTTCGCGCAAATACCTAATTTAAAAGATACATCTATCGCGATAAGGGATATTTGCGAGAGTAAGCGTAAGCGAACGAATTGCTTTGGTTTATGTTAGTGTTACTTGTTGCGTCGATAATGTAAATTTAGACTTCTGACTAAGATATACCAGCACTTTATAAAATGCCGTAAAACCGCGCAGCTCTAAGTGTTCCTCCACTTTTGGAGGCGGCCCGAAAAACCAAGTATTAGCCGGAAAAACGACCCGAAAAACCAAGTATTACGTATGGTGACTATACTGCCGATACGCTGTCTTACGTAGTAGAAGGACGTATACCCTACATAATACGTCGGTAGTTATCTATGTCTTATGAGGACGTAAATAATTCAGGCCAATGGGTCGTTGGTGAGTATAACAGCTTCGAATATGTCGCCTTACTTTATAGAGGAGCAAAATTCACTTGTGAAACACCTAGATATGCATCCTATTAAGTGAGGAAGTAAATTCAGTAATTGTCTATACCCATAAAATATACGAATATGTGTCCTATATAATGAAGATGCTTGTATGAATAATGAAAATGCTGTACTACGTTATAGAATGAACAACCCAAGAACGTTGGGTTCTTTTTTATTTGTTATAAATGTTCCTAGATAGAACAAAAAAATGAGAGGATGGTGATTTAATGACGCCGGAATTGGTACGAATTCTAAGATTAACTAATGAACTGACCCAGGCTGAATTAGCGGAAAAAATAGGCTGTTCAGGACGGCTAATCGCCTTTATTGAGCGGCATGAAAGAAGCCTCACCGAACGACTGGCGAATCGACTTATGATTGCATTCAATTTAGACGAAAAGAAAATTCAAGAACTACGAAAATTAAGGGAGGCGATCGTATTTGACGAATAGAGTTGCAGAGCAGCGCCAATGGATGAGCCTACCAGCAGGCGTCAAGAAGGATATTTTCGGCATTAAAGCAGAAGCAACGATAAAAGACGGCCAAATCTTCAATAAACATGGCAAGGACGTCTCTCACCTAGTAGAAGTAGTTACGAAAACGTCCGGTAAACAGGTTCGTAACCTAAAAATCAAAGACGATCTTACTGCGCATGAATCTGAAAACGGTGGTTTTGTTACCGCTTTTTACAATGACGCAGTTACTATGGAAGAAAGTTTCCCGAAGCTCAACCGATCCGACCTAGCACGCTTAATGCTAATTGGTACATACACTGGATGGGGCGACGGCCAGCTAAAATATGATAATGGTAAGCCAATTAATAAAAGCGGATTAAATAATCTAGTAGGAATGAGCGCCGGTAAATTCAGAGACTTCTATAAAAAGTTAGAGGAAGAGCGCATTATTCGTGAAGAAAATGACGTTATTTATATGAATCCTTGTGTTTTCTATCGCGGGGCGCATTCTGACGTCAGACAACTTACGAAAGAAATGCAACATACAAGAATGTTCCGTGCTACAGTAAGGAATCTTTGCAAGGCGTACAGTGGGCGCTCAGTAAAACAACTTGCGATCATATATTCCATTTTGCCGTTTGTAAACTTCAAATTCAATATCGTTTCATTCAATCCAAGCGAATCAAATGAGGACTTAGTAAAACCTATCCCATTAGATAAGTTAGCCGCGCTTCTGGGGTACAAGGATCAAGGTCAATTTAAAAATACTTTGAACAAAATTAAATATGAAGGTAAACCAGTTTTTGGGTTCTTTGAAATTAGCGGAGACAGAAGGAAACGAAAAACCGTTGTTAATCCGCGTGTTATTTATGCGGGTAAAGGGGATTCACTGGCCGCGATTAAAGCCTTATTCAATTAAATTGGCAGGCATCCAAGCATCGTCAAAGTGCAAAGATGTCTATTCGTCGTGCTTATTATTAATGTAAAAAATTTTTCAATAATGGAGGGACAAAAACATGCTTGATAGAAAATCGCTTTTTAAAATCCGCAAGATATTTCGCTTAACACAGGAGGACGTCGCGAAAATTACCCGCACCTCACCGGCCACAGTTTCGAGAATCGAGTCAGGCGAACAAGAGTTAAGCGAAGGTTTTTCGGAGTGTATTTTGAGTTCGTTAAAACTCACAGAAACAACTGTGAAACCGATGCTAGAGTTTTATGACAAAACTGAAAGAGTAAAGAGGGGCGAATGGGTTCCAAACGACGATTTGATATCGGGTAGCGCACGAAATGAGCCTTCAAAAGCTAATACGCCAGTATTAGGATGGTTAGATAAATACACACGCTAATTTCGTTTGATTTTTATAGGAGGCGATCATCGTAATAGTTTTCGTTAAAAGTGACGAGGTGTTACTCGTAGATTCCGAGACCGGCGAAATTATGTATCGAGATACAGAAGGATCAAAAGACATACGGATTTCCCGCGCCGTCATGACTTGTCGTTATGCAGATGTAAGCGGAGAATTGATATATGCGAAGGGGTGATCGGATGTACTGCGTTTCAAAAGTAAACGAATTTTATGGCGATTATGGAGCCGCAGAGTCTTATTATGTTCGCGAAACTGCAAACGGCAACATGGCCGATCTTTTTGAAGACGGTGCTGCTCATATTAACCTAGACACTGACCGCGGGGCCTTCGCAGTTACAAATAAAAACGGCGAAATTTACGTTAGTTCTACTAATTGTGAACGTGATTTTCTTGCGCTGCTTAAAAACGCGGTGTCTAGCGCCCACCTTTTAGGAGCCAACGAAGTGTACGTCTTGCCGGAAATGAAGAGCGCTGAAGATATGATCGGAAAATTAACAACCGCCGAATAGCGGTAAAAATAGGAGGAACATCATATGACAAAATTAGAACAGATCAAAAAGGGATTTGAAGAATTACGCGAGCTAAAGAAGAAGCCTCAGAAAATCGCTATTGATGCGGCTACTGTCTACAATTACGAAAGAGAAAAGATTAGAGTGAACTCGGATTTAAGTACAACTGGGAAGGACGCTAAATACTCCAAACTCCAAAAGGACATTGCATGGGCTTTAATGAAGGAATATAGCGAGGTACAGAAAAAAGTCTCTTCGCTGCAAGATAAGCTAATTAAGCAGGCACAAGCAGTCATTTTAGAGCCGGTCAAAGAACCGGATGCATACACAACTTTAATGTTCAATCGAGAGTATGAACAATTTAAATCGGATATTGCATTGGCTCCAAATGGGACCATCGCTGACCAGAAAATTAAAGATTTTTTCAATAAGGTAGATGATCCATTTTTCGCGCAACAAATTAAGAGTGAACTTTCTTCATTAACAAACACGATGCTTTCGGTTGGAGCTGATAAGGGAATAGTATCATCCGCAGTTGACAAACTAAATTCAAAAACATTAACAAGTGAACACAAAGAAGCTATGGAGATGCTAGAGAGCGTAGAGTCTTCCAAAAAATCAGAGCTACTTTTAACCAATGGGATGCATCATACTCACATTAAAAATGTAATTGGTCTTGAAGCATCAAAATATGTAAATAAACCGGATGAATACTTATCCACTTATGCTGAATAGACTTCGCGGGCGCCTTTGGGCGTCCTTTTTTATTTCTATAAAGAGAGGGTGCGCATTAAATGAGTGAATTAAAACTAACCGTCACTGACCAAGAAGCCGAAGCAACCGGCAGAGCGGTCGGTGTTTTTTTATGGGCTATGAATGAAGCGATTAAAGGGGATTTTGAACTCAGCGAGGAGCAGGCTATCGCAATAAATGACGCTTTAGACGAATTAAATAAGTTCGATCAAAAGGGCCTAGAAATACTATTCGAAGGGGCAATTAAAGCTAGAGGCGATGAATCATGAGTGCGGTATCAGTAGGCGAAATCGTCGCACGCCTTGAACTCGATTCCTCTCAGTTTTCTTCGAGTGTCTCGCAAGCCCAGGCGCAGATGCAACAGATGGGCAATTCGGCCAAGTCGTTAAGCTCGCAAATGGGCCTCGTACAAAAAGCGGCCTTAGCGGTCGGCGGCGCAGTCGTGGTCGGCATCGGGGCGTCTGCAAAAGCGGCGGCGAACTTCGAGCAGCAAATGAGCGCAGTCAAAGCGGTATCGGGCGCCACGGCAGGCGAGATGAAAACGTTGACCGACCTCGCAATCAAGCTGGGCGAATCGACGTCTTTTAGTGCGACCGAAACGGCGCAGGCAACCGAGGAACTCGTAAAGGCCGGCGTAACGACGAAGGACATCATAAACGGAGGCTTAGCGGGCGCGCTCGATCTAGCAGCGGCGGGCAACTTAAATCTTGCGGATGCGGCCGAAATTGCCAGTACGGCACTTAACGCGTTCAAGGCGGACAGCTTATCGGTATCTGAAGCGGCCGACATTCTCGCAGGCGCAGCCAACGCATCGGCGACGGACGTAGGCGAAATGAAATTCGGCTTGGCGCAGGTATCGGCAGTCGCGTCCGGAATTGGAATGTCGTTTAAAGACACGGCGACGGCGCTTGCGGTATTTGCGCAGAACGGAATCAAAGGTTCGGATGCCGGTACGTCGCTTAAAACGATGCTATCGCGGCTAGAACCGCAGACGAAGCAGCAAACGGAAGAAATGATGGAACTCGGACTCATAACGTCGGATGGAACGAATAAGTTCTTCGACCAAGCCGGCTCGCTGAAAGACTTGGCGTCTATTTCCGGCATTCTACAAAACGCGTTCAAGGGGCTTACGGATCAGCAACGGCAGTCTTCACTACAGACGCTATTCGGTTCGGATGCGGTTCGTGCTGGAACGGTGTTTTATAAAGAAGGCGCAAAAGGCGTTGAAGATATGGCGGCGGCCATGTCGAAGGTAACGGCGGCCGAGGTATCTAAAGTTAAGCTCGACAACTTCCTCGGATCAGTTGAAGAACTTAGCGGCGCAGTCGAAACGCTCGGTATTAAGCTCGGGAACGAGTTCTTGCCGCACCTACGGAAAATAGTCGATATTGGAGCCGATTTAGTTCGGGCTTTCAGTTCGATCAATCCTAGCGTGGTTGCGACGGGCTTGGCAATGGCGGGTACGTCGGCGGCGATCGCCCTTACGGCTTCTTCTGCGATAAAACTTGGCTTTGCGTTGCGAGGTCTTTTCGCAGCGATGGGACCGGCTGGTTGGGTCATAACTGGACTATCGATACTTGGCGGATTGTTAGTCGGAGTTTCTGCGGGCTATAAAGCGATGAATACCGTCAGTCTCGAAGCGGCAAACGCGAAGCAAAAGGAAGTCGACGGTATTAACAAAACGATCAAAGAGTACGACGGACTTCAGGCGAAAATGAAGCTGACGAACGACGAACTACTGCGCTACTTAGACAACAAGGACGCGCTGGCTAACGAAAAAGATTCGGCTGCGATTAAAAAGCTAAACGCTGAACAAGACGACCTCCGTAAAAACTCGGGGCTTACGAATGAGGAGTTCGACCGGTTCTTACAACTGAACGATCAGATCATCAAGAAGTCACCGGAAACAGAAGCGGCTTTCTCGGCGCAAGGGAATGCAATCGCGAAGAACACCGAGGCGATGAAAGCGTTGAGTAAGGAGAAATACGAAGAACTAAGCATAGAACTAGAGAAACAAGCAACAATCGCTGAACGAAACGAAGACCAAAACTTGGCGAAGGTTACGGAGCTACAAACCGGTATAAATAAACTTAAACGTGAAAGAAACGACTTAGAAGACGACCTAGCTAAACAAAAAAGCCTCATTCTTCAAAAAGAAATGGAACTTCAGAGTGCAGAGAAAGAAGGTAATGCCGGAAAAATCTCGATGGCACAGCATGAGGTGGAACTTGAAAAATTCAATCTGAAGAAGAAACAAGATCAATATGCCGAGATATTGAAGCAGATACAGGCGAAGAACAAAAGTCTCGGAGAAACGCAAAAGGAACTCGGAAAATTGGACCAGGTAAAGCAAAAGCAGGTCGATCTAGCGCTTCAGCAAGTCGGTCTCAACGCCAAGAAAGGTCAAGGCGTCGCCGTTCTTGATAAAGAGATTATGAAATTGAAAGATGCGCGCGCTAATCTCGTAAATAACACCACTGAAGCGGATAAAAAGACGGCTGAATATCGAGAATCACTCGCAGCCATCGAAAAAGAACTATCGCAGTTAGATCAGACGAAGAATAAAGTTATCGATATCACTAGCCAAGCGGAGAAAATGAATAACGCACTCGGCAAAGACTTGAGTAAATACATCACGATATTTACTAACGATGTCACCCGTAAGACTGAACGAGCTGTCAGCCGTGGGCGCGGAAACGAAGGCACGTATCACGTCGGAGGCATCGTCGGTAAACCAGCCGGCAAGCTACACTCGGGCGGAATGGCGTCCAAATTCGGCAATCCGATGAGCCGCGAAGTTGATATCCGCGCATTAAGGAACGAGATGGTCTTGACAGAAGCACAGCAAGCGAATCTTTTCCGTATGGTTGACGCTGGGCATACAGCCAATATCGGCAATGGAACCGCGTTTGCTTCTTCCGAAGTAACACGCCTTTTACAGTCGATGGATAACACGCTTAAAGCAAGAGGGAGCGGCACCGTGATTATGGATTCGGAAGTTGTCGGTCGTTTAGTAGAACCACATGTAAGTAGACGGCAAATGGACGAAATAGATCGAAGTAGCTACTAAAGATATCGACGGCCATTGCGACTAATATTGCGTGGCCGTTTACATATTTACGTTGATGCCGATATAAAGAACAGCGTATGATAAATTAATACATATAAGGGGGGGTAATTCCATGATTAAGGTGTTTCCGAAAGTCCTATTCGTTCTTGCGTGGGTATTGCTGGCGGTAGGTATATTAACGAATATAGAAAGTACAATGCATTATAATGCGACTCAGTTCGTAATGGAGGGCGAGACTGCGAAGCCGATCCGATTAATGGAAATCGTTAGAGACATAACTTCGCCTATATTTAATTCGGCGGTACTTATCGCGATTTCGTATATCCTTCAGTTAATGATAGATCGTAAGACAAGCGCGTAACTCCATACGCAGCCTCGTCCTTAATTGGGCGGGGCACTTTTTTATGATGTAAACTAGCTACGGAGGAAAATATTTCTTGCAGTATAGAGGCGCTACGCTGTATAATACGAGTTAACAGAACGAGAGCGAACGATTTATACCGTATTATTAAGCGTTTGACTTACCGACTGACTTACCGGAGACTTATCGTATACCTTGACAGGGTAGAGGTCGCTGGTTCGAGCCCAGTCGGAATCATCGTTGAAACCCTTGCGTAGCAAGGGTTTTTTGTTTTTTAAAAACGAATATTTGTTCAGTTTCTTTTGATTGGGGACGAACTTTATCCGCCAGATTGTTTCTCAGTTGGCGGGAGGTTTTTGACTGATTGCCTAACGATCTTCTCGTCTTTACCTGTTTTTCTTTTCAAATCATCTATTGTTGGATTCTTACGGAAGCGGCTCATATTATAAATAATTCGATAAATCTTTCTCTCGAGATCAGACATACAATCACCACCAAAACAGTTTGATAGAATTTATGTTCGTGAAAGAGTTTTGTTAAATGACACTAGGAGGAAAAAACTTTGAAATCTTTTTGGGAAATAGACGAGGAAGGTTACTATACGTTAAAAAAGATCAGCAAAGCAGAAATATCTAAGGCTGAAAAGAAACTTGGAGTCACTTTGCCAGATACATACAAAAAGCTCATATTTGAACAGAATGGTGGTTATACAGTTCATAATGCTTTTCCAACCACTCACTCTAATTCATGGGCTGAGGATCATATTCAATTTAATCATCTTTTGGGAATTGCTGAAGATGAAGGGATTATGGATAGTGCCTATTTAATAAAAGAGTGGGAGCTGCCAGAAGGGCTTGTTTTGATTAACGGGGATGGCCATACTTGGGTAGCGATGGATTATCGAAAAACGAAAGAGAATCCTGCAATTCATTATTTTGATGTTGAGATGGAAGAAGATTTTAAATTAGCAGATTCCTTTGATGAATTCATTGAGGGGCTTTATACAGCTGAGTACACTGTTGATGAGGAAGCAGCAGAAGGTGAAGAACTTTCTGAAGTTCATTTAAGTAAAGAAGAACTTGAAGCCATATTTGAATTGGACGTCCTTGATGAAGGTAATCTGTATAAAATTCAATATTACCCGATGGTTGATTTGAACGAAATTGAATGGTTTTTTAAAAAGATGCAATATCACATTGAAAAAACAAAAGATGAAGATGATCTTTATGAAGTAGCTTCTACGATTAACAACGTTCTCTTATTGAATCCCAATATGCCAATCAACGATAAAATTAATGGAAATCTAAATCAAATTGCTAAATTTTTAGAAAAAAATAAAGATCCACTTATAGTAAATCAAGGAGAACAAATTGCTATGAAAACAAGTTTCCTTTAGTAAGCTTTGGGCAGAAGATTTATTTGGAGTATCATCAAATAATAAAAGGCATACCAGAGAGACGAATTCGTCTCTCTTTTTTGTTCTTTTTTGCGGTTTCTTTTCGGTGTTATGTAAATTACTGTATGTAATAATATATGTAATATAAGGGAATTTTGTGGAAGGGGGAGTATGGGGATGGAGAAAGTTCTTTCATCACATGTTGGTGTGAAAATAAATGAATGGTATAAAATGATTCGGCAATTCAGTGTTCCAGATGCAGAGATTTTGAAAGCTGAGGTAGAACAAGAAATTGAACGAATGGAAGAAGACCAGGATTTACTGATTTACTATCAATTGATGTGCTTTCGTCATCAGCTTATGCTTGATTATATTAAACCCTCAGAGCAGCGCTCTTTATCCATTGCAGACTTAGTTGATAAAATAGAAAACTCCAATCATAAATTGTCCGGCATGCTGCAGTATTACAACGCGTTTTTTCGCGGAATGTATGAGTTCAGTATAAAAGAATATGTACAGGCCATCCAATACTATAAAATAGCCGAGAAACAACTTACGCTAGTTATAGATGATATTGAGCAAGCCGAGTTTCACTTCAAGGTGGCTGAAGCCTACTATATTATGAAACAAACTCATGTTTCCATGCATCACATCATTAAGGCGCTTGAAATTTACGATCAGTATGAGTTATACAAGTTTAGAAAAATTCAATGCTTATTTGTAATAGCAGGAAATTATGATGATTTGGCTCGACATGATAAATCAATTCCTCATCTAAAGCATGCAATTAAAATTGCAGAGGAAATTGGAGATCAAAAAATCCTAACTAAAGCCTTTTTGAATATTGGCCATACATTTGATAGAGACGGACAATGGGATGAGGCTATTAATTACTTTGAAAAGGGAATTCAAAAGGCGAATAATGATTCTGAGCTTCTTACTAAGTTGTATTTTGCGATTAGCTGTACGCAATTTAAAGCGGGAAGACTTAGAGAAGGAGAAGCATCTTTAAAAGAAGGTACTAATATACTTGAGGAAGCCCCTAACAAACTTTATGAAAACCTATTTAACTTCTTAGAAGCGGTTTATGTTAATAATATAAATGAAGAGCAGCTGGCCGAGGTGTTTCAGTATTTAGAGCAGAAACAGCTTTTCGCTTATACTGAAGCATGCTATATAGTATATGCAGATGAGTATGGGAAACAAGGTCGATTTGAAGAAGCTACGGCTGCTTATCAAAAGGTATTAGAAACACAACTCAAAATTCAGAGAGGGGATTGTTTGTATGACTTTTAAGAAGGGTTTTACGATGATTGCTCTTACGGTGGTTGCAGCTGCAGGAATGTACAGTGTTGCAATTGATCGAAACACGACATCGATACAAAAAATCGATCGAAACACGACTATGATCGATCGAAACACAACTTCTCAAAACGTATAGGCAAAATTAAAACAGACTCTGCATGGTCTGTTTTTTTATGGGGACGAATTGGGGACGAACCCTTTCAGTTTTCTTCAGAAATGCACATTTTTTATCAGAAAGGCTCATCATAGAACCTTATTAAATCAGTCTTTTTCAGGGAAGGTCTGTTTGCTTCGGATGAGGTCATTCACCTTGACAGGGTAGAGGTCGCTGGTTCGAGCCCAGTCGGAATCATCGTTGAAACCCTTGCGTAGCAAGGGTTTTTTGTTTTTTGTAGGTTGTTTTTTTTAGGTTGAAACGATTAAAGTGTTCTGCGGTGTTAAATTCTAATTTGTTTGTGACATGATGATAAATATCTGAGGGTATTTTAGCACTAGCATGTCCTGCTCTTTTTTGAATAGATGTACCCCACCTGTTTGGGATGGGGTATCTGCATCAATACATTCAATATTTGTCTGGTGTAATTTAAATAAATAAAGTTCGTTTATCTTAATATTTAATAATGGTTCTTCCTAAATGTTGGCCATTTTTAATGGCTTCAATTTTTTCAGGTAACGTATCGAGCGTAATCTCATTGACTAGAGTCGTTTGGGAGATATTCCATTCGTTTGCTATCTCGTTCCAAATTACTTTGCGTTTATTGATTGGTACATTTACAGAATCGATCCCTAGAAGGTTGATCCCTCTTAGAATAAAAGGTAACACAGTTGTTGTTAATTTAATTCCGCCTGCATTCCCGCACATGCTCATGCTTCCACCATAAGAAATTTGAGGAATGATCACAGAAGCCACATCTCCTCCTACGGTATCTAAGACGAAGTCAAATTTTTGCTTGTTTAATGGTTTTTTTAGCTCGCCTAATTC
This sequence comes from Bacillus sp. YKCMOAS1, assembly GCF_030268125.1. NCBI lineage: Bacteria > Bacillati > Bacillota > Bacilli > Caryophanales > Bacillaceae > Bacillus > Bacillus sp. YKCMOAS1. Next base: position 305,053 of record NZ_BSEI01000005.1, read on the forward strand.
GTTTGCAAAAATGACATCAGCTGCTCCTAAAGATTTTGCTATATCAACTTGATTATCTTTACGCACTAAAGCAAAAATATTGTTGTACCCAATTTTAGATAATAATTGTATAGCAATGCTACCAACTCCACCAGTTGACCCCGTAACGAGTATATTAGGTTGATTTTTCGTACTCATACCATTTTCCTGTAAAGCCATGATAGAAAGAGCTGCGGTAAAGCCTGCTGTTCCAAAAATCATTGCTTCTTTTAAAGTCAAGTTATTTGGCAAAGGTACAATCCAATCCGCAGGTACTCTAGCATATTCAGAAAAACCTCCAGTGTGGCTCATGCCCATAGCGAAACCTGTGACAATCACTTGTTGACCCTCTACGAAACGATGATCTGTTGTATGAACGATAGTCCCACTTAGATCAATTCCAGGAATCATTGGATAGTTACGAATTACACCTCCATTTTTTTGAACAGCCAGCATATCTTTATAATTGATTGAAGAATATGCTACTTTAATTAATACTTCTCCTTCAGATAAATCATTAACACTTACATTTTGAAGATCATAACTAACTTGATCATTTTTTTCTGTAACTAGAATCGCTTTAAATGAATCCATTGTGTATCTTCCTCTCTAAAAATATATTATAACAAAATATTTCTGGTCCAAAAGTATTTCAATTAAAAAACTACCATGATATTATAGGTAAAGTCAATGTGGGGGAGATAAAATGGAATTATCAGAGTGCATAAATTTTTTACTAAGTGTTAGTCAAAATAAAGTGTTCAAGTACTTTAGTAAACTTTTAGAGGAAAGTGATTTGACACCCGCTCAATATGGTGTGTTGAACTGTCTATGGAGAGAGGGCCAGCTATCTCCTAAACAAATTGGAGAACTTGTATATTTAGAAGCCTCAACCGTTTCTGGAATATTAGATAAAATGCAAAAAGCTGACTTAATTGAACGCACAATAGATCCAAACAATCGAAGAAATATTTTAGTAGAGGCTACTCAAAAATCTTTAGTCATTAGAGATCAAGTTGAAGCAGCAACAATTGAGCTGAACAAGACAGCGCTTCAAAACTTGTCAAATGATGATAAGGTTGTACTAAAGAAAGCATTAAGTACCATTATAAATAATTTTCAATGATGTACTTTTATAAACAAGTTTCATATTAAATCTATAACTATCACAAGGCTCCTTTACAGGAGCTTTTTTCAGTTTTTTTCGGTGCTTTGTAAATCCTTGGATGTGATAATAAATATAATATTAAGTTTTTTATGGAAATTAGGTAAGGAATGGACAAAATTCTTTCTTTAGTGGAGAAGATTCAATGTTGATGGCAGCTATTCAGAATGGTTGCTTGATGCAAATGTTGTAATTGAAGAATCATTAATGTCGTTCAAACGCGCCGGATGCGATGGCATTTTGACTTATTTTGCTTTAGATATGGCTCGGCGACTGAGAGATGGAGAATCTCAAAACATATAGGCAAAATGAAAACAGACCATGCAGGGTCTGTTTTTTTATGAAGACGATTTGAGGACATTCAGAAGAAGTATTGATGGAAGAAAATCCTTTTTCATACTGATCCCACACCTTTTAATAGTATCAGCATATTCAGTTTAAGAGGTTACTTACAAAATATTTAGAACTATCTTGTAAGAATCCTCCTAAATGTAATACGGACTTTAAATATTTTCTATTTGTCTAAACTTTTCATATCGCTGTTGTATAAGCTTTTCCGAGGATAATGGTATCAATTTTTTTAGAGATGATTCGATGACAGATTCAATCATGTTTGCCTGTGATTTGATATCATTTTGTGCTCCACCTTTCATTTCAGGGATGATTTCATCAATAATTCCTAAATGCTTTAAATCTTTTGCTGAAATTTTCATATGTTCAGCAGCTTCTGGAGCATACTTAGCATCCTTCCATAGGATAGATGCTGCTCCTTCTGGCGAAATTACCGAGTACCATGAATACTCTAGCATATGGATATGGTTACCGACACTAATGCCAAGAGCTCCACCACTTGATGCCTCTCCAATTACAATACAAACAATTGGCACTTTAAGCGTAGCCATTTCAAATAAATTTCGAGCTATCGCTTCAGAAATTCCACGTTCTTCAGACCCTTTCCCTGGATAGGCGCCTATTGTATCAATAAATGTAATAATAGGGCGATTAAATTTATCAGCTTGTTTCATAAGTCTTAGCGCTTTTCTATATCCTTCTGGATGAGCCATTCCAAAATTTCTTTCTATATTTTCCTTTGTACTTCTACCTCTTTGATGACCAATAACCGTAACGGGCATTCCTTTAAATTTTGCAATACCACCTATCATTGCTTTATCATCACCATATAATCGATCACCATGAAGTTCGAAAAAGTTTGTAAACAATAAAGGTATATAATCCAATGTCGTGGGCCGGTTACGTAGCCTTGCAATTTGAACTCGTTGAAAAGCTGTAAGATTAGAATAAACTTCATCTTGCATTTTATTTAAACGTTTTTCTAATAAATGAATTTCTGACGATAAATCTACATTATTTTCTTTCATCATTTTCTTTAATTCATCAAATTTCTCTTTTAGTTCAATAATAGGACGTTCAAAATCCAAACTCATTTTATCCTCCAAAGGTTATGACCTCACTCTAATCAAAAGACTTAGAAATAGAATCAATAAATAATTCAAAACCATCCACAACTATTTTTTGTTCTGATTCTGATAAATTATTGAGGATACGTTGATAAAATGTAAGGGATTGTTCTCTTAAGCGATTAACAGTAATGTGACCCTTTTCTGTGAGATGCAGAAAAAGTTCTCTTCTATTTTTTTCATTTACTTCACGATAAACAAACCCCATTTTTACTAACTTATCTACCAACCTACTTACAGTTGAAGTCTCTAATCTAAGTTTATTGGATAGTTGCCAAACAGTTAATCTTTCCACCTCTAGTTCCTCTAACGCCATCATTTGAGAAGTTGGTAGAGGTTTTTCAAATGGTCCATTCGGCAAATTTTGAGATTCGAAAACCCCAGTTAATATAATCATTTTCTTAATATCTGATCTTAGTTTTAAGGCATCTTCTCTTTTCAAAAGGTCAACCTCCTACAATTCATGCATCATACATCAATTGTATTATACATCAATTTGGTTTTTTCACAAGCTTAACATAAGCCAATGTGACAACATGGACGAGATATTTCTTTTTGTTAAAATGTTTTAGGTGGATTGTTTTCTAAAAATGGCAGAGCATCAATTATGTATCAGGGACCTTTATGGGGTAACGCTCATCGCAGTCAAGCTAAGAAAATGAAAGTATCTCAAAAGGTCGATTTGAAGAAGCTACAGCTGCTTAAAAGATATTAGAAACACAACGATGATCGATCCAAACTCAACATTTGAAAACTAATAGGCAAAATAAAAATAGACCTTGAGGGTCTGTTATTTTAAAATGGGGACGGATTTGGGGACGAACCCTTTCAGTTTTGTTCAGAATCTAGAGAGTCTTTTGTATTTCTCAGTGTTGGTCATTATCCTGTTTTCACAAACAGGGAGCTACATAAAGCAGCTCCCTGACAAGTAATCAATCTTTCTTTTTTTTGTAGTCTTTTATTAAGCTTGAAACAGTTAAACCCATTACACCAAAAGCTACTACATAAAATAAAATATTTGTTACAGGTGTATCAATTTTTCCTAAAATCAACACAATAGCGATAATAGCGGCGGGTAAAGTAATTAACAGACTTTTTGATGCCTTATTTTCCTGTGTCACTAGCCGAGCACCTCCTTGAGTAATTACACGAATAAAGGTCGCTTGCAATGAACTAAAATAATTGATTTCTTCTCTTAAAGTAAGGTGGACATATATAGATGCTCTTTTATAAGTTCTACTTTGGTAAAATAGTGAGAAATATCTCAGTCATTCTTTCCAATATAGAGGAGGGGGGAATCGAAGCTAACTTATACAAATGTATGAACAGCACTTCATAGAACTTCCCTTACTAAGGTGAATTAAAACGTATATAACACTTCTTTTAAAGTTGTTGGTTTTAAAAAGTAAAAAACATGGTAAAATTAGATAAAAGTATAAGAAAGAGTGATTCTATGGAATATGTAATTATGTTAATCTTTTTATTAGCACTTTTCTTTATTTTTACTATTTTCCTAAAAACCCGTTACAGTTTTGGTGAAAAATGCTTAGTCTTAAAATTTGGTTTATCCAAAACAGAAATACCAATTGATCAAATCGTTAGTATTAAAGAGTCGGACAAGTATGGAGTTGCAGATAATATTGATTATAGAATTGGTGCTCCATATGGTCAACCAGATAGAATTGTTATTGAAACTATGAATAAGCGTTTTCTAGTTTTTTTAAATGAAGGGCATCATTTTCTTCAAAATTATAAAAAAGCTAGTGCTAGAATATAAGATAAGTACCTTCTACGATAGAAGGTGCTTTTTTATTCGAGTTCCTCTTCTTTAGATATACTAATAGAATGAATACTTTAATACTTCAGCCAAGCTGACTTACGAAGAGTTGCTGCAGGTTTATCGTAGGCAAAACTCATGGTAGATTTTGAATGCACAGAAACATAACATATATCTTGAAAGGATGATTGTGGTGGTGAAAACAGATAAAGTCTCCTCCTGAATACATGAAATCACATTCAGGAGGAGATAAAAAATGTTTAAAAAAATAGATGAAAATTATCCGAGAAAAGAGCACTTTCATCATTATATGAAGGTAACCCGATGCTCATATAGCCTAGTTATCGATTTAGATATCACGAAATTGCATTCAATATTAAAAGAAAAAAAGCTAAAAGTATATCCTGTGCAAATTTATTTGTTAGCAAGGGCAGTGCAAAAAATACCGGAGTTTCGGATGGATCTAGTGAACGATGAACTTGGTCACTGGGATCTTCTCCATCCTAGTTATACGATTCTAAATAAAGAAACAAAGACATTTTCAAGTATTTGGACGCCTTATGACGAAAATTTTGCTCGGTTTTATAAAAGCTGTGTAGCTGACATCGAAGCTTATAGCGAAAGTAACAAACTATTTCCGAAACCTCATATGCCAAAAAATATGTTCAATATTTCAAGCCTGCCTTGGATTGATTTTACTTCTTTTAACCTTAATGTATCTACAGATGAAACTTATTTGCTGCCGATATTTACGTTAGGCAAATTTAAGGTGGAAGAAGGAAAAATCATTTTGCCAGTCGCCATTCAAGTACATCATGCTGTTTGTGACGGCTATCATGTCGGTCAATATGTGGAATATTTGAGATGGCTTATTGAACATTGTGAAGAGTGGTTAAACGATTCATTGTATACTTAATTTTCAAAGGTATAGTCATTTGATAGAAAAAGGCAGACTTAGTAGAGTCTGCTTTTTCTGTTGTGAGCAGAAATGTGTAAAGTCACGTTATGAACTGTTCTTTTTGCGGTTTCTTTTCGGTGCTTTGTCATCTCTTACATGTGATAATAAATGTAATATAAGGGAAATTAGTGGAAGGGGAATAAGGGATGGAGAAAGTGATTTCTTCACATGTTGGTGTGAAAATAAATGAATGGTATAAAATGATTCGGCAATTCAGTGTACCCGATGCAGAGATTTTGAAAGCTGAGGTAGAACAAGAAATTGAACGAATGGAAGAAGATCAGGATTTACTGATTTACTATCAACTAATGTGTTTTCGCCATCAGCTTATGCTTGATTATATTAAACCTTCGGAAAAACGATCACCTTCTGTTTCTGATTTGGTTGATAAAATCGAAAATTCAAATCATCAACTTTCTGGTATGCTGCAATACTATAATGCTTTTTTTAGAGGAATGTATGAGTTTAGTAAGAAAGAATACATACAGGCTATTCAATATTATAAGATCGCTGAAAGGCAGCTCGCATTGGTTGTAGATGATATTGAACAAGCGGAGTTTCACTTCAAGGTGGCTGAAGCCTACTATATTATGAAACAAACTCATGTTTCTATGCATCACATTATAAAGGCGCTTGAAATTTACGATCAGTATGAGTTATATAAGATTAGAAAAGTTCAATGCTTATTTGTCATAGCAGGAAATTATGATGATTTTAAGCAGTATGAAAAATCATTAATACACCTGAATAAAGCTTATTCCATCGCTGAAGAAATAGCGGATAAAAGGTTGATTGCCAAGGTACTTTTAAATATAGGAAACAATTATGAAAAAAAACAAGAGTATGCAAAGGCTATCCAATACTATCAAGAATCCCTTGAAATATCAGAAGATGGTATGGACGATGTAAAATCGGTCATATATGTTAACCTTTGTTGGGCTCTATATAAGATTGGAGAAAATGCCGAAGCATCCAAATTAGTGGATAAAGCTTTTAAGCTGGTCTCTCATAAAGAGAACCCACACGAGATTTTATTAATACGATCTATAAGAACAACATATGAGAGTAATGATGAGGAAGAGATTCAAGCTATGCTTCAGACATTTGAAGAAAGGCAGTTGTTTGTTTTCGTTGAAGAATTCACTAAAAACCTTGCAGTTATTCATGAAAAAAGAGGAAAGTTTGAGAAAGCAACAGAATATTACAGGAAGGCATTTCAAGCCCAACATAATATTCAAAAAGGAGAGTGTCTTTATGAGTGTTAAAAAAATGATTCTTATAAGCTCTATTATCCTTCTAGGTGCTGGTGTATATGAAGCATCTAGCTTGATTAAACCAGCATCAAATCGAAATACAACAATGGAGGAGTCGAATAGAAATACAACTTTCATCCCACAAAAAATCGATCGAAACACAACCTCTCAAAACGTATAAATAAAAAATTAAAACAGACCCTGCCTGGTCTGTTTTTTTTGGGGAGGGTTTGGGGTTTAACCCTTTCGGTTTTCTTCAGAAATTCACATTTTTTATCAAAAAGGCTTATCATAAAACTTTAATAAATTAGTCTTTTTCAGAGAATTTATGTTCAATCATCGTTGAAACCCTTGCCTAGCAAGTTTTTTTGTTTTTCCAATAACGAATGTTCTGTTTTTTTGATCGGGACGGGCTTTTATCTATCAAAATTGTTTTGAGTGTTTTTAGGAAGAGCTCGATATCACTTATTAAAAAACAAGTAACCTATAACTCTAGATAGTAATCTGGGTTTTGTTTTTGTGTCTTTACTCCTAATTCATGACAAATCCTCTGTTGGTAAAATTGACCTTGTCAATGAATAGGAAGGAGTGAATTCTGCTGGGGAAGATACTTGATGCAAAAGCACTAACAAGTGCAATGGACACAAGGGCAAAACACTATCAGGAACTCCGCGAACAAATGGTGGATTTAAAAAAGGCATTACAAGGTGTTGCCAATCTCGGTGATGATTTCACTGGGAAAGGTGCCGATAATATTAAAAGCTTTTATAAAGAGCTGGCTGGAAATGTAGACATGTTTATCAGCTTCATTGATAAGCAAAAAGCCTTTCATGAAGGTGTTTCTGGGACACTGGATGATACGAGCTTTGGCGGCGATACCTTTATAGAGGAACACTTTTTAGACAACGCAGTACATATGGGCATCAAGAATGCCAAAAGCATTGTAAAGGATCAAAAAAAAGCACTCAAAACGATTTTTGAAGATATTGATGACCTCATATCTCTAGAGGTATTTGAGAGTAAAAACTTTGATGAAAAGATTGCAGATGCGGGAGATGAACGGAAAAAGACTGTTAAGGATTTGATTGAACTTGATCAAAATTTAAAAGATGAATATGCTTTGTCAGAAACGGAGCAGCAAGCTACAATGGCATTGTACGCAGAAATGATGAATGCGACAAATGACGGAAAAGCGATTTCGCCTATGAATTTTGACAAGAAAGCGTATCAAAATAGCGA
>NZ_BSEI01000006.1:0-141196 GCF_030268125.1 Bacillus sp. YKCMOAS1
ACCTATGAAGTATCATAGGATTTTTTTATAAAAACTCGAATTAACAGGTACGTTTTGTCTTGTTTAGTTTTCAAAGATCATGTTCGTTATCGCTCAGAGGCGACTTTCTTAATATAACATTTGAGCGCCGTGTGCGTCAAGTGTTTTTAGAATTTCTTTTTGTCAGCTTTTCTTTCAAAGCAACTCAGTTGCTCGTTAGCGACGTTTAATAATATACCATCATAATATTCATGCGTCAATATCTTTTTTCACAAAATATCCTCGATGATAGATTTTTTGTCCTTTTGTCTCAATCGGATCCACTTGAACAATTCCTTTTTCCACAAAGAAATCAATCATCACGCTAAGGTCAGGCGTGAAATACTTTAGATCAGGGTGTGCAAGAAGCTCACCAAAAAGCCATATATCCTTCTGTTCCATGACATGACGTAAATGAGCGGCACCAATTTCTGCTTTTGAATGGATCAAAAAATCATTTGCTAAAAATAAAAGTTCCAAACGCTTATGCAGACTTTCATGGCTTTCAATCAGTTCTGAATAAAGTTTGTATACTTCCGGCTCCATATGACGCACTTGGTTCCAAACGGTCACTTCTGGGTGGAAGCCTTTATCAATTACTTCAATACGTGCTAAGTGATGCAGGGCATGCACAATGGAATTATATGCATCAAGGAATTGATTTGACTCAAAAAATGCTTTTCCTTCTATATATCTGCGAATGAGCTTGCCATATTCTAAACCGATTTTGAGCTTGCGGTTTGAAAACGGGAATGTACTTAGTTCATCAATTAAGTTGAAGATATATTCATTTCGATCAAACAGGACTTTGCCATTCAAAATCCAATCGATGATTCGGCGGTTAGTACCGAGGGTAATCCATTCCTTCAGTTGATCATCTGTGACAACGTTTAAAGAAGCTGTTTGGTGATCGGATTCATAGTGTTTGATAAATACCGGCTCTTCCGCTTCTTTTACGATGACTAAAAGTGCTGCATCAAAGTTATCCGTCTCAGAAGATACTTTATGTCTTCTTTCTACTATAATCACAGCTAATGTATCTGGATGGCTTGCTCTCTCTTGATAAATAGGACGGAGAAGATTTTCCATAGTGATTCCTCCAATACTCGGGTGTAAAGTTCTTCTCTAATGCTATGTATTTCTCCTCATAGAATCAAAATTCCTTCAATACATGAAAAAAGATCATTGAATCATTATAAGCAATTTATTCACAAAACTCTATAACAATTCAAACGGAAAGGTAAAATGTGCTATATTGGAGATAAGGGGGACTAGGGATGGCGAAATACTCCAGTAAGATTAATAAAATCAGAACATTTGCACTTAGTTTGGTTTTTGTTGGCTTTCTGATCATGTATATCGGTGTGTTCTTCAAGGAATCGATCTGGCTGTCTACTTTCTTTATGCTGCTCGGCGTCTTATCGATTGGATTAAGTACAGCCGTTTACTTTTGGATTGGTATGCTTTCTACGAAGGCAGTACGAGTCGTTTGTCCAGGCTGTGAGAAAGAAACAAAAGTGCTTGGGCGTGTGGACATGTGCATGCATTGCAGGGAGCCGCTTACACTTGATCCAACATTAGAAGGTAAAGAGTTTGACGAATCCTACAATCGAAAAAAGTCATAAAAATAAGCTGACCATTTAACCGGTCAGCTTTTTTCATTAATGATTTTCTTTTTTCGCACATTCTTGACAAGTTCCATAGATCTCCAAGCGATGATGACTAACTGTAAAGCCCGTCACATGGGATGCAAGCTGTTCAACTTCATCAAGGCCAGGATAGTGAAAGTCCACGATTTTTCCGCAGTTTTCACAAATCGCATGGTAGTGGTCAGATGTCGCAAAATCAAATCGGCTTGAGGAATCACCATACGTTAATTCCTTTACTAATCCAGATTCCCGGAAGACTCGTAAATTGTTGTAAACCGTTGCGACACTCATATTTGGAAATTTTCCTTCAAGTGCTTTATATATATCGTCTGCGGTTGGGTGAGTCATAGAATTTACGAGAAACTCCAAGATGGCATGGCGCTGCGGAGTAATTCGAACACCGGTTTCTTTTAGAGCATCTAAAGCGTCTTTTAGTTCGTGAGCAGCCATTTCATCATGCACCTCTCTTCAAAAATATTCTTATATTATAATCTTTATAAATAGTGTACCCCCAGAGCCGAAACTTTGTCAATTACAATCCTCTTTTTTACCTATTCTTCTTTACAAAAAAGACCGGCATGACTGCCGATCTCATCCTGTTAGGATATTAAGCGTGAGCTTTCAATTCCTCAAGCGCTTCCTCTACGTGGTCTTTTACCTTTACTTTTCGCCATTCTTTCACAAGCGTGCCTTCTTTATTAATAAGAAACGTTGAACGCTCGATTCCCATATATTCTTTGCCAAAGTTCTTTTTCAGCTTCCATACGCCAAAGGCTTCAGACAATTTCTGTTCATCGTCTACAAGAAGCAGGAACGGCAAATCATGTTTTTCTTTAAACTTTCGGTGCTTGTCCTGACTGTCTGGGCTTACGCCGATAATGACAGCATCTAGTTCTGCAAAGCTTTGATGGCGGTCGCGGAAATCACATGCTTCTGTTGTACAGCCTGGTGTCATATCTTTTGGATAGAAATAAAGAACAATATGTTTTCCTTTAAAATCAGAAAGCTTTACTTTCTCCCCATTGTCACCGGTTAATTCAATGTCAGGTACTTGCTGCCCTACTTCGATTGTCATGACACAATCCCTCCAACCTATTTTTTAATTAGCCTATCCAATTTTGAGAGGATATTCAACTAAGGACGCTTGCATCGGCATGTTAAAATAATGATAGACGACGTGATACGTTGAGATAGGAGGCTAATTATGAAATTCACAGAATCAGAAAAATTACATCAAGAGGCGCTGGAGCACATTGTTGGAGGTGTCAACAGCCCGTCTCGTTCATATAAGGCAGTAGGCGGCGGTTCACCCGTTGCGATGGAAAGAGGAGAAGGCGCTTATTTTTGGGATGTTGACGGAAACCGCTATATCGACTATCTAGCAGCATACGGTCCAATTATTACAGGACACGCCCACCCGCATATTACAAAAGCCATCACGAAAGCGGCTGAAACAGGTGTCCTTTACGGAACACCAACGAAGCATGAAGTCACTTTTGCTAAAATGCTGAAGGAAGCCATGCCTGCTTTGGACAAAGTTCGTTTTGTCAATTCAGGTACCGAAGCAGTGATGACAACTATTCGAGTGGCACGCGCATATACAGGCAGAACAAAAATCATTAAGTTTGCCGGATGCTATCATGGCCACTCTGATCTTGTGCTAGTGGCAGCTGGCTCTGGTCCTTCCACTTTAGGAACACCTGATTCTGCGGGTGTACCAAAGAGTATCGCCAATGAAGTCATTACCGTTCCATTTAATGATATTGACAGCTATAAAGAAGCATTAGATCGCTGGGGCGATGAAGTAGCTGCTGTCCTTGTCGAGCCAATTGTCGGGAACTTCGGCATCGTGGAACCTAAGGACGGTTTCCTGCAGCAGGTCAATGACCTCACACATGAAAAAGGCGCACTGGTAATTTATGATGAAGTCATTACCGCTTTCCGCTTTATGTATGGCGGTGCACAGGACTTGCTTCAAGTAAAACCTGACCTTACTGCATTAGGAAAAATTATTGGCGGCGGACTTCCTATCGGTGCTTACGGCGGTAAAAAAGAAATTATGGAACAAGTTGCTCCGCTTGGACCAGCCTATCAAGCTGGCACAATGGCAGGAAATCCTGCATCCATTCTTTCAGGTATTGCCTGCTTGGAAGTTTTAAAAGAAGACGGCGTTTACGAACGTCTTGATCAGCTTGGCGCTATATTAGAAGAAGGCATTTTAGCCCATGCCAAAAAGCATCAAGTAGATATTACAGTGAATCGCTTAAAAGGCGCTCTCACAATTTATTTCACAACAGAAACGATTGTGAACTACGAGCAGGCTGAAAATACGGATGGCGAAATGTTTGCCCGTTTCTTCAAATTAATGCTCGCGCAAGGCATTAACCTCGCTCCTTCTAAATATGAGGCTTGGTTCTTAACGATCGCACATACTGAAAAAGATATTTCTGAGACGCTGCAAGCAGTAGATCATGCGTTTGCACAGCTGAAACAATCATAATGAAGTCCAAAACAGGCGTAAAAACATGCGCCTGTTTTTTTATTGACCAGCTCTTGTTTGTCAAAAGCGTGCGAATCTGTTACATTTCTTCTCAATACCTTCTTTTGATGTTTTCATGAACTTTCAAAAATCACTTGAATATTTCGGAAGACCGCTGTATATTACTTAGTTGTTTCATCAAAATATGAATGATAAATGACGAGTGATCATCTATTATCGAAAAGAAAGGAATGCAGGGACAAAACCAATGAAACTTGGAGCCCGTATTTTAAAAACTGGTATTGCCATTGTACTCGCGCTTTACCTGGCAACATGGCTTGGGTTGCCAACGCCCGTCTTCGCCGGAATTGCAGCTGTATTTGCTATCCAGCCATCTATTTATCGATCTTTTTTAACCATTGTTGATCAAGTGCAAGCCAATATTATTGGAGCAGCACTTGCCATTACGTTCGGTCTGCTTTTTGGCACAGGACCAGTCATTATCGGTTTAACGGCCGTCATGGTCATCGCCATTAATTTAAAACTGAAGATTGAACACACCATTCCGATTGCACTTGTAACCGTCATCGCGATTTTAGAAAGTGCAGGGGATCATTTCCTTTCCTTTGCCTTAATTCGAACAGCTACTGTGGTGTTAGGAGTTCTTTCTTCCTTTTTAGTGAATTTAATCTTCCTGCCGCCAAAGTATGAAACAAAGCTTGTTCATCACATTATGGAAAATACGGAGGAGATTTTAAAATGGATCCGTCTGACCTCCAGACAGTCTACTGATCATTCCACTTTAAAGGATGACATCGATCAAATAAAAGAACGCATGATCAAATTAGATCACATTTACTTGTTATACAAAGAGGAACGAAGCTATTTAAAGAAAACAACCTATGTCAAATCAAGAAAGCTTGTTTTGTTCAGGCAGGCCATTATGACATCAAATCGCGCGTTGTATTTGCTGAAAAAGCTTCATAAATTAGAAAATGAAATTCATTTGATGCCTGAGCATTTCAGGGAAAGCTTAACGGATGAAATTGATTATTTACTGTATTGGCATGAGCGCACCTTGATGAAATTCGTCGGAAAAATGAAGCCGCAGGATGATGAATTTCAAAATGAATGCTCTCTTCGCCTTGAGACGTTAACGAAATCATTTATTCAGCATCAGCAAAACCAAGAAAATGACCTGCTCGATTACAATATGCTGAATGTCATGTCCAGCATCATCGAATACCGTGATGAATTAGAGCATTTAGATACATTGATTACAAGCTTCCAGACGTATCACCCAAAAGATAGTGAGATTGAGACAGAGGAAAAAGAAGCATAAACAGAAAAGACCGATTCCTAGAATCGGTCTTATTTTATTTTATTTTATTTTATTTTCTTCATTTTAGGATCTAGTGTATCTCTTAATCCATCTCCCATCAGGTTAAAGCCTAGAACCGTCAGCATGATTGCTATCCCTGGGAAGAATAATGTCCAAGGGGCTTGAACGAGATAAGGTCTCGCGTCGGCGAGCATTTTTCCCCATTCTGGACTTGGCGCCTGTGCACCCAATCCTAAAAAGCCTAAAGCCGCTGCCTCAATAATTGCCGTTCCGATCGCTAGCGTCGCCTGTACGATGACCGGCACCATACTATTTGGCAGAATGTGGCGCAGCACGATGCGGCGGTGTGACATCCCAACCGCCTTTGCTGCCAGCACGTATTCTTCTTGTTTAATACTCAGCACTTTTGAACGAACGAGCCGTCCAAAAGTTGGGACATTAATAATCGCAATGGCAATAAGGGCATTTTGTAAGGAGGGGCCTAGGATGGAGACAATAGCAATCGCTAAGAGAATGCTAGGAAAAGCAAGTAAAATATCAAACAATCTCGAGATCACAGCATCTAGCACTCTTCCGCCATAGCCAGCTATCAATCCAAGCAGTGTGCCTAAAATGACAGACCCGAGAACCGAGAAGAAACCGACCCATAAGGAAATCCGTGCTCCATGCACAACTCTTGAAAAGATATCTCTACCGAAATCATCTGTACCAAACCAGTGTGCAGCTGAGGGGGCACTAAATCGCTCACCAAGTGATTGTTCATTGATTCCATAAGGAGCAATGAGCGGTGCAAAGATCGCTAGGATGAGAAATAAAAAGACAATCACACTGCCAATGACCGCCAGCTTATGCTGAAAGAACTGTTTCATTGATTCAAGAATCAATGATTGAGGGCGTTCATCTTTTGGCTGAGGTGGGTCAAGCTCTTTTTGTGCTTCCATATTGTCACTCTCCTTCCCTAATATTTAATCCTTGGATCAATAACCGCATACAAGATGTCCACAATGAAATTGATCAGGACAAATATGAGCGCAACGACGAGAATGCCTGTTTGAATGACTGGGTAATCACGATAACTGATGGCGTCATATATATACCGGCCAATTCCCGGCCAAGCAAAAATGGTTTCTGTTAAAATCGCTCCACCAAGTAAGAGGCCTGTCTGAAGACCAATAATCGTCAAGATCGGAATGAGCGCATTTTTCAGACCATGCTGATAAATGATGAACAATGAACGTACCCCTTTTGCTTTTGCTGTTCGAATAAAATCTGAATGAAGCACTTCCAGCATACTTGCCCTTGTAATTCTCGCAATAATCGCTGCAGGGATTGTCGCGAGTGCTGTACTTGGTAAGATCAAATGCTTGATACTGTCAGCGAATTGATCAAACCGGCCTTGCAAAAGCGTGTCCAGCGTATGAATATACGTAATCGATTCGACTGGATTCCTTACGTCTTCTCGGCCCGTTGTCGGCAAAATACCTAATTCGATCGAGAACAGCCACTGCCCCATTAAGCCTAACCAGAAAATCGGCATGGACACTCCGATAAGTGCAATAAACATCGCGGCATAATCAAAGAAAGAATGCTTAAACCAAGCACTAATGATTCCGGCATTCACTCCCACGACAATCGCCAGCACCATGGCAAAAAAGGTCAATTCTAACGTCGCAAATAAGTAAGGCTTCATTTCCTGGGCAATAGCCGCTCCTGTTCGAATAGAAGTCCCTAAATCCCCTTTTAAAAGGCCAAGCATATAATGACCGTATTGAACGTACCATGGCTGATCTAAACCGAGCTGGATCGTTAATTGTTCTACTGCCTCTTTCGTTGCCCGCTGTCCTAAGATGACCTGCGCTGGATTTCCAGGTATAAAACGAATAATTGAAAACACGACCAATGTCATTCCGATCAGTACTGGGATGAGCATTCCTGCCCGCTTCATACAATAAGCAAACAAACAGCTTTCACCGCCTTCATCTTTGTTTGAATAAGGGAGATACAAGATCTCCCTTATTTGCTTATTCGAAATACACGTCAGTCAAAGCCTCTGAACCAGTTGGATGCGGCTGGTAGCCTTTTAAATCATTAGATGCAGCAAGCATTGGGATTGAATGCACCAATGGAATCCAAGGCGCTTCGTCATGAATGATTTCCTGCGCTTTTTTATACAGCTCATTTCGTTTCTTTTGATCTGTGTCTGTTTGCGCTTCAATGAGAATGTCATGCATTTTATCGTTTTCGAAGAATGTATAGTTGTTACCGCCAATGCTATCTTTGTCCAGCAGTGTGTAAATGAAATTATCTGGATCGCCATTGTCCCCTGTCCAGCCTAATAAGAACACATCTGCTTCCCCTTTACTTGCTTTATCTAAATAGGTCGCCCAGTCATATGTCACAATTTCTGCTTTGACGCCGACTTTTTCAAAATTTGACTGAATGACTTCTGCTACCTTCATCCCATCTGGCATGTATGGACGTGGTACAGGCATTGCCCAAAGCTTGATGCGAAAGCCGTCAGGGAAGCCCGCTTCTTTTAATAGTTCTTTCGCTTTTTCTGGATCATACGGATATGGCTCAATGTCATCATTGTAGCCTTCTAAAGCTGGCGGCAATGGATTTTTTGCTGGCTCAGCAAGTCCGCCATAAAATGACTCAATAATCGATTCTTTATCAACCGCATAATTGAGTGCCTGACGAACGAGCTTGTTATCAAGCGGCTTTCTTGTGACGGTCAGACCGATATAGCCTACGTTCATCGATGGTCTTTCAATGAGCTGGAGTGCTTTGTCGGTTTTAATGCCATCTAAATCTGACGGATTCACGCCATCCATTAAGTCGATCTCGCCTGTTTTAAGGGCATTTAAACGAGCAGAGTTTTCTGGAATGGAGCGAAAGATGATTTGATTCAGCTTTGGTTTATCCTTCTGCCAATAATCCTCATTCTTTTCTAACACGATACGGTCGTTTTGCTTCCACTCTTTAAACTTGAATGGTCCTGTCCCCACCGGATTTTCTCTAAATGAATCACCGCTTTTTTCAACAGCCGCTGGACTGGCAATGCCAAATGGTGACATAGCGATGTTTTTAAGGAATGTCGCCTGCGGGCGCTTTAGCTGAAATTCAATTTCATGCTCGCCTTTGACGATGATGTCTTTAATGACATGCCCTTTATCTTTTTTATAGCCGCCAAACATGCCATAGTAAGGGAACTTTTCTGCGTCTCCATTCATCCAGCGGTCAAAGTTGAATTTCACTGCTTCTGCGTTAAAATCTGTGCCATCGTGAAATTTCACACCTTCTCTTAAGTAGAACGTGTATGATTTTCCGTCCTTTGCAACATCCCATTCTGTTGCGAGGCCAGGATGGATGGTTATATCTTTCTCACCGTAATTCAAAAGCTTTTCAAATATATTCTCTGTGACCTTGAAGGTTTCACCTTCTGTCGTTGTGATTGGATCTAGTGAAGTGGAATCTCCCCCTCTGCCAAATACGAGGGTATCTTTTGTTGCCTTTTCTTCCGATGTCGGTGAAGACGAGCATCCCCCTAAAAAGAGCGCCAGTACCAGCACAAAAATGAAACTACTGAATAACCATGTCTTCTTCATTGTGTTCCTCCTTTTGATATAAATAACATGCAGCCGCATGTCCCGATTCCTTCTCATGCAAAGCAGGAACGGCTTTCAGGCATTTCTCCCATCTTTTTGGACACCTTTTGTAGAAAGGACAGCCGCCGCGTTCCGCCATTGTGGTCTCTTCTGCTGCCACATCTTGCGACTCTAGTACGTGATCCATATGTGGAATGGATTTCAGAAGCAGCGACGTATAGGGATGAAGCGGGCTGTGAAACACCTCTTCGGCAGGCCCCATCTCGACAATGCGCCCAGCATACATGACGGCGATCCGGTCGCTCATATATCTGACAACCCCAAGGTCGTGAGAAATAAATAGATACGTCAGAGAAAGCGTCTTTTGTAATTCAAGCATCAAATTCAAAATTTGCGCTTGAACGGATACATCTAAAGCCGAAACTGGTTCATCGGCAATGACAAGACTTGGGTGCGTAATGAGCGCTCTAGCAATGCCAATACGCTGCCTTTGTCCGCCGCTGAATTGGTGCGCATAACGTTCCCCGTAGGAAGGATCAAATCCAACAATGTGCAGCATCTCTTTAACCCGTTTCCGTCTTTCTGCTTTCGTCCCATGATGATGAACAATCAGCGGTTCCTCTAAAATATCTTTGATTTTCATTCTCGGATTTAAAGAAGCATAAGGATCTTGAAAGATCATTTGAATATCTTTTCTTAAGGAACGCATGTCTCGTTCTTTCAGAAGGGTGATCTCCTGCCCTTTTAATTGAATAGAGCCTGACGTCGGTTCAGTCAATCTCATCAAGCTTTTGCCAAGTGTTGATTTCCCGCAGCCTGATTCACCAACAATGCCAAGCGTTTCTCCTTCCTTCACGTGAAAGGAGACTTGATTTAAAGCCAAAGTCAATTGTTTATGTTTAGAAAAAAAAGCAGCTGTGTCATACCGTTTTGTCAGCTGATTCACTTGCAAAAGTGGGTGACTCAGTGTCTTCTCCTCCTTCCATTAGAAAACATGCCACGCGGTGATTCTGTTCAATAGATTGTAAGGCTGGATCTTTTTCAAGACATTGCGCCATTTGATATGGGCAGCGTGGTGCAAATTGACAGCCGGACCGGATGGCACCTGGCTTAGGCACATGACCTGCAATAGAGATGAGTTTTTCTTTTTTCTCTTTAAACGATGGAACTGAGGCGAAAAGACCTTTCGTGTAGGGATGCAGAGGTTTTTGAAAAATACGGTCAACGGTTCCTTCTTCTACAATTCGACCGGCATACATAATCATGACTCGCTGGCATATTTGCCGCACGACGCCTAGATCGTGGGTTATAAATAAAATAGCTGTGTCCATCTCTTCGTTCAGCTTTTTGAGTAGACGAAGGATTTGCGCTTGGATGGTGACATCAAGTGCAGTTGTCGGTTCATCAGCGATCATGAGTTTTGGGTGACAAAGCATTGCCATTGCAATCATCACACGCTGGCGCATACCGCCTGATAATTCATGTGGATATTTTTTCAGCAGCGATTCTGCTTGCTTCAACCCAACTGTTTGAAGCAGATCAATCGCCTTCGCTTTTGCTTCTTTTTGACCGATTGATTGATGTGTGAAAAGGGCTTCCGTCATTTGTTTGCCGATGGTCATTAATGGATTCAGAGAAGTCATGGGCTCTTGGAAAATCATCGAAATGTCATTTCCTCTTATCTCTCGCCACTGTTTCTCTGAAAGTGACAGCAGATTTTGCCCTTCGAAATGAACCTCGCCCGTTGTATCGGTTTGCTGATTCAGACCCATCAATGACATGCTTGTGATGCTTTTCCCGCAGCCAGATTCGCCCACAATTCCTAACGTTTCCCCTTTTTGTATCGAGAACGATATGTGATGGACGATGGGCACTTTTTGCTTTTTCTGCTGAAACGCAATGGACAGCTGTTTGACATCTAGCAGCACGTCTTGTTCTTTCACATATTCACCACCCCGTCATACTTTTTAAAATTGTATTGAGACAAGCTGGGAAATATGTCATGTTTTTGACAAGCATAAAAAAGCCTATCCGCTAGAATCGGATAGGCTTCTACTAATTTAATGTTTGAATGGTAAATAAATGACGATAGTGACTGTCTTGGTTCATTAATTCTTCGTGTGTTCCTTTTTCCACTATTTCGCCTTGTTCCATGACCACAATTTGGTCAGCGTGTGTAATGGTTGATAAGCGGTGTGCGACAATAAAAGTTGTGCGATCCTTCGCCAGCTTTTGCATCGCTTCTTGAATGTAATGCTCACTTTCTAAATCAAGTGCAGACGTTGCTTCATCTAAAATCAACAGCGGTGGATTTTTTAGAAATACCCTTGCAATCGAAATCCGCTGTTTTTGTCCGCCTGACAGCTTTACGCCCCGTTCTCCTACTTTCGTGTCATATCCTTCAGGAAGAGACATAATAAAATCATGCGCATTTGCCGCTTTTGCAGCCGACACGATTTTTTCAAAAGGTGCTTCAGGGTCACCAACCGCAATATTTTCTTTAATCGTGTCACTGAATAGGAATGTATCCTGCAGCACCATTCCGACTTGATTTCGAAGACTTCTTGCTTTGTACTCTTTTATATCAATGCCGTCAATTTCAAGTGACCCGTTTGTGACATCATAAAACCTTGGAATTAAGCTGACGAGTGTCGATTTTCCTCCGCCACTCATTCCTACAAGGGCAACCGTTTGTCCTTTTTCTACTTTTAAGGAGATATTGTGCAGAATCTCTTCCTGCGTGTGTTCATAACGAAACGACACATTTTTAAACTCGACCTCTCCTTTTAAATGATTGGCTTCTTTTGCATTCGGCCGGTCTGTGACCTCATATGGCTCATCAATAAACTCAAAGATCCGATCCATTGACGCAACGGACTGGGTTAACGTCGTAGATGAGTTAATGAGACGGCGAATCGGATTGTACATCCGGTCAATATAGCCGACAAAGGCGATCATGGTCCCGATCGACAGCGATCCGTTAATTACTGTGTAGCCCGCAAATGCAATGATTAACAGCGGCGCAATGTCGGTGATGGTATTGACGACAGCAAATGTTTTGGCGTTCCAATTCGTATGGTTGATTGCTTTGTTTAAGAAATTTTTGTTTTCATCATGAAAATTCTCTTGTTCATATTCTTCAATCGCAAAGCTGCGAATGACCGGCATTCCTTGTACCCGCTCATGCAGGTGTCCTTGCACTTCAGCCAGCGCCTGTGACCGCTCTTTTGTCAGCTTGCGCAGCCGTCCGTAAAAATACTTTACTGCAAACGCGTATAGTGGAAAAATAATGACAGACACGATCGTGAGCTTCAGATCCAGTGTACACATAATGGCGATCACGATCAGTACAGTCATCATATCCAGCCAAATGTTCATGAGACCTGTGATAACAAATTCCTTTGTCTGCTCCACATCGTTGATCACTCTTGAAATAATTTCTCCTGTTCTCGTGTTGGCATAATAACGAAGACTTAGCTTTTGAATATGCGAGAACAGCTTCTCCCGAATATCAAACAATACTTTACTGCCTGTCCACTGCGCGTAGTATTGTCTATAGTATTCAACAGGCGGCCTCATCACTAAAAATAATACGAGCATGATTCCCATTATGATCAGTAGAGTTGATGTCTTTTCTTCAGGCGACCCCGAGCCTTGAATGACATCATCAATGACATACTTTAAAAGCAGAGGCAATGTTAACGGAATCGAGAATTTAATCATCCCGATGACCATTGTCAATGCAATCTGTTTTTTATACGGTGTTACAAAAGCCATGTAGCGTTTAATGACCCCCATGTAAATCTCCTTCCCAATCTATCAGTGCCTCTTATCCGTACGCAGTCAAAAACCTGTTAGCCTAAAAAGCCAAACAGGTTTTTTGATGCTCTTGCTTATTTTGTATAATGTAAAAAACGTTCATACCACATATCCACAAATTCAGGAGCAAACGGACCTTTCCGCTGGTGAATCCAATGCAGTAATGTATTTAGATGCTCTCTTAAGATACTATCGATTTCTTTTGGATAATTCATCTGCCTCTTATGATCTGCATATTCGTCCTCATCCAAAATATTGTACGTCATGTCTGGAAAGACTTTGACGTCTAAATCGTAATCAATATACTTAATTGCCTCATCATCTGTCGCAAAAGGAGAGCTGATGTTGCAGTAGTAATATACCCCATCATCTCTAAGCATCCCAATTACATTAAACCATTGTTTTGCATGGAAATAGCAAATAGCCGGTTCTCTCGTCATCCAAGTACGGCCGTCGGATTCAGTCACCATTGTACGGTCGTTTGCACCAATGATACACAATTCCGTTGCTTTCAGAATGGTGGTTTCATTCCAAATCCTGTGGATCAAGCCATTATGTTTATAGCTTTGAATTTGGATGGTTTCTCCTTCCTTGGGATAGCCCATATTTTCTCCCCTACTTTCTATAACAAACAAACCTAACAGTCCAAAGACCTAATTTCCCAACTAAACATGTCTCTATTATATTATACCGTTACATCATTAAAAAATGAAATGAAAAAGCCATTCAACCCAATTGAACGGCACACTGATTTACATCACGCTAGAACTCTTTTCCATCTGTTTATATGAATTGATGACCTCTTCTGTCTGTTTTGTAAATAAGGTTTGCACTTTTTGCAGTTCCTCACGTTTCTGTTTGATCTGATCACAAAGCCTATGCCACTCTTCTTTTTTTTCATCCTGCAGCAATTGTTTTTCTGTTTCTAAGCATAGATCGAGTTCTCCCTGCACGTCGAGCAGCTGATCCATGAGCTGCATTTGTTCTTTTACAAGCTGATCGAAATCAGACATCTAACTCCTCCCTTTTCATCTAATCCACTTTTTGTATGTATACCATTTCTTGAAAGAAGGAGGAAATCCTTTGACTGTTTATGTAGAGGTTTTACAGGTTTTGTCGGATGGTGGTGCGAGGCAAAAAGAAAAGCACTTCATTCGTATATGAAGTGCTTTCCTTTGTTTCAGTGATTAGCTGTTTTGTTGTTTGTTTTGCTCAGCTTTTTGGTTGTATTTTTTTACATGCTGTGCGTCAGTCTCGCTAGCAAATTCAGTGCCGTATTGACCACCTTGTGCAGCAGCTTGGTTTTGTTTCTTCACTTGTTGTGCGTTTGTTTTGTTTTGTTGTTGATCCATCATTATCACCTCCACGCACATTAATTTGTGCAGAAGGTGTACATCCTATTCATGAATTTTTTAAACAAGCAAAGAACGTCCGCCATCGACAATAATCGTCTGGCCTCTAATCATGTCTGCTTTGCCTGATACAAGGAATTCCACGCTGTCGACCATGTCTTTAATTTCCACCATTCGGCCGGCAGGTGTGTTTTTCTTCGCATCTTCTAAAAGCTCTTCACGGTTCGGGAAGTGCTTAAGTGCATCTGTATCGATCGCGCCGCCTGATACAGCGTTGACGACGATATTTTTTTGTGAAAGCTCCACTGAAAGGTAACGTGTTAAAGCTTCTAGTGCTGCTTTTGATACACCGACTACTGTGTAATTTTCAAGGTAGCGGATAGAGCCAAGAGAGCTAATACTGACGATATGTCCGCCCCCGTTTTTCTCCATTAGTTTCGCCGCTTCTTGTCCGCAGAATAACAAAGCTTTCGCATTGATATTCATCGTCCAATCCCAATGATTTTCTTCAAGGTCCATAATTGGACGCTGAACCCCTGATGCCGCGTTGTTCACAAATACATCTAAACGGCCAAAGGTTTCGTCAATTTGCTGAAACATGTCTTTGATTTTCTCAGGCTGGCCAACATTGGCTTTAACAACCAATGTTTTAACGCCCATCGCTTCAATTTCTTCCGCTGTTTCAAGTGCGGCTTTTTTGCTTCTCGCATAGTTAATGACAATGTCATATCCTTTTTCAGCGAGGCGAAGGGCCACTTCTTTCCCTACTCCTCTGCTGCTTCCTGTAATTAATGCACATTTACGTTGACTCATTATGGTTCATCTCCTGATTTGAATAGTTTTCGTTCATTCGCTTCACACTAATAGGAAAGTTCCTATTAGGAGGTTACATTCATGTATGTCGGACGCGATTTAAGCCAGCTTGGCATGATGTCCAAGGATCAATGGAAAGATACTGAGCTTGCTTACTTTCATCATGCTTTCCAACAAATTTTACCTTATTTGAACGAAGAAGGGCAATCTAAGTATCGAGAAATCATTTCTGAAATCGAAGACCGCGGGGGTCTGCACCGAAATGAAGCTGATTATACCCACGGTACAACGGTTAAATACGACTAGGCTGCTCAAGTGCCAGTTTCCAAATTTTTTGGTGTGAGACTGGCAAAGCATACGCCTCAAATTCTTCTGTTGTGACTTTTTTCAGCATCATGTCATCAGATACAGAGGTAACTCGTCCAAAGAAAACAGAAATATTCCAGATGAGGTGGGTAAATACATGCTGAATGGTGCCTTCTAAATCACCAAGCTCCGCTTGTACACCCGCCTCCTCTTTTAAGAAATCAATCAGCTGCTCTTTTTCCGTTTTTCTTCCCTTCATGGTTTCCATGTTAGGGAATTCCCATAAATTCGCAAGGAGGCCTGTACTTGGCCGCTTATGAATATATAGGTTGCCTGCGTCATCAAATAACACCGCTGCTGCCATTGATTTTGCAGTCGGCTTTTTCTTTTTGCTTTTCACTGGGAGCTCATGCTGAACGCCTTCCTCGAGTGCCGAACAATGCATGTTCACAGGGCAAATGAGGCAGGCAGGGGAAGTTGGAGTGCAAATGAGCGCACCAAGCTCCATCAGCCCTTGATTGAATTCTGACGGCTTTTCCCGGGAAATGAGCTGATCGACCGCAAATTCGAAAATATTTCTCGTTTTTGGTTTTGCAATATCATCCCATACGGACAAAATACGAGAAATGACCCTCATCACGTTGCCGTCTACCGCAGGATACGGCTTGTTATAGGCGATACTCAGCACTGCGCCGCTCGTATACGGGCCTACACCTTTGAGCTTTGAAAATTGCTCTTTCGTATTAGGGACAACACCCCCGTAGGATTCATATACTTCTTTCACAGCTGCCTGTAAATTACGCACTCTTGAGTAGTAGCCAAGACCTTCCCATGCTTTCATGACCTTTTCTTCATCAGCTAAAGCGAGATCCTTCACCGTAGGGAATTGCTCCATAAACCGGTTGAAATACGGAATGACTGTATCCACTCTCGTTTGCTGAAGCATCACTTCTGATACCCAGACGCGGTATGGATCTTGATTTTCACGCCATGGCAATGTTCGTTGTTCTTTTTCATACCAATCAATTAAATCATGCTGAAAGCCCGCAATATCTTTGCGGTCCAGCTTTTCTTGAATGTCTTTCATATCTATACTCCTTCTCATTGGACCGAGGGCTAACGTTCTGAATAGAACCTTATTTGTTGTATACTGTTTGTAGATACGTTAACATGTTACATTAAATCGGGATAAAGCAAAAGTGATTTTGCACATAGTCTTGATTGGAGACGTATACTTTGTATGATTGTTCCTAAGCATGACAACTAGGAGGTAATCAATTGGACACTGGTACTCATGTAGTAATGGGCATTTCTCTTGGGGGACTTGCACTTTTAGATCCAGCCGTCAGCGCAGATCCACACATGGCACACGCCGTGATGATCGCGACCATCGCCGGCTCCCAAGCACCAGACATTGATACTGTGCTAAAACTAAAAAATAATGCGGTTTATATAAGAAATCACCGAGGATTTACACATTCCATTCCGGCTGTACTGTTTTGGTCATTGCTGATTCCGGCTGTGATTTTTCCATTTGTGCCGGGGGCGAATTTACTTCACCTTTGGTTATGGACACTATTAGCTGTTGTGCTTCATGTGTTTGTTGATATTTTCAACGCATACGGTACGCAGGCCATTCGTCCATTTTCGAAGAAGTGGGTAGCGCTAGGGATCATTAATACGTTTGATCCGTTTATCTTTTTTACACACCTTGTCGCCATAGTCGTTTGGGCGATTGGCGGACATCCCGGCTATACGTTTATTACGCTGTATGCGGTGATTTTCTGTTACTATATCGTCAGGGTCATTATGCAGCTACAAATTAAACGTCAACTGCGTGCACGATTCGATGAAATTGAAGAGATTATCATTTCGCCTACAATGAAGTTCAGACAATGGCGCATTGCCGTGAAATGTAAATCCTCTTTCCATGTTGGGCGCAGCATGAATGGAGAAGTCGTCATTTTAGACACCTTTAACCGAGTGCCGGTCCCTGATACTGAAATTATGAAAATTGCTAAGCAAGATGAAAATATTTCAGCCTTTCTCTCCTTCTCCCCTGTCTACCGGTGGGAAGTGGATAAATACAAGGATCATTATGAGATACGGTTCATTGATTTACGCTACCGCAGCAAAGGTCATTATCCTTTTGTCGCGATCTGCCATATCGACATGGACCACCAAATCAAAAATTCCTATACCGGCTGGATTTTCAGTGAAGAAAAACTGCAAAAAAAATTAAGACTCGGCTCTGTGTGAGCGAGTCTTTTTTTGTTGTGTAGAGCTTGGATTTAGGTGGATAGATATTTGAATTTATGTAATTCGCAGAAACTGTGAACTATGCACTTATGTTGAGTGCGATACCAGGCTTTCCTGTCTTTTCCCACCATTCACCATTTCAATCCATGCACTCATGTTGAGTGCGACTATTTGAACCTGTCCTTTTCGTCCATCCAAACGAATTTCAATCCACGCACTCATGTAGAGTGCGACAATTATGGAACGAATTGGAGCTATGAATATAAATATTTCAATCCACGCACTCATGTAGAGTGCGACCCCTTTAATGCCTTTTTCTTTTGCAAGGTTCATATTTCAATCCACGCACTCATGTAGAGTGCGACGTGAATTGCCTGCGATTGATAAAAAGGAATCGAATTTCAATCCACGCACTCATGTAGAGTGCGACACGCTAACACTGCTGCGGCTGCAATTACAGCGAATGAATTTCAATCCACGCACTCATGTAGAGTGCGACAACCGAACGACTTCATAGAAAAGCAGAAAGAGTGGATTTCAATCCACGCACTCATGTAGAGTGCGACTGTTGGCCGAAGTAGTTGGTTATAAAAAAATTGATATTTCAATCCACGCACTCATGTAGAGTGCGACTCCAAATATTCATTAGCACTTGTTACTATACCAATTTCAATCCACGCACTCATGTAGAGTGCGACTAGGAGGTCTTATTTAAACAAAGGATGAATTAATTATTTCAATCCACGCACTCATGTAGAGTGCGACTAGTATACTTTGTTTATTTGGCAAGAGATAATCATTTCAATCCACGCACTCATGTAGAGTGCGACGTCATGCTTCATCATTAATTTTTGAGCTAAGATATTTCAATCCACGCACTCATGTAGAGTGCGACTGCGATTTCCGCCCTAATTATAACATTTTTTAGGGAATGATCGTCAAAATCCTTAAGTTTCTATATAGAATTTTGTTTTCACCCCTAAAAAATATACATTTTTTCTCATTTTTGTCGAATAAAACGGTGCGAATGTTCCAGGGATTTTATGTTCACCTCACATTCGCACCGACTTTTTCTTAGTATGAAATCTATTGAAACTTGTTAATCATACTTCTTTATATTTCAGCAACAATTGAATTCACTTAGATTCATGACTACTGAGGCAGGAGGCAGGGTTATGTTTTCGCAATTATTAATCCACCCACTCACGTAGAGTGCGACCTATTTTGACCAAAAAAGTCAGCGACGCTTCAGATTTCAACCCACGCACTCATGTAGAGTGCGACAGCAATTAGAAAATGTGACGTAGAAAGCGCTAAATTTCAATCCACGCACTCATGTAGAGTGCGACGAAAAAATAGGAGCGGTTAAACATGAGTTAAGCGCAATTTCAATCCACGCACTCATGTAGAGTGCGACTGCGATTTTCGCCCTAATTATAACATTTTTTAGGGAATGATCGTCAAACCCCTTAAGTTTCTATATAGGAATTAAGTTTTCACCCCTGAAAAATATACATTTTTTCTCATTTTTGTCGAATGAAACGGTGCGAATGTTCCAGGGATTTTATGTTCACCTCACATTCGCACTTAGTCTTATGAAATGACGTCGTCCATTTTAAGTCTTCCATAACCTGCATTTGTTTTAGCACCGATTCCTTCGTGTTCTAAAGCTCCTAGTAAGATGGTTTTGGCGAGTTCGAGCCATTCCGCATCTTCTGATAGATTCTTTTTTGTTTTCAATAGAAGTTGAAAGCGGCCGTTGACCACCGTTAAGAAATGAATCGGTGTTGGTGAGTCATCGTCTCGAGGGGCTGGAACACTTCCCCCTTTGTTCATCTTATCTAGCTTGACGCTGTTGTAGTCTGAATGATGTGGTGTCATCACATCCACTTTGAATGCTTCTCCTACCGTCTCTGGCATCATGAGCGCATCATGAAATTCGATGATTCCGGCACGTTCGTTTGTTCCAAACAATGTGTTGTAATCACTACCACCTTGTTTTAGTTCTTCAAAGTTTTCACCTAATACAGAATGGGCATAATGAGAGGCTACGCCTTTTAAAGCTGTTCCTGGTAAATAAGGAATGCCGTATATCGGGTGTAATAACAATCCCGTTTCAAGTACACCCTCTCCTCCATGTCCAATGACTAACGGCGATATGGACTTGACTAGGCATGTGGGGTTCATATCGGTATAATATTGCTCCACAAATCTTTCATACAAAAAGCGATTTTCCCCCCACTGTTTTCGATGTAGACGAATCACATTTTCATAAAATGACTGCTTCTCCGCACTGTCATTTATGATGTCCGACAATGTAGAACCACCAATCTCCCATTTGCTTTTGTTTAAGGTTAATGACAGATTCATTGGATGTCCTCCACATTTTCCGCCCCTTGTTCCACCTTTAAAATAGATTCCGCATATCTTTTGAACCAAACAGATGCACTTAAAGCTTGTCTTGATTTGATTAAGTAATTTCGATTAGAAGCTGACCAATCTCCTTGTATATCTAGTGTTTCTTTTATATCCTGAACGAATTGTTGATAAGCATTTCCTTTTTTTGATTTTGCTTCAAAAAATGTAATGGTGAGCCTTAATCCATTTGTTAAGATCATTGAGGCGAATCTGTGACAGAGTTGTCCATATTGATTTGAGAAATTCTCCTCATTCGTTTTAGCATTCATCACATGTTGATACGCTTTTTCAGCATAATGATGTTGAATGAGTTTCATGATCCCTCCCCTCCTGTCATACGCCAGGATACTCTTCCTTTACCTACGATTGTGTTTCCACCTAATTGAAGATACATCTGTTTTTCTAGTTGATTTAAAAGTTGGTGTCTAACAGATAAATCATTGCTTCCATCAACACGATCACACCACATGAGCCCATAAAATATGGCTTCTGCTGGTACATACTCTTCATACCAGAGAGCTCCTTTACTAACTGTTTGGGTTTCATGATCAATTCTAATACGAGGTGTCACTTCAGAATTCATGGTGACAATGTATTGAAAAACGTCATCACTTACAATCACAAATCGTTCTATCCAAAGAGTTTGTGATTGTTTATCGTCGAATAAAAGTTTGGCCATCTGTTCAGCAAAATCGGTTAGTTGTGGAGATTTTTTCGCAGCCCCTTGAAATTCACCTAGATATAATTCGTCATTCTCTACTAATTTAGAATTCATGGTGACTAGCGTGCTTGATTCTTCTATGAGATCAGGGATATCCAGCGATACGCCTAATGCTTTTGCATCGCGGGCTAATCTTTTCAATATGAGTGGACTTGCCACATATCCAAATGTACCGTATCTACTCGCCACCGGGAATGAAAATAACCGGCCATCTGTCATGACGACTGCTCCTGCGCTTCCATCTTGATCTCCTTGTGTACCAAATACTTTTTGTACGAATGTGTCTTGTCCTTTCGCGCGATAATGCTCACGCTGCACGCCTTTGATACTGCTTCCAGGTATAATCGGCCATTCTGTTACTTTTTCTCGTTGAATAGGCATATCAATCACGCCAACTCCTTCACCCGCTCCAATATGAAGGGGGGATAAACAATGTATCCAAAACCAACGGCTTGCTTCCATGTTCTCACTCCTCTTATTCATTCGGTTTCCATGTTCCCCAAAGTGCTAACCCGCAGCCATCTTCACGATCAAACGCTTCTTTGCGCCGGTTACGATCGGATACTGATTGAAGCCACATTTTTTCAGCCAGTTCTGCTGGATCTCCTTCTTCTACTGTAAAGAAGTATACGCTACCTGCGGGGACTAAGCGGCGTATTGCTTTTTCACGCCCTTTGTCTTTATTTGCTAAACTCCATCCAGAGATAGGCTGCCAATGTGGAACAGAGGCCCAAACCAATTTGAGTCGTACATTTGTATCAAATAGTGGTTTTGACATGAGCTGTTCATCCAGCCATCCGGGCTGCCATCCTTTACTGAAATAAGCAGGTGTCGCCAATATCATGCGAACATACGGCTTGTTCTTAAGCGATTCTTTAATCATATCTGGACATGTCCAATCTTGTTGGTATACATGCGGCCGGTCTTCTATATGAGCCAACCTCCGTTCACCACCTATCGGGTGAATGCCTGAGAAAGGCTTTAATTCTTCTGGCTCTTCAGTAGATAACTCTATTCCTGCCTCCAGTTTAAAGTCATCTGGGAATATGAGCGATTCTGTTGAAAATAGATGCTGATCTTTTGCCTTTTTACTGCCAGTTTCCACTTCAATTTGTGTTCGTTCCTGACGCTGTAATGCTGGAATAAATGCCGGTGGTGTTTCCTTTTTGAAAGAATGATTTTCCTTCTGCATGTGTTGGTATTCAGTCAAGGCTTCCTTCACCTGACTCTCATCCACTGCGTCTGTCAGCCAGTTCACCATCCACTTTAGTGATACAAAAGCAGGCGGCGATTTCATTTTTTTACGAGCACCAGCTCCAATTGGCGGCCATAATGCCTCACTAAAACGGCCTGTTTTTCCTGTACCAAAAAAGCCCTGTCCTTCCGACATCATTGGCTTTGGTCTCAATTGATTCATCCCATACTCATCATCGAATAACTCAAGGTCATTAGGCATTGGCACATATAAATGATCATGCCAGCGATATAAAGGACCTCGCACAAGAGATTTTGAATAATAAGAAAGTGGCGTCGTGTGTTTGATTGATTGTCGTTTCTTTGCTAGAGCTGTACGAAGTGTTCCTGCGACCACACTTGGCGGAACATCGTTTAGTGAACGCGCCCGTATACCTGGTACACTTTGAAATGGGCGTGCATCACGAATAAGCAGCGGATCAAGCGGTTGAATGTGAAACCATCTTTCAGGCATGTCCACTTACCTCCTCCAGTTGAAGAGCAATGATCATACATTCAGCGATTGTATGTAATTCTTCTAATGTATTCTTCTTCGGTATATACTTCGCAATCAATTGATCGATCCACTCTTTCGTTTCTTGCTCTGTTTTTGCTTCCGTTTTCTTTTTGAATGCAAGACGTCTTATCTCTAGTGGAATGAGTTCATCTAAAATTTCCGGCTGTTTTCTAAAAGAAGACTGTTCGTATGTTTGATACAACTCTCGTAAGCCATATGCAAAGCCATTCGTGAAATAAGACTGTTTTAACCACGTCGTCATCTCTTGGATAGAGGCCACTGGATCTATTTGAAATGAGACTGAGATATTCATTGTGTCTCCTCCGCCTCGCTTTTGGAAATGAATCGCTAATGAATTTCGCTCTTGTTTTGCAAATTGTTCAGCCTGACGTGCCATGCTTCTTACTTCTTCGAGAGGCTCAAGCATATGGACGATGGCGATTCCAATTGAAATCGAAGGAGGTGTCTCACTATGTTGATGAGCCTTCATCGTTGAAACAAATTCACTTTGTAATTTCCCAGCTGCTTCTAAGCATTGGTGCACCGGTACATAAGCCATGACATCATCTCCACCGCCGTAGATCAATGTACCTTCACATTCGGAAATAATCCCACGAGCCTTTGAAGCAAAAGTTGAGAGTGTTTTAGAAAATGCAATATGGCTTTCTACATGCTGTATATTTCGCAGTTGGCTGCCCATCTTATCTCCATCCGCCATGAGAAAGGCATAGTAAGGTGAAGGTACTGGTGGTTTGATCGGCTGGCCGTGATGCTTGCTGTATTCACCTTTGAAATATTTTTCAAGCAGCTGTGTGATGTTATTTTTTGCTTCTGTTTGTGCTATTCCAACAAGTCCTCGTTGTTCAAGAAAATCTTCTATTCTTCTTTCATAAAAAAGCGATGCCTCACTCAAATCAAGAGGAGCTACTGTCAGATTCATATTCTCAAGATACGTTTCTACATCTTTCACATATTGTGTGGCTGCTTTCTTCATCTGTTCATTTTGTTCCAACATGTTTTGATAGGGAGCAAAAGCTTTATCGCAGACAGATGGAAATGTCTTGCTCGGATGCTTATGTAAGGACAATCGTTTGATCACTGAAATCGCATCTAATGATTCATGTTCACCAATTCCCAATTTCGCTAGTTGCGCCACTTGCTGTGGTGTTTTTTGCTTTTGAAAAACAGACTCTCGTCCACCGTCAAGTGATGATTTTGGTTCACCGAATAACGCCCCTGGCTCATTTTGTTTAAAATCTCTTAAAGTCTTCCTTGCAGCCATTAAACCTTCAACTTCTTGAAGAGCCAAATGATATGGACTTGCGGACGCATTAGCCGCTTCCTCTTGAGTTTGCATCTCAGTCCACACAGCATAAAATTCCAATAAATCATCTACTTGTCGATTCCATGTGCCTTTTTGAATATAAGGATCAACTTTCCCTCTTACAAAGTCTGCGTATTCCTTCCACTTGTCATATACTGCTTTTTTTACTTGTCTTGCAATGGTTGAAGGCTGTTCGTGTGAGATTTCCCCCAGTATTTTATTTGGTGCGTTGTTTGATTCTGCAGAGGATTCGTTGAACACAGGGAAAATAAGCGTTCCACCCAGTTCCTGAAATTTCTTCGCACCTGCTTTACTTAATTCAGATAGAAGAAAAGAGCCAAACCATAAATCACGCGTCCGCCTTGCTTGCGCAATGAATTCTTGAACAGGCCCTACAGAAAATAGCATTAATGTTTGTTTTTGTGATTCTTCTGACAAAATGTTTGCACCTCCTTGCTATGTAAAAAGGCTTGAATCGCCGATGAGTGCGTCCGGCCACTCTCGTCTTGTAATGGGTTGTTTGAGTAGGTGGCTGTTGGGTAGATACTTTGTTCATCTGTCACATCGGGCAAAGGCTTTCTGTCCCCTAAAAGCGATAAAGCTTCGATCTTTGGTTGCTGCAGCACCATCACCATGCCCACTGATTCCTTTTGATTAATAGCCAATGGTTTTAAGATGAGTGGTGAAGCTAAGCGATCCTTTCCTTTAGGTAGGAGCGTTACAGGATCTGGATCTTTCCCACTATCTTTAGGAGCAAATCGGAACTGAATTGGCAAACCAAATTGAGCTCTAGGAAATGCTTGATATTTAAATGGTTTCTCTTTTGGATAAGGGATGTGATGACCTGATTTAGCCTTACCTGTTAACAGACGAATAGTATCTGCTTCCGGCCAGCAACTTCTTCCCCTTTTTTTGTCCGGGTTAGATCTTCTTCGAAATGTTTCATATGTCTGAATGACGGATCGCCAGCTTGAGATCATAGATAATGGAAATGCCTGTACTTTGAATTCACGACTAAGCGTCGGCCATTCCCGACTTGATGCTGGCAATTGGATGTCATATTCTAAAAGCTTTTGCTCAAACCATTTTTCCAATTGGCTTTTTGTCCTCTTGTTGTATGGTGAAAATTGCTTGCAATATAAACTGCCACATCCACGTCTCGTTCTTGAACCAAGTCCACCGAAGTTGATCCAAGCCCATAATGCTGCTCCAACTTCTTTTTTGATTAACTCAAAATCGGTTGTTTTTTTAGATAACCGGATATTTAAAGAAAATTGCGCCTTCATGAGGTATGGTGTTTCATCTTTCATATTTGAAAGAACATACCGTGGAAAAGGATGCTTTTTCTTTTTAAAAAATACTTTTGAATTTCTTTTCACTTCGTCTTTTTCATAATGGGTTACCACTTGAATCTGGCTCGCTTGTTCTGTATGACCAAATATCTCTGCTTCTCGTTTAGATAATTCATTCGCATTCTTGCAGGCAGCTCCTCGAGTTGCACGCCACCAGAAACGAAGATGTCCACGAATTGCACTTTCACGAATCGGTCTGTCTTGATCAATTGAGTTTGATTGGGGCCCTCCCCCAAACATTGGCGTAACCAAATGAATAGTGAGCGGCTCTTTAAAAAGTCTTTGGTCTTCATGAATTTTCGTGTCAATCGCATGTTTCACATCATGCCAATTCGTTTTGGGTTTTCTAGATTCCCTTGTCATGTCGCTCTCCTTTCTTCACTTTGTTATCTGTTTCTGAAACAGCTTGGCATATGCATAGTGAGGGAAAAACATGGGATTGTTAATGAGCATCAGCAATTGATTTAATTGAAAATTTAGTGTCAACAGATCGCATCCATCAATACGTAAATCGCTGAGTTTGTTTTCATCTAAAAATTTTTCTTCTTCCTTAGATCGTTTTTCTTGTTTGAAACAATTTAATTCGTTTGACCACCATCTTAGATGTTCATGTTCATTAGGTACTTTTAATTGAAATTCATTGCTTTTTTTCATGAGCATAAAATCAAAAGACGCCGCTAATTCAGCTGCTTTATTTGAAATTGTTTGGTCCTCTTCTCTTTTAAAGTTACTTGCTAAAATGAGTAAAGGACGCGTCCTCTTTTGTGTGTTACTTTCACTAGTAAAGTAACCTGTGGCCGTTCTAGCAATTCCTGTTGTTTTTGGTGTTAGCTGTTTTATTTTTTTAGACCATTCTTCTAAACCTTTTTCTTTCAAATTAGAGCTTTTACATTCAATAGCAACCGCAACCGCCTCAATCGGTATAAACTTCAAAGAATTGTGTTGAAACACATACGGCGTATACTGCTCATCAAATACGGCAATATCGACTTCGTTAGAATGATTTCCATCTGAGTCAATAATGATGACACCTTGTGCTAATGAATATTTTTTAGGAATGATTTTCCGAAAAAACTCCATCCACATCACTTCTCTAGAATCCCCTGTCAGCCCACCATGATTAGAAGCAAAGTCTACTTCTTCTGATATCATGCTGTTTAATCTTTGATAATTCTCTAAGATCAGCTGCTCCACTTTACCGGTTCGCTCCGTCTCACCCAATCCATTTCCTCCTTCATCATTCATTACGAATGGATAATATTTGAATCTAAATGACTACTTTTCATTTCGACTTATTTTGAGATTTTTTAAGGTTTATTTAGGAAAAAGAAGAAAAAAAACATGACTGCAATGAGTCATGTTTTCACTTTACAAATGAACAGTCTATTTTGATGGCTTTTGTATCTGAAAGAGGGTGTTGTAAGAATCATGATCTTTGAGAATGTCATACCGTTTAAGACACAATCATTTAAAATCACGCACTCATATAGAGTGCGACCGACAGTCATTTTTCTAATCAACTGATAAGGCGAATTTCAATCCACGCACTCATGTAGAGTGCGACTGACAAATGTAGGGAAAACATAAGATACTTAGAATTTCAATCCACGCACTCATGTAGAGTGCGACCGTTTTTCTTTGTTTCTGATGCTTCTGCACAACAAATTTCAATCCACGCACTCATGTAGAGTGCGACGTAATGGTATTGACGACTCCAGCTAGATCCACAAATTTCAATCCACGCACTCATGTAGAGTGCGACACCTTCGACATCAATCAATTGTGCCATTTCATTTCTAATTTCAATCCACGCACTCATGTAGAGTGCGACTTGTCTGGTACAAAAAAGCATGGAATCTAGTCGAGATTTCAATCCACGCACTCATGTAGAGTGCGACACTGACTACCTTCGTTGACTACCTTCTCAGGTTTATTTCAATCCACGCACTCATGTAGAGTGCGACTGCGATTTTCGCCCTAATTGTAACATTTTTTAGGAAATAATAGTCAAAATCCACAAATTTCAATATAGGATTTTGTTTTCCCTTCATAAATATACATTTTTTCTCATTTTTGTCGAATAAAAAGGTGCGAATGCACCGGGGATTTTATGTTCACCTCACATTCGCACCGAATATTTCTTAATCCTATTTAATTAAAAACTATTACTGATGATAATCATACTTATTTCTTATTTCGCTGTTTCATCAACAGCTTTGAATTCATTAATAAAATTGGTGAGACAGAGTTATGTTTTTCACACCTATATCAAGCGCAATTGTCAATATATCTTTCAAACTACCTTCTGACAAGAATTTTATTCCTCACACTCATATAGAGCGCGACAGGGAGACTTGTTATCTCTGGAAAGCTATTCGAATTTTCAATCCACGCACTCATATAGAGTGCGACTGAAATAGCTTTAACTTTGCTCATCTGTGTTTCATTTCAATCCACGCACTCATATAGAGTGCGACGCAGTGGAATCTTTACGGCCAATAAAGATAAATTATTTCAATCCACGCACTCATGTAGAGTGCGACTGACGGACAAGGAACAATTGACAGCATGGGGCATATTTCAATCCACGCACTCATGTAGAGTGCGACTTGTTGAGTGGATAGGGGAGCACCATTGTTCATACGATTTCAATCCACGCACTCATGTAGAGTGCGGCTACTCACCCTGCTTAACTGATATTCTTTCATGATTATTTCAATCCACGCACTCATGTAGAGTGCGACGGCGGCAACTCGTGACGGCGTATACCATAACTTATTTCAATCCACGCACTCATGTAGAGTGCGACATACTTTGCTGGAGACGTGCTTATTAGTGAATACATTTCAATCCACGCACTCATGTAGAGTGCGACAGGATCAATCCAACAGGATCACGGTCATTCAGTGTATTTCAATCCACGCACTCATGTAGAGTGCGACTTTATCAGTTTATTCAAACACTCAAACAGATCAATTTCAATCCACGCACTCATGTAGAGTGCGACACAGTCAACTATCTGCAATGCGTACTAGATTAATTTCAATCCACGCACTCATATAGAGTGCGACAAGCTCTCGAAGAACCGCTTGCATTTCCATCATTATTTCAATCCACGCACTCATGTAGAGTGCGACGATGGCGTGCCTTTGCCTCTTTCAGCGGTTGACGATTTCAATCCACGCACTCATGTAGAGTGCGACACTTTACCGTTCCCTGTTGAGGTCGAGATAAAAGCATTTCAATCCACGCACTCATGTAGAGTGCGACCAATTGTGAATATATTAACGAATCTTGAATATCTTATTTCAATCCACGCACTCATATAGAGTGCGACATAACCTTGGGTGAATTTACTTTCTTTGTTGTGATTTCAATCCACGCACTCATATAGAGTGCGACGACCCTAATTATGTTGATCATGTCATGCGCTATTTATTTCAATCCACGCACTCATATAGAGTGCGACTGTCAACATGATTTTGAATCCCTACAATATCATGTATTTCAATCCACGCACTCATATAGAGTGCGACCTAATGACTGCCCTTCGTTGGATGTATTCTTGGATATTTCAATCCACGCACTCATATAGAGTGCGACGTTTATACTCGCTGTGACGAGTAATTAATTCATATTTCAATCCACGCACTCATATAGAGTGCGACTGCGATTTCCACCCTAATTGTAACATTTTTTAGGAAATGATAGGCAAAATCCACAACTTTCAATAAAGAATTTTGTTTTCCCCTTTATAAAATATACATTTTTTCTCAATTTTGTCGAATAAAAAGGTGCGAATGTCCCGGGGATTTTATGTTCACCTGACATTCGCACCAAGAGCCTCTCTTACAACTTCGTCATATATTCCACAATAAACTCCCAAAATCCAGGTCCTTCTTGGTAAATCAGCCGGTCTATTTTTTCGATGAGTTTGATATAGAGTTCTTGTTCGAGGTCTTCTCTTTCTTGATATGCCGTGTTTTGTAGTTTCTTTTTGATCATGGGTGTGAAGGTTTCAATGAGTTCTTCCATTTCTCCATTGGTCATTTTGTCTTCGTGCACGGACATCTCCCCCTGTTTCTTCTTTTAGTTTGTTGAGTGCTTTTTTGTGAATGTTTGAGATGTTTTGTCTTGTTTCGCCTAACTGATCGGCTATTTCTTTCATTGTTTGACCTTCGACATAGATTTGGGTTAGAACCATTTTTTGTTTTTCTGTGAGCTGCTGGTAGGCCTTGTACAATGTTTGATCTTGCAGATGTTCTCCTAAGTCTTGCTGATTGAAGAGCACGGCTTCATACGTATCTGTTTGAACAGGGTCTTTCACTTCTTGCGTATCAGGATGGTCGAGTATGAGCGGAAAACGCTGCTGTTTCTTTTTTACTCGTTTGTCAAAGTCGACTGAAAAGATGCGTATCATTGTGGAGATATACTTGATGATGCGGATTTTCTGATAGAACTGTTTGAACTCGGAATCTAGTTTTTTGGCATTTTCCTCGTTTGGCTCTTCCATGACTTGCCGGAGCAGCTGCTCGTTTTTCGGGTTGCTTAAAAACTGCTGAATGAGCGGGTGATCAATGATTTCCTTCCATTTTGCTTTCAATAACAGCCGATAATCCATGTGCATCCTCCCCTTTGTTCCCTCTACTAGCATTAAGTGGACAAAAGTTAAAAAAAGTAAACTTCGTGAAACGGGTCTAATGGTTCATTTTATCCCCCTCTGCTTTCCTTTTTCTTCTTTCATACCACTTATATAGAAGACGAGTATCCGCTGGGGGGTGAGACAAATGGAGACCTTTTTTTCAGAGGAATGGTTGAAGCAGCTCGGTCAGGCTGGCTTCCCTGCCATTTTGACGGTTTACTTGCTGACACGCTTTGAACGAAAGTTTGATGAATTAAGCAAGCTCATCCAACGATTAGTCGCTGCTCAAAAAAATGATGAATCAGATTGACATCTGCTTGATTCGTTTCACCTTATGAAAACGAGGGCGAAATGAAAGGCCTTTTAGTCACCTCACACAATACGATGTTGAAAGGGGATTTTATCATGAGTGAAAAGCAAAATGGAATACCACAGCCGATTCGAGGAGAAAAAGGAGCAACGGTCAAAATTCCACGTAATCTCGAGCGGGACAGACAAAATCCAGATATGCTCACGCCACCAGAAACCGATCATGGAACGGTCTCCAACCTGAAATATTCTTTTTCTGATACACACAATCGTTTAGAAAAAGGCGGCTACGCCCGCGAGGTAACAGTCCGCGAACTGCCGATCTCTAAAAGTCTTGCATCTGTCAATATGCGGCTAAAGCCTGGTGCGATTCGTGAGCTTCACTGGCATAAGGAAGCGGAATGGGCGTACATGATTTATGGGGAAGCCCGGATTACATCGGTTGATGCAGAGGGGCGCAATTTTACAGAGGATGTAACAGAGGGTGATTTGTGGTACTTCCCATCTGGCCTGCCTCACTCTATCCAAGCACTTGAACCGGGAGCTGAATTCTTGCTTGTGTTTGATGATGGGTCATTCTCAGAAAATAGTACGTTCCAAGTAACCGATTGGCTTGCCCATACGCCAGAGGAAGTCGTGCTTAAGAACTTCGGTATGACAAAAGAGCAGTTTGACAAGCTGCCAGAGAAAGAAAAGTATATTTTCCAAAAAGGAATTCCTGGTTCGCTTGAATGTGACAAGGTAAAAATAGAGCAAGGAGAAGTCCCGAATTCCTTTAAATATGAGCTGTTAAAACAGGAACCGATTACGTCAAGCGGCGGACAAGTGTGGATTGCGGACTCTACCAATTTCAAAGCGTCTAAAACGATTGCATCCGCTCTTGTGAAGGTTGATCCAGGTGCCATTCGTGAGCTGCATTGGCATCCAAATACGGATGAATGGCAATATTTCATTTCTGGAAAGGCACGAATGACGGTATTTGCTTCTGATGGACATGCGAGAACCTTCAACTATCAGGCGGGAGACGTTGGATATGTCCCATTTGCGATGGGGCATTATGTAGAGAATACAGGCGACGAACCGCTTTATTTCTTAGAAATCTTTAAGAGCGATCATTATGCAGATATCTCACTTAATCAGTGGCTTGCGGTCACACCGAAACAGCTTGTTCTTGATCATTTAGATCAAGGCGAAGATCTCTTAGAACTGCTTGATACTGAAAAACATCCTGTGATCGCTGCACCTAAAAAAGAGGATTAACGTATGACTTCCTGCAAAAAGGCTGTCCTTTTTGCAGGTATCTTCATGTAAGGGAGTGTTTGTTCAACTATGCAGCAATCTGTTCACGCTTTATGGCAAGGGCTGAAATGGCTCATGGCGGCGTCTGCTGTCTGTTACATATTTTTGTTGTTCTGTGTGCTGTTCTTTCATTTAACAGGTGCTTTTTATCAATCGATTTTATCGATGCTTTTATTTATGGGCATCTATGTGGTACTGGGGATATCCTTTGAACATGTGGAGCATGTGCTCATGAGGGTTGTTAAAAAGTGCCGTTCCAAAAAACGCTCCGTCGTTTTCTATGCCATTTCAATTCATCTCTTGTTTATTTGGGGGGCTGTCTATTTATCAGATGAATTGGTAGGCGGCATTTTACTGTCTACTTCTGAGGAAATCCTCTTTGCTCTAAGCCTTTGGCTGTTTCATTTTTTGTTTGATTATGCGACGTTTTCTTTTGAGAAAGAAGCTTAGTGATTTGCTTCATATGATGGATATCATTCTCGATCAGCCCTTGGAAGATAAAAAAACACCACTTATGATGAAAAGTGGTGTTTCTTGTGTTTTCTTCGTGCATATAGGATCGCACCAATCAAACTGACAAGTGAAATCAACGCGAGAATTCTGATATAAGGCGGATAGTAGGTTAGCACAATCTCGTTTTTGCCTTTTTCTATTGGAAAACCGATAAAGGCGTAATTGGCTTGTTCAATATCGGTCTGCTTTCCGTTTACCGTGAGCTCCCAGCCTTTTTCATACGGTACTGGCAAGATCATATAATCATCGCCGCGCTTGTTATCATATGAAATCGTAAAGCGGTTGTTTTCGAGCTTTACTTGCTGGCTGCCATTGTCCTGTTTTTCTTTTTCATATGCTTTTTCTAGAATGCGGTAAGGCTCTTGGTACAGCTTCAGTTGATCGAGTTCATACGTCCCTTTTGGTACTCGAATGGAAAGGATTTTTTCCGCAGGGACTCGAATCGTCACTTCATTGACGCCTGTTTTGTAGATGGATGTATTGCTTTTTCGTGAGGTGACGTAGTTGTCAACGGATAACTGAAATCCTTCGTTCCGGTCTGTCCGCTTCACATAAAAGCTCACATACACATCTCCAGCGCTGGCCATATCATCTGGCAGCGTGATATTCAGGCCGCCTGTTTCTCCGTATACATCAAGCACGCCATGTTCGTATACGGCTTGTTCCGTATGAATCTTTGTATCCTTGACTCGATCTGGCGCGTGCTCAATTTCAGCGTTTCCTTTTTTGTCTAAAATCACACCTTGAAGCATCGCATGCTCCCTATCAAGTGCTGAGGCATCCTTTAAGGATTCTTCCGAATAAACGGTGCTTGTTGTTCTTGCAAATGGCAGCGGCCGTGTATTTTCATACACTTTATAATGCTCGCTTTCCAATATTGGCTTAAAATAAGCTGGCGGTGAGTAAGGCATCGTATTGTCTCTCATATAATACTTTCCGTAGGTCAGGCTGTATAAATTCACCCTGTCCCCCATTGTTGCATAACGGCTGACACTTTCACGTCCCATATCGATTTGCAGGTCATTCCAGTAGAAATTGAGCAAATGCTGATTCAATATACTTGAATACGCGCTCATGCCTTGAAAGCCTTCAAATAACGGGGTATTGTTGCGCACGCCATTCATCCAATCAATCCGGGCAAGCGGATCTTTTGAGGAGCGGCTTTTAATTTGCTGGATGAGCTTCATTTGCTCATGTCCAGCATATGCCTCACTATTCAGATACGTATCTGATACGCTCTTAATATTGCTTCTTTCAGATAAGTAGCCCTGCTGATACACGCCTGCTGTCAGTAAGCTGACAACGATGAGCACAGCTGAAAAGAGACGAAGGTGCTGGCGTTTTTCCGCATGAATCACAAGGAAAAACACGCTGATCACAAGCAGTCCTATGGCTGTAAATACAACAACATCCATATTTCCCTTTGCTCGTTCTGATAAGATCACTGCGAGAAGAAACACGATCCAAGCGCCTAAGACCGCACGCTTTTTCCACTTCCACTCGATTTGTGAGAAATGCTTGATGATGATGGCTACGGCCGCTCCAACTGTAAAGGCAAGAATGTATTCAAACCTGTACTGCGGTGCTGAAAAACCATTAAACACGCTCGCCATCTTTGGACTGTAGTGAAAAACAATGAGCAGAAGGCTGATTGATGTAAACATGAAAAACCACCTGTTCCGGTAAAGCGGAACGAGGAACATACAAATGAGAAAGATCACAGGTAATAAATACACCCTGCTTGTAAACAGCAGATGATCATGCAGATCAAACCAAGGTATAGATTGATCATATGGCGGTCTTATATTATTAAGAAAGCCATAGACAGACGGAACAAAAAAGGCAGCACTGATTCCAAAGGATAACAGCGTAGAGACCGCCAGCGTCCAGAACACCTTCCACCCATTCTCCTCACTTCGAAGCTTGATGATATATCTGAAGACAAGATAGATCGCTAAAAAGATAAAATGAATATAAGCAAAGTAAAAATTGTTGATGAGCATCAGGCTGCACGCCGCAATAAACCAAGCCGGCTTACCTGTTTTGAAAATCCGTTCAACCCCAAGCACAAGCAGCGGGAGCCACATCATGCTGTCGGTGAAAAACTCCCAAAATGTTTGATGCCGAAAATACACAATAGACAGTCCGTAGATTGTGGCTCCTGTTA
Organism: Bacillus sp. YKCMOAS1; assembly: GCF_030268125.1. Lineage (NCBI taxonomy): Bacteria > Bacillati > Bacillota > Bacilli > Caryophanales > Bacillaceae > Bacillus > Bacillus sp. YKCMOAS1. The sequence goes on from NZ_BSEI01000006.1 coordinate 34,141, forward strand.
ATGCGCTCAGCCTATGCTGAACCATTGAAAGAAGCACACGGTAAGCGATGAAAAGAATAAGCGTCAACTTCATCACACTCAGCCAAATGACGGCATTTGCCCAGAAATGAATGTCCGTTGATTGAATAAGATGAAGCGCATTCATCAACCAGACGACAGCAACTGTGACCATAAAAACAGTCGACGTTGTGAAATAATAACCTAATTGCGTATATGTACCGCCGCCTAGACCGAATTGATAGGAATAAAAGAAGTTTCCTTTGACGTATTCATCGTAAAGCAGCTTTTTAAATGGGAGCATTTGTGAGATGCCGTCTCCATCTCCTGTCATATACCGGCCTTGCGTATATTCATATAAGAAAAAGGAGTGTCCTAATAAAGCGAGAATGAGGCACATTCCTATGATTATCCATCTACGTTTCATCATCTAAATCCTTTCCACAAAAGATCCGCTGTTCTTTGAAACAAAACAACCCAGCAAGCGATTCGTGCTTGCCGGTTATTTGACTCCACGTTATTTAAATAACTGTGTTAACACTCGGTCTTGTTCCTTTGAGCTTGTCTCTTGTTCCATCACATTTGATTCCTGGATTAAATAATGCGGCCTCTTTTTCGTTTCATAATAGATACGGCCAATATATTCTCCAATCACGCCTAGACTCAAAAGCTGGACACCTCCGAGGAACAGCACAGCTGATATTAAAGTAAAATAACCCGGCACCATAATGCCCGTTCTGACGATTTGAATAAAGGTGGCCACGATGTAAATCAATGAGAGAAATAAGATCAGTATGCCAGTATAAAAACAAATTCGCAGCGGGCGGTTGTTAAAAGAAATGACGCCATCTATGCCATAGTTAAATAATTTCTTCAGTGACCATTTTGTATCACCATGCTGTCTTTCTACATTTTCATAATAGATGACCTTTTCTTCAAACCCAATCCAGCAAAAAAGCCCTTTCGAAAAACGATTTCCCTCTTTCAGCTGAAGCAGTGCATCGATGGCTTGGCGTGAAATTAAACGGAAATCCCCGACGCCATCACGCAAGTCCACTTCTACTACCTTGTTCATCACCTTATAGTACATGGATGACAGGTAAGAGCGCAGCTTGCTGTCACCTTTCCGATTCCGTTTGGCAATGACTTGATGATAGCCTTCTTCATACCCTCTGACAAAGTCCTGAATTAAATACGTCGGGTGCTGCAGATCGGCGTCCATAATAATCGCAGCTGCTCCTTTTGCATGTTCAAGACCTGCCAAAATAGCGGCTTCCTTTCCAAAGTTACGTGAAAAGGATATATATTTAACTTTTGCACTTTTGCGAGAGAGCTCTCTCATGTATTGAAGCGTGTTGTCTTTGCTTCCATCATTTACAAATATGATTTCAAAGTCATAATGAAAATCGCGAAACTCTTCCTCGAGTGCCTCAAAGATTCGTCTGATGTTTTCACCTTCATTGTAAGAAGGAATTATCACAGAGAGCAGTTCCCGTTCCATATCGCACCTTCTCTTCACTTTTTTCACATAGTCTGATATGTTCATTATTCCTTTTTTGTCAGAAAACGAAACCCTTTTTTATTATCCATAAATTACATGTATCTCTAATCGTTTCATTATATCAGAGTTTTATTTCCATTGATTTTCAACAGGATGAATTTAATGTAATTTTAAGTTTAATCATTGTAAAAAGCCTGTAATTTCGATCACAGACTGGGTATTGTTTCATAAAGTTATTTGTTCATTTGTATATTTTCCTATTTATTGAAAAAGATGAATGGAAGTGAAAGGGCAACCTTTTAGTGAAGCAGCCCTCGATTGTTTTGTTGCAGATGCTCGTTTGCCTTTGATTGTTTATTTTGAAATAAATGAAGCTGCGCGCCATAGCTCTCGATCCACTCTTGGACAATTCGTTCTGTTGTTTCCTGTCCTTTATACTTGCGGCCAGCCTTTGCATAAGTCGTTTCAAAATCACTCCAAAGCAGCTCTACCCATGTACGTGCTTCGTCATATGTCAGCATATTGTTTTTTTCCATGAGTTGTTCTGTTAGTCGTTCAAAGTATTGTTCCATGCCTGTTCCTCCTTCATCTAGCAGAAAGTGCCTTTTTAAAAAAACTTCTTTTTTCATATACTACCCTTACGTCTTCAAAAGACGCAAATGATTTGTATTGTTTGGAGGGAATCGATATGCGTAATAAAGCAAAAGGCTTTCCAAATCAGGTAAATCACAAGTTTGAAGGCGAACCAGGCGCTACAGATGCTTATGCGTCTAAACGGCCGAATGGTGAAACGAATACACGTCCACAGGAACGTATGAGGGCATCAGGGAAACGCTAATTTTTCCAAAGGGAGTGCTTGAGATATGAGTTCAAATGGGAAATCGTATATGGCAGACTTTGTTCAATTAAGGACAACCGCTTACCCTCAACCATGGGCAAATGCAAAGCATTCTGCCTCTCAGGTCAACGGAGAAACGCAGCAAACGCAGCACGACATCGTACTTCAGAACAACGTCCGTAAACAACGTTCGAAGTAAAGAAAAGGACTGATCTCTTTGGATCAGTCCTTTTGCGTCAGCATTGAAATCGGCAGAGCATCTTCCTTATTTGGGGCCGATACTCTGTATCCCCATGCAAACACGCCATTTAAATATTCCACATAAAACTCTTCTTCTGTGTCTTTGATTTGATAAGTTGTTTTCGTTTGAATCAAGGCTGGATCTAATAAATAGGCTTTCGCCATATCGATTTTCCGTTCTAAAACTGCGTATTCATTTACAATGCCAAGCTGCTCAGCCTTTCGTGCTTTTTCAGAAAGGGCGGCAATTTCCTGCTTCAATTCGTATTCTGTCATCTCACTATAGCGTTTTTCCATCTGTCATTCCCCTTTGTCTAAAACGTGATCAATTGTATCGAGATCAAAGCCTTTTCTGAATAAAAATTGCTTCACTTTCATCTTCTTTTCAAATGATCCGTCATACCCTACCTTGCGTTTTGCCTTCTCCAGCATATAAAGGAGGGCTTCTTCTTCCTTTTCCTCTTCTTGTCCATCATAGGCTTCTTGAAGGGCTTTATCAATGATCTCAAACGAAAATCCCTTTCGCTGCAGCTGCAGCTTGATGCGCTGCTCGATCTCTTTTGCAGAACGATTTTTTTCTTTTTTGACAAGCTTGAGAACCTGCTTTACAGCTTCCTCGAGCTGTAAGTCATCAGGGTATTGCGATAGCGCCTGCTCAATCGTGTCATCGTCTATACCTTTGAGCTTCAATTCTTTTTTTAGGACGGACGGTCCTTTGCTGTTCGTTTTGCGGTGGGTGCTGACATAGGCTTCTGCAAATTCAAGATCATTTACATACTTATAATGCTTTAATTTGTGTATAATTTCACTAATAGCAGGTGCCGGGATTTCTTTTTTCGTTAAATAATCGGTGACTTCTTTCACTGATCTCATACGGTAGGATAAATAATCAACGGCCTGCTGAAATCCTTTTTTCACCGAATCACCGAATTGAATCTCAATGATATCTGCTTCGTCCAGCTCTTTGCCTTTTTTCAAATCGTGCTGGACGAGCACATCTAAATCAACACTAAAGGCGTACTTTTCATCAAGAAAGATGTTGACCCGCTCTGTATTGTTTTTCTGAGCAGAAATTTTTGTAATATAGGGCATCCTGTGATCACTCCTTTTCCAAAACAGTCAGGATGTTTCTTCTGATTCAAAATCGTGAAAGATATAGGTATGTATATGAGAGGAGAGATGTCAATTGAATATCGCCATTACCGGAGGAACCGGTTTTATCGGCCAGCATGTTACAAAAGTGCTCGCTGCTGAGGGACATCATCTATATATTTTAACAAGAAATCCAAAGGAATCCGAACAAAATCATTTACATTATGTGCAGTGGCTGACCGAAGGTTCTGCGCCTGAGCATGAATTGCCTGCCATCGATGTATGGATTAACCTTGCTGGAAAATCCATTTTCACACGCTGGACAGACAAGGCAAAAGAAGGCATCCTCTCCAGCCGTCTCAAATCAACACAAGAGGTAAGACGCATTATAGAAGCGCAGGAATCAAAACCTTCTGTGCTGATTCAAGCAAGTGCTGTCGGAATTTATGGCACATCTCCAACAGGAGATTTTACAGAGGAATCACCTCCTGCGGATACTGATTTCTTAAGTCATACATCAAAACTTTGGGAGGCTGAGGGGCAAAAGATTGAAGCACTCGGCATTCGTACGGTCTACACACGCTTTGGCGTCGTGTTAGGAGAAAAAGGGACACTGCCACTGATGGCACTGCCATATAAGCTGTTTGCCGGCGGGACCATGGGCTCTGGCACACAATGGGTTTCATGGGTACATGTCGAGGATGTGGCACACCTCATTCATTATGCCATTCAAAACGACGACATTTCAGGACCACTTAATGTCACGTCTCCGAATCCTGTTCAAATGAAGCAGCTCGGACAAACCATCGCCTCTGTCCTTCACCGTCCTCATTGGCTGAAGGTCCCATCTTTTGCGATGAAAACGGTACTTGGCGAAATGTCATTACTTGTTTTAGAAGGCCAGCGTGCTCTTCCGAAAAAGGCACTGCTCTCTTCTTATGACTTTTTGCACCCTGAACTAAAAGAAGCGATTTTGCATTCTAAGGAATAAATGTTGTCAAAAACACCCATCCTATTAGAAATGATATGAGGGGGCGATTTTGATGAAGAAAAAAGAACACCAGCCAACTTCGAAGCTGAAGAAAACCCAGGAAGTCCTGTATCAGCAGGAATTCAAAAAAGCGGAAAGAGCAGCAGAAAAAAGAAACAAATAAGACGGATATTCCCCTCCAACAAGCACATAACTAAAGTGATCTTGTAAAGGAGGGAAAGACTTTGAAAAAAGACCAACACAAAAAATCCAACCAAGAGCTCGCAGCACAAGAGACGGATGGCGAATATGTTGAATTTTCCAAAGAACTTGCAGATCCGAATGATTTAAAAGCAATGGCACGTATGAAAGCAGCCGATCAGCGCGCCAAAAAACAATAAGTAAAAAAGCAGACCTTATTCAGCGGTCTGCTTTTCTTTTATTTGATTTCAGTAAGAAGACTTGATGCTTTCTGGCGTGATTTTTCCTCTGGCACCTCTTCTGGATAACCTATATGAAGGATCGCAGCGAACCGTTCGTTTTCCTTTAATCCCATGTCTTGTTGAAAGCCTTTATCGTATAAAATACGTCCGCTCTTCCATACCATACCGATTCCTTGATCCCATGCAAGCAGCTGGAGATTTTGAATGAGCGCGCTCACGGCGGCAAAATCATCATTTCTCACCACAGGGTTCTCGTCTTCTTTTATTACGACAAGTAAAAGCGCTGGGACCTTAGAAAAGTAATCTCTGTATTGATTGATCTTTTCTTCTTTTGCATCTGGGTTGTTGCGCTGAAAGAAAGCAATGAAGCGCTCTACAAAAGTGGCTTTGGCTTCATCCGTCACCGCATATAAAAAGCGCCACGGCTCCGTGATTTTATGGTTTGGTGCATAGACTGCATCCTCTAATAGTGGCTGGAGCTGTTCAATCGTCACCGGTGTGTCTTTGAATTTGCGAATCGATCGTCTATATCTGACAGCGTCTCGAACCGTTAACGCTTCTGTTTGTTGTTTCGTTTCTGGCATATATGTCATCCTTTCAATCAACCTTAATTGAAATTGATTCTCATTCACATTATAAACATCATCGCGTGCAGTTGCAAATCAAGTATCTCTCCTCCCCGCTGCTAAATAGTTGTTTGACTTTTTCAAGTAATGTTACAATCATATTACGTTTTAAACAAATTTTGATAAAAAAGCCAAGATGATGAAATGTTTTTCAAGTATTCCCATTTTGTCTGATTCAGTTTTTTTGTCAAAAGGCTTTCAACCATGATTGGAAGGGAGGCTTCTGGATGGAATGAAAATCAATATTGGACAAATCATTAAACTCTACCGTTATAAACAAAATATGACCCAATCTGAATTGGCAGACGGAATTTGTTCTGTCTCTCATTTAAGTAAAATTGAAAATGGCTCAAAGGAGGCCAATCAAGACACGATCAATCTGCTGCTTGAACGGCTTGGCATCAGCCAAGAAAAGCTGTCACAAAAGGCACGTCATCTGCTGTCACTTTTGGATGAGTTTCAAATGAATATGTACTTCTATGCTCTCGATCAGGCTGAACAAAATGCAGAAATGATCATTCAGCACGAGGAGCAGTTCTTTTCACTGGATTTAGGCATTCAGTATCATTTGTCCTTATTTCAATTTTATTTATTAACGGATAAACAGCCGCTTGCCTTAAAAACACACCGCGTGCTCAAAAAATTCGAAAAAACCTTTATTGAAACAGAAAAAGAAATTTTTGAATATCTAGACGGCATTCATCAAATTAAAATTGGTCAGCTTGAGGATGGGCTGAAAAAGCTTGAAAGCTGTTTTTCCTACGCTTCAGTTGAACAAAGTGATTTGTATTATCACTATGCAAAAGCACTTGGAAACATGGGACAGCTGGGCGATGCGCTTGAAGCGACACATCAAGCGATGGATTTATATAGACAAAAAAACAATTTCAAGCGGATTATTCACTGTACACTCATTCACGGCGTGATCTCACTTGAACTAAAAGCCTATCAAACTGCGAAGAAATATATAAAGGAAGTGATTTTGCACACGTCCCTTCACCCTGATGCCTATATTAAAATGTCCGCGTATTTTTATTACGGGGTGCTCTTAAAACGTGAAGGTGATTTTTCTTCAGCTGTGCCTTATTTACTAGATTCACTCAATTACTTTAATCAAGAACAGATAGAAGACCGTTACTGTGAAACGCTATATGAAATTGCGACACTATATGCTGAATATGACCGCAAAAAAGCACTTCCCTACATACACGAGCTGTTAAAACAGCCTCGTATTCAGCCAAACTGTTTATATATGATCAAAATCTATAAATTGATGATTGAGGAAAATCCTCTTGATTTAAAAACATATTTGGTCGAAGCAGCCCTTCCTTACTTTGAACACAATGAGCTGCACAGTGAATATTTGTTTGCGCTTAGAACCTTGCTTACCTATGCAGGTGCTGAGCTTGATCAGCAGGCGTATCAGTCCTATACAAAGAAGCTTCTTGATCATTTAGCGGTATATCTTCCCTACTACAAAAAAGCATGACCTTCTGCCGATCGAAGGTCATGCTTTTTTCTATTTATTAAATGGTCTCTTGTTGATCTGTATCATGATGGTTCACCCGTTTGACAGAATGAATATACCGTCTTTTTGCTAAGAAATCGTACGCATGCTGTCCAAAGCCAAGCCAGATGCTGAGCACGATGAATGGGACCGTTCCCCATAATGCAGGGATATGGCAAGCCATACGCAGCCAAGTATAGATCCCTGAATTCTTTTGATTTTTGGCTAGGGAAATAGACACGATTCGTTTTTCCGCCTTCTCTTCACTGATTTTATTCAGCCTGAGCAGCTGCGAATGTCTAAAGGATTCAAAGTGAATCCGATTTTTCCAATCGAGTGATTTTAACAAATCAATCATTTTTGCACATGAAGGACTTTGTCCATCATAAAACACAAGCAGTCTCAGTGATTTGATGGAACGCTGTTCTCTTTTTTTCGATTCAGCGAGCTTCTTTTTTTCTTGATCGAGATAAATGATTTTTTTCATAAATTGATCGCCTGTCCTTTTCTGTCATTTTTTTAGTTCGTTCAAAGGAGATTACAACTAGATTACTATAGTTGCTGGGCCTCTTGTATTGGGAAAAAGCCAACCCTTGTGCGTTATATGAGCCTTTGGATAAGGGCAAAATCATTGATTTCATGGCATATATGAGGTTTTTCAACTAAAAGTGGTTGGGAAAATCGTGGTGCTTTGCGGTTTTCTGCGGTTTTTGATAGAATTCTGCGGTTTTCTACACCTTTATGCGGTGGTTTTGTAGGTAAAACGCAAAAACAAGATAAAAAAAGACTACTTCCCATTGCGGCGAAGTAGTCTTTTGGTTTATATTTTTGCCAAAACTTCTACAATTTCTTTCTCAATATCTTTCCATAAGTAACGGTCTGTCGTATAGTGATGTGCGGCTTCTTTCGCAAATACTTGAAAAGCTTCTTCATAATCAGGTGCATCTTTGTCCGGTTTTTTCTCGTCCACAAAGCGCTGTGCTTCTGCTGAGCGAGGTCCCCATTTCCCCACTTCATTCCCGTCCTGATCAATGATGACGATAATCGGAATCGATCTTGCGGTCCCGTTCGTTAAATACTGATCCATCAGGTCTAGATGCTCATCCCGAATGAAATAGCGCGCATCAATGAGTGCTTCATTTGCAATACGCATGAAAATCGGTACATTGACCATCGCATCTCCGCACCAATCCGCAGTGATGACAAGCGCTCTGAGTTTTTTCTTTTGCAGCTTTTGCAGCAGCTCTTTTTCTTTTTGATGAATTGCGTACTGGTTGTACACCGTGAGCAGATTTTCCCGGTTTTTCTCCATATTGTGTACATATGTACGTTCAGCTAATCCCTTTGTAAACCATTCATTTAATGTCATATGAACATCCCCCTTACCCTTCAACTTTACCACTTTTGCTATTCTTTTGTCTAAAAAAACCTTCACCTAGTGAAAGGTAAAGGTCTTTTGGTTTATGGACGCCGCTTTCGATTGGGGTCCATCCCGATCAGCTTGGTGACAAGCACCATTGTGACAGGCAGTGACGTATTCTTTTTATACGCTAAATATTTCCCGCGCCATTCAGGCTTATATTTCTGTTTAAACGACCGTAAGCCGCTGAAACTGTACATATATCTGACATTGTTGAAAATGACACTTGCCAAACGCTCCGTGAGAAAGGACTGATGGAACGTCCCTACATTCGATAAAGGTGCCATTCCCATGTTAAACGATTTGTAGCCTTTTTCTTTCGCCCATTGAAACAGGTGGATAAACAGCGCATCCATCATCCCGTTTGGTGCATCATGCATATGACGCATTAAATCGATGGAAATCTCCCCTTCTTGATACATCGGCATCAATGATACAAAGGAAATGATCTGCCCTTGTTCATCCTTTAGAATCGCAATCGGTGCCTTTTGAAGATAGTCTTCTTGAAAATAACCGAGCGAAAATCCTTTTTCTTTTTTCTTTCCAAGCCAGCTGTCAGATATCTGTTTTAAGGTTGAGATCAACTCATCTGAAAAGGGAGGTTCCAGCATTTCAAAGGTGTAGCCTTCTCGCTCAAACTTATTCGCCACAGCTCGTAAGTTTGATTTTTTCTTACCTGACAGAGAAAACGTTTCTAAATCGACCATGGCTTCTTCCCCAAGCTTAAAGAAGTGAAAGCCTAAGTCATGATAGAGAGCCATTCCTTCTCGTTCTACTTGATAAAAAGCAACGCGGTAGCCGGCTTTTTCTGTCTCCTGTAAAAATTCTTCAAGTACAAGCGGATAAGACGCCTCACGTCCAGATGGATCTCCGAGCACAATGACGCAGCGGCCAATTCGTCCAAACTGAAGCATCGCTTCTCCATCACTTGAGAAAAATAGTTTTTTGTCGCCTAAAAAGCCAAGATGACTGAGGGCATTTCCGCCTTTTTCTTCTAAAAACGTTTTTAATTTTTCCTCATCTGCTTTTTCTCCAATCGGAAATGCTTTCTTATTAAAGATCAATTTACTAATGAAGAAGAAAAGCGGGACACCGATGAGAGCAATCATGCTTGTCATCGTGATATGCCGTTCATTATGCACCAAGTAATCCTTACTCAAGAAATGCCCGATTTTTGTCCAAATAAAGTTGCCAATGACATTATAGTTAAAGAGCACGAGTAAATATCCAGCAGCAGCCGCCACAAACTGGTTCAAAGAATAAGGTGCCTGCTGCTTCACAAATTGATTTCGAAGAGAGAAAAACACAGCCATGATGACTGGCAAAATAAAGATCAGACTGAGGTTAAACCCCTTTAACAAAGTAAACACAAAACCGCCTGCTAAGGAGATCATTGTCAGCACGTACGATCTTTTCGTTCTTTTATACACTTCAATGGACAAAATCATGAGAATGATTCCGAACATTAAAGAAAGACCATTAAATCCTGATAACAGAAAGCGCGGGATGCTGGTAATCACACCTAATCGATCGACTGGAAGCACAACAGACGCCATGATGAGCAAGCCGCTTCCAAAGGTTAAGATCGATAAAGACCCGTACAATAACCGAATTAATAAAGCACGGTGCAAAATAATTAAGACGTTCGTTGTTTCAATGGCAGGTGCCATTTTCGGATTGCCTTCAAGACGTCTAAGCGTCGTGCCCGTTAAATCGTAAGCAGCTAGACAAAGCCCTAGGATAAACGGGAAGATTGAGTACACGAAGCGGTACAAGACGAGCGCCGTCAGCACCATCTCTTTATCAAAACCAATGTACTGCATGCTCAGTAAAAAGATGAGGTCAAACGAACCAAATCCGCCCGGAACCATACTGATTAAACCGCCAATTGATGCAATCGCAAATACACCTAAGACAATTCGGACATCGACATTCATCCCCATAGAGACAACAGCCATGTACATGACAAGTCCAGCTGCCAGCCATTCTAAAAACGATGCACCGATATAAGCGTAAATTGGATGCTTTAGCCCATTTTCACCGCTCTCAATCGAGCTTTTTCGAATGGATGCCATGACGATATATATCGGTACAATACAGGCAAAGATAATGACAAATGCCCATAGCCACGGCTCCTGGCTGATAATACTTTCAACAGGAAGCACCCTGACCAAGATCAGATCACTGAAAATAGATAAGCCCAAAAGGACAGAGGAAGTCAATAGGGCAATGCCTTTCAGCAGTTTTTTCGTATCTGTTATGTACTCCTTATAGAGAAGCGTTCTAAGCCCTGCTCCTGATAGACCGCCAAATCCAAGAACACTGTTAAAGGAGTTTGCAATCCAGGAAATGCGAATCGTTTTCCAGCCGCTGATCGGCATATTTAGGCTTTTTCGTAAAATAAAATCATATAAGGACATCGATAAGACCGCAACAAGTCCAAGAAAGACAAGAATAAACAAGTCCATTCGGTTCAAGCTGTCAATAATATAAAACGTCTTTTTAATGGAAAGTCCGCTTAGCTCCTGCTTCGCGACAAAGATCAAGACAAGGATAATCACGATCGGAAAAAGCATTTTTAAGATCGTCATACCCGTTTTTTTGTTCCACATGTTTTTCCCAACTTTCTAGGTTGCTTCAATTATTTCAACTGAACATTATTATACAACAAATACCACTTGATTCATGCAGTTTAACATTCAAAAGCTTGACGAACCTTTCAATTAGAAGTGAAAATCAGTAATATAAAGAAAAAGAGCCGCTTAAAGGAAGTGAACAAGCGTGGAATATAATATTCATGACACCACCGTATTAAAAGAAGAGATTCTATCTCCAGAGGAAAAAAAGACATGGGTTCTTTATATGAAAGTGCTCACAGCTGCAGGTCTTGGAGATGTTTCTGAATGGATGAAGCTTGATATGAGTATGCCTCAAATGAAGGTACTCATGCTTCTCAATAACCATGGCTCTCTCAAAGTATCCGAAATCGCTGAAAAAATGGGCGCTTCTTTGTCCAATATGACAGGTCTGCTTGACCGGTTAGAACAGTCTAACTTTGTCGTGCGAAAGCACTCTGAGCGTGACCGGAGAATCATTGTCGTAGAGCTGACAGAGGAAGCGAAAAATATTTTCAGAAGTATTTATCAAAAAGGACACGAAAAAATCAAACATTCCCTGCAACGGCTCAATGACGAGGAAAAAGAAAAAGTCAATGAAGGCCTTGCTATCTTAGAAAAAGCACTGCGTCCTGAACGCGGCTAAAAAAGTAAAAAAGAAAAAAGACGGTCACTTGGGGTCCGTCTTTTTTGTTTCTTCTACTTGTCGATCTGGGGTGAAAAGAATTTTACGAATCACTTCCCTGTCATCCCATAAAAGATAGGCTAAGCCGATGATGAGAAAAAGGATACTGATCCACGTACCGCCAGGAAGCACTTCTTCAAGAAGCTGAAATTTACTGACCTCATCATCAAAGCTCGTTCTAAAAAAATGAATCTCAAAAAGAACATATTTCGCTATATAAAACAATGCCGCCATACAGATAAACATGGCGCCGACAATTCTTCTTCCAGACATGCGTTTACTCCTTTACTTCCACTGATTTCTTTTGATTAATTCCGTGATATGGGCAAGGTGATGCTTTGAATGCCAGACGTACATTCCCGTTGCATCATATAAGGACACTGTTTGTTGATCGGCAGGGTGATAATAAGACGCGCTGAAGTCTTCCTCTGACATTCCCCGCAGTAAAGTGACCCACCTGCGATGCAGACTGCTGATCAAAGGCAGGGATAAACTGATGGGCGCCTTGCTGTCAGGAAGTGAGGCAAATCCCTCCTGATCATATGGACGTATGTCCGGTGTATCTTCTGTGAGAGCAAGTTTGAATCGTAAGTATGCATTTAGATGGCTGTCTGCTACGTGGTGAATGAGCTGACGAACAGTCCATCCTCCCGGCCGATAAGGAGTATCAAGCTGTGCATCTGTCAACCGTACGGTCACCGCTTCATACTCTTCAGGGATTGCAGCCAGCTCATCAATCCATGCTTCAAGCTGTGCTTTCGTTTTTGTTTCTACCGGTTCATATAAGCCAATCGGATATTGTAATGATGTCATACGTTCTCTCCTCTCTCAAATCCTTCAAGCACAAATTTTCCAATCATCTTTCCTTGTTCAAGTGTTTGATGTGCCTGCTTCAAGTTAGCAGCATTGATCGGACTGAGAACTTTTGTTAAGGTATGCGTTATTTTCCCCTGCTCAAATAACTCACTCGCCTCTGTCAAAAGCTCATGCTGTTTGATCATGTCCGCTGTTTCATACATAGGACGTGTGAACATGAATTCCCATACAAATGCCGCACTTTTATTTTTGAGTAATTGAACGTCTAGGTTGTGCTTGTTCTCGACAATGGTACAGATCGTGCCTTGCGGTTTGATGGCTTCTGCCATGCCTTTGAAATGTCCATCTGTATCATTTAAGCATAAAATAAAATCCACTTCACCGATTCCTTTTTCCTTGAGCTGCGCGAGAAGCGGCTGATGATGATCAATGATATGATCGGCACCTAATGACAGACACCACTCTTTTGTTTCTGGTCTTGATGCGGTTGCGATCACAGTTGCCTTCGCTAATTTGGCTAGTTGAATGGCAATTGAACCAACCCCGCCTGCACCACCAATGATCAGCAAGGTTGAGCCTTCTGCATTCCGCTTCATATGCATCCGGTCAAATAAAGCCTCATAAGCCGTAATTGTTGTAAGGGGCATCGCGGCTGCTTCTGCAAAGGATAGATTAGCTGGCTTTTTCGCCACAATACGCTCATCCACAAGCTGGTATTCACTATTCGAGCCTTGACGCGTAATATCTCCCGCATAGTAAACGTGATCGCCTGGCTGAAATAATGTACACGCTTCGCCCACTTCAACAACCGTACCGCTTGCATCATAGCCAAGAATTTTCAGTTTTTCTTCCTTCTGATCCTTCGGTGATCTCACCTTTGTATCAACTGGATTTACGGACACAGCCTCTATCTTCACCAGTACATCCCTGCCAGACGCTTTAGGCTTTTCAACCTCTTGATCCATCAGGCTTTGCTCATGTTCAATCGGTAAATACTCCAATAGTCCAACTGCTTTCACTCGCTCGCACTCCCTTTCTCCATTCTTTCTTTCCACATTTTATCATAATTTTCTGATGTTTATGGCTGGGTCAAACGAGTGATGGCACATTTATGACCTCTTCAGGGCCTTTCGCTCTCTCGCCATGTATGAAAGACGTGCCTTTTGCAAAGAAGGAACATAAGTGAACCAGCTGTTGGATTTAAAAAATAGCTGAACGTAGTAAAACTGAATGTGCTGAAGGAAAATGATGATCAATAGAAATAGAGTGAATGAGAGAGTAGTTAGATCTACTCTTCCCTGTATCCATTCATTGATCAAAAGAATCACAAAACCGACGATGAGGAGCTGTTCAACTCTTTGCACGAGCTGGCTAAAGACATGCCCGCGTTTTGTTAAATCACCAGACTGGTGCTTTCTGATCCTTCTCGATTTGTAGAACCAAATAATACTTTCTGTTAGGTTATGAATCATAAAAAGAGCGATGAGGACGATCAATAAAGGTGATGGGGTATAAAGGACTTGTGCAACGAACGGAAAGACTAAAAAATAACAGGCAATCAATGCGTGTCTGACTGATAAAAGAAATAGGACTTTTTCTATAGATGTTTTCATCTGTTTCACCTCCATATGTACTACGTTTCATTTGCCGAAAAGTTTCCCAAACCTATAAAAAAAGGATACCCCTAAAAAGGCATCCTTGATGAATCAAACTTAAAAAGCAGCGCTTAGTACGACTGGACCTTGCGGAAGCTTGTTATCCTTTTTTGGTTCCAGGGTAACAGCCACGGTATCCCATGATTCGTTTGCTTCTTTTTCAGATAACGCATAGGTGACGGTTCCTTCCCCTTTGTAATCTGTTTTAAAAGCACCGGCTGGCACCGGCTGATCTCCTTTAATGAGCCACACTTGATAAACAGCAGATGAATCAAGTTGACCCTTTAAGCCGTCTGCACTCACAACAAGTTCTTTTTTGCCGTTATGCTCTATCACTGAAAAAGCACCTGTCGTTTTTGGTGATGTGGCAGAAGCCAGTGATTTTGTGGCAACAACCCTGACAGGTTCTTCCGCCTGCTGTTTTCCATTCGATAAGAAATACACATTTCCAGCTGCTGAAATTAGAAGCAGTGCGGCAACGAGCGGTAAGAGCCACTGGTTTCGTTTCTTTTGCAGCGGTTTGATTTCGTTTGGTTCAGGTGAAGCCTTGAGCTCTATTCTATCGCTATTGTTTTCTTCGACTGTCTCTTCTTCAAACACCTGGGATAAAATACGGTCTTTCATCCCTGCCGGAGGTGTTTGGTCTTCGGCTAGAAGTGGAATGTCAGACATGAGCGCTGTCAATTCTTCAAGCTCTTCTTTGCAAGCTGGGCAGTGCTTGATGTGCTCTTCAAATTGCGTTTTTTCTTCTCCTTGTAAATGCCCGTTGAAATAATCAATCACTTGATGTTTACACTGAGTCATGCCTCTTCCTCCTTTCCTCCGCGAGACAGTTTCGATCGCAAATGCTTCAAAGACAATCGAACCCTTCCCTTTACCGTACCAATAGGGATGCCCAGCTTTTCCGCGATGCTCTTTTGTGTCATCCCTTTAAAATAGACATCTTCTATGATGGTTTGCTGTTCTTTTGACAATGTAGATACTGCTTCACGTATGATCTGTTTTTCCTCTTTCCATTCCACTTCTTTTGATACATCTTCTTGATGATCGGCTAAATATTCAATATGCTCATCTTCCAAAGCTGTTTCATTCCGGTGCTTTCTTAAGAGATCGATGGCCGTGTTGCGTGACATCATGAATAACCACGAAGAGAATTTCCCTTTATCCGTATGATATTCTCCTATGCCACGCCAGAGCTTGATAAAGACCTCTTGAAGCACTTCCTCCGCGAGCTCACGGTTCCCAGTCATTTTATAAATAAACGAATATAATACACGTTCATAGCGATCGTACAGCACTTCAAGCGAGGGCTTGTGACGATCATATTT
This sequence comes from Bacillus sp. YKCMOAS1, assembly GCF_030268125.1. Classification (NCBI taxonomy): domain Bacteria; kingdom Bacillati; phylum Bacillota; class Bacilli; order Caryophanales; family Bacillaceae; genus Bacillus; species Bacillus sp. YKCMOAS1. The sequence continues at coordinate 49,874 of NZ_BSEI01000006.1, forward strand.
GATCTTGTGATACAGCTCAAAATCTTTCAGTGTGTCCATGGTCATCTCCTTCCTTTTTCATGAGAAAGAGCATGCGCATCCATCATGAAATCCTTCACGTATTGCTTATCACTCGATTTACTGAAATAAGCCTACCTTGTACTTTACTCTTTTTTCAAGGAGAAAAAAAGAGCGCTGAAAAAGGAAGTGTGCTCCTCATGAGAATGTAATTACTTTACGACATAACAGACCATTTGGATCACTCATGATACAAAAGTCAAGAATCCATGTGTGACCACTCTCTAATCAGCTGATTTTAGCAAAAATCTCGTCTCCCTCTCCATTCAATTGAGGTAGAACGCATTCTTTCCGCATGTCATAATAGGGTGTAAATTGGAGAAATTGGAGTGTCCATATATGATGGTGACGATAGTTCTTTTTTTATTAGCAGGTTTAGCAGAAATTGGTGGCGGCTATTTGGTGTGGCTTTGGCTCCGTGAAGCAAAGCCTGTCAGCTTCGGGATCGCCGGCAGCCTTATCCTAGTCGCATATGGCGTCATTCCGACCTTTCAGCAGTTCCCGACTTTCGGACGGGTTTATGCTGCCTATGGCGGTGTTTTTGTCATTCTTGCTGTATTCTGGGGCTGGTGGGTCGATCGAAAAACACCTGATCTATATGACTGGATGGGTGCTTTGATCTGTTTGGCTGGAGTCAGTGTGATGTTATTTGCGCCGCGCAGTTAATTTCTAACATCAAAAAGGGCTAAAATGATGTTTATTTTAGCCCTTTGTCTTCTTTTCGAACCTTACATTCTAAATTGTGTTTCGTATAAACGACGGTACAGACCATCTATTTTGAGTAACTCTTCATGTTTTCCTTGCTCTTTTACGCCTTCTTTTGTGAGAACAATAATGCGGTCGGCATACTGAATTGTCGCTAAACGATGGGCAATGATAAAGGTCGTTCGTCCTTCAGCCAGCTCTTCTAATGATGCTTGGATAAAAGACTCTGTCTCAGTATCAAGCGAAGAGGTCGCCTCATCTAAAATGAAAATAGGCGGATTTTTCAAGAAAATACGTGCTATGGAGATACGCTGTTTTTGTCCTCCAGATAACATCATCCCGCGCTCACCGATCATCGTATCAAGTCCTTTTGGCAAACTATTGACTAAGTCCGTCAACTGAGCCTTCTCTACTGCCTGCCAAATTTCTTCTTCAGATGCATTCAGTTTGCCGTATAGGATGTTTTCACGTATCGTCCCATGGAATAAATAAATCTCCTGCTGCACGACACCAATTTGTGCGCGCAGCGATGCAAGTGTCATCTTTCGCGTTGCTATGCCATCAATTGTAATGCTCCCCTCCTGCCATTCATAAAAACGGGGAAGCAGATTGCAAAGGGTCGATTTCCCGGCACCAGATGGACCGACGATGGCAATTTTCTCTCCTTGTTTGACCTCAAGATTGATGTCATGCAGCACAGGTTTGTTTGGTTCATATTGAAATGATACATGCTCAAAAGTGATATTCCCTTTTAACTGATGGACTTCGATTGCATCCTCATCATCCTTTTCATCTGGTGTTTGATCGATCAGTGATGCGAATCGTTTAAAGCCAGCTGCACCTTTTGGATACATTTCAATGACTGCATTGATTTGTTGAATGGGTCCTAAGAAAATACCTGTTAATAGGACGAATGAAACAAATTCACCATATGTCATATTTTTTTGCAGCACAAACCATGCACCGCACACGAGCCCAAATACGGTGACACTTTTAATGAGTAAATGACTCACTGCTGTATGCAGTGCCATCATTTGATATGTGGTCAGTTTTGTTTTTCTAAACTGCTCGTTATGCTCGATAAACCGATCCATTTCATGTGACTCATTCCCGAATGCTTTCACCACACGAATGCCGCTAATATTGTTTTCCACACGTGAATGAAATTGTCCAATGCTTGAAAACATTTTATCAAAAGCAGCAGACATTTTTTTCGTAAAGTAGACAGATAATCCGATCAGGAATGGAACAACAATAAATGTGAGAACCGCAAGCTGCCAGTTAATCGATAGCATGAGGCCAAACGCGCCCGTTAATGTCATGATGGCGATAAATAAATCCTCTGGACCGTGATGTGCCATCTCTCCAATATCCATTAAATCATTGGTCATACGGGAAACGAGCTTGCCTGTTTTCTTTTGGTCAAAGAAACGGAAGGACATTCTCTGTACATGAGAGAATAGTTGATTCCTCATATCGGTCTCAATATTGATCCCCAGCTTATGGCCAAAATAAGTCACAACGTAATGCATGGTGGAACTGATGACATATAAAATGAGCAGCAAACTGCCCCAGAACCAAATGGCTTCCCAATTACCATTTGGCAGTAAATCGTCCATCACTTTACTGATGGCTAGCGGAAAGGAAAGTTCGAGTAACGCCGCTAGTACCGCACAGGAAAAATCTAATATAAACAGCCCCATATAGGGTTTGTAGTATGAAAAAAAACGTTTGAACAATTGACAGACCTCCTAATGATGAGATAAATCTGTCAATAAATCAGCAAACTTTTCAGCTTGATTCATGACTGCAATGGGATCATAAGGCCAAAAGAATTCTGCATCTAGTTGATAGGTCTGTTCCTTTTTGACAGCTTTTAAACTCTTCCAGATGGAATTATTTTTATCAAATGTCCCGCCATTGGATTCATCAATGAATATATAATCTCCTGCATATTTCGGAAGGGTTTCATAGGAAAGTACCTCATAGCCTGTTTTACTGTTTAAAATTGTATCTTTGACCTCTTTTGGCGGATTTACTTTCAATTGTTGATATAGTGCTTGTCCACCTCGGTAAATTCCGTTCCCATACACAAACACATCATTTTTAAATGCGCCCATGATGGAAACTGTTTCATTCTCTTTTAATACAGATTTTACTTTTTTTCGAGCTGCTTCGATTCGTTGGTCAAAGGAGGCGAGAAACGCCTTGCCTTCCTCTTCTTTGTTTAACACCTTCGCCAAGGTTGTGATTTCTTCATGTGCGTCTTTGAATGAATTGTAAGGATATACGAGTGTTGGCGCTATTTTTTTATACACATCATAGACTTTTTCATCCTGTACTGCGGTGATAATTAGATCAGGCTTTAAGCTGAGTGCTTTTTCAGCTGAACGCTCGTCACTGATATCCTCGATTCCTTTGATCTTGTCCTTTAAATGTACATTCTTTAAATCTTGAGTCGTTGCACCTACAGGGTGAACATCCAATGCAATTGCACTGCCTAAATATCCATCTATGAGAACGCGTTTTGGGTTTGCTGGAATGTCGATTTTTCCTTTAACAGTCTCAATGGTTTTCGTTTGCTGCTCTGTTTCTGCCGTTTTGGCTTCTTCTTTTTTTCCACAGGCTGACAATACCAGCATGAAGATGACAGCACATATCCAATATGTCTTTTTCATATGAGTATTCCTCCTTCATTTCCTAGATACAAATGAGAATAGTTATCAATTACTAGTCTCATGTATTCTACCAACCTCATACGAAGTGGTCTATGGAGGATTCTCGCAACTTACATATGGACAATTGTTGGATTGGCTGCCACAGTCAATCGGGAGACAAAACGGTCAATCAAATGAAGAGCCCGCTCCCCTTCATCAAATCGAAAATCCTCTAGCTTTAATGGGTAGAAGGTTCCATTTTTCACAGCGGACAATTGACGAAGAACATCGCTTTCCTCCATCCGCTGATCCATTTGTTCATACCACCCATGTTCAACACCTACAATAAAAAACATGTGATCCGCCTCGTATTCTCTTAACCTTTCTAAAGAAATGACTGTATGTTGATTGGGGAGAAGAACTTCTTCTAGAATCGTCTTCGGAGGCTTTAAGTCAAGCGTTTCGTAAAGGTAGAAGGCACCTCTAGCATCATAGGACCACATGTACACTTTGTCATGTCCTCTCATTTCATAAATCGCGACTGTCTCTCCTTTTTCCCTAAAGGAAGATAGATCATTTCTTGCCTTTTGACTCAGATGTTCGAAGCGTTTCACCCAATCAACTGCCTCTTTCTCTCTTCCTAACAGGCGCCCTGTAGATAAGACCTCTTTTACAACATGACCACCGGCATATGGCAGAACAAGGACAGGGGCAATTCGCTCCAACCGTTTGATCAACGCAGGCTTCGAATAAAAATAGTTAGGAATAATGATTAAATCTAGTTGAAGTGATTTGAATACGTCATCAGGCGTATGTTCATCTATGACCAGCGTACCGGCCAGCTGATCTTTGAGTATATCTGAATGGAGAAAGGTATCTTGGTCAATACAGACAGGGCGAATGCCTAGGGCGCCCAATAACCCGACAAATTGAAAAGCAGCAATTCGCTCTGGTCTTCGATTGTTTCGGAACTGACTAGGGGACCTTCCTGTTTTCTGCCTGAATTTCCTGCTGAAATATAAACTGTCTGTATAGCCCACTTGCCGCGCAATCATTTGAATTTGATCATCTGTTTGCAGAAGCCGTTTTTTTGCTTCATCTATTCGAATTTGTGCAATATAGTCACTCACACTCAGTCCCATACTTTGTTTGAAAAAGGTCGAAAAATAACTCTCATGAAAACCCATCTTATGGGCTAAGTCTTTTCTCGTAAGCTTTTTTTCATAATGCTGCGCCATATACTGCAAAATCATTTCAATTGAATAATGCACCTTCTCAGCGTATGGCTTGGATTGACGGTGAAAAATGTGCATGATGTCCTCCAGCCTTTTCTCCTGTTCTCGGATGCACTGACTCACCTTCATTTGTTTGATGTAAGAAAACAGCACGGCAGAGCCTTTGACCATTGCTCCATTATCCGGCAGATCATCATAACTCATCTTAAAAACCAATTCATTTTGCGCATCATTTGTCAGGATAAACTGATCAAATGTGATCGTATAAATCGCCACCTGTTCGTTGGATAAAGATTGGAGCATTACGTTGATACCTGAGCGGATCAACATACTGTCTTTTGCGTTTAGCTGATATTGCAATCCTTCCATTTCAATTCTCACAGATCCGTCGCATGTCAAGAACATAGGGAAAGATGTATGCCAGGAGACTGTTTGTTTGACAGAAAGAGATCGCTCTTTACTTTCTTTCATGCGCAGAATGGTATGAGTACGGGTTGTCATTTTCTCTTTCTCCTTCCATATAAAAAAAGTGCTAAAATTTTAGCACTTCAATGTTTGACTGGATATTCATCAGCGAGCTCCAGCTGTTTGTAATTCTTTGTTTTTCTCCTTAAAGCGTTCATTATGAGAGGAAACGTATGCCACTTTTTCGGCTTCTGGTTCGATGTAAAGCTTTGCGCTATTCAGCGCATTGACTCCATCAACAAACGTACCAGCAATTAAGCGGACCTTGCTTTTATGTGTACACAAGTCGCCTACCGCATAGACGCCCGGTAAATTGGTTTCCATTTTTTCATTAACCTCGATCAGTCCCCATTCACCTTGCTTGAGACCCCATTCTGATAGCACGCTTAAATCGCCTTTCATCCCGTGATTAACGATCACAGCATCTGTTTCGATTCGTTCTTTTTCACCTGTCTCTATGTTTTGAATGGTGACGGCATCAATTTTGTCACCTTGACCATGCAGCTCTGTTAGTTCATGCGGGGTTAAAATTCGTTTGCAAGTTGCCTTCATATTGGCGACGTTTTTCTCATGTCCGCCAAACATGTCACGGCGATGCACAACGGTGACACTTTCAGCAATTGGAGCAAGAGCATTGGCCCAGTCAACCGCTGAGTCGCCGCCTCCAGAAATCACAACCCGCTTCCCTGCAAATGTCTTGAGCTCCTGGACAGTGTAATAAAGGTTTGTCACTTCATAGCGGTCTGCATGCTCAATTTCAAGTTTCCGCTGAACTGGAATGCCGTGACCCATCGCTAATATGAGGGTCTTTGTCAAATGACGATCACCATTTTCAGCCGTCAGCAGGATATGATTATGTTCATCTCGCTCGAATGACGTGATTTTTTGATTCAGTGCAATCTCTGGTTCAAATGTTTTCGCCTGAGTTTCCAGCTGCTGTATCAGCTGTTCTCCTCTTGTTGGCGGCAAACCGCCGACATCCCAAATGACCTTTTCAGGATACAGAAGGATTTTCCCGCCAAGGCTTTCGTTGTACTCAAGTACCTTCGTCTTTAAGTCCCGCATCCCACTATAAAAAGCGGTGTACATGCCTGCTGGCCCGCCGCCAATAATGGTGACGTCAAACAATTCAAGCTGATCTGTCATTTGAGTCCCTCCAGTTTTCCATCGAATGATCTATTTATCAGTGATATTGATTCTCATTATCATATGTATCTATTGTAGTCTACTCTAGTGAAGGGAATCAATAGCTTTCTGCAAAAAAGAACAGGACGAGCGCTCACTCGTCCTGTCATTCATCACACGATGGTTAAACCAAGGTCTTTTAATTCAAGAGAAACAAGTCTTGCAATCGCATCTGCGCCTTCTTTTGTAAAGTGCGTGCGATCCTCAATTCCTGTTGACAGCATAAAGTAAGAGGTCGTTTTCTCTATGCCGGAAATTTGATAAAACTGAAGACTTGCAGTATTTAAATCGACGAGAAGAACTTCTTCTTCATCGGCTAATTCTTTCATAGCGGCACAGTAATCAGGAAAATCATTGATATATTCTCCGTCTTTTTCATGAAAACGGCCGACTGGGGTGAGTAAAAGTGGTGTTGCCCCTTTTGCTCTTGCTCCATGAATATATTGAGACAGGTAGCTTTTATACGTCGTGAAAGGATCTGTATGGCGCTCGGGCTTCTCCTTAGAAGCATCATTGTGCCCCATTTGTGTGAAAAGCCAGTCTCCTGGCTGAATGTCAGCCAATATGTCATCAAGGCGTCCTTCTTCAATGAATGTTTTTGAGCTTCTTCCACCAATGGCACGATTCTCGACGTGAACGCCGTGCGCTGTATAGCGGTGTAAAAACTCTCCCCATCCTCCTTGAACAGGACGATCTGGATAAGATGAAACGGTCGAATCACCAGCTAAATAGATGGTTGTCATGTTCATACGCCTCCCTTTTTCATTGAGCCACTTCACCCGAGCGATACGGGTATCCTAGTGGCTGCTGAAAAGATATGAAACAATCAGCATCGCTATTTCAATTATTCTCTTTTTAATGATCAAAACCCTGCTTACCAGTAGATGTGAATGTGTTAAATATGCGGCGGAAGTTCTATTTTTGATTCCACTGCTTGATGTAACGCCTGAAGCATATAGCCAATTCCTTTATATGGAGCCAGCGGGTAATTCGCTTTTTGATGAGGATGTAATAAAGGGTCGATCACTTTTCGATATTTCTTCCCACCTAGTACCACCAGTTCATCATATGCGAAAAGGTTTTTTTGATGAAATTGCTGGCTCAGTTCTTCTCGTGTGATCTGCTTAGCATGCGGTATACCAAAAGCCACATCATAATTTTCATGTATGATATCATCTGCCTTTAAGAATCCGTGCTTCGCTGATAAGATCATCCAGTCTGAAAAGAACGTTTGAGCATAGCTTTTCGTACGCTGATGCAGGGGACTTAAATAAACAAGGTTCGCTGGCTGGCTTCCTGCCTCTGGATCGACGTCCCAAATTTTCTTCGCGCCACATGGAATGATACAAACTCGCTTCACTCAGATTTTCTCCTTCCTTTTTCGATAGATCTGATACACGATACAGCCTAGCGCTGTGCCAAGTGTATTTAAAAGAATATCATCAATATCGCTGCTTCTTGTAATGATACCAGATTGCGAGAACATCCATTGGAGCACTTCGATCATGGTTGACAGGAGTAAGCCGCCAAGAACCGCCTTTTGCCAGCGCATGGTTCGAAAGGCTTGATAAAGAAAAAAACCGAGTGGAACAAATAACAATATGTTCCCTGCTAAATTTAAAAAGACGAGATTTGGATAGCCGTGATGGTAGGCGTGAAGATTTTGATAAATGGACTGCAAAGGCATGAGATTCACACTCACCTGATCTCTTGGGGCGGAAAAACGATTTGGAAAGACCGTCAAATATAATAAAACATTCGTATAAATAAACAGGCAGGCAAGGACCAATTCTGTCCGTAAATAAATAAAACGATTGTGCTTTTTTGCCTGTCTGTACCTCATATGTAAATAGAGCGGGACGAGCAGGAGAAAATAAGCAATGGAAAACATAGCACTGGATGTCATACTGAGAGCTGCCCCTTTCTCACATGATGATGCTTGACCATATTTACAGCTTATTCAGGCTTGCCCGCATCTATTCATCACTTATTCTCACATTCAATGTAGAGAAAACCATATTGACAAATCGTCATTTTCTCGCTAAACTGAATGACATTCAGTCATTTAAGGTCGGTGATGATATGTCGAAACGAGAAAAGATTATGCTTGCTGCGATTGATGCGTTTAAAGAAAAAGGCATTGAAAAGACGACCATTTCGGATATTGTGAAAGCAGCAGGAGTAGCACAAGGAACGTTTTATTTATATTTTCCTTCAAAGCTTTCCGTCATGCCTGCGATCGCTGAACATCTGATCGCTCAGATGGTGCCTGCGATCGAAATGGAATTCACTCAGCATGCAGATGTCCTCGATCAAGCAGATGCGCTTGTTGAATTCATTTTTGCTTTTACAAGGCAATACCGTGATGTCCTTGCCCTCACCTACTCAGGCTTAGCCGCCACCGAGCATTTAAAGGAATGGGAAGATATTTATGAGCCGATTTACAAATGGGTCGCTGCTTTTCTAGAAAAAGCAAAGCAGGATAACCGAGTCCGTGCGAATTTGAACTGTCAATACGCGGCGAAATTCATTATCGGTTTACTCGAATCGTCTGCTGAGCAAATGTACTTATTTACGGAAACAGATACAGAAGAGGTTCTGATTCAAAAGCGAGAGGTGAAGCAATTTCTTCTTTACGCACTTGGCATAGAGACACCTTAACTTAGTACAGCACTTGATGTACGCAGCGTGTAGACAAACCCTCGCATTCGTTGTCAGTCCTGTGCGCTGGTACTCACGAATGTCAAATTCGCTCCGCAAAAGTAGCCGTCCTTCCTAGACTGCAAAGGTTTTCTATCACGCAGAAAAGAAAACAAAGGGCTAAAATAAAGTTCATTTTAGCCCTTTGTCGACATTCTTAGTACAGCACTTGCTGTACGCTCTTTTTTGGCTTTAAAATGACGAATCGTCAGTTTTGAGTTTTAGGAGGAAATACAATGAAAAAAAGCTGGATGTATGTTGCACTCACTTGTTTATTCGAATTACTTTGGGTGTTTGGTTTAAATAGAGCAGATGCGTTGTGGGAGTGGGCCATCATTATCTGCCTGATCCCGGTTGATTTTTATTTTTTAATGAAGGCCTGCGAAAAGCTGCCGACAGGGACCGTGTACGCCGTGTTTGCCGGTGTTGGAACGATTGGGACATCTTTGATGGATTATGCGCTGTTTGGCGGTTCGTTTTCATTTGAAAAGCTCTTATTTATGGGCATTTTAATTCTCGGGATTATTGGACTGAAAGTGTCTGATGGAGATGCACATGAGCAGAAAGGAGAAGCGGTATAACATGGGCTGGTTTTTTGTACTGTTAGCCTCTGCCTGCGAAATCGGCGGGACCATTGGCCTCAATATGTTCAGTAAGAAAAAGCAAATCACGACAGGCATTTTATTTGTCGGCGGGTTTGCGTTATCCTTTTTGTTTTTATACGCCTCGTTCTCGTCCGTTCAAGTATCCGTCGCTTATACGGTCTGGATCGGGCTTGGAACGGCAGGCTCTGTCTTATTTAATATGATTCTATTTAAAGAGCCGAAAAACATGATTCGTATACTCAGCCTGCTGCTGATTGTGATTGGTGTGGTTGGGCTGAAGTTGTTTGCTTAATAGAAAAGCAATGGAATTGATTTTCCATTGCTTTTTGAGTTAATTTATATACTTTTGTTGGTACGCTTTAAATTGTTCTTCGTATTTTTGCAACTTTGCCCCATCCACTTTTGAATTTAATTTCGGCTTTCGTTTTCCAATCACCATCACATCTTTATCTACAATAGGACTTGATAAAAAGATGTATGGTGCAAAACGATCACACTTCGTATTTGGGAGGGTGACGGATAACCTGGCATATTCTTCTGTCGGGAATTGGTTCGAAATTTCAAGTTCCTTGAGTCCCTCTAATTCCGATATTGGCTCTAAAGACTCGTCCTTCACTTTTATATTTGATAAGCACAGATATTTTAAATTCTTGAGGTATCTTAAAGGTTGAAGCGTATTTAAATTTAATGAATTCCAAACCCCGCCTGACAATTGCAGCAATTCTAAACCAGTGTTTTTTTGCAAAGGGGCTATGTCTTTCAACTTTGAAAAATCTGTTATGGATAAAGATTTTAAAAACGTGTTTTTTGATAAATCCCATAGACTTTGTGCCTTTGTATTCCATTCAAGTGCCAATACCTCAACATCTTTAAGAGAACTTATCATTGATAAATCTTCTACTCTCAGTTCATGCACAAAGAGCATTTTGGGATTAACTAAACTCAAGATCGTATTGAATTCCTTTTGGTCCACTTTGTAAATCCACAATTTCGTCAGGTTAGAAAAAGATTTCAACCTATCAATGTTTATTGTTTTCCCTGTAATTAACAAGTCAGTAGAATTTTCATCTACATCGGCTAAATCATGAACAACTTCTGGTCGTTTATCATGATGAAAAATATATTGGGGGTCTTCTTTTCGCATGCTTTTACCTCCACACCTATAATTAAGGAATATCCAAATAAATTTTATCAGTATTTTGGAGTCAACACATTATGATCTTTAGCATTTTCAAATATTTCTTATGAAGCAGTCATTGGAGACTATCTGCTAGGCAGCGGACTTCTACCAATTGATATGCTAATTTTAGTAGATAATAATGTTAGTAAAACGCCTATATATAAACAAATAAAAGAACTCTAATTCGTATACGAATTAGAGTCCTCATGATATGACTGATTTTATTTTTCTACCTTAAAATCTTTCTCGTTTAATGGGTATCTTGCTGCTCAAGCAATAGATCCATTGCGTAAATCGATTCGCCTTTCTCATCCAATAGAAAGTACACAATCAAAGGCTCTCCAAAAGCTGCTGTCTGCTGCGTGAACAAAATACATGTGAATTTTTCAATACCAACTGGCAGCTTTCTTCTTAATAAAGGGTGAAGAATAGGTGAAGCCCGAATTGTATCTACCTCAACATCCCAACGTTCGTTTTTTAAAGTTGGATATTGCTTTGATAACAATTGGTGTAACATATCGGTCGTGAGCGCTGCTTTTCTATCGCATCCATCATTTATTATGTTGGTGTTATACATCCGACAGCTGTTCACCCTTTGAAGCGTTGATTCGTATTCCTTTTAAGACAAAGCGTTTCTGACCATCAAGTGTACAAGTGATCAATGTCAGTTCATTTTTCCCGCGATCCTTTAATACATCCACATCCGTCGGTTCTATCGTAGCAGAGCTGACAATTTTATATTCGTATGTTTCAGCTTGATGATGTAAGACGACTTTTTCTCCTTTAGGTACCTCTGGCAGCTGCCGGAAAAGGCGGTCGCCTCTATACCCTCTATGGCCTGCAATCGTGAAATTTCCTTCACCTGGCATTTGATGAGATTTAATTTGAGTCAGTGCAATGCCTAAATTTTCTTTTGTTGTAACAGGAAGCACTTTTTCGTTTAAATCAATTGACGGGATCTCTAGTTCCATCACATCTCGCAGGTCTTCTTCTGACACAGTTAAATGTGGAATTGAAGAAAGGGCATCACTTTCATTTTCTTCAATCATCTTTAATGCCTGTTCCATCGCTGCTGTCTCCTGAGAAGTCCGCCACTCATATAGAAAAGGAACGGAGATGAGCATCAGCCCAGTGACCACCAAAAAGCTCCCTAATAAGGTTCTTTTTTTCATCAATACACTCGTTCCTTCCTTTTACTGAATGGTTCTTCTTCTAAGAACAAGAAGAACAGTTCCAGAAGCTACTAGTAAAATCCCTGCATACATCAAGTAACGCAGCCATTCTTCTCCAGTCTTTGGCAGCTCTCCGTTTGAGTCATGAGGCGGATGTTGATCCCCTTTATCTGAAGCTGGAGGATTCGTGTGGTCCTCTTCATTCTTCACTGGTGCATTTTTCACAATCATTGTCTTGATCTCCACTTCGCCCATTTGAATTGTAAAAGCGAGCGGTTTCTTTAAAGCTACATAACCATCTGGTGCTTTCGTCTCTGTGAGTAGATACTCTCCAGGTTTAAGCCCTTTGACAATGGCTTCTCCGTCTTTTCCTGTTGTCACAGATTTTATGGTTTTCCCGGCTTTTGTCCGAATGTCAAAGGCTGCCCCTTTTAAGGTTCTATCTGTCTGCTGGTCTACCTTTATGATACGCAGACTTCCTAAGATCAAGTGATTCTTCGCTGTTAATTGAAGCGGCTTCTGCTGATTTTTCTCAATTGTGAACAGAATCGGCTTATTATCCAATTGATAGCCGTGAGGTGCTTTCGTTTCAACGAATTGATATTCTCCCGGTTTTAGATCGTTGATGTGAAGCTTTCCTTTTTGGTCCGTTACAAGTGATTTCTTCAACGTTTTTCCTTCTTTACTCAGAAGAGCAAACTCTGCTTTTTCCAGCGGATGTCCCTCATCATCGATTTTGGTCAGTTCCACTGCTCCCGGCGTCAGTTTGTTGATCATTTCTACTTTTGCTGGTTTGTCTTGACCTAAACGAATCGTAAATGAGACAGGTGTCTGATCCAATTCATAGCCGGCAATGCTTGCTATTTCGACAAATCGATAGGTTCCTGGCTTCAGTTGATCGACTGTCAGTTGACCGTTTTTGTCTGTCTTTAAGTTTTTCTGAATACGCTGATCATGCTCATCCATCAGATCGAAGGTCACCCCAGCGAGCAACTGACCATCCTCTCCTTTTTTCTGAAGCTTCACAGCACTTGTCGTCCGAATATTTTCTTTTGTCACTTTCACCTGTTGATTTGGGTTGAAATCAATTTTAAATTCTACTGGTTCTGCATCTAGTTTATGTCCAAACGGAGCCTTCGTTTCAACCAATTGGTAAGCGCCTGGTTTCAAATCGTTGACAGTGATGATGCCTTTCTCGTTTGTTGTTAAACCTGACATCAATTCTTTGCCATCGTCATTGAAAAGTGTAAATTCTGCGCCTTTCAATCTTTCTTTTTCTTCTCCTATTTTTGTGAGTTCTACAGAACCTTTCTTAAGCTGATTGATTGCCTCCACTTGAATCAATTCTTTTTGACCTAATTCAACTTGAAAGACAAGTGGTTTCGTACTCAATTCATAGCCTTCAAGACTCTTTCTTTCAACAAATTGATAGGTTCCAGGTTTTAGACCTGTGAAGGTGATCTTTCCATCCTGATTGGTTGTAATTCCTTCTCCTCCTGCCACTATCTTTCCTTTATCATCAGATAGATCAAAGACAACCCCTTCTAATGATTTCCCATCTTCACCTTTTTTGTGCAGCAGCACTCCGCCTGTAGTGCGGTTATTTTCTTTCGTCACACTGACCAGCTTCTCAGGGTTAAATGGAATAGCAAAAGTGACAGGTGTTTCGTCAAGCTCATGACCGAATGGCGCCTTCGTTTCAACAAACTGATAGGTTCCAGGCTTCAGATCGTTGACGATGATCTTCCCGTTCTGATCAGTGACGAGACCTGTTTTCATCTCTTTTCCATTTGCATCTACAAGCTTGAATTCTGCTCCTTCAAGCACATCATCCTTTTCACCGAGCTTCGTGAGCTGGACAGATCCAGTTTTGAGATCATTGATCACTTTGATTTCTGCCGGTGTTTTTTGTGCGATTTCGATGGTAAAAGGATAAGATTTATTTTTCTTTTGGTAACCATCAATACTCTCTGTCTCCACGAGCTGATATTTGCCCGGTTTGAGGTTATCAACCAAAAGCTTCCCATCTCCATCTGTTGTCAAATCTTTACGCACGACTTTGCCATTTTGATCCAACACTTCAAATCGAACACCTTGAAGCTTCTTGCCATCCTCCCCTTCTTTTATCACTTCTAATGCACTTGTTTCATAGAAGTTCTTTTGCGAAATGACGACTGGTTCCTTTGGATCAAGTGGTACTTCAAATTTGATTGGCGTTTCATCTAATACATAACCATCGGGTGCTTTTGTTTCAATGAGCTGATACGTACCCGGCCTTAGTTCGTTTATCGTGATCTTGCCATTTTCTCCTGTGACAAGCGAATCTTTTAGCTCATGCCCATCTTGATCTAAAAGCTTGAACTGTGCACCTTCTAGTCGCTCTCCGCCTTCACCTATTTTGCTCAATTCTGCTGAGCCTTTGATGATGTCATTTACTGCAGTTACAATTGTTGTTTCTGTTTGATTTTCTTTAATGGTGAACGGCCATTTTTGCTGATTTAATTGATAGCCTTTCGGTGCGTTTGTCTCAACAAAATAATAGGAACCTGGCTCAAGATGTTTGAAAAGGATTTCTCCTTTTTCGTCCGTTTTCAAATCGGTTTGGACGGTATCTCCAGATTCATTTTTTAGTTCAAATTCTGCATTCTCTAATGCTGCACCCGTCTCTTTGTCTTTTTTCGTTAACTTGACATGCTGGCGGATTTCTTGGTTCTCCACCGTCATGCTATTTCCTGATTTCGCTTGATCTCCCGATTCGTAAGGCTGATCAATCGTTACATGGATCGGATCCTTGGTTTTAATATAACCATCAGGTGCTTTCTCTTCTGTCACGATATAGTCACCATACAGAAGACGATCAAATCGAAGAGATCCTTCTTCATCTGTTGTCTTTGTACCAATGACGATGCCACTCGCAGCATCTGTAAGTGAGAAGGTTGCTCCTTTTAGCGCTTTTCCAGTACTCGCATCTACCTTTTTAACGGTTAAAGCACCAATCGCTCCTGTGCCGTCCCCCATGCCAGCGGTGCGTTTGACCACAATTGAGGCTTCGGATTCCTTTTTGATTTCTTTTACATTTTCACCTCTAAACGTTACTTCGTTTTGAAGTGTACTTCCCACCTTATCTAAAATGAGAGATTGGTATTCTAAAATATATGGTCTTGTGATTTCTTCTTTAAATTTGATTTGAAAAGAATCTGGGTCGAATTCAAGGTCTAGTTCATAATCCTTCCCTTTTTCCAGTTCTTCTGCTTTTGTCACTTGCCCCTTTTCATCTATTGTCGTCGAATAGAGATGAAATGAGTTTTCTATTATGGCTTGGTTACTGCTCGGATGGTCTATAATCGTCGCATCTTGGACTGTAGATTGACCAAAATTGATATTCAGTTTCCAATCAATAACTTTCCCTTGTTGATTTCCTGATTTGCTCGTGTATTTCCCTCCATTTGGAATGGACACCACAGCATTCACATCTGATTCTTTTGTCTGTCCATCATAAAGGGTCGCTTTATTTTCGTAGGTTTTCTGTACTAAATCCATTCCTTCAACACTTGTTTGATACGTGATTTTGTATGGGGAATCAATGGCTTTTTTGAAAATGACTTCGAAGCCCGTTTCTCCCTTTTCATTTTCAAGGAATTTGATGTCATAATGTTCTTTCGCTAATACCTCTTTTTCTTCTGCTCCATTTTCCCCGCCTTGTAAATCAAGCGAATAGACGGTGATTGAATCTTTAAGCAAACGCTGATTTCCTTGAATGAAATCCTCGATTCTCGCCTCTTCTAGATGTTTCAAATTATAGTTCACACCAATATTCCATGTGATCTCTTTTTTCTTTGCATCATAAGTTCCGTTCTTAAAACCATTAGACTGCGTGTATGTGTCAGGTGTGAAGACAGATTGATTTTCCTTCGTCAAATCCTTGCCATCTTCATTTACCCATTCAAGCTTTACATGATTACGCAGATTCTTTTGGTCTTTATCTGCTCTTTTTTCATAATCAAAAGATGTTGTATATGTGACGATATGTTCTGTCTTAATCTCTTTCGTAAATTGAATATCAAATCCATTTTCATGTTCAATTATTAGGTAATCTGTGCCTTCTTCAAGCACTGAATTGCCTGTCGTCACTTTTAAACTATCTTTTTGCAGCGTCAATCCTTCGTTTGTAAACGTATCTTTTAATATTAGATTGTTCATCGTTTGTTGATCTTTGTTGAAGGTGATACGCCATGGAATGGTCTTGGTCTTGTAATTCGGTGTTCCATGATTTTTCGTTAGGATTTGCTGGTCAATTCTTTGCTTCCCTTGTTTGCTCTCTTTGCCAGCTGTTACGGTATTGATGATCTCTTCAGCTTCAAAAACCCGCTCGGTTGCTTTTGTTTGATAGGTGATGAGATAAGCCGATTGAATATCTTGATTGAATTGCAAGGTAAACCCGTTTTGTTCATCCTTTTTTTGAGGTTGAACTACATAATTTTCAAACGCTTTTGTCCCTGCTTCGTTGCCATTTTGATCAATTGTGACTTCTTTGACTTGAAATGAATCAGAAATCAGCGCCTGTGTGCCATTAAAGTAGTCTTCTAACAAAGCATCCTTTTCAGCAATCTTTTTTTCGTTATAGTTATATCGAATTTCCCACGTAATTGTTTGTGTGACTGGATCGTAGTGCGCTGCTTTTTTATTTAAAGGACTGCCTCTTGTCACATTCACTGTGCCTTCTGCTGAACTGATCACTTTATCACCGGAAACAAGGGACGCTTTATTACGAAACGCAGACTGATCTTGATTTGTAATGTCCGTTTCATACATTAAACGGTAAGCTAGATGCACGTCATCTTTAAATTCAATCGTGAAATCTTGACCATCTGCTGTTTGACCGATTGTGTAGTGGTTTTCATCAAGCAGCTGACCAATCGATGTTTCACCATTTAGCTTTGTATCGATACGATAAAGCTTGATTGAATCTTTTTTCAACGCCTGACCTTCTTGAATCGGATCTAATAGCTTCGCTTGTTTGATATCTTCTAAGTCCATATTAAAATCTACTGTCCATTGAATGGTTTCAGCATTGTAAGATCGATTTGGTTCTCCCTTTTTAGAGACGTTTGGACCATTTGGAATGTATTGTATCGGGATCGATATCGTATCTTTGCCTTCAATCGGGGTAATGACCACTTCTTTTTCTTCAGTAATGACTGTTTGTTGATCTAATTGCGTCCACACTTGAAGTGTTCCATGAATATTTGAATATTGTTTAATAAAATCTGTGAACTCGATGGAGGCATTTCCGCTTTCATCTACAGAAAAATAACCAATGGTTGCCTGATTAAATTTCATCTCAAGACGATCGATTTTTTCATAAATCACTAATTCCTCTGGAACCTTGAAATGGAATTCATCCCCGCCATTATAGCTATGACCGTTCGGGATGGCCCACTCATAGTTAATGGAAATCAGCGAGTTGATATCTGGTTTCTCAACTGAATTTCCTTCCTGATCTTCAAATATTAATTTCGCATCAGTGAGGAGATTTTCTTGTATCAGCGTTTGTTTTGTAACACTTTGCAGCCCTGCACGCTTAGACACGCTCACTTTGTTTTTTAGTAATTCATCTTCATCGTTTTGTTTCGTTTGAGCGGCTTCTTGATTGTTAGAAGCTTTATCTTTCTCAGATGAGGTTGAGTCATCTTTTGGAAGGCTTTCTTCACCCTCATTTTGCTTTGTTTTCTCTTCTTGCTCAGCTATACTGGTAACATCGATGTCAATTGATCCCGCTAAATTTGGATCAATCTCAACATCTTCTTTAAATTTCACCGTCACTTCATTTTGTTTTGAAACAGTATACTCACCAACAGGTATGTCACCCACAGTAATCGGTTCCTTCTGCTCCTTCTCTACCTGGATGGCTGAAGGAAGAGAGAATACATACGGATATTGCCTTTTTAGATCAATTCCTTTTATAGACCAATGCACAGTGGCCTTTCTTACTTGCTGATCTTCCATGTTTGATAACTTGTTGCCTTCGCTATCAGCAAACTCAATATCCCCATAAATGTTTTCTTGAATTTCTTTTGCTTGTGCCCCTGCTAAAGGCAAGACTCCTAATATACTAGATTGTATGACTAGCACTGTAATGAGTGCCAGCGACAATATTCTTTTCAATACATCCACCCTTTTCTTAAATTAATTTTCAACAACGATAAAAAAATCATTTGTATACTGTCCGATCAATCACTCCGCTTCTGATCAAATATTTTCTAAAAACTGCACCTTAAGACCCTATGAATAAAATGAGTTGATCAATCATGAGTTTGAAGGGAATCATGAGTACTGGGTATAATGACTGGTTAGGGGTCTATAGAAATGGGAAATAGTGAAAGAGATCATGAAGAATGTTTCTATTTATACTGGAATAAACAATAAATTATAAATACATGCATATATGAGCACGCACTCACATATAGTTCGTTCATATGAAACAAGCATGTATCATATGGTATGTATGGTTAGACAGTTCAGCATCATATAGACCGCATTCCTTTCTACTCCCTTTCATATGGTAATCAAAAATCTGCTGCATTTTATTCTTACATTTACCGTTTCAACAGCAAAAAAATAAACAAAATATCTAAAATGATCCATTTTTATAGGATTCATGGCATAATTATCACCTATTAAAAGAAAAATATGGAGAATTAACGAATAATATTTGTTTTCGTCTAATTTTTTTCTCTTTTATCATGAAAAGTGAAGACAAAACGATTTAGCCTAAACATTAAAATCATTTTATGCCTATTTAGAAAATCAAATGTTCTTTAAGTGAACTTCATAATATAGAGGCAAGCCAAGGGAAGGAGTTAGTTGTTTAATGGAGCTCATTGATAATAAATCAAAGAGATGGATAAAAATTTTAAAACTGCTTGTATCAAAAGATAAGTGGTGGAGCCTTCAAGAGATATCGAATGAACAAATCGGTTCGGTTCGTGCGATTCAAAGCGATTTAGAACAAATGAAGTCGTTCCAAACAGAGAACGGAGAGCCGTTAATCCACATAAAGCCAAGACAAGGCATATCCATTTGTTATACACAGACGATACGAGTCGACTACTATATCAAAGAAATTCTAAAAGATACGATTGAAATTCGATTGATTGACGGCGTTTTCTTTGAACAAAACAGGTCTTTCTATGAATGGATGGACACGCTGAATATCAGTAGATCCACATTGTATAACACCATTCATAAAATCAATTCGCTTCTTATCTCGTATGACATTGAGTTACGACCAGATAGTATGCAGTTCCATGGAAATGAGAAGGAGATTCGCCAATTTTTTGTGGAATTTTTGTTTGAAGTCTATGGAAGCAGGCTTTGGCCATTCGATGATATTCAAAAGCAAGATGCAGTTGATTTTTTACAAAAGCTATTTCAGGTGCTCGAAGTCAATCTACCTGATGTGGCGATAGATAAATTTTGCCTATGGCTCGCCGTTTCCATACACCGAGTGAGGAAAAATTTTACCATACGACGCAATTATACGTACTCAATGGATAAGGAAAAACAAACATCTACAGCTAAAGGTATCTATAATCAAATCAAAAACTTGGAAGAACACGTTTGCCAAATGACAAAGGACACTTTTGGTGTTACGTTGGATCGTCACGAATTTGTCTTTTTACTATTGATTGAACCAGCTATTGGCCATTATAAATCAATTGAAACTGTCGAAGAAAAATTGACGTTCTTTCAATCGCATACACCACACCTCTTCGAAGCCATTCATTTCTTTATCAATCAATTGGAGTTGATTTTTCATCAAGAGGTGGCTAATCGCAAGGTGATGACACTGATTCTTCTCCAATATTATGTGTATTCTAGGGAAATTACCGTAAGAGATGGATTCCTTTTCAAAAAGAAATCGAGGTATTTATCAGAGGTAAAAAAACAGCTTCCTTACTTCTATTCGAGGATTACTCATATCATCCAAGAGTTAAAAACAGACGATATACTTGCTTCTTTTGTGAAAAATGAACGAGAATTGATTCGTATCATTACTTCTAACTGGAGGGGGCTTGTTCATTTGGAAATGGATCGGAGAAACGTGTTGAACATTTTTGTCATTTCAACATTAGGTTATAATCATAGTTTGTTTATTGCGGATTTAATTAAATTAAGATTGCCTCCTCTCATTCATATTTTCACAAGTCCAGAAAATACATTAAATGAACTGACAATGGATCGACTTGGGATTGATATGATTGTGACCGATACTGAGCTTCCTATTCAATTTGGACGATCGACGCTGCTGATCAGCTCTTTTCCAACAAAGAAAGAATTGGACAACTTGAATCGAAGATTGGTTGATATGATCGACTAATCTCCATCAAAAAAAGCTGCTGAGGAGCTCTCTCAAGCAGCTTTTTGCTTCTATATTAATGAAGCGCTATTTGTTCATTCATCAAATCAATAGCATAAAGTGATTGCTCATATTCATCTAATAGAAGGTAGACTTTGAGCGGTGCAGCAGTTTGATCTGTCTGCTGCGTGAATAGGACACAAGTGAATTTTTCGATTCCTTCTGGCAGCTTGCTTTTCAGAAAAGGATGAAGAATAGGAGAGATTCGAAGGGTATCAACATCTTGCAACCAAAGCTCATCTTGTAACGCAGGATAATGGTCAACCAAAAACTGACGAAACACTTCCAATGTACTCAAGTTAGATATCCTCACTTTCTTCTATTTATAGCTTTAAGCTTACCTAAAACAAACATGTTCAACTCACCCTATGATCTCAGTCCGCCTATTTTCGCTACTACTAGAGACATGATTTCATTTTTTCTTCTAAAAGATTTGTAGATCAACTTTACTGCAATGGGCTTTCAATATGTATGACGTTTACTATATGAAATACGAATTCCAACCGATGGACCTATGATCATATTCTTATCTGTTTCTTTCGTGATGAAACGACAACTTCCTTCTACAAAATTCCATTTTTATTCTAAAAAGAGGAAAATAGGACAAAAAAGAACAGCTGCTCACTGTTCTTTTAGAAGTTATGAAAGGTCTGTCAAAGAGAAAACTTCGCCGCTCACTGCATCAACGCCATCATGACAGTCAAGCTTGCCGCATAAAACATATTGTTTTTGCACATCGTCATAGACATAGATGGGTGTAAGTTCGAGGCGTTCTCTCAATGTTTCAAAAGCTTCTTTCTGAGATATGGTGATTTCACTAGCTGATTGAGATGGATTGAGTATCCCGCATACTTGAAACATCTCTTTTTTATCTATGTAATTAATGGCTTCAAAAGTGCTGGCATCAATGAAGATCTTGATCTTATCCATAAATCCACAGCCTTCTTGCTCATTCGTTTTTAATATCGCTTCGATGTAGCCATGGTCACGGTGGAGTGTTTTTAGCACCCACTTCCCTGTATCCTTTGAATATTTTTGCGCCAAAAAGGTGCGAACCGCTTTGATACACTCAGCTTGCTCTTCTTTTGAGATCGGGAATGTATCTGGTGAAGGCTCCAGTGAGAAGGCTTGTTCAGCAGTAATGTCCTCGTTTATATTGATTTCCTTTTTTTCAAAGGCTTTGTTTAACGGTTCATTCCACTCCATCACCTGATTCATGTGTATACAATGTGTTTCTTCACGCCCAATTTCAAATGGTATCGTTCCTGTCCCATCGTTCTTGACATAAATTTCTTCTAACGCATATATAGGGCGGATTCGATTCTGCTCGAAGGCTGGCCAATCAAACCGCTGCACTTGCTGCTGAGCTAAATTCTCGATCCTATCAATGGAAAGCACATATTCTTCAGCTCTTAGTCGTTTTTTTGCCATAAATGGCCCTCGATGTATAAAGTGAATGAGCTGCCCATGTTCATTCCATTTCACCTCGATTCTGCCTGAAGGCGTCACTTTCACACCATCTATTGCTTCTTCGAAAAAAAGTTCCCCTTTCTTCTTTTGATGCAAGTGAAAATGCTCACCATCAATCAACTCTGTTTCTTGTTCAATCCATTGAATGGCATGAGCTGGATAAGGCCTCTTAAATGTGACACCATTCTTCGCAAAGGTTTTATCCATGACAAAAATAACCGTTTCAACCTGCCCTGTATTCAAATTCACGTCAATCACAGCAGTGCCGTCCGGGTTTAGCTCATCGTCCTCGGGTTCAGCTTCATGAGAGGGAAACCATTCCATATTCAATGTATACACCGTTTCATTGAACATATTGACGTAACGATGAAAACTGTGCCTTTTTAGATAGTAAAGATCTAATCCAAATTTCGTCTTTGTCTGATCGATCAGTTGCTGGATGTTTGCATTCATTTGTTTCACCTCAAAATTCAGTTTTATGGAAGAAGAAAGATGACGATAAAGCCGAAGATAACGATCGCTGTTAATAATCCTAAAACCATTGACACCATGTTTGTTTTCTTTGTAAAGCCTTTTAATTCATGCTCATCAGTCGACCGGTCGATTTTTCTAAAGCGAAAAAGCATGCTTAAATTAATAAGGGCTAGAGTTACAAATAATAAGAAAATTAAAAGCATAGGTTGTATGTTTAAGAATGGATTTGTTACATCTTGGAAGCTGAATGACTGAAGGAACATCAGACCACTTAATACTACTCTTGAAATATTTTCTGCCTTCTTTTCTTTCTCCCACTCTTCCCCCAATTTTTCTTTTTCATAAATGGCTATCTGCTCGAAAAGGGGAATGAAAGACTTTGTTGATCCTTTTTTAATAAAACCATAAATACTTAGAAAGAGCATAATAATTCCTAAACAAAGAAAGAAATGTGTAAATCGAATGTCAGACATTTGAATCAAGATAAAAAAAGCGACGATTATGATGCCGGCTATTAAATTAGAAACGACTATTTGCTTTGACCTCATCTTTTTTAATGCAGCTTGTTCCATACAATACTCCTCCTCGTTTCAAATGTTTCTGTTAAGCGCTCTATCTCTATTACGATTTTATTGAAAAAATGTTTCAATATTTCCCCTTTCCATTGCAGAAATGGAAAGACGCCCATTCATTCAATAGACGTCTCACCCTTCGTAATGAAATCATCACAGCATGTCTTGAGCCACTTTTCTGTCTTTTATTTGCTCAGCTGCTAAACATTTGAAATCCTCAACAGACATTTGCTTTGAAGTCTTTTCTCCGTGCTGTCTCATATTTAGTGTGTTGTCTTGCATTTCTGTATCGCCAATGACAGCGATATAAGGAATTTTTTGCATTTGTGCTTCTCTCATTTTATAGCCAAGTTTTTCATCCCGTTCATCGCTTGTTGCTCTTATTCCGATACTTCTTAATTGCTGCTGCACCTTTAAGCAGTGATCAAGGTGAACAGTTGAGACTGGGATGATTTGTACTTGTACTGGTGCTAGCCATAATGGAAAGACACCCGCAAAATGCTCAATGAGAATGCCAAGGAAACGATCTAGAGAACCAAAAATGGCGCTGTGAATCACAACTGGCCGTACCTTTTCATTTTTTTCGTTGATATATGTTAAATCAAATTTCTCAGGCATTTGAAAATCCAGCTGAATTGTGGCGCACTGATGGCTCCGCTGCAGGGCATCTTTAATATGAAAATCGATCTTCGGGCCATAAAATGCCCCATCTCCTTCATTTAGCTGGTAGTCGACCTTTAGACGATCAAGCACATTTTTTAGTGCTGTTTCGGATATTTCCCAAATGGCATCATCCCCTAAGGCTTTTTCTGGACGAGTGGATAGCTCGACTGAATACTCAAACCCAAATGTCCGATACACATGATCAACTAATTGGAAAATCTGTTTGATTTCAGCTTCGATTTGATCTTCTCTTAAAAAAATGTGAGCATCATCTTGGCAAAATGTCCTGACCCTGAACAATCCATTTAACGCTCCGCTAAATTCATGACGATGCACCTGACCAAACTCAGCCATTCTGATCGGGAGGTCTCTGTATGAATATAAGCTGTTTTTGAACATGAGCATATGCCCTGGACAGTTCATCGGTTTTAAAGCAAAACTTGTATGGTCTACTTCTGAGAAATACATATTTTCATGATAATGATCCCAGTGCCCTGACTTTTCCCAAAGCTCTTGGTTCATCATAAACGGTGTACTCACTTCTTCGTATTGCGCTTTTCCTCGCACTTCTCTTGAAAAGGCCATTAATTCATTTCTGACAATCTGACCTTTTGGTAAATAAAACGGCATGCCTGGCGCTTCTTCTGAAAACATAAAGAGGGATAACTGTTTCCCTAATTTCCGGTGATCACGTTTATTTGCTTCTTCCATGAAATGAAGATAATCAGCTAGATGATTTGGATACTGAAACGCTACACCATACACTCGCTGCAAGACATCCTGATTGCTATCTCCCCGCCAATAAGCCCCTGCAACACGTGTTAGTTTAAATGCCTTTAAGTACCCTGTAGAAGGTACATGCGGCCCGCGGCATAAATCTACAAATTCTCCTTGCTGATAAACTGTGATGGCTTCTTGAGAGGGCAGATCTTTTAAAATATCCAGCTTATATGGATCATGTGCAAACAGCGCTTCTGCTTCTTTGTAAGAGACCTCTTTTCTTTGGATAGGATGATTCTCATTTATGATATTTTTCATCTCTTTTTCAATTTCTGCTAAATCCTCTACGCTTAATGTTTGATCGAGCTTCATATCATAGTAAAATCCATTTTCAATGACAGGTCCGATTCCTAGTGTGACATTGTCATATAACCTTTTCACAGCCTGGGCTAATACGTGTGCAGATGTATGGCGCAGCACTTCAACCCCTTCTTTTGAATCAAGTGTGACAATAGACAGCCCAGCATCGCTGTTTAGCTTTTCACTTAAATCAACCATTTGATCATTGACCTTTCCCGCCACTGCTTTTTTTCTTAAGCTCGGACTAATATGGGAGGCAACATCTGCAACAGTCGTACCTGCGGGAAACTCCTTTATCTTTCCATCTGGAAATTGAATCTTCACCATGTTTTCTCTCATAACTGACACACCTTTCCTATTTTTTGAAATAAAAAAAACACACCCATCCCTCATAGAGGGACGAATGTGTAATCCGTGGTTCCACCCAAATTCCCATAACGCGTATTCGCTTTATGGCTCTGGTGCCGTAACGCGGCATTGACGGTATTGGATACTGCAATTTTCCCCAATACAGCTCAAAGGTGGTAAGACAGCTTTTCTGCGTTAGGAAGATTTCAGCGTGACTTCCCTCTCTGGTAACCGATAAAAGCTGCTCATGTCCTTTTCAAAGCAATGATCCTATATGAGTGTACAAAAAAACACACCCATCCCTCATAGAGGGACGAATGTGTGATCCGTGGTTCCACCCAAATTCCCATAACGCGTATTCGCTTTATGGCTCTGGTGCCGTAACGTGGCGTAAACGATATTGGATACTGTAATTTCCCCAATACAGCTCAAAGGTGGTAAGACAACTTTTCTGTGTTAGGAAGATTTCAGCGTGACTTCCCTCTCTGATAACCAGTAAAAATGGCTCATGTCCTTTTCTTCGCTTTTAATTTCCCCATATCTTACATGATGATAATGGATGATGTAAAGGATTATTTTGTGCAGTGATAACAAAATTCATTCTTTAAATGTAATATTGTGTGTATTCACTTGGGCTGTATTCAATTTGAAACGCAGGAGATAAGGCTCGTTTCACTTCTTCAGTGATTCGCTCTCCTTCTTGATTGAACTTTCTTTCCATGTCTACACCATTTGGCAGCAAATCATCGGTTTCTTCGTCAAACCAGCGGCCATACTGTATATTCCAATTCCATAACTTTGAGAAAAGGGTATCACTCATTGGTACATCATCTCTTTCTAAATGACATTGACAATGCCCGCAATGAAAAGGTTCACCACCGTAATCTCCTTCAATTTTCACAAAAGGATGATCCTCAAACTCTCGACAGCACACCCATTTTTTGAAGTTCTGACCGAACTCTGTCAGTTTAATCGAGTAATAACGCATGGAAGTTCGTTTTCCTCTCATGTCAAACATCCCTTGATCAATTAATGTCTTCAATCGATATTCAATAAAATCATCACCGATATACTGATCTAAATGACCAATGACTTCTCCTATTAAGCGTGGAGTGACGATATACTCCTCTTCTGGCGCGGACTGATGAAGCCGCTTAGCCATTTTCACTAAATAAGCATCAAATTCATCTTCTGGTACGCTGATCACTTGTCCTTTTTGCCATATCCGCAGCGTATGATTTTCTTTAGCAAGTGAAAGCCATTCGTTTTGTAATCTTTCTCTCTCTTCTTTTGTCACTGGGTGAATATGCTCTTTACTCTCATACAAAATTTCAAATTTTTCAGATGCGATTTCTCCGGAATGTCGAAGGATCATTCTTCTTGTATTCGTATTAAACAGCTGATCAAATGCTGTCGTTATATTGATTACAGACAATTCAATGCTTTTCTCTTTTAATAAATAGATGGCATATCGCAAGGCAATTTGCTCATGTGCATTACTGCCTGTCCAGATGAGTATACGACTGCCAGCTTTTATTTCTTTTATTTGCTGAAGCATTCTATGCTGATCGTTGACCATGTCGTCAAAATAGCCAAATTCATTTGACATCACGTTACGCAGCCATTCTATACGGTTCGCTTGTCCTTCATGTTCGTGTAAATGTAGAAGTGGTCCAATTGAATAGATATCATCAAAAGCGATGACATCATCTATTTGTTTTTGCTTCATTTCACGTATTGCTTGTTTTAAACTACCGGCAGCTGCCGCCCCAAATATGATATGTATCATCATTCGTCTCCCTTTATCTTACATTTTATTTCATCTTCACCTATTCATGGTTCTTTCGTCAATTCTATTGAGTCAATTTCATTCAAAAGTATGACAAGGAGATGATTAGATCTTTACAGAAGTAATCATGGCAGAACAGTGGAAGCTAGACTTTTACGAAAAACAAAAAGCCCCACGAAATGGGGCCATTTGCGTACAACTCTCTGAGACTTTCTTTCCGATTGATTTATTGATAGAAATCTCCTCGTAAAAGGAATGTAGATCATGCTCTAATTCACAAATTCCCCTTCACAATCGTTCTCTTGGCTTTCTTAACAATTCTGCTAGTCGCTTTTGTATCAGAATCCATTGACCACTGTTCGCACAGGTTTCGTACCCAATCTGGCTGTGTTTTGCTAGCGTCATTCAGCCAGTTTCCTACAGAATCTTGAACATATGTTGATGGATCAGATTTGAGGTCATCTAGAATAGGCAGTGCCCTCTCTGGTTCCTGCTTTAATAACTCAATATGCTTTGTCCATACACCTCTTGGACGGATCGCCTCTACAGAGAACCGGCGAATATGTTCATCCTCGCTTTTTGCCCATTCGGTTAAATATTCTATACTTTGATCGAGCTGTTGACTTAGACTTTCTCTCACTGACATCCAAGCAATTTCGCGTACACCAAAATGATGATCAGCTGCAAATGGCTGAATGTACGCTAGTTTCTCTTCCAAAGAGGATGAACGCTGCTTGTTCATATAAGCAGCCCAGCAGCGGACGCTATCAGATATGTGACGGCTGCATGCCTGTATGACTTCCACTCTTTTTTCCTCATTTTCTTCCTGCAGCACTTCATCTAACAAATGACCGATAAGACGAATCGCTTTCATGCCTGACTCCGCTTTTTGTTTCGCGATTTCAGCTGAAAGATCGATTAAATGTTTGTCTAAACCAATAGACGGCAAAACATGCTGTAATAGAGTCACGTGATTGACAGCCAACCATTCAGTTAAATTGACACTCTCTAACTCTCCCTGATTCAAAAGAATCAAGACGTCATGAGGAATGTCACTCCCCTTTCGAGCGCCTTTACGATTGATGATGTCCTCGCTTATTGGCATTATGTATTCTCTCCCGTCTAGTAGTACTTATGTTTGACATACATTTTTAAAATAATTTATTATTCACCCTTAAAAAGCTAGTGTGAAGTTGATCCCTTCATTCTTTGGATATTTACTCCTATTGTAACAAATAAACTTCCTCAAATGGTGCATTCTTCAAATTAAAAAAGGAACTACCGAAATAAGTAGTTCCCTCAATACTAGTAAATCTATGTTACCTTCCTTGCTCCATCACCTTCAAACTCTTATGCTGAGAGATTCGATCAAACGCCACCATCAGAATAGTCATGAGTAAAGCGAGAAGAACCGTTCCAGCGCTGATCCAGCTTAGGTTTAATATAGATGTTTTGCTTAACACAACTCCTCCTAACCCCGAGCCTAAAGCAAATCCGAATTGAATAAACGATGTATTGACACTTAATGCGATATCAGGAGATTTGGGTACAAGTGTCACGAGATACAGCTGCTGAGCTGGAGATGTGCTCCATGTAGCAATCATCCATATCATGATCACCGCCACCATGACCACGAGGTTCCCTGTCACAAATGCTAGCAGCATAAGCATGATGATTTGTAGAATAATTCCGGAGAAAATCGTGAATGTTGGGCCTTTTTTATCTGCTGCTACCCCTCCAAGACTGGAGCCCAAAAAGCTGCATATTCCCGCTAGTAATAAAATGCCACTGATTTCTGTCATGCTAAGATTTGCTGATTCTTGCAGGAAGGGCGTTAAATAGGTAAATAAAGTAGAATATCCACCTACATAAAAGAGTGTCACTGCCACCGCAAGCAAAATTCTCTTATCTTTTAATATCGATAATTGCATACCTAGCGTCACCGGTTCTTGTTCTTTCATAGAAGGGATGCGCCTATACACAACAATCAGCGGAATGAGCGTGATCAATCCAATGGCTGCAAATAATGCTTTCCATCCCATCATGCTGCTTAGAAATGTCCCGATTGGCACACCTAAAACCAAGGAACTGCTGAGTCCCATTAAAATGATGCCAATGGCTGTTCCTCTTTTTTCTCGTTCTACAAGCCGAGTGGCCACAGCCATTGCCACCACAATGGCCGTCCCTCCACTAATTCCTTGTAAAACCCTAGTCATCAGCACCATTTCAAACGAATGGCTGACACTTGTGATGATATTACTTAAAGTAAAAATGATCAGCATCCATGATAATATTTTTCTGCGGTCGATATTGATGGTCAGTGCAATGACAATCGGTGCCCCGATTGCTGCTGAGAGCGCTAAGGATGTGACCAATAATCCAGCAGCTGATGTTGTGACCTGTAAATCATCTGCGACCATTTGAATAATGCCTGTAATGATATATTCGATCGTTCCGATTAAAAAGGCTGCTAAAGCAAGTAAATAAACAACGGCTTTATTTTTCATCGTGACGTTTCTCCTTTGGGCAATGTTTACGATTTGACTTCATTTTTTATAGGAATTTGAATTTCAATGAGTCTTCCTTCTTCATTTTCAGACAATGGGTAATAAATCTCTCTGCCCGGCTGATCTTCTTTCACGCGATATCCGTTATTTTCAATCCATGTCGCCAGGTCAACACAAGCAGTTTGTGCAAATGGAGAATCTGAATGAAATAGGAGCGTCGCCATGGTTTTTTCAGCTGGTAACGTGCGCATCGTAATTCCCTGAGGAAGAGAGCCCCTTAACGCTTTAGCGGAATACCCAACCTCAAATTCGAACTCACTTTCTTTAGCAAGTGATTCCCTCCACAGCACGATTTGTGGCTCAGAGTTCAATTCTTGCGGATGTTTTTGTAACAAATGATGAAACATTTCAAAGAATAATGAGATTTCGTCAACAGTTCCGTTGGATTGAAAAGACATGATGTGTTTGCTTTCAACCGATTTGATGATGACCTCCTGCTCTTTTTCAACACACCCCTCTCGTTTGATGAGGTGCATCCGCTCCTTAATACGCGCTAATTTCTGCTGTTCTCTCTCGATCAATTGCTGAATCTCACTCTCTTTCAGGAGAAACATGCCCTGAATCTGCTCGACAGAAATATCTTCACGAAGAAGCTGTCCCATTTGCTTTAACGTAAAGCCTAATTCCTTGTACAGAAAAATTCGATTGACCTCAAGCAGCTGCTCAGCTGAATAATACCGGTATCCCGAATCTTGATCGATCTGTTTAGGTTTTAATAAATCGATTTGGTCATAATACCTTAAGGTTTTGACAGGGACTTTACTTAACATAGAAAAATCGCCAATCTTGAACAACCTGCATCTCCTCCGTTTTGTTGATCTGATCAAAGTATAAACCTTTCAGTAAAGGGGAAAGTCAACAGAAGATTTTAAAATACAATTTATTCGCATATAAAAAAGCCCTATCTCAAATAGGGCTCGTTGTTTGATGAATTTTATTTGTCCTCCAAAATATGTTTAGCCGCTTCTAGTGCTGAAGCTGCTTTAGGCCATCCGATATAAAAACTAAGATGAGTGATGACTTCAATCAATTCGTTCTTCGTGACACCATTTTCTTTGGCAAGATGTAAATGGTATTCCAGCTGATTCAGACTGCCCGTACTTACTAAAGCTGAGACTGTAATCATACTGCGATCTCTAAGAGAAAGTTCCTCCCTTCTCCACAAATCTCCAAAGAGAACTTTTTCTGAGTACTCAACAAATGCTGGAGCAAAATCTCCGAGAGTGAATTTTACAGTTTGCTTGATTGGTTGATGCATAGCTATTTCCCCTTCCATCCATTCCGTTACTTGATCATTTGAGCAAGTCCCTCTCCAAAGGACCAATTCTCCAAGCCCGTCTCAACCAGCATAATGAATACGTTTTCTTTTGGTATATGGAGTTGATTATACAACTGATCAGCTATTTCCTTATATAAAGACTGCTTCTGTTCCTGAGTTCTTCCTGAACCACATGTAATCTGGATATACAAGAGACCCTGATCCCTCTCATGACGAAGAACATAATTGGGGTCATAATAAAATTCTTCTTTCTTATGTGAACTGAACACCTGAAAGTAGTCTTTTTCAGGAACATGAAATTCTTTTATCAGAGCCTTCATGATCGTTTGGCTAATAGAAGCTAAGTTTTCTTTATCGTACTCATTTTCAATATAACTGACTCTCACAAATGGCATATGAATGTCATCTCCCTTTTTCTGTCTTACTTCATTCTACGTCGCGATATTTATTTTGTATAATTGAATAATATATAAAATAGTATTCATAATTCGAATGGAGATTATTAGAAATAGACTTACCTGCGGAGTATTATGTAAAGTTGAATTTTTTATTGCCTGCACTGCACTTTTACTTTCTTGCCGGACGACCAGTTCTTCAAAAACTCCGGTATCATGAACCCTTTGCTTGTTCTCTGTGCAGTGATGTATGAATTTATTTCTTTTCGATTCATTAAAATTTTACAGGGTGTGCCTTTGTTTTTTTGTGAGTCATTTTCCCCCCAAAAAAAACACAAAAATTTTCAATTGCCTATATTGCTAATTCATAAGTCCTATGATAGGATTGAGTAAGCGTATACAGAACGGGTTGTAACTGTTAAATCAGGCAAAACCGACTACCTTAGAAAAAGGTAAGGTTTTGCCTTTTTTTATTATCGGAGGTGTTCAAAGTGAAAATTGAAAAAATCCTAAACAATAATGCAATTGTTTCAATAAAAGATAAAGAAGAAATTATCATCATTGGGCGTGGAATTGCTTTTAATAAACGTGTAGGTGATGAGATCAATCAACAACAAATTGATAAAATTTTCACTTTGGAAAACGAAGATATTAAAAATAAATTCAAAACCATTATAACTGATATGCCTATTGATTATATGGAAATATCCGAAAAAATCATCGCATATGCAAAGATGAAGTTAGGCAAAAAATTAAATGAAAGCATTTATTTACATTTAACAGATCATATCCATTTTGCAATTGAACGTTATAACAGCAATTTACCAATAAAAAATGGTTTGCTCTGGGAAACGAAACAATTATATAGGGAAGAATATGAAATTGGCTTAGAAGCGTTAAATATGATTTGTGAAAAATTTGGCGTCATTCTGCCAGAGGATGAAGCTGGTTTCTTAGCACTTCATTTTGTGAATGCTGAATTAAATGAAGAAATGAACAACGTTCAAAACATGACAAAAGTTATGCAAGAAATACTAACAGTCATTAGGTACCATTTTAA
Organism: Bacillus sp. YKCMOAS1; assembly: GCF_030268125.1. NCBI lineage: Bacteria > Bacillati > Bacillota > Bacilli > Caryophanales > Bacillaceae > Bacillus > Bacillus sp. YKCMOAS1. The sequence continues at coordinate 81,951 of NZ_BSEI01000006.1, forward strand.
GGTTGATTTCGATGAAGATTCGCTAAATTACTATCGATTTATCACTCATTTGAAATTTTTTGCACAGCGATTAGTAAAAGGTAACCATTATATTAATCAAAATGATGATGATTTATTTGAGGTCATTAAAGCAAAGTATCCTGAATCATACCTTTGTTCAGAAAAAATAAAGAAATTCATTGAAAATAAATATACGTATAATTTAACAAACGAAGAAATGATGTATTTAACGATTCATATTGAAAGAATATTAAAAAATCAAACAAATAAAATCTAGGGTTGTCACCACTAGGGCAAAACCTAAATTAAACGAACTCAATTGAGTGTTTAATTTAGGTTTTTTTATTTAATCATTTCAAAAATCACTAGCAAAGACATTCAAAAAAGAGGAGTGTTTAATTATGACTGATTCGCGATTTGCTAAAGAAATTTTGCAAAATGTTGGGGGCGATGAAAATGTTTCTAGTCTCGTTCACTGTGCCACTCGCTTAAGGTTTACATTAAAAGACGATACGAAAGCAGCTCCAGAAGAATTAGAAAATATGGATGGGGTTCTAAAGGTTGTAAACAGCGGTGGAGAATTTCAAGTAGTCGTTGGACCACATGTCTCAGAAGTATATGAGGAAATTGTAAAGGGCGGTAAGATTCATACAGGAAATGTTCCTACCCCATCAAACAAAAAGGAATCATTGTCTTCAAAAATATTTGGCATCATATCTGGAACCTTTACACCATTACTAGGTGCACTTGCAGGTTCAGGTATGTTAAAAGCTCTTTTAATTCTTTTAACAATGACCGGGTTGCTCTCTAAGGAAGACAGCACATATTTCATTTTATCTGCAGCTTCCAACGCTATCTTCTATTTCTTACCAATTTTTGTAGGGATTACGCTCTCCACTAAACTTGGTGCAAATCCATATATCGGTGGGTTAATTGGAGCAGCTTTGTTAGAGCCAAACTTCACGGGGTTATTAAATGTCGAAGGTGACGTTACGTTTCTTGGAATTGCAGTAATCGTAGCAAATTATTCAGCTTCTGTATTTCCAATATTCATCGCAACTTCTATTTATTCATTATTAGATAAGTTTTTGAAAAAAACGATCAACAAAAATTTACAGTTGTTTTTAATTCCTATGATCTCTTTATTAATTATGGTTCCTTTTACGATACTTATTTTCGGTCCATTTGGATTATATGTGGGTACAGCAATTGGCGATTTTATCACGTTCATAAGCGGAAAAAGTGGCATTATTACAGGAGTCGTTTTGGGAAGTGGATGGACATTCTTAACACTTCTTGGAATCCATACAGGCCTTGTGCCAATCATGATACAAAACCTAGCGCAAAATGGGGTGGATCCATTAGCTGCTATGACAGCATGTGCTGCGTTTGCTCAGATGGGGTTAGCATTAGGTATCTTTTTACGTACGAAAGACAAACAACTCAAACAATTATCCGGTTCAACATTCTTGCCTGGATTTTTAGCAGGAGTAACTGAACCTATTCTATACGGTTTATTTCTAAGGTATAAGAGAACCATTCCTTATGTTGCAATCTCTGGAGCAGTCGGAGGTGGAATTATAGGGGCACTTGGAGCTAAAAGTGTCGCATTTGCATTTCCTAGTGTGTTTTCAATACTCTCGGTTTCACCGATGGTATATTATGTAATTGGAATATCGGTTTCATTTTTATTAGCAGCTCTCCTCACTTATTTCTTGGGTTTTGAGGATAAAGGAACAAAGAATAGCATAGAAGATCATGAAACAAAAGAAGTGAAGCAAGAAAAAAAAGAGAACATTCTCAGCCCTATCACTGGTCATGTGAAGCCTCTAAGCAAGGTTAATGATTCCGTTTTTTCAACAGAAATAATGGGAAAAGGGATCGCAATAGAACCTACTATAGGAGAAGTCATTTCACCCGTTGATGGCACTGTTACAACTTTATTTCCTACAGGACATGCGATCGGAATTACTTCTGATTCTGGAGCGGAAATACTCATTCATGTTGGTATAGATACAGTGAAGCTGGAAGGTAAACATTTCACTACGATCGTAAAACAGGGAGATCAAGTGAAAACCGGTGACCAATTGGTTCAATTTGATATTGATAACATTAAAGAGTCAGGTTATCAGATTACAACACCAGTCATTATAACGAATACTGATGCGTATCTAGAAATCATTGAAACAGCTAGTTCTACTGTATCAGCAAAAGACAAATTGTTGACATTAATAAAATAAAAAAGGAGGAAGGACAACATCGCCTTGTCCTTCTTCTAACATCCTTTATTGGAGGAATAATCATGAAAAAAGAATTTCCAGAAGGTTTTTTATGGGGTGGAGCTGTCTCCGCCAATCAAGTTGAAGGTGCCTATAATGAAGGTGGAAAAGGTTTATCTACTGCAGACGTTTTGCCTCCTGCTCCAGAAAGATTTAAGTTTTATGATGGAATCATTACAGATATTAACCTGCAGGAAAATCAATATTATCCTACTCATCAAGCGATTGATTTTTATCATCGCTATAAAGAGGACATCGCTTTATTTGCTGAAATGGGTTTTAAATGTTTTAGACTTTCCATCGCTTGGTCCAGAATCTTTCCAAATGGTGATGATTCTCTTCCAAACGAAGAGGGGCTCCAGTTCTACGACAATGTATTTGATGAGTTACTGAAACACGGAATAGAGCCAATCGTCACGATTTCACACTTTGAGATGCCATTTCATCTGCTGAAAAAATATGGCGGGTGGAGAAATCGTCAGTTAGTACAGTTTTATGAAAAATACGCGATTACATTATTCGAAAGATACAAAGATAAAGTAAAGCATTGGCTGACTTTTAATGAAATCAATATGATTGCACACGTTCCATATTTAGGCGGAGGTATAGTCATTCATAAAGGAGAAAATAAAAAACAGGTTATTTATCAAGCAGCGCACCATCAGTTTATTGCAAGTGCTCTTGCTGTAAAAGCCATTAGAAACATTATTCCAGATGCAGAGATAGGTTGTATGATAGCAGGATTGGCTACCTATCCTTATACATCCAAACCAGAAGATTCTATAAAAGTCATGGAACAAAACAGAGTCACTTTCTTCTTTGGAGATGTTCAAGTGAAAGGACAGTATCCTTACTTTATGAAACGCTTTTTCAAAGAGCACAATATAGAAATAGAGATGTTGCAAGGCGATAAAGAGCTTCTAGAACAGAACACAGTGGATTACATCGCTTTAAGCTATTACAGCAGCACTACTTATAGTGCAGATCCAAAACACTCTGAAGAAGCGGCGGGAAATATTTTTGGAGGAGTGACAAACCCATATGTGCCAGTATCAGAGTGGGGATGGCAAATTGATTCTAAAGGGTTAAGATATGCTTTAAATCAATTATTTGATCGATATAATAAACCGCTATTTGTTGTCGAAAATGGTTTAGGCGCAGTTGATCAGGTTGAGAAGGACAATGTGATTAACGATGATTACAGAATTAACTATTTAAAGCAGCACCTTGCTGAGATGAGAGAGGCCATCGAGGATGGTGTTGATTTAATGGGATATACAAGTTGGGGGCCAATTGACCTTATTAGCTCGTCCACAGGTCAAATGAAAAAACGATATGGCTTCATTTATGTAGACAAAGATGATCATGGAAAAGGATCTTTAAATCGTTATCGTAAAAAATCATTTTATTGGTACAAAAAGGTGATTAACTCTAACGGTGCTGATTTAGATTAGAGTAATTAAGATAGAATGTTTAGAGTGAGCGTATACAACATGAGTACATCAGGCAAAACCCATTACCTTGGAAAAAGGAGGGTTTTGCCTTTTTTCTCTATATCCTCCTCCCGATTAGGAAACGAGGCAATTATAAAGATGAAGGTGAACTTATTTTGTATAATTAAATAATATATAAAATAATATTCATCATTCGAATGGAGATTAAAAATGGACTTAAAAGAATTAAAAGCTTTTCAAGCCGTGATTCAGGAAGGGACCTTCTCAAAAGCTGCTCAAAAATTGAATTATGCACAGTCGACCATAACGAATCAGATCAAACGATTAGAAAAAGAGTTAGGGTTTCAATTATTTGTAAGAGGTTGGGAAGTTAAATTAACCCCTTCAGGGCAATTGTTTGCCAAAGAGATTGATCAGCTGATTTTCCATTGGAACTTTGTATTAGATGAATCTCAACAATTTAAAAAAGAAGAAATCGGAACTTTGAAAATAGGCGTCATCGAACCTATCGCTGTCTCTATTCTTCCTTCCGTCCTTCAAACATTCAGAAAGCAAAAACCGAATATCACATGCCACTTTATCATCGGTAATACAGATTTCCTTCACAAGCAGCTCCTCCAGGGGGAGATCGATTTTGCTATTGCAGGGGAACCTGTGATGAACACACTTCCGTTTGAGGAGTTGTACAAGGAGGAAATGTCTTTTATTATCGCAAAACAGCGGGCAGATCAAGTTGGAGCGATTTCATTCATCAAGGACCTTTATGAACAGCCTTTGATCATAGGCGGGGAAAGTTGTTTATATCACATGAAGTTACAAAAGGAACTTTCAAGAATAAATGTGGAGCCCTTCACTTATACCATCAGCCAGATTTCAGCCATTCCATCATTTCTAAAGGAATTTCCCTCTGTCGGAGTCGTCCTTTCCTCTACCCCATTGTCAGACGAGTTTGTGAAAGTTCCAATTGAAATGGAGGACCCTTTTATCCCGATAGGAATCTTAACTCATAAAGACCCCCATCTCTCTCTGGAAAATACCAAGCAGCTGCTGCTTGATCTATTTCGTCAAGAAGCGGAGCAATTCACATGCTCGTGATCTCGTATCAAAAACAAAAAACCTAGATTTCATACATCTAGGTTTTTCAATCTTTCAAGCCATTTTAAGATCGCTCCACTTTTAAAGAAATTGAATATGGCTCCCTCACTAAATCGCTCAGCTCTCAAAGCCCCCATGATGAGAGCAAGTACACACTGCGCATTTAAATTTGAAATGTCCACATGCTCCATATCGTTCGTTCCCCATTCAATGCCATTTTCTTTGAGGATTTCTCTATAGTGGGTAAGTTCCATTTCTTGATGCTGTTCTGCAAAGGTATAGACATCTTCAATAAAGCGTTGGACCGTTTCGGAATAATTCACAAAGGGCATCTGGATTGGGCGTTCAGCTGTTCCATCATTTTCTTGATCGATCACCCATTCTCCGATATGATCCTCCTGAAGCTTCGGTATGTATTTTGTCAGAATCTCAAATTGACTCATCGTTATCCTCCTCTATTTTTTTAGAATGCTTTCAAGTCCGACAATAATAAAAGGAAACATTTTCAGGCCATATATCGTGCATACAGGAATGACATTAGTTCAGAATTAAGCTGGAGCCTTCAAATAGATCGAAGGCTCCATTTCCAACTAAATTGCTTTAGCTAAAATCATAAATCGGTGTTGTTTTGCGTCAAAATAACCCTTTTGTTCAATGGTTTTATGAATGGTGTATAATTCATCCTTGAAATTACTTATTTCAAAACCTGGCACTTGCCAAGGAATTGCTTTTAGATAATACACCAATGCTCCGATATCATAAAATCTTAGAATGGGGAACTCTTCAGCACTTTTCAACACCTCAAAATGATTCTCCTGTATCTCTTTTAAAGCTAGCTTTAAGTTCCAATCAATAAATTCTTCATTTATTGGTACCCTTAGATTCTCATTAATCTCTATGCAATCGAGTCCACCGACTTGTTGAGTTAGAAAAATACCTTCTTTCGAGATAATTCTTCTCACCTCTTTAGATGAAAATGACTCATGTTGATTGATGATAAGATCAAATTTTCCAGTCTCAAACGGAAGATTTCCATCATTAGAAATTTGAACTACCTTTACTCCTAAAGGGGTTAATCGTTCTTTTGCGACAGGTACATTAGGTAAGTAACCTTCTGTAGCATAAACTGATGTTGGAAAAGGTCTTAATTTTGATAAAAACTCTCCACCACCTGTTCCCATGTCCAGCATTGATTTTGCACTTTGAACAAGAGAAGTAGCTATACTACCATATGACCATGAAAGCAACTCACTTTTCATTCTTCCAGTTTCAGATATGAATGAGAAATCCCACCCAACAAAAGGTTCATCTGCTTGTTTTATAAATGAAGAAAACTGTTTGTCATTCATCATAATCCCTCCAATTATCATTTTGCAGTTTTAATGATTAAATAATAGGTGGGCCTCTTACGAATATATAAAGTTGTTATATTTCATGTTCTTTTAGTCTCATATTCAATAACTCCCTGTAAGAATCTTGATTTTTGACATTCATTTCAAAATTCATTCAACTGATATTTGAGTAAGACATGATTTTGTTTGAGAATCGAGAGTTCATGATGGATGTCTCATTATAGAGGTCTAGGTACAATGATAGAAGAGAATACGAAAAAAGAGCTTAGGAAAAAATAGATTGTTAGTTAAAGTAAAACCCCTCCTGTTGGAAGGGTTTTTTCATTTAGTTACTGCCTTTTCTATTGCTGTTTTCGGTCCACCAATTTCGTCTGCTGTGGGTCCATATATAGTTGGAATCGTTTGAATGCATTTTGGTCGATCATAGCTGTCATTCCCTTTTTATTTAAGAGATAAAGACACTACACATTCCACATGAGCCGTATGCGGGAACATATCAACTGGCTGCATGTATTCGATTTTGTAGTCTTTTGACATGTATTCAAGGTCTTTTGCTAGTGTGGATGGGTTGCAAGAGACGTAGACAAAGCGTTTTGGTTTGACTTGTTTGACGGTGTCTAAGAAGGTGCGCTCGCAGCCTGTTCTTGGCGGGTCGACGACGATGACGTCAGGACGGAAGCCTTCTTTGACCCATTTTGGCAGCCAATTTTCAGCTGTTCCTGTCACATAGGTCGCGTTTTTCATGCCGTGTTTTTTGGCATTTTTCTTCGCATCATCAATTGATTCTTTGATGACATCCATTCCTCTTACTTCTTTTGCGCCATCTGAGAGCCACATCCCAATTGTTCCAACGCCGCAATACGCATCGACGACCTTTTCTTTACCAGTCAGTTTGGCCGCTTTTTTCGCTTCATCGTAAAGCTTTAGCGTCTGCTTCGGATTCAATTGGAAGAAAGCACGTGCACTTAGTTCGAAAGAGACGTCTCCTAAAAATTCTTGGATGACCATATTGCCAGCTAGGTGAGATGTTTTATGGCCGAAGATGACTGATGTTTTTTCGCCATTGATATTATGCATAATGGACGTCACTTCAGGCAGACGTTTTTGAATGGCTTCGGCAATTTCTTTTTTCTTTGGAAATTCAGGTTTTGATGTGACAAGAACGACCTGTACTTCCCCTGTTTCAAAGCCGACACGCACGACAATCGAACGTACGTCGCCTTTTCTTGTTCGTTCATTGTAGACCGATACGCCGAATTTCTCTAAAATTTTGCGGACAACGCCCGTTGTTTTGTTTGTTTTTGGATGCTGCACGATACATTCCTTGATCGGTACAAGCTTATGAGAATTCAGTCCATAAAGTCCTGCAATGATGTCTCCGCTGTGAGAACGTCCTACTTGGAGCTGACTTTTGTTTCGGTAATGCCACGGGTCTTCCATACCGATCGTTGGCCTAATATCAAGCTTTTCAACCGATAGCTTTGTATGGCGCTCCATTGATTGAATGACAATATCACGCTTTTCATTTAGCTGCTGCTCATACGCCAAATGCTGAAGCTGACAGCCGCCGCACTCTTCGTATACTGGGCATGGCGGTTTGACTCGATGCTCGGAGCGCTTTCGCACTTTCCTTACTGTGCCTTCGGCATATTTTGCTTGGACATTCGTTGCTTCAACCACCACTTCCTCACCTGGAAGCGCGCCTGGGACAAAGACCACTTGCTTTTTAAAATAACCGACGCCTTCACCATTAATGCCAAGGCGTTTAATGGTAAGCGGGAACTGCTGTCCCTTTTGCAAAAGGGCACCTTGCTGTTTTTCTTTCACTTTATTCTCTCCGTTCTATTTAAACCATTGATAGGTTGTCTTCATTTTATTCCATCTCCTTAGTATATCACGTCTTGGACAAAGAGAGAAAATGCCTTTCATTTATTTATCTGTCTCAATGCTTCTCCATAAATATAAAGAAGCGTAGCTTAAATATGGGGTCCATTCCTTGCTTAGCGCTACCATCTCTTCTTTTGTCGGCTTTTCAGGCAGATCGAAGTGCCGTTTGATTGCATTTTGAATGCCGATATCTGCCATTGGAAAAAGATTTGGTCTTCCAAGCCCATTCATGAGCACATTTTGAACCGTCCAAGGTCCAATCCCTCTAATCGGAAGCAGACGCTCTTCTACCTCCAGATCAGATAAGTCGTGTAATTCTTCTAAACAAAGTGAGCCGCTCACAATTCGTTTCGATACATCGATGACATATTCTGCTTTTCGCTGACTAAATTGAAGCTTTCTCAAATCATCTGTTTCAAGAGAGGCAATGGTTTCTGGTAAAGGATCAAACCATACACCTTCTATTTGCTCACCGTACGTATGGACAAATCGTTTCGTGAGCTCGTAAGCAAACGAAAGATTCAGCTGCTGATGAATGATGCATTTCATGAAACAATGATATAAATGAAAATCCAGCATGAGCGGCGTTCCGATATGCTGCTCAAAAATGGGTGCTAGATTGGTTTGAGAAAAGTGGTCTTGAATCATGTGTAATTGATGCTCCATGCCAAATATCCGTTTCACCTCAGAAAGAAGGGGTTCCTCTGGGCCGTTTGATCGCACCCGGAACATAGGCGCATCTTTTGTTCCAGTAGCTTGAACGATGACCACGTACGGTTTTTGCTCTAATCTGATCGGCACTTTGATTTCTCTTTGACTCAAATCGACTGCTTTTAATGGATCACTTGATAAGCGTCTAAGCACTTGATCGAAATGATACGGCGGCTCTACCACCAGCTGTTTTTCCCACATACATGTCCTCTTCCTTTCTGCCAATATACGCAGATGTGATTGTTTCATTTTGCATGAATGATTCTCTAGATTGAATACTTTTAAACATAAAGAGTACAAGAATTTATCAGTTATATCTTCCTTATTTGTGGTCATTCTCCTTTTGGATAGACGAAAGTTTTTAGTCGAATTCAGCTAACATTCGACAGCAATCTTCAACATTTTAGGATCATTTTCCTTAAATTAGAAATAGAACCTCTGGGTGATATCTTCCTCCCTGAATATATTTGTATAATTATGACATATCAAGGAGGTGAACAAAGGAATTAGCGGATTAGGCAATCATTTGTTTTATCTTGCAGGAACATATTTACCTCATTGATAACCGGCTTCACCTAGTTTCACATTTTACAAAAAAGAAGACCCAAAATTAAAAAACAAAGGAGATCCGACCAATGAAAAAAACCATTCTTTCTGTTGCACTTGCCACTGCTGTTTCTTCGACACTGCCATTATTCGCTGACGCTGCTGAGCCAAAAACTTCAGCACCTGTTTCTACTACACTTCAGCAAACTGTATTAAATAAAGCTGCTGAAGGTAAAGCTGGCACTACGGCTAGCCCTAATGTTAACGTAAACTTTGATGTTCTTGGGATTGCCAATGCCATTGTAAACGCAGTAAATGCAAATGCAAACCGTTCTGGATTCGTGAAAAGCGTCATGGAAAGCACATTCTACGCTGCTGGCGGCAGATATAATGTCATGGTCTTTAACCTAAGCCAGAACTACGAAGACCGTTTTAACGGCGTCAAAACTTTCGCTACTGCTAATCTTGGTAATGTTGTTTACGGAATTTGGGTATTCGAAAGTGGTACATTTAAAAACAACGGCGATGGCGGCTGGGATAACTGGGCGTTTAGAGGCTGGTTTGACCGTCAAGATAAATTCGTTACGTTCCATCGTCCTTAATTCTCGGTTTTATCCATCAATCATACACGCACATTTAACCGATCTCTTTCTGAGATCGGCTTTTTTATGTAGAAAACGTATAAGTTCACCAGTGCTGCTTCATGATATAATGCAAGTCTGGAGGGGTGCACATGCTGAGAAAACTTGCAGTGACAAAAAACGGCGACTTGATTGAACATGCAACAATGCAGCAGCTTTCAAGCCCCGAAATCGCCTGGTATTGGATTGATTTTCATGCACCAACGGAAAAGGAAGCAGCGCTTTTGAAGGAATATTTTCAGTTCCATCCGCTTGCGATTGAGGATTGCTTCCATTATTTGCAGCGGCCGAAGCTTGATTTTTATGAGGGGTATTTATTTTTCGTGCTGCATGCCCTTAATCAAAAAACGTTGCGTTCTGAGGAAGTTGATCTGTTTGTTGGTGAAAACTATATCGTGACCTTTCATTTAAAGGAAGCGCCATACATTGATCGTGTCATTCGAAAGCTCAAGGGGTCTGATAAAGAAAGAAACAGCGGACCTGAGCATATTGCCTACATGCTGATTGATCAGCTTGTTGATGATTATTTCCCTATTATTTATCAAATAGAGGACAGGCTGAATGAAATTGAGGATGAAGAAGGTCATAAAACGTATGGCACGTTGATGAACGAAGTATTCGGAATCCGATCCGATTTGCTCAAACTGCGAAGAACGATTATCCCAATGAGGGACCTTTTATATCGTATTGTGAACACAAATACGATGAAAAGCGATACAAACCGCCAAGCGTATTTTAATGATATTTACGATCATCTTTTGAAGCTCACAGAGATCGTTGAGTCGAACCGGGACATGACAGCGGATTTACGAGACAGCTATCAGACGCTGAATTCCAACCGGATGAATGCCATTATGATGACATTAACCATTGTGTCGACCATTTTTATTCCACTGACCTTTATTGTTGGGGTGTACGGAATGAACTTTGACAACATGCCTGAATTACATTGGAAATACGGCTATTTTGGCGTGCTGATTTTCATGGGTCTGCTCGTTTCGGGTATGCTTTTGTGGTTTAAACATAAAGGGTGGTTTAGGATTTTTAAATAATGTTTTGAGAGAAGTGCTTGGGAGGAAAATAATATGGAAAACTGGATTCCACTGAAAGACAATGAATTAAAATTCGCCTGGAAGACTTTTGCGCGAGAGTTCAAATTTAAACCAAGCATCTCTCGCTTTCCCGCTTTTCAAGCACCCTCTCCTTACATCACATATGACATCTCTGCGTATTTTGAGGACTCTTCTCTTCTACATGCAGATGAAGATCTTGAAAAAAAGGCACTGCTCTCTTTTCAAGAGAATATCACCGGAACAGACGAGTATATGCTGGCACTTGATTGGCAGCACGAATGCTACTGGATCACACCATATGGCTTGTTTGAAAAAGATGAATTTGGAGAATGGAAAGTTCCTGTTCTCCCTAATGGGGATTACTATTTCTTTTTATCAAAAGAAATGGATTGGGGCCTGCTAGGACATCCTTGGGAGCAAAGCATCACAATTTTCGGCGAGGGCTTGATTGACTCTTTTTCACGTCATCACCCTCTTTTGTTTCAGCGTAAAATCAGAGAAGGATAATCAAAAAGCCTGCAGATCTTCTGCAGGCTTTTTTCTATAGCTGAGGCAGATGCCATACTTTTTCAAGCATGAGATCGTCTAGGCTTTTAAAGGAATATCCTTGTTTTTTCAGAGCGGTGATAGCATCATCCAGCGCTTCTGCATTGTCTCTTGAGACGGTATGAAGTAAGTAAATGGCACCTGGGTGCGCCTGCTTCATCATTTGATCATAAGCATACTGTTTTCCTTTTTGATGATGGATATGCCAGTCTACAAACGCTACTGACCAGAAAACAGTTTGGTAGCCGAGCTGTTTTGTTTCTTTTAGTACCCTTTCACTGAACACACCGCGCGGCGGACGAAGGTAGAGGTTATCTTGTTTTCCTGTGATTTTGTACACAGCTTCATTGACACGGTCCAGTTCTTCTTTGATTTCTTTCGTACTTTTTGTTGTTAAATCTGGATGATGATAGGAATGGTTGCCAATGATATGACCTTCTTCTGCCATACGTTTGACAAGCCCGGGCTGGTCCTTTACAAAATGACCTGTCACAAAAAAGGTGCCTGGTACTTGATGTTTTTTCAGCACGTCTAAGATCTTGGGTGTGTACCCATTTTCATAGCCGTTGTCGAAGGTGAAATAAATCTCTTTCTTTTTCGTATTGCCTAAATAGAAGGCATCATACTTTTTTAAGAGTGCCGTCAATTCTTTGCCCGCATCCGGCGGCCTGTGCTCTTTGCTTTTCGCAAATCCCCAGTGGATGGGCTTATTAGACACGGCTCCTACTTCTGAAAAAGGTATGGAAACAAAAAGCGCACATAAACAGATCAGCATGAATTTTTTCATTTACGTCACTTCCCGGTTTTTCTTCTATTGTGCAGAATAAGACCGAGACTCATACACCGATTCACCTGCCAATTTAAAGAAAAAAAGCCCGCACTGCGCGAGCTATTCTTCCTTCCAATCATTTTTAAACCGTTCATATTTCGCTTCCAGGTCGTCAATCATCTGGATCAGTCTGTCTATATCCTCAACGTCTGTTGATTCGGGATCTAATGAATCAATCACATTCATAAACATATCTAATCGGTTCTTTAAATAATCAACCTGCTGCTCTTTGCTGTCTGCTGCCTTGCCCATCGATACACTCCCTTTAGCGTTTGTTTATAGCTTATCTTTTTTTCCCTTGTAAATCAATTGTGTCCCTCTTGCGTATAACCGTGATGAGGCTTAAAATTAACTGTTGGCGGGTCTACGTTTGCCCGAATGAAAAGGAGATAGATACCATGAACCAAAAAACAGCACTTCGTCCGATCACACCTGCATACGACCCTTGGGAAGCCTATCTCGATGTGCAGGATTACGGAGAAATGAAGCTGACAAATATTGAATTTACAACTACAACATTGTGTAACATGAGATGTGAGCATTGTGCGGTCGGCTATACCTTACAGCCTAAAGACCCGAATGCGCTGCCGATAGATTTGTTACTTCGCCGTTTAGATGAAGTTCCGCTCCTGCGCTCACTCAGTATTACAGGCGGTGAGCCTATGCTTTCTATTAAATCTGTACGGGAATATGTCGTCCCTTTATTAAAGTATGCCCACGAACGCGGCGTGCGTACACAGATCAATTCAAATTTAACCCTTGATTTGGCGCGCTATGAAGAAATTATTCCATACTTAGATGTCCTTCACATTTCACATAACTGGGGCACTGTTGAAGAGTTTGCAACAGTCGGTTTTGCCATGATGGACCGTAAACCAACCTTTGAGCAGCGCGGGAAATTATTTAACCGCATGATTGAAAATAGTCAGGCACTTGTCAAAGCAGGCGTAACCGTATCCGCTGAGACCATGCTGAATAAGCGCACGCTTCCATATATTGAGCACATCCACCGGCAGATCGTCGAGGAAATGAAATGCCAGCGCCACGAAGTTCACCCGATGTACCCAAGTGATTTCGCCAGCGCCCTTGAATCATTGACGCTTCCGCAAATGCGGGATGCGATTCATCAGCTGCTTGATATTCGTGATCAAAACACATGGATGCTGTTTGGCACCCTGCCATTTTATTCATGCAGCACAGATGAAGAAGACCAGCGTCTCCTTAATCGATTGCGCCAGGAGAAAAATGTCACAGTACGAAATGACCCTGACGGCCGTTCGCGGTTGAATGTGAATATTTTTGATGGGAATATTATTGTGACAGACTTTGGCGATACACCGCCGCTTGGAAACATTGCAACTGATACATTGCAATCAGCCTATACACGCTGGATGGACACGAAATTAGCAAAAGAGCTGAATTGTCATTGCCCAAGCGTGCAGTGCCTCGGTCCGAATGTTCTAGTGAAAAACAGCTATTATCAAGATGTTGATTTTACTTCTCGAACAGCCAGGGGGTAACCGATAGATGGACGATACATTTCTGACAGTGGTCAAAAATAAATACATTGAAATTCTCCTTGTTGGGCTCGTTCTTTGGCTTGCTGTCTTTATGATCAACAAAGCCCTTCAAATTTTCTTTAAACGAACTGAGTTTATAGAGGATAAAAAGAAGAAAACGATCGAGAGCTTGGTCAAATCGGTCACGAAATACACCGCTTCGATTTGCTTTGTGCTCTATGTCATTTCTCTTTTCTTTCATGACTTTGGGAAAATTCTTGCGGGTGCTGGTGTTGCTGGGATCGTCATCGGTTTTGGTGCCCAGACGCTCATTCGTGATATTTTAGCAGGCATTTTTCTCATCTATGAACGCCAGATTCATAAAGGGGATTATGTGACGGTGAATAACCTCTTTAATGGAACCATTGAAGAGATTGGTCTCCGCTCTCTGCAAATTAGAGAATGGAGCGGCAAGCTGTTAACCATTTCTAACGGAGATATCCGGCAAATCCAAAACTATAACATGCAATATATGAGGATTACGGAATCTGTGTTAATTAGCGCGAATCAAAACCCAGATATCGCCTTCCAAGCGCTTGAATCAGCATGTGACAATTTAAATCAAATGCATCATGATTTTCTTAAAAAAGATGAATTCCAAAACGCCATTGAACCCTTTCAGGTTCATGGAATTATGGGCTTGAATAAGCTGAATCGCGGGATTGAAATCACAGTTAAGGGAATGGTCGAAGACGAAAAATACTTCGAAGCCGCTCTCGCTGTGCGAAAAGAAATGATCAAGCAACTTCATCAGCATGATGTCAAATTGCTTGAGGATCTCGCTTATCCCCAGCCTGCAAAATAACCTCATTCTATATGGGGTTATTTTTTTATTTGTATTTTGTTAACCGGTTAATTATAATGTTATTTAGTTAACCAGTTAATAATAGAGAGGATGTATGGAATGACAAAAACAGAAGCGATTTCTTTCATCAAGGAGATGTATCAAGAGGTGTTAACCAAGTTCGATACAAAAAAGGTGGAGGCTTATTTTTCTCCTGACTATCAGCAAGTGACCGATGGGAAGGTTTCCACGCTTAATGAGTTTAAAAAGCATCTATCCACATTAAAAGAAATGACAACACAGCTTGCGATCCCCGCCTTTCATGATGTGTTATTTGATGAAGAAATGCAGCAAGCGTGTTTTCGTTACACGGTACATGTTGACCTCGCAAGCGGAGACGGGGGTTTAATAGATGTCACAGCTCTTTTCACTTTATCAGATGGCAGGATCATTCGGTGCGACGAGCTGACTCGGGCTCACGAAAAACATGAAATGCTTGAACAGCTGGGGCACATTAGCTAACAATTCTCTTCATTTCAGCCCTCTTACTTCTATCCTCTTGACTGATTCATGTATAATAGATAGCAGAATGATTTCATGCAGCATGGGGACCCTCATACTGTGTATTTTCTAAGTGAAAGAGAGTGAATAAGATGGGTCGTAAGTGGAACAACATTAAAGAAAAGAAAGCATCAAAGGATGCCAGTACAAGTCGTATTTACGCAAAATTCGGGCGTGAAATCTATGTGGCAGCCAAACAAGGTGAGCCAAACCCAGAATCAAACCAAGCACTTCGTTTTGTCCTAGAACGTGCAAAAACATATAGTGTCCCAAAACATATTGTGGACCGTGCCATTGAAAAAGCCAAAGGCGGTGCGGAAGAGAACTTCGATGAGTTGCGCTACGAAGGATTTGGTCCAAACGGATCAATGGTCATCGTTGATGCCCTCACCAATAACGTGAACCGGACAGCTTCAGATGTTCGAGCAGCATTTGGGAAAAACGGCGGAAACATGGGCGTAAGCGGCTCTGTTGCTTACATGTTTGACCAAACAGCTGTCATCGGTGTCGAAGGAAAAAGTGAAGAAGAAACACTTGAGCTTCTAATGGAAGCAGATGTTGATGTACGTGACATCATGGAAGAAGATGAAACGGTGATTGTGTACGCTGAACCAGATCAATTCCATCAAGTACAAGAAGCATTCAAACAAGCGGGTGTTGAAGAATTCACTGTCGCTGAAATCACAATGCTACCGCAAAACGAAGTGACATTAGATGATGAATCTAAGGCACAATTTGAAAAGCTGATCGATGTTTTAGAAGAGCTTGAAGACGTGCAGCAGGTTTATCATAATGTGGATTTAGGGGAATAAAAAACTTAGCCATAGTAGTCGTTGAGTTCATTCAACTTCTACTATGGCTTTTTTATTTCCTCAAAAAATGTAATATGTGTATAATATGTTAATGTATACAATTTTCAAGGAGATGAGTTTCATTTTTAAAACATGGTGGTTTTCTTATTATGGATTTATGATCATCCCTTATTTTGGCCTATATCTTATTTTCAACGACTTACCGATATTGACTAAAGTTATCTTCTTTCTTTTTATCATTTGGTATTTATATAACGCCTTTGACTTTTACAAAAATGAACTAAAAAGAAAAAAAGAGAAACCCTATTAGCAAAAAACAGTCATCTCCTCTGTTGATAAGAGGAGATGACTGTTTTAATTCATCCCTTGAAACCCAAACGTCAGGTGATCCTGAACAGGTATCCAAGCGCCGATTCCTTGCGAAGTCACGTTTTTTACGACGAGTTTGCGTTTATTTCCTTTTAGCACAAGGTACACTTCTCCGTAAGTAACCTTACCTTTTTCGTTAATCGCTGGTGCATAGGCATGAAGCGATGCTGCTTTTTTTGGAGAGACATGGTAAGACTGATCTCGTTTTGTTCCTGCACCAATTACAGTGTCAAACGCGAGGGGCAGCTTTGTTTTTTGAATCGCTTTTTGCATCATCAATGTTTTCACATCTTCTGGGCTTGGCACTTTTGCTGTGAGTCCGCCGCTTACTTTCACTTGCTGCTTTTGAACGTATTTGCCGATGGCTGTTTTGTTTCCGCCTCTATTATCAATGTGATTCGTGTTCACTTTTTTGTATTCCCAATTGGCGACTGTTTCGTTTGAATCATAGCTCAGCGCCCATCTCCCGAGGAAAATGGTCGCGCGGTATCCAACTGCTAATGGCGTCCCTGAGATGCTGGATTCATTCAGCATTTTAATCAAATGAGTATTCTCAATCGGGACACTTGTTGTTTTGAACAATTCAGCCGTCAGCTCGCTCGGCTGGAGCAGCGGCTGATCCTGTGACGCGTTCGGATACGTATTCTCCTTTGAAATACTTGCGACAGAGGATGGCACTTTAAATGGCTTTGCCGCCTCCGCTGGAAAGCTGTATAGAAAACTTAAGGATAAGAGAACAACAAACATGATGCGGGGCATCTTTTTCATATCATCACTCTTTCTCATTCATTTTTCCATAGTATTTTCCCGAAAGACGTCCCTTATCCACAAAAGATTATAAAAGGAAAAATCCAATTGCCATAATAAAATAGGCAGCGAGTAATGTGGCGCCTTCAAACCAATTTGTATCACCATCATTTGATAAAATGACCGTGAGCAGCACAGAGGATGCCATCGCAATGAGCTCTGGCAAGGAGAAAATGAGCGGCATCTGCTTATCAAAAAATAGCGAGCTGATGACAAGAATCGGCGCAACCATCATGGCAACCTGAAGTGTGGAGCCAAAGGCGATTTCTACTGCTACATCCATTTTGTTTTTATACGCCATGATGACAGCTGAAGCATGTTCTGCTGCGTTGCCGACGATGGCCACAATAATGACACCGATAAACAGCTCACTCCAGCCAAATTGTTCTCCTACCGTATCAAATGTATGAACAAGACGCTCTGAAATGTACGCAACTGCGATTGTCGAAAGCATCAAAATGACAGTGGCAAACTTTCCAGACCATTCAGGTGTTTCTTCTTCCGTCTCTGCTTCGCCTTCCATGCTCTCCTGCTTGGCAACATACACCCCGCGGTGGCTGACCAGTTTGAAATAGAGCGCCGCGACATAAAGCAAAATCATCACAATGCTGATCCCAATGCTTAAAACAAACTGTTTATTCTCTGCCATCTCCATCGAAAACACTTCTGGAATGACAAACGCTACAATAATGGCAAACATGAGCAAGCCTGAATTGTGCCTTGCATCATGGACATTAAATACTTGACGCTTATATTTTAATCCGCCAACGAAAAAAGACAAGCCAGCCACAAGCAGTAAATTTCCGATAACCGATCCTGTTAATGATGCAAGTACGATGGCCGTCAATCCTTGCTTTAAAGCAAAAAACGAAATGATTAACTCCACCGCATTTCCAAATGTAGCGTTTAAAAGTCCGCCAATTCTGGGCCCCGCAATGATGGCAAGACTTTCTGTGGCTCTTCCCATAAAACTAGCAAGACCAATAATGGCGATACAATAAACGGCAAACATGACGACCTGCGGGAAATGAAGAAAACTGCCAAGTACCGATAGCGGAACACCGATTGCGACAATTACAAGAAATAAACGATTCATACAGCCATTCTCCTTTACATATGTCTGACTGTTATTCTTTCGTGAGTGCCGGCATCATATACATTTTAGATTCGCGCGTGTGAGAAGGTGATATCAATACTTCCTTTCACGGACTGCACCATAGAGCAATGCTTCAATGCAAGGGTGATCACTTTATCGATTTGTTCAGCAGATGTATTAATATCTTCAAATAAGATATGTAAATGAATGCAGGAAATCTTGTTTACAGCTCCTGCCCTTGTCGTTTCAGGTGTGATCGTCAGCCCTTCATAGGATATTCGCTTTTTACGGCACACATGAATGAGCATTTCTCCAAAGCAGCCTGCGATGGCTGAGGTGAACAATTGAGATGGACGGTACCCCATTTCTTCTGTTCCTGAAATAGGCAGCTGCCTGTCCTCATTATGTGCGATCCAATGATCCTTTTCGTATGTCAGCTTCATTCCTTTTCCACCTTTCTATTGAAACCCCTATGGTTCCATTGTACGATGAAAATATGAACTTGTAAGGAGCATCTTATGTCGAGAATTCACTTTATGATTTTAATTTTACTTGTATCCGTGTCTGGTTTTTCACAGGGTGCATTACTTCCTGTCATTTCCATTATTTTCGAACATGCCGGTACTTCTCCTACGTTAAATGGACTGCATGCCACAGGCTTATATCTCGGAGTACTGCTTGCGTCTCCTTTTATGGAAGCACCGCTTCGCCGGTTTGGATTTAAGCCGTTAATCGTCATTGGAGGCGCCGCTGTCTTTTTAAGCTTGTTTAGCTTTGTGTTTTTTGAATCTTATGTCGTCTGGTTCTTCCTCCGGCTTATGATCGGGATTGGTGACCATATGCTGCATTTCTCTACACAGACGTGGGTGACCTATGCTTCATCCTCGAGAAATCGCGGAAGAAACATTTCACTGTATGGATTATCGTTTGGACTCGGTTTTGCCGCCGGCCCTTTTTTAACGCCGCTCATTGAGATCAATCCAGCTTTGCCTTTTATTGTTTCTGGTGCCGTTAGTTTATGTATTTGGCTGCTTGTGTTTGTTTTAAAAAATACATATCCAGATACAGGCGAAGTGCAAACGTCAGAGCAGACAAACAGTTTGAAGCGCTTCAAAAAGGCCTTTCAATTTGGCTGGGTCGCCTTTATGATGCCATTTTGCTATGGATTTTTAGAAACGACGCTTAATAGTAACTTCCCTGTATATGCGCTAAGAAGCGGTGTGACAGTAGATGCAGTTGCGTTTATTTTACCTGCGTTTGCCATTGGGAGCATTGTCTTTCAGCTTCCTCTTGGGATGCTCAGTGACCGGTTTGGCAGACGCCGCATCATTTTATGTGTGACACTCGCTGGATCATTCTTTTTCCTTTTAGCAGGAATATTTATTCAATCCGTTTTGGCTGTGGCCATTTGTTTCTTTATCGCCGGAATGGCTGTAGGCTCTACCTTCTCACTTGGCATCAGTTATATGACCGACTTATTGCCAAAGCATCTGCTTCCCGCCGGGAATTTGATGTGCGGGATGGCGTTTAGTGCCGGCAGTATTCTCGGGCCGGTACTCGGAGGATTCTTTGTGCAAACGTTTGAAGGAATGAATTTACTTTATCTTGTCAGTATCGTGATATTATTTGTCTTTTGCTGCGTTCGGTTTGGGAGAACGACGGCAGTGGTGGAAAGTCACTAAATGGAGGGTCAATCGTTGTTTACCTATAACATCACAAATGAGTTGACTTTGGCATCTCTACAAATAGATGATGCGGACACACTATTTACCCTTATTCAAAAAAATAAGGCTCATTTAGGGGAGTGGCTGCCTTGGGTTCATCACTGCAAAAGCATAGAAGCGGTAAAAACGTTTATTCAATCAACTCAAACCACCTACAATGAACAAAAAGGGTTGGAAGCTGGCATTCAGCTGAACGAGCAATTAATCGGTGTGTTCCGTCTGACGTTTGATCAACAAGTAGGCAATATCGGTTATTGGATTGATGAAGACGCGCAAGGACAAGGCATTGTGACAACCATCGTGAAATATATGACAGATACCTTTGCTCCTAAAGTCGATGGATTTGAAATTTTTTGTCCTGTTGGCCATGTCAGAAGTGAACGTGTAGCGATAAACGCAGGGTTTCAGCTTGATCCTCATTACCAGTCAAAACCTGATACAGCTTTTATCCTTAAGCGGTATATACGATTGTCGAAATAAAAACTCCCCCGCATCGCAGAGGAGTTTTTTTCATTTAATGATAACCATTTTGCCCGTTCGCACTGCCGCTTGTTTTGTGCTTTGGCTGATGGCCTTTGTTTTGTTTCGTGTTGCTTCCGCCTTTTTTCGATTGTTTGGACATATGTGATTCCCCCATCCATCAAGATTGAACATGTTCGTTCTTCTTTAGGATGCCCAGATTTCTTCACACCTTGCCTGGTACGATTTTACGCTTATGTAAAAGCGCATTGAGCTCGCCGCCAAGGATAATCATGATGCCGGTTAAATAAAACCAGATCATTAAAATAATGATTCCCCCAATACTTCCGTACATCGCGCTGTAATTAGCAAACTCACCTACGTAAAATGAGAACAGCATACTCACCAAAATCCATCCAATCGATGCAAAAATGGCGCCTGGCAGAACAAATTTCAATTTCAGTCTGATGTTTGGGGCGAAATAGTACAAGGCTGTAAACACAATCAATAAAATCAGCGGGCTAATGATCCACCTCATGGCCGTCCAAATGGTGAGAAAGGCATCTGACTGCCCAACTAATTTAGCGACAAATAAGCCAAGTTCTTTTCCAAAGACAGGCAGCATTAAGGCAAAAATAATCGTAAGAACCATCGCTATAGTTAAGATGATTGATGTTAAACGTACGAGAATGAAGGAACGATTTTCCTCAACTTCGTAAGCATGGTTAAATGCTCTGACGACGGCATTAATCCCGTTAGATGCAGACCAAAGGGCGGCAATAATCCCGAATGACAGCAATCCGCCGTTGCGGCTGTTCAGTGTCTCTTCGGCGATGGATTCAATCATTGAAAGCGCTCCTTCTGGCGCATAACCAGAAATGACGCTCAGGACATCCTTCGACGTCAGCGGCAAATATCCAACGAGTGTCAGCACGAAGATGAGAAACGGAAATAATGAAAGCAAAAAGAAGTAAGCAAGCTCAGCAGATTTTGCTGGTCCTTCATGCAGCAAAAAGCGTTCAATTAACGCTTTAATAAAACCCATACGCCTCATCTCCAATGATCAATCTTTCTATTTCGATCGAAAGTGATCCTTTGTTTCTTCAATAATCTCTAATACTTTTGGGGTTGTTTCCTTTAACTGATTGACTTGTTCATTTAAAAATGACAAATCACCTGAGACTGTTCGCATCAGCTGCTTCGTTTCTTCCATTTTTTCTTTCACGCAAGCAGAAATTCTGGCTGGCTCCTGACGGTATTCCGCCAGCTTTTCCTGACAGTCATCCCATTTGTCTTTAAGCGCAATTCTCGTTGGCCGATGAAATAATGTCAGCAGTGCGCCGCAAGCTGCTCCTATCACAGCTCCTCGAAGCATGATTTGATTTTTCTCTTCCATCTCGTCTGATCTCCTTTCAGTTAAAGGTGTTTCTCTTTCTTTACATACGTCAAAAAACGATCGATTCCTGTTTCAATTAAATCATGTACTTCCTCAAAGTTTCCAGTGTAATAAGGGTCTGGCACATCATCTCGATCATCGTCTTCAACAAAGTCAAGAAGACGGCCAATAAAGTGATGTTTCCCATAACCGGCTATACTGCGAAGTGCCCCTACATTTTCAGCATCCATCGCAATGATATAGTCGTATGCTGTGATGTCCTCATCTATGATTTGTCTTGCGGACATCCCTTCATAGCTGATCCCTTTTTCATCAAGCAGTTTTCGTGTTCCTTCATGCGGAGGACTTCCTTGATGCCAGCCGCCAATGCCTGCTGAATCAATGACAAAGTGTTCGCTTAGTCCCTCATCTTCTACTCGTTTTCTAAACATGGCCTCCGCCATCGGTGATCTGCAAATATTGCCAAGACATACGAATAATACATGAATCATCCTTCATTCTCCTCCTATCTTTTCCCTAAGAGCTGCTTTCGAAAACCTTTTCTCTATCATATCAAGCCCTTTTTCTTTTGAAAACTTTGCAAGAAAAACTCCCATCGGCATTGACACATTATACAAAAAAAGGGGACACTTTAGGAGAATTGCACAAATAAAGGGGGATACATATGGGATGGGTAGAACAGATTGTCAGCAATATCAATGATGTATTATGGGGACCGGCGCTTTTGTTTTTGATCGTGGGGACTGGAATTTACCTTACCTTTCGCGTACTCTTCATTCAAATTAGGCTGCTCCCCTATTCGCTGAGGCTTGCATTTTCAAAGCAAGACAAGACATCAGAAGGTGATATTTCTCACTTCCAAGCATTAATGACAGCTCTTGCTGCAACGGTTGGAACGGGAAATATTGTAGGGGTCGCCTCTGCTGTCATTGCCGGCGGACCAGGCGCTGTGTTTTGGATGTGGTTTGCAGCGTTCTTTGGAATGGCGACAAAATATGCTGAAGCTGTTCTCGCAGTGAAATACCGTGTCAAAAATGAAAAAGGTGAAATGTCCGGCGGGCCGATGTACTATTTGGAGCATGGCTTGAAGCAAAAATGGCTAGGGGTGCTGTTTGCTATTTTTGGTGCTACGGCTGCCTTTGGAATTGGGAATCTCGTGCAGTCAAATTCGATTTCTGGTGTCATGAATTCAACCTTTCAGATTCCAACATGGATCACAGGCATTATTATTACGGCCTTTACTGCGCTCGTGATTTTAGGCGGGATTAAAAGCATTGGCCGGGTGACGGCTATTTTTGTACCAGTCATGGCTTTATTCTACGTCATTTGCGGGCTGATCATTCTTGTCATGAATGCGGATCTTGTCCCAAGTGCAGTCGGGCTCATTTTTACGGATGCATTTACAGGTCAAGCCGTTGCAGGCGGCGCGATCGGTACCGTAATCCGCTGGGGTGTGGCGAGAGGGGTATTTTCCAATGAAGCAGGTCTTGGTTCTGCACCAATCGCTGCTGCTGCTGCCAAAACAGATATGCCTGCTCGTCAAGCGCTTGTGTCAATGACGCAAGTATTTATTGATACGATGATTGTTTGTTCTATTACAGGGATCACAATTGTCATGGCCGATATGTACGTCACAGAAAAAAGTGATGCACTCACCTCGTTATCCTTTGCTCATTTCCTTGGACCAATCGGCTCAATCATTGTTGCAATCGGCTTACTTTTATTCGCTTATTCCACCATTATTGGCTGGTCCTATTATGGTGAAAAATGCTTTACATATTTGGCAAAAGATTCGTATGTGATGTATTATCGTGTTGTGTTTGTTATTGCTGTCTTTTTCGGTGCCGTGTTTAAGAATGATTTCGTCTGGGGCGTGGCGGATATGCTAAACGGACTGATGGCTGTTCCGAACTTAATCGGCCTCATCGGTTTATCAGGAGTTGTCGTGTTTGAATCTAAACGAATCATTGATAAGATCAAACAGGAGAAAAAGGAGAAAAACATCTCCGTGTCGTCTTAATAGCCCTTTTATTCTTTTGCATTTCTGTTAAAATAGACATGTTATTCAACACATATGCAGGAAAGGACGTGCCGCCCTTGTCAGAGCAAAAAGCGGCTGAAGTCAATCAGCTGATTGAAGACATTTCGCAAAAGTTAAATATGCTGAACATTGGAGTCATCAAAGCCGAGGACTTCAGTCCAGACAAGTACGAAGATATTGAATTTCTACACCAAATGGTGATGAAAAAATCTTCATTCAGCCCAAGTGAAATGCAAGCCATCGCAAGCGAGCTAAAAAACTTAAGAAAATAATCGTGCAAAGGAATCTGGATTGCGGTTTTCGCCGCTTTCTTACATCCATGCACAGAAAAAGCCAGCACCCCGCAAGGTGCTGGCTTTGTTTATCCTGTCAAAACTGCTTATTTTGCGAGCAGTTTTAAAGATTCACGGTTAAATGCTGGAATGTCATCAGGTGTACGGCTTGTCACAAGCTGATCCTGACAAACGACTACTTCTTCATCTTTGAATTTTGCGCCTGCGTTTTCCATATCTACTTGAATGGATGTATAGCCAGTCGCGCCTCTGCCTTCCAGTGTCTTCGCTGTAATAAGCAATTGCGGTCCGTGACAGATCGCAAATACTGGTTTTTTCTCGTCCATAAATGCTCTTGTGAATTGGACATAGCGATCATCTGCACGAAGAATGTCTGGTGAGAATCCGCCAGGAATCAGCAGTGCATCGAAGTCTTCAGGCTTCACGTTATCAATGGACGCATCCACTCTCACTTCTGCTTCTCCTTGCTTCCCTTTCACTGTTTTTCCTTTTTCGTTTTCAATGACTGTGATCTCATGGCCTGCATCTTTAAAGGCTTTTGCAGGCTCGGTGAATTCAACATCCTCAAAGTAATCTGTTAATACAACTGCAATTTTCTTACCCATGTAGAAACCCTCCTGCTTGATTATCGTTTACACTACACACTATACCCGGGTACATTGAAATCAAACATCCTATCCCGATCAGAAAACCCCTTATGATAAAAATAAGCATTTAGACTTATTTATATTTCCTCAACAAGGTAATTCGTATGATTTATGTTATCTTTACAATAATCTGCAAAAAATAACTACAAAAGTTAACGAAACATTTCTACAATAGGTATTGTGGTCAAAAAAATTAGAAAGGCGGAGATCAGGTGAAGAAGCAAGCACATAGGTCTAAACGAAGGAAAAACCTGTCTATTCTGCTCACTTCCATTATGATGATTAGTCTCATTCTCCCAGCAGTACCTACTCATGCAGCAATAGAAAACGGCGATGCCGTAAAAGTAAGCATCTTAGCCACAACGGATGTTCATGCGAACATGATGAATTACGATTATTACAGCGACAAGGAAACAAATGAATTTGGTTTGGCAAAAACAGCCGAGCTGATTGAAAAGCACCGTTCACAAAATCCAAATACACTCCTTGTTGATAACGGAGACCTGATTCAAGGAACCCCTCTTGGAGAATACGTTTACAAAAATGAGAAAGACCGCATCATCAATCAAACAAAGGTTCACCCCATTATTCATACACTCAACAAACTAAAGTACGATGCAGGAACACTTGGCAATCATGAATTTAACTACGGATTATCATTTCTTGACGGTACCATTGCCGGGGCTAACTTCCCGATTGTCAATGCGAACGTCAAAAAGTTAAATGGAGAACACCGTTTTACCCCTTATGTGATCCAAGAAAAAACATTTAAAGATGCAAACGGAGCTTCACAAACTGTGAAAGTCGGTTACATAGGATTCGTTCCACCGCAAATTATGACGTGGGATAAGAAGAATTTAGATGGACAAGTTCAAGTGCAGGATATCGTCGAATCTGCCAATGAAACCATTCCTGAAATGAAGGAAAAAGGCGCAGATATCATCGTCGCTCTTGCCCATACAGGAATTGAAAAAACCGCTTCGCCTAAAGGATCAGAAAATATGATCTTTGACCTTGCCACGAAAACGAAAGGCATCGATGCGATCGTGTCCGGTCACCAGCACGGCACATTCCCAAGCGCAGAATATAGCGGGGTCGACAAATTCGATGTCTCAAAAGGAACGATCAACGGCATTCCAGTCGTCATGTCAAAAAACTGGGGAAGCTACCTCGGCGTCATTGATTTAACATTAGAGCCTGACGGCAGCAAATGGAAGGTCACAGACGGAACAGGAAAAATTGAATCTGTTGCAGGAGTCACCTCTCAAAACAGCACTGTGAAAGATGCCATTCAAACGACGCATCAAAACACACTTGATTATGTGAGAAAACCTGTCGGTAAAACAGAAGCAGACATTAACAGCTTTTTTGCTCAAGTGATGGATGACCCTTCTATTCAAATTGTGACAGATGCACAAAAATGGTATGCACAAGAAAAAATGAAGGATACGTCATACAAAAACTTACCAATTTTATCTGCAGGCGCTCCGTTTAAAGCCGGCGGCCGAAACGGTGTGAATTATTATACGAATATCGCAAAAGGAGATTTAGCGATTAAAAATATCGGCGATCTCTACCTTTACGACAACACCGTGCAGATTGTCAAACTGAAAGGCAGTGAAGTGAAAGACTGGCTCGAGATGTCTGCCGGACAGTTTAATCAGATCAAACCAAACGATTCAAATGAACAGCCTATTTTAAACGAAGAATACCGCTCGTATAACTTTGATGTGATCGATGGTGTCACCTATCAAGTCGATGTGACGCAGCCTGCTAAGTACAGCACAACAGGTACTCTTGTTAATGCGAATGCAAACCGCATCAAAAACCTGTCCTACAACGGGAAACCAGTCTCTGACAATCAAGAATTTTTAGTCGTAACGAACAACTATCGTGCTTCTGGCGGCGGGGGCTTCCCGCATCTGACGCAAGATAAAGTGGTGCTTGCCTCAGCTGATGAGAACCGCCAAGTGCTGATGGATTATATTATCGAACAAAAAACCATCAACCCAAGTGCGGATCAAAACTGGTCCATTGCACCAGTAAAGGGCGCAACAGTCACATTCGAATCTTCTCTTTTGGCTAAGCCGTTTGCTGAAAAATCAAGCAGCGTAGACTTTGTTCGTAATGCGAGCACAGATGGTCTTGGCGTGTACAAGCTAGCCTTTAAAGGGGATGGCACAACAGAACCGCCTGCATCAGACAACTGGAACTTAACAGTGATGCATACAAACGATACACACGCACACCTTGATGATGCGGCAAGACGTGCAACAAAGATTAAAGAAGTTCGAGCCGAAAGCAAAAACAACATTTTATTAGATGCTGGAGATGTCTTCTCTGGTGACCTATATTTCACAAAATGGCAAGGACTTGCCGACCTCAAACTGATGAACTTAATGAAATATGATGCCATGACGTTTGGTAATCATGAATTTGACAAAGGTCCTTCTGTTCTTCGTCAATTCCTGACAGGTGATGCATCAGATGTAGATGCGAAAAACCGTCACCAATTTGAAAAGCCTGCATTCCCGATTGTGTCATCAAACGTTGATGTCTCTAAGGAAAAACAATTGAGCGGCTTAATGAAAAAACCAGCCACATTTAAAGCTGGTGAGAAAAAAGAAGCTGGGATTTACCCATACATCCTGCTTGATGTAAACGGTGAAAAGGTGGCTGTATTCGGCTTAACCACTGAAGACACGGCCATTACATCCAGCAGCGGTCCTAACATTCAATTCAAGGATGCATATAAGAAAGCAAAAGAAACAGTCAACACCATTCAAACAGAAGAAAAAATCAACAAAATCATTGCTTTAACACACATTGGCTATAACCGAGACCTTGAGCTGGCTCAAAAAGTAGACGGTATTGATTTAATCATTGGCGGTCACACGCACACCCTTGTAGAAAAATTAAAGGTCGTCAATAAGAAAGAACCAACGATTGTCGCGCAGGTGAAAGACTACGGACAATTCTTAGGGAAAGTAGACGTGGTCTTTAATCAAAAAGGAGTCGTACAGTCAAAGAAATCTTCTTTTGACCTCATCACCATCGATGACTCTGTCAAAGAAGATGCCGATGCAAAAGCGATCCTCGATCAGTACAAGGCAGATATTCAAGATTTAAAAACGGAAAAAGTCGGGTCTACTGATGTCCTCTTAGACGGACAACGAGAGCATGTCCGGGCGAAAGAAACGAACCTTGGGAACTTTATTGCTGACGGTATGCTGAAGAAAGCGCAAGAATCTGCTGGTGCTGATCTTGCCATCACAAACGGCGGCGGTATTCGAGGCAGCATTGAAAAAGGAGATATCACTTTAGGTGATATTTTAACGGTCATGCCATTCGGAAACACACTCTATGTCGCGGATTTAAAAGGCAGCCAAATTAAGAAAGCACTCGAACAAGGGCTTTCAGGCATTGAAGAAGGCGGCGGCGCATTCCCTCATGTAGCCGGCATTGAATATACGTTTACACTGAGTAAATCAGCTGGCAGCAGACTCATTGATGTCAAACTGAAAGACAAAAACGGCAAACTAACAGACATTGATGATAAGAAAACATACCGCGTGGCAACAAACGCATTTGTCGGGACAGGCGGCGATGGCTACAGCGTCTTTACAGAAGCCTCTCACGGCGAAGACTTAGGCTATGTTGACTATGAAATCTTCAAGGAGCAAATTGAACAGGCAGACGGCGGGCATATTTCTCCTGTCATCGATCATCGAGTGAAAGAAGTGTTCCTTCCACGTGTGAAAGGAAAAGGCGTCTATGACATTCAAGATAATGAGAAATTCCAAACGTATGTGCAACATACAAACAAAGCATTGCTCTATTTAGACAAAGCGAGCGAAGCGAAAAACGTTCAATTGTCTCTATCAAAAGCACAGGTAGCCGAGCTGAAGAAAAGAGAGCAAGATCCGAACGTCACTATCTATCATGACAAAGTGGGACTCGCATTACCGCTCTCTAACTTGTCCGAGAAAACCGCAGATATATGGATGAAAAAGACGAATAAAGTGAAAAATGCATTAACGAATACGTATGATTTCCAAATCAAACAAGATCAGAAAAAGGTTTCTACCTTTAAAGATCCTGTTACACTATCCTTTACATTAGATGAGCCTCAAAAGGCAAAGAAACCTGGTGTATATTATGTAGACCGCAAGAAAAATCGTTATGCCAAAACAAGTAATGGATCATTCGAAAATGGGGTCGTTTCAGGTCAAACTGAGCACTTCAGCGAATACACCGTACTCAACCAAAGCGGGGCAGCTGGAACAACGCCAGATCAAACTGGCGGAGATGGCGGAACTTCAGAGCCAGGCGAAGGTACAGGTACAGATCCAAACCAAGATGGAACCGGACTTCCAGGTGGCACACTGCCGAATACAGCAACGATGATGTATACAGCTGTATTGATTGGCGTACTCATGCTTGCCTCAGGCGGTATCCTCTATTACTACCAGCGTAAGCGTACAAGAAAAAATGTATCATCTTAAAAGAAAAGGACAGAGCGTATGCTCTGTCCTCATATTGTTGACAAAGGGCTAAAATGCTCTTGATTTTAGCCCTTTGTCTTCTTTTCAGCGTGATAGAAAACCTTTGCAGTCTAGGAAAGACGAGCACTGGAGCGAATTTGACATTCGTGAGCACCGGAGCGCAGACCTGACACCGAATGCGAGGGTTTGTCTACACGCTGAAGGACAGAGCGTATGCTCTGTCCTTTTTTCATCTCAATCTTGGGATAAATAAATCCAATTGCGCTTATCAAATTGTTTTACATCATCTGATCCTATATGACGCAGCATTCTATTGAAGAACGTGATGTCATCTTCATCATCGATGGCATATAAATCCTCTTGAACATAATCTCTCGTAATAAAATTCGTTAAGTTCGTATTATTTACAAAATCAGCAAAATACGATTGGACAAGAGTTAAATCCTCTTCACTCAACTTTTCATCATTAATAATTGAAATATGAAACACATTCAAAATCGCTTGTATATCTTCTTCATCCATATAACATAATGGATCTAGTTTTCTATCTTCTTCAGTAAACGGTTTTCGAGTATCTTCAATGATGACGTAACATAATATTCGATGATCTTTCATCACGCTAAAAATTTCCAAATCCCGTAATTTTAGTGGTCGATTCAGTCTAATCATTTTTCCTCCTGTAAATCAAAATTTTGTCGTTGTGTATATCCCCGTTTCTCCAAAATCTGAAATGGACAGAGCCTATGCTCTGTCCATTTTTTCTCTTCTAGCAAAGTCGACGAATCTAAAGCGGTCTAACCTGTGACGGCTTTCTGTGTATTGAAATAGACTCGTATCCTCTAAGAACACATAATTCTTTACCACGACGACATGGTCAAATCCCTTTAAATCAAGGTACTTCGCATCCTCTTCTGTACATGGCTCTACCACAAATTCCTTTTGAGCATAGCTGATTGATACACCGAGTTCTCCTTCAATATACTCGTAGATTGATCCTTCGCATATGTCTTTAGACAATACTTCAACATGCTTTTGCAAAAAGTAGTCCTTGTCTAAAATCACTTCTTCCCCGCTAATATTGCGAGAGCGAATGACTTTCCAGACGTCCGTCTGTTCGTCAATTTTTAGCTGAGACTGAATATACTGATCCGGTTTGATTAAACCAAATTCATGAACCGTTGTGACTGTCTTTCGGCCAAGCGTTTTGGAAAGCTCTTTAAAGCTGACAAGACCTGATACAGGGAACTGCATTTTCTCCCGATTCAGCAATACAGAGCCTTTCCCGCGGATTTTTTGGATATAGCCATTTTGCACAAGAATATTTAATGCCTTTCTCACCGTCTCCCGGGACGTGTCGTACATAATCGAAAGCTCATGCTCTGATGGGAGGATGCCTTTATCCTGCCATTCACCTTGTTCGATTCGTCTTGCTAGCTGATCATAAATCACTCGAAACTTATTCTCTTTCATTTTCCCTCCGCCCCATTTTCTAGCGTTTGGTTAAATGATAAACGATTGACTCATATGGGCGCAACGTAAATCCCTTGATATGTGCCGGCACATCCTCATAATTGGATAACAGCACTTGACACTCCATCTCATCAGCAGCCTGCACAAGCTCATCAGGAAGCGTAAAGTGCGCCTCACCTGCATAAAAGTGGTTGATCACGAGGAGCTTCTCATCCTTGCTTTCTCTAACATAAGCAAAAATCTTTGGATCTTCTGCTAGGAGTAAGGAGAAGCTGCCATATGTGATCACGTCAAGTTCTTTACGCAGTCTGCAAAGGGCTTGGTAATGATAGAAAATGGACGTCTGATCTTTTAATGAAGCCTCGACCGAAATGTCGTTATTGGCTGGCTCAATCCAAGGCGTTCCTGTTGAGAAACCTGCATTCTTCTCTGAATTCCACTGCATTGGTGTTCTCGCATTATCTCTTGACTTGACCTGTAAAATGGCGAGTGCTTCTTCCTTTGATTTCCCCTTTTCAAGCATGACTTCGTACATATTGAGTGATTCGATATCACGATAAGACGAAATGTCCTCAAAGCGAGGATTCTTCATGCCTATTTCCTCACCTTGATAAATATAAGGAGTCCCCTGCATGAGATGAATCGTGGTCGCCAGCATCTTCGCTGATTGCTGATGATACGTGTCATCATCACCATACCTTGAGACGATACGCGGCTGATCATGATTGCACCAGAACAGCGCATTCCAGCCGCCGCCCTCATGCATTTTCGTTTGCCATTCAGACAGAATCGACTTCAATTCTTGAAAATCAAATGGTGCGATCGCCCACTTTTCACCATTTGGATAATCCACCTTTAAATGATGGAAGTTAAACGTCATATCCAGCTCCTGCCGATCAGGTCTTGTATACCGAATACAGTCTGCGATATTCGTTGAAGACATTTCTCCCACTGTCATGCTATCGTATTTCGAAAAAACCTCCTGGTTCATTTCATGCAAAAATTCATGAATTCTCGGACCATCGGTATAGTACATACGGCCGTCGCCTTGCACAGATTGTCCGGCATCATCTAAGAAACGCTGATCCTTTGAGATGTTGTTGATGACATCCAGCCTGAACCCATCAATTCCTTTTTCAAACCAAAAGTGCATGATGTCATATACTTTCCTGCGCACCTCATCCTTCTCCCAATTGAGATCCGCCTGAGTGACATCATATAAATGAAGATAATAATCTCCTGTTACTTCGTCCAGTTCCCAGGCTGGACCGCCAAATTTTGACTGCCAATCATTCGGGGGAGATCCATCCGCTTTTGGCTCCTTCCAAATATAATAATCTCGATAAGGGTTATCCTTTGACTCACGCGAGGCTTGAAACCACTCATGGAAAATGGATGTATGGTTAACGGCTAGATCCATGATGACTCGTATTCCTCTCTCATGCGCTTCCTTCAGCATGCGTTCAAAATCTGTCATTGTGCCGTACATCTCATGGATTTTTGTATAATCACTAATATCATAGCCGTTGTCATACTGCGGGGACTCATACATTGGCGTGAGCCAAATACAATCCGCCCCAAGCTCTTTGATGTAATCAAGCTTTTTCGTCACGCCATTGATATCACCTGTCCCAGAGCCGGTTGTATCTAAAAAGCTTTTCGGATAAATTTGATAGACCACCGCTTTTTTCCACCACGGTTCATTTGTTTGCTGATTCAATTTCCTTCACCACCACTAGTTAAGTTCGTCTGAAAAATCCTTCTTCTTTTTTAGTTTTGCATATAAAAGAGTGCCGATGAATGGGACGATGAGTACAATCACCATTCCGATTGCAAATGCACCCCAATATTTCGGGATAATGGAGAAGATTCCTGGAATGCCGCCAACACCAACTGAGCTTGCCAGCACCCCTTGAGAGGCGATAAACATACCGGCTAATCCTGAGCTGATCAGAGCAAAAATAAATGGGAATCGATAACGCAGGTTGACCCCAAACATGGCCGGTTCAGTAATTCCTAAATAAGCAGAAATACTTGATGTCAGCGAAAGTCCTTTTTGCTTTTCATCTTTTAAGACAAACATCATCGCAAGGGCAGCTGATCCTTGTGCAATGTTGGATAAGGCAAGCATTGGCCATAGGAACGTGCCGTGCAGCTTTGAGTTAATCAATTGAATATCCACAGCGAGGAACGTATGGTGCATTCCCGTAATGACTAATGCTGCATACAGTCCGCCGTATAATAGACCGCCAAGTGCTGCGAATTGCTGGAATACCGCTACAAGTCCAGATGTTAAAACATTACCGATTGCAAATGTAACAGGTCCAATGACGATGAATGATAAAAATCCAATGACTAATAACGTAATCGGTGCAACAACTAACAGCTGAATACTTTCAGGTGTCCGTTTTGTGATAAATAATTCGAGCTTTGCAAGTAAATAGGAGGCAACGAGTATCGGAAGAACCTGTCCTTGATAGCCTACCTTCTGCACTTCAAGGCCAAACAAGTTCCAAACAGGAATGTCACCTGTCTTCTCTGCCGCTCCATAGCCCCATGCGTTTAACAAGTCCGGATGCACGAGCATCAGACCGAGGACCATCCCTAAAAGTGGATTCCCCCCAAACCGCTTCACAGCTGACCAGCCAATTAATGCTGGCAGGAACGTGAAGGCAGTGCCAGCAATTAAGTTGATCATATTGGCTAAATCAGCCCATGCCGGGTACACATCCACAATGGATTTTTGATCGAAGAAAATATCAGGAGCTGTTAAAATATTATTAATCCCCATTAATAAACCGGCTGTGACGATAGCAGGAAGAATCGGTATAAAGATATCCGCAAGCGTTTTCACAGCACGCTGCAATGGATTCAATTTTTGATCAGAGGCACGCTTAACGTCCTCTTTTGTGGCTTCCCCAATTCCCGTCCTTTTGACCATTTCGGCATATACTCGGTTGACGACCCCTTGGCCGATAACAACTTGGTATTGACCGTTCGCTGAGAAAGATCCCTTCACTTCATCAATTTGTTCAAGTGCTTTCTCATCCACCTTGCCTTCATCTTTCAGCACAAAGCGCAGCCTTGTTACACAATGTGTCGCTTGATCGATATTTTCTTTGCCGCCGATGGCTTTCACAATCTGATCTGCTGCTGTCTGATAATCAGCCATACTATCCCCTCCGAGA
Source organism: Bacillus sp. YKCMOAS1 (assembly GCF_030268125.1). Taxonomy (NCBI): domain Bacteria; kingdom Bacillati; phylum Bacillota; class Bacilli; order Caryophanales; family Bacillaceae; genus Bacillus; species Bacillus sp. YKCMOAS1. The sequence continues at coordinate 116,075 of NZ_BSEI01000006.1, forward strand.
TCGTTTTTTTATATAAGAAAAAAGAACCAAAAAACTTGTATATACATGTTTACTTCATATTTTATATTTGTATATACATGTAGTCAACAATAAAATGTAGCGCTTACATAAAAAAAGCTCCCTCAATGTGCTCAGGGAGAGGCAGCGTGTCATTATCTTTTTTTATGCTCTGTTAATTTCTCGTAGACCTTATTTTTGTAAAAGGAGGAGGCTGGGCGGGCAAAAGTTTGACGCTTAGATGTAAGTTCATCCAGACGTTTTTGTTTTTCTTCACATATGAGAGACAGTTTCTTTCTTTCCTCTCCATCTATACTCGATTGAAGCAATTCTTTGACAGTCATAAGTTCTTTTTTCAGCGCTGTTTCTTCCCCAGCAAATCCGGCATTTTTCATAATGCGGTAGCCCATTCTAAGTTCTTCTGGTACATGAGCAGCGTCATCTTTTGGCAGAGGCTTCCCAAAGCCAGATAATCCTTCAAAAGCCCCGTTATCCATCGCTTTTTTGATCCGTTCTTCTGATAATCTCTGCGCAAAATCCATAGCGTTTCTCCTTTCACCGCAAGTATGTGATTAAGCATAGCAAAAAAGCTGGCTCTCTCACAAGAGCCAGCATCAGCGTCTAGACAAACCCTCGCATTCGGTGCTCGTCCCTTCTTCGCTGAAAAGAGAAAAAGGGCTAAAATATTTTAGCCCTTTCTCGTTATTTCTTGTCGATTTTGAAAGTTGAGACCATTTGTGCTAAGTCTTCTGACATGTCAGAGAGCTGTTCAATCGCACTTGAAATTTGCTGCATACCAGCACTTTGCTGTTCTGTTGCTGCCGCCACTTCTTGTGAGCTGGCTGCATGTTCTTCCGATACAACAGAAATTTGCTCAATCGATGTAGAAATCGTTTGATATGCTCGTTCAACTTGCTTAATAGAAGCAAGCAAATTGTTCGTTCTTCTTGAAAACTGAGATACACCGTCGTAAATCACAGCGAAGTTCTGTGACGTGCCTTCCATTTGCTCACGTCCTTCTTCCACTGCTTTACTGCTTTCCTCTACGCTTTCAAGAACACGCTGGCTGTTTTCCTGTGTACCGATAACGAGGTCTGAAACGGTTTTAGCTGCATCTGCTGATTGCTCTGCTAATTTACGTACCTCATCTGCCACAACAGCAAACCCTTTTCCTTCTTCCCCAACACGTGCCGCTTCAATGGAAGCATTCAGTGCAAGAAGATTCGTTTGTGCTGAAATGTCCGTAATAATCGAGATCACACTTTCAATCTCCGTCGAATGGGATTGTAATTCTTCTGCTGCCTGCTTCGAGTTGGTCATCTTGTCATGTAACAAGTTCAGATGATCAAGCACATGGTTCACAAGTTTTTGACCAGATTCTGACTGGTCCTGTACGTCAGATGAAACAGATTTCATTTCATCGACTTCTTTTGTGACGCCTTCGATTTGAGTATCGATCTCTGCAACAGATCTCGTACAATCCGTAATATTTGCGACAGAATCATTGATTCCTTCACTCATATTCGTCATGGCTTCTGACACTTGCTGCGCACTTTGACTTGATTCGTTCGTCACCGTGCGAAGCTGTGAAGACATTTTTGATACTTCACTAGATGAGTGCGAGATCTTCGAAATGAGCTCTTTGATCCGCCCCTGCATCTTTTGGAAGGATGCGGCAAGCTGGCCGATCTCGTCTTTACTCTCAACTTCTACCATTCCAGTTAAATCACCGTCAGCAATTCGGTTCGCTGATTCCATCAATGAACGTGCTGGTTTCGCAATTCTTCTTCCCATGATAAAGGAGAAGAGCAATCCACCGATGAGCACAATAGCCGATGCAACCGTAATGTAGATTGTCAGCTTCTTCGTTGTGGCTGGAACAATTGATGCATCTAAATCAATCCCTAAAATCCCTGTCAGCTCACCGCCTGAATCTTTGATTGGCAAAAAGACTGATTTATGTGTTCCGTATGAATCATGGTAAATATCACTTTTAACCATTTTATCTTCAGAAAGGGCTTGCTTCATCTCATCTGAAAATGCATAATCCTGGTCAAAATCATTGTCTTCCCCAGTTAATACGATAATTCTTTCTTTACCGCCTTTATTAGATAACACGTATAAGTTCTCAAGCGTATGATCTTTTTGAAGCTCTGTGAATTTCTTTTTGATATCGACATAAATGGGATCATCCTTCCCGCTAATGCTGAGCACGTTTCCATCGATGTTATCGATTTCTTTTTTGGCGGTATCAATATCTGTTGTTAATCGATAATCAAATTGCTTTAATAACTGGGATGATAAATCCTGGCTGACTAGATAAAATGTTAGAACGAATAATGCAACGGTTGCGAGTAATGTTACGGTAACGACTGACATGATTTTAGAGGATATCGTGTATCCTCCAAATTTCCTTTGTTTCGCCATTTTTTCCTACATCTCCACTCTCAGATTTGGTTTAAGCATGTACATTTTCAAATTGTCCACAAACAGATGCAATCACATCTTTTAAATAAGATACGATATGAGGGATATGCTCTGGTAACGTATAAGGTGAGATGACAAAAAACTTACTAACACTTAGATAGAATTCTTGACCTTCTTTTGAGTTAACAAGTAAAAACTTCGTTGTATCGCCAAAGAACATCTCGTCTCTTTTCTCTCCAAGCTTTTCAAACAGCATTTTGTTCAATTCATTGTTTCGCTCAATTTCCATTGAAGTCGCTTCGCCAGAAATCTCTTCTTGAAAACGCGGTGAGCCGTCTAGGTAAATTCTAAATAATGTAGCCATTCCGACGTTGTCATCATTCACGACTTCTGCTTGCGGAATTTCCCTACTAAGTGCTTCTCTGAAGGCAAGGTTTACTTCTAAGAATTGACCGAGCAAGCGCTGGTAGCCTTCAATCCCAAACGTTAGCAGCACACTCAGCATGCTGATTGAGCTTCCCATTCTTGAGCACTCTAGTGTATAACCCGTATGGTATTCCCCGTAGCCTCTATGGCCAACATATGGAGTCTCTTGTTCTTCCAGATCCAAACGCTTTAAGTCAGCAGCGTTTTTCACTAAGAATAAACTGGATGTGTAAGGTGTTTGGCCGAGCTTTTGAAAATCAAAGCACATCGAGTCTGCAAGAGAAAGATGCTGGAATTTCGCTTTGATTTCTTTTAGCATACGAAGAACACCGTCTGAGAATTGCAGCGGGTTTTCTGATACATCATACTCATTAAAGAAAGCAAAGAATCCACCCAGCGCCGAATCTGCATGAATATGCGGCACCTTCAGATCATACTTTTCAGCAATCGCTTCTGCTGTTTCACGTACCCCTTTTACATCATCAATTGCAATGGCATCTGTTGTTCCGGTTGTTGCCACAATATAAACGGGAATCCCGCCACCCTGTGCAACACATTCCATTTGACAACGCAAATCTTCCATATCCATTGAATGATCTTTATTCGTCTTAATTCTGATCAAGTTGTTTGTGCCAAGTCCTGTTGCTTCCATTGACTTAAATAAGCTGTAATGTGCGGCATCAGAACAAAACGCATAAAGATTTTGCGGAACTCCTTTTCGCAGTGACTCCGGCGCAGCTTTGGCAATCGCTAAACGAAGTCCTGAAAAAATCGCTCCTTGACCTCCCCATGTTGTGTATCCCCCGCTCACATTTGGATCATATCCGATGAGCTTAGACATCATTGAGACCACTCTGACCTCAGCTTCCGCACCTGCTGGTCCATAAACATCCCATAGGTTGTTTCCGTTTACCAGCATAGCTGTCAGCATGCCTAAAATTCCTGGTGTACTTGCCATTGGCAAAATGTTCGTGAAGAAATACTTGGTGTGGTATGGATGGTTATGTAAAAGCTTCAGTAATTCTTCATTCACAAGTTCCGCTTGCTGGCCGTTCATCGGAATTTGACTTGTTTCAGTGAGCTTTTTGTAAAAATTCTCCCCACGATTCTTTTCACCTTTAAGGTGTGCACGGTTGGGATCCTTCAGGTCATCGACCCCTGAAATGATCTGCTCCATCAATTTGACGAGTTCTTTACGCTCTCCTGCATTTCCGTCCTCACTCGGAAACCAGTTCTGAACGAGGTTCTCTGCTCGTACAGTCATATACTATCAATCCTTTCAATGGAAGATTTCCTGTCACTGTCTATATCGACCCCAATTCAGAAGTTTATAGTCTCAATATGTTCACTTAAGTATATCCAGATAATTTGTTTACTTATTAAAATAAATGAAACCCTTAAAAAACACATTAAAATCATTATGTTGTTGAAACACAAAAATATATTGATATATCGTATGAGAGGAATTTTTATCCATCATCTTGTTCCGTTCCATTGTTCATTTTTTTTGCTTAACCTGCATAAACATTAATAAACAATGGAAAAACTCTCTAAATGACCATTGTAGAAACCGAATTAATCCTTTAGACTTATGCCTTTTTACCTGTTTTATTGATATAGCAACTGGAAAATCGCTGAATTTTCTGTCAATAATAGGCCGATTTTCATAAAAAGTTTTTCGATGGGCGAATATTTTCATTTTCTCTCCTTTTATTGCTCGGACAGGCTTGCAAAGGCGCCTCACCGGTTATGACTTTTCTATTTGTGCATTTCGTGGTATATTCTAATGGTTCGTTTTCTTTCGTTCCGCCTCTTCCGTGTATCGGAGAAAAGGAGTGTTTATATGAAAACATTTATTCAAAAAAGAGGTCTCGGCTTCTTTCTGATTGCAGCCATCTTACTATGGCTCAAAACATATTCAGCGTATTTAATCGAATTTAAACTTGGTATATCAAATGTGCTTCAGCATATTTTGCTTTTCGTGAATCCTATTAGCTCCAGCTTGTTCTTTCTTGGCTTTGCTTTATTGTTCAAGAAAAAATGGCAGCCTGCCGCTATCATTGTGATTCACTTTTTCATGTCTTTTTTACTATACGCAAACATCGTGTACTATCGATTTTTCAATGACTTTATCACGCTGCCTACAGTGATGCAGGCAGGAACGAATGGCGGACAATTAGGTGATAGTGCATTTTCACTCATGCGTTGGACTGATGTGTTTTACTTTATTGATACAATCATTTTGATCGTACTTGCAGTCCGCATGAAAAGGCAGCAGCAAACAAGTACAGCCACGACTGTACCTGTACAAAAGTCAAAATCGTTTAGACTCGTCCTTGTGTCCTCTGTTGTGATCTTTGTTTTGAACTTAGTTGCTGCAGAGATCGATCGTCCAGAGCTTTTATCAAGATCGTTCGACCGCAATTATTTAGTTAAATATTTAGGTGCTTATAACTTTACTGTGTTTGATGCCATTCAAAATGTGAAATCAAACAGCCAGCGTGCTCTCGCAAATTCAAATGATGTGACAGATGTAGAGAATTATTTAAAAGCGAACAGCGCTGATCCTAACCCGGCTTATTACGGGAAAGCGAAAGGCATGAACGTGATTACAATTTCTCTTGAATCTCTGCAAAACTTTGTCATTGATTATAAAGTGAATGGAAAAGAAGTAACGCCGTTCCTTAACTCATTGGCACACGACAACAAAACGTTTTACTTTGATAATTTCTTCCATCAAACAGGACAGGGAAAAACGTCTGATGCTGAATTTATGATGGATACTGGATTATTCCCATTATCACAGGGCTCTGTTTTTATTAACAAAGCGCAAAACACATATCAAGCACTCCCTGGTATTTTGAAGAAGGATCAATATACGTCAGCAGAATTCCATGGCAATACGAAAACCTTCTGGAACCGTAATGAAATGTTTAAATCCTTTGGGTATGACAGATTTTACGATTCTGAATACTACGATATGAACGAGCAAGATACGAAGAACTACGGACTGAAAGACAAACCGTTCTTCAAAGAATCGATGCCAATGCTTAAAAACATGAAGCAGCCGTTTTATTCGAAATTCATTACCTTATCGAACCATTTCCCATTTGGAATGGACGAAGGTGACACTGATTTCGAACCTGGTGACTTCGGTGACTCTGTTGTCGATAACTACTTCCAATCGGCTCATTATTTAGATGAAGCGATTGAACAGTTCTTCAACGATTTGAAAAAGTCAGGTCTCTATGACAATACAGTCGTCATTATGTACGGAGATCATTACGGTATTTCTGAAAACCATAATGAAGCGATGGAAAAAGTGACTGGACAAAAAATTGGAGATTATGAAAATGCACAGCTCATGCGTGTGCCGCTCTTTATCCATGTACCTGGCGTAAAAGGCGGACAGATTCATAAATACTCTGGTGAAGTCGATGTCGCACCAACCCTTCTGCACCTGCTCGGCAATGATACGAAGAACTATTTAATGTCTGGTTCTGATATCTTATCGAAGAACTTTAAAGAGCTTGTGCCATTTAGAAACGGTGATTTCGTGTCTAAGGACTACACTAAAGTAGGCAATAACTATTACAGCAACAAAACAGGCGAGAAAATCGAGCCAACTGACAAGGCATCACAAGAAAATGAAACGGTGAAAAAGATGCTGGAGACATCTGATAAGATTGTCACCGAAGATTTACTTCGTTTCTACAAACCTAAAGGCTTTACACCGATTGACCGCAACGACTATGACTATACAAAGAAAGTACAGGATGAAAAGGATTCCTCTTCCGCCAAAGATGAATCCAGCTCTTCTTCAAAATAACTTTCTCATGCTAAGAACCAGCCGATCCTTGATCAGCTGGTTCTTTTTACGTTTGATCATGATTGCACCGGGTATAGGAGAAGAAGGAGGGATTTATCATGAAGAAAACAGCAGCTTTTGTCGTGACTGCCTCACTTGCTTCGTCTGCCCTATTCGGTTTCAGCCCTGCTGTCTCAGCACACGCCATGACCAAACCAGCAGCAGAACAATCCGTTCCTCAAGGTCCAAAAGCCGCGCTTACCAGCATTTATGAGCTGGCACATAAAGGGCAGATGCCTTACTATGCAAAAGGGCTCAAAATAGGCGTTCAAACAAAAAAAGACGTTCATCATAAGCTCGGAAATCCATACCCAGAACCAGGTCAAAGCAGCTTTGATCTCTATCACGCTGAAATGGGGAATCCTGGATTTGCTTTTCACTATGATGCAAAAGGCAAGATTGATGAAATCCGTTATTTCGGAACGAATGTAGAAAAAGAAACGAATATTGGTGGAATGACCCCTGCTCTACTAAAGAAACAGCTCGGATCAGCGGATTCAGTGAGCACCATCCCGCAAACAAAAGAGAAAAAATATGTGTATCGAACCGGTGATTATGAACTCGAATTTATTGTAGGCCATGATCCAGATATTAGCCAGCATGAACTCACCGTGCTGCATATCAACTTGATAAAAGCCAATTCTTAAATAAAAAAGCATCCTGAGCACATGCTCAGGATGCTTTTCTTTTATTATGATGCCACTTCTAATTGCGGCTTTCTTTTCAGTTTTCGTTTGAGGACTGGACCTGCTACATAATCAAGACCAAGTTTTCCGGCATTTCCTTTCGCTGCCATGATGAAGACTGCGATCAGAAGAAGAAGCGGGTTAACAGAGACGGTTCCAGCTAGTAAGAAAGAGACATTCATCACGCTTCCAAAAAAGGCTGCCGTTGTTGTGAATAATCCGACAATTAATCCTAGGCCTACTAAGATTTCTCCCCACATGACCATAGCACTGAATAATCCGGCATTCGGCAAAGCGACATTTTCTAAAAACCATACATAGAACGGATACACAAGATGACCATCTTTGACGACAGGTTCAGATATCGCAAATTGCAAATAGCCTGATGCATCAAATCCACCTGTTAGTTTTCCAATACCAGATGTCAGCCAAGTCCATCCGATATAAAGTCTTGCTGCCAAAAGGATAACGGCTGCCCATACATTCGTTTGTAAGAATTTTGTAAACATGATGATGCCTCCTTTTAAATTATGTGAAATATTTCACATTTTCTTTATGATCTTATTATACTATGTTATATCTTATTTGTGATCTTTTTCACATATATGTTCACAAATTGTTCATGACATCTAATTTTTCCCAATCTCAAAAGTGTGTGCAGCTTGTTGAAATAAACTTTTGGAGCGTGACGCGTTTCATGTTTTTCAAACAACTCAACTGCTGTGTCAAAGTACGATAAAGCTTATGTGAATTTAACTAAATGGAAATAGCATATAGCCAATTTGAAATTGTTGAAGGGATGAGGTATTGGTTAGTAGTGATGTGTACCTTTAAAGAACCAGAAGTAATACTCTAACAACCTGTCCGGTCAGTTAATATTTTAAAATAAGCTTTCGTCTGCTGTTCGAGAAAAAAATCCTTTACTAAGACCGTAGTCAGAGAAAATATAAGCCTCGAGCGGGTTTAATCAATTTCCTTCTCTCTTTATTATCAAAGTAAGTAACACGTCACAATTAACTAGAGAACATTAAGGGAGAGAAGACAATTGAATAAATTATGGCGTTTCATCGTGTATGTATGCGTTTTCGTTCTGGTTGTTGGAGGAACCGGAGCGATCGGTTTCATGAGCACGATGCAGGAGGCTATGTCGGTTTATGATAAGCCAGTTCCTGCTTCTCTACAAAGCATCCAAACTCCTACCTATGATTCGAAAAAGCCAACAGTGGTCGTTATTTTGGCGAATGAAGTAACCGAGGTGTTTGATTTTCTCGTACCATACGAAATGTTCTCCATGACGGATTCGTACAATGTGTTTGCGGCAGCTCCCAACAAAAACATAAAATCGTTGACGGGCGGGCTTGATGTCGTACCGCATTACTCTTTCGACGAGTTGGACAAATTGACAGGCAAAAGCCCGGATATAATTGTGATCCCTTTCATGCCGATTTTGGATGAAGCGCAATACAAGCCCGTCCGCGATTGGATAAGGAAGCACTCCGGCAAGGAAACGATATTGTTGTCCATCTGCAATGGGGCGGAAAATTTAGCGGATACCGGCCTGCTGAACAGGAAATCTGCAGCAACACATTGGGGAGATATCAGCAGATTGGAAAAGAAATATACCGAGATTACTTGGAAAAGGGATCAGCGTTACGTGCATGACGGTAACATAGTCTCCTCGGCCGGCCTGACTTCGGGGATTGATGCCACACTATATGTTATATCCCAGCAAATGGGAGATCCTGTAGCGGAGAAAGTGGCGAAGGAAATGAATTACCCTTCCTACGATTTTGTTCAGCATCCGCAAATGGAGCCTTTCACGGCCGGATTGAGCGATATCGTCTATATTTTGAACAATGCGTTTCAATGGAACAAGGAAAAGAACGGAGTCCTGCTGTATGACGGTGCCGACGAGCTGATGTTATCCTCGGCTTTTGACACGTACGGGGCTTCTGGAACAACAACAACATTGACGATATCCAACAAACGCGAGCCGGTTGTTACTCGGCACGGTCTGAATCTGATCGCCCGATATCAAATAGAGGATGCTCCAAAACTCGACAAAATGATTTTTGTGGGACCGGACGTGAAGACGCGCGCTGCAGACGATATCCGAAACTGGAACGTGAACGGTGGAAAAGCTGAGCAGCTTTTCCTGCACAGTGATTCGCCAGAGCGGTTCGCGATGGAACCTGCGTTTGAAGATTTGGCGAAGCAAGAAGATATCTTGACGGCGAAATTCGCCGCCAAGCGGCTCGAGTACCGCGCCACAAGCCAGCTTAAGCTTAAAGGAGCACCATTTTCGTACGAAGCGTTCGGCATACCGATCGGTGTCGGCTTGTTGTCTATGTTCGTCGTATATTTGGTAGAAAGACGTTTCTTAAGGAAAAAAACTGTTCCTGCATAAAACAGGATGTAAAAGAAACACCACTGTTTGGAATTATTTATACATGTTTGGACCAGATTAGGAAGAAGAAGCACAATCTATTTAGGATTTTTTAAGGAAAAATGAGATTGATAATGCTTTTAAAGTCGCCATGATGGTTGATTACTATAAATTTAATTAAATTCCTTATTAAACAAACGAGTACCGATAGTTCAACAAACTATGAGTAATTTTAGGACTAAGCCCATATTTTAGTTATTCCATTAAAGGGCGCTATTATTTAAGATCAAAGGTAGAAAATGATCAAACTTTTTTATAAAACCAAAACTTAAATATGCTCGAGAAGAATCCATTTTGATCATACTTTTTTCAAAATGGATTCTTCTAATTTATCGTAAAATAAGGGTTTATCAGGTATTTTTGATTAAACTTTATAAAAACACCCTCTATCAAGAGAGTGTTCTTTGTGCTGAGTAAAACTGAACAGGTCACCACCAGAATTCATCTTATCTTGTTCTTTCTGCTTCATAGAGGTAAACTTTTCCCTTGCGAAAACCGTCTCAGTCATTTCAGACAGTAAAAAGGGGTTTAATTTTGTATGAAAACACTATTTCATTTTGCTTATTTACAGGCCATCTCATGTCTATTCCCCGTCATGATCTTTGCGGCACTTGCCCTATCAAAGACGGTGTCTATTCCTTTTCTTCACCGGTATGATTTCATTCTACTGCTTTGCCTCGCAGCTCAAATCCTAATGCTTGCGTTGCGGCTGGAGACTTGGACGGAGCTAAAGGTCATTTGTCTATTTCATCTCATAGGAATCTGTTTGGAAGTGTATAAAGTACATATGGGCTCTTGGTCCTACCCAGAAGCAGCTTATACAAAAATATTCGGGGTTCCACTTTATAGCGGCTTTATGTATGCAAGTGTGGCTAGTTATATTTATCAAGCATTTTCACGACTTCATGTAAAAGTGACCGACTGGCCTCATCCATTTCTTTCAATTGGTATCAGTTTGTGCATTTATCTCAATTTCTTTACGCATCACTGGCTTTATGATGTCAGGTGGTGGCTGACATGTCTGCTTGTTGTTGTGTTTTGGAAAACGTCGGTTTCGTTTCAGGTTGGTCCATCTTCCTTTCGAATGCCGCTTGTTGTTTCATTTTTCCTGATTGGCTTTTTCATTTGGATTGCCGAAAATGTCACCACCTTTTTAGGCGCATGGCAATATCCAAATCAGCAGCATGCTTGGTCTCTCGTCCATCTTGGTAAAATCAGTTCGTGGTTTTTACTTGTTGTCATCAGCATTGTACTAGTGATCGAACAGCGAAAACAAAAAAACGTTCAGCCCATTTGACCTGGCTGAACGCTTTTTTTAATCTCGATCGACTTCCTTACGGAGATCATCTGCGACAAATTCTACATTCGTTCCAATAATAATTTGTACGGATGTTTTTCCAGAAGTCAGCACCCCTTTGGCGCCTGCTTTTTTCAATGTACCTTCATTTAATAAATTTGTATCCTCTACTGTTAAGCGAAGACGTGTGGCACAATGATCAATCGTTGTGATATTATCTTTGCCGCCAAGTCCCTCTACGAGCATACTTGCTCCTCCTGTTGTCACCGCATCATCCGCTGCGATATCTTCCATGTCATCATCTTCCCTGCCTGGTGTTTTCAGCTTTAATAGTTTAATGAGGAAATAGAAAACGACAAAGTACACGACGCCATAAATGATTCCTACTACAAGAAGCAAGATCGGCTTTTGCGCAATACCGAAGCTTAAGACGTAATCAATCGCACCTGCTGAAAAGGCAAATCCGCTATGAATCCCAAGGGTGTTCACAATAAAAAGCGAAAGCCCCGTCAAAATAGCATGGACACCATATAAAAGTGGAGATAAAAACATAAAAGAAAATTCAATTGGTTCAGTGATCCCTGTTATAAATGATGTAAGTGCCATCCCAATCATCAGACCCGCTGTTGCTTTTCGCTTCTCAGGTTTTGCAGTTACAACCATGGCTAGACATGCCGCTGGCAGACCAAACATCATCACTGGGAAGAATCCGGTCATAAAGACACCCGCGCTTGGATCTCCTTTAAAGAATCGCGCTAAGTCCCCTGTTACCCCGTTGAATTCGCCAAATTGAAACCAAAATAAATTATTTAAGACATGATGAAGTCCCAATGGAATAAGCAATCGGTTAAAGAAACCAAACAGCCCTGCACCTGTTGCACCAAGACTTAAGATCCATTCCCCTAAATCATTGATCACACTTTGAATCGGAGGCCATACATATCCGAAAACGGCTGCTAATAGAATGGTGAAAAGTGCCGTCATAATAGGCACAAGCCGCCTTCCGCTAAAGAAACCTAAGTATTCCGGCAGTTTCGTATCCTTAAATTTATTGTAAACATAACCTGCCAAAAGCCCACATAAAATACCGCCCAATACCCCCATATTGTTGGTTGAGTTGATCGACGTGGTACCGGCTGACAAAATAAAATAAGAGATTGCACCTGATAATGCCGCTGCCCCGTTCCCATCCTTTGAAATACCAATCGCTACACCCATAGCAAAAATTAAAGCCAAGTTCGCAAAAATTGCATTCCCTGCCTCATAAATAAACGGGATATTGAATACATCCTCACGCCCAATGGCCAAAATAATCCCTGCTGCTGGAAGTACAGCGATTGGAAGCATAAATGATTTTCCTAGCTTTTGAAAAAACTGAAACACCATCTGACTTCTCCCCCTTTGTCATCATCATGACTAAATCGTTCATGATGTTCATAAAAAATATATCATATGCACGTCTAGTTATCTATACCAATTTGTCCACATCGATTTGAATTCCGCTCTTTACTCTTTTGGCGTAAAATGTGGTAAGCTATTGATTAGAATGAAGATATAGAAAGCGGGAATGAACAGTGATTGTCAAACATGATCATGAGTTAGAAGCCTTAAAAAAAGTCGGCCGAATTGTCGCTTTGGCAAGAGAAGAAATGAAAAGCCAAGCGAAACCAGGCATGTCTACAAAAGAATTAGATTTGATTGGGAAAAAAATATTAGAAGAGCATGGGGCCAATTCTGCACCTGAAAAGGAATACGACTTCCCTGGTACCACTTGTATCAGCGTGAACGATGAAGTGGCACACGGTATCCCTAGTGAAAAAACCATTTTACAAGAGGGTGACCTCGTAAACATTGATATCTCAGCAGAGCTTGACGGATATTATTCCGATACAGGCATTTCATTTGTTTTAGGTACAGGTGATGCTCGTCTTGAAGCATTATGTAAGTGTGCGGAGGATGCATTCCTAGAAGGATTAAAACATGCAAAAGCCGGTAAAAGACAAAACCAAATTGGCCGTGCGGTCTACAATACAGCGAAAGAACAAGGGTTTACCGTTATTAAAAACCTGACAGGACACGGCATTGGGAAGAACCTGCATGAAGCACCCAACCATATTTTGAACTACTATGATCCATTCGATAATGCTTTGTTTAAAAATGGCACAGTTATTGCCTTCGAGCCCTTCATTTCAACAAATGCTGAATCGATTTATCAGGCTGATGATGGCTGGACATTTAAAACACCAGATAAAAGTCTAGTCGCACAGATTGAACATACCATTGTGATCACTAAAGACGAACCGATTATTTTAACAAAGCTGTAAGCCAGCGGATCCCTTCCTTTACTGGAGGGGATTTTTTCATGCCCGTTTCACGAATCTGTCACGACTAAACAAAAATGCCTGTGGTAAAATAGGCAAAGATATGCGAAAGGGGTCTTATTTGATATGTGGTTCATCATCATAGGTGTTATCTTTTTCATCGAAAGTATTATTTTAACGGTTGTAGGGATTAAGAAAAAACAATCCATGATGACCTATCTTGGTGTTGTCATCATGATTATGACGGTCGGCATGATCCTCGTTACCCTCAACCCGCCAAATTCATAAATCAATATTTCCAGCATATACATGGATCATAGGCAGATAGAATCAGTTTTCATTTCATGACACCTGCACGCTTTTCACGTCCTTTTTTGAGATGTTACAATGCAGGCAGCTTCAATTGAAAGGAGTTTTCTATCATGCATTATGGTAGCAAAGGCTGGTATGTCGAAGAATTAAAGAAGCTTGGTGTGACTAAGCATGAAGGAAGAAAGCTTCAAAGCTTAAAAACATATTTCCTTGCAAATCTTCTTGAGCAAAAGAAACGCAGCTCATAAGCGCTGAAAAGCCGTACATCTTAAGCTGATGTACGGCTTTTTTTAAATGTGCTGAATTCGTTTTTCTAAAGACTTCCTCACCACATCTGCTAAAGCCTCTACTTCAAGAACGGCTTTCAGTCTCTCCGGGCTTGTTTGACGATATTTGACTTCATTGACCTCATGGACCGTAATTTGATGGGGCGCTTTTTCTACGAGTACAAGCGATGCATCAGGCGGTACCATGCCTTCTTTCAGTACACGTAAATAAAAGCCTGTATACCCTGTTTTCTGCACTTCCTTTACAATCTTCATGTTGCCATGCTTAACAGATAATTTCACACAAGGCTGTCTTGGCTGGCTCACCTCAACAAATGCATCTCCAAGCTGAAACACATCGCCAATATGCACATTCGTCTCGACTAGCTTGCGTACTGTTACATTCTCGCCAAAGGCAGCTTCCTGTAAAGGAATTCCTAAAAATTGCTCAAAGTAAGCATAATGATCATACGGAAAGACGCAGACGGCTTTATCATAGCCCCCATGATGAACCAAATCACCTTGGCCATCTCCCTCAAAATTGATCTGACTTAAATACACAGGCTCATGAATGCGCTTTTTGTTGATGGCTGTTTTGATTTCTTTTCCGTTCGCATAGGTGATGATAGGTTGTCCCACTTGGATTCCTTCTATGGCATATCTCTTCTGTCCCACGATGGCCATCTCCTTTGGTTGTCTACTGGCTTTTATTTTACATCGTTTGACAAACAAATCAAAGTCGAGGCGTGAAGATCAGATGCAGGCTATGGTACGATGTGAAAAAAGGAGAGATGACCATGGTTCATTATCACGCCATTGTAAAAGGACGTGTGCAAGGAGTCGGCTTTCGTTATTTTGTTCAGGGAGAAGCCGTCAATCGTGGAATGAAAGGCTGGGTACGCAACACAGATGAAGGGCATGTCGAGTTAAAGGTAGAGGGTGAGCAGCAGAAAGTGATTGAGTTCTTAGAAACTGTTCGGAAAGGAAGTCCTTTTTCAAAAGTCACCGACATGCAAATGGAGCCGCTCACGGAGCTTGCTCATTATCAAGATTTTCGAATACGGTCATAAAAAAACCTAGCTCTCGCTAGGCTTTTTCTGTCCCGTGATAGGGCTTGTCCTGATAAAAATAGTTTGGTTTCACAATCGTATTGTCGTAATGCTTGTGGAATATGTGGGTAGCAGCTGGTGATACTGGCGGAATCAGCCATGTCCAGTCCCCAGTCAGCTTGCGGTCAGCCTTCTCTTCCTGCTTTTCAAACTGCTTGAATTGATGTGCTGCTGTATGGTGATCGACAATGGTTACCCCTGCTTCGCGATAAGAATGGAGAACCGCCACATTCAATTCGACAATGGCTTTATCCTTCCAAAGGGACGAATTCTTGGTCGTGTCCAGTCCTAAAAGAGAAGCAACTTTTTTTAGCATATTATAGCGGTTTTCATCCGCTAGGTTGCGTGCGCCAATTTCTGTGCCCATATACCAGCCGTTGAACGGTGCAGCGTTGTAATGAATACCGCCAATCTCTAATTTCATATCAGCAATAATCGGAACCGCATACCATTTTAGTCCCAAATCACGGAATCCATCATATTCAGGATGGGTGATCTCTACCTCTTGAACGATTTCTTTCGGAAGCTCATACAGAACAGGTGGCTGACCTTTTAGCTGAAACATGAGAGGCAGAATATCAAAATGTGTGCCCTCTCCTTTCCAGCCATGGGCTTCACATAATTTTGTTAATTCAAGAGATGCCTCGTCGCCGATGATGCCATATTCCGTCTCATAGCCTGCATAACGAACGAGCTGATGATTATAAATGACGACTTCCTTCTGCTTGTGACTCTCTGGGGGAAAGATCGTAATAGACGGTTTGATTTTCCCGCCATTTGTCGCATACTCAATATGATGAAAGAGCGCCTCTTTCACCTCATCCTCTGTCTTTACATGCCGGCAGTCATGCACTTGCAGGGTCGACCAAAACAAACGGCCAATGCAGCGGTTACTGTTGCGCCATGCCATTTTCGCCCCGTGAGCTAATTCCTCTAGTGTATGCGTATAACTACCTTCAGACTCAATTTCTTTTTTTATTTCATGCAGACGTGCTGCTTTCTCTTCATTTGACTTATTTAATTCTTCATAGCATACAGAAATAAAAGCTTCTGCTTCATTCCACAACGCTTCTTGATTACTCAAACATACTCGCCTCACTTTAATACGAATATATCCATTGTAGCGGTTTCTATTGATAAATTCACTCGTTTCAAACCATTTTTTATCAAATCATCCGACCATTGTCCTTAGACCATAGATGAATCAATACGTATAAGGGTCTTTTGGAGCCAGCGGACATAGCCTTTTTCTCTTTCGATTGCCCTTGTCAGCACTAAGTAATGCCCAAATTGCGCTGAATGCAGTGATTCAGCAGAAGGGTCTTCCTCTGTCAAAGCGTGCAGCTTTTGTTCCAGCACATCTACTTTCTTGGTGCGCTCTAAAAGTTGATATGCAAAGAGGTCAGCCGCTTCTTTTTTGTCCATGGAGGAGATGAAAAATGTTTTGAGCATGAATTCATCCTTTGTTGTTTCTGGAATCGGATCTTTTGTTCTTAACCACTGACGCAATTCTTCTTTTCCTGCCGTTGTAATTTGATAGACCTTCTTCTCCAGCTTTTTTCCTTGTATGTGAATATCAAATTCAATAAACCCTTCCTCTGTAAGACGCTTCAGCTCAGGGTAAATCTGACTGTGCTTTGCACTCCAAAACTGTCCAAGGGAGTCCTTAAAATGTTTCGTAATATCGTATCCTGTCAGCTCATGCTGATCCAGCAAGCCAAGAATGGCATATTTTAGTACTCTCATGATGTGCCTCCAACGCTTATTCTTTGACAATAGTATACCATAGACTTTAAAATAAACATGTAAATCACAACATGTTTGAAAAAACATCATTCTAATGAAAGAAGGAATAAACATGGATCAATTCGTTGGACTTCATATGATTTATACGTATGAAAATGGCTGGGAATATGAGATTTACATTAAAAACGATCACACCATTGATTACCGCATTCATAGCGGAATGGTTGGAGGACGTTGGGTCCGTGATCAGGAAGTAAATATTGTAAAGCTGACAAAAGGCGTATACAAAGTCTCTTGGACAGAACCAACTGGGACAGACGTCTCTCTAAACTTTATGCCTGAAGAAAAACGCATGCATGGCGTCATCTTCTTCCCAAAATGGGTGCATGAACGTCCAGACATCACCGTCTGCTATCAAAATGACTACATCGATCTCATGAAAGAATCTCGTGAAAAATACGAAACCTATCCGAAATATGTTGTCCCAGAATTTGCGGACATTACGTATATCCATCATGCAGGTGTGAATGACGAAACCATTATCGCAGAAGCACCATATGAAGGCATGACAGATGAAATAAGAGCTGGACGAAAATAAAAAAGCGGCACGCCTAGTGCCGCTTTTACATTTGATAAAATCTTAGCCCCTTTTTATTGAATGCCTAACGTATTTTGAGGAAGCACGAAACGATAGACTGGCAGTTCATCACCTGTTTTTGAAGCGATAAACCCTGATGACATATAGCTGTCCTTTGATTCTGGTTCAAGGGCAAGTGACAGCAAATTGGTTTGCGGCTGTGCCGTGACATATACCTTTGTTCCTTTTGGCAGCTGACGTTTCTTGTCAACGAGTTTTGTTTCAAGCTGAATATCTGATTTGCTCTTTTCCTCTCGTTTTGTCACCTTGTAGGCTTGTACCGGCAACTTCATGCCAACCGGCAATGTGACACTTTTTAACCCTAATGTTCTGAGTTTCCTTTCTACTCCTTCATGCCCCGGAAGAATGAGGTAAGCTGTCGGCCGTTCTCTTGTTAAGACAGGAACAGCATCGCTCGCACTATGAAAACGTACAGGAACATTGGTGGTCTGTCCTTTCTCAATATCAACCATTTCCAGCGTGTCATCAACAGGTGATTTGAAAGCATCTTGAATGACGACTTGATCGTCATCTTTTGGATGAAGCCCTTTTTTCACAAGCTTCAACCGCTCCGTCACCATTTGCTGCTTCACCTGCTTGGCATGTTTCACCGTGGTCTCAATGATTTTTTCATGGGTGGCTACTTGCGCAGCGACGCGGCGGGCAAAATCCTCTCTCCCAATCCCAATCCCTCTGCTTTCTACAAGAAATGACAGGGCTGGCGAAAGTGCAAAGGCATTTCGGCCAATTCGCGCATCCGTTCCACCTTCATAAATGTCGATCTTGCCATCCTTTCCTCTTGTGTTTGTATAATACAAATCGTTAGAAAACCCTTTATTCGTCAGCGTTTCACGAACTCCGTTAACATATAACTCATTTGATGTCAGCCGGATGTTTTCAGGAATGTTTAGATTCTTCCCTGATAGAATAAGCAAATCATGATATTTGAGAGCGCCTGATGAACCGATATCTTCAAACTGCTTTTGACCCACATCGTATTCATGGGCATCAATGACCACTTCTGGCGCATACCGATTAAATTCTTGATGCAGTGCTGTCAATTCTGGAGATTCTAATGTCATATGATCACGGTTTCCATCTAATCCGTTTGCCAGTCTGCGGTCAAACGCATAAGAACCATCAGGATTGATTCTTGGGACAATGATGATATTGACATGATTGAGTATACGCTCTCCTTCTTCACCTGCTAATCGTTTTGCAATGACGAGAGCAGATTCACCAGAGGCTGGTTCATTTCCGTGTATTTGTGCTTGGAGCCAGATTGTTGGCTTTTTTGAAAGTGGAGTAATCGAGCGATCCTTTGTAAAGTACAGGGCCGAAATGGACCTGCCTTCAATGGATGTTCCAATCTGTTTCTGCGTGGCGTAAGGACTTTTGCGGACAATGTCTCGTAAGAAAGTTTGAAGCTCTTCTTGTGTCGTAAATGTTTCTTCTTTTTTCTGAAAGGCAGGGGTATCAAACGTCTCGTCAGGCTCAGGGTATAGCTTTTTCACTGAAGCCGGCTGTTCATAATTCTTTCCGTAATAAGGGGTTTCTGCATGAGCTGAAGCTGGGCTCACCAACGACAAACTGCCTGCCATGAGGCATACAGCAGCAAAAAGAATCGTGCCTTTTCGTTTGGACATGCTATCCTCTCCCTTCGTTGATTTGCATTATAAAGAAAAAAACAGCAAAAGTGTCAGTATTTTTCAAAAATAAATCTTTTGGAGGAACAGGCATATCTTTGTCTAGGGCAAATGAATGGAGCCTGCCCAGCAATATGACCTAAAAAAAGTGTCTGCTCACAGCAGACACTTTTTATTTACCAGATGGAAATAGCCCCAATGAGAACTGCCATGACAGTCATAGCGACGACCGCCAGCACAGCCCATTTCATCCCAAATTTCTGATGCTGATCCAGTGATACGCCAACAAGTCCAACAAGTAAATGAGTCGATGGAACAAGTGGACTTAACATATGAATCGGCTGACCAATAATAGAGGCTCTGGCAATCTCAATTTTATCGACACCGTAAGCTGCCGCTGTTTCTGATAGGATCGGCAGTACGCCATAAAAGTATGCATCATTCGGCATAAAGAAAGTAAAGATCCCGCTTGTTAATGCGACAATGACTGGAATAAAGCCGCCAAGCTGCTCTGGAATTGCAGATACAATCGAAATCGCCATTTCATCAACCATTTTCGTTCCAGTTAGAATACCTGTAAAAACACCTGCCGCAAAAATCATCGAGGCAATGGCTAAAACGTTTGTGGAGTGAGCCGCAATTCGCTCACGCTGCTGGTCCAAGTTCGGATAGTTCACAATAATTGCCACACAGAAAGCAAGAACAAATAGAACAGTTAAACTGACTTTACCTGATACAAGCAGCAGCACCAATAACAAAGTTAGCGCCAGGTTAAACCACCAAAGCTTCGGTCGTTTGATGTCATCTTGCAGTGCCGCTGCCATTTCATTTGCATGAATCGGCTGGTCAAGTTCAATGACACCAAGACGTTTTCTTTCGGCTTTTCCAAGAAAATAAGCAACAATAATCATACTGAGAACCCCTGCACCAATGACTGGAATCATCGGGCCAAATAAAAGTGAAGGATCGACCCCAAGTGCACTCGCCGCTCTAGGTGTGGCTCCTCCCCACGGAATTGTATTCATAATTCCCATGCCAACTCCGGCAATTCCGGCTAAAATAATTGGTCGGATGCCAAGCAGTGTAAATAGTGGAAGCATCGCTGTTGTTGTAATCATATATGTCGTTGTTCCGTCACCATCAAGTGCAACAAGCATCGTCAGGACAGCTGTTCCGACTACGATTTTTAATGGATCGCCTTTAACGATTTTTAAAATTTTCGCCACCATTGGGTCAAATAAACCCGCATCAATCATAATGCCAAAGTACAAAATCGCAAACATGATCATGACCGCTGTCGGTGCGACTTGCTGCACGCCTTTGACAATCATGTCTGAAATTTCAGTAAAATGAAAACCTGCGATAAGAGCAAATGCAATCGGTGTTAACACCAATGCCGTTAAAACAGACATACGTTTCGTCATAATCAAAACCATAAATACTATCATCATAAGAAATCCTAAGATTGCTAACATATTGTTCACCCCTTATGTTGTATACGCTTTCATTAATGTGTTGGTATCCCATTTCCAACCCTTTTTGTCATCATATCTGAGGTGAGAATTGAAGTAAATATTATGAATTTTAATTCTTTTTCGGTCGATAAATGCTTTTTGTTCATTTTGTTCAAACATTGGCCTTTTTCATTCCATGAAAAAACAAAGGGTTTATTTTAGCCCTTTGTCTTCTTTTCAGCGTGATAGAAAACCTTTGAAGTCTAGGAAAGACGAGTACTGGAGCGGAGCGAATGTGAGATTGGTGAGCACCGGCACGCAGGACTGCGGGCGAATGCAAGGGTTTGTCTACACGCTGGAAGCGGTCTCACTCGACCGCTTGTTCTCCTTGTATCAATTGCTCATATTGCCTTAATTGATCTTCCATAAAGATCTTTGCCTCTTTGCTGTTCATATAACGACCTGTCCAGCCCTTTTGCTTTAATTGCTTTTTCCAGGACCTCGTTTTCGTCATTTTTTGAAGAAGCTGATCCCATTCACGAATGTCATGCTGACTCATTTGTTTTGGGCCCATCACACCGCGCCAATGGGAAAAGATGAGCGGAATGCCCTGCTCATTCCATGTTGGCACATCTTCAAATCCATCTAAGCGCTCGCTGGTTGTCGTCGCTACGAGCTTCAGCCTCTTTTTTTCATAATCATGACGAACCTCTGTAATAGTAGTCGTTGCTGCATCTACCTCATGGTCGATGAGCGCCTGAAATAAATCATCTGCACTGTCAAATTTCAGAAATTGAATGCGATATGGATCAATCCCTGCCATTTCTGCTGCCCGGGCGAATGAGATTTGATCATCATTTCCAAAGTCAGGGGCAAACCCAATTTTTAAGGAATCTGGTTTTTTCTTTAGTGCGTGTAACAGCTCCTTCCCATTTGCAAAAGGAGAATCTACTGGGACTGCGACGACCTGCCACTCTTCTGCAAGGATTGCCAGCGGTGTCACATCATTCATCGTCACGTTACTGCTGCCAAGCAAGTTACGGCTTAACAATAAGCTTGAATTTAAACTGATATAGTTGGCTTCTCGCTCCATCATGTAGGTCCATCCTTTATCCACCGTTCCGCCTCTTTGATAAAGAATGTTCACAGGCCGTTTCACCAGCTTCTCTTGTTCAAGCACTGATTTCATCACCTGAGCCGTTTGGTCAAATCCCCCCTCTGGTACACCCGACACCACAATATATAAGGAGCTTTGCTGAAGGAAAGAATCTCCGGCCTTTTTTTCATTAAAGGTGAGCGTGATACAAAGGCAGAGCACGATAACAAAAAATATTGCTTTTTTCATCTTTTATGACTCCGCTTGTTTGGCAGGATAATATTTCCGTTCAGGTCTACCAATGATTCCGTATGCAAGCTCTGCCCGGCATTCCCCTGTTGTCACGAGATACTCTACGTAGCGTCTCGCAGTTGTACGTGATGCGCCCATCTTTTCCCCGAGTTCTTCTGCTGTAATTCCGCTATTTTCAGATGCCATCAATGTTTTCACTTTATCCAAGGTCAGTGAATTGATGCCCGTGGGAAGATCTCTGTCATCCCTTTGTTTTGGCTCTTCCTGCATTTGCCCAAAAAACAGATCGATCATCGTTTGATTGACTTCATCCTTTGAATTGATGATGTCTTTCTTTTCTTTATATTCGGTTAAGACTTGTGCAAACTTTTGTGCGGTCACCGGTTTGATTAAATAATGAACCACTCCGTAATGAAGTGCATCTCTTAAAAGCGTCGTTTCCGTTGCAGCCGTGATAATGATCACATCTACTTCAGGACAGCGTTCTCTTAAAAGCGGCAGCAGGTTTGTGCCAAGTTCATCAGGCATATAGACATCAAGCAAGATGAGATCAACTTGTTCCCTTTGGAGCGCCTCCCACATATCCTTTGCACTCTTTGCCTTTCCGGCGACTTTAAATCCTTCTATCTTTTGTATATAAGATTCATGAATGGCAGCGATTCGAAAATCATCCTCCGCAATGAGTACCTTAATCACCATCTATTCCCCCTTTGTGCCTTTCGGTATGTATACAGTAAAGATGGCACCGCCTTCTTTTTGGTTCGCAACTTCAATCCAGCCCCCAAGCTCGTCCAATACTTCTTTCACATTCGCAAGCCCGTAGCCTCGTCCTTCTCCCTTTGACGAATGGCCTCTTGTGAAAATCTGTGACAGTTCCTCTTCATTCACTCCATCACCTGAATCTGACACTTCTATGATAATATCAAACCCAATATCTGTGATGAATAGGTCTACCTCGCGCTTCTCCTTATTTAATACAGCTTCAAAAGCATTATCTACGAGATTGCCAATGATGGTGATAAAGTGAGATAGACTTAAATGAGCTGGGAGCGGCTCTAGTGAGCTATTTTCATCAATGTGGAAATGGACTTTCTTCTCAGATGCTTTCCCTAGCTTGCCAAGTAAGATCGCTTGTATTTTAGGAGACCGAATCTGCTTCATGAGTAAATCGTGCTGTCGGTTTTGCAGATGATATTCTTCTTTAATCAAGTCGATGGCTTCATCGACTTGATTCAGCTCAAGCAGGCCTAAGATGGCATACAGCTTATTTGAGAATTCGTGCGTTTGTGCTCTCAGGTCTTCTGAATACTGGCTGACCTCTGTTAATGTATCCAGCAGCTTCGTCAGTTCGGTTTTCTCCCTAAAGCTCACAATCCCTCCGAATACTCGATTGTCCTGCATTACCTTTTTCACATTTAAAACATAGGTTTTATCATTGACGACGGTTTCGATGTTAGGTTCAATCGTCTCTGCCTTTAAATAGAAAAGAAGTTTGGCATTTGGTAAGACTTGATCAATATGAAGGGGCAGTTCTGATGAGACGCGCAGCATATGTTCAGCTGATGTATTCATCATCGTAATCGCGCCTTTCTGGTCAAACGCAATGATTCCTTCTTTTATAGCGAGCAGCATCGCTTCTCTTTCTCGATACAGCGAAGCAATTTCATGCGGCTCAAGCCCTAATGTATCTTTGCGAATACTCTTTGTTAAAAAAATCGCACCGAATATGCCAGGCAAGAGCACAAGAAGGGCAATATAGCTAAGCTTCAATAGCTGATGAGCTGTCGCTTGATCGATTTCCTTTTTTAAAAATTCAACGGTGACTGTCCCAATAATTTCTTCATGCCCTTCTGTTTCTTTCATAATGGGCGCACTGCCTCTGACAACGGTTTCACCATTAGAATCATCAGTGGATATAGAAGTTCCTCCAAATAAGAGGGTACTTCTTCCTTCCGATACACTGATGGTTTTTCCTACGTCCTCATGATTCGTATGAACAAGAACCTTTCCTTTTCGATTGGTAATAAAGATGGCATGTGCTCTTACTTGCTCCTTCATTTGCTCAAGCACTGCCTGTTCTTCATTTTTGGAAGCTGACACGGCCACCGATGCTTTAATGGGCGGCATATATGATATCGTTCTAGCGGTCTGCACCGCCAGCTGTTCAGCTTGTCCCTGCCTTTCCGATGTCTGCAGAAAACCAAAACAAATGGTTAATAATGCAATGACAACAAGCAAAAGCCCGATAATTAACCCCAAAATTTTCGTTTGTAAAGTAACTTTCCTTTTGCCCATCCTCACCGCCACAACCCCTAATTCAGTAGATTCACCCGAATAGACTCTAAGAAAATGATATCATTTTTTCTTACTAAGTTAAGAGAAAATTCTTTCAAACAAAAAAGGACGACTCAGAATCGAGTCATCCCTGTATGCCTATTACGTGATCGATAAACCAGCACTCGCATAGCCTGCTACGGTATTTACTAAGGATAGTCCTGTAGCGGATGCAGAGAATACAACAAGCAATCTTGTTTGCGGTGTAACTGCTACATTGAGACCAGTCGCAATACCGTTTGCAATAGCACCCAGCGTTAAAATCCCGGATAAGGCTGGAGCTAGTGTGACGCTTGCTACTTGGGTAAAGCTGTTATTTGGCGTCGGTGAAGCAAACAAACTAGCTGTAACGGTAACACTCGTGCCCACTAAAGAAAGGGCTGCTGTCGTACTAAAATAGCCGGCAAATGATGTGATCGTTCCGGCTCTCGGAACAGAGAACGCCATATTCAGTAAGGTGCCTGCTGCTCCGGTTAAATCAATAATACCACCTAAAATACTGACGCCGGTGGCTGAGTTACCAAATCCGACTAAGCTGGATGTTCCAACGAGTCCGCCTGCAATTGTTGTCAAGAGAACAGGATCTCCAGACGCAAATGGAATAATCGCACTTGATCCGGTTACTCCTGTTGGACCTGTTGCTCCGGTCGCTCCGGTTACCCCAGTTGCACCTGTTAAACCCGTGGCGCCAGTGGCTCCGGTTACTCCCGTTGCTCCTGTTGCTCCGGTTGCACCTGTTAGACCTGTGGCTCCCGTCTCTCCAGTTGCTCCTGTTAAACCTGTGGCTCCCGTCTCTCCAGGT
>NZ_BSEI01000006.1:141292-141584 GCF_030268125.1 Bacillus sp. YKCMOAS1
CTGTTAAACCTGTGGCTCCTGTCACTCCGGTTGCACCTGTTAGACCTGTGGCTCCCGTCTCTCCAGTTGCTCCTGTTAAACCTGTGGCTCCCGTCTCTCCAGTTGCTCCTGTTAAACCTGTGGCTCCTGTCACTCCGGTTGCACCTGTTAGACCTGTGGCTCCCGTCTCTCCAGTTGCTCCTGTTAGACCTGTGGCTCCCGTCTCTCCAGTTGCTCCTGTTAAACCTGTGGCTCCTGTCACTCCAGTCGGCCCTGTTACGCCCGTAGCTCCGGTTACTCCTGGAAGTCCAGT
>NZ_BSEI01000006.1:141680-298064 GCF_030268125.1 Bacillus sp. YKCMOAS1
CAGTTAGACCTGTGGCTCCTGTCACTCCAGTCGGCCCTGTTACGCCCGTGGCTCCGGTTACTCCTGGAAGTCCAGTTAGACCTGTGGCTCCTGTCACTCCAGTCGGCCCTGTTACGCCCGTGGCTCCGGTTACTCCTGGAAGTCCAGTTACACCAGTTTCCCCTGTGGCTCCGGTGACGCCGGTGGCTCCAGTAATGCCGGTCGCCCCTGCGGCTGCTAATAACGTATAGTCTGGGGACGTATCTGGTGTGCCTGTTGGTGGTGCTGTGTTGACGATATAAGTTCCACCTTCATACGTCACCACTTGGCCTACTGGATACGTCGGTGCCACTGCTGGATCAAACACTACGACGCCGGATAATCCAACTCCAGTCGCTCCGGTGATTCCTGTGGCTCCTGTTACACCCGTGCCGGTGGCTCCGGTTGGACCGATTTCTCCCGTTGCTCCCGTGACTCCAGTTGCACCTGTTTCCCCTGTTGCTCCTGTTACACCTGTGCCGGTGGCTCCAGTTGGACCGATTTCTCCCGTTGCTCCCGTGACGCCAGTTGCTCCGGTTTCCCCTGTGGCTCCGGTGACGCCGGTTGCTCCAGTAATGCCGGTCGCGCCTGCGGCTGCTAATAACGTATAGTCTGGGGACGTATCCGGTGTGCCTGTTGGTGGTGCTGTGTTGACGATATAAGTTCCACCTTCATACGTCACCACTTGGCCTACTGGATACGTCGGTGCCACTGCTGGATCAAACACTACGACGCCGGATAATCCAACTCCAGTCGCTCCGGTGATTCCTGTGGCTCCTGTTGCCCCTGTTACACCAGTGCCTGTAGCTCCTGTTGGACCAATTTCTCCCGTTGCTCCCGTGACGCCAGTTGCTCCGGTTTCCCCTGTGGCTCCGGTGACGCCGGTTGCTCCAGTAATGCCGGTCGCGCCTGCAGCTGCTAATAACGTATAATCCGGGGACGTATCTGGTGTGCCTGTTGGTGGTGCTGTGTTGACGATATAAGTTCCACCTTCATACGTCACCACTTGGCCTACTGGATACGTCGGTGCTACCGCTGGATCAAACACTACGACGCCGGATAATCCGACTCCAGTCGCTCCGGTGATTCCCGTTGCTCCTGTTGCCCCGGTCACACCCGTACCGGTGGCTCCGGTTGGACCTATTTCTCCCGTTGCTCCGGTGACTCCAGTTACTCCAGTCTCCCCTGTGGCTCCGGTGACACCGGTGGCTCCAGTTATGCCGGTCGCGCCTGCGGCTGCTAATAACGTATAGTCTGGGGACGTATCCGGTGTACCTGTTGGCGATGCTGTGTTCACAAGGTACGTTCCACCGTCATATGTCACCACTTGACCTACTGGATACCCTGGCGCTGCACCCGCATCAAACGGTACGACCCCAGTTAAACCTACACCTGTTGCCCCAGTCTCTCCCGTTGGTCCTGGATCTCCCGTGACACCTGTTGGTCCTGTACCCGTTGCCCCCGCAGCGGCTAATAACGTATAATCCGCCGACGTATCTGGCGTCCCTAATGGCGGTGCTGAACTGACCACATACGTACTGCCATCGTATGTCACCACTTGACCTACTGGGTAGGTTGGTGCTACTGCTGGATCAAATGCCAGGATGCCTGTTAAACCTACGCCTGTTGGACCGATTGGACCTGCTGGTCCTGCCGGACCCGCTGGACCCACTGCACCCGCTGGACCTGCTGGGCCTCTTCTTCCTCTCCCGCCTGGCGGACCTTGAATCACACAAACACAAGGATCTTTTCCGCAGCAAGGATTTTTCACTGGTTTCCTTTGCTTTTCTGATTTCCCTTTTTTACAACTATCACATTCCCAGCCATCATCCTTATACGCATCATACCAGCTTCCTTTTTGGTAGTGGTCTGTCGAATGAGTTGGATATGTCTTACCACATTGCCTACATCTTTTCATGGAATCACCCCCATCCATCGTATTCATCATGATTTAGAAAGGTGTATGTACACTTTTATTTTTTTATTAATCAAAAGACCTTGCACTTCATGTACAAGATCTTTCTTTCATTAAAGTCTCATCGTCATTTTTAAATCTTTTCCTACCATACTATAATCCATATCTTTTGGACGGATGGCTTCTTTTAATGTTTTCGTACCTTCTCCTTCAAAGAAAGTAGGTGCATCTTTCCCTCCAATTAATAATGGTGCCATATAAATAATGACTTCGTTCACAAGTGATGCTTCTAAAAAGGATGCACTCACACTTCCTCCCGCCTCCACAAGTACCGACATCACAGAACGCTTTTTCAACATACGTAACACCGCATGAAGATCTGTCCGAATTTCTCCGCCTGTGACAAATACTTGAATTCCTTTTTGCATCAGTTGATGATATTTTTTTTGATCGTACTTGTTTGAAGTACAAATAATGGTTTCTGCCATATGATCGTTTAAACATTTCGCATGAAGCGGAATCCTTAAGGTGGAATCTAAAATGACACGAATGGGCTGTGTCACGAATGAATCTTTTACAATAAGACCTGCATCATCTTGAATAATGGTTTCGACGCCTGTTATCACAGCATCTGCTTCTTGACGTAATTGCTGCACTTCATTCCTCGCTTCTGTTCCCGTAATCCATTTGCTTTCTTGATGAGCTGTTGCAATTTTCCCGTCTAACGAAATGGCTGTTTTTAATATGACATATGGAAGATCTGATTGTATGGAATGAAAAAAAGGAAGATTTAAGCTGTCCGCTTCCCGTTTACATATCCCTTCTTCTACTTCTATCCCTGCTTGTTTCAACATCGTGACCCCTTTACCTGCTACAAGCGGATTTGGGTCATGAGTGGCAATGACCACACGTTTCACCCCGCTCTTTATTATGGCTTCTGAGCAAGGCCCTGTTTTTCCATGATGCGAACAAGGTTCGAGCGTCACATACATATGAGCTCCCTTCGCCTTATCTCCTGCCATTTGCAGCGCATGAATTTCAGCATGCGGTTCGCCCGCCTTCATGTGAGCACCAATTCCGACGATCTCACCTTTTTTGACTACTACTGCCCCGACAAGCGGATTTGGTGAGGTTTGTCCTTTCATGGCCTTTGCGTTGGCAATCGCTAGCTTCATATAAAAAACATCGTCTTTCATGTAAGTCTCCTTTCCTCTCTTTCAAGGGAAAGAACTCCTTCAGGGAATGAAGGAGTTCTATTCTCATGTGCTATATTTTTTCCATCCGTTTCTTTTCAGATCGATCATAGTAAGGCAAGGAATAAAAAAGTTTATAAGATGCTCGTTGTTTACAAAAACAGCATTTGCGACATTCATATTTATTAATGAGGAGCACATGCGGACAATTGAGTACAGACAGACCTTTTTTCATATGTTCCTTGCAAACACTTATCATGAGAATCCCCCGCTTACATTCTTTTTCTTAATGAGAGATTACTTCTTTCGGAAATTGTTCGAATAAGCGTAGTACTTCGGTATGCGTCCCATCTTCTCGAACGTGATAAATCCCGCCGTCGTATGAGCTTGCGTATACATCATTGCCTAATTGTCTGATGGCACTAATCCCATTTTGGGCAATTCTAATTGGGCCGGTGTTGACATTCAGCTCTGGATTCCACACTACGATATAGCCCCAATAATCACCGCTTACAATATAGCCAGAGTCTGTGACTGTGACCGATTTAATCGAATACTGGTGTTCGTTATGCTGGTCTAAAATTCTTCCTGTATGCAAATCAAACAATCTCACATTCTTGTCACGGCTGACAATGGCGATACGGTCTCGTTTACTATCAATAAAGACATCATTTAACAGCTCTGTCGCACCGATGTATTCCGCTTTTAAGGACAAACTCTTTTTATCTAAAAGACAGATGGTTCCTTCAACTGCTGCTGTGATGATATGATCTCCTTCTACCTTTAATGCTTTGACCGCACAATCGTGTGCTTTGGAACGGCCGATTTCCTTTAAGTGTTCTGTTGAAATGACATGTACATAACCGCCGTAAGTTCCAATATAAAATTGACGATCCTCCTCGTGGAAATACACGCTGTTGACCGGACCTGTGTTGAGATCAAACGAAACCATTTGCTGTAATGATTCATGAACAATATGCACCTGACTTGCATGGTCTCCCCACGCATAATAGCTTCCATCCCGTGCAACAGCTACTCCATTTGTTAAAACACCCGTCGATTTGGCAATTTCAATTCCGTTTTTTCTGAATTTTCCATCATCTGATGCGGTAATAATATCACCTGCATCAGTCAGCGCAATATCATTGATAGATGGTGTCGCCATTTCGATCTCATCTGATATGACTTTGCCCTTTTCAATCGACCATTCACAATATGTTTTTCCAAAGCTGGCTCCTAGTATTGACTTCTCATCCTCTGTCCAGACAAGCGAGCGCTCCCACTGATATTTATGAGGCAGCAGCGTATCGACTAAATCACCTGTTTCATAATTCCACAGCTTAATTAAATGGTCGTAGCCTGCTGTCAGCAAGTAATTGCCGCTTGGAGAAAAATTCACGCGCTTGACGCCCTGTAAATGGGCTTTGATGATTTTCTTCTCCTGTAAAGTCGCTGCATCGTAAATAATAACGGTGCCATCATCTCTGCCAAGTGCGAATACTTCTTTTTGATTGCTGCCGCTGATTGTATCCAGCTCATAATCAAACGGGCCGATTTCCCCTACAATTTCTCCGGTCTCATACAGCCATACAAGGACGTATCCATCATCACCTGTTGTGTAAGCTTTATCACCATGTATCCATACAGCTAATACATCTTTGCTATGACCATGGAATTCTCTTAAAATAGCACCCGTTTCGATATCCCACACTAAGCATCTTCTATCTCTGGACACGGATACAAGCAAAGTATCCTGCTTCGCAAAAGCGACGGCTTCTACATCATCCGCATGACCAAACAACGTGCGAATTCGGGTATTTGTGCCTGTATCATATAACTGAATGGTATAGTCTGACGATGCACTCGCTAAATACTTTCCGTTTTCAGAAAGAGATATTGAGTTAATGATATGCTCGTGACTGCCAATAAACGTTCCTTCTCCCGTCGCCCGGTTCCACTGATAAATACAGCGGTCATAGCCGCCAGTATAAACGATTTGGTCGTGCTGAGTTGATAAAACAGATGTAATTGGTCCTCTATGCATAGTTTTACACTCCCACCTTTATATGTTGTTTTTGACGAGTCACTAAACGAAAACCAGTAAATCGAAAAACGGGATCTGGGTGCTTCCCGTGTCTTCTTGCGACTCTGCATAAATCTCCACCTCTTGCGAAGGAGCCGCCTTTTAAAATGTAGTAGTCACTTCCGAGTGTTTCCGTTAAATCATCGACGACCTCGATGCCGCCTTCATATACATGATATTTGGTGTTGACCCATTCCTCGACGTTGCCCCCCATATCATAAAGACCAAATAAGGATCTGCCCTTTTCGTAATGACGGACAGGCGTCGTTTTTTCAATATTTGATTCGTGCGTATTGCAGTAAGAAGGATCAAACTCATCTCCCCATGGATATTGATTTCTCGTGTTTCCCCGGGCAGCATACTCCCATTCTTCTTCCGTAGGAATCGACACATCCATCCCCAGTTTCCCGCTCAGCCACTGACAGAACGAGAAGGCTTCCTCAATGTCCATGCCCCAAGCTGGATGATCTTTTCCCCCGCCAAGCTCTTCATTCGTTAAACTCTCCGGGTATGTCTGGCCTGTTTCATCACAATAGCTTTGATACAGTTCATTGCTGACGACCGTATCTGAGATAAAAAATTCGTTGATATACGGCTGATAGGATGGAAATTCTTTGTACAGCCATTTTTGAAATTTTTTCTCACGGCCGTAGGTTGGATTGAGCAGCTTGTCCTTCCAGTATTCTGATGCCTTTTTCATATCTTCTTCATTACTTCCAATCGTTGCATAGCCGCTTGGAATTTGAATCCAATTGATATCAGGTTTCACGCTTTTCTCCCGCCTTCTTTCAATAAACTCGTCTATTGATTAATTAATTTCTTCTCATCGACCATATGCCCTGAGGCTGCTTTTGCCTTTAAATAGGCTTCATTGTAGAGAGAGGCTTCGACCGTATGATCAAACCGCAAAACAGGAAGACCGTAAGCTGCAATAGAATCGACTTTATCTGGATTGTTCGTTAGTAAATGCAATGGTTTCCCTTTGTTTAAATAGTGCAGAACTGCTGCTGCTTCCTCGTAATGCCGATCATCATCTCCGCAGCCGATCAGACGGTTGGCTTCAAAAGTATCCAGCTGCATTTCCTGTAATTTATACGTCAATGCTTTTGCCATCAGCCCAATAGACCGCCCTTCTTGATTGGCCATATACACCAGCATGCCTTTTCCGTAATCGGTGATTTTCTTCAGCGATAATGCAAGCTGTGGACCACAGTCACATTTCAGTGACCCAAACACATCACCTGTTTGGCAGACACTATGGATTCGCACAAGCGGCGGCCGTTCATTTTCAAAGTCGCCAAATAAGAGACAAGAGGAAAAGGTTTGCTGCGCGGTACTCATTTGGACAATCGATTCGATCGTTGGTTTTGTATCCCGTTCAACACGTGCGAAGGCATACCACTTAAATGGCACTTCTTCATGTTGAATGGAAATTGGCAAATTCACAGGCCCCACGAGCAAATAGTGTTTTTCTTGAAAGGTAAAATGATGAATCATTGATTGTAATTCATCTACAAACTTGTTCATTTGTCTCCCCCCTATTCATCACTGCACCCAAATCGACTCCCATAGCGCAGTGATGGAGTGATGAATATGTGTATGCACTCCCTCTGCCTGTGTGCTCCCGCAGAAGGAAATGAATGTGCAGTGTCTCTCATCGCTTTAGACCTTGTCCATTTCCAGTACAAAGGAGCAGAAATCTTGGTTCATATGCTTTTCTGTCAGAGCAGCAAACACCCTTGATTGGCAGACGCTCGTTCTTAACTTGAACACCTCTGCTAGCTTTGAATCACTCACCTTTGTACTAGATTTTGACGGCAATGACATGATGCTGGCTTATTCCGGCCTTCGCTTGTAACGGTGATATGGATACAAGCTCCAGACCTGATGTACAAATTTTTTCGCCAAGCTGAGAATCTGAAAATGAAAAATGAAAACGACCATCTTCTCCGATTAATCCTGTTTTCCACTGTTCTCCCCAGACAACAAGTGAAAAGACACCGCCTTCATGAAGTAAAGAAGAGACCTGTTTTAAATAACGTTCATGGTCATCAGGATGTTGATGATGAAAGCAGCCATGATCTAAAATTAAATCAAACTGCATCCCGCGTCCCTGATCCATGGACCATGACATAAAATCTTGATGAACAAAGTGGACAGGAACTGTTTCTCTTTTCTGTAACCCTTCCCACTCCTCATGCTCATACAGATCGATACCGACATATGCGGAAAGCCCGCTTAAATGTTCAAGTGCACGGCCGTTGCCACATCCGATATCCAGTACAGAAGCAAGTGCATTCTTTTCCCTTGAACGCCATGCCTTTAATGACCTCACTGCTGCGTCTGTTAAGGATGGATCAGTGGACCACATATCTGTTCTTTGCTCATAATGCTCTTGGAATGCCATGCGCATCTTTTCTAAATACAATCCACTGTCTTCATGGTACAAAGCCTTTTTCATCATGAAACCTCCTTCAATTCACAATCGTCTTTTCGGGCAAAGGTGGTTTTCAAGCCAAAAACCTTATGTTAGAATGAGAGATGGATTTTTTAGGAAAATCTGTTTGTCTGAAAAAGGAGAGCAGCATCCCACATGTTCACTCTTCTTTTTCAGCATTCATCCTCCTCATATGCAGCCGTTTGAAGGCCGCCTCGCCTCAGCTTGTTCTCTCTTTTTTTCATATGAGTTCACCTCCTTCACCGTTCGATCAACTCACATCCTTTATTGAAACCGCTTTCTCTTTTGTATAAGGACTTAACGCCTTTTGACTATCTCTTGCAAAGTGTTCATAGTAGAAAAACCAATCTACTGTTTAGAATGACTATCATTTTTTTTCAAGTAAATGATTCTTTTTTTGTTTTAGTAGACACTTTTGTAACTTAAAGGCGCTTAGGCCTTGGTTTCTGCCACCCCCTTTCACTAAGTTATGCTCCGAATAAACTCGTCAGAAATTTAACAACTAATTCCATAATGACTGGAATAAGCCAAATATATTGTTTTTAGTTTATTTTGTCAACAAATTATTTCCTAAACATTAAAATGAATTTTCTAATTGAAAATACAGGTATTTTTCGTGGTTTTTTGACCTTAAAACAATCATTTCTACACAAAAATACAATTTAAACCAATAGAACTAAGAAATTTATCTACTAAATTACACAATTTTTTTATTTAATTTTAAATCAAAATAGAAAGATACAATAATTATTTCCCGAATGGTTTTTTGTGATATTTCGACTATTTTTTCTGATTCCCCTTGTTTTTCTTTGGTATAGCGGCATTTTCAATTAGAGAGTTTACTATTTATTCCATACTTCCGTATTTGTTTTTTATCGTAAAAAAGATATATGTCTCTCCTTCAGACATGGAGGCATGAAAAAAAGCCCCTTACAAAAGTAAGAGGCTTTTTCAGTTGGCGTTTACGCCCAGTTTTTCACTTTTTCATGATCTGTGACAAAGAGAAGCACTTTCCCTTCATCTAAATGTTCTTCAAATGTCTCAGCTTCTTCTTTGGTGAAACCAATTTCATGAATTTTATTGCGGAGCTCATCTCCCTTTTTACTAAAGATGTTCCCGACCGCATGTTTAAGTCCAACTTCTCTTGAGCCTATCGTATTGGCATCTGCATTATTTGCAATACGCTCTGTTCGATCATCGTCATGGGATAGAACATAAATGTCTTCTCTTGCAACACCGATTGATTTTAATTGCTCTACATCTCTTTGAAGTGTTTCATCATTTGAATACTCTCTTACAACAGGTTTCATTTTATATTCCTCCTTTAACGTCTTACGAATCTTTTACCCGTCACTTTTGACATTAAACCTTACAAGAGCACATCCAATTTGCTTAATGAACATACCATGCCTATCGACTTATT
Source organism: Bacillus sp. YKCMOAS1 (assembly GCF_030268125.1). Classification (NCBI taxonomy): domain Bacteria; kingdom Bacillati; phylum Bacillota; class Bacilli; order Caryophanales; family Bacillaceae; genus Bacillus; species Bacillus sp. YKCMOAS1. The sequence continues at coordinate 150,771 of NZ_BSEI01000006.1, forward strand.
TTTGACAAAAAGCCTGTTAAAATGACTAAATTTTCTGAAATATCGTGTTCATTCCTGTGGATTTGTTGTACAATTCTTATACTGGAGGCTAGAAATGAGGGAGAGCTGATGTATTACTTTTCAGCGGAGCAGCAGTTTAATGCTTGGGTTGTCAGTGATTTGGTGAAACAGCTTTTTCAAAAGTGGAATCCTGAAGAAGCAAATACAAAGCCGCTTACATTGTTTGCCGAACAGCACTTTCGCATCTCCATTGATTATCTCTTTTCCATCATTATTAACATTGGAGATATCGAGTCAATTGAACAAGATCCACAAGACCTGTTGTCCTCATATTTGAATATCCTTTTTCCTTTTGTGACGCGCGATATGATGAAAGCCTCCATGCAAAATGCAAACGAATATTTGTTAAAAGAACGTGATGCGGATGTGTATCAGCTGTTTGGCTGTCTCCCGCCGCTCCTCTCTGTATCTTTTCAGAAAAAGTAGTCCCCTCCAATGAGATGGCGGCTGCTTTTTTGTGTGTGTTTTGAAAAGACCGTATGTTTTGAACGAAAAGAAGCATCATGTTAATGTAAATCTAGGCTGTAAGTGAAAGGGAGGATTTGACATGAGTCAACAAAAGCAAATTCAATTAGCTAAACGTCCAAAAGGATTACCTACAAAAGATGTTTTTCATTTTGAAACAGTAGATATACCTGTGCCGCAAGATGGAGAGGTCTTGATTCAAACGAAATATGTTTCTGTAGATCCTTATATGAGAGGACGAATGCAGGATACAAAATCCTATACACCTCCGTTCAAGCTAAATGAAGTGATTCAGGGCGGTGTCGTCGGAGAAGTCGTTGAGTCGAAATCGCCTCAATTTGAAAAGGGTGATTTTGTCCTTGGTTTCCTTGGATGGCAAGAATATTCCACTGCCAAAGCTGAATCTCTGACTAAAATTGATCCGTCCATTGCGCCATTGTCCTATTATTTAGGCATTTTGGGGATGCCAGGGCAAACCGCTTACTTTGGCCTGCTTGCGATTGGCCAGCCAAAAGAAGGCGAGACGGTTGTCATTTCTGGAGCCGCAGGTGCCGTTGGTTCCGTTGTGGGACAAATCGCTAAGATCAAAGGCGCACACGTCGTGGGAATTGCCGGATCTGATGATAAACTCGCTTATTTAAAAGAATTAGGCTTTGATGAAACGATTAATTATAAAACAACGAGTGATTTAGATGATGCGATTGCAAAAGCCTGTCCTAACGGCGTTGATGTGTACTTTGACAATGTAGGCGGCGAGATTTCAGATGCGGTGATGAATCATTTGAACCGTTTTGCACGCATTCCAGTATGCGGTGCCATTTCTTCTTATAATATTAGTGCGAGCGAAGATATCGGACCGCGTGTGCAAACAAAACTCATCAAAACAAGCGCATTGATGCAAGGCTTCATCGTTGCCAACTATTCAGATCGTTTTGGAGAGGCAGCGAAGGATCTCGCACAATGGGTAAAAGAAGACAAACTCACATATAAAGAAACAATCATTGAAGGCTTTGATAACATTCCTGATGCATTCCTTGGATTATTCAAAGGGGAAAATGTCGGAAAACAGCTTGTCAAAATTTCATAACAAAAAAGGCCCCTCCATATGGAAGGGTCCTTTTCTTATGCCTGCTTAGGCGCAAGGTGCAGCTGGCCTTGCTTATACACAATTTCTTCAAGCGAAAGATTCAGCTTTTTCGCCATTTTTTTCAGCATTGATTGCTCTTGAGGTGTGACAAGACTGATGACTGCGCCTTCTTTTCCAGCACGTCCGGTTCTGCCTGAACGGTGGATGTAGCCCTCTTCATTTGGCATATCTGCATGAATGACATATGGCAGGTCATCAATATCGATTCCTCTTGCTGCAATATCTGTTGCAAGGAGGAGCGGGAATTCACGCTGTTCAAATGATTTTAATATTACAGCACGCTCAGCTTTTTTTGCTTCACTATGAAGGACACCAAGGTCGACATGGTGATACGCTAATTTCTCTGCATAAATGCTTAAGTTCGTAATGTCACGCACAAAAACGAGCGCCTGCATGTCCTCAAGCCGTGATAGCTTTTGCAGTAGTTTCACTTTGTCACGCTGATCACATAACAGATAATAGTGACCCACTTTCTGCGCTTCTTCCTCGCTTCTAGCAATTTTCAATACTTCTGGTTCAGATGTCATTTCTTTGATCAGCTGAACGGTTTCTTCTTTCAACGTGGCAGAAAAACAAAGGATTTGTCTTTCTTTTAATGTGGACTTAATGATCGCTTGGATCGTTTTCATATGCTCTGGCACAAGAAGCTGATCTGCTTCGTCTAATACGATCGTTTTGACTTCATGCATTTTGAGTTTCTTGATTTTGATTAATTCTTGTACTCGGCCAGGTGTCGCCACAACGACGTTCGGGTGTTTCTTTAGCTTTTCTTGCTGCTTCTTGATGTTCGCTCCACCAATCAAGGAGACCGCTTTGATGTCTGATCCTTGTTTGAACTCTTGCACGACATCAAAGATTTGCATCACAAGCTCTCTTGAAGGTGCCAAGATTAAGACTTGCGGATGCTTGATATTGACATCAATTTTATTTAAAAGCGGCAGAACATACGCAAGTGTCTTCCCCGTTCCAGTTGGCGATTCTGCGATCACATCACGCTTCTCCGTAATCCACTCTGCTGTTTTTTCTTGTATAGCTGTTGGTTTTTCGAAGCCAGCCGCTTGAAAGTTCTCTTGAATAAATGGCTTTGCTTCTTTCAAAAATGCCCAATTTTCCGTCATGTCGATCTCCTTTATCCTCATTCAATCTATCCTTTAGTATCTCAAAATCAGCTTTGAAACGCAATTTTTCTTTTGATGCTTTTATCGAGCCGGACAGTTCGATATAATCATGAGAGGCACTAGCCGTTTTGAATCTATTTGAGGTGTAAAAAATGATATTATCTGTTAAAGATTTAAGTCATGGCTTTGGCGACAGAGCCATTTTCCACGAAGTGTCCTTCCGTTTATTAAAAGGCGAGCATGTCGGCTTAATCGGCGCCAACGGTGAAGGAAAGTCAACGTTTATGAATATTATTACTGGCAAGCTGGAGCCAGATGCAGGAAAAGTCGAATGGGCGAAAAATGTCCGTGTCGGCTATCTTGATCAGCATACCGTGCTAGAAAAGGGAAGAACGATCCGTGAAGTCCTTCAGGATGCATTCCATTATTTATTTTCAATGGAAGCCGCGATGAATGACATTTATGGCAAAATGGGTGAAGCCGATCCTGATGAGCTGGAAAAGCTGTTAGAGGAAGTGGGCGTCATTCAGGATGCACTGACAAACAATGATTTCTATATCATTGATTCTAAGGTCGAGGAGATTGCAAGAGGTCTTGGCTTAACAGATCTCGGGTTGGACCGTGATGTGACGGAGCTCAGCGGCGGTCAGCGTACGAAGGTGCTGCTAGCGAAATTGCTGTTAGAGAAGCCAGAAATTCTTCTTCTCGATGAGCCGACCAACTATTTGGATGAGCAGCATATTGAGTGGCTGAAGCGTTATTTACAGGAATATGAAAATGCGTTCATCCTCATTTCACATGATATTCCGTTTTTAAACAGTGTCATCAACTTGATTTATCATGTTGAAAATCAAGAGCTCACGCGCTATGTTGGCGACTACGACCAATTTAAACAAGTGTACGAAGTCAAAAAGCAGCAGCTCGAAGCAGCCTATAAAAGACAGCAGCAGGAAGTGGCTGAACTAAAGGATTTTGTCGCAAGAAACAAAGCACGTGTCAGCACAAGAAATATGGCGATGTCCCGCCAAAAGAAACTGGATAAGATGGATATGATTGAACTCGCAGCAGAAAAGCCAAAACCTGAATTCCATTTTAAACCGGCACGTACTTCTGGGAAACTGATTTTTGAAACGAAAGATTTGGTCATCGGTTATGATGAACCACTCTCCCGCCCATTGAATTTGAAAATGGAACGCGGGCAAAAAATTGCGTTGTACGGTGCTAACGGTATCGGTAAAACGACACTGCTCCGAAGTCTTCTTGGGGAAATCACACCTATTTCTGGTGAGGTGGAACGTGGAGAATTCTTGCATATTGGCTACTTTGAGCAAGAAGTAAAAGAGCAGAACAGCAATACTTGTATTGAAGAAGTATGGAGCACCTTCCCTTCTTACACGCAATATGAAGTCAGAGCCGCTCTTGCAAAATGCGGATTAACGACAAAACATATTGAAAGCCGTGTATCTGTTTTAAGTGGAGGAGAAAAAGCAAAGGTTCGTCTTTGCAAGCTGATAAACGAAGAAACCAACTTACTTGTTCTCGATGAGCCGACAAACCACTTAGATGTCGATGCAAAAGAAGAACTAAAACGCGCGTTAAAAGAATATAAAGGCAGCGTCTTATTGATTTCTCACGAACCTGAATTTTATCAAGATGTGGCAACCGAAACTTGGAATTGCGAATCTTGGACGACAAAAGTATTATAACGACAAAAAAGCCTCATATCTTCAAAAGATATAAGGCTTTTTCTAATTAATGACCTGCTTGGATATTCACCAAATGTTTACGTCCAAGGAGCAGGATGATCATCCCTAAGAGAACCACAGCAGCCCCGACATAATAAGGTGTACTTGCTGTATAGGATTCAGCGAGAACTCCGGCAATCCAAGGAGCAATCGCGCCCCCAATAAATCGTACAGCACTGTAAGAGGATGAAGCAATTGAACGTTCAACCGGTGCTGACCCCATCACAGCTGTCGTGAGCACTGTATTGATCATACCGAGAATTCCCCCAGCAATGACAATTCCGCAGATCACGACCACAGCATGAGACGTCCATACCCCAATACCGAATAAAATCACAGCAAACGAAGCAAACAGAACGACAAGCGAGGTCAATGTCCCAAGTTTGCGATGAATGACTGGCGCTGAGAAGACAGAGGTCACAGCCAAGAATAGCCCCCATCCAAAAAAGACATATCCAAGTCCATGCTCATCAAGATGGAGCACAAATGGCGAATACGCTAAAAGCACAAAGAAACCGAAATTGTATAAGAAAGCGGCAGATGCCATCGTTAAAAGCCCTTTATATTTTAACGCCCCGACAGCCTCAAATAATTTCACTTTTTTCTGCGGCTTTTGCATAGGTGAAAGCATAAAGGTAATCGCTAAAAGAGCAATAAGCATTAACACGGCAACACCAAAGAAAGGCCCGCGCCAAGAAATTGTGCCAAGCTCACCGCCAAGCAGCGGTCCAACCGATATCCCAAGACCTAGTGCTGCCTCGTATAAAATAATAGCCTTCGCACTTCCTCCAACAGATACACCAACAATGACAGAGAGTGCAGTTGAAATAAATAAAGCATTCCCAATGCCCCATCCGCCTCTAAAGCCAATTAATTCATTAATCGTAGAAGAAGTACCACCTAAAGCAGAAAAAACAATAATAAAAATGAGTCCAACTAATAACGTCCATTTCGCACCAATCCGACTAGAAATAAAGCCGGTAAAGAACATCACAAAGCCGGTCACAAGTAAGTAGCTTGTAAATAAAAGAGAGACCTGGCTTGGAGATGCGTGTAATTGCGATGCAATGGCTGGCAGGATCGGGTCGACGAGTCCTATCCCCATAAACGAAATCACACACGCAAAGGCAACAGCCCAAACGGCTTTTGGCTGCCTAAGCAGACTTGTACGCTGTTTCAACACTTCTTCTTCCTTCATTCCATCAGAACCTTTCCTTCAAATGTTGACAAAATAAAATAAACACGCAGAGGTGTTTATTTTTGTAATTGCTCAATTGCATGAGCCGCTCTTTCTTTCATCGCTTCAAGATCCTTTTTAAAGGATTGAATCGTTTCAAGCTTTTTTGTTATCAATTGATGCTGCACAGTCAGCTGCGCATCAATATCTAAAAGCTTCTCTAATCGCTCCTTCGGATCAAGCGACAGCAAGTAGCCTTCTTTATTCAACTCTAGCTGCTTTCCGATTTCCATAAACGATTGAAGCTCCTGTAAAGAAAAGCCGAGTACCTCTTTTGCCTGCATCACTTTCTCTAGCTCTTCCATATCGTCCTCTGAGTAAAGTCTGACACCGCCCTCAGTCCGCTTTGGTGCTGATAATAAACCAATCTCTTCATAGAAACGAATCGTCCGTTTTGTCAGTCCGCTTCTTTTCGCCACTTGATCAATTTTCATCCATTCCATCGCCAGTGCCTCCTGCTCATCAATTCATGTTTTATTATACACCTTTATAACCTTAACGTAAACGTCAAAGTTTTAACACTTGATTTATTTCATATGTTATCGCAAAATAAATAGTAATAATTACGATTTACAGGAGGTACTATATGCGCTCATTTCCACCTAAAGTAGAACGGCACCAGCTATTTGGATCAGTACCGCCAAGTCTTGGCACAAAGCCTTGGCAAAAAGAGGACATGTCTGACATTCAAAAAACAGAGCAGGACTTTTATTTTCATCTTCAACAAGTCGGGATCTGTCGCATGTCCTATCCCATACATATCGTATCTAAAACAGCACCACAGCGCCAAACAACCACTGCTGAATTCTCACTGAGTACATCCCTGCCAGCCCATCAAAAAGGCATTCATATGAGCCGTCTCACTGAACAGCTGCACTCGTTTTATGAAAGCAGCAAGCCGCTTGATGTGAATACCCTAAAAGATTTGACGGTCGCGCTCGCCCGGAAAATGAATCAATCCTCTGCTTCCGTTCAAGTTTCCTTTCCATGGTACATGGAAAAACAAAGTCCAGTCACCGGGCAGTCAGGCTTGATGCATGCGACTGTCAAATATGACGTCCATTTTCATGAAAAGGACGGATGGACCTGTCATGTGGGCTGCGATGCACAGGTCACAACATTATGTCCCTGTTCCAAAGAAATCAGTGAATATGGTGCCCATAATCAGCGCGGGTCTGTTTCCATTCAAGTAGAGTTGTTTGAACAAGCAGCGCTCCCTGACGACATCAAGGCCGTTCTTTTACATATCATTGAGTCCAATGCGAGCGCACCGCTTTATCCCGTGCTCAAAAGACCTGATGAAAAGAAAGTGACAGAAGAGGCTTATGAAAATCCGCGCTTTGTAGAAGATATCACAAGATTAATTGCCATTGAATTATATGAGCAGCCATGGATTAAAGGCTTTCAAGTCGAGTGTCGTAATGAGGAATCCATCCATCAGCATGATGCGTATGCCAAATGCTCCTATCAAAAAAACCTGTAGATCGCTCTACAGGTTTTTATTTCCACATCTTTATTCATTCATTTCCTCAATCATAAGAGATAGTTCTGTCCAGCGGTCCATTGCTTGTTCTAATTTTTCCGCAACGGCTTTTTGTTCGTCCATCAGCTCTTGAATTTTCCCAAAATCACTGCCTGCCTCTGCAATGCTGGTTTCGAGCTGCTGATGTTTTTCCTCTAATGCTTGTATCCGGTCTTCAATCCCGTCCCATTCAAGCTGGTCTTTATAAGAAAGTTTTTTTCTCTTTTTAGGCGCAGCTTCTACTTGTTTTTCAGCAGGCTTTGTCTCTGTCCGCTTCTGCTCTTTTTCCTGTTCCATATAATCGCTGTAAGCCCCTTGGAAGTGTGAGATTCGCCCATTTCCTTCAAAGACAAGCAGGCGGTGAACCACTCGGTCTAAGAAATAACGATCATGGGACACGGTGATGACGACGCCAGGGAACTGCTCTAAATAATCCTCTAAAATACTGAGGGTTTCTGTATCAAGGTCGTTCGTCGGCTCATCTAAAAAGAGAACATTCGGCTCTTCCATTAAGACCTTCAATAAATACAATCTGCGGCGTTCTCCCCCTGACAGCTTACGAATATACGTCCGCTGCATCGATCTTGGGAAAAGGAAGCGCTCCAGCATCTGCTCTGCTGTGACTATGGCGCCATCAGACGTCTTGACGATCTCAGCTGTTTCCTTGATGTACTCAATGATGGTCAGCTCATCATTCATTTCCTTGTGATCCTGCGTGTAATAACCAATACGAACGGTTTGTCCAATGGTCAATTGTCCTGAAGTTGGTTCAATCTTACCTGCTAGACAGTTCAGCAGAGTAGTTTTGCCGACTCCATTCGGTCCGATAAAACCGATACGATCGCCTGGCACGATTAAATCTGTAAACCGCTCCACAAGGGTCTGGCCAGCAAATGAAATCGATAAGTCTTCTGCCTCTATCACTTGTTTTCCCAAGCGGTGTGAGCCAATGGCAAAATCAAGCTCTCCCTTCGCATCAGGTCCTTTTTGATCCTTCAGCTCTTCGACTCTGCCGATACGTGCTTTTTGCTTTGTCGTTCTTGCTTTTGCTCCTCGTCTGAGCCATGCAAGCTCTCGTCTAAGCAAGTTTTGACGCTTTGTTTCTTTCACCTGAGCTTCTGCTTCCCGCTCTGCTCTTTTTTCTAAAAAGACTTCATAATTTCCTTTATACGTATAAAGCTGTCCTTGATTTAACTCATAAATCCGATTGGCCACCCGATTTAAGAAATAACGATCGTGCGTCACGAGGATGACAGCACCGCTATATTGGCTTAAGTATCCTTCAAGCCATTCAATCGTTGCATTATCAAGATGGTTGGTTGGTTCATCTAAAATCAGCAAACCAGCAGGCTGAATTAAATTTTTAGCAATGGCGACACGTTTTTTCTGTCCGCCTGATAATGCATGTACAGAGCGGCTTACATCTTTCACGCCAAGCTTTGTCAAAATCGTTTTGGCTGAAAGGTTCGCATCCCAAGCATCTTCTTGATCCATTCGATTTTGCATACGCATCAGTGCCTCTTGTTTTGCCTCATTTTGCGGATCATGCTCTAAATCGGCGAGTGCCTTTTCATACGCCTTCATCGTTTGAATCATTGGTGCCGTTCCTGAAAAAATATAGTCAAGAATCGTTTCATTCCCGCTCATTTCAGGATCTTGCTCGAGAAATTCGATATCAAGTGTCCCTGCTTTCGTGATGTCACCCTCTTCAAACGATTCAAGTCCTGCAATGACCTTTAGAAGCGTTGACTTCCCTGTTCCATTTGGACCAATCAATCCGATGCGTTCCTTTGGTTCTATATGAAAAGAAATATGATCAAACAGCGTTTTCTCGCCATAGGTTTTATATAATCCTTCAACATTCAATAAACTCATTTTATCAGCCCTTACATAGATTCTTTCTTTATTTTAAATCAGCCAGTAGCAGAAAACTAGTTTTAAAAAACCCGCTGCAGAAAAGAATGTTTCCTTTTGATGCTCGATACACTATGAAGAGGTGATCTAAAGATGATAACCATTAGCTTATGTATGATTGTGAAAAATGAAGAGGAGGTGCTGGCGGACTGCCTTTCGTCTGTTCAAGACATTGTCGATGAGATGATCATCGTTGATACAGGATCAACAGATCAAACGAAGGAAATCGCTCATTCCTTTTCAGCAAAAGTGCTGGATTTTGAATGGGTTCAGCATTTTGCAAAAGCACGCAACTTTGCTTTCTCACATGCAGTGAAAGAGTATATTTTATGGCTCGATGCTGACGATGTTCTCCTTGAAGAAGATCGCCAAAAACTGCTTCAGCTCAAACAGACACTTGATCCCTCGGTGGATGCCGTTTCGATGTTTTATCATGTAGGATTCGATGAAAACGGTCAAGTCAATTTCAAATATAGAAGAAATCGCCTTGTGAAGCGTTCCTTGAACTTTCAGTGGTACGGGGCCGTTCATGAGTTTCTTCAAGTGTATGGAAACATCCTTCCTGCAGATATCGCCGTCACACATCAAAAACGCAAGAAAACAACTGCTGGTGAGCCTGGGCGCAACTTGCGAATTTATGAAGACATGCTGGCAAAAGGAGAAGATATGACACCCCGTGATCTCTTTTACTTTGCCAATGAATTAAGAGACAACGGTCAGCGTGTCAAAGCGATTCGTTTTTATCATGAATTTTTAAACACAAAACAGTGCTGGATTGAGGATGAAATCCGCACATGCCAATATTTAGCGGACTGCTATTATGCGGAAGGCTATGAGGAAGCAGCCTTATCCTCATTATTACGTTCCTTCTTATATGATCAGCCCCGGCCAGAATTTTGCTGCCGGATCGGGGATCATTTAAAAATACAAAATAAACATCAAGCAGCCATCTTTTGGTATGAGCAGGCGCTGAAGGCTCCTGAAAACGAAACAGCCTTCACACTTACACAATATAAAACGTGGTATCCTCACCTTCAGCTTTGCTACTGTTATTATCAGCTCGGCAACCTGGAACAAGCCAAAATACATCACCGTGCCTCCTCCGCCCATCATCCAACTCATCCAAGTGTGCTGTACAATGAAAAAATATTTGCTGAACAGACATAGATTGTCTGACACCACATCCGCCTTCGATCTCCCGGCGGATGTCTCTTTTTATACACTTCTTCGGTTGTGACGTTTAATACTTTAGTGATTTAAAGCGTTTTTCAACCAATTGACTAAATTGTTATTTACGCATATACTAACATTCGTCTTACGAAAAGATTTATCCATTAGGAGGTCCACATGAGTTCTTTATTTCGAAAAAAATCTCTCGACCAGCTCATGCTTGAAAGTCAAACGAAGCGGCTCAGTCGTTCATTAAATACGTTTGATTTAATCTTGCTTGGCATTGGCTGTGTGGTCGGGACTGGAATCTTTGTGATTACGGGGGTTGCTGCGGCAAATGATGCAGGACCTGCGATTATTATATCTTTTATTTTAGCTGCGATCGCATGTGCCCTTGCCGCTTTTTGCTACGCTGAATTCTCCTCGTCTATTCCTGTGTCAGGAAGCGTCTATACGTATTCCTACGCAACACTTGGGGAATTTCTCGCCTTTTTAATGGGCTGGGATCTCATGCTTGAATATGTCATTGCCCTCTCTGCTGTGGCCAGTGGATGGTCGTCCTATTTTCAATCACTGCTCAGCGGATTCGGTCTTCACATACCGAAGGCTTTATCAGCTGCACCTGGAGCCGCTGATGGGGCCGTCTTTAATCTTCCAGGCGCACTCATTATTTTGCTCATCACCTTTATCGTCTCAAGAGGCGTCAAAGAAAGCACAAAGCTGAATAACATCATTGTGCTGATCAAAATTGCCATTGTCCTACTCTTTATCATCTCAGGCTTTGCTTACGTCAAACCTGAAAACTGGACACCCTTTATGCCAATGGGCTTTAACGGCGTGATTGCAGGCGCGGCCACCGTCTTTTTTGCTTACCTTGGATTTGATGCAATCGCCAATGCATCTGAAGAGGTCAAAAATCCACAAAAAGCGATGCCGATCGGGATTATGGGAGCGCTCGGTGTTTGTACCATTTTATACATTGGGGTTTCCTTTGTTTTAACTGGCATGGTTCACTATACGAAGCTGAATGTGAGTGATCCTGTCGCATTTGCTCTTCAAGTGGTTGGCCTGAATAGTGTGGCGGGTATCATATCAGCCGGTGCTATTATTGGGATTACAACGGTTCTCATTGCCTTGGTATATGCACAGGTTCGCTTAACCTTTGCGATGAGCCGCGATGGGCTTATGCCAAATATTTTCTCAAAGGTTCATCCAAAATCACAAACGCCCGTTGCCAACACTTGGCTGACAGGTGCAGTCGCAGCGTGTATCGTAGGTTTTGTGAATTTATCGACGCTCGCGAATTTAGTCAGCATCGGTACACTGGCAGCCTTCACGGTGATTTCCATTGCGGTCATCATTTTACGGAAAAAACATCCGAATCTTAAAGCAGCATTTAAAGTACCGTTCGTGCCTGTGCTTCCGATTATCAGTGCGATCATTTGTATGACATTGGCTTCCACACTGAAATGGGAGACATGGAGAGCCTTCCTCATCTGGATCGCCATCGGTGTTGTTGTCTATTTCACCTATGCAAGACGAAAAAGCCATCTGAATGAAACAAATTAGAAAAGAGACTCGGGGATTCCCGGTCTCTTTTTTTTCTTAAACCACGCTGTTTTTGACTGAATTTGAGTCCACCATATCTGGATCTAACACGCTTGAAATCGGAATGACAAGCGGTGAACAATCTCCATTGTCCTCACCAAAACCTTGATTTAATTTCATCGAGAGAAAATAATCAATCTGCTGATAAGGTCCTAGCGTCAGTGATGCACCCCGATCCATTGCATTGATTTTAAAAGCACCGACATTGACGACTGAAGGTGAGAATAACATCACACGTCACTTCCTTTGAATGGGTTTAGCTGCTGGTGAAAAAGAGGCAGGTGAGTCCACTTGATCTCGATCATCTACATGGCTTTTTGTACCGACAAAACCGCTGGCATCTCCAAAATTCTGTCCGTAACCCTGATTTTTTTTATCTGAGTTTTGCCACTCTGCTAACAAATTTTGTCCGACATTCACCGCCGACGCATTTTCAAAGGAATTAATTTTTAACATGAAAATATTAATATTGATATACGGAGTTGGTTGAACCACAGATAAACCTCCTTTTTATAGGTATATGCAAGCACCCATCAAGTATGTTAACGGGAGGTCTTCACATGGACTTCGAAAAAATGAAACAGTGGATGGATATTGCCCAGCAAATGCATGGAGATGATTTTTGGAAAATGATCTTTGATGATGAGCAAAGATCCCCCTTTATGGCAAACGGTCCATCTCCATTTACATTCACACAGCAGGATCAGCGGGGATCAGATGCGTCGTTTCCACCAATCGACATGGTGGAAACCCCTACAGAAATTCAATACTTAATTTATTTGCCTGGCTACCGAAAGGAGGATGTTCAGGTGTTATCATATGGTGAATATTTGGTTGTGAAAGGGCAGCGTTTTTCCTTTTTTAACGAGCAGGACTTTCGCCAAAAGCAAGGGAAGTATGGTCCGTTTGAAAAGAAAATCCGCCTTCCAGAAATGATTCTTGGTCAAATGAATGCTGCCTTTAAAGACGGTGTACTTTACATCCGCCTGCAAAAGGATGAAGGAAAAGCGACTGCTATCATCATAGATGACGAATATTGATACTCACCGCGTCTATTTGATCACGATCATCAATTGTTTCAATTGGCAGGATCGTGATCACGCCATCAGCATTCTGTTCCCCAAAGCCATTGTTTCGTTTGATTGTACTGCAATGATTGCGAACAAACGTCGAGCCGAACGTCATGGATGATCCTGTGCCGATCGAATTCGTTTTCATATGGGCAATGTGAATCTGAGTAGGCAGCATATACTTCTCCCCTTTCTTGTCATCTCTATAAGTATATACTGGGCAGCTTTTCCATAGACTAGAGTAAGGCGGAAGAAAAGGTTGTGGTCTACTTGAAACATTTCATTCAATCACTCTTTAAAAAAACTGAATCCAGTCCATCCCCATCTGTCATTGAGCTAGAAAAAAGACTCGCCGCTCTTGAGCAAAAAATGTCTGCACCAGCTCCTCCTGTCTCAGAGGATACACATATTCATATCGAATCCCTGCACGTGGACAAAATTGATTACCATTTAGAATTTGGGGAGCTTTCTATTGACCAGCTTCAAGGCAGGCTCAATATTGGGGCAACCTATTATACGCCAAAGGACACGCCGCTCAAAAAATCAACCGCAATGCCGCAGCCAAAGGAAAAAGAAAAGGAAAAGGAAAACCCAGCACCGACAGTATCCTTTCGATCCAGGTCATCTTCTTAACCAATTCAGCTTTTCAGCACAATTGGCAGCCAGAAATAGACCGCAAGAACAATCACAACAATACTAATGATATTTAACCAAAAGCCGGCCCTGACCATATCAGATATTTTCAGCATATCCGCACTAAAGACAGCGGCATTAGGCGGTGTGGAAATCGGCAGCATAAACGCACAAGAGGAAGCCAAAGCAGCAGCGGCCATTAAACCATACGGCTCTATGCCAATCGCCAGACCAAGCCCCACAGTGATCGGAATCACCATATTGGCAACAGCTGTGTTTGACATAAATTCAGTCATAAAAAGAACAGCCGCTGTTAAAATGACCACGATCATGAGATAAGAAAGACCGTTTAACAGTTGAAGCTTCTCCCCCATCCAGCCCGTCAAATCGGTTTCTGCAAATCCAGTGGCAAGCGATAAACCGCCCCCAAATAAAAGCAGCATTCCCCAAGGAAGCTGTTTCATATCAGGCCACTCTAGGATCCTCTCACCAGTAGTTGATGGAATGAGAAAAAGCAGTATCGCACCAAAGATTGCAATCGAAGTATCAGATACATAGATTCCTCCGAACAGAAAAGATTTAAAAATCCATAAACATGCTGTCATGAGAAAAACCGCAAGAACCCATTTCTCCTCTTGCTTGATCTTCCCCAGATCCTTCAAATCCTTTTGAATGAAGTGTGCTGTCATATCACTCTGGTGCTCCACTCGAAACTGGATTTTAGTTAAATATAAGTATAAGAGAAACAGCATCACAACCGTGACAGGAAAACCAAATAAAAACCATTCAAAAAACATGATTTCTCGATCCAATAATTTTTTGGACATCGCGGCAAACACTGCATTTGGTACTGTGCCTACGAGTGTTGCCAAGCCGCCGATGGAAGCAGAATACGCAACGGATAGCAGGATGCTCTTACTAAACTTTTCAAGTGAAAGCCCTGTTAAAATCTGATTGGCTTTCACTTCTTTAATGATTGCCAGTGCCACAGGAAGCATCATTAAAGCAGTCGCTGCATTTGAAATCCATAAAGATAAAAAAGCTGTAGATACCATGATACCGAGCACGATACGATCACTTCTTGTCCCAATAAAGCTGAGGATATGCAGCGCCATTCGTCGATGTAAGTGCCACTTTTCAATGGCAATCGCAATCATAAAACCACCCATATACATAAAGACAATCGGGTCACCATAAGATTTTGCCGCTGCATCCATCGGCAGCCCTCCAAGTGTTGGTAGCAAAATAATTGGTAAAAGAGATGTTGCCGGAATCGGCAATGCCTCTGTCACCCACCAAGCAGCTGTCCAGGCTGTCACGGCAAGTACCACCTTAGGTGCATAGGCCAGTTCAGTCTCTGGGATGAAAAGCATGAGGATGAGAAATAAACACGGCCCAAACCATAATCCTGTGATATTGACTTTTTGATATGCGATGAAACATCCCTCCATTTTATCATCGCTTTCAAGCGATTTTGTCCTTATGATCCTTCGATGATCTAAAGTGATTTCCTTTTTATAAAGAACAGGCAGAAAGTCATGTTTCATACGATGAAATTCGGCACCATAAAGGACAAACCACAGTTCGTTTGTCCCGTCTCACCCGTAAGGTTTCTATGAGAAACTATACAAATCACGAGCAATAACTGTAAAATATAGAGGATCTAATCAAAAATTGAGGTGTTTTCATTGTATACGGATCAAAAAAAATCATTTTGGAAACAGAATAAAGTCATCATCCCTCTTCTTAGCATCATTGTAGTTGCTGCTGCTTTCTTTTTCTTAAAGGATCATCTTTTCTCAAAAGAAAAAGAGGCGCTAAAAGCCGCTCAAAACTTTACGAAAGAAATGGAGAAGAAAGACTTTACGAAGCTGGCAGATGAGGTGACAAGTGCATCTTTAAAAGCCAATGACTTTTCAAAAAAACAACTAGCCGAAAAATACGACAATATCTTCAATGGCATTGGTGCTCATGATCTGAACATTTCAAAGCTCAACGTTGAAAAACAGGACAAAGGAAATGGGTATCAATTCTCCTATGATGTGACGATGAAAACGTCTCTTGGTAAACTGCATAAGCTCTCTTACAAAGGCATTCTCTCCGAAGAGGACGGCAAGTGGAAAGTGGACTGGAAACCAAATCTCATCTTCCCGCAAATGGAAAAGGGAGATACCATCAAAGTCAAATCAGACCCTGCTGTCCGCGGAAACATTGTCGACCGAAAAGGACGTACACTGGCAGAAACAACTGGTGGAAACGCACTTGGCATCATCCCAGGAAAACTCGGAACAGGGGAAGAAAAAGAACGCAATATCAAAAAAATCAGCAAAGCGTTTGATATAGAGGAAGAACTCATTGACAATCAACTGAAACAAGCATGGGTCACTGACGACACGTTTGTCCCGCTCAAATCGATGTTAGAACAGAAGCCGATTCCAAAAGACGTAAAAGGCGTCACTTATCAATCGAAGGAAATGCGCTACTATCCATATAACGAAGCAGCCGCTCATCTCACCGGGTATGTCGGAAAGGCAAATGCGGATGACATCAAAAGAAATCCGGCATTAAAAGCGGATCAAACCATCGGCAAAACCGGCCTTGAATTCACATTTGACAAAAAATTACGAGGACAAGATGGCGGAAGCATTCTCATCGCCCATGATGAAACAGGTATTGAAGAAACATTACAAAAATCAGATCGAAAAGACGGAGAAACCGTGAAGCTAACGATTGATGCTTCCTTACAGAAAAAAGCCTATGAACAGCTGAAAGGTGAAAAAGGAGCCGTCACGATCATGAATCCATCTTCGGGTGATCTATTAGCACTTGTCAGCGCCCCTTCCTACGATGTCAATCTTATGACAAACGGGATAACACCTAAGCAATATCAGGCATACAGTGAAAACCCAGATCTTCCATTTCAAGCTCGATATGCGAGCCGGTATGCACCAGGGTCCACATTCAAAACCATTACAGCAGCCATTGGGCTTGAAACAGGTGTCACAAAGCCTAACAAAGTGCGCACCATTCATGGACTGAAATGGCAAAAGGATCAATCTTGGGGAAATTATCGCATCACACGCGTTCACGATAAAGAAAAAGTAAATATGGTTGATGCCCTCGTGTACTCAGACAATATTTACTTTGGACAGGAAGCACTCGAAATTGGCAAAGACACCTACGAGAAAAAAGTGAAAGCATTTGGATTTGGCGAAGACTTACACATGCCATTTACAATGAAGCCTGCACAAGTATCGAACGATGGAATTCAATCAGAAATCCTACTGGCTGACTCAGCGTATGGCCAAGGTGAATTACTCATGTCACCGATTGAGCAAGTACATGCCTATTCTCCATTTGCCACAGGGGGCAAGCTTGTTTATCCTCGAGTGATTCAGGATGAAAAAACAGCATCACCGAAACAAATCATCAAAGAAGACACAGCAAACACAGTGAAAGGCGCTTTGACTCAGGTCGTGACAAGTCCAAATGGTACAGCCCACTCCCTGCAAATCGAAGGAGCTGATATCGCTGCTAAAACTGGAACGGCAGAGCTGAAAAGCAAACAAGGTGCAACAGACGGCACTGAAAATGGATTTTTACTTGCGTTTAATCCTAAAAAAGAAGATTATGTCCTCGTCGGCATGATCGAAGGGGTGAAAAACCGGGGCGGAAGTGGACTCGTCGTTCAAAAAATGAAGCCTTTGATTGCTTCTTTTTACAAATAACTCTTTAGAGACACAAGCTCCAACAAGGGCTTGTGTCTCTTTTTTTCTAAATGATGACAATTTGCTATTGTTTTATAGTTCACCTTATGAATAAAATGAGAAGAATGCAAAAACAGAAAACAGTGAAAAATGAAAGGAGGAAGTCTCATTGGCTATTGCTGCTCGTACAAAGGATAAGCCTCAAAAATCTGTCACCGGCTCAACGGTTTATCCCATTTTATTGATTATTGGTATTTGTCATATGCTGAATGACACATTGCAAGCCGTTATTCCTGCCATGTTCCCTATATTAGAACGCTCAATGGGGCTGACCTTTACACAATTAGGGCTGATTGCCTTTACATTAAATATGGTCTCCTCCGTGATGCAGCCTGCTATTGGTTGGTACACAGATAAACGGCCGATGCCTTATGCACTTCCTATTGCTTTATTTTCAAGTGCTATCGGTATATTCGGACTTGCCTTTGCTCCGTCCTTTGCAACCATCTTGCTTTGCGTTGTTCTTATCGGACTCGGCTCTGCGATCTTTCATCCAGAGGGCTCCCGTGTTGCAAACATGGCAGCTGGTCCAAGACGAGGACTTGCACAGTCCATCTATCAAGTAGGCGGAAATACAGGTCAAGCCTTTGCTCCGCTTATCGCTGCATTCATGCTCGTCCCGCTCGGTCAGCCAGGCGTGGCTTGGTTTACAATTGTTGGAATGATTGCTGTCGGTTTTCTTCTTTATATTTCAAGATGGTACGCAGGAAGACTCCAAACCATTCGAGCGCAAGCAAAAAAAGCGCCTGCAAAAGCTGCGCGATCTGACATTCACCGTAAATCAGCACTCACTGCACTTGGCATTATCGTCTTTCTCATCTTTGCCCGCTCTTGGTATGGAAATGCCATTTCGAATTTCTATGCGTTTTATGCGATTGAACAGTACGGATTGACGATTAAAGAATCACAGACTTATATTTTCTTATTTCTCATTCTAGGTGCAATTGGGACATTTTTAGGCGGGCCGCTTGCAGACCGTTTTGGCAAGAAAAACGTGATTTTAGTTTCCCTATTGGCGTCCTTCCCTCTTGCCCTGCTGCTGCCATTTGCCGGACCTGTCTTTGCGTACGTTTTACTCGGACTGATTGGGGTCATTTTGACATCGAGCTTCTCTGTCACAGTGGTTTATGCCCAAGAACTATTTCCCGGGAAAATTGGCACAATGTCTGGTTTAACAGTTGGGCTGGCATTTGGTATGGGTGCAATCGGCTCGGTTGCCCTCGGCTCATTCATTGATGCCTTCGGTTTAACGCCTACTATGATTGGCGTTGCCTTTTTACCGATATTAGGTATCCTAGCCTTCTTACTTCCTAGCGATCAAACCATCTCCAAATGGAATGAATCATAAAAGGAAAAACCGCTCAAATCAATATGAGCGGCTTTTTCACATCTCATAGAAATGTGTATCAGGAACATGCTTCTTTGCAATAAACCCCTGTTGAAATTCTGGAAATACCTTTTGCACCTGTTTGATTTTTCGATGAATCAAGTCAGCATAAGGAATATACAGATGATCCACAAGCTTTTGTTCTGTCATATAGTAATACCAATTCAGATTAAAGGTCTTCTCATCAATGATCGTAAAGGCAGAAAAATGATAAAACAAGAGTGGACATTCGTCGAGATACATATCCCCTTTTACAATTGAAAGTTTGTAGTTTTCAATGTTCCAAATCGCCGCATTGGCTCCTTTAGATGCAACGATATGAACCCCTTCAAAATCATCAACCCATCTTTCCACATACCGCTGATCTCCGTACGTCTTTTTTTCTGTATCCATTTCTACTGTACAATGTGCAAGACAGTTTTCTTTCCATTGTGTGACTGCCTGTTTGGCAACATCTGTGTTACGACAGCCTACAAACCCAGTATTAAAACGGCCAGACAACTCGTAATAACGATAGAACCGCTTGGAATTCATATGATCCGTTAAAAATAAATGAGCGCTTGGATTCTCTGCAAAAATCGCCTCTGGATCATGATAAAAATACAAATCTGTATCCAGATGGGCAAGATAATCCGCATCTGAGGACTCAAGAATGTTGAGCAGAAAAGCAGGTTTTAACGTCCAGCAATACTCATGAAACGTACGATCTTCTTTTGCCTTTCGCAGGGAGTCATCCTCAATGTCTTCAAGCTGTTCATATTGAACATTCGGGTGAGGGAACTCCTTTAACACCTTGTAAGCCAAAGGGTCTGCACATAAAACCGACAGCTTGAATGCATGGGCGTTTTTCTCAAGCGAATGAATCAGCGCCAAAAGCTTAAAGACATGGGTATTCGACACAATGGTTGTAAAGTGATAAGACGCCATTTACAACACATCCACTTGGAACAAATCAACGCGTAACAGCTCTTTCGTCAGCCCTTGAATGGCTTCTACAAGTACCGTGCAGCCATACTCCTGCCGTGCAAGCTGCGCCGCTTCTGCCAGCTTTTTCAAAGGAACATGCTTGGCTGTCAGCATATCTTTTTTATCCCGTTTGATGCCTACATTCCGCTCTGTGATCAAATGAATCAGTTCTAAAAAATAAGATAACAGGTCATCAAATGCTGGATTCTCACGCAGCTGCCGAACTTCTTTCACAATATCATTTGTCACAGTATGAGAAAACGGACCAGAGAAAGCCAAATGGACATCAATGGAATCAATATTGTTGTACTTCTCACACATATACAAAATGTTGTATTTGATGTCATCAAACGACGTTAAATTACTTGGATGCTCTTGATGCACGCTCATGATATCCTCTCGCAATTCAAAGGAGAGACCAAGCTGATGCAGACGAATCCCTAAATCATAATCCTCAAATCCGTACCGAACGATATTTTCATCAAACATCCCTAGTGCCATGACATGCTTACGTTTGACAGAGGAGTTATTTGTAATAAAAAATCGCCATGGCAGCTCATAAGAACCTAAATCATAGTGGTACGTATTTAAAATGTCTTTCAGGATATCTATAAACTCAGACTGCAAATCGAAACTTTTCTCAAGAAATGCACCATTTTCGACTTCTTCCAATGATAAAAAAGGCGTTTTGTCCTCCATTTTCCGTTTATACAGCCCTTGCTTTTTCAACCGCTTCATATGATCTTTATCAAATGCTGTGTAAAAATAGCGATAAATCCGCTTCCAGCACACACCGCAAATAACGAGATCCTCTCTGTCAGCATGGGCCTCTGCATGCTTTTCAATAAATCTCGGTTCTGCCAGCATATCACTGTCATGGAAAATGAGCAGATCTCCCTCCGCCTCGCGAATGGCATGATTACGCCCCTTTGCAATCCCTTGATTGACAGGAATACGCACCTTTTTAAACGGGAAGTTCACCTCAATGTTCTCAAGCATTTCCATCGTGCCATCTGTTGAGCCATTATCGGCAACAATGACCTCAAATGGAATATCTGTTTCCTGAAGTGTTAAGGAAAAAAGGCTTCCTTCTAAACGCTCTTTGGCATTATAGCTTGGAATAATGACGCTTACCTTTGGCTTTTCGTTCATGCGTCATCCTCCTCCCGTTTGGCATAGCCGTTAAACAGCGGATCGACCTGCTCCACAGATTCAATCACATGGCGAAGCACTTCCCGATAGGCTTCTTGGAAAAACGGCAGGTCATTTCGTCCTTTTTCATGAATTTGCTGCATCTCATCCTTGCTCACAATCCGAAAGCCGCTGAAATGATAGCAAATGAGCGGGTGCCCATCCTCCAGAAGAATACGTCCATTCTCCTCCCGATAAGAATGCTGCCCATAGTTCCAATGACCAATATTCACGCCTTTTGTCTCAATATCTTCTACATTGTCAAACAGCCTCGGCATATGATCCAGATATCCTTGATCGCCAAACTTGCCTTCTCCCGGTGCATTTTTACATTCTTTTAAGCATTCTTCTTTCCACCAGCTGAGGCATTTTCGTCCGGCTTCATCTCCTTTAAAATGCAGAAAGCCTGAGTTATAGCGTCCTAAAAGCTTCTGAAGCATCTTCACTTCCTCAGCATCAAAGCTTGGAATGACAATATCCCCTCTTGAAATTAAAACAGAGGCATTCGGCTGATGTTGAAAAATAACCTGAGGGCTCTCATAAAAGAATAAATCCGCATCAAGATAAGTCACGCTCTCTGCCTGCTCCTGTTCAAATAACCACTCAATCCAAATCGGCTTTAAGGTCCAGCAATATTCCGATGCATCCCGTTCCTCTTTTTTCTCTAGCAGTTCTGGTGTTTCGAGCTCCCGTACATGAACAAGATCCACATGCGGGAAATTCATTTGATGAAGCAAATCAAATGCAGCATCATCCATACATAACGTCTTGATGACAGCATCATCTTCTACTTGCTTCAACGATAAGAAAAACGCAATGGCTTGATAAAGTCTTCCACTTGAAAGAACCGTACAATATATGCTGTTCATCTTTTTACACCTCTATTTTTGAAAGAATTCGCGATACCATTCAATCGTCTTCTCTAAACCTTCATCAATGGAGTAGTCAGGCTTCCAATCAAGCAGCTTTCTCGCTTTCTCTGCCGACAAATATTGATGCTTAATCTCATGTGTTCCTTGGTTCAAAATACGAGGCTTCAGCTCACTTCCCATTGCCTTTAAAATCTTATCCACAAGGTCAAGCACTGTCAGCTGAATTTCGTTACTAAAGTTAAAGGCTTCTCCCGCCAGCCCTTTTTCCTCCATCTTCTCAGCTAGCAGCAAATAAGCCTTCACTGCATCTTCAATGTAGAAGTAATCACGAATAAATGTCCCGTCACTTCTAATTTCCGGCGCCTTTCCTTCTAACACAAGCTGAATGGTTTGCGGAATGATTCTGTTGAAATTCAAATCTCCGCCTCCGTATAAATTACCGCAGCGTGTAATACAAACCGGAAGACCATATGTGTTGTAGTACGTATGAGAAATAAGATCTGCACAGCTCTTCGAGACATCATACGGATGTTTCCCGTTTAATGGCATGTCTTCATCATATGGAAGCTGCTCTTGATCACCGTATGCTTTGTCACTTGATGCCACGATCACTCGTTTGATGAGCGGCTGTCTTCTGCAAGCCTCCAGCACATTCCATGTCCCTAAGATATTCGCTTCAAATGTAGAAACAGGATGTCTATTCGCGACCCCAACAATGGCTTGGGCAGCCAAATGGAAGACGGTATCAATTTCATATTCTCCTAACGCACGTTCAATCGTTTGCATATCCTCTAATGCGCCTTGCACCACATTCATTTTTTCAAATTGACTGCCTTGATATAAATTCGATCGAGGCACCTGATCACGCACAAGTCCAGTCACGTTTGCCCCTTGATCAATCAATTCCTTGACGAGATAGCTTCCTAACAGCCCTGTACATCCAGTTACAAATACGTTCTTTCCATTCCAAAATCCGCTCATGCTGTCACCAAACCTTCCATGGTTGTTTTCCATCTGTCCACATGTCATTGATTTCCTTAAGGTTTTTATACGTATCAATTGCTGTCCAAAATCCGTGATGCTCATAAACGGCAAGCTCTCCATCATCCGCCAGGTTTTGAAGAGGCTCCGCTTCAAACACGCATTGATCATCGTCTGTTAAATAATCAAATACCTTTGGAGACAACACAAAAAATCCTCCATTGATCATCCCGATACTGTCTGTCTTCTCAGAGAAGGATTGTGCCATCCCGTTATACACCTTGAGTGTCCCGTACTGGGACTTCTTTTCAATGCCTGTGACAGTCGCAGCTGCACCAAGATCCTGATGACGTTTCAGCAAATGAAACATATTGATATTGGCCAGTCCATCACCATACGTCATCATAAAGGTCTCATCACCGATGTAATCCTGTGCCTGCTTTAAACGTCCGCCTGTCATCGTATCTTCACCTGTATCTAAAAAGGTGATTTTCCAGTTCTCCGATTTCCCTAAAAGCTTCATTTCTCCTGTCGCCATATCGAGCTGCATGCTGTAGTGCTGCCAGTCGTAGTTCAGAAAGTACTCTTTGATCTTCTCTCCTTTATAACCAAGCAACAGGATAAATTCGTCTACACCGTAATACTGATAGATTTTCATAATATGCCATAGAATAGGCCGATCTCCGATCATAGCAAGTGGTTTAGGAAGCGCTTGTGTGACCTCACTCATTCTCGTTCCCTTTCCTCCGCAGAGAATGACTGCTTTCATCTTCTCCCCTCATCTCTCTATGAAAATTTTGATTAAAAACCCTATCTTTATGCGGAAAATCAGTACATGTACCCTCATACTTTGTCCGACATCAGGTTTTGAATCTACTCTATTCATATGTCGAAATGAGAGAGTGTGCCACCTAGCATTTAACTATTTTTACAAATAAAAAAAGAGCGAGATTCATATTCTCGCTCTTTCAAAGTTTAAATTGTATATTTTCAGGGTAGATGGTATGATAAACATGTGCATAACCAGCACAAACAGCCTCTTTCTATAAAGAGACTACTAGATCGAATGAATTCAAGTGGCAGCTTGTTTCATTCTCAATATGAATCACGGAGGTGAATTCCCATGGCACAAAACGTTCTTTGTGAAGTGAACTCTTGCCGTTTCTGGGCTGAAAACAGCTGTACCGCTTCTACCATTAAAATTGGTAAAAACACGATGACTGAAGTGACTCGCAATACTGAAACTGATTGCGAAACATTTGAAACAAAATAATCTATTTTTCTCTGAGATGAAGGAACTGGCAGGTTCCTTCTTTTCTTTTATCATTCTATCAAGAATGATAATTATTATCAAGTGTTTTTCAATAAACATTTCTCGGGAAATAATGACACGATATTTCTCCATTCGTTGACGATTTTCACTCCTTTTTCTATACTCAACATATCCGAAGAAGAAAAAGTGGTGACCAATCAATGGATTTTACGATACGTTTTCTATCATTCTTTGTCGTGGAAATCGAAGGCAAAGATGAACAAGCAAATAAACGATTTAAACATTATCAAACACTAGATCAAGAGGAATTTGAACAAAGTGAGCTGAAGGACTTTTTAGACGGTGAACTGAAGAAAATCGTCAAACGAAAAGTGGACAGACACCCTAAATCTGAACAAGTACCGACCAAAATTGGCCGATTTATTGTAGAACCCGGTCATGAGCTCGACTCAAACCCAAACTACAACCTATTTCATCAAACGAGATTTGCAGATACAAAAGAATTGTTTAATGAATGCAGTGAACAGTTTGTTCGCACATATTTAGATACAAGTGCTGTCAGAGGCGGCGTTTTTTTAGTGGCTTCTGCCGTTCCTAAAAAGTATTTCGACGATTCCTTTGTCTTTATTATGAAATGCGATTTCGAGCAGAAAGTGGCTTCTATCGCTGATACATCTACCTTGATCAGAAAAGTCGAAATGGCCATTACGACAAAAAACATGAAATCAATTCAATACCCGTTTATGCCAGAAGAGGGCATGACTGAGGAAGCGGAAGTGAAAATTCACCAATCCTCACACGCTCGTTATTTTGAGGACTTTTTGAAGTTCGTCGAATACGGTGAATCCATGCCTGAAATCATGAAATCACAGGTCATGAATATGGTACAGGAACAGGTTTTTGAAACATTACAGGATGAAAGTGAAGAATTAAAGCAGTTTGAAGAGGATCTTGAAATATGGGAAGCGAGTGAAAAACGAGAAATTAGAGAAACACTCGATACAGAGCAGGTTACACAAGCAGCCTCTCATATTGTTGAACAAACTCCTGATATCACAATGAAAATGCGTCTAGGCGAGACGGAAATCAAAGGTCTTCTAGCAGACTTTGGCCACTCGATCCATATTGCAAAGCTCAACAATCGGTATGTCGTGCTCGTTGAAGCAGATCAAATCGTCTTCGAAAAAGGAAGCACACCTGTTGAGTTTCATAAACCAAATGGGTTAAAAGAGGTGGTCAGCCAGCTGACGCAAAAAGCCTATGATTCAGATGTAGAATAAGAAACCATGACTGCCTCTTGCATTCAGCGCAAGAGGCAGTTTTTTTGTATAAGACCTGAATTTATTATGCTGGATCAGAAGAAACATGCAGCTCCCTGCCTCTTGCCCACATGCTGACAAGCAATAAACTTATGATGAGCATCAGCCAAAAGACGCTGCTTGATCCAAAAAACTGAATCAGCGTATATCCGAACAAGGGTCCTAAAGCCGCTCCCATATCTTGAACAAAGGAATAGCTTGCGAGGAAGCGGTTTTTATCGGTTTGAGCAGAGGCTTTTTGAAAGGCAAGCGTATCTGTTAATGTCGTTAAGACTGTTGACAGCAGCTGGATCAAAAGCAGCATCACAAGAAACCAGCCGCTTACCTTCAGCATGACCGCCAGAAGACTGAGACCTCCAAATGAAAGAAACATCCAACAAAGCGTTCGTTCCTTCATCACAAGGCCATCAAACCATCTGCCCGTTTTCGGTGCTACAAATGGTTCCCACCCCCATCTGAGCGCTTGAATGATTCCACTTAAAGCCGAAGCTCCGATGACAAAGCCGAACAGAGCAAATTCACCATCACCGATCCTTGCTTCAATGACATGACTGAGTGTTGATGCGAATAACCCTTGTATCACAAGTGCGATCAGCATACCTGTCATTAATACTTTTACAACATCTCGTACAAGCCACCTCTGTTTGATGACTTGATACACCTGCCCCTCTTCTCCCTTTTCAATCTCATCCAAAGAGACATAAAAAATGACCCCTAGTAATGTGAGTAAACCAAAAACAAGCGTCATGGACTGGAAGCCGATCAGGCTGGCAAATATTCCGCCAAATAACATGCCAAATAAACTGCCAAGCCGGTAAAGCCCATTATAAATGCCCGTATAATGCCCCTGTGAGCCTTCGTCCATCTCAGCAATTAATCTCATTCCACTCATACGCAATAACGTCCATGCCAGCCCCCAAGCGCAGCGGCAGATCAGCAGCAGCCAAAAACCGCTCACACCATATAGCATTGTGGTTACTGATGCAATCAATATAGCGATCAATACACCGGTCTTCATTGGGACAAACCGATAGAGCCACCAAACGACAGGTGTTAGCGGGATGCGAATGAATCGGTTGATGGACAGCAGCAGCCCGACCTCCCAAATAGATGATAAACCAATCTCTTTCCAATAGATCGGAAGAACAATATAAAGCATTGAATCCCCAATCAGTGCAAATGCTGTGATAAGCGATATTGACACCACTTGCTTTTGACGTTGATCCATTTTCCCTTCCCCCTTCGCTATCTTTACAATAAGGGATGCCTTATAATAAATCTAATGAATGTTTTTGATTAAACCATCAAAATAATTGATAGGTGGTGCAAAGTTGAATTTACATGCCCTTCGAATTTTTGCAAAGGTCGCAGAGACAAAAAGTGTTACACAAACAGCAGACGTGCTATCTTTGACACAGCCCGCTGTGACGGCTCAGCTTAGAAGCATTGAAAGTGAGATCGGGTTCCGTCTTTTTAAACGAAATGGCAGAGGTATTACACTTACGGAAATGGGGAAAATTCTATACCCTTATGCCCGGCAAGTGTTCGAGGCTGAAAAGGAAGTAGAATATCAGATTACACTTTTACAAAACGGAAAAAAAGGGCGGCTCCGCATCGCTTCTACCTATGTACCACTCAACTTTTTACTGCCAGATTGGCTCGCTGCTTTTAAAACAGCTTCATCTGAAACGGAAATTGAATTAAAAAGTGGAAACTCCGCTCAGGTTTTAGAAAGCCTACTTCAATATGAATCAGATGTGGCCATCGCTGTGATCGAGGATTTGCACCATGAGGAGATTCTCACCTCTCATTTAACGAATTTAAGCTATGATTTTATTGTCCCGGCAGACCATCCATTGAACGGAAAAACCGTCCCGCTAGAGCGCCTTAGCAAGGAGCCTTTTTTGATGCGAGAAGAAGGCAGTTCCACAAGAGATAAACTTTTTTCTCTTTTTACCTCGAAAGGGATCAAAAAACCGACCGTGGACTTACAGTTCAGCGGTGTTCATGAAGCGATACAAATGATCAAAGCTGGATATGGTATCACACTTGTTCCCCGTGATGCGGTTCAAGGCAGTCTCAAGCGGAAAGAAATTGGGCGCGTGTACATCGAAGACATTGAAATTGTCAGACCGGTTGTTGTGTGCAAACGAGCGAATGATCTTGAAGAAAATAGAACCGTGGATGCCTTCCTGCAAATGAAAGGTATCGGTCCATTCACTACGCCTGCTGCCAATTAAAAAAGTGCCTGCTCCAAAAACAGGCACTTTTTTTCTATTCGGCTGGCTGCACGATGTCAAACGGTACAGCCTTTGAGGCTTTCACTAATTGTTCTGGTGTGATGAGGATTTCATTTCCCCATTCACCTGCTCCAACTCCTAATATGTCTTCCTCTAATAATGAAGCTTCAATGATCGTGCGGAATCCTTCTGGCTGCCAGCAAAACGGCGGAATCGAACCAATTCGATAGCCCGTCACTTCAAGAACCTTCTCCGGTGAAGCCATTTTAATATTACGGGAGCCGGCCGCTTTCTTTAGTTTCCCTGACTTAATATGCTGGTCAGCGCCAACCATCACAAGCAGCTGCTCCCCTTCTCCTGTTTCAAAGATCAATGTTTTGATCATTTGTCTTTCACGAAAACCAAGGGCTGCCGCTACATTTGCTGCTCCTTTTTCTGTTTCGGCAGAAAATGTTTTGATCTCATATGGGATACCATGTTTGTCCAAAAAGTCATGTGCAGGTAATTTTCTCAAGTGATTGAACCCCTTTCCTTACAATGTCCTTCATTTAGCTTATCACAATCTTCTCATCCTTAAGATGTATTTTTCAATGGAAAGCCTATGGACACATCATCATCATGCTATACTAAACTTGTTTTTGAAAAGGAGCCGGTTTGATATGGGAAACAAGTTTTGGTGTTATACAAGCAGTAAAAGCCTTCTCATGTTGAGTGATATTTTATTTTTGATGACGATCACGTTAGTTATTTATCAAGATACACAATCTGTCGCCTATGCGGCTGTATTTCCGCTCATAAGAACGCTATGTCAGCTATTGGCTGGACTCCTCTCTCCTGTTTTGACAGATCTCTTTCAAGCCAAGCGTCTATTGAAATGGGTCCCTCTTTTACGTATTGGGATGCTCGTCGTGTTCACGACCCAATTTGATTTCTTTCAGCAGCACCTCGTCTGGCTGTTTAGCGCGTTCGTTTTAATTTCCATCACAGGCGGATTCATCAGCCCTTTATTACAGGCCATCATGCCGATGCTTGTACCAACAAATCAGCTTGTGAAAGCGAACAGTACAGCTTCCGTTTTTTATCAATCTGTTCAAATCGCCGGCTATTCGTTTACTGGAATGCTCGTTCTGTTGATTGGTCCATTTTATTTAATGTGGGCCTCTTGTTTCATGATTGTGTTGTCCTATCTATTTATCATCCCTGTTTTTTCTCTACTCAAGCAAGAAAACACGGTTCAAAAAGCAAATAAGATGAACAGGTTCAAAGATGGCTGGAAGATCATTTGGACAAACAAAACTGTTCGCACCCTGACCTTCATGGATGTTTGTGAAAATATTGCAGGTGCTTTGTGGGTCGGGCCGGTTACGCTTGCCTTTGTCACACTTGTTTTAAAGGAAGGTGCGGAATGGTGGGGATATATCAATGCCGCTTATTATATAGGTGCCATTCTAGGCGGACTCTTGGCTGCATGGCTAAACCAGTCTATTCAAAAACACCTTCTCATATTTATGGCTGCAGGCTCTTTTATCTATGCAATATTGACCATTTTATTTTCGCTAAACAGCCTGCCATGGCTTGCATTACTGCTTTGTATTTTGATGGGGCCTGCCTATCAAATTCGGGATGTTTCGCAGCAAACCATTCTTCAAACAGAAACGCCAGTCCATGATTTATCAAAGGTGTATTCGGCTCAATACGTTCTCTCTTCTATGTCTGTCAGTTTATCTATTTTCTTTGTTGGATTAATTGCTGATACATTCGGAGCGAGATTTGTGTATTTATTAGGCGGTCTGTTTGTGCTCGTCTGTTCTGGTATTGCCATCCTTTCTTTTATGAAGCAGAAAAAAGAGAGCAGCTGATTCATGCAGCGGCTCTTTTACTTTTCTTTTAACATCGCGAACATGTCACGGGCCATTGCTTCTAAAATATACACAACTGGCGTCTGTGTGGTGATATTGGCTCTGTGGACCCGCTCATCTGTGACGTAGTAAGCAATATTTAAATCTGAAATGCGCGAAATCGTGCAGTGCTGGTTATTCGTAATACTAATGATTGTGCTGCCTTCCCTTTTTAACTTTGAAATATGATCGATCGTAATACTGTTCTCCCCTGATACAGACAGCACAATAGTGACACTATTGTCTAAATACTGCATATTCATCGGGAAAAACGGATCATTGATGTAAAATGAAAATTTCTCAAGACTTGAAAAGTACCTCGCCCCATACTGCGCCAAAATGCCCGAACTGCCTGTCCCGATAAACAGCACATTTTTTGCCTCAGCAATGAGTTTCGCTGCCTCCTTAATTTTCCCCTCAAAGTCTCCCTTTAATGTTCGTTCAATAAATTCATATAGAAAGTGCTGTGTGCTTTTTAAAGAGGGTGTCTGCTCTGATTCTAAATACATTTTGAGCTTCACTTTAAACTCTGAAAAGCCTTCACAATTTACTTTTCGGCAAAAACGAAGGACAGACGAGGTGGAAATATGTGCAGCATCTGCAAGGTCTCGAATTCTCATGTATACGACCTTTTCACTGTTTTCCATGATATATCGATATAAAGCGCTTTCTAGTTCATTAAAGCTGGAAATGACCTCACTTGAAAACATCTGACTTCCCCTTTCTCCAACAACATGTCACAAGGTGTTTCTTTTATGTAACAAATCTCTAAATAGGGCACCCTTGCCTAAAGACGCTGAAGTCATTTACGCATGAGATGCTCTCACGATAAGCTATAGATGTACAAAATAAAAAAGACTTTTTTCTATTATAACATTGCGCGTTACATTATTCGGAGGTGCAGAGCATGGCAAAAGGATTAAAGGTTGTCACAATTGGCGGAGGATCAAGCTATACACCAGAGCTTGTAGAAGGATTTATTAAACGATACGATGAATTTCCGATTAGCGAGCTTTGGCTCGTTGATATTGAAGCGGGAAAAGAAAAGCTTGAGATCGTCGGAAATCTTGCAAAACGCATGGTCAAAAAAGCAGGACTTCCAATCGAGGTTCATTTAACATTAGATCGCAGAAAAGCGCTTGTAGATGCTGATTTTGTTACAACACAATTCCGTGTCGGACTTCTTGAAGCACGTATGAAGGATGAACGCATTCCTTTAAAATATGATGTCATTGGTCAAGAAACAAATGGTCCAGGGGGTCTATTCAAAGGGCTTCGCACCATTCCTGTCATTCTTGATATTGTCAAAGATATTGAAGAGCTTTGCCCGAATGCATGGCTTGTGAATTTCACAAATCCAGCTGGTATGGTCACTGAAGCCGTACTTCGTTATTCAAACCATCGAAAAGTCGTTGGCTTATGCAACGTGCCGATCGGCATTCGCATGGGAATCGCCAAAGGGCTTGATGTCGACGCAAGCAGAGTCGAAGTCAGCTTTGCTGGATTAAACCATATGGTCTTTGGACTCAATGTATTCTTAGACGGCAAAAGCATCATGGACCAAGTGATCGAAGACATGGCTGATCCAAACTCCAGCATGTCGATGAACAACATTCAAGCGATTCCGTGGGATGCTGATTTCTTAAAAGGGCTTGGCGTTATTCCTTGTCCGTATCACCGTTACTACTACAAAACAAGTGATATGCTGGCTGAGGAAAAGAAAGCAGCAGCAAACGAAGGAACTCGTGCAGAAGTCGTTCGCGCATTAGAAAATGATCTGTTCGAGCTTTACAAAGACCCTGATCTAGACATCAAGCCGCCACAGCTTGAAAAACGAGGCGGTGCCTACTACAGTGATGCAGCTTGTAACTTAATTGCATCCATTTATAACGATAAACATGACATTCAGCCTGTAAACACGATTAACAATGGCGCCATCAGTGACATTCCAAATGATTCTGCCGTTGAACTCAACTGCGTTATCACAAAAGACGGTCCTAAACCAATCGCTGTTGGTGAAATGCCGGTCGCTGTCAAAGGACTCATTTCTCAAATTAAATCCTTTGAACGTGTAGCCGCTGAAGCAGCTGTGACAGGCGATTACAACACAGCCCTTGTCGCAATGACCATCAACCCGCTTGTCCCATCAGATGCTGTTGCAAAAAGCATCCTAGATGAAATGCTAGAAGCACACAAAGAATATTTGCCACAGTTTTTCAATAAAGTAGAAGCATAAAAAGAAACCGCACTTGTCAAAAGTGCGGTTATTTTATTTGGCTGTAAATAGCCGGTCCATCTGTGGGCGATCATAATCTAATAGCCAGTGCTGTAAGCCTTCATAGACTGGTCTTAAACGCTCTGGCTCTGCCGCGATGAGATCACAGCCTCGATCATCATATAAGTGAAAAATCATTTTTTTCGAGACATTCATTAGGTAAATTTCATATCTAAGCTTCCCCTTCAAAATTTGATTCGGTGCATAGAAGTCCTCCTGGCAGATCGCATGGAGAAGCGGACGCAATCGAATGTCTTGCAGCTGGCATTTGAGTGTAAATCTCTCTAATGTCAGTGAATCTTCTATTTCTGGACGTACATAAGTCAAAAGCTCGTGACGCAACCGCTTCCTTACTTGCCGATGCACATATTTTTGATATACCAAGAGCTTACGCTTCGTTAATTCATGTTCATGTTCTGTATACACATCCGTTACAAGCAGCATTTCGTCTTCTGAATCAAAAGCATATTTTACAATCTCAAAAGCACGATCTCCCGCTTTTTCTAATACAACTGATTGCTTTCCTAATGACCAATCTGCCACTTCAAAGCGAAGCCCAATAGACCACTCATAAAAAAGAGGCGGGGTGAGGACAAGATCAGGAAAATGACTTTTTAAAAAGCTATTTGTTTGATCGCTCATGTCATGTCCTTCCATTGATTTTATTTCTTATTTTACCGTTGAAACATACAGGGAAACAATTGGAAATTAACTGTCATTTCTTATATGATAGAAAGAGATGGAGGTGTAACCAATTGAAAAAATGTTTTTTACAGGTGTTCCTCACCGCATTGATCACTATGTGGATACAGACTGGACTTGATCAGGCGAACATCATTCATATCACCAATGTATGGGTCGATGCCAGCAGCTGGATCCTGATCTTCTTTGTGATCTACGCACTTTTTGAATGGACAGCTCACGTCTTAGCAAAACGGAAAACCGCTCTCCGCTGAACATCTCTTTTCATAGAGATGTTTTTTCTTCAAACTCTTCTTGCACAAGTTCATGAATGACGCCCATTCCTGCCTGGCTCCCTGCTGCTGCTGCAAGAACTAACTGAGCAGGACCGCCTAAATTATCACCACATGCAAAGACTCCACTGACGGTTGTATGTCCAAGAATATCTGTTTCAATCCCCGCATTCTTCGTCATTTGACAGCCCAGCTTTTCGGCAAATGGCGCTGACTGCTTGAATTCACTTGCGACAAAACCGCCTTCCCTTTTCACTGTCTCCCCATTTGCAAGCTGGAGAGAGCGCAGCTCACCATTGTCATGATCAATCGATACAATAGGCACATCAATGACTTGAATAGAATGCGCCGTCAGAAGTGACTTGTCCTCTTCAGCCAACATGTGCCCATTCGTAAACACGATCAAATCCTTTGTCCAATTGGATAAAAGCTTAGCCATATGCAAGGCTCGCTGATTCTCTGCAATGAGGGCAAGTGCTTTGTCCTTTAATTCCCATCCATCACAGAAAGGACAGCTAAACAACGTTTTTCCGTACACATCATGAATTCCATCGATCTCTGGAAGTATATCCTGAAGTCCAGTTGCCAAGATGATTTTTTTCGCTTCGAATGCATCCCCTTCGTGTGTCAGTAACGTAAAGCTTTCCTCTTTCTTTTGTATATCAACAATTCTATTTCGTTTGATTTTAATATTAGGGTATTTTTGAAGGTCTGCCTCTCCGGCTTGTCTAATCTCAAATGGTGTCATTCCATCGTTTGTAATAAATCCATGTGATTCCTGCGTCACTCGATTTCTTGGGAGTTCATCATCAAATACAATGACCTGCTTTCTGCCTCGTCCTACAACAAGTGCTGCACTTAATCCGGCTGGCCCGCCTCCGATAATCGCACAATCTAATAACATATCAATCTCTCCTTTTTATTAAAGACTTTAAAGACTCTTAATATCTATAATTAGTTCAAAAAAATCACATCTTGAAAAATGGATTTTTTTCTGTCTGCTCAATTTGGTTCGCAATATCAATTAACCGTTTTTGACTTAACGTCTCCTGCATTTTCGTTTCCACATCCTGCATGACTTGTTCAATCAAACAGCCATCATGAGGCATGAAGGAGTCATGATCTAAAGAGCAGCGAAATAAATTCGTTTGTCCTTCTACAGCCTGAATGACATCTAAAAACGAAATGTCTTCCTTTCGTTTGATAAGGGTGTATCCTCCCTTTGCACCAGGTGTTGATTCAATCAATCCCGCCTTCACAAGCTTTGTTAAAATTTTGGATAAATAGGTTGGTGAAAGGTCTTGCATCTTAGCAAGTGGCTCAACGCCAATCGCTTTACCTTTTGGCGCCAGAGTTAAAAACACCATCGTATGTAGCGCATAGTTGGTCGCTTTAGAATATTTCATGAGGAAACTCCTTTCTATCTATTATAGACCTTTTATATCTGTAATTGATCATAGATGATTCAAGAGAAAAAAGCAAGTGCTGTGGATCTGCTCCTCTTTTCATTCCACATTTCACATTTCCTTCCGATAATAGAAGTAAGCACGGAATAAAGTTTTGCTTGAAAACGAGAAGGAGTGAAGAAAAATGTCAGATCAACAGCACAATGCAGCACACGAAGAAGAAGAGGAATTTAACGTATACGACATGCTACCGCCCGCAGGTACAATCATCGGAGAAGCAACAGAAGAAGAAATGGAAGCCGCAGCAGCACTAGAAGTGAGACATGTCGCGTTCATGCGCCTTCAAGATATGTACATTCAATTTGATGGCTCGTCTTACAAAGACTTATTAAAAGACTTCCAAGAATTCGAATTGGATTCCACAAAATTCTGGAGAGCCATCGCTAGACGTCTTCAAATTCCATACGAATGGCCAATCCGAATCGACCACGCAAACGGCCCTATTTATATTGGTGAAACTGAGGATAGCCGTGAGGTTGAGGAGAGTGCGGAGTAAGGAATGACGGGCCCCTTTTGGTAAGGGGTCTTTTCGTCTCCATCACAATAAATAAGCAATATGAGCACTGTCACGCCCATATTGCTTATTCTCCTGTTATGTTAATTCTGGCCAAAATGCTTGATTTGCCACAATTAAGTCGTCTAAAATATCTTTTGCTACTTTTGCACTCGGCACCGTTTTCGATAATGTGATGGCCTGCCATAGTTTTTGATAGGACCCTTCTTCAAATGCTTCTACTACTAATTTTTCTACGCCAACTTGCTGCTCCATGAGACTTTTTTGAAATCTAGGAATTTCTCCAACTACTAATTTTTCTGGACCATTGCTGCCAACGATACAAGGAATTTCGACCATTGCTGTTGGGTCAAAGTTTCTAATGGCGCCATTGTTCTCTACAATCATCAGCATCCGTTCTTTTTTATTAAAAGCAATGGCTCTTGCCAAATCAACGATATAGGAAGCATGCTCATCAATGGTCAGCTTTGTTTCCTTTGCAGTTCCTTTATCAATGATGGCCTGACACTCACTAAAAACAAAAGCTTCCCGTCCCTCCATGACTTCATTGGCACGTGTGAATTCTATATTGGAATGTGCTACTTCTTCATCTGGAAATAGATAGTATTTCAAATACGTATTAGGGACCGTTTTTGGATCAAGCGCTTGAATATCTTTGGCCTTTTTTAATGTGCTGTTCCAGCTCTTCTGCTGTTCTAGTTCAGATGTTCCATCTGTTGCATAACCATGCTGGCTTACATGCTTAATCACCTCAGGCATTAAGCTATTTCCTGATTTATCTCGAATATCTGTCCACCAGCCAAAGTGATTCAAACCATAGTAATCTACTTCTAGTTCTTTCCGTGAAGATAAGCCTAAATTTTTTGCAATTAATTCTTCGATGCCAATTGGCATATCACATATGTTTAAAATCTTAGAATTCGGTCTTAGCTTACGTGTTGCCTCTGCTACTATCGCTGCAGGGTTCGAATAGTTTAACATCCAAGCTTCAGGTGAGTATTTTTCCATATAATCGACAAGTTCTAATACACCTGGAATAGAACGCATTCCGTAAGCTATCCCGCCTGGACCGCATGTTTCCTGTCCGACAACTCCATGCTTCAATGGAATTTTCTCATCTAATTCACGCATTGCATATTTTCCGACACGAATATGTGCCATCACAAAATCGACTTGAGTAAACGCTTCTTCTGGGTCCGTGCTTGCCAGTAATCGTACTTCTGGTGCTCGTTCTTTTAACATAATCTCACATGCATCTGCAATCGTCTTTTGTCTATTTTCATCATTATCATAGAGTTTAATTGTATGAATTGGGAACTCCTCTAAATAGTCTAACAGCATCAAAATGATTCCCGGTGTAAATGTGCTTCCGCCTCCAGCAATGGTAATATTAAATCTTTTCATGATATCCAGCTCCTTTTTCAATCTAATGAAAGTTTAGTCTCAAAGGACTCTCTTACTTGCGGTACACTTAAGCCAACAATGATTTGAATGCTTTGACCACTCTTAGCCATGCCGTGTGCCAGTTTATTTTCTGTAAAGTAGTCCCTATCTTTCACCAAGCTAGGGTCAATCACTGTAATACGCAGTCGTGTGGCACAGTTTGTCACATCTTTAATGTTTTCTTTACCGCCAAGGCCTTCTAAGAAATAAACGGCTTTCTCTTCATACTCTGATGCATAAACGGGTGATTCCTTTTTGTCATGAGCTTTTTTATGACTCTCATAATCTTGTTTGGTATATAGTCTCGTCTCCTCCTCATCTTTTCGTCCTGGTAATGGAATATCAAATTTCACAATCATCCATCTAAATATGACAAAATACAATGCAGTAAAGAGAAGTCCAATCATCGCTTGGATTAGATAAACCCCTCCATGATTTGAAGAGAGCGGAATCCAGTTCAATGCAGCTATTTCAATCAGCCCGGAACCCATCATGCCGACAACACCAAACATATTCATGATTGTCACCATGGTGGCTCCAAGAAGTGCATGTATGACAAATAAATAAGGCGCGAGAAATAGAAACGTAAATTCAAGCGGTTCTGTAATTCCCGCAAATATGGCTGTCAATGTGGCGGGTAATACCAAAGCCAAAACCTTTTTTCTATTTTCCTTCGGTGTAGAAAAATACATGGCTAGAGCTATCCCTAAACAGCCGAACATCTTAATGTTCCCATGTAATAAAAATCCGTATGGATAAAGATCCTTCAAATCGGAAGTTGAGGACGCAAATTCATTTAAGTGAGCGATCCAATATGGTTTTAACCCACCATTTACAGCCGCTGGACCAAACTCAAAAGGTGTATATATAAAATGGTGAAGTCCTGTTGGAATTAACACCCTTTCCAAGAAATGAAACAGCCAGACACCAATATAACCAGACTGTGCCATGAACCCTTGGAGAGATTGAATTCCCTGCTGAACGTAGGGCCAGACAAACGCAACGGCAAAAGCAATAGGAATCATCACAAAGAATCCGATGATGACAACAAATACAAGCCCCTGGAAAATTCCAAGCATTTCAGGCAGCTTTTGATCATAAAAACGATTATGGATCCAAATGACGATTCCAGATATCATCACCGCACCAATGATACTTGTATCCAGCGTAGGTATACCCGCAATTTCTTTTACCCCCGCTACATTCTCAACACCTTGCGATAAATCAACACCAAAAGCAGACGGCCAAAGTGTCAAAATAGCATGAATATAATTGTTAAATACGAGATAAATCATCAAAGCTGCGAGCGTTGCACGGGCTTGCGCTTTTTTTGCAAGTGAGATAGGCAATCCAATCACAAAGGCTAATTCCATATGATTGAAAATCGTCCATCCTCCGCTTTCAATCAGTGTCCAAACCTTATACCACATCGTACCTTCTGCAGCCATTTCCCCCATAATCGCTGGATTCTTACATAAAGTCGCGAGGCCGACAACAATACCAAAAAACGCGAATAAAAGTACAGGAACTACCATAGCACTGCCAAACCGCTTGATTGCATTCATAAGCATTACCCCTTTGCTTGATCCATAACACCACTGTAAAGGCAGCGCTTACAAAAACCAATAGGTTTGACGTATTTAGAAATCAAGTTGTAACATTAGATTATATTTTCACAGGAAGAAAATATTTTCATGTTGGAGGGCACATCGCATGATACTGGACAAGCTGGTTAATGAATACTTCGAAGATTTAAATAAGAATGACCTACACATTATTAAAACGATCCATGATCATCTTGAAGAAATGAAGACAATGAAAATTCAGGACCTTGCCCGTTATGCTCATACTTCCATCTCATCCATCCATCGGCTTGCCAAGAAAATAGGGTTCGACGGCTATAGTGACTTAAAGTCTTATGTGAAATTAAATGCTTTCACTGAAGAGACAACACAAGATTTAATGCAGCTGCTTGATCAAGATATCCGGCAGACAAGAAAATATATGGAGCAGCTGGACTTTCATCAATTAAATCAACTGATAGATCGCGCACCGTATATTTATATTTATGGTACAGGAACTGCACAACTCGATTTGGCCAATGATGTACAGCGGCAGCTATGGTCACTGCATAAGAAATCTCAAGTATTACGAAGCAAGCGGGACTTAACAGATGGAATCATTGAATTTGGTGAGGATGACCTTTTATTTATCATTTCTTTATCAGGTGAATCGAAGAATTTAGATGAAATCATTCAATTGGTGAAAACGAGACATATCAAATTTATCAGCATGACCACATTAAGGAATAACCTCCTTGCACAAAATGCCATGTTTAACATCTATGTAAGCAGCACCCCGTTTCACTTATATAACAAAGTGGACAACTCCAGCTTTCTGCCATTTTACATTGTGGCAGATATTATCGTCAGAAAATTTAGTGAGTGGAAAGTGAAGCAATTGAATAATAGGACTTAAACAGAACAGGTACCGTTTTGGAGAGAGATTCAATGTTGCTTCGCAAAAAAAAGAGAGACTCTTTTGTCTCTCTCAAAAAACACTGTATAACAGCGGATTTAATGAAATATATCTACTTGCGGCTGCCTTTTCCTATTCAGCAGTATAATGCCCAGCAAGCAGTTCATCAAACGAATCTGCTAATTTGAAATCCGTCTCATATTCTAGATCAAAGTAATGAACCGGCGGATGTTCCTTTGTTTCTCTGTAATCCAATGCAATCCACGTATGACCATCTCCACAAATGAGCACAAGTCCCTCAGGCAATTCCCATTCTTCTATTAAATAATCACTATCCATAATGCCTTCATTCTTGGCAATTCCTCTTAAATGATCAAATGACACATGATCCTCTGCCCATCCATTCGGTTGGTCCGTGGGAAAAGCGTTATGCAGGGTATACCCGCCATTTTGTTCGAGAATCAGTTTTTTATATGTATCCGGCAAGATGACGCCTAGCTTCTTTTCCGCTTTTGCAATACCTTTCTCATCGATTTTCTTAAATATTTCTTCGCTTTCACTGTCTTTATCCCAAAATGGTTTCAAATGAAATACCTTCAATTGTTATTTCTGTCTCATTTCACCATTTAAGAGAACTAGTTCAATAGTCCTATTTAATAAAAAAAGAGAAGGGTTTGCCCCCCTCCTCTTGTTGGTCATGATTGTTCTTGATTTCTCGCTTCAAATTCATCCAGCATGGCACGCACTTCATCTGTTGATGATGTATTCATTAATTGATTTCTTAAGAAACTCGCTCCTCTGAATCCTTTTACATAAATCTTAAAGAAACGGTGCAGTGCCTTGAATGGACGCAAACCTAGTGATGAGTATTGATCATGGAGATCAAGATGTAATCTTAAAAGACCAAGCAGTTCATCACTTGTATGCTCCTTCGGCTCTTTTTCAAAGGCAAATGGGTTATGGAAAATCCCGCGCCCAATCATCACTCCGTCCACTCCATACTGTTCAGCGAGCTTTAAGCCTGTTTGACGATCAGGAATATCACCATTGATTGTCAAAAGAGTATCAGGGGCTACTTCATCACGAAGTTTTTTAATCTCAGGAATGAGCTCCCAATGCGCATCCACCTGGCTCATTTCCTTTCTTGTACGAAGATGGATTGATAAATTCACAATATCTTGCTCCAAAATGTGTCTAAGCCATCCGCGCCATTCGTCGACCTCAGTAAAACCAAGTCTTGTTTTCACGCTGACAGGTAATCCCCCAGCTTTTGCCGCTTGAATCAGCTCTGCGGCAACGTCTGGACGAAGAATCAAGCCACTGCCCTTCCCGTTTTGCGTGACATTTGGAACAGGACAGCCCATATTAATATCAAGCCCCTGAAATCCTAATTCCGCCATTCCAATACTCATTTGTCTAAAGTTCTCAGGCTTGTCTCCCCAAATATGAGCAACAATCGGCTGCTCATCCTCTGTAAACGTTAAACGCCCCTTCACACTTTGAATGCCATCAGGATGGCAATAGCTCTCACTATTCGTAAACTCTGTAAAAAACACATCAGGTCTCGCCGCCTCACTCACAACATGACGAAACACAACATCTGTCACTTCTTCCATTGGTGCTAATATAAAAAATGGCCGCGGTAAATCACGCCAGAAATTTTTACTCATCTTTCATCCAATTCCTCTCATGACATTGCGCCTAAAGGGCATGTCCTTCTATAAAGTCTTTCCGTAATTTTTATCATTATATACTTTAATATGAACCGGGCAAAATTGCAAAAAAGGACATTCCATAACTAAATGCGGGGTGAATATTAATTTTTGACCTCTGGTTAGCCTTTTTTATGCAATTAGAGCAAGCGAAAATAAAAAACATCCCGATATCGATATTTTTCACGAAATCGGGATGTCTCAATACATTACTGATTAATCACAAGACTTGCTACACATTCGACATGTGACGTATGCGGAAACATATCCACAGGCTGCACTTCCTCTGTCACATACCCGCCATCTTCAAGAATGCGCAAATCACGAGCAAGCGTACCTGGATTACATGAAACATAAACAACTCGGTTTGGTTTCATCTTTAAAATGGTGTCAAGCAGTGCTTCGTCACAGCCTTTTCTAGGCGGATCGACAACTAGCGTGGCTGCTTTGATGCCTTCTTTGTACCAGTTTGGGATGACGGTTTCTGCTTCGCCGACTGCGAATTCAACATTATTGATTCCGTTTAAGGCAGCGTTGCGTTTTGCATCTTCAATTGCTTCTGGAACAATTTCAACCCCATATACTCTGCCTGCTTTTTGTGCGAGAAATAAGGAAATCGTACCGATTCCGCAGTAGGCATCGATAACAGTTTCTTCGCCTTGCAGCTCTGCATATTCAAGCGCTTTGTCATAAAGCACCTTTGTTTGAGCTGGATTCACTTGATAAAATGAGCGGGCTGAAATGGCAAATTTGATGTCGCCAATCGTGTCATAAATGTATTCTTCGCCCCATAAAACGGTTGTTTCGTCTCCGAAAATGACATTTGTTTTCTTTGAATTCACGTTTTGTACAATTGACCGAACGTGTGGGAAGCGTGCTATAATCTGCTCAATCACCTGCTGCTTTTGCGGAAAATCAGCCGTTCTAGTCACAAACACAACCATCATTTCACCTGTTGCAATACCGTAGCGAACCATCACATGACGCAGCCAGCCTTTGTGTCGCTCTTCGTTATATGCTTTGATGCCAAACGCATTGCATATGTCTTTTACTGCCTGTACCACTTCGTCGTTTTCTGACTGCTGAATCAAGCATTTTTCCATATCAATGATTTCATGGGTACGCTGCTGATAAAATCCTGCAACAAGTCCGCCTTCGCGTTCACCAACTGGCACTTGTGCTTTGTTTCGATAATTCCAAGGGTCATCCATGCCGAGTACAGGATGAACTTTTACACGGCTCATATCAAGCTTGCCGATCCGCTCTAAAACGTCCTTTACTTGTTTCTGTTTAAATAGCAGCTGGCCCTCATAGCTCATATGCTGAATTTGACAGCCGCCGCACTGCTTGTAAATG
This sequence comes from Bacillus sp. YKCMOAS1, assembly GCF_030268125.1. NCBI lineage: Bacteria > Bacillati > Bacillota > Bacilli > Caryophanales > Bacillaceae > Bacillus > Bacillus sp. YKCMOAS1. The sequence continues at coordinate 192,572 of NZ_BSEI01000006.1, forward strand.
GGACATGGCGCATCTTGCCTGTGCTGACTTTCCTTTGTCAGCTCCATGAGTCGTCCAAAAGCAAATCCTTTTTTGACTCGTGTGACTTTGATTTTCCCTTGTTCGTCAGGGAGGGCATTCGGTACAAAGACAGGGAATCCTTCAACTTTTGCTACACCTGCACCTTCATGCGTTAAGTCTTCGAAGGTTACATTGTAGTATTCATTCTTTTCAACAGGCGGTTTCATTTTCACCAATTTTATCACCTCATTTGCAAAGAAAAACTTGGCCGCCATAAGGAACCAAGTTCAGTCTTCACCCTATTTTTTCAGCTGTTTCTTTTGGCACAATAAATTCAATATGGCGATACAGGTTTTCAAATTCACCTGGCAGCATGCCGCCGTATTCACCATCTAAATTCAATTGCATTTTATCTTTTACATCTACCTTTACGCGATTCGCTTTTGCGTAGATGACATTGTTATCATGAATATGCTCGCCTCTGAGAGCAAGGCTGACTACTCGAATTGCTTCTGCTAGATTGACCTTCTTTAGAATAATTAGGTCAAACATCCCATCATCTAAAATGGAATCTGGCGCTAGTTTTTCAAAGCCGCCTACTGAGTTTGTGAGTGAAACAAGGAACAGCATGATTTCTCCATGAAACAATTTGCCGTCATATTCAATTTCGACTTCTGTCGGGCGGATAGATGGAAGCATCTCCATGCCTTTTAAATAATAAGCAAGCTGTCCAAGCATGGTCTTCAGCTTACTAGGCACCTCATAGGTGAGCTCTGTTAACCGGCCGCCGCCAGCAATATTAATAAAATAATGGCCATTGACTTTACCGATATCAAGCGGCTTCGCTACACCCTCAATAATGGCATCTGTCGCTTTCAAAACACCTTCTCGTGGAATTCCAAGTGCTCTTGCGAAATCATTTGTCGTTCCAACTGGAATAATTCCTAGTTTTGGTCTTTTTTCAAGCGGTGCTAGTCCGTTGACGACTTCATTGATCGTGCCGTCTCCACCTGCTGCTACAATTAAATCAAAATCTCTCTGTGCGGCCTTTTCTGCTGCTTGCGTGGCATCTCCTGCACATGTCGTCGCATGACAAGAAGTTTCATAGCCAGCTTGTTCAAATTTTTGCAAAACCTGCGGTAAATTCTTCTTGAAGAGTTCACGCCCAGATGTCGGATTGTATATAATTCGAGCACGTTTCATTCATCATCATCCTATATTCATTATGCAATCTATTTTCACCACTAACAACCTTTAATTATACTATGAGATTTGAAAATGGCAACAAAACAACCACCTAATATGTAAAATCTCCAAGCACATTTCACTCAGTAAGAAAGCATTCTGATAAGATAAAAGAAAACGCTGTAAAGGATGATATGCGATGAAAAAGCCTGTCTATTTTAATCATGACGGCGGTGTTGATGACCTCGTCTCTTTATTTCTTCTCCTTCAAATGGAACATCTGAAAGTCATCGGAATGTCTGTGATTCCTGCTGATTGTTATTTAGAGCCTGCGCTCAGTGCATCTCAAAAAATCATTGATCGATTCAGCCCTTATGAAATTGAAGTCGCTGCTTCAACTTCTAGAGGCGTCAATCCATTTCCGAAGGAGTGGCGTATGCATGCTTTCTATGTAGATGCTCTACCAATTTTAAATGAAAAAGGTACTGTTGATACAAAAGTGTCCAAGCTGCCAGCACACCTTCATCTGATTGAAACAGTTAAGAAGACAAAAGAACCTGTCACCCTGCTCTTTACTGGTCCGCTCACAGATCTTGCACGCGCTTTAGAAGAAGATCCTTCAATCTCTAACAAAATTGAGAAATTGGTGTGGATGGGCGGTACGTTCCTTGAAAAAGGCAATGTAGAAGAACCCGAGCATGACGGGACAGCAGAATGGAATGCATTTTGGGATCCTTATGCTGTGAGCACTGTCTTTCAGGAACCGTTTCCTATTGAAATGGTCGCACTTGAAAGTACAAATCAAGTCCCGCTTACACTTGATGTACGTCAGCGCTGGGCTTCTCTTCGTTCTCATATTGGAATAGATTTTATCGGTCAGTGCTACGCCTTTTGTCCGCCGCTCATTCATCATGAAACCAATTCGACGTATTACTTATGGGACGTGCTGACAACAATTACTCTTGCTTCTACATCATTATCATTTACCCGTTCAAAAGAAGTGAATGCGATCGTTTATACCGAGACGCCAAAGCAAGGACGGACAGAAGAACATCCAGATGGAAAATCAATTCAAGTGATTGACCATGTCGATCGCGATGCCTTTTTCCACGCATTTGAAGAACTTATGAGAAAAGCTGTTTGCCAGATTTCAAAATAAAAAAAGCCCCGCCAATGAGCGGGGCTTCCTCTTATTCTTCTTCTGCGTACTTTTTCTTACGTTTAAACTTGCTTAACATTTCATACACGATTGGAACGATGACCAATGTGAGAAGTGTAGAACTTGTTAAACCGCCAATTACGGTAACACCAAGTCCTTTTGATACGATCTGGCTTCCGCCTTCAAATCCTAATGCGAGTGGCAGCAGTGCACCAATTGTCGCAAGTGCCGTCATTAAGATTGGACGTAATCTTGTTGCACCTGCTTCAAGTAACGCTTCTCTTGTTGAGAGACCTTCTTGTTCTTTATGAATCACGCGGTCAATCAAGACAATGGCATTTGTTACAACGATACCGATCAGCATGAGCAATCCAATCATGGCATTTAAGCTGATGGTTTCTTTTGCTATAAACAATCCAGCGAGAGCGCCAATAACCGTAAATGGAAGTGAGAAGAGAATTGCAAATGGTGCAAGACCTCCGCCAAATGTGATGACGAGAACGAGATACACAATGGCAATCGCTGCAAGCATTGCAAGGCCAAGCTGTGTAAAGGATTCTTGGATATCCGCACTTACGCCGCCTGTGTCAATCGTTACGCCAGATTTTAGATCAAGCTTGTCGACTTTCTTCTGAACATCCTGCGTTACGCTTGAGACGTCGTCTGTTGTCATGTCACCAGACACTTCCGCGTAGATTTTTCCATCACGTTTTGTCACCGTATTTGCTGTCGTCCCATCTTTTACTTTGACGACATCACCAATTCGGACTTCTTGCCCTGTTGGTGTGGTGATCTTTTTATTTTCTAAATCTTTTTTGCTCTTATATTCATCTTTTTCCGTTTGAAGCTTCACATCAAGTTCTTTGCCGTCCTCTGTGACTTTTGTCAGTGTTGTTTCACTATTTTGAGGTGCAATCGCTTGAGCGATTTGTGAAGCAGTTAGACCTAGTTTCGCCAGTTTTTCTTGATCTGCATTAAACGTATATTCGTCGTATTTCTCAGATAAGCTTGTGCTGACATTTTTCAGGTTTTTCTCATCTTTTAAGATGTTCTCAACATCTTTTACTGTGCCTTCAATATTACTTGCTTTGTCCCCGTACACATAGTACGTCACAGTATTGCTGGCGCCAGCAGATGAGAAGTCTTGTGATTTCCATTCCCCTTTAGACGCTTTGTCTTGCAGGGCTTTGACTACACGATCTTTTTCTTTATCAAAATTCGGTGTGTCCTCGTCATATTGTACGAAGAATAATGCACCGTTAGAGTTACCGCCAACACTTGCTGTCATGGCATTTGAAGAGCCAAGAGAATACTGAACTGTATTGACATGGTCACGTTTCATCAAATATTCTTCAGCTTTTTTCGTTTCATCAATTGCTTGCTCTCTCGTTTGTCCAGGTTCAGGTGTATATGTCACCATCGCCGTTTTCTCTGCTTCCTGTGGTAAGAAGCTGACACCGACAAGTGGTGCTAAGAATAAGCTTCCGACAAGCATAAGAATGGCAATTCCTGATGTGATCCATTTATGGTTGAGTGTCCAATTAAGTACACGTCTATAACCGCCAGCAAGCTTGCTTGGTTTATGTTCTTTTACCTTTTTCGCTGTGCCGTACAGGTTCTTTTTAAATAGAGTGTGTGCCATCATTGGAACAATTGTAATAGCGACAAGCAGTGAAGCAAGTAACGCAAACACAATCGTTAAGGCAAATGGGATGAATAGTTCACCAATCATTCCACCTACTAATGCTAACGGTAAGAATACCGCAATTGTCACAATCGTTGAAGACATGATTGGGATAAACATTTCTTTTGTGGCTTCTCTGACGAGTGCCTTGCCTTTTAACGGTTCATCCTTTAACGCCATTCGTCGATAGATATTTTCTATGACCACTATCGAGTCATCGACAACACGCCCGATGGCAACGGTCATGGCACCAAGTGTCATGATATTTAACGTGATATCCAGCTGATTTAATAGTAAGACAGCAATCAACAGAGATAACGGAATGGAGATGACCGAGATTAATGTTGATTTGATATCTCGCAGGAACAAGAGAATGATAATGATCGCAAAGATTGCTCCGATGATCGCCTTGTTCAGCATTGTGCTGACAGACTCTTTAATCGGCTCTGCTTGATCATATGTGGTGCTTACTTTGATTCCTTTGTTGTCTTTTTTGAATTTCTCAAGCTCTTTTGTCACTTCTTCTGCAACACTCACTGTGTTGGCATCAGAGCCTTTGACAATTTGCAGACCGATACTGTCTTTCCCATTCGTTCTAGAGATCGATTCTGCCTCTTTGACGACTTTAATATCTGCAATCTCAGACAGCTTGATCGTTGGCAGCTCTACAGATTGACTGCTTGCTGCACCTGTTTGCTGCTGTGCTGCTGCTTGCTGCTGACTTGCACTTCCCGCCTGCTGCTCGGCACCTTGCGCACCTGCGCTGCTAGATGGTGCTCCAGCTCCAGCGCTTCCCGCACCGCCGCCTGCACTTGGTGTGACTGGAATTCGCATGTTTTTCAAATCTTTGACGCTTAAAATATTGCCGTCCACGACAACTGATTTTTGTTTGTTGCCAAATGTGTATAGACCTAATGGTACATTCACATCAGAGCCTTTGATCATGTTTTGGACGGTTTCTTCATCTAAACCGTATTCTTTTAGTTTCTTTTCTTTAAACGAAAATTCTACTTCTTTGATTTGCTGTCCTGAAGCTTCAACAGAAGAGACGCCGTCTAACCCTTGAAGTGAAGGAACGAGGTCATTTTCTACTTTTCGTGTAAGGTCTTGTAATGATTCTTTATCACCTGAGACACTAAGGGCTAGGATTGGAATCGCATTAATACTAAAGCGTGCGATTTTAGGTTTTTCTGCATTTTCAGGGAAATCGATATTGCTAATCGCATCTTCAATTTCCTTTTTTGCTTCATCCATGTCTTTGCTGTAATCGTACTCGATTTGAATGGATGATGCGTTTTCAAAAGAATTAGAAGTGACTACGCTGACCCCATTGAGGTTTTGAATTGACTTTTCAATTGGATCTGTCACCTTATCTGATACTTCGTCCGGCGTTGCGCCAGGGTACGTTGTAGAAACCGTAATGACTGGAGTGTTGATATTCGGGATTGATTCTTGTTTCATATTCAATCCGGCATATAGACCAGCAACTGTTACGATAATCGTCATGAGCCATACAGCGAACTTATTCTTTAATACAAAATTGATGATCGAATTCATTATATCCTCCATTTTCCTTTATGTATTGACTGACTGGTCATTCTATATCATAATAAACGGTGATATACAATGCCGTCAACCATTTCACTTGCGTTTGACGTAACATTCTAAAGCTGAAGGGGCCTTATTTCATGAACGAAAAAAAAGAAAAAATCATTAAAGCAAGCATCCAATTGTTTGCGAAAAAGGGTTTTTCTTCTACGACCATTCAGGAAATTGCAGATGAATGCGGAATATCAAAAGGCGCATTTTATTTACATTTCAAATCAAAAGAACAGCTTTTCAACCGAGCGTTTGAATATTATATCGACACTTCGATGCAAACTATCGAAACGATTCGAAAAGAGAATCAGCATCTCGCGCCGAGAGAGATCTTTCAGAAACAAATTGCTGAACAGTTTCAGCATTTTGCTGAGAACAAGGATTTTATCATTCTGATCCTCAGCGAGAACATTATTCCGGAAAACCAGCAAATTAAAAAGTATTCAAAAACTGTGAAAAAGCAAATGAATGATGAAATTCAAATTTCCATCTTGACCACTTATGGACAGAAGATCGAACCATATATAACTGACCTGTCAGTCATGATTCAAGGAATTATCCAATCGTATGTGCAGGTTCTGCTTTTACAGGATCAAATGCAATTATCATTTGATGAGCTCTCATCCTTTATACTCGAACGGTTTGATGATCTGGTTCAAGGATTGCTTCGCTCTCAGACGAAGCCGATTTTGAAGCAAACCATTTGGGACGATGAAGCGCCTAGTGCTGCTTCCCTTCAAGAGGAGCTTCGTTTGTTAAAGCTGGAGCATCTGCTTTCTGATGATACCGTTGTATCCATTGAAGTGATTGAAGAAGAGCTGGCAAAAGCTGAACCTCGTAAGCCAGTCATCCAAGGAATGCTGACTAATTTAGAAAAGTGTGAGGATCCTGCTGTTCTAAGAGCAGTGGAACAATTGAGGCTGTTTCTTCAGTAACATAACGTGCTGTTTTTTGATTTAGCTCACCTTTCCCCCTTCGAATGTGCACTTTCGCTTATGCTTCATTATAAGAAAAGTATCTCTAAATTGATATACGGCTGTGGTCCGAATCTATAGTAAGACCCTTTCATTTCAATCAAAAAAACCGCCTTTTTCATCAGGCGGTTTTTTTGCTATTTAGCGTTTTTTGATTTCTTCAAGGAGAATCTTGTTCACCATCGGCGGGTTAGCTTGGCCCTTCGATGCTTTCATGATTTGTCCGACTAAGAAACCAATCGCGCGGTCTTTACCATTTTTAAAGTCTTCAATGGATTGCGGGTTGTTATCAAGTGCTTCTGTGACAAGTTTGAGCAGTGCACCTTCGTCAGAAATTTGGACAAGTCCTTTTTCTTTGACGATTGTTTCTGCATCTCCCCCATTTTCGATGAGCTCTTTGAATACCTTTTTCGCGATCTTAGAGGAAATCGTTCCTTTTTCAATCAGCTTGATCATACCAGCCAGCCCTTGCGGCGTTAGCTTTGTATCGTCCAGCTCTTTTTGAGCAGAGTTTAAGTATGCAGATACTTCACCCATGAGCCAGTTCGATGCTTGCTTCGCTTCTGCGCCTTCTGAAATGGTCGCTTCAAAGAAATCAGACATTTCTTTTGTCAGTGTGAGTACCATTGCATCGTATGCAGGAAGGCCAAGCTCATCGATGTAGCGTTTGCGGCGCTCGTCTGGAAGCTCTGGGATGGATGCTCTTACGCGTTCTTTCCACTCGTCATCAATGTACAGCTCCACCAAATCCGGTTCTGGGAAGTAGCGGTAATCATCAGAGCCTTCTTTAACGCGCATAAGAATTGTCTTTTTAGACGCTTCGTCATAACGGCGTGTTTCCTGCTCGATCAAGCCGCCAGAAAGCAATACTTGCTCTTGACGCTTCTCTTCGAATTCAAGGCCTTTTTGTACGAAAGCAAATGAGTTCAAGTTTTTGAGCTCTGTCTTTGTACCAAACTCTTCACGGCCGATTGGGCGAAGAGAAATGTTGGCATCACAGCGAAGTGAGCCTTCTTCCATCTTACAGTCAGAAACGCCTGTATATTGAATAATGGATTTTAATTTTTCTAAGTAAGCATACGCTTCTTCTGGAGTGCGAATGTCTGGCTCAGATACGATTTCAACAAGTGGTGTTCCTTGACGGTTGAAATCGACGAGGGAGTAACCGTCGCCTGTATGCGTTAGTTTCCCTGCATCCTCTTCCAAATGGAGACGCGTAATACCGATTCGTTTTGTTTTGCCTTCTACTTCAATTTCAATCCAGCCGTTTTCACCGATCGGTTTATCAAATTGAGAAATTTGATACGCCTTTGGGTTATCAGGATAGAAGTAGTTTTTACGGTCAAATTTTGTATCCGTTGCGATTTCACAGTTCAGCGCCATGGCCGCTTTCATCGCAAAGTTCACCGCTTCTTTGTTCAGTACAGGCAGTACGCCAGGATATCCAAGGTCGATGACACTTGTTTGCGTGTTGGCAGCTGCACCAAAAGGTGTCGGCGAGCTTGAGAAAATTTTCGATTGTGTTTTTAGCTCTACGTGGACTTCAAGTCCAATTACCGTTTCAAAGTTCATTCTGATTCACCCCTTACAGTTCAGGTTTTGCTTTATGATGATCTGTTGCTTGCTCAAAAGCGTGAGCCACGCGGTACACTGTTCCTTCGTCAAAGTGCTTGCCGATGATTTGCAGTCCTAACGGAAGGCCATTTGCAAATCCACAAGGCACACTGATTCCTGGAACGCCTGCAAGGTTAACAGGGATCGTTAAAATATCGTTTGCATACATAGTCAATGGATCGCTTGTCTTTTCACCAATGTTAAATGCAGGAGTTGGCGTTGTCGGTCCAACAATGACATCATACTTTTCAAAAACATCTTCAAAGTCTTTTTTGATCAATGTACGGACTTTTTGCGCTTTTTTATAGTACGCATCGTAATATCCTGAGCTTAGCGCGAATGTACCAAGCATGATGCGGCGCTTCACTTCGTCTCCGAAGCCTTCAGAACGAGTATTTTTGTATAAATCAATCAGGTTGTCTGCATTATCTGTACGGTAGCCATAGCGGATACCGTCAAAACGTGCAAGGTTTGCAGATGCTTCTGAAGAAGACAGTAAGTAGTAAGTCGCAAGCGCATATTTAGAATGCGGTAGAGACACTTCTTCCCACGAAGCACCAAGTCCTTCTAATACTTTTAACGCTTGAAGAACAGACTCTTTTGCTTCCTCGCCAACACCTTCGCCAAGATATTCTTTCGGCACAGCGATTTTCAGACCTTTGATGTCGCCAGTTAATGAAGAAAGAAAATCTGGGACATCGACATTTGCACTAGTTGCGTCCATTTGATCGACACCAGCAATCGCTTGAAGAACATAAGCGTTGTCCTCTACATTGCGTGTAATCGGACCAATTTGGTCTAATGATGAAGCAAATGCAATTAATCCGTATCTGGATACACGTCCATATGTCGGTTTAAGACCTACAACTCCGCAGAAAGATGCCGGCTGACGAATAGAACCGCCTGTATCTGATCCAAGTGAGAACGGTACTTCACCTGCTGCAACAGAAGCTGCTGATCCACCACTTGATCCGCCTGGAACGGTGTTTAAATTCCACGGGTTTTTCGTCGCTTTGAAGCCTGAGTTCTCCGTAGAAGATCCCATTGCGAATTCGTCCATATTTAATTTACCGATTGTGACTGCTTCTGCGTCTCTTAAGCGGTTCACAACGGTTGCATCATAAATTGGATCAAAGTTTTGCAGGATTTTACTTGAAGCTGTTGTGCGCAAATCCTTTGTAACAATGTTATCTTTCACACCGATCGGCATACCGAACAATAGGCCAAGCTCGTCCTTTTCACCAACTACCTCGTCCAATTCCTTTGCATACGCACGAGCTTTTTCTTCGTCCAGTGCAAGGAATGCTTGTACTTTCCCGTCTACTTCATTGATTCGTTTATAAGACTCGTCCACTAAATCAGAAACAGACAGTTCCTTTTTATGTAAAAGCTCTTTTAATTCAGAAATTTTGTGATCAAACAGTGACATGTCTCGGGCCTCCTTTAGTCCAAAATTGATGGCACACGAATATAGCCGTCTTTATGATCAGGCGCGTTTTTGACGACTGCCTCAATGGAAAGACCTTTATTCGGAACATCTTCTCTCATGACGTTTTTCATTTTTAATACGTGTGTAGTAGGTTTAACGTTTTCCGTATCTACCTCGTTTAACTGCTCTGCAAATGAAATGATGCTATCAAGCTGTTCTGTAAACATCTCAGCTTCTTCTTCTGTAATCGCAAGCCTTGCTAAATGAGCAACGTGCTTGACTTCTTCTATTGAAATTCTTGACATGCAGGTTCACCTCCAAAAATGATGCGTGATCGTGGTCATGATCATAAGTCATATACACTTTATCATATCAAATTTTACTGTTCTAAAGCAACTTTACGCAGGTGCGGTAAAAGGTCCGTTCTCTTGAAACGTCTTTATGATCAAATCGATAAAAGAAATATTCATCAGGTGACTTTTTATTTTTCAGAAAATTTTTACTTTTGCTCATTTTTGTAATCGCTTACATGTTGATTCTTATCACCGATCTGTCCATTTTTTCTTCAAAATGAAGAGGTTTAGGCAGGTTGATCACTTGGGAATACTCTGTTAGGTTAAGTAACCATAGCAGTGAGCAGGCAGTCAAACAAAAAAGCTGCCATCGCACTTCTGTATATTTTGATTGAGGTGATGTCAAATTAATACGAAAAAGGTGAGAACACAAAATGAGTATTGAAGTTACAATTTCCTTATCTATTTATTTTATTGGGATGCTTGCCATTGGCTGGTATGCATTCAGGAAAACACATAATTTAAATGATTATATGCTTGGTGGACGCGGGCTTGGTCCATTCGTTACAGCCCTTTCAGCAGGTGCTGCGGATATGAGCGGATGGATGCTGATGGGTGTGCCAGGTGAAATGTATAAAACAGGTTTATCGACAGCCTGGCTTGCGATTGGTTTAATCGTTGGTGCTTACTTGAACTACCTCATTCTTGCACCTCGGTTACGTTCTTATACAGAAATTGCGGATGATGCAATTACGATTCCTGATTTCTTTGATAAACGATTCAAAGGATCATCTGCTTTATTAAAAGCTGTGTCAGCCGTCATCATTTTAATTTTCTTTACGCTGTATACATCGTCTGGGATGGTATCAGGCGGACGTTTATTTGAGTCAGCATTCGGTGCTCACTACATGTTTGGACTGATCTTAACATCAAGTATTGTCATTTTGTATACATTGTTCGGCGGATTTCTGGCAGTGAGCTTAACGGACTTTGTCCAAGGAGCTATCATGTTTTTAGCATTAGTGCTCGTGCCGATCGTTGCCTTTACACAATTAGGCGGACCTGTTGCTACATTCCAAGATATTCAACAGATTGACCCTAAATTGCTTGATATTTTTAGAGGAACGAGCGTCATTGGCATTATTTCCTTCCTTGCTTGGGGACTAGGTTACTTTGGACAGCCGCATATTATCGTGCGCTTTATGGCCATTACGTCTGTTAAAGATTTAAAACCAGCACGCCGAATCGGAATGAGCTGGATGATTATTTCAGTGATTGGATCACTGTCTGTCGGTTTAGTGGGTGTTGCCTATGTTCATGAAACGGGCATGAACCTTGCTGACCCTGAAACCATCTTTATCGTCTTTTCTAAAGTATTGTTCCATCCATATATCACTGGATTTTTACTTTCTGCCATTTTAGCTGCGATTATGAGTTCAATTTCGTCTCAGCTGCTTGTCACAGCAAGTGCAATGACAGAGGATTTATACAGAACGTTCTTTAGAAAAAAAGCATCAGACAAAGAGCTTGTCATGATTGGCCGGATGTCTGTACTCGTTGTCGCCGTGATTGCCTTATGCCTTTCACTTAACCCAAGTGACACCATTCTTGATCTTGTCGGTTATGCATGGGCAGGATTTGGTTCTTCATTCGGTCCAGTCATCTTGCTTTGCCTATACTGGAAACGAATGAATCATCATGGCGCTCTAGTTGGGATGATCGTTGGTGCAGTTGTGGTTCTGACATGGATTACGACAGGACTCAACCATGCCACAGGTATTTATGAAATGATTCCAGGCTTTACGCTAAGTGGATTAGCTGCCATTATTGTCAGCTTATTGACAAGTAAGCCGTCAAAAGCATCAAAACAGCTATTTCACAAAATGGAAGATCACCTTGAGGAAGAAACAAAATAAAGAGTTGAAGAGTCATCTGCCCTATGCGGATGACTCTCTTTTTAAATAAAATAAAAAGCTTTTCTTTCTTCAGAAACTGAATAAAATAAGAGTTGTGCAGCCATATGGGCTGTGAGAAGATCATATACATGTTGTGAAACGTACATGAAGTGAAAGGAGCGATACGCATGTTTTGGACAATTGAATGGGATACAGTCTTAAAATTAGCCGTGGCCACTTTAATCGGGCTGATTATCGGGCTTGAACGAGAGCTGAAGAAAAAGCCCCTCGGCTTAAAAACGTGTATTGTCATTGCTGTCAGCTCCTGCGTCTTAACCATCATCAGCATTGATGCAGCCTACAATTTCCCTCGAGTCTCTAAGCTTCAAATGGACCCACTCAGGTTACCGGCGCAAATTATATCTGGTGTTGGTTTTATTGGAGCAGGTGTGATTCTTCGAAAAAGCAATGATGTCATCTCAGGTCTCACGACTTCTGCGATGATCTGGGGAGCAGCAGGACTTGGGGTTGCAACCGGTGCAGGATTTTATAAAGAGGCCTTCCTCAGTCTTTTCTTTATTCTGATTAGTGTCGAATTCCTGCCATGGCTCTTCCAGCGGATCGGACCGATTCGCCTGCAGGAAAAAGAAATCCGCATCAGAATGTCTCTTTCTGATCGAAACCGTATGACCGATATTTTAAAAGAAATGAAAGCCCTCAATATTCGCATTCATTCTGTACGAATTGATGATTTAAAAGAAAAAGACTATCCGATCATGGAAGTACGCGTACGTGTGCATAAAGACCGCTATACAACCGATGTGTACTTTGATATTAAAGATCTAGAAGGCGTCGTTGGCGTGAAGTGTGATACGGTGTAGTTATAAAAAAACCCCTTGCTGTTTAACACAGCAAGGGGTTTCTTTTATCGTGCCAGCTGTTGAAAGTCAAAAGGAGTAATGGGTGTTTTTTGCTCAATTTCCTTTCGAAAACATGACAGCATGGCTTTTTCGTCAGAAGTCAATGTTTGGAGATCAAATGCTTGATGTAAAAGCCCATAAATAAGCATATGACGCAGCATGAGAAAATCAGGGATTGTTGCCAGCCACGCGTCATCAAGCTCATTCTCCTGTCGATAGCCTTTTAGAAAATGACTCATAAATTCTGCCGTAAATTCAGCTTTATCATCATATGGAATCACTGGATACCAAAGAACATTGTATAGCAAAATACTAATATCATTGATAAACCAGTGGTATCCAATATCATCAAAATCAAATGCGATAATCTCTTCTTGATGATAATGAAAGTTCCCGTGATGCAAATCGGCATGCACCAGCCCATACACATCCTTCGAAATTCGGAGCTGGTGAAGCTTTTGCATCAATTCATATTTTCTTCGAAGCACAACCGTTTGATCAGATGGAATATATTGATCAAGCTTTAATTGCTCCTCTTCATACCACTCTTGACGCTTATAAAGAGGATCTTTTACTTGATATTGTTTTGTTATTTGATGCATTCGTCCTGTATAGGACCCTAACGCTTCAAACAGCTTCCCATTCCAATCTCCTTCATTCACTTTTCTCCCCGGTGCTTTTTCATACACACGGAGTAAAAATGCGCCTCCGGCTTGATCAGGAATGGTTTCAACGTCTTTTCCTCTTGCTGATGAAATCGGCTTTGCTACGGAAATACCATGATGAGACAGGAATCGAAGCCAGTCCATTTCTCCTAAAATATATGTGGGTGAGCGACGAATGGTATGGGTGATTTTTAATATATAATTCTCCCCATTCATTGCCTTATATTCATACACATAATTTTCTGCATCGGCTAGAAATGTCACTTGGTCAAGCTGAAAGTCATACAAGTGAGCCGCTTTCTTTAAGACTTTCTGTTCATCGTATCGTGCTTTTACTTCTTTATGCATGCTGATTCTCCTTTTATCGTCTTTTTAAATGTTCTTGACGGTAATCAGCATTATACGAGCATCAACATACCTGCCTTTCTTCTTGGTTTCTACTAATATTTTGACAAGAGTTTGGAAATCCCTCTTATTTAGTCATATATATGAACAGTCGGTTCTTTGTCCTCAGCATTTTTCGTGATCAGGGCTTCTTGTTGATCAGAAGATGTGATGTTGATTTCAATATTGGTACTCTTGTAGTAATCCATGACTTCTCCGGTTAAATATTGTGTGAAGGCTACGACTTCCGTTTTTCCGTAGAACTGCATTGGAATTTCGATTTTCATTTTTTGCAGGTTGCCGTCTTTGTAAAAGCCTTTTCCTACAACACCAGTGTAATTCGGGAAGTAATCTTCTACCTTTGTCTTGAAGCGGTCAAATCGCTCTGAATCATCTTTGTAGCTGCTTTTCGCACTATCTGAAGGGAAGAATACATTCTCCTCTTTGATCGTATCCCAATTTCCGATATCAGCGGAGCCTGCTTTCACATCTGTTTTGGCGATAAAGTTACCTGGAACGATAGATGATTTTGGTGCTTGCTTATAAAGGGCAATCATGACAGGCACTTTTTGCAGTCCGTCCATTTGACGAATTCGCTTGATCACTTGTTCAGCGATTTTTTCACCCTCTGCCAAAAGTTTCTTTGAATTTTTCGATGAATCGATGGTCACCTCTTGCTGCGGGTCACCGATCTTTTCACGGTAATAATAAACCGAGTTCAGCGCAAGACCAATGACAACTCCGCCAAGCTGTAAGCTGTTTTTGTCTTTTCGAATTAAGTAATTATGCTCTAGCATTGAAGCTAAGTAAATTGGACTATTTTCATTTTTAGACTTTGTTGAACCTGAGTTTGGAAGAGCTGGATTTAAGCCCAGATTCTTAAAGTCTTTATCTTCTTTTTCTGCCTTTTTCAGATCACTGCCTGTTTTTTTGCGCGCCAGCCAGCTGAGAACGGTGTCCTCATCTAAATGCTGTCCTTCTTGGAAAAGATAGTCGTTTGTATTAAATGACTCTGTTGCAAGTCGCATGAGTCCAGTTTCAAATTCATCAATGTCCAAGCGTGTATTGAGACGCTCCGCTGTTAGACCTCTAGCAGCTCCTTGTTTAAACGGCAGCACCATTTTGTAATAGGAGTCTGAGATATTGTACATCGGGATGATGGCTGTTTCCTTTGTTTCCTTCGTTTCATCCGTTTTTTGTGTGACCTCTTCCTCTTCCTTTCCCCCAAAAGGTGCACACGCTGACAATACCAGTGTGAGCATTGTCAGCAGCAATAACAATTTTTTCAATAGAAAACACTCCTCTTATTTCTTTAGCTCCTCGAGCATTTTAGCTTCGTCCCAAATTTCAATATTGAGTTCTTCTGCCTTTGTCAGCTTACTTCCCGCTGCTTCTCCGGCAATGACTAGATCTGTTTTTTTACTCACACTGCCTGCCAGCTTTCCGCCTAATGCTTCGATCGCTGCTTTTGCATCGTTTCGAGCCATTTCTTCTAATTTTCCTGTCAGCACAATGGTTTTTCCTGCAAAGTAGGAATCACTTTCTTCTGCTTTTACCGGCTTTGGCCCTGTGTAGGTCATATTGACTCCGAGCTCTTTTAGTTCGTTCAGCAGATCGAGTATTTCTTCTTTCTCAAAGTACGTGACGACGGCATCAGCCATTTTTTCACCGATTTCGTCGACTTCAAGTAATTGTTCTTTCGTCGCTTGCTTTAATTGATCGATGTTTTCGAAATGCATCGCCAAGGTCTTTGCCGCTTTTGAACCAATAAATCGAATACCGAGTCCAAATAGTAACCGCTCAAGAGAGTTTTCTTTCGATTGTTCAATTGAACGCAGTAAATTGTCGACAGATTTTTCGCCCATTCGTTCAAGCTGAATGAGCTCTTCTTTCGTTAATCGATAAAGGTCGGACACACGAGAAACGAGCTGTTCCTTGAAGAGCTGTGTAATGACCCGCTCGCCAAGTCCATCAATATTCATTGCATTACGGGAAACGAAGTGAATGAGTCCCTCACGTATTTGGGCAGGACATTCTGGGTTGATGCATCGCAAGGCCACTTCGCCTTCGATTCGCACCAGCTCACTATGACACTCTGGACATTCAGTTGGCATGTGAAACGGTTTTTCTTCGCCTGTACGCTGATCAAGAAGAACACCTGCGACTTCAGGAATAATATCCCCGGCTTTTTTCACAATCACTTGATCGAACAAGCGAATATCCTTTTCTTTGATCAAATCTTCATTATGAAGAGACGCACGCTGCACTGTCGTCCCTGCTACTTTGACAGGCTCAAGAATCGCTGTTGGTGTAATCACGCCTGTACGTCCGACACTTAGTTCAATATCAAGCAGCTTCGTAACGACCTCTTCAGCCGGAAACTTGTACGCAATCGCCCAGCGCGGGCTTTTTGCTGTGAAGCCGAGTTCTTCCTGCTGAGCGAGTGAATCGACTTTAATGACAATTCCATCGATTTCATACGAAAAATCGGCACGCTTTATTTTTAATGTTTCAATGAGGTCGATGACTTCTTCGATTGTTTGGCACATCCGTCTTTCTTTGTTTGTTTTAAACCCAAGTTCGTCGAGAAAATCAAGTCCTGCGCTTTGCGTTTCAACACCAATTTCATCAAGCTCCGCTATACTGTAGACGAATATATCAAGGTTTCGTTTCGCTGCAATTTTCGTATCAAGCTGACGAAGTGAACCTGCAGCCGCATTACGCGGGTTTGCAAACGGTTCTTCTTCGTTTTGTATTCTTTTTTCATTTAATGCTTCAAAAGAAGGTTTTGGCATAAATGCCTCGCCTCTCACTTCAATCGACAGAGGGCGTTTGATTTTAAGCGGGATGGAACGAATTGTTTTGAGATTTTCAGTAATATCCTCACCCGTTGTTCCATCGCCGCGCGTCGCTCCTCGGACAAACACGCCATTTTCATAACGGAGAGAAACAGCGAGTCCATCAATTTTCAGCTCGACATTGTATGCGATATCGTCACCGACTGCTTGACGAACCCGGCGGTCAAAATCAAAAAGGTCCTGTTCATTAAACGCATTCCCAAGGCTGAGCATTGGTGTGCCGTGACGCACTTTTTGAAAGGCGTCTAAAACAGCGCCGCCTACTCTTTGTGATGGAGAATCTGCTGCTTTTAAGTCAGGGTGCTCTTCCTCCAAAGAGATCAGCTCACGCATCCGCGCATCATATTCAGCGTCAGGAACACTTGGACGATCAAGTGTATGATATTCGTAGTTGTATTGATTCAAAATCTGGTGCAGTTCCTCGATCCGGCGTTTCGCTGCTTCTTTATCCATCTGCTTCTTCCTTTCAATTCATCCGTTTTGTCAGTCCTATCAGTTTATTGCTTCTCGATTGGTGCAAATGCTGCGAGAAGACGCTTAATGCCTGTAGGGCTTGGGAACGCAATATCAAGCTCTGTGCTGTCTCCGCTGCCTTTCACACTCACAACCGTACCAACGCCCCATTTTTTATGGGCCGCTTTATCGCCCACAGCCCAGCCAATACTGCCGCCGCCTGTGTTTTGAATGGTTTGTGTTTGCGGACGTGAGACAGGTCCCCGTCTTTGCGGTCTTTCTCTTGTTTGGCCAAACGGTGTTTTTGTTTCTTTTTTCTCATTTAGGTTGTCCAATAAATCGGCTGGTATTTCTCGAATGAATCTTGATTCAAGGTTCATGTTCGTCCGGCCGAAAAGTGTTCTCATTTTCGCACTTGATAAATAAAGCTCTTCTTCAGCCCGTGTGATGCCTACATAAGCGAGGCGGCGCTCTTCTTCCATCTCTGCATCTTCCATTAATGAACGGCTGTGCGGGAAGACACCCTCCTCCATTCCCATTAAGAAAACAACAGGGAATTCCAAACCTTTTGCGGCGTGAAGTGTCATTAAGATGACAGCATCCTGATCTTCTTCTTCATTTTCATCCAGCTTATCAATGTCTGCGACGAGGGCGAGATCTGTCAGGAAGGTCACAAGTGACTTGTCTTCATTTTGTTCTTCAAAGTTCTTCGTGACGGATAAAAACTCGTCAATATTTTCTAAGCGGCTTTGTGCTTCAATCGTTTTTTCGAGCTTAAGCGCTTCACGATAGCCTGTTTTCTCTAAGATTTCTTCTGTTAATTCTGTGACAGATAAATAATCCTGCATGTTCGTCATTTGATCAATGAGCTGTTTGAACTCATCAAGCGCATTGGCTGCTCGTGCACTCAGTCCAATGAAATCCACCTGACCAAGTGCTTCAAACATAGACAGGTCATTCATCTCCGCATATGCTGCAATTTTATCAACAGATGTCGCACCGATTCCGCGCTTTGGTACGTTGACAATTCGTGCAAAACTAATATCGTCATCTGGGTTTGCCACTAGGCGTAAGTATGCCAAAATGTCCTTGATCTCTTTTCTGTCATAGAACTTCGTGCCGCCGACAATGTTGTATTGAATGTTGGCTTTCATTAACGTTTCCTCTATGACACGAGACTGGGCATTTGTTCGGTAAAGGATCGCAAAATCGGATAATTTACGCTTTCCGCTTTGATGAAGTTGACGAATCTTTCCTGCGACAAATTGTCCCTCACCGAATTCATTATCTGCACGGTAATAGGCTATCTTCGCCCCTTCATCATTTTCTGTCCAAAGATTTTTCGGCTTCCGGTTTGCATTGTTTTGAATCACCGTATTTGCAGCATGCAAAATGCGTTTCGTCGATCTGTAATTTTGCTCAAGCAGAATTACTTCACTGGATGGATAATCTTTTTCAAAGGAGAGAATGTTTGTAATATCCGCTCCGCGCCAGCGATAAATAGACTGATCCGAGTCACCGACAACACATATATTTTGAAAACGCTGCGCGAGCAGTTTCACAAGCATGTACTGCGCTCTGTTCGTATCCTGATACTCATCCACATGAATGTATTGGAATTTCCGCTGATAGTGCTCTAACACTTCAGGGATGCGCTCAAACAGACGAATTGTCATCATAATTAAATCATCAAAGTCGAGTGATTGGTTTTTGAGTAAACGCTTTTGATAATCTGTATAGACATCGCTCACCACTTGATCATAGAAATCACCGGCTGTTTTGGCGTATTCCTCTGCGTCAATGAGTTCGTTTTTTGCACTGCTGATCGATCCTAAAATGCTGCGTGGATCGAACTTTTTAGGATCGATATTCCGTTCTTTTAAAATGTTTTTAATGACTGAAAGCTGGTCAGATGTGTCTAAAATAGAGAAGTTGCGATTCACACCAATGCGGTCAATATCGCGTCTTAAAATACGGACACACATGCTGTGGAACGTAGAAATCCAGATGTCATCTGCGCCAGGCCCTAAAATAGCTTGGACACGTTCACGCATTTCACGTGCTGCTTTATTTGTAAATGTAATCGCTAAAATGTTCCACGGCGCCACATGCTTTTCTGCCATTAAGTAGGCAATTCGATGTGTGAGCACCCGTGTCTTCCCGCTTCCTGCTCCTGCCATCAACAATAAAGGACCGTCTGTTGCTTTGACTGCTTCTTTCTGTGCGTCATTCAGCCCTTCTAATAGATGATTCGATATTTCATTCATTCCATTCACCGCCAATTCGAACTTATGTTCTATTTTAACCCGTTTCGTCTTATTTGACTATGATGATTTTTTGACTGCATCCACTGTTTTTAATGCTTCTTTGAAATTGTCATAAATGACGTTTCCTACAACCACGACGTCTGCATGCTGGGAGAAGTCTTTTGCCTGCTTAGCGTTCTCGATGCCGCCGCCATAAAAAAGAACTGTTTCATCAAGCACTGCTTTTGTTTCTTTGACAAGCTCTATGTCTCCAAGCGTTCCGCTGTATTCCAGATAAAAAATGGGCAGCTTCATCAAATGCTCTGCCACTCTTGCATATGCCCTGACGTCATCGATATCCAGCGCTGTATTTGCCTCTGTGAGCTTGGCCGCTTTACAATCTTCATTTAAGATGACATAACCTTCAGGCACAATCTCTTCCATTGACATCAAATCACCGAATTCCTTCATCGCGTCCTTATGAAGCCCAACAATCCAGTCAGGATGAGAGCTGTTTAAAACGGTCGGGATGAAATACAGATCGAAGCCCGGCACAATCATCTCATGTGTTGAGATTTCGAGCACACAAGGAACTAGAAACCGGCGGACCTTTGACATCAATTGAAGCACATTGTCCTCTGTCACATTGTCACTGCCGCCAATCAATATGGCATCCGTCCCAGATTCGCAAATCGCTTCTAGCTGTTCATCGGAGATTTCTTTATTTGGATCGAGTTTAAAGACATGCTTCCACTCGGTAACATCATACATGAAAAACGTTCCTCCATTCGTTTCATTCCATTTAAATATTATAACAAAATCAAAGGCCGCAAAAAATGGGTAACCTCCTTCAGCTAAAAGTTTCATTCTTTTGAAAATGAGCGATTGTGACTTTAGATAAAATGGCTGGAGAAAAGATGAAAAAATCGACTTGAAGAGGAGCTGAAAGAGGTTGATATTTTGGCACTTTGTCACATGCTATTATACAATAAAGGAATATTTTACTATAGATTCAAAAAAGATCTATTGAACAGAGGTGACTCTTTTGAAAAGAACAATTACATATGAACAAAGTATAGATATCGGATACATCTATATCACCACGCAATCGGAGCGTTTGAAAATCAAAGAAACCATTGAATTAGATGTCAATGAATGTATCAATGTAGATATCGACAAAGAGGACCGAGTGGCTGGCTTGGAGTTATTTGCAGAAGAATCCGAAGTGCTGCGGAATGTACCGGTTTATGAGGATGAGCTTTCTTTACGTTTGACGGATCAGGAAATTCTCTCAACCTATCATCTGTCAGGCATTGAATTCCAATTCTCGACACCTGATCACAAAGGGCTGATCGGTTTTACCATTGTCGATCCTCTTCGATATAACATCAAATGATAGACAAGAAAAAACCGTTTTGATCTTTCAAAACGGTTTTTTTCAAACTATTGTCTCGCTTCATTAAAATAATGGACGGATGTCATGGCCCCTTCGTCGACCATCTTGTTGTCTTGGATATCTAATGGATCTGGGTGGCCGGCTTTTTCAGGAACCTTTTCATCTGACCGGAACATGCTTGCCCATTTTTTCAGATGCTGTTTATTTTTTACGGCTAATAACACAGCTCCTCCAACCCCTAATCCTGCAAGTACATACGCATTTGGACGCTTATTCATGTATGTTCCCTCCCCTTATGATCTTATTTGTAAGTTACCCCGCCTTTTCATTTCTAAACATCACAATATGTTGATGTGGTTTCTCTTTTTATGAAAAGTGGAATAACAACAGCAATGAAAGAGAAAAGAGGGGATCTTCATGACCACAACCTTAATGATCATCGGCACATTGCTAATCATTTTTTTGATTATCCCAATCATTCTATTGATCTGGATTTGGATGAGGGATGAAAAACAAGAAGAACATTCAGTTCTGCGAAATTATCCGGTCATTGGAAAGCTGCGGTTTATCTTTGAAAAAATAGGACCTGAGCTTCGCCAATATCTGTTTCTGAATGACCGAGAGGAGCTGCCCTTCTCAAGAAGAGAATACGAGCAGGCGGTCATGTCAGGAAAGTACAAAAGCCGGACAATGGGCTTTGGATCAAAACGTGATTTTGACAAGCCAGGCTATTACATTCGAAACGTCCTGTTTCCAAAGCAGCGAGATGAACTACGAATCGATCAATCTGAAAAAATCAAAACGAAAGTGTATCAAATTGATCAAGACAATTTACTGCGAAGAAGTGAACATTTCAAAGAAGTCGAAGCAAATCCTTACTTTCTCCATCAAGAGGATGTACAAGTCATTGGCGAACACACATGTCAAAAGCCTTTCCATGTGAAAGGACTGATCGGCCAATCCGCTATGAGCTACGGCTCCTTAGGCGACAGGGCCATTACAGCTTTATCCTCAGGATTAAAAATGGCCGGCGGTACGTGGATGAACACAGGTGAAGGCGGGCTTTCTCCTTATCACCTCAAAGGCGGCGCAGATATCATTTGTCAAATTGGGCCCGGTTTATTTGGCGTTAGAACAGAGGATGGCGCATTTTCCTTTGAAGAATTCAAGAAAAAAAGCGAGCACGAGGAAGTCAAAGCCTTTGAACTCAAGCTGGCACAAGGAGCAAAAACACGCGGCGGTCATATTGACGGCGAAAAAGTAACGGAAGAAATTGCGAATATCCGTAAATTACCGCCTCACCAATCCATTGACAGCCCAAACCGCTTTGAGATGTTCCACTCCATTCCTGACATGTTTGATTTCATTGAGGAGCTGCGGAGTATAGGCGGAAAGCCAGTTGGAATCAAACTTGTTGTCGGGCATAAAGAAAATATTGAAGAGCTTGCCAGCTATATGAAAAAAAGCGGGAAACACCCTGATTTCATTACAGTTGATGGCGGAGAAGGCGGTACAGGGGCGTCCTTTCATGAATTGGCGGATTCCGCAGGGCTGCCAATTTTCACGGCACTTCCTATGGTTCATCAAATTTTGAAAGAATACGGTGTCAGAGATCAGGTGAAGCTCTTTGCTTCTGGCAAGCTTCTATCGCCAGATAAAATTGCGATTGCCCTTTCAATGGGAGCTGACTTTGTGAATATTGCTAGAGGTCTCATGTTTTCAGTCGGATGCATTCGCGCCCAAGTCTGCCACACGAATAAATGCCCAGTCGGGGTCGCCACGACTGATCCAAAGCTGCAAAAGGGTTTATCAATTGAAGAAAAAAAATACCGAGTGTGCAATTATATCCTGTCTCTTAGAGAAGGTTTGTTTAACTTATCCGCAGCTGCGGGAATAGAATCGCCTATTCATTTTAATGAAAAACATATTATTTTTAGACAAGAGAATGGCGAGACAAGCGAAGTGCCGATGTTCTCAGGCACACAGCCATCTGTCTAGCTTGAAAAGGTGCGGAAACGCACCTTTTTTTATTAACATTTTCGTATAAAGTTAGCAAACAGTAGAGTTTAAGAAAATCATCTCAAACGAAGATGACATCTCCTATGAATGAGAAAGATGGTTTATGGACGAGCTAAATTAAAAAAACAGGGACAATTTATCAGTCCCTGCCCGCCTTTTCATAAAAAAACTGCAAACAAGTCCATTTTTCGTAAAAAGGATTGTTTACAGTGAAAGCTGCTTTATTTTGTTTCGTTATTTTCCTGCTGTTCGGCTACGCGGTCAAGTGCCATCGTATAGGCATCGTTGCCGTAGTTCAAGCAGCGTTTGACACGTGAGATGGTTGCAGTGCTTGCACCTGTTTCCGTCTCAATTTTATGATACGTGTTTCCCTCGCGAAGCATACGTGCTACTTCAAGACGCTGTGATAAAGATTGAATTTCATTGATAGTACACAAATCATCAAAGAATCGATAACATTCTTCCAGGTCTTTAAGGGATAAGATGGAGTTGAATAACTGGTCTAAGCTTTTGCCCCTTAATTTATCAATTTGCATCTTAATACATCTTCTCCTTTACTATTGCCACACCGCTTCGCACGATCTTCTAAGAAAGCGGTATCTTTCCTGACTAATTTTTTTAAAACCTCAGCAATGAGCTTTGAACAGATCATGACAGGTTTGGTTCTACGCTGAAAATGCCGTCAGGTTCTTTCGTAAGCCGAAGCTTCTTTATCGTAAACAAATTCGACAAGTTCTGTCATTTTCCTTGTATGACAATCTGACAAACTTGTTTGCTTCCGGTATAAAGATGACTTCTGCTTGGTTAGGTCTTCTGCCCTAATATATAGACTTTGCGGAAAGCTCAGCGAGACCCACAAATATGCGCCCCGCCTTGCTCGATCATTCAAAATATGTTGGCCGGTCAGCGTAACCGACAGAATCATTTTACAATTAGAGTACTTCATTCGTCATGTCAAAGCCCTCTGCTTTGTCAACAGCTCCACATAAGATCATGATCACTTACATGGCAGTGAAGAGAACCATAGCTCACTTCTGCCCTATAACAGCAGTCAGAAATGCGGCAAAGATGATACAGCTCCACTCTGTTATATTTTAACGCATTATAGACGGAAAGAGTACAGTTTTTTTCATGACATCAAATATTCCTCTTGGCGTCACTCGAATATATGGCAAATGTGTACTTTGGAAAAAGACAAGTGTATCAATTGGGCAGTCAAATGGATAGCCGCGCTCAATGAGCAGCTCGCGTAATGTTTGTTCCTGCTGAAGAATAGTCTCAAATGGTTCAGCCGATGCACAGCCTGATAATTGCAGCGGGATTTCATGCAAAATTTTCCCGTTCTCTGTGAGGACGATTCCCCCGCCAATTTCTTTCATCCGCTTATGTGCCAGCATCATATCCTCTTTATTTTTCCCGATCACTAAAATGTCACCCGTGAGCGAAAATGAGCTGACAAAGCCTTGCACTTTGTTTGCGAATCCTTTTAGCATCGTATTCACACGCCACTCGCCTTTTCGGTCAATCAGGCTAAAGAAGCTTTGATCATGGTCACATGACAGCTGGTTGATTGAGTTATCAATTTCCACTGTATAAGGCTCCATGATGACGGCATTTCTCATCTTCACACCTAGCGGCATAGAGAATTGCAAATCACTCATCGTCAGATCATACCCCAAATCTAATGGAAGAAGCCCGCCATTTTCCCATTTTGTTTCTTGGAATTGATGCTGGTTCTCGCCATCTAATTTGAGGATAACCCCTTTAGATATGACTGTTTCAGGATTTGGGTTCATTGGATCATCTAAAATATTCAAAGAAGCCAGCCGTCCAGGACCGACAACGCCTAATAAGTCATCAATTTGATGGTATTTTGCAATGTTAAATGTCGCCATATTATACGCATCAATGATCGGCACGCCTTCTTCAAGGGCGATCGAAATCAAGCGGTTAATCATGCCTTCCTCATAAAAGTGAGGAGCAGCACCATCTGTTGTATAGAAAAAGTGGTCATAGTGTCTAAAATCACGCTCATGCAATTCTCTTAAAATGTTCACTAAATCTGGGCGGATGGAAGAATGCCGCAATGAAACATGATAGCCAAGGGACAAGCGTTTTAACACATCGTCCGCATTCATCGCTTCATGATCACTGTCCGCGCCAAACAGCTTCATTTTTGTTAGCGTTTTCTCAGAAGCTCCAGGGAAATGCCCTTCAATTCGTTTTCTCTGCTTCTTCGTTTCTTGCATGCAATATAAAATGAGATCATCACCGTCCATCAATCTTGGCCAGCTTGTTAATTCGCCGCCTTGAAGGACGTCAGGATGATCAATCCATTCCTTCCGGTAGTTGACAGGCAGCATCTCATCTTCATATCTGACTTCCGTTTGAAGATCGTATCTGGACCACCAGAAATACTGAAATGGCTGCTTTTTTAATTCACACAGAGTGGAAAGCGCTTTCTTTTCATTGCTTTGCAAAAGAAGAAATAAGTTATCGCTGACCATTGTTGTTGTGCCAAATTGAGACACATATTCTGCAAGTGATTGGGGATTATAAATATGGAACGGGTGCGCGTGAGGCTCTATATACCCAGGCACAATGTATTTCCCTTCACAATCAATCACACGTTTAGCTGATTTATTTTGAGGAAGCTCTGCTCCGACATAAACAATTCGATCATCATGTATCCAAATATTTGCCTTCACCCATTGCTTCAAAAACGGGTTAAGCACGAGTCCATTCGTTAAAAGGAGTGTTGGAACTATTTTTGAGTCGACTACATCGATTTGTGTGCGGATGTCATTATTTCTCCAATTAAAAGTACGTTCGGACATTCACATACTCTCCTTCATTTGTATTAGCCCTATCGTAACATAACGAACCACGTTACGCATTAATGAAACGTTACAATTTCTTGAAATCACACTTAAAATAATTTAAAAAAGGAGATTCACCTTCAATGAAACCTAATCTCGGCTTAATGGAAGCGCTCATTAGAATTGCCTGCGGAATGACAATATGTACTGTAGCTGGATCCTTATATACTAGAAAACCATGGAGTAAAATGCTGCTTTTGGGCATCATGTTGGGCGGTATGAAACTAGGATCTGGCATTCTTCGTTTTTGTCCAGTGACATATATGTGTGAGCAGCAAAACACACATAAAGAGAAGGCTGAATAAGGCAGCCTTCTTTTTTATGTTCATTTCATCTCATTCCGCTGCTTCACACCATTCGACCATTGTCCCTGCAATGATTTCTGCTGCTTCTATCACATGCTCAATGTCGATAGATTCATTCGGAAAATGGGCAAGCTCCGTTGTTCCAGGTCCAAACACGATAATGGGAATACCTGCTGCCTGTGACAGTAATCCGCCGTCAGTTCCCCAAGGGGCGGCTTCGATCTTCGGCGGCTGCTTCATGACCGCTTCATATTGTTCCTTCAATAAACCTAAAAGCGGATGATCCGTATCGATTGAACCCGGTAGCCATCTTGCACCAAACCATTCGACCTCAACAGGATGCTCTTGGAACCATTCATCTTTTTCTCCGAGTCCTGCCATCCAATTTTCTAGTTCCTTTTCTGCCTGTTCTACTGTCTCACCCGGCATCACCCCGAGCCTGCCTTCCATTGTGACAAGGTCTGCTACAGAGGATGGCCAATCACCGCCTTGAATTTTCCCGATATTGATCGGAATTGGAATTGGAATATGCTGAAACAGCGGCTCCGTGATTCGCTGATTTCTTTCTTCTTCTAGTGCCGCTATATGTGAAAGGACAATCGTACTCTTTTCAATAGCAGAAACGCCGTGATATCTTGTTCCGCCATGAGCAGCCCTTCCTTTAATATGCAGTCTGAACCATTTAGATCCTTGCTGAATCGGAAATATTTTCATATGACTTGGCTCTGGAATGATGGCTGCATCTGCTGTATATCCTCTCAGTATGGCTGCAAGGGTGCCTGCACCGCCGCTCTCTTCTTCAACAACACTATGAAACACGACATCTCCCTTCAGCGGAATCTGAAGCGCATGCAGTGCCTCAAGTGCAAAGAGTAAAGAAACGTTTCCACCTTTCATATCTGTTGCCCCGCGTCCATAAAGTCTCCCGTTTATGATATGCCCGCTGTAGGGCGGATATGTCCATTGTTTGTGATCTCCTGCTGGGACAACATCCACATGCCCATTTAATAAAATAGATTTGCCGCCGCCTTTTCCTTTCAATCGTCCGGCGACATTAGGACTTCCTTTAAAAGAACGCCTTGGGGAATAAAAATACGGGTGGTTCAGCAAGTCATCTCCGCCAATGTCCCATATGTCGACATCAAAACCTATAGCAGAAAGTTTATTTGCTACGATTTGCTGTACGTCTTGCTCATTTCCTTGTGTGCTGTCACATTGCACCATTTGCTGAAGAAGCGTCACGGCTTCTTCCTTATGCTCTTTCATCCAGCTTCTGATACGTGTAATTGGCTGCAAGTCGGTCATCCTTTCTACACAACAGATTTGACATCAGGCGCTAAAATGAGCGGCGCCTCTGTCGCCCTCATGACATCTTCCGGCTGAAACGGCGGCATGACTTCACGCAAAATGAGCAGCTTTGATTTGACCTCAATGACTGCCATATCTGTAATAATCAGATCCACACAAGACTTAGCTGTTAAAGGCAGCGTGCAGGCGGCTTTTATCTTAGATTGTCCGTGTTTATCAAGGTGGCTCATCACGACCACTACCTTTTTCGCTTTTTGCGCGAGTTCAATCGCTCCGCCCATACCCGGTACTCGTTTACCTGGTACAATCCAATTCGCAAGATCCCCCTGACTGCTGACTTCTAGTGCACCTAAAATCGTCATATCCAGCATCCCTTTGCGAATGATGCCAAAAGCGGTTGTGCTGTCCATATATGAGCCGCCTTTTGTTAACGTAATAGGGAAACCTCCGGCATTGCACAAATTCGGGTCTTCTTCCCCTCGTGCTGGTGAAGCGCCTGCTCCCATAATGCCGTTTTCTGCATGCAGCCACACCTCGTAATGTGGTGGGATGTATTCAGCTGCAAGGGTTGGGATGCCGATCCCAAGATTGACGATCATCCCATCTTCAATTTCCTGTGCCGCACGTTTCGCTATGCGGTGTCTTAAATCGATGTCTCCCATGCCCATGTCCAGTTCACTCCTTTTGATTGCACGATCTGGTTCACAAATACGCCTGGCGTCACAATTTCCTCTGGATGAAGCCTGCCCACAGGCACAATCTCTTCTACTTCTGCAATGGTCCAGTCTCCTGCCATCGCCACAATCGGGTTTGTATTCCGTGCACTTTTATCAAAAATCAGGTTCCCTGCTTCATCTGCTTTGAGGGCATTCACAATCGCAATATCCGCAGTCAGCGCAGGCTCAAGAATATACTGCTTTCCACCTAGCGGAACCAATTGTTTCTCATCAAGATTGAGGCTATCCATGCCGACATCTGTCACAATGCCCGCTAAACCCATTCCGCCTGCCCTAATCTTTTCCGCTAGGATGCCCTGCGGGTAAAAAAGAACGTCTAGTGTACCCGCCTGCATTTTCTGCCCGGCAATTGGATTAGAGCCAATATGTGAAGCAATGATTTTCTTCACTCTTCCTTCTGTGATCAGCCTGCCAACACCAATTTGCGGGAAGCCTGCATCGTTTCCGATCAATGTCAGGTCTTTGATATTGGCTTCTAGGATGGCATCGATCAATGATGGCGGTGAGCCCACACCGCCAAACCCGCCAAACATAATGGTCATCCCGTCCTTAAAACGTGTGATCACTTCATCAAGACTCGCTGTTTTGTTCATCCTCTTTCCTCCCTACATGGCAGATGGGAAAAACCCTCGATTGATGACTTCTTGTTCAACCTGCGTCATTGTCTGCCCGAATAAATGAATGAGTTCATCCATCTCCTGCTGCGCGATGGAAAGCGGCGGTGCGATCATGATTGCTGCACCTCCTACGCCATCCTCTCCAGCGCTTGCTGGGTAAACAAGCAACCCATTCTGCTTGGCCGTCTCTACAACTAAATGTGTCATTTGAGCATGGGCAGGAAATGGTGTTTTCGATAATCGGTCTGCGACAAACTCAATGCCAATGAGCAGTCCCTTTCCTCTCACATCTCCTATAATGGAATGTTTTGATTGCAAATCCTTTAAAGCATTCATTAAATATCGGCCAGACAAATCAGCCCGTTCTGAAAGCTGGTGTTTTTTCATATATCGAATGACAGCCAGTGAGACGGCTGCTGAAAGCGGATTGCCGCTATATGTGTGGCCTGCCATCACAGAGCCCGAACCGCTGAGAATCGGTGCAATCACATGATCCGCTGAGACAGCTGCCGCAATTGGTGAATAGCCGGCGCTCATGCCTTTTCCGAGTACCATAATATCTGGTACGACGCCCCAATGTTCCATGGCAAACATTTTCCCAGTTCGTCCAAAGCCTGTCATGACTTCATCTGCAATCATTAAAATATCGTTTTCCTCACAAACTCGCTTCATCGCCTCAAAATATCCATCTGGCGGTACAAGTGCCGCGCCCGCTGCTCCAACAATCGGCTCTGCAATAAAAGCCGCAATCCTCTCTTTTCCTATACGCTGAATGACGGTTTTAAATTCCTGGACATACCATTCGACCTGCTTGCTATCTTCCTTTGGCAGCCATGAACGGTAGCTGTATGGCGGAGACAGCACCGGGTGTTTTTCGAGCAGTGGTTCAAAGCGCTCTCTCCTTGCAATATGTCCTGACATCGACAGCGCACCAAGTGTGATGCCGTGATAACTCATCCATCTTGAGATGATATGATTCTTCTCAGCCTTCCCCTGCTCCTGCCAATGCTGAATGGCAATTTTCATGGCGGTCTCTGTTGCCTCTGATCCGCTTCCGACAAAAAAAGACCAGTTCAGGTTCCCTGGGCAGAGTGTACTCAATTCATAGGCAAGTTCTTCTGCTGGTTCATTTGTGAATTGTGATCTGTACGTAAAGCTCACCTTTTTCGCTTGCTCTGTCATGGCATCAATGATGTCTCGTATGCCATGTCCAATACTTGCCGTGACAGCACCAGATGAGCCGTCTAAATATTTTTTCCCGTCCCGATCATATAAATAAATCCCCTCTCCTTTCACAGCCACAGGATAATGCTGATTCAACATTGGTTTGATTAAGTAATCCCGGGTCTCCACTTGTCATTCCTCCCTCTCTCGTCAGCAGCTGCATCTTTCTTTTTTCATGAATCGCAAGAAAATTTTGTATACTTGTTATAAGATTAGCTTAATCAAGAGGGCAGTCATCCTCCATTCGCCACATGCCCGAATTTCACACGTATTTTTTATACATCGTGTATAAGAGTGTTCAAAAGGAGGTCATGAGTCTATGGCGATTCTCGTCAAAGATGCACTCTCGCTCGATATCATGAAGGAAACAAAGCTGCTTGCTGGAGAAAATGGACTGGATCGCCTCATTCAGTGGGTGACCATCGTGGAAATTATCGAAGATACTTCAAGGCTTTCAGAAGGAGAGCTGCTTGTCACAACCGGCTTTGGGCTTGCAGACAATAGGGAAAGGCGCGCCCGGCTTGAAGAACTGATTCAATCTGATCGTCTATCCGCCATTGCCATTTATAAAGGCGTGTACTTAACGGAAATTCCTGCATCACTGATCGAAGCTGCCAAAAACAGCGGCATTCCACTCATCGAGATTCCTTCACATGTCAACTTCTCAGACATTACAAAAGCCGTTCTAGAGCAAATCGTCAGCAGCCAGCTCCACCAGCTTAAATATTCTTCAGCCATTCACCAAAGACTGACTCATTTAAATGTCAGCAATAAAAATGTCACACAAATTACAGATGAGCTGGCACATCTCACTTCGGCAAACATCGTTGTGCTTGATGTTTTTTTACATCAAACAGCAGTTCATCTCATAAAAGATGAAGTGACGTACTCTCCTGCTTTTGGCTTTCTGACAGATCGTGAACCAATTGAAACGACGCCTCTTCTCAAGCAGGCTGAGGAGAAAGGACGGCTCGTTTATGACACGTGCGGTGCGTTTGTCCTTGCTGCATGTCCGGTGATTGCAATGGGTGATATTTTCGGGTTTATTGTGTCTTTGAAGAGAAAGGATGCGTGGCATCATCTCGACGCGATTGCCATCGAGCATGCCGGAGCCGTGTATGCGATTGAATGGCTGAAGCAAAAAGCCATTCAAGATACAGAAAACCAAATGCAAGGTCATTTGTTAGATGATATTTTGCAGCAGCAATACACAGAAGAAAGCTATGTCATCGAACAAGCAACAAAGCTGCAATATGATATGAGCGATGAGCAGGTGGTCATCTACTTTCAATTTCAGCATCAGCACACACAGCTCGATCACCAAATGATGCAGCGCCTATCTCAATTGCTCACGTCGATATTTGAACGCAGACATATTCCTTTTTTACTTAAGACAAGGCTCGATTCCATTTTTGTTCTTACCCCCGCAGGAAAAAAAGCGTTTCAAGAAGCGGAGTGGTATCGCGCAGCAGAAGAGTGCCGGAGCACTTGGTCTTATTTTTTTCCCGTCCATCCGATCGTGATTGGTATTGGGAGAGCCTATGACCAGATCGGTCTCTTTGCAAAAAGCGCGAAGGAAGCACAGTATGCAGCAAGGCTTCTTCCGCTTTTAAAGACCGACGAATGCATCATTCATTATCAGAAGCTCGGCTTATACGGGATGCTTCTTGAAATGAATGAAGCGGGTATGAATTTGCATGACTTTTACGTGGAGTTGTTAAGTCCTTTGCTTTATACGAAAAAACAGGGAGCAGACCTGATCCATACACTCGAAGTGTATTTGGCCCACAATGAAAATATTCAAAAATCTGCGGGAGAATTGTTTATTCACAGACATACATTAAGCTACCGGCTAAAACAAATTGAAACGAGAACAGGCTGCAGCCTCAAATCCACGGATGATCGGATGAAGCTGCAGCTCAGTATCATGGCGTACCGCCTATCTGGTCTGCTTGATCAGATGAGAACCATTTCATGATTCATTCGGCGTTTTGACCCATAGATTCATATCTTCAATTTTGTCAAAAATATAGCAGTTGTTTTGAAAACGGCCGGTATACGTATACCCGAGCTGATAAAACACTTGATTCATTCCATAGGACAGTGCACGTGCGAGAGAATAAAAGACATAAATGTGCATGGATTGAAGTTCCTTTTCGAGTGCTAGAATCAAATGATGCATGAATCCTAGTTTTCTGTATGCCGGAAGGGTCGCACAATCTGTTAATTCCGCATGACCATAAGGCGCATTGATTTCAGCAGATGCTGCACTCACAATGTGCCCATCGTGTTCAACGGCATAAAACACCGTCCCTTCCTCCATCACCTTTTGGATGTAATCTGGCTCATTCATTGGCGTAGGATACGTTTCAAAGACAGTATCATAGAGCTTTGCCAGCTTGTGAATATCCTGCGTATCCGCTTTCCTCATCACATACTCATCCTGCCACGTGCCTTGATCTTTTTTGAGAGGCTTTTCTTGAATAGACGCAACAATTTCATCTTCCTTCAGCCAATATGGGCTGTTCATTCGACTCTCCGTCAGAAAGAGCGACATGCCGTACGCATCACTTCCAAGGAAATAATGAGAAAACACACCTTCAAGCCGAAAGCCTTTTTCTAAAAAAAGAGGCATATGCTCACGCCTGACTTTCACAATGACCTTAGAAGCCTTACAGTCCGCCGCTTCCTGAAGAACCGACTGAATCACATCCCGCACCCTGCCGCTATAGTCATCCAAACGAATTCGCTCATTAAATGAATCCATACAGATCAAAGCAGAAAAACGCTCGTTCGCAAGTTCCTTCAATTGCACCATATACTCATCCTCTCTTATAAATCAGCTAAAAAAAAAATCCAAATGGAACATGAAACAATGACGATACCAGAAAAAATCGACATGATCATATACCTAATGGCTGAGCCTTTTTTGGCTTTGTTTTGCTTTCTCGCTTCATACATGATGAGATTTGAGAACAGTATAAATAAAATAAGTAGTACGATGGCAAATAGAATGATTCCTTGAATGACCATGCTGCCTCCTCATAAATTCGTCATCCCATATTACTTCTTCATATTCGAGCATCATCCCTTCTCATGAACAAAAAACACCTTTCCATCTCGTCAGATAGAAAGGTGTTTTGATTAAACGTTTTTCCCCGCAGCCTTCAGCGCACGGGCACCAATGTCACGGCGATAAAATAGACCTGGCTGTATGATTTCTTCAACCGCTTCATACACTCTTGATCTTGCCGCTTCAAATGTGTCGTCAAATGCGGTCACATTCGCTACACGGCCGCCATTCGTGACGAATTGATTGTTTTCTTTTTTTGTTCCTGCGTGGAAGGTCACGACATCAGAGACAGTCGTTTGCAAGGTACCGATTGGTGTGCCTTTTGCATAGTCTTCTGGGTATCCTTCTGATGCAAGAACCACACTGACAGCCGCAGTGTCTTTCCACTGTAAGTCCACATCTTTTCCATCAAGAATATCGAGAAATACTTGAACTAGATCTGATTGTAGACGAGGGAGAACCACTTGCGTTTCAGGGTCGCCAAAGCGTGCATTGAATTCAATCACCTTTGAGCCTTCTGGTGTCAGCATTAAGCCAGCATATAAAATGCCTGTAAATGGACGCCCTTCCTGCACCATCGCGCGAGCTGCCGGTTTGACGACGTCCTCCACCGCTTTTCGGACGACTTCATCTGAAATTTGCGGAACTGGTGAATAAGCGCCCATTCCGCCGGTGTTCGGCCCTTTGTCATCTTCAAAGGCCCGTTTGTGATCCTGCGCAATCACCATCGGGTACACCTTTTCTCCGTTGACAAAGGCCATGAGTGAAAATTCTTCGCCTGTTAAAAATTCTTCGATGACGACAGATGCACTTGCATCGCCAAACTTTTCATCCTCTAAGAAATCATGCAGACAATCGATCGCCTCTTCAAGCGTCATAGCCACTGTCACGCCTTTTCCTGCGGCGAGCCCGTCTGCTTTAATGACAATCGGCGCACCCTTTTCTTCCACATACGCCTTTGCTTCTTCAAACGATGTAAAGGCAGCATAGGCGGCTGTCGGGATATGGTAATTTTTCATTAAGTCTTTTGCAAATTCCTTTGAGCCTTCAATGACCGCAGCTTTTGCATTCGGTCCAAATACTTTTAGACCTGCTTCTTCAAATGCATCAACGACACCTGCGATTAAAGGAACCTCTGGACCGACAATGGTTAAGCCGATTTCGTTTTCTTTTGCAAAACGAATTAATGCCTCATGATCGCCTTCGTCGATTGGTACAAGCTTCGCAGCATCTGTCATTCCATCATTGCCGGGTGCGACAAATACTTGGCTGACAAGTTCACTTTGATTCACTTTCCATGCGATGGTATGCTCTCTTCCGCCTCTGCCGATAATTAGTACGTTCACACTGTCATCCCCTTAATGTTTGAAATGTCTAACGCCAGTGAAGACCATGGCGATGCCGTATTCATCTGCCTTTTGAATCGATTCTTCATCACGAATAGATCCGCCTGGCTGAATGATCGCTGTGACGCCTGCCTTTGCAGCAGCTTCCACTGTATCGCCCATTGGGAAGAACGCATCAGAGCCTAGTGCGCTTCCTTTTGCCTTTTCACCTGCTTGCTCAATCGCAATGTTCGCTGAGCCAACACGGTTCATTTGTCCAGCGCCGATCCCTGCTGTCATTTGATCTTTCGCAAGAACAATGGCATTTGATTTCACATGCTTGACCACTTTCCAAGCAAGTTTTAAGTCTTTCCATTCGTCTTCTGTTGGTTCTCTTTTCGTTGGAATAGAGATCGTTGCTTCCTCTAAGCCGTACGTATCAATATCCTGAACAAGCAATCCGCCATGGACACTTGTCAGCTGTTTTTCTTTTTTCCCGAGATCCGCTTCTACATCTAATGTTAATAGACGAAGGTTCTTTTTCGCCGTTAACACGTCAAGTGCTTCTTGGCTGAACGAAGGAGCGATGACAATTTCTAAGAAAATCGTATGCAGTACGTCAGCCGTTTGTTTATCTACTTCACGGTTAAGTGCCACAATGCCGCCAAAAATAGAAGTTTCGTCTGCCTTGAACGCTCGGTCAAATGCTTCTGCAATCGTTTCTCCTGTACCAACGCCGCACGGGTTCATATGCTTCACAGCAACAGCGGCTGGCTCCGTGAATTCTCGTACAATTTGGAGTGCTGCATCTGCATCTTTAATATTGTTATAGGAAAGCTCTTTTCCATGTAATTGCTTTGCAGTAGCCAACGAACCTTTCGCTGGAAGAGCATTTTCATAGAAAGTCGCCGCTTGGTGCGGGTTTTCTCCATAACGAAGGGATTGTTTTTTCTCAAACGTGACAGTGAACTGTTCTGGCTCTGTTTCGCCAACAAAATTCGTTAAGTAATCTGCAATTAGAGCATCGTAAGCAGCCGTATGACGGAATACCTTTGCAGCAAGCTCACGCTTTTTCTCTAGTGACACGCCGCCTTCTTTGATTTGCTGAATGACTGTATCATAATCACGAGGATCGACAATCACTGTGACGTCTTGATGGTTTTTTGATGCTGCACGAAGCATTCCCGGTCCGCCAATATCAATGTTTTCAATCGCTTCTTCATATGTCACATCGTCTTTTGAGATCGTCTCTTTGAATGGATAGAGATTCACGACAACAAGATCAATCGGCTGAATGCCATGCTTTTCAATCTGCGCCATATGCTCATCGTTTTCTCTCACTGCTAAAAGCCCGCCATGAATGTTCGGGTGAAGTGTTTTGAGTCGTCCGTCCATGATTTCAGGGAATCCAGTGACTTCTGAAATCCCAATGACATCAATGCCGTTCTCTTGAAGAAGCTTGTGTGTACCTCCAGTTGAAATCACTTCAACACCAAGTTCTGTTAATTCTTTCACAAAAGGTACAAGATTCGTTTTATCGGAAACACTGATTAATGCGCGTTTGATCGTCATGCCTTCGTCACCTCATTAAGATAATTCTAAAAGTGATTTGATCACTTTTGGATATAGTGTGTGTTCTAGTTCATGCATTCTTTTTTCAATCGATTCAAGCTCTTCCCCTTGTTCGATGTAAATCGACGCTTGGTCAATGATTGGACCTGTATCCATGCCTTCATCGACAAAATGGACAGTAATGCCTGCCACTTTGACGCCTGCTTGATAGGCTTGACCAATAGCATCAAGCCCTGGGAAGGCTGGCAGCAAGGACGGATGGATATTAACAATTTTCCCTCTGAATGCTTCAAGTAATGTCGGACCAATCAGTCTCATATACCCAGCAAGGAAAACCCATTCCACTTCATGCAGCCTAAGCTGTTCAATGATCGTTTGTTCAAAAGCGGCCTTATTCGGAAAAGCCTTCGGGGTAAATGCAAAGGAGGGAATGCCCTCTTTCTCAGCACGGTCCAGCACCTTTGCCCCCGGTTTATCACAAATCACAATGGCAGCCTCTGCCTGCCACTGTTCTTTTTTTAATGTATCAATAATGGCTTGAAAATTCGTCCCGCTTCCGGAGGCGAAGATCGCAAACTTCTTCATGAGAGGCTTCCACCGCCGAATGTGACACCTTCTCCTTTTTGAACACGGCCGATGAGAAAAGCTTTCTCTCCGTCTTCTTCAAGTCCTCTGATCACTTCGACAAGATCATCTTCTTTTACCGCTAAGACAAAACCAATGCCCATATTAAACACGTTGAACATTTCTTCTGCCTTTAACTGTCCTTTTTCTTGAATAAAGGAGAAAATTGGCGGTACTGGCCATGAACCGTTATCAATCTCAATGCCAAGCCCTTCAGGTAGCATACGTGGTAAATTTTCAATAAAACCGCCGCCTGTCACATGTGCCATACCGTCAACCTTACCGGCTTTCACTTGTTTAAGAACAGGCTTTACATAAATTTTAGTCGGTTCAAGAAGCTCTTCTCCAAGCGGTCTTGTAAAAGGTTCATACGTCTGATGAAGGTCAAGACCAGCGTCTTCAAGCAATACTTTACGAACGAGAGAGTACCCATTGCTATGAATTCCACTTGAGCTGAGTCCAATCAGCAAGTGCCCCTCTTTGATGCTCTCTCCTGTCACGATTTCATCCTTTTCAACGACGCCTACTGAAAAACCAGCAATATCATATTCATCTTCTGTATAAAGACCCGGCATTTCTGCTGTTTCACCGCCGACAAGCGCTGAACCAGACTGCTCACAGCCGTCAGCCACACCTTTGACAATGGATTCAATTTTCAAAGGATCTGCTTTTCCGACTGCTAAGTAATCTAAGAAAAAGAGCGGTTCTGCCCCTTGTGCAAGCACATCGTTGACACACATTGCCACGGCATCGACGCCGATCGTATCGTGTTGATCCATTAAAAAGGCAAGCTTTAATTTTGTTCCGACACCATCTGTTCCTGAAACAAGAACGGGCTTTTTATATGGAAGCTCAGATAAATCAAACATACCGCCAAATCCACCTAGAGCACCCATGACGCCTGCTCTTTTTGTACGTTCTACGTGTGTTTTCATTCGTTTGACGGCTTCGTATCCTGCTTCGATGTCGACACCGGCGTTTTTATATGCTTCTGACATCCCATTCACTCCTTTTAGCTGCTTCTCTTCCATTTATTTTCAGCAGAATGAAAGAGCAGCATATCAAAGCATCTTGACTGCTGCTCCTTTATTCGATTATTTCGTCAGTGCTGTTTCCTTCACATGCGGAAGAACAGTATCTTCATAAATTTCAGTCGGGTATTTCCCAGTAAAGCATGCTAAGCATTGACCGCGCTGCGGATCATCATACTTTCTGCCAATCCCGTCCATTAAACCGTCTACAGATAAAAATGCAATGGAGTCTGCACCGATTTCCTGTCTAATTTCTTCCACTGAATGAGAAGAAGCAATCAGCTCTTCATGTGTGGACGTATCAATTCCATAAAAACACGGATGTGCAATTGGCGGTGAACTAATGCGGACATGGACTTCCGTCGCACCCGCTTCTCTTAGCATCGTCACAATGCGGCGGCTTGTTGTTCCGCGTACGATGGAATCATCCACCATCACGACACGCTTTCCTTCGACGACCCCGCGCACAGCAGACAGCTTCATGCGCACGCCCTGCTCACGCAGTGCTTGAGACGGCTGGATAAAGGTTCTGCCGACATAACGGTTTTTAATTAAACCGAGCTCATATGGAATACCTGTTGCTTCGGCATATCCAATCGCTGCAGAAATACTCGAATCTGGTACACCTGTCACAACATCTGCTTCGACATGTGCTTCCTCAGCAAGCTTTTTGCCAAGGTTCTTTCTCGCACTATGCACGTTGATGCCGTTGATATTGCTGTCAGGTCTTGAGAAATAAATGTATTCCATGCTGCACATGCTGCGGTTAATATTCATGGAGAAGCGCTCAGATTTGAGGCCTTCATCATTAATAATCAGCATTTCGCCAGGCTCCACATCTCGTAAATACGTGGCGCCGACAACATCAAATGCACATGTTTCAGAAGCAACGACATAAGCGTCCCCAAGCATACCTAGTGAAAGCGGACGTAAGCCGTTCGGATCAAGTGCCACAATCATTTCAGTTTCCGTCATAATTAAGAAAGCATATGCTCCTTTAAGCATGGACAGGGCATTTTTGATCTGCTCTTTCAATTCAATATAGCCGCTGCGTTTAATTAAATGAGCGAGCACTTCAGTGTCAGAAGATGTCTGAAATATACTCCCCTGGTTCTCTAGCTGCTGCTTTAATTGCGTTGCATTCACTAAGTTCCCATTATGAGCAAGGGCAAGACTGCCGTTGTTTTGCGAGCGGAAGAAAAGGGGCTGCACATTTTCAAAGCCGCCTCCGCCTGCTGTCGCATACCGGACATGTCCGATTGCACCTTTTCCTTTCAAATCCTTTAGCTCACCGTTTTGAAAGACTTCCGTAATCAGTCCAAGGCCTTTATGTGCCGTCAGGTTTTCACCATCTGTTGCAATGATTCCCGCACCTTCTTGACCACGGTGTTGAAGACTATGCAATCCGTAATATGTGATTTGCGGGGCTTCTTCGTGTCCCCAAACCCCAAAGACGCCACACTCTTCGTTTAAGCCTCTGATTTCAGCAAGCATGGGATCGCTCCTTTCCATGCGCGTTCAAGTTCGTTGACCGCTGCATGAATCCATTGTTGTCCTTCTTGATTTTTGACGGTGAATACACCATCATTTGTGACCGTTCCAACTTCTTTCGCATCTTTGACAGCCGCAGCAAATGCTTCGCGGTGCTCTGGTTTCACTGTGACAACAAAACGTGACTGTGTTTCACTGAATAATGAAGCTGCGCTGTTTAAATCCATTTGGATATGAGCGCCAAGACCGTCTGTTCCAAATGTACTTTCAGCAAGTGCGACACCAAGACCGCCTTCAGACACATCGTGTGCTGATTGAACAAGTCCGTTTTGAATCGCAGCAAGAAGGGCTTCCTGACGTGTGAGCTCTACATCCAAATCAATTTCTGGTGCTTTTCCGTAAATACGGCCTTCTGTCATCTTTTGTAGCTCACTGCCTGCGAATTCTTCCTTCGTCTCACCAATCACGAAAATCACATCACCAGCCTGCTGGAATGACTGCGTCGTAATATGAGCTGTATCTTCGACCAAACCAACCATCCCAATGACTGGTGTTGGGTAAATGGCTGTTCCATTTGATTCGTTATATAAAGAGACGTTACCACCGATAACTGGTGTGCTTAGCTTGCGGCAAGCTTCGCTAATACCGTCAGCAGATTTTTCAATTTGCCAGAAAATTTCTGGTTTCTCTGGGTTACCGAAGTTTAAGTTATCTGTTACTGCAAGCGGACGAGCGCCTGAGCACACAATGTTACGTGCTGCTTCTGCGACTGCGATTTTCCCGCCGACCTCTGGATCAAGGTACAGATAACGTGCGTTACAATCGGTTGTCATCGCAAGGGCTTTTTTCGTTCCACGGATTCTTAAAACGCCCGCATCAGAGCCTGGTGCAACGACTGTATTTGTCCGAACCATGTAGTCATATTGATCATAAACCCATTCTTTACTTGCAATTGTTGGCTGCTGGAGAAGCTGCTTTAACGTGTCGGCTGCATCTGTGATAGCAGGTGCTTCAACTTTTGTTTCTAAAAACTCACGATAGTAGGCAGGCTCACTTGACGGCTTGTGATAAACCGGCGCTTCTTCTGCAAGCGCGTCAACAGGAAGCTCACATACCACTTCACCTTGGTGAAGTAAACGAAGCATTTTATCGTCTGTCACATGACCGACTGATACCGCTTCAAGATCGTATTTTTCAAAAATATCAATGATCTCTTGTTCACGGCCTTTTTCAATGACCAAAAGCATTCTCTCTTGAGATTCAGACAGCATCATTTCGTATGCTGACATGCCTGTTTCACGCTGCGGGATGAGATCTAGATTCATCTCGATACCAGAACCTGCTTTACTCGCCATTTCCGCACTTGAGCTTGTTAAGCCAGCCGCTCCCATATCCTGAATCCCAACGAGTGCATCGTTTTTGATGACTTCAAGGCACGCTTCAAGCAGCAGTTTTTCCATGAACGGATCACCGACTTGAACAGCTGAGCGTTTTTCTTCTGATTCATCAGAAAATTCCTCAGACGCAAATGTTGCACCGTGAATTCCGTCACGTCCCGTTTTGGCACCAACGTACATGACCGTGTTGCCAACACCTTTGGCCTGCCCTTTTTTAATGTCCTCATGGTTGATTAGTCCAACACACATTGCATTCACGAGCGGGTTGCCTTCATAGCTTTGATCGAAATGAACCTCTCCGCCGACTGTTGGAATTCCGATACAGTTTCCATAGCCTGCGATCCCTGCCACTACTTCTTCAAACAAGTACTTCACGCGCGGTGAAGTCAGTTCACCAAAACGAAGAGAGTTTAATACAGCAATTGGACGCGCACCCATGGAGAATACATCACGGATAATTCCGCCGACACCTGTCGCCGCTCCTTGATACGGTTCAATCGCAGATGGATGGTTATGTGATTCGATTTTAAATACAACCGCTTGGTTGTCTCCAATATCAACGATTCCAGCGCCTTCCCCAGGACCTTGAAGAACGTGCTCTCCTTTTGTCGGGAATTTGCTTAAAACAGGCTTTGAGTTTTTATAACTGCAATGCTCTGACCACATGACAGAAAAAATACCCGTTTCTGTGTAGTTTGGCAGCCTGCCAATAATGGATTCGATTAAAGCGAATTCTTCATCACTCAATCCCATTTGCTGATACAATTTCTCTTCTTTAATTTGCTTGTGACTTGGTTCAAGCAGTAGTGACATGAGTGTCCCTCCAATTTTTCACGATAGATTGAAACAATTTAAGTCCGTCTGCGCTGCCTAGTAATGAATCAACCGCGCGCTCAGGGTGCGGCATCATGCCGAGTACATTGCCCTCTTCATTCGTTACACCTGCAATTCGATTCACACTGCCGTTAATATCGTCTCCGTAAGTGAAAGCGATTTGGCCGCGTTCAATGAGCTTCGCTAAAGTGTCTTCATCACAGTAGAAGTTGCCTTCACCGTGCGCTACAGGAATCGTAATGGATTCGCCTTTTTGATAACCGCTTGTAAATTGCGTTTCGTTGTTTTCTACAATGAGTTCAACTGGTCGACAGATAAACTTCAAGTCTTTATTTCGTCTCATCGCACCCGGAAGAATGCCAAGCTCCTGAAGAATTTGGAACCCGTTACAAACACCAAGAACAGGTTTTCCTTCCTCAGCTGCTTTCTTCACCGCCGGCATGATGTTTGAGAAGCGAGCGATCGCACCACATCTTAAGTAATCCCCATAGGAGAAACCGCCTGGTACGAGTACACCGTCAAAACCGTCAAGACTCGTTTCGTCGTGCCATACATATTCAACTTGTTCACCTAGCTCATCTTGAATCGCATGGTACATATCGATATCACAGTTAGAGCCAGGCAAGACGATCACTGCAAACTTCACTGTGCGACAACCTCCTCCACCTCATAGCGGTAATCTTCAATCACCGTGTTGGCAAGTAATTTTTCGCACATTTCTTTGACGACTGTGTCTAAATCACGATCTGATTTTTCAATGACAAGCTCCATGTATTTCCCGATACGGACATCCTTTACTTCCTGATAAGACATGCTGTGCAAAGCGTGCTGCACGGCACTTCCTTGTGGATCAAGAACGCTCTCTTTTAAGCTGACAAAAATTTTCACTTTATACATGTTTATGGCCTCCAAGTCTTTTGAAAATTTCTTCGTATGCATTCGTTAAGCCGCCCAGGTTTCGTCTGAACACGTCTTTATCAAGCTTTTCGTTTGTATCTTTGTCCCAAAGCCTGCACGTATCAGGTGAAATCTCATCAGCTAGCAAAATACGATTCTCGTGATCTATTCCGAATTCAAGCTTGAAATCAATTAAATTCACATGACAGTCTGAGAAGATTTGCTTTAATTCTTCATTCACTTGTCTTGTGATCTGTTTCATTTCCTCTACCTGTTCAGGTGTCGCTGCATGTAAAATGCGAATATGATCTTCTGTAATGAGCGGATCGCCGAGTGCATCATCTTTGTAGTAAAACTCAATCAAAGGTGTGTCCAGTTTCGTTCCCTCTGGAATGCCGAGGCGTTTTGACATACTGCCTGCCACTACATTTCGTACAACCACTTCAAGCGGAACAATCTGCACCTTTTGAATGAGCTGCTCTGTTTCAGAAAGGCGTTTCACAAAGTGATTGTTGACTCCTTTCTCATGCAGCATTTGAAAGATTAAGCTCGAAATTTCGTTGTTCAATCTGCCTTTGCCTTCGATTTCGGCTTTCTTTTCGCCGTTAAATGCTGTAGCTGAGTCTTTATATTCAACATATAAAATATGCTCGTCATCGGTCTGATAGATTCTTTTCGCTTTGCCTTCGTAGAGAAGTTCTTGTTTCACAGTCATTCAGGTTGGCCTCCTAATTTGAATGTTGGCAATTTTCAGGATTGGGCGCCTGGCGAGCAGGCGGCCCGTTTCTTACGCAAGACCTAGACGTTCGAAAATCATATCGACATTTTTCAAATGATAATTGTAATCGAAGCAGTCAGCGATTTGTTCAGGTGTTAAACGTGACGTGATTTTTTCTTCTGCTTCTACTAATGAACGGAACGGCACTTGCTTCTCCCACGCTTCCATTGCCTTTGGCTGAACCGTGTCATATGCCTCTTCACGTGCCATGCCTGTATCGATTAAGGCAAGAAGAACGCGCTGTGAGTAAATTAAGCCAAGAGTGCGGTCCATGTTGCGTTTCATGTTCTCAGGGAAGACCGTCAAGTTTTTCACGATGTTTGAGAAACGGTTGAGCATATAGTTCAGTGCAATCGTAGCATCTGGTAAAATGATGCGCTCAGCAGATGAATGAGAAATATCACGCTCGTGCCAAAGCGGTACATTTTCATAAGCTGTCAGCATATATCCACGAATAACGCGGGCAATTCCCGTCATATTCTCAGAACCGATTGGGTTACGCTTATGCGGCATTGCTGATGATCCTTTTTGTCCTTTTGCAAAGAACTCTTCTACTTCACGTGTTTCACTCTTTTGAAGACCACGGATTTCAACAGCAAATTTCTCAATGCTCGTTGCCACTAAAGCAAGAGTAGCCATGTAATCTGCATGACGGTCACGCTGCAAGGTTTGGGTTGAAATTGGTGCAGCTTTGATGCCAAGTTTCTCACATACATATTGCTCAACAAACGGGTCGATGTTCGCATATGTGCCAACAGCTCCAGAGATTTTGCCGTATTCAATGCCAGCTTTTGCTTGTTTAAAACGTTCTAGGTTACGCTTCATTTCTTCGTACCAAAGTCCAAGCTTCAGGCCAAATGTTGTCGGTTCAGCGTGTACACCGTGTGTACGGCCCATCATGACGGTATATTTGTGCTCTTTTGCTTTTTCTTTTAGTATGTCAACAAATCTCTCAATGTCCTTGAGCAAGATATCATTCGCCTGTTTTAATAGATATGAAAGCGCCGTATCCACTACGTCTGTCGATGTTAATCCGTAATGAACCCACTTTCTTTCCTCTCCTAGAGATTCAGATACAGCACGCGTAAAGGCAACCACGTCGTGGCGCGTGTCTTGTTCAATCTCCAGAATACGTCCAATATCAAAGCTTGCATTTTTGCGCATTGTCACAACGTCTTCTTTCGGAATGACGCCAAGCTCTGCCCAAGCTTCACAAGCGAGAATTTCTACTTCAAGCCATGCATTAAATTTGTTTTCCTCTGTCCAGATTGCTGACATTTCTGGTCGTGCGTAACGTTCGATCATTTCCCGTTTCCTCCATCTCTTTCAGTCCATATCTTTGTGATG
This sequence comes from Bacillus sp. YKCMOAS1, assembly GCF_030268125.1. Classification (NCBI taxonomy): domain Bacteria; kingdom Bacillati; phylum Bacillota; class Bacilli; order Caryophanales; family Bacillaceae; genus Bacillus; species Bacillus sp. YKCMOAS1. Next base: position 236,784 of record NZ_BSEI01000006.1, read on the forward strand.
TTTGTCATCCATTCATCATCGAGCTGTTTCATAAACGTCATATGCCCCATTTTGCGGCCGGCTTTTACTTCATGCTTTCCATATAGATAAAGCTTCGCTTCTTTGAGAAGCTCAGGATGCTCTTTTGGAATGTCCACTTCATCGCCTAATAAATTCACCATCATTCCCTCTGATAAAAGGGCTGTACCGCCAAGCGGCAGACCACATATAGCGCGGACGTGCTGTTCAAACTGACTTGTCTCACATAAATCGAGCGTATAATGACCAGAATTATGCGGGCGTGGTGCCAGTTCATTGACGAGCAGCTTTCCGTCATTTGTCAGGAACAGTTCTACAGCAAGGGTACCAACCAGCCCTAGCTTTTCAGCCAGTGTTGTTGCCAGTTCTTTCGCCTTCTCCTGAATGCGATTCTCTACCCTTGCAGGTAAAATGCTTTGGAACAAAATATTATGCTTATGAATGTTCTCAGCGACTGGGAATACTGCGATCTCTCCATGAACAGAACGAGTGACGATCACCGAAAGCTCCATTTGGAATGGAACCCAGCTTTCTAAAATACAAGTTCCATGTGTGAGAAGTGCAGCTGCTTCCTGAAGCTGTCCTTTTTCTTTGATGACGTACTGTCCTTTTCCGTCGTAGCCGCCTCTGCATGTTTTCAGCACGGCTGGCAAACCGAGCACGTCCACTGCATCTTCCAGCTCTTTCTCATCATGAATGATGCGGTAAGGTGCTACTTCACAGCCTGCGTCTACAATCCCTTTTTTCTCGGTCTCACGATTTTGAGTTAAAAGAAGAAGGTCGCTTCCTTGTGGTAAATAGGCTTCTTCCTTCAGCTGATTCAGTGCATCATAATCGATATTTTCAAACTCATAAGTCACCACATCGCTGATTTCTGCCAGCTTTCGAATCGCTTCAAGATCACTATATGCGGCTGTGATTTCTGTATCGGCAACCTGTCCGCAAGGAGATTGTGTGACCGGGTCTAGAACTGCTGCCCGGTACCCCATTTGCTTTGCGCTGACAGCCATATATCTGCCAAGCTGTCCGCCGCCAATGATACCGATGGTTGCGTTTGGAAAAATGGTCTGCTTAGCCAAGCTGATCACTGCTTTCTAGTACAGTCTGTTTTGTCTGCTCTCTTCTTTCTTCAAGGCGAGCTGCGATTGTTTCATCAAATGCTGAAATCATTTGTGCGGCAAGAAGGCCTGCATTTGTTGCACCTGCTTTGCCAATTGCTACTGTAGCAACTGGTACACCGCCTGGCATTTGAACGATGGATAATAAGGAATCCAGCCCGTTTAGTGCTTTTGATTGTACAGGCACACCAATGACCGGCAGTGTCGTTTTTGCTGCGACCATTCCCGGTAAATGTGCTGCGCCTCCAGCACCGGCAATGATGACCTTTAGTCCTTTACCTCTTGCTTCAGTCGCATATTCAAACATCAAGTCAGGTGTCCGGTGTGCGGATACTACCTGTTTTTCATACGGAATGTTTAATTCCTCTAAGATGTCGCACGCATTTTTCATTGTTTCCCAATCAGATGTACTTCCCATGATGACACCTACAAGCGGCTTCATTTTGTCCCCACCTTTAAGCTGATATTCGATTTTGTATCGTTTGACACGCTTCCCAAACCTAAGCAGCTTGTCAAACGCCGAACAAAAAGGCCCGATTTGCATTGCATTGTTAGGAAGCAACACAAACCGGGCCATGGTAAGCGCTGTTCGCTTTTGTAACGCCATGTCAGTTTTGTTCACTATCCTGCATAGTCCAGTTATTTACGGTAACCGGGTAGAAACTTATGGGCCATATTCCCAAGATTATATGAGGCTCGTGTTTTGATTTCATGTTTATCTTAACAACGGATGTTCATCATGTCAACGGATTTATCGAACAATCTATGAAGTCGTCGTTTTAATGTTCGGATTTAGACTATTTTTCCTTCAAATACGATTTTTTTCCCAATCGGAATGATCTGAATCGACCCATTTTCCTTCTTTTCCTGAAAAATCGGTTCCTCCATTCGTCGGACAGGCGAGTAGCCTTCCGCTGCCATCTGGGACAACACTTGATCAATCGTCATGTTGTCTTCCACATAGAATTTTTTCTTCTTTGGTTTTGCGGTCATTCTTTAATTCTCCTTTTCTTCACAGCCTTCACCCAGAAGCCGCCGTGAATCGATTTGGGCTCATATGAAATGATAAACGCCTTTGAATCCAGCGTCTTAATCGTTTCATATAATTGCAGTTCATATTTTCTCGGTGTTAAAATTTGCAATGCTGTCCGGTCTCCTTCAAGACCGCCTGCTACCCAGCTGGTGACACCATATCCTTTTTCTCTCAATTGTCTTGGGAGATCGACATCCAATTCTTTTGTGATCACGTTAACAGTTGTGTAGCCAAGTGCCAGCTTCTCTTCAATTTTCATCCCGACAATGATTCCCATTCCATAACCTAGCGCATACGCAATGACATTTTGTATTTGATCTAAGTTATCTAGAACGATACTTAACCCAATGACATAAATGAGCATTTCGATCGTACCCGCAAAAGCAGCTGCGTACCTTCTGCCTTTCATTGTTAAAATCAAACGCATGGTGGAAAAAGAAACATAGACAATATTAATCACTAAAATGATTAAAACCATGGTGAACGCATTGGATAAAAGTTGTTGAAGCACGATTCGAACCCCCTGCACTAAAAAATCAAATAAAGCACCCCATATTCTACTAGAGAACATACCTTGATACAATCAAATTTACGCGATCAAAACACATATATCTTTCGACAACAAGGGTGGTCTTTGTTACCAAGAGTTTACCCGTTTTTTTCTCTTCTCAACATGAAAACCCCCTTTTTCAAAAAAGGAGGTTTTCAGTGTGTTTTATCCGAATCGAACAGGAACAAGTGATGGAATCAAATACTCCCCGACTATGCCCCAGAGCAGCGCAATGATGACAAGCTCAACCAATAAAAAGATCCAGCCTGCATACATCAAATCTCCACGTACGGCATCGTGCTCCGATTGAATCGAGCGAAAGAGCACGACCGCAATCAACTGAAGGCCGACAAACATCATCACGGATAATATGACGGTCACATATGGAATATTCAGCATGGCAAATACAAGCCAAAGGATGGATAAAACCAACACCGGCACAAGCGCAGCACCAAACTTCATGATCACTTCTTTCAGTGATATGTTTCCTTTTAGCATGTATTTTCCGAGCAGCCAGACGGTGAGCATCATCAATGTCAACACAATGAGTGTAAAGACTGCAACCCTCAAAAAGGCGTCACCAAAAGAATAATGAATGCCAAAGCCTAATAAACGGGTTTTTGACGCCTTTAATTGAACATAGTTGCCTAAAGCAAAAAACACACTGAATAACACAATCGAGATCCAGGCGTACTTCATACGCAATGTTTCCGCTTGATTGATGGCCTGGCTCGGTGATTTTAACATCGCCAGTCCATATGAACCATAGCGCTTAAACGCGCCTCCTACACCTTGCAGCATACGCTGGATGGTTGAACGCTCATCCTCTGCTGATTTTGAGATTCTTCCACGTTTTGCAGCGCTGCGGCTGAGGCGGGATTGCCTTGTTTCTTGATCTATTGATGACTCTTCATTTTTCTTTTCAGATGTCCTCTGATCTTGATCTTTCTCTAACATCTCATATCAACTCCTATCCAATCCTTACAGGTTCAAGTGAATGAACTGTTCGGATGACTCCTCTTAAAGTAGCGGAGTCTCTCTATTCAGTCAAGATTCCTTGACGTTCATACGAATAGACGGATAAAAGGCAGAAGAGGTTTTAAAATGGAGAGAAAATAAGACAAAACAAAAAAGCTGACGGCCTCCATCAGCTTTTTATCAATGTTGAAATTCATGGTCAACGATAGTGACTCCGCTTTCCTTGCTGAACTCGGAGATTCTCCTGATGAGCGGGGAACCGAGTCTTTTTGGTCGTATCGACCTGTGTAATATGTCCATTATGAATGGTGATGACCACTGATCCATAGTCGATCCCTTTTAAGGCAGATAAAATATAATTCAGCTTTTGTTCATCCATCGCTCATCCCCCTATTTTTGTTTTCGCTCTTTTAAATAGAGAACCTCATTTTCCAGCTCATGAATTGTATAATGCATGAGCGCTTCCTGCTTTTCTTCATGCCCCCATAAAAGGAGCTTTTGAATCAGCACCTGCTTTTTTCGTTCAATCACCTGTCTAAGCCAGCGTGACAAAAGACATCTCCTCCCCCTTTTGAATGTTTGCAAGAAAAAAAGGCACCCTGAAACCTTCTATTAAAAAAGGAAATCAAAGCGCCTTTGGTGATCCAATCAGCGAATTATGTCTTTTTATCATAAACACATAATTCCTATAAGTCAACTATGTTTTGATTTTTTTAACAAAAAACAGCAGCCCCATGAGCTGCTGTTTCAGATGTTCAATTAATGATTTAAGAAAGCGAAATATAGAATAAAGATGACAAACAATCCGTACATGATTGGATGCACTTCTTTGGCTTTCCCTTTAAAGATCATCGTAATCGGGTAGAAAATAAAGCCAACCGCAATCCCTGTTGCAATACTGTATGTCAGTGGCATCATAATCATCGTTAAGAACGCTGGTACCGCAATTTCAAAGCGATCCCATGCAATCTTTGCAAGCGGAGCGACCATCAGTGCACCAACAATAATCAAAGCAGGTGCTGTCACATTAGGTGTAACAATGGATAAAAGCGGTGAGAAGAACATCGCCAGCAAGAAGAAAATCCCTGTGACGACAGCTGCAAAACCAGAACGCGCACCAGCAGCAACGCCTGAGCTAGATTCAACATAAGATGTTGTTGTAGATGTACCAAGAACAGAACCTACAACAATAGAAGAAGAATCCGCCAGCAGTGCTCTTCCTGCACGAGGAAGCTCATTATTTTTCATTAAACCAGCCTGTGTTGCCACAGCTACAAGCGTACCAGCTGTATCAAAGAATCCAACGAAAAGGAACGTTAAGATCACAATAAGCATTTGAATCGAGAATATTTCTGGTAAGTGAATCAAGGCTTGACCAAAGGTTGGAGACAAACTTGGAATACTTCCCACAATCTGAGACGGTACTGGTATAAGACCAAAAAGCATCCCGGCAATAGCAGTCACAAGCATCCCAATGAAGACACCTGAATTCACACGAAGAACCATTAATATAACAGTCACTACGATACCAAACACCGTTAACAGAACTGGACCACTATGAATATTTCCAATCGAAACGAGTGTATTATCATTATTGGCGATAATGCCAGAGCCTTGTAGACCAACAAACGTAATGAACAAACCAATACCTGCACCAACTGCCAGCTTCAGCTCAGCTGGAATGGCATTGATGATTTTTTCACGGAAACCTGTTAAAGAAAGGGCAACGAAAATCAATCCTGAAACAAACACACCTGAAAGTGCTGCTTCCCATTTAATGCCCATGCCAAGCACAACCGAAAAGGCGAAGAACGCATTCAGACCCATACCTGGTGCAATTGCAATCGGATACCTGGCGATCAATCCCATCAGGAAACACCCTGCAGCAGAAGCTAACGCCGTTGCTGTAAAGACAGCGCCCTGATCAATACGTAATTTATCTGGAAAATCCGGTACCGACACTAATGCAAGTGTGATCGGATTAACAAACAGAATGTAAGCCATCGACAAAAATGTGGTTAAACCACCGATGATTTCTCTGCGGTAATTCGTTCCTAACTCATCAAACTGAAAATACTGTTTCAAGCCAACTGACTCCCTTCATGTCCTTTTGTTTTAGTCTGTCCCATTCACTAGTCAAATAAAAAACGCCCCAACAATTTTGGGACGCTTGACTACATATGTGAATTCAGACTGTGACATAAAACAAGAACAATGCATGATTTATATCAAACGAGTGTGAATTGACGTAGTCAAGCCATTTACGGTAGCTTGGTAGAAACTTGCGGGCCATATCCCCGCGATTATACGACTTCTATCTATTTGATTTCTGTGTCTATTGTACCAACTTCATTTTTAAAATACAATATGAAAAGCGAACATTTTTCAAAGAAATGTCCGCTTCATTCGTCTTATTACACGAATTTGGAAATTCACATCTAGTTCTTTATACACCCTTCTCCAAATCCTTCTCTTTTGCAAAAACCGTTTCGGCTACATGGAAAAACTCTTTCACTGCTGGAGAAGCTTGGGAGAGAGAGGGACAGGCGAGCGCAACCTCACGATGATGAGAGACATTCAGCTGACGAATATGCACAAGCTGCTGCGTTTTTAAAAACAACTCCGGACCTATCGTGACACCAAGTCCTTCCCCTACCATACGAGCAATGGTCGTACAATCATGAACTTCAAATAAAACAGCTGGCTTCATTTGCGCCTCCGAAAAAATATCCTCTACATGTGATTGATACATGCCAGTCGGCATAATAAATGGTTCACCCGCCAAATCTGTTATATCTACAATGGGCTGCTGTTCATATCGATGATTTGGGTGATAGGCGACCACCATCTCATCTTTCATAAGCGGCAGTAAATCAAAGGCTTCATCCGCATGGCCTTTCACAACAAATCCAACATCAATGATGCCAGAATCCAGCCACTCCAATATTTCTTCATACGTTCCCTCATAGAATTTAAATTCGATTTTTGGATGTTTTTTCTGATAGCTCACAAGCAGTTTAGGTAATAAACAAGCAGAGGCACTGGCAAATGTGCCAATACGAATTAAACCTGTTTCAATATTTTTCGTTAATGCAATTTCTTGCTGGATTTTCTCCACTCTATTTAACACTTCTCTAATATGCGGGAGAAGCGTTTGACCAATGTCCGTCAGCATAATGCCCTTCTTTCGGTCACGAATGAATAAAGACACGCCCCACTCTGACTCTAAATTCGCCACTGCATGACTCACAGCTGACTGCGTCATATTTAATGCTTCAGCTGCTGCTGTAAAACTGCCAAGCTCCACCACTTTTGCGATAATATCAAAACGAACAAAGCTCATGAGTATTTACTCATCTCCTTCATGAAAAACATCAATTTTACTTATGTTAGCACGGAATTTAAACTAAAGACAACGTATCAACATGAAGGAAGGGTTCAAAATGAAAAACACATCTCATCAGCTATTGATTGTTCTTTTAGCTGTCGGTTCATTTGTCACAGGCACGTCAGAATTCGTCGTGTCAGGGATTCTAGATATCATTGCTGTCGATTTACACATCTCCATTCCTGCTGCCGGTCAGCTCATCACCGTCTATTCTCTTTTTTATGCAGTAGGCGCTCTCTTTTTAGTCATGGTAACGTCGAAACTGAACCGAAAAAAGGTTTTGTTATCAGCTATTTTTGTGTTTATTTTAGGCAATATGCTCGCCTTTTTCAGCCATCATTTTGTGCTGCTCCTGCTATCTCGTGTCATTATGGCCATGAGCGGCGGCTTATATATTGTCGTTGCCACGAATTATGCAGCGCAGATCGCCCCGCCAGAAAAAAAGGGGAGTGCAATGGCGACGGTCATCACTGGATTCACCATTTCACTCGTACTTGGTGTGCCGATTGGAACATTTCTATCAGGTCATGTGGATTGGCACTATATTTTTCTCATCATTGCACTAGGTTCTGCTTGTCTCTTCTTGCTTCTTTATCAATTGCTGCCACGCATAGAGGGACATTCTCATCTGCCATTAAAGCAGCAATTACACATCCTTCAAGACCGCAGGGTAATCAGCGGTTTAGCCACAACCGTCTTTTGGATCTTAGGCTACACGATGGTCTTTGCTTATATCTCTCCTTTATTGCGACAGACCGCCGGCTTTTCACTTGAAATGACAAGCATTGCCTTGCTCGTCTTAGGCATTTCTGCTTTTATTGGCTCACGTTTTGGCGGATTCGCCGTCGATCAATGGGGACCAAACCGAACCATCTCGATCAGCATCATGATCCAGATGTTCGCTCTCTTTGCCTTATTCTTTACGCAATTCTCTACAATTAGCGTCTTGATCACACTCGCCATTTGGGGCATCGCCACATGGACAACAACACCAGCGAAGCAATACTATCTGATCTCCCTTAAACCACAAGCATCAGAAACCGTGCTGAGCTTTAATACAGCGATTATGAACATCGGCATGATGCTCGGATCGTCTATGGGCGGCGTGATTATTCAGTATACAAATGTAACGAATTTAAGTTGGATTGGTGGGATAGCTAGTTTTGTGGCGTTGATGTTGATTCGGTATTCGTTCAATCGTCATCGACTGGTAGAACAACAGACAAAAAGCGAACATGTGTAATCATGTTCGCTCTCTTATTTATTGACTAGCTTTTGAAGTTTCTTTTTTGACTGGAATGGTTACCTTTATCTCTTTCTGTGGTGCCAACATGTTCAGTTCAGTCAAATCAAGATAAAGCCCATATTCTTTAAAAGAAAAATGGTTTAATGATAAAGTCTCTAAATTCTTATCATCAAATTCAAAGGTGGATTGCATGGAAGCTGTCTTTAAATTCGTCACCTTCGCATGGTTCCCCTTCAAGTAATATCCGCTTTCATAGTCTGCTTGTGGATCGGGCCATGATTTCATCTTTTCAACATCGCCTAATCCAATGAATTCACCTATATTCTCCATCACATCCTGATCTAATTCTTTTTGATCTACTCCAGTAAATTGATAATCAACAATCACAGAACGGTCTTTTTGCTCTATCTTAATGATTTTGATTCCGATGCCATGGTGTTTTGTTTTGAACTGAACAGGCAGCTTTGTCTTGAGAGGAATGATGTGGCTGTATTCTCGTTCGTATCTCACATCTGTGTAAAATGTCAATTCAGTCGCCTTTGGATTGATCGGCTGATTCAAAATTGTCAAATGATCTTTTCTAGTTTTGTCAGAAGTCAGTTGTTTTTTTCTTAAAACGGTTCCAATCTCAAGCTCATACTCATTCCCTAAATTATCCTTCATTCTATCAATACTAACTCTATCATCTTTGGCAAAACCATTGTAATCAATGGCATATTGAATAGCAGAGCCATTCACTCCATTTTCTACCTTTACGTTTCTTATTTGATAACGTCCATTTAAAATAGACACGTCTTTTTGTCCAGCTAATAAAGTGGTTTTTTGCTTCACTACAGGTAATTCAAAACGCCAATTCCCTACAATATCTCCAATTTTTGAAATGACGAGTGGGGCTTTTTGACCTTGCTTAATTGTCTGTCCATTTGTATAGACTTCCATTTGCCCAAGATATCGGCCATCCTTTAATTTTTTCAATTCCTGATTGTCGTAACTCGGTTGGAAATTTTCATTTATATGATTTAAGTTGCTGACGATGAATGGTACAGAATCTTCCTTTGTATTCAAATGATCGACAGTAAACGTATAAACAAGACGCCCGGCATCATAGTATACACTGTTTACTTTCACAGTAATTCCTCTTGATTCAGCCCCCTCATTGACATGTTTCACCAAATCACTCTGAAAAAGAGCCATTCCTACTTTATCGTGAAACATCATATAAAATTGCCCAACAATCGGGACACGTGCCATTGCTGTATTAAGAGAAGGAAAAAGGAAACCTGATGAAAAGTAAAGGACGATGAGAACAATGGCAGAGTATACTGGTGTTCTCCAGTTCCATTTGAACCAATGTTTTTTCTGTTCCGCTTTTACATCTCCTATTGCTTGGCGAATCGCAGAGGTTACTTCAACCATTGGTACATCAATCTCATCATAAAGCTTTTTCATTTCTTTTCGTTCCATCGACACTCTCCTCCTTCTCCAATGTTTGCTTTAATAGCTTTCTTGCTCGATACAAATGAGTTTTAACCGTTCCTTCAGGCACACCCATCTGTTCAGAAATCATCGAAATCGAATAATCTTGAAAATAAAATAGCTGAATCACGAGCTGATATTGCTCATCTAACACTTCAAGTGCATTTTTTAAATCAAGCTTGTCTTCTAAAAAATCATGTCGCTCAACGCTCTCATGATGCTGTTCTAACGGAACAACATCTTGCTGCTTTTTCTTCATCGCAAAAATCGTATGAATCAAAATCCGTGTCAGCCAGGTAGAAAAATAAGCCGGTTCTTTTAAGCCAGATAGATGCTTAAACGCTTTAATGACCGTCTCTTGAACAGCATCTAACGAATCCTCTTTATTTCTTGTATAGAGAAAAGCCGTTTTATATAAACGCTCTTGATACATCAGCATTAATTTCTCAAATGCCGGGACATTCCCTTTTTGTGCTTTTTTAATTAGACGCACTTGCTTCATCTCATCCACACCTCCTACACCTGTTAGAGCAAGGTTTCTCTCAAACGGTTTCAACAAACTAAAATTTCTTTTCCTTACCATATGTCGGACAAAAATAGAAAAAGTGAAGAACAGGCCGCAAAGATTATGTTGCATATTTGATATAATGGAAGAAATATCTACAAAAAGGAGTATGTCAATTGTTTCCATTTGAAGAACCCGTATGTGCTAGCTGTCAGAAGAAGATAGAAGGTAACGAAGAAGTGTACGTCAAGCTCGTCTATCCAAAGAGACGCGGAATGACAGAGGTAAAGGCTTGGCTGAGGAATGAAGGGGTTTTTTATTGTAAGGCATGTTATGAAAAAGCAACATAAAAACAAGCATTTCAATTAAAATGCTTGTTTTTACTTTCTACTTTTTTATTTCCGCTTACTACGAAGTTCAATGAGTGCTAGTTTATTGTCATTGAAAAAGAACTCTAGAATGATACCGTTTGATTGATCTTGATATTGTATACCTTTGCTATACCCTTCGAAAAACCAGAGCTTCTTGAATTGCTCTCCATATGTTTGTATCACAGATGAATAATCTTCTCCTATTTTAACTCCCTTAGATGTTTGAAGAGTTTTCTGTTTTGACTGATTGTAAATAGATGTAACTCGATGATGTTGATCAACTGATACTACAAAATCTTGATTTTCTTTTTCCATATAGACACTCTGTTTAGGATGAGAGAATTGAGTATTCTCCGCAAAAGTATGATCTCCCTCAAATTTTTCACCGATCTTAAAATGACCTAACGATTCATTTATTAAAGATACAGAGTGAAAATTAAAAAACATAGCCACCCAAACAAATAGTGCGGTTCCTCCTAAAACAGAACCTACAATCACTAGCACTTTAGATTGAATGATTCCCTTTATAAATAAATAGATCACTAAAGATACGGCGATCATCACGATGACGATCATAATTAGAAAAATGCCCATTTCAATTATCCTCTTTTATCGAATTCGTTTGTGAATTATTCCCACAATCATATTCTCATATTACACCAAAGCATTACACAAAATCGACCAGTACAGGTATAATTTAAATAAAATTGCACAAGGAGAAAAATATGACTAGACGTGAACTGGTATTCCCGCAATCATTTCCAACCATACATACCGAAAGACTAATCTTAAAACAAGCGACGATCGAAGACGCTGAGGATATGCACATCTATTTATCCAATGAAACCGTGTGCCGCTACATGGGAATTGATGCTCATAAAACGATTGAAGACACAAAAGGAGAAATCCAGTGGTATGACAACATCTTCAAAGAACAAACAGGCATCCGCTGGGGCATTTCTTTAAAAGATGATCCTGCGATCGTCGGCAGCTGTGGATTTCTTAACTTGGAAAAACAGCACTGCCGCACGGAAATTGGCTATGAATTGCATCACGATCATTGGAGAAAAGGCATTATGAGCGAGGCGATTGCTGCGGTGTTACGATATGGGTTTCAGGAAATGAACCTGAATCGGATTGAAGCGATTATTGATCCAGCTAATACATTCTCTGTTCAATTATTGGAGAAGATTAAATTTGTACGAGAGGGTTTATTGAGGGAGTATGATCTTGGTCAAAATGGGTTTGATGATGTGTATATGTATTCGATTTTAAAGAGGGATTACAAATAAAACAGATGAAAATAGATATTCATTTCATTCAAAAGCCGCAATCAGAATATGTTTCTTTTCACATTTATGAGCTCAATCCGGCGATTGAAAAGCTTGTCCAGCAAGTGGAGCAATCAGCCCCCTTCTTCCTAGCGAAAGACCCTGAGAAAGAAAGCATGAAAAAAATCTATTATCACGACATTTTATATATTGAAAGTGTTGATAAAAAATCGTTTTTGTATACGACAGACGGGGTTTTTCTCATAAAGGAAAAGTTATTTGAACTTGAAGAACACCTTGAAGCGCATGATTATGTCAGAATCTCGAAATCGATGATTCTGAATATTGATTCTATCGCCTTCATTTCTCCTAAAACAAGTGGCCGTTTTGAAGCAAACCTTAAAAATGAAGAAAAAGTAATGATTTCACGTTTTTATATTCAAGCATTAAAAGAGAAGCTTGGATTACGGAGGAAGTGAATAGAATGAAACGTTACATCATCAATCTTTTGATTACATTTTGTATGATCTTTACAGCCTTAGTGTTGATTTACTGTTTCACATTTGGATCGATGCCGATTTACATTTTAGAAGCGATCATTTCCAATTCCTTTTTTTCAAGCGCCCTGACTTTCTTGCTATACCCAAAACAAACATATAGCCATCAACGGATTCTTTTTCAACAAACCCTATATATTGTCCTTGTGATGTGTATGATAATGACAACTATCATTATCGTCAGCGGTGAAATTAGTCTCCTTTCGTTCATCGTGAATTTCCTTGTGGTCATGGCATTATTCTTTTTAATTAAGTACCTATTGTATAAAAAAGATCAGGCAACCGCTGCGGAAATCAATGACCATTTACAGCAGCGAAAAAAACGAACAACATCTTAATATGCATCTTAGGGTTAAAAATTGACATGTTAGGAAGATTTGATTGAGGCTTCTACTTGATTCCACTACTCTGACATTAGAGGAGGAATCAAAACATGAAACCAATGACAATCATTCGAAAAGCTGTGCTTCTACTGCTGTTTTCTTTAATTATTCCAACAAGTGCAGGTGTCTATATATCCATCAAAGAAGTGACCGATCCTATGACCATCTATATCATCAATGGCTGTGCCATGCTGGCTGGGTGTCTTTTTCTTCTATTGATTATTCAGAAAAGCCGTTTTCACTTGAAAGAAATAGGCTGCCGAAAAGGGGCTCTCGGGAAGTGGGTCATTCCCATCCTTATCATCGAGGCCATCCCGTTCATCGCTGGATTAAACACGGATTTATCCCTCTCTTCCTTTACGGCACTTTGCTTCTTCATGGTCTGTGTCGGTATTTTTGAAGAAGGTATTTTTCGCGGCATTCTGTTTCAATATTTAAAGCAAATCAATCTAAGCACCGCCATATGGGGTTCCGCCGTACTATTCAGTCTTGGTCATGCTGCGAATCTTTTAAGTGGAAAAAGCCTCACCTTAACCGTTGCTCAAATCCTATTCGCCTTCTTATTTGGATTCGTTGCAGCTGAAATTGTGGCACTCACAAACAGCCTGCAATGGGTCATCATATGGCACGCAGTGCATAATATCGTGGATCAAATGACAAATGGGCAAACATCTGTGGAATTGCAAATGCTTTTACTGTCAATTCAATGTGTCATTTTGCTTGTTCTTGCGGTGGTGTTGTGGAGATATTTAAGGACGAAGAAAGTGAAATACAAACAATAAAAATATCAGTAGATAAGGGAAAATGACGAATGAGAAGTGTGTGTGTGTATACAACCAGCTTAGAAAAACGAAAAGAAGCGAGGTTATATCTTGGGAATATCCGATAACGAAATTACATTTATTGGATTTTTAATAATAGCATTTTTAATATCTTTGTTTTTATCAACAATTAAACTAAAAATCCAACTGTTAATGATTCAAACAAAACTTGGTACAAAATTGGTAAACTTCATCGGAGATGTTCTTTTATCTGAAAGAAATTTACCACGGTTTAGTAAATCATTATTTTTAGTTTTATATTTTTCTTTGTTTATTGTTCAATGTGAATTTGGAATCAAATTTATTGAATATCAAAATCAATATTTTAATTTAGTTAGTGTATATGGATTTGTTGTTGGACTTTTAAGTATCTATGGTATTTATATAGGTTTTTTGCAATTTTTAGTTGGTGACAGTGATAAAGTTAAATATTTAGGAAGAAGTAAAATTAAACATTTAGCAGATACGTCTATTTGGTATCAGATTACGCAAACTAAACCATTTCTATTGATATTATTTTTAACTATTACTTCTCCTATTCTAATTATTAATACTAGTGGAGAACTGAAAGACAATCTAATCTTTGCCTGGCAAACAAGTGTTACAATGCTATTTTGGATTTACATCTTTTTAATTGGAATGAGCCTACAAATTATCCGCATGCTATTTCTAATAAAAGGAAAATCAGATATAGGATTAGAACATACTATAAATGAATCAATATCTAAAAAGTATTATAGACTATTCAGAAAAATGTATAAAAGTAAGTTTGATTATGACGATATAAGATTTTTCTTTAGAGTTCTCAAATATGATATCTCAAAATTAGATAATCATTCAATTGGCTACTTCTTAAACAAAGTATTTTCTAAAATAGATATTGAGGTAGGCTCAAAATATGTAAAATTCAAAAGGATCCGAATCGAGAAACATCGTTTTGGGGAAGAAGAAATTTATTTATATGATAATTACAAAAGATTCATATACAAAAAATGGGAATACTTATCTGATATTCAAAAGGAAATTGATTGGTACTACTTAAAAAAAATTATTGACCAAGATATGTACACTTTTAACCGTTTATTAGATGAATCACCAAAGTTATTAGAAAAAAATATAAATGAACTTGATTTTAGTTCAGTCTTAAATAAACAAATAGGAAATATTCATATTTATTTATTCGATCTGTTAATAGAAGAAGCAGTTTCTGATTCAACTAAAATGGAGGAGTTGTATACAGATATCAAAAAAAACAATTTCAACATGAAATTTAAGTCAGAAAAAAAGAACAAAACAACTGATTTTTTAAAATATTATTCTAAAATCGAGAAATACAAATGGGAGAAAATAGCTCAAAAATATCTAATTTCAGAATCTCAGTTTGACCTACCTACCTTTTCGAGATACGACAATGATGAACTGTTTTCAAAAGCAGTGTTTGATTACTTAATTAGAAGTCATGGTAATTTAAGAGAGAACATTTCTGAGAATGAAAAATTGGAAAAGCTAATTTCTTTATTGAATAAGGAATACCTCATTGCCTATTCATTATATCAATTACTTTACCCAGCTAATGAAAAGTGGAATGATAATACTTTATATTTCAAAAGAAAATTAATAAATGCATTTCATTGGGCTGAAGAGGACGAGAAAAAAAATTTATATTTTTCATCCGCCAAAATAGTTGCAAAAACTCATATAAATCACAGAATCACTTTCAAAGTGCTAACGACTATTTATACAGACAGAGAAAAGCAAATTGAAAATATGGACTACTATGATCAATTTGCTTATAGTCGGATCTCACCTCTTAAAATATTATTGATTCAAGCGATATTATCACCTAACAACAAATATTTACATAAAATTGTCCTAACAACACAACAAACAGAAACTGATTTAAGGATGATTAAAAATCTTTGTATTGAATTTTTACGTGCCGTTGATAAAATACCAAAAATAACGAAATATGAAGAGTTAACAAATTCAATGGAATATTTACTACGAGAAATACCTCTAGATATGAAAAGCATAGTTGATGATTTGAATATAGTCAGTCTGTTGTATTATGAATTCATCGTAAATTATAAAATGAGAGTCTCGGCAAATAATCTATTTCTTGAGTCTATCACATATGGAAATGGAGGAGACACATATATTATTTTAAACAGAGAATCTATATTCACATTTTTTGCGTTAAAAATTACTGATAGTAGATATGAACAAAATTTCAAAAACACACAGTTTTTAGATGCGTTTAAAACTGGTGGAATATCTATCCTTGATAGAATAGATATGACATTAGATGAATATCTAGAAACAATTTATGAAAAACTTAAAAATTCAGTCCACGGAAAAATTGGGAAGGCTAGTTTGAGGCAGCTTTCTATTAAATTAGAAAAAATTCTTTTTGGTTAACTTTTTTATTAATAGCTTTCATAAAACTAAAAACAAACAATGCAACACCGATCATACAAAAGAGCCGAAACTGTTGTTATCAAACGAACCCGGCTCTTTTGTATGCCTACCCCCACTCAATCTTAGTAGGCGACTTACTCGTAATATCATACACCACGCGATTAATATGCTTCACATCATTGACGATACGAGTTGATATCTTATCAAGCACTTCCCAAGGGATTCTTGCCCAAGTCACTCATCATACCATCAATAGATGTAACTGCACGGATGCCGATTGTGTATCGTATCCTATGACACTACTTTATGTAAAAGATTATACCTAGCCATTCATTAAAGCATTTCAAGAAAAAGAGAACCAAATAAAAGTATGGGTCACAGTGAAATATTTAGTTGATTGTTTAGGGGCTCAAAGAAAATAAAATTAAAAATGAAGATAGGCACCCAGAGGACAAAAAAAATCAATTAAAAAAGATATCTCTATCCCTATCTCTTTTTTGTAGACTTGGTATAATAGAAAAAATCAGAAAAATGAGAATGCGATGATAAGGAATAGTACTTGCCGAAATGTTTTCAGAAAGTTGCTGGCTGATGAGAAGCAATAACAAAAAGGCAGGGAACTCACCTTAGAGTAGCCTTAGTGAAATGAAAAGTATTGATGTAGTTAAGGTCGGCACCCCACCGTTATATGGGAAGGATATAAGATCAAACAATCTGTATCCGAATAAGGGCATGATAATGTATGGTTATCATGAAACAGGGGTGGTACCGCGTAAGAAGAAGTCTTTCGTCTCCAAGTTAAATCTTGGAGATGATAGGCTTTTTTTATATTCCAATTACAGGAGGAATCGATGATGTTTAACCACAAAAAATACGAAAAGAAATACTTTTTGCCACCGAACCTTACTTATGATTGGGTGAAGAAAGAAACTTTAGAAAGTGCTCCGATATGGTGCAGTGTGGATTTGCGGGATGGAAATCAAGCATTACCTATTCCTATGAACTTAGAAGAAAAATTGGAAATGTTTCAGTTATTAGTAGAGATAGGTTTTAAAGAAATTGAAATCGCATTTCCAGCTGCTTCTGATACGGAGTTTAGGTTTTTACGGACACTGATTGATCATCATATGATTCCAGACGATGTCACGATTATGGTGATTACGCAAGCGAGAGAGCATATTATCCGCCGAACCTTCGAAGCCATTAAGGGGGTGCCGAAAGCGATTGTTCATTTATATAATTCGACTTCAGAAGCGCAGCGCAGACAAGTATTTAAGAAAACAAAAGATGAAATTAAACAAATTGCCATTGATGGAGCTATTTTAGTAAAAGAACTTGCCGAAAGAACAAATAGTGATATTTATTTTCAATATAGTCCAGAAAGCTTTCCAGGAACAGAAGTTGATTATGCGTTAGATATTTGTAATAGTGTTTTAGATATTTGGAAACCGACACCAACTCATAAAGCAATCATCAATATTCCGACAACAGTTGAATATTCAATGCCTCATATCTTTGCAAGTCAAATTGAGTATATACACAAAAATCTGTCTTACCGAGACAGTGTGACATTATCTGTTCATCCTCATAATGACCGCGGCTCTGGGGTGAGTGATGCAGAATTTGGTGTTCTAGCTGGCGCAGAAAGAGTCGAAGGTACATTATTTGGTATCGGTGAACGTACAGGGAACGTAGACTTGATTACCTTGGCGATGAATATGTATTCACAAGGTTATGATCCAAAATTGAATTTCAATAACCTAGAAGCTATTCGTCAAAAATATGAAAAACTAACAAAAATCACTGTTCCTGAGAGGCAGCCCTATTCTGGGGAGATGGTTTTCACCGCATTCTCTGGGTCACATCAAGATGCGATATCTAAAGGGATGAAATATAGAAAAGAAAATAATGTTGATAAATGGGACGTTCCGTATATCCCAGTAGATCCAGTTGACTTGGGGAGGAACTATCAAACGGATGTGATTCGAATCAATAGCCAGTCTGGAAAAGGCGGCATAGGCTATATACTAGAAACAAATTATGGCATTAAACTTCCTTATCAAATGAATGAAGCCATGGGATATGCAGCGAAAAAAGTATCTGATCAGACAAATAGGGAATTGTCTATCGAAGAAATATATCATGTTTTTGAAAAGCAGTATGTTGATTTTCACCCTCATTTCCAGCTGCTTGATTATCAATTTAATAAGGGAAATAAGCAGGAAGTCACCTTAACTTTGCTGAGAGATCAGCAACAAATTGAAATACAAGGAACTGGCACTGGAAGTTTAGATGCCATCAGTAATGCGTTAAAAGCATATTTTCATCTCGAGTATGTTTTGGAAGTCTATGAACAGAATTCTTTGGGCAAGGATTCCGAAGCAAAAGCCTGTGCACAGATTGGAATTTCATCTCAAGGAAAAATGCATTGGGGTGCGGGAATTGATAAAGATATTATAGAAGCAACAGTAAAGGCCCTGGTGGTGGCAGTAAATAAACTAGAGGTTTGGATGTAGATGGAAAAAGATAAACTTGAAAAACATGAAGTGATGCAATATTTAAGAGAATATAACGAACAAGAAATCTTTTATCAACAATACCAACTGAAAAAGCATGACAACACATCATTGCAATTATTTTTGAAGGATTATGATAAACACAGTCTAATGCATAAACAAATATATATAGAAGAATTTTTGCTAAAAGGGCAGAATGAATTTGAAAAGGAAGATACCATGTGGTTAGATCAGGAGAAAGATATCGAAGTGAGAAAGTATAGCCGCTTTATGCCCCAATTGTCGGCTATCCATGATTTCTTTGAGATGATCTATGTTCTGGAAAATGAGATGTATGTAGAAGTGGAAGGCAAAAAAATGGCTTTAAAATCAGGAGATATTGCCTTTATTCCACCTAACACAATTCACAAGCCAATTGTAATGGAGAATACAATCGCAATGCAAATCATGATTCGTAAGAGTACTTTTCAAAAAGTGTTTTTTAAAATGTTAAAAGGAAATCATGTCATTTCAGAGTTCTTTTTGAATGCATTGTATATAAAAGAAAATAAAAATATTCTTATTTTCCATAGTCACTTGGATAAACATTTGCTAGACTGCTCTCTTCAACTATTTGCAGAAAATTATAATCGGTTCCCTAGTTACCAGTTGATTATGAATAATGTGTTTGAGATATTATTATGTCTCTTATTAAGATTCAAACCAAGCCATATGAACGTCAATCAGGTCAAACAATCTAGTGATATACGTATGATTCAAATGCTACAATATATTCAGCAATGTTGTGAGCATATCACCATCCAGGAGATGGCAGAGGAATTTAACCTTTCACAATCTTATCTGTCAAAATATATAGCTCGTAAGCTTGGCAAATCATTTCGTGAGATTCGACAAGAAATAAGATTGGAAAAAGCCTGCGAAATGCTCACTTGTAGCCATTTACAAGTAGATCATATTGCGGCAGCCGTTGGTTATCAAAATGCAGAGCATTTCATTCGTTTATTTAAGAAAAAGTATCACCTAACACCACATCAATATCGTTTAAAAAATAGATCATGTCAAATCAATACTAATAAAAAGGAGAAATGATCATGTCAATCAAAAAAGTAAAAGATTATTTTAAACAATATGATATGGATACGCGAATTCAAGAATTTTCAGTATCTAGTGCAACCGTAGACTTGGCTGCTTCTGCACTGGGCTGCGAACCTGAAAGAATCGCAAAAACACTCTCCTTTCTAGTAAATGGACAAGCTATTTTAATTGTGACCTCTGGCGATGCAAAAGTTGATAACAAAAAATTCAAGGAATATTTTAAAACAAAAGCTAAAATGCTTTCTCCTCATGAGGTTGTTGACTTGGTCGGTCATGAAATTGGCGGAGTATGTCCTTTCGCTACAAAGAATGGCGTTTCCGTTTATTTAGATATTTCACTCAAACGTTTTGAGACAGTCTATCCAGCCTGCGGGAGCAGTAACAGTGCTATTGAACTCACAATAAAACAATTAGAAAAACACTCCGGTTATTCACAATGGATTGATGTGTGTAAGGGATGGAATGATGAATGAACACATGAAGACGGAAGGAAAAAGTGCAGTTAAAAATAAAAAAGAGCTAGAAACCCTTGATACACAAAGGTTTCTAGCTCTTTTACAATTATTCCCACTCGATAATAGACGATACTCACCCACCCTTGTTTTACAACATTTTTTATATACAATAAGATTTTGGTGGTTTATTTGGTGGGAAAAGCAATCCAAAAAGATAAACGCCTGTTTCTTCTTCTCAATAAATGAATAAGTAAAATTAATTATAATCTTTTAGTTCTTCTGCTAAGAGTTTCCCTCTTAAAGTCCTATTTTTTTTGCTGCTAGTGCCTTGATACATAGCTTTATAAAACGCTGAATATTTTTCTCTCCCTTCTTTAATTATTTCTCGAGTCTCCATTACCTTATTATTAAACTCATTAAGCAATTCACTCAAATTTCCAGAATCATTTTCAATAGAAATATTATCAGATACTTTAAGTAATTCTACCAATAAGGTGAAATAACACGATCGGCTATTTAACCATATAGAATCTTCTAAAAGATTAAGTGAATCAATTATATTAGAAAGTTTTTCAAAAGACCTTAATGTTTTTTCCCTGTCCTTATAATAATCATTATAATTTCTAACGTAATCTTCTACTTCTCTATAACCAGTAAAATAACCACCTGTATCGTTTGTAACCATTATTGCCAAAATAAATTCAAGATCTTTCATTCTCGAAACTTCTGTTTCCTTAAACGTATGACATAAATTATATTTATCAACAATGACTTTACCTGTTGAAATATATTCTCCATCATAAAGAGCATTATTTATTTCCATAGCCCCTAATGCATAATCGACGGAATTAATCCTTCTAAATATTTGTTTAATATCTGGTAAAGGGAGATGTCCCAAGTCTCTAACTACAATTACATAATAAAAAAAATCCTTTTGTTCTTCCGGTGACAAATCTTTGAATTTTTCTATTTTTTTGTATGTAATGGTATCTGCCCCATTTATATACTCATATATAGTTGATAATCTTTGTTGACCATCGACTACTAGAACTTCCGTCTTCCTAGTTTCAAGATTTATCTCCCCTACCGCAGTATATACCTCAGGAAAAGGTAATCCAAGAATGATTGTTTCAATAAAACTTTCTTTATGGTCCTTATTCCAAACTAATTTTCTTTGGAAATCTGGTTGTAGTTTTAAATTTCCAGCTTTAATCTCATTATATATATCAATTATTTTTTTATTACTTCCAATTCCGATCATTACAAACCCTCCCTATTTTTTAAATTTGTTCTAATTCCATCAATATTCTTTGTATTATATGCATTGAAAAAGTACTCATCTCTATAAATAGCAGCAGCTATTTTCCTTGAACCAAACTCTTCTTTATAGGATATCTCACGAAAAAATTCAAACCATTCGTCTGATCCCTCATATTTATGTGGGAATTTATCTGGTCTTAACCAACCTTTAAAAAAATATTCTAAGAATTTCACATGATTTTCATCAATATTACTAGTAGGTATTGTTTTTTCTATGAAGGAGAAAATCGACTTCCAATATTTATCAAAAATTACATCAGAGATGATTACTAAGTCTATATCCGAATCTTTTTTAGGATCTCCATCTATATGTCTCCACAATTTCGAGGGAGAGATACTGAATCCTAACTTGGAAGAACCTATCATGAAAATATCCCTTTGATTCACATTAAAAAAGGAAGCAACTTTCTGTTTTAAGTTATAGTACAAAACCTCCTGATTTGAGTAAATATGTGGAGTCCCAAACACTAAATACTTATCAATTATCTCTTGAGTTGAATTTGCATCATCATTAAGATATTCTTTAAATTCATTTATACGATTATTAATATCAATACAATCATCAACTTCAACCACTTTATTCCTCCTTCGTAGTCAGTTACTTAATTTTTGTAGTGGAACAATTATAGATTTTAATTAATTCTTGTCACAACTTTTGCAAAAACTACCTTGAAAAATCACTACATTGAATCCTATTAAAGAAAAATTACTCTTAGAAGGCTAAAGGATCGACATAAATGATATTTTGATAAAATAAAATTGATTGAAGAGAAACTAAAAAATTGTACACAGACTCTACTTTTCTGGACTTTAAATCTTGTCCCAACGCTCTTTTTCATTCTTAATAAGGTTATCCTCTTACAATATCATTATTTAATGATTGATTGCCATTAAATTTAATTTTCGTTTTTGAAGCTGTTTTAATTTTAATGTTCCCCGCCATTATCTCAGCAATTGCAGTATCTGCCCCACTCCACATATGGGCATAGTGTTTTAAAGTAATCTCTGGACTTGAATGCCCCATACGTTGTGATAACACAAGAACAGAAACGTTAAATTCATTGATTAGATATGAAGCATGAGAATGACGCAATCCTTTTGCTTGAATCTTTGTTACTCCTGCGAATTTAGAATAACGTTTAATGATTCTGCCTATTGTCGATTTAATCATTGGCAATCCATCATAACTAAAAATAAAGTCGTTTGAATTACCTAACCCTATCTCCAATTGTCGATTTCGCCATGCTTTTAATATATTTATTGTATCATCATCAAGTGCAATTATTCTCTTTCCATCTTCCGTTTTTGTATACGAATTTCTTTTCCATTCACTTCTCGTTTTCATAATTAACATATGATGGACACGTAAACGTTTATTTTTCAAATCGACATCATTCCACCATAAAGCAGTGCCTTCATTCACTCGTATTCCAGTCATATAATAGACCCACAACATAACAAAATTCAAATGTTCATAAAAATCTTCTATATAAATTTGGTTTATCACTTTTTCAAAATCTTCTTTCGTCCAATACGAAACAATCGCCTTACCTTTTGGAATAGCTCTAACCTTCTTAGAAATATTCATTTCTAGGTATTGCATTTCCACAGCTTTATCTAAACTTTTACGGAACGTTCCAAAGACTAGACTTGCATACGATTGTGAATACCCAGCACCACCATTTTCTTTACTTGTTAATAACCATGTGCGAAAATGCTGTACGTCTTCAACTGAAATTGAACGAAGAGGGATAGAAGCAAATCTATCCCTGATCTTCTCCAATATTCTTTTTCGAACGGAGAATGTACTTTCCTCAACATTTGTTTGATAATAAGGTATGTACACACTATTCATAAATTGTTCGTAAGTCATTTTATAGTTAGAATAACTGTTAACCTTATGGTATTCTCTTTTTAATCTAGTTAACTCTTTGTTTGCTTCAAATGCAGAAGCAAAAGGCTTACCATTAACATCTTTTCTTCCCTTTTTACGTATTCGTTTTCCCGTAATTCGATCAATACCAAATTCTGATTGAAAAAAGAAATTTCCTTTATCATCAACATATACACCAGGGTATTTCGTTGTTTGTTGCGTTTTATTTTTCATTAGGAGTTACTCATTTCTGCCAAAAGGGAAACTCCTAAAATTGATTCAACCACATCCCTCGGTACTCTCCCCAGCCTTTTGTTGTTATAATACGGACAACCTTTTTGTACCATGATTGCTTTTGCCTGCCTAATTAGCGAAATAGCTTGATATTTCTTATAGCCTAGTTTTATTAAATCATCTTTACAAATTGTTGTACCCATCACACATATCCCTTTCCACACTAATATTCATCCTCGCTTACAAGTTCTAAAACACGTTGCTCGATTAATGATTGATCAGACTCAGTGATTTTTTCTTTCCCTATATGTACTAACTCTTTCAAATATTCCTCAGCATATTTTTCACCGTATACTCGCCTAAATGATTCATAGATCATACTTATTGACTTTACAGTTGAATGTTCAACCCATTTTTTCTTTTTCTTTAAAGTTAACTTTTCACGATGTACTTTCAAAGGTATTTCTTCAATACCTTCTATAAATTTTTCCCACCATTTCATTGTAGGAAGCCTATTTTTGTTATGTAACTCACTAACATTCTTAGGTTGCCTCTTGAAACAATAATGTGCTGATAGAACACCTTTAACTATAGCGTTCAATGGTTTCCCATTTGAGATTTGAAGTGCAACTAACATTGCTTTGTTTCCTGTCAACTCCAATTCCCATCTAACCCATTTTCCAACGTTCACAACTTCATCTGCATTATCTCGCCTTTCTTGTTTCTTATCATAAATTCGTAAAATTTGAGGAGATGATCCTACGTACAACGTAAATCCTGTTAGTTTCCCATCAAGAATCCTTCCACTATTTATTTCAACATATTTATGGCTTTTCGTACTCAACTGCCCTCGTTTCACATAATCCTGTAGCTTTTTTACAGATGGAGAAGCATTATCGAATATATCTAATGCCAAATCTATCCTTGATACCTTCCCTTGTATTCCTAAAATAAATGATACAAATTTGTACCAATGCCATCCATCAATTCTTGACATGTATTCCTCATACTGTCGACAAGCTTGTCCTGACATATCTACAAGAATGCTTCCATGATTTCCTGAAGAGTGAAGTTTTATATTCGCAAAGCTAATGCACCTATCGTATGTTGGATAAGGCGACCCCTTAATCTCTGAAGAAAATTCAGAGATAGGGATTCCTAAAATTTCATTAGCAACGATTGGAAATTCACTATTCGGAATTGAACAACGAAAGTAATCAATAAGACACTGATTACTTCGATTTAGGCTCATGTTCTTCACCAATAATATAACTATCAGCCTCAACTTTAAGCTCTGAATACTGCCATGTATCAATCATTGGCTTACCTTGCCCAACAAAGGCTTTCTTTTGAACCTTTTTAGGTTTCACTTTTAGTCCTGCAAAAGAAATCGGAATGAACTCACCATCTTCATAATCATCTAAAATAGGTAGGCTATCTTGTTTTTCAACTATTATAGTAATAGGAGAGCCAATCTCAGTACCGCCATTTTGTAAGACGAGTTCGATAAATGGACGATCATATACTTTAAATGTGACAGAATACTTTCCAGTTTCAACTAACTCTCCATTTAGATTTTTTTCTTTCTCAATTCGAGTAGTAAAGCCGTCTTTCTGAATCAGCATGGCTGTAGGAATCTTAAATTGTTTAATATCAAAGTGGAAATCAGCTAAATCCACATTTTCCGAGTCATTTAACGAATGTAACTTAGACGATTTTAATATTAGTTTTCCCATTTTTACAGACACCTCTTTATCATTTTTTAAATCCCCAACTCTCGGGATTCCACACAGCCCTCTAACCCAAGAGCACCAAGGGTTTCGAGCATTTTCGTTGAGGGAGATTCACCAGTGTTACCCAACTGGTGCGACCCTATTTTTCGATTCATGTTGAGCAAAAATCGCTCAACTGGCCATCACTTTTTGTGAACGTTTTCGACCACTCCGTTCGGATGGCTCTGCCACCGCCCCAAACCTTCACAAAAATTGACGGTCAATATTGGCTGTAGCTGTTTGACAAGAATAGCATTAAACACTTAATTTACTCTCTGACTCATTAGTTTTTCTATTTCTGCTATAAAATCAAAATCTTTGTCTATATACGGCGTTTCGAAATAAACTGGAGAAGTGTGTTTGCCATCTAGTTGTATGTAACCTCCACCTTTTTCTGTGACAGTTTTATATTCAACGTTTTTCGTATCAAATATCATATTATAGCCAATGGAATCCATAGCACCTAACCCAGCTTTAAACCCCATTTGTGCCCTTATATTCGTAGGTAGATCATCTGCTGATGGACGTTGCATAAGGATCTCGATCATTACTCCTGCTTGTCTACCTTTCATAACTAGAGTAAATACATAATCTAATGCTTCTTTAGCAATTTTCTTATCCACTGAATGCATAAAAGCTGAAAATTCATCAAATATCACAATAACAACAGGCAAATTGAAGTCTCGATACGTTTTTCCGAAAGCTGATATATCATTAAAATACTCCGTATATCTTCGTTCCATCAACTCGACAGTTTCCCTAAGAATTCGACATATTTGGTTAGCATCTGTTGCAACTTTATTTTCAAATCCAGTAACAAATCTAAACAGACTCAAATCGGCTTTTTTAGGATCTATAATTCGCAAATCAGCTTGCGGAGTTAACTTCAGATAATTAACAATTTTACCCAATATAAAGAAAGACTTGCCCGATCCAGTGCCTCCTACAATGAGAGAATGGGGAACCTTATGAAGCTCATAAGATATGTTGCCAGTTATTTTGATTTCATCTGAATCATTTACGTTAGTTACAGTAGAATTTAAATCTATACGTTCATCTTTGTGCTTTAAAAATACATATTCAGCATAATCCACTGTCTTATTGGTAGAGTCTAGCTCCAAGCCTAAAGCAGCTTCTAAATTCTCTCCTAGTTTCGTTGCTTCTTTAGTAAACCTGTCACCATCACGTAAAATTCTTACGACCACATGCCTACTTGTTTCCCTATATTGGATGCGGATTACTCTGACAATTCTCTTCTCCCTAACAACTTTATCGTTTTTAATAGATTCAAAGTATTCCTCGTCATATAATTTCAAAGTATCAATCATATAAGCTAAATTGTTCGCAATCCATGATTTAGGATTCTTAACAATGTTAAAGTAGAGCCTTATACTTTTATAAATGGATATCGCCCAAAAAATGATGATGATTAGATTAACGAAACCATTAAAACTGATTGAGCGATACACCACAGGAATATTAATTATTAGTGGAGGAATAGCATTAGACACCATTCCACAGAAAGCTGTCAGCACAAATATGAATACTCCAAGGAGATATTTTAATAAATTCATTTTCCTGCGCGGAAAAACAACATGATGCCATTCACTCTGCCTTCTACTAAGGATATTCTTTAGTGCCTCTAGCTTCACGGATTACTAACGCCCTTTCAAATTCTATTTTTAATATTTACTCGATTTATTAATAATTTAACAAGGCCCACATGAATTAGCTTGCCAACTAAAACTAGAAGAATTGCAGATATTAATCCGCCCCAAAATACATGGGAAACATCAAAACTGTAATTTTTAAAACCTTGTCCAAAGGTATCAAACTCTATCCAGCCATACTTTACTCCTGTCCCATAAACCTCACGAAGATTAGTTACATCAGATGAAAACACATAAGTTCTACCAAAATCCGTAATACCTGACAGCCAATTCCCCAATATCAAATAAACAATCGTAAAAGGTAGAAGAATTATGGCTACTTCAAAGATGAACTTGTTTATCACTTTAATTTTATTTTTCATTAAAATCTCCTTATTTCCCTAGTTAATAGAGAGTAACTAGTTAGCTACCCTCTTTTTTGATTACCTATACTCGATGAGATAGTTGTTAAAAACAATTCTCTTATGATCAACAATATCGTCTATCAATAAGGAATCTGTTAAATAATGATGATGATTTGAACAGTACTGTAAAGCACATAAGGTCTCTCTTGCATACTTACCGTAGACTTTACCTGCGTTGAATATCTCCTCTAACTTTTTTCTTGCAGTCTCTTCAAGGTCATAATGAGGAATGTTTTTTATTCCTCTAATCTTCCTTTCTTGACCATGGACTTTGCGAATCGTTCTTGCTGAATATTCTCCTTGTAGAAGCTTGCCCAATACACCTTCAAAATTTAAATTCATTTCTATTCCCCTTTCCTAATACCTTTTAATACTCTTTAAGAATCTTAAGGATTCTTAAATACTCTTATAGAGTACAATTAAAATCTTCTTAGGTCAACTATAATATTATTTAATAATCTAAAATATTCTTTAATCACCCTAAAAACCATAATAAAAAATCCGATAAGACTAACTTATCGGACTAGTTAAGTGATAACAGAAAGAGAATTAATTCTAATCATTCTCTACTTTATCTATATCTTTTTCATTTGGGAACTCTTTCTCATACAATAGAGCCATAGCTTTATTCAATACATATGCAGTTGTAACTCTTCCACCTTCTTCCTCCCACTTTTCTCTAACTTTTCTTTCCTTTTCTTCATTAGCCAAGGTTAAATTGTACGAAACTTTTCTTCCCATTTTAGCCATATTTCATCCTCCTTATACGCATTTAGGAATCCTTTAGATGCTTTGATATTATTATAGCATCCACATTATTTTTTTCATAATTAAATAACCCCACCTATATATTGGTGGGGTTATTGGGGGGTATCTATATTAAATCATGTTTTTTTTCACACTCTTTATACATAGAAACTAGCCCTATATCAAATTAAATTAATCAAATCAACATACGTGTTTATTCCCACTCTATTGTAGCAGGCGGCTTACTCGTAATATCATACACCACGCGGTTAATATGCTTCACTTCATTCACGATACGAGTCGAGATCTTCTCAAGTACGTCCCAAGGGATTCTTGCCCAGTCACTCGTCATACCATCAATAGAAGTAACAGCACGGATACCGATTGTGTAGTCGTATGTTCTTGCGTCACCCATAACACCTACGCTGCGGATGTCTGGGAGAACCGTGAAGTATTGCCAGATGTCGCGCTCAAGGCCGAAGTTGGCAATTTCTTCGCGTAGAATCGCATCCGATTCACGGACGATTTCTAGTTTTTCTTCAGAAATTTCACCTAGTACACGGATACCTAGTCCTGGACCTGGGAATGGCTGTCTCCAGACGATGTCATCAGGAATGCCAAGCTCTGAACCTAAGGCACGGACTTCATCCTTGAATAGCGTATTGAGTGGCTCAATCAATTCGAATTGCATGTCTTCTGGAAGACCGCCTACGTTGTGGTGAGATTTGATTGTTTGCGCTGTTGCTGTTCCGCTCTCAATGATGTCTGTGTAAAGTGTTCCTTGTGCTAAGTAGTCGATTCCTTTTAGCTTGTCCGCTTCGTCATCGAATACATAGATGAATTCGTTACCGATGATTTTACGTTTTTGCTCAGGATCAGACACTCCTTTTAGCTTGTTTAAGAAACGATCTTTTGCATCTACTTTAATCACGTTCATGTTGAAACCTTCGCTAAATGTTTTCATAACCCCTTCTGCTTCGCCTTTGCGAAGAAGACCGTGGTCAACGAAAATACATGTCAGCTGATCGCCGATGGCTTTGTGGATCAATACCGCCACAACAGATGAATCGACACCGCCGCTTAGTGCGCACAATACTTGCTTGTCGCCTACTGTTTCACGGATTTTCTGCATTTCGATTTCAATGAAGTTCTCCATTGACCATTTGCCATCGCAATCACACACACCGAAGACAAAGTTTTTCAATAGGTCATTTCCGTACTCAGAGTGACGTACCTCTGGGTGGAATTGAACGCCATAGAAATTCTTCTCAGCTAAGCTCATCGCTGAGTTTGGACAATGTGCACTTGTTGCATCGACTGTAAAGCCCTCTGGTACTTCAACTACGAGGTCACCATGGCTCATCCAAACGACTTGATCCGTAGGAAGATCTTTGAATAAAGCAGGTGTTCCGTTAATATGAATATCTGCTTTTCCATATTCACGCTGGCTGGCCGCTTCTACTTTCCCGCCTAAATAGTGAGTCATGAGCTGCATGCCGTAGCAAATGCCTAGAACCGGAATGCCTAGATCAAAAATCTTTTCATCACAGCGGAAAGATCCTTCATCATAAACACTGTTTGGTCCACCAGAAAGGATGATTCCTTTAGGCGCCATTTTTTTAATTTCTTCAGCAGTTAAAGTGTGCGGATGAAGCTCACTGTACACACCAAATTCACGAATACGGCGTGTGATCAACTGATTGTACTGACTGCCGAAATCGAGAACCAAAATCATTTCATTTACTAAATTTGTCATGGTGTCACCTCTATGTCCAATATAGTTTTTTATAAACGCACAGAAAAAATGAGAGGAGAAAACCTGCTCTCAGTGTGAATCACGCTTTTGAAGCGCCCAGACTCACATCCGAACGCTTCAATTTCATGTATTTTTAGAAGGTTTTAATATTCACCTATTCTAACAACAGGAAGGTACGCGGTCAAGACTATCTCCTGTTTATTAAATTTTCCCATAACTTTGTCGACTGCTGCCAAAGCGCCGACGAATCCTCTCGCCGATAAAGCGCACGTTCATAGAGCTGCGTCAGCTCTGACATGTCATGATCTCCATCCTTGTCATCGATCAAAGAAGCGAATTCTCTTAGCGTCATACCTGGCTTTTTCTCAATTCCCCTGCGCCCTAGCTGCTTTAATAGAGCCGCATATGCATAGAAGAATGCTTCATCCTCTGGCAGACGTTTCACCTTTCTTACAATAAAGAATGGCAGCCATCTTATTCTGAATCGATAAAGCATCCAGCTGATGAATCCAAGCAGGACAATAGCTCCTGCCGCATATCCTGCAATTGAACCAGCATGTACCATATTTGGCTTTGCCTTCGCTGTTTGTTCCTTTGGTTGTGCCGGCTGCTCTGTCTCCTGCTGCTGCGGCTGGTCTTGCTGCTTTTCTTCACTTGCATCAGAACTAGACTGATTTTCTTCTTCCTTTTGATCATCCGTTTGATCGCTTGAAACGGCTTCATTCGTAAATGTCTCTGGGTTTGTAAATCCTTTTGTCGGTTCAAAGGTGACCCAGCCTCTGTTTGGAAAATAAACCTCTACCCATGAATGCGCATTGTTATTGGTCACTTCATACACATTGTTTCCATCCATTTGTGTTTCATATAACTGACCAGACGTATATCCCTTCACCCATCTCGCCGGAATCCCGATCGATCGAAGCATCACGATCATAGAGGTTGAAAAATTATCACAGTAGCCAATCATCGTATCAAATAAAAATTGATCCACATAATCTTCATTACGACCAGGCACAGCGACATTTTGCGTTTCATATGAAAACTTCGCAGATCCTAAATAATCCTCGATCGCTTTCGCTTTATCATACATATTATCCTTCGTTTCCGTTAAGCTGTTTGCCAAAGTTTTCACACGCTCTGGGAGTGAGGATGGAAGCTGCAAGTATTCACGGCCAACCTGCTGATTCACCTGCTTTTTTGTCGGTACTTTGATTCTCTGCAAATCCTCTAGGATAAATGTAGGGGATAAAAAGCTGACTTGATAGTTCCCTAAATTTTTGGGTGGGTTTTGCATAGACGGGACAATTTTCTCCGTTTTGCCCATGATTTGCAGCGGAATGTTTTCCATTGGTGTCAATGAAATCATCCCAATTGGATAGACGGCATGATTAAATCGATAGTCCGATTCTATATCAACTCTTGTTTCATGTACCTCTGTTTTCACACGATTGGTAAACCATCTATTCGTAACCTCGGCGCCTTTTAGCCGAGTAGGCTTCGTATCATTTGATGCATCCTCCCAGCCCTTTCCTGTGTAAATACTTTTTGTTTCTACACGAAAGTAAGACGGCTCCTTTCCGCTCCATTTAAAGACAGGTGTGCGGTCCTCACTAAACGGTCCGCCAAGCGCCGAATCATCTGCACTATATCCCACTTTATTCTGCCCGGCTGTCCCATCTTGATTCGTGACCGCCTTAAAAAACGGGACAGGATCGGGCCATTTCGGATCAGACTTTGGCAAAGAAGCACCGAGTGACGCTGATAGAAGGACGAGCGCCAGCATGGGGAAAAACCACTTTAGACGCGCTTTCTGAGACACTCGAACGCCCTCAGCTGAACGCAGTCGATCGAAATACAGCAATCCAAGCAAACAAAAGCCAAATACCATAATACGAACGATCGCAAAGGTCGCATCATATGGCGTAAACGTATCAAGAATCGTGACATACACAATCGTCATCAGTAAAAAGAAAAAGATACGCTGCTGATAAACCACCCAATAATGAAGCAAGTAGACAAGCAGCCACAGCAAAATATAAAACAACAATGTACGGAAAGACGGATACATATCACTCCACATACCCATGCTCATTAACGTGATATTATCCTTAATATCAGCAAACAAAGCAGACGGATAGCCTGGCGCTGATTGATAAAAGATCAAATATAAGGCGAGCAAAATCAGTCCAGCACAAATAGGAAACGTCACATACCACTTCAGACGAAAGAACGTAAACAAACACGTAAGCCCGATAAAAATGATGAAATAAGACGTATGGCTCGTCTCTGTAAAATCTTGAAGTGGACGAAGCCACTCCCATAGCAGCAGAAAAGCTACAGCATAATAGATGAACAATTCAAAACGGCTTTGCCGCAGATGCGTATGCAGCATAAATGTTTGTCACCTCACAGTTCTTTCGTGCAGCCGGTCTTCAAATAAAAGGGTGATGCGTATTCCAGAGGCCTTGAGCCGGTCTGCAAGCTGTTTTTCTTTTGTCGTCAAACGGTCAACGGCTTTCTTCACTAAAAGCACGGTGATGTTCTTTCTATTTCGATTTCCAAAGAGACTTGCCGCAAATTCCTCCTGCAGCTGACCTGTGACGACATATTTTCCTGAATGCTGGTACTCACTCGCTGCTAACGGTTTATATTCTAGTGCGCGGGAAGGCTGATGCTGTACCCTTGTTAAATAATAAAGCATGTCCTGTAAATGAAGTTCTCCTTGATCGACTCGAAAGGCATGCTGATCTCCTAGTGGGACAAGACCTGACGGCACTCCTTTTTTCACAGCCGTTTGAAGAACAGATGCTGTAATAGATACAACTGTTTCATAAACAGCTTGATCAGTAAAATCAGCAAACACGACAAGGTCCTGTGCTTGATTCTGTTCAAATTCCTTCGTCATCAGCTGGCCTCTTCTGGCCGTCGTCTTCCAATCCACCCAAGCAAACCGGTCTCCTTGCTGGTATTCCCGTACGCCTGTTGTCACATGGGTCGGTTCATTTAACCACGAGTGAACCGCTTTGCCTCCATTTTCACTCACTGACTCAGCAGGCTCTACAGGGATATCTAGCACTTTTGGGTAGACAAGCAGCTTTTTCTCTAGCGGAATGATGATTTCTTTTTCAACAAACCCAAACATATCACCCGTTTTGATTCTAATCGCTGTCAAATGATGCTCTCCCCGCGGAATATCGTTCAATTGATAAGAAAATCGCCATGTTTTCCGAAACCAAGGAAACAGCATTTGCTTCATTTCAATCTGTTCCTGTAAATGAAAGGTGTCTGGCGGAGCATCCTCTATCATGACGTAAACGTACGGAAATGGATGTGTCCGCTTGATTTCAAGGTCAACGGACAGCACATCCCCCGCCTTCAAATGGGTTTGCTGTAATGCCCTCTTGGCTGTCGCGCGAAGCGGTACGAGCGCAAACAGCAATGCATACAAAGCATATGGTAAAAATGCATAAAAAAGGAACCAGCTCACAAACCCTCCCTGAAACATGGCATAACAAAAGGCTGCCGCAGTGAGAATGATGAGCATCATCACCCGTAACCATAATGAAACTGCTAAACGATGACGTGACTTCATTGAGTCATCGACTTTTGAACTGGCACGCCAATTTGCTCTAGCATTTGTCGCAGCAGTGTCTCCGCCTTCTTCCCTTCATATGTCGCTTCTGATGTTAAAATCATACGATGCGGTAATGTATAAGGCACCAAATACTGTACATCATCAGGAATCACATAATCGCGCTGATTCAAAAGCGCATACGCCTGTGCCGCTTTCATCAAGGCGATCGATCCCCTTGGACTCACACCTAGATAAACAGATGGGTGTTTACGCGTCGCTTGAGCAATTTCAACAATATATTCTTTAATGGATGCATCCACATGAATGGTTTGAACAGCCTGTTGCAACGCATGGATATGTTCCTTTGTCATGACAGCTTGGAGCGTATCAATCGGGGATTGCTTCTCCTGCAAGTTGAGCACCTCCAGCTCCTCTAGCATGGTCGGATATCCCATCTGCAGCTTGAATAAAAACCGGTCCATTTGCGCTTCTGGCAGCGGATAAGTTCCTTCATATTCCACTGGATTTTGCGTCGCCATGACGAAAAATGGATCCGCAAGCGGCATCGTTTCTCCGTCCACTGTGACACTGCCTTCCTCCATCGCTTCAAGTAATGCTGATTGTGTTTTAGGAGAGGTCCGGTTGATTTCATCAGCTAAAATAATCTGCCCCATGATCGGTCCTTGCCTAAATTCAAATTCATTCGTCTTTTTATTGTAAATCGACACGCCTGTTACATCTGAAGGCAAAAGGTCAGGAGTGAATTGGATTCTCTTAAACTCACAGCCAATGGATTTTGCCAAAGCACGAACCATCATCGTCTTCCCTACACCAGGCACATCCTCTAGCAGCACATGCCCCTTCGCCAAAATCGCAACAAGGCTTAATATCGCAATGTCTTTTTTCCCAACCATGACTTTATTGATGTTATCTACGATTTTTTGTAAATCTGAATGCATCGGTTCTTCAAATGCCATCCTGATCCTCCTATCACGTTTCTGTCAAATTTCATATAGTCTAACTTTACCATACAACACGCATTTGCATATAACATCAGCACGTATAAAAAAGAAGCCTTCTCACGATGGAAAAGACTTCTTCTCTTCTTTCGGCTCACTTGCTGGCTCCATATGAACATGAGAGTGTAAAATATCATGCTCCTGTTTCATTCTGCGTTCAATTTCATCTGCAATATCATGGCTTTCTGCAATGTTCAAGTTGGGCTCGACCTCAACCACTACATCCACATGGACTGTACTTCCAAGATAACGCGCTTTAATATCCTTTAAATCGCCCACTCCTGGTGTTGCTTCAATGGTCTCTTTATATTTAGACATATCTTTGATATGAAAACCGTCTGTTAACGAATGAGAAGCATCTCTGAAAATTTCCCATGCAGTTTTACAAATAATTAAGCCAATGACAAACGCTGCAAGCGTATCAATCCATGCCAGCTGAAATTGAGAAGCCATAATTCCTACAAATGTTCCAATACTCACATACGCATCTGATTTATTATCAGCAGCTGCCGCATGAAGTGCCTGGCTATTGATCCGTTTGGACAGATTGCGGTTATAAATATACACACCGTACATCACAACAGCACTTCCTGCTGCCGTCCAAGCCGCGATCATATCCGGCGTTTGATGCTCAGATGAGAAGAGCGACTTCCCTGCACTCAGCAAAACCTGAAGCCCAACAAGCATCATGATAAAGGAAGCCACAAGAGACGCAATATTTTCCGCTCTAAAATGACCGTATGGATGATCTTCATCAGGCGGCTTTTGAGAAATACGCAGCCCAATCAACACAGCAAGGGATGCAATAATATCCGTCGTGTTATTCAATCCATCTGCCGAAAGGGCCTCTGAATGAAACACGTACCCAATAATGAGTTTGACCGCAGATAAGATCACATAGGCAATGATGCTAACCCAAGCACCCGTTTCACCTTGTCTTAATTCGTTATAGCGCTCCATGTCGAACCGCGCCTCCTCACACATCACTTTTCTATTATTTATCTTACAAAGCAAAGCCCGTGTGGGTCTACAGCAACATGATTCGCTTATGTCAGCAAAATAGGATAAATAGAAATGTGTTGACCTAAGTAAACTTATTTTTACAAGGTCAAATGACCTCAA
Source organism: Bacillus sp. YKCMOAS1 (assembly GCF_030268125.1). Lineage (NCBI taxonomy): Bacteria > Bacillati > Bacillota > Bacilli > Caryophanales > Bacillaceae > Bacillus > Bacillus sp. YKCMOAS1. The sequence goes on from NZ_BSEI01000006.1 coordinate 272,474, forward strand.
GACCTACTCCTATCAACCTTTTTCCAATTCTCTTCGAAATGGACATATCGTCAAATCTCTCTCCTTAGGGAAATTATCAGAATAATTTTATTTTGTGACACAACTTCCCCACCCCCTTTTTTATGTTATTTTAAGAATCATCCGAAGGAAAAGAGGGAACATAATCTCTCAAATCCTTTATACTTTTTAACATCATGTTAAGAGGTTTGAAATGTCAGTTTGATAACCTGTCCAATGCTGAATGACAATTCAGTGTGATAAAATTTAAAATATTCTAAAAACAAATTCTCTATTCATGAGAAATGTTTGGAGGTAAAGAAATGTCCAACATGACAAACGGTCTTCAAAAAAACCTTAAAACAAGACATATTTCGATGATCTCCATTGCTGGGGTCATTGGGGCAGGGCTATTTGTTGGTAGCGGCGCTGTCATTCATTCTGCAGGGCCTGGATCCATTCTTTCCTATTCTTTTGCCGGACTTCTGGTGATCTTTATTATGAGAATGCTCGGAGAAATGGCATGTGCCTATCCGACAAGCGGTTCTTTCTCACAATATGCGAGCGATGCTATCGGTCCATGGGCCGGTTTTACAATCGGCTGGCTTTACTGGTTCTTCTGGGTGATCGTCATCGCCATCGAAGCCATTGCTGGTGCAGCCATTATTCAATATTGGTATGGAGATGCACCTGTTTGGCTCACAAGTCTTATCCTCACAATCCTCTTAACATTAACAAATATCTTTTCTGTTAAATCTTTTGGCGAATTTGAATATTGGTTTTCATTGATTAAAGTCGTCAGCATCATTCTCTTTCTACTCATTGGTTTTGCATTTATCTTTGGTTTTGGCGGTCATCATACTTCAGGTCTTGCCAATCTCACAGGGAACGGCGGTTTTCTTCCAAATGGATTCAGCTCTGTGTTACTCGGAATCGTCGTCGTCATCTTTTCCTTTATGGGAACGGAGATTGTGGCCATAGCGGCCGGTGAATCAGCAGACCCAGTCAAATCTGTGACGACAGCCACACGCTCTGTTGTATGGCGTATTATCGTATTCTATGTCGGATCAATTGCTGTCGTTGTCACCTTGCTTCCGTGGAATTCCGCAAGTATTTTAACAAGCCCTTTCGTTGCGGTATTAGAATACATCGGTGTTCCATCAGCCGCTCAAGTCATGAACGTCATTGTCTTAACAGCTGTTCTATCTTGTTTAAACTCCGGATTGTACACAACGTCCAGAATGCTTTATTCATTAGCAGAAAGAGGCGAAGCACCGAAACGCTTTATGAAAATCAGCAAACGTGGTGTTCCTGTAGCAGCTACAGTCGCAGGTACCTTCTTTTCCTACATTGCTGTCATGATGAACTATTTTTATCCTGAAACCATCTTCTTGTTCTTAGTCAATGCATCTGGCGCCATTGCCCTTCTTGTCTACTTGGTCATCGCCGTTTCACAATTAAGAATGCGCCGTAAAATCGAAAAAGAAAATCCAGAACAGCTTAAAATCAAAATGTGGCTGTTCCCATACCTCACGTACTTTACTATTTTGGTCATTTGCGCCATCTTGACATCGATGCTGTTTATCGAATCCATGCGGCCACAGCTCATTTTGACGAGTATCATTACCTTTAGCGTACTGGCTGCTTATTTTATCTTTAAACCGAATAAAAAAGTGCCTGCAAATGCGGCGCTTGAAAATAAACACCCTTAATTTATCCCGCTGAAAAGCGGGTTTTTTTATTTTATTCACCTATTTGGATGTCCGCACTTATACTGTATCAAATTGTATTTAAGTGAGGATTAGTCAACATGAACCTAGAAAAATTTGTTGACGAGCTTCCAATTCCAGAAGTCGCGGAGCCCGTCAAAAAGAACCCAAGACAAACGTATTATGAAATTGCTATGGAGGAGGTATTCTTAAAAGTTCATAGAGACCTGCCCCCAACCAAGCTATGGACCTATAATGGCAGCTTGCCTGGTCCAACCATTAAAGCCAATCGAAATGAAAAGGTCAAAGTGAAATGGATGAACAAATTGCCATTGAAACATTTCCTCCCTGTCGATCACACCATTCATCCTGGGCATCACGATGAACCAGAGGTCAAAACAGTCGTTCATCTGCATGGCGGTGTCACACCAGCAAGCAGTGACGGCTATCCAGAAGCCTGGTTTTCACGGGACTTTGAAGCAACCGGCCCCTTCTTTGAAAGAGAGACTTACGTATACCCCAATCATCAGCAAGCCTGTACATTGTGGTATCACGATCATGCGATGGCATTGACACGACTAAATGTGTACGCCGGTTTAGCTGGGTTTTATTTGATATCAGATGCATTTGAAAAGTCTTTAGAGCTTCCGAAAGATGACTATGACATTCCTTTAATGATTATGGACCGTACATTTCAGGAGGATGGCTCACTGTTTTATCCTAGCAGACCAAACAACACGCCAGAAGACAGTGACATACCAGATCCATCCATCGTGCCCTTTTTTTGTGGAGAAACAATCTTAGTCAATGGAAAAGTATGGCCGTATTTAGAAGTAGAGCCGCGAAAATACCGTTTTCGTATTTTAAATGCGTCCAATACTAGAACTTATGAGCTGCATCTAGATAACGACGCTACAATCATGCAAATTGGTTCCGATGGGGGCTTTTTGCCAAGACCCGTTCGCCATCAATCATTTAGCATCGCACCTGCTGAACGTTTCGATGTCATCATCGACTTTTCAGCTTACGAAAACAAAACGATCACTCTCAAAAATACAGCCGGCTGCGGACAGGATGTGAATCCTGAAACAGATGCGAACATTATGCAATTCAAAGTCACACGTCCGCTAAAAGGAAGGGTACCTAAGACATTACGTCCGATTTTCAAACCGCTGCCACCGCTTCGGCCAAGTCGAGCTGATAGAGAGCGTACACTCACACTTACCGGCACACAGGATAAATACGGCCGCCCTATCCTATTGCTCGATAACCAATTTTGGAATGACCCTGTCACGGAAAATCCTCGTCTTGGCAGTCTAGAGGTTTGGTCTATCGTCAATCCAACTAGGGGTACACACCCTATTCATTTGCACCTTGTTCAATTTAGGGTTTTAGACAGAAGGCCGTTTGATACAGAAGTCTATCAATCGACAGGAGAAATCGTGTATACAGGACCAAACGAAGCGCCTCCTCTACATGAACAAGGCTACAAGGACACCATTCAGGCGCATGCAGGTGAAGTCATTCGGATCGTTGCTCGATTTGTTCCATATACCGGCCGATATGTGTGGCATTGTCATATTTTAGAGCATGAAGATTATGACATGATGAGGCCGATGGATATCATTCATTAAAAATGAAACCACTCTTCCGCTAAATGCGTAGAACTTTTATGAAACTACTGATTACAAAGGGGCTAACGGACATCTATTCATTAGCCCTTTTATGATCCATTTCAAAATGGAAAAATAAATCGCATGAATCATTCCTTTGAAGAGCATTACACACTTAAAAAGTTGACGCAGCAAACCGATAATACTACTATATACCCATTACATCTATCAAAAGGCACATAAGCCATAATGAACGAACAAATGGAAAATTGCGATAACAAACGGAGGAGTTCAATTTGAATGAAGAAAAAGAAACTTGCCAGGTCAAACAAGAAACAGCGGCAGGTAACAGAGAGAAGCTTTCAATTCATGAGAACGAGAGCATTCGGTCAAACATTGAACAACTAACCATTGAACTCAGTGAACAAAAAGAATTCAATCACTTCATATTAGATGAAAAACAAAAGGCCATCAGCACATTATCTTCCCTCATCACAAAAGGCGATTGTGATGAAGACTTAAAGACTCATTTTGAACAAGCATTACATATTGGACTTTCTGTCATAGAGATTATGGAGATTATTAAACACTGTACAAAGGTTGCTGGCTTCCCTCACTCCATTAATGCCCTGTTTATCTTTCAAAACTTATTAGATGAAAACAAATAAAACAGAGAAAACGAGATGTCATCAGTCCTCTCGTTTTTTTATGTTCACTCATATTACCCTTTTTCTTTTCCTCTGTCACATAAGCAAAATATGAAAATAGCACTCGTATCACTGCTTAAAAACTGATTTTCTTCCTATAAATTCCCCCATTTCTCAAGCATTTCAAGTGAAAAATAAAAAAACGCCCAGTTATATAGATAACTGAACGTTTCCTTTATCGATTGACAGTGAAATTGTTAATGATTCCGCCATCCTTCTCCCAAGCGGCTTCCACTGCTTTCTTCTTCATATTGTATTCAAAAATCGTTCTTACCTTAGCCTTTCGTCCAGTGTCATCCTTTAATTCTTTTGCGTTCTTTGCAACACCTAAGAAATAAACTGACGACCCGTCCGTAGAAAATTGTGGCTGTGCAGCACTTAAAATATGAACATCCTGACTGTTTTTAACGAGTGTCGTCGTTTTTCCTGTTTCTACATCAAGCATTTTTATAGAGGATATTTCTTTTTCTTTACGAACCTTTACTTCTGTATAAATCAATTTCTTATGATCTGGAGAAAATGAGATATCATTGATCGTTTGTGAGATGCGTGCAATGCGTTTCCCCTTCTCACCTGTCTGAAGGGTGATCTTCATGGTTGTTGGTTCAGGATCTCTGCCCTTTTCATTCGCTTCATCGGTTTTTTGATAATCTTCTTTTAAAGAATAATGCTGGATCGCCAAATCATTTGAAGTCGGATCATATGCAAAAGAACTCACCGTATCGTCCTTGCTTTTTTCTGGATACAGCTCCTTCATTTTGTGTGTTTTCAAATCAAAAGACGCAACATAAAATTGCTCTCCAGAATCCTTGTTATACCTAAGAAATAACTTCTTCCCATCACCAGACAGCCTCATACTGTCGATGGAATCATCACTCGTAAACAGTGTTTTTTCTTCTTCAGATTTCACCTTTAATTCCCGAATACTCACCTTTTGCGTATCTTCATCTGTATACGTGTAATATAAAACCTGTTTCGTAGAATCATAAGCAATCGAAGGGTATGCTGTCAGTTTCTCCGTATGAAGTGCCCGATCATGCAAGTAATAAGTATTGTTTAACTTTTGATCTGTAAATGAAACAAGCAATTCGTCTTTTGCATCTTGGTTTGTTTTAACTTTCCCTGCATGTTTTGCCTCTTGCCCCGGCTTCATCATGAAGAAAAGAACTGCCGCAATCACTGCGACGCCAATGACTGTGATGATCCACCATGTTGATTTTTTCATTGCCTTTCAGACCCTCTCTACAAGAAAAGAAGCCAGAAAATGAACTTTTCCCGCTTCTTTGCATGCCTATGTATTAATAAGTGTAATGCCCTTTTACGACACCTTTACTTGTTTTATACCCAAGTGCTTTGAATGCTTTTGGACTTACGTCTAGTACAGCATTTGGCATTCTGCCTACATCATATTTATATACTGTAATCACTTTATGTGGTTTCGCTTTTGTTGTCACTCTTAGTTTTGTACCTTTTTTCGGTACGTCAAAGCCCATTTTAGTTGCTGCATCCCAATGACCGAGTTTTTTTCCATCTGCGCCTTTTTTGCCGACACCATTATACCAAGTAATATTGCCGCTTACTTTTTTTGCACTTGCTCCATGTGAGAAACTGAATGCTAAAAATAAACTAGCTACTGTTACGATTGTCGTGATAAGCTTTTTATTCATTAAGAAATCCTCCGTTTTTGGTTTCTGCACTTATTATACATGAAGATGAACCCAGTTATTTTACAGACACATTACAATTCAAATACAAGTTGACCACTTTATGACCGATTAAGTTCATAAATACTGCCAAAATCAGCTAGAACATTGTAAGTAGCTCCCCTCTTTCATTTTATATAATGAAGGTGAATTAAATTTAAGGGGGAATTTTCATGAAAAAGTGGTTCACTGTTTTAATTGTAAGTTTGGCCTTCGTATTGATGTTTTCAAGCCTTCCTGCCTCAGCGGCTAGTCCTCGTCACGGCGCCATTGTGACACAAACGGATGAAGCCAAATGGTCAGGTATCTCTGCCGATATTGTCCTGCCGAAAACAGCCACCATTAAAAACGGCTATGCGGACTGGTATCTCGGTCTCGGCTCTACCGTTGTAGAGAGCGGTATTTCAAAAACGTCTTCTGGCTATAAGGTCTTTCTGGGCAGCGGCTCACAAGGCGGCAGTAAATACTGGAACAGCGAATACGATTCAAGTATTAAAGATGGCGCACGCGTCAACTTAAAGCTTATTAACAATGGTGATGGTACGGTGTCACTATATGTCAATGGGAAATTGCGCTATAAGCAGCCTGTTTACAACCCTAGCCGTCTGAAAAACCTTGATGTTGTCAAAATGGTACACGGCGTACAGGATAATGGAACAAACAGCTATTCACAAGCAAGCTTTTCGAATGTACAGCTTCGTGCAAATACATCAGGAAGTGTTTATAAAAATTGGGATGGGTCAATCAAATCATCGCTTTTACGTAAAAATTTAGAATCCGGTGCCGCAGCTCCTAAATTCACCGTCATTTCTTCTATCCCATTAAGTACAAGCCTTTCAGCACAATAAGAATAAAGCGCCCGGTAGAGGGTGCTTTTTATTGTTCACAGCTTATCAACACTTCTCTTTTAATCAAAACAAGGATTCGTGGTAACATAAGCATACATACTTCGAAGAAAAAAGGAGATCGAACGTGAAAAAAAGTCTACTTGTTTTCATGAGTCTAGCTGTAATTCTCTGTATCCTAGCAGCTTGCTCAAATACGACGAAAGAACAAAAAACAGAAACGAAGACACTTCCAACAATTAATGAACGCATTCAAAAGGAAACGAAAGAAGTGATGGAGCAGTCTAAACTCATCAAAGACACTGACATCACCGTGGATCAAAAGAAAAAAATCATTTCTTTAAACGTAACAGCTTCCTCTGATACCAATAGTGATTACGCTGAAGTCATCGGTTTAAACTTTGCCAAGACGCTCGCCATTGGAGCATCAACCGAAAAAGAAAACAATCTGCATAAACCAGAAAACGACAGCCTCGGCGCCCTCTATTCCTTTTATGATCTAAACATCACCGTGAAACAAGAAAACGGCAAAGTGCTCGCAAAAGGAAAGAAAACAACAAATGAAACAAAAATCACTTGGGAAAGAGCCCAATAACTGGACAAGAAAATCCTTTATGGATTTTCTTCTTTTTTTTAACAAAACTATTAACATTATGAAAGAAATGCCGATTAGTAAGATTGTGTTGGTTCTTAAGTACCAATAATTCTTATGTACATATCGGGGGAAAGTATTATGAAAAGAACGACAGAATTTGTTTTAGGTTTAATTGGAGGTATTTTTGGATTTTTCGGCGCAATGTTCGCTCTTGCTTTCGGAGGAATCGATGCGGCATTTAGCGATTCAGGCACCAGTGAAATTACAGGATTAGGCTGGGCAGCAATGCTTTTCTCTATTCTTGCCATTGTCGCATCTGTGATTGTAAAGAAAAAAGCAAAGCTTGGTGGAATTTTATTATTAGTATCTGCTGTTGGTGGCATTATTTCTATTTCTATGTTCTTCATCCTTCCAGCTGTATTAATCATCATTGCAGGCTGCATGGGCGTGTTTAGAAAAGAGCCTGTCGTCAATAACACAACTGTATAAGTAGAGAGAATAAAGCTTGTAGAGATTGCTCTACAAGCCTTTTCTCTCTACTTTTTGTAATTCATATTGTATGGCAACAACTAACTCTATTATGTTTTCATCTGTCCAAAGATCCAACATAAATAGAATGTCATTCATCATCTGTGACAAATCTTCCCGGCTCATCAATTCTTCTTTGTAAGCAGGGACAACAAAGAAATAGAGTAGATCAGCCAATTCAAGAGCGACACGTACATCTTTTTCATCCATGATGGCTTTATGCAAAGAGTGGATCAGCCATTTGAGGTCTTCATGATTTTCAATAGGAACATACATCAATTGGTGAATTTCATCGATGTTCCTTACCTTTAGAATCCTCTCAGCTGATTCCTTTGAAAGAGCCCCAATTGTATTTGAAGATATATTCAGAAACAAGAATTCATGTTGATCCTCTCTATTAACCGTCTTGATTGACGAACCATCCATTTCAATCACTCCCAATCCCTTATAATAATTCTATTATAAGGAAATTCAAGTTCGTTTTAAGTCATCAGAAGTGGATTTTAAGTAATTTTAAGCTAACTGGTTTATCAAAAAACACTTAAAAACAATTATTTTCTATTTTTATCATTTTTTGTTGATTTGTAGGTTCTTTTATCCTATTATAATAGTCATAGTCAATGTATAAGCAAAAGACGCTTATATAAATTAAACAAAAGGGGATTTTCATTTTGAAGAAATTCTATGCTTTATTTTTAGCTTTAGGGCTAACATTTACACTTGCTGCTTGCGGCTCAACAGAAGATGTGTCTACAGGTGCGTCTAAAGAAAAAGAGTCTACAAGCACAAAAACACAATCAAAAAACAAAAAAGATGATGGTTCAAAGAAAATAAATGCGAGCAAACACAAAACAACTGCTCAAGGAATGAAAGTAAACCTTGGCGAAATTAAAATTATGAAGGATAGAATCAATGTTGGAATGAATATTGAAAATACGACAGATAAAGTTCTAAACTTCTATCCAGATCAAGGTAAAGCTGTAGCAGGAAGCATGCAACTAGATGCGAATATGTTTATGACTGATGGTGATATTGGTGGCGAAGTTGAAGGTGGCGTTAAACAAGATGGTGTTATTCAATTCTTAGCTCCCGAAGGCAAAGAGATCAACATTAAAAACATCAAAGAATTAAAACTAAAATTTGGAAATGTCTCAACTGACGATTACATGAATAGAAAAGACGTGACATTCACAGTAAAAGTAAAATAAACTTTCATTAATGCCCTTGAATGATGAGGGCTTTTTTTATTTTAGAGCAGCTTCTTTGAAGAGGGTATGCTTTATGCATACGGTCCTTCAAAAATCACGATCGCCTTTTAAAACTCTGAAATGCTTTCCACTTAACAATAAAAAACCCCTACTCCTATTTGAAAGTGGGGGTTAACTCTTTCATTATTTATCACGCTTCTTCGATCCAAACAATCCAAACACGACGGCCAGTGCAACAATAATCGCCACCCACGTCGTCAAGCCCATACGATCACCGCTTTTCTCTTTAAATTACCCATTCTCTTCATATCGGGTAAAGACCCATGAAAACACTGTCACTTATTTTAACGATTGAAAAGCAGTAAAGGTTTCAATTCATCATCACCTGGTACTTTTTATTGCATATGACCAAAATCATGAAGACATATCAAAAACCCCTATATTTCAAGGGGTTTTCAAGGGGTTACATCATTCCACCCATAATTCCACTACTTTGTAACATGAATAGTGGAAGTTATCATGTGCTAACTTACCCGGATATTGAGCGTTTTTTATGATTGAAAAGGTCACTTACTGATTTTAAAAATTTCCTTCAAATATGTTTGCATATTTGGGTTTGTTGCATATACATAACAACCGTTTATTCCACGGGACATCAATACATAATAAATACGTTTGATATAGGCCTTTAATTCTTCATTATTTAAGTCAGTACCTTTGATTGGAAGACCGTTTCGATCCCTATACTTTTCCGGATTGACTATAATTTTTGCTTTGTTTAAATCATAGCCCCCATCTTCTTCGCCAGCATAATCGCAATCAATTTCCTCCCCCAAAATAACTCCAACATAATTCAGATCTGCACCTTGGGTTGTATGAATACAACCTATCTCCTCTACGCTATTTTCTTGATTAATCCAACCTTTTGTTTTGGAATTCCATTTAAATCCTTCACCTGTAGTAAGATCTGTAATATCATGTAGATTCTTATCCTTCTGTGTAGCCCATTTCCAAGAGTAACCTGCAACAACACGACACAGTTCATGTTCATTATTCAGTTTCTTTACTGCTGCGTACAATTCTGAAATGGAGTCCATTATCTTAAAGTCATAGCCCTTCAGCAGCCCTTTTTCATAAACAGCGACATCATTAGCAATCTGTAGATATTTACGCAACCATGCTAAATATTGATCTCCAGACTTCAAACGAAACTGTTTACGTAAAATATAATTTTTATAATCAGCTGTCATTTGTTTAAAGCGAGCGGTATCTATATCCGCTGGTCGAATAGTTTGATACTGATCATACACAACCGTTAAATGATATGAATAGTCTGAAATCAATTCTAACTCCGTTTTATGACCATCAGCAGTGATCAAATGTTTCAAATCTCGAGCTTGCTTACCGAAATATTGCTTTAGACGATGCGCTTCATCTACAAAAACATATTTATATTTATCATCTTTACCTTTTGCCTTTTTAATAAATTGTGAAGGCGATAGTACGGTAATACCATGCAAACCAACTTTTCGAATTAAGTCTTTATATAAACCTAATGAATGGTTTTGAGGAATCACAAGTGCCACATCTTCACGATCTAGATCTTCACGATCCTTACCAGTTGTTTGGTCATAAATGAGTGCATATAAAATATTCGTCAATACTATTGTTTTACCCGTGCCTGGATCTCCGGTAATCAGATGTCGACTTTCTGATGTAGTAAGCATTGCTTCTAAGATGTCTTGGCAGACTTCAATTTGATTAGCTGAGAGCACCTTAAAGGGTGAGTATTTATAGATAAATTTATTATGAATTTCCTTTAGCTGTTCACTAGCAATTCCTTCTTGAATAAGCTTATCCCAAATTTTCACGAACATGTTATTTACATCTTCAATGCCGTTGTAAGAATGAATATTCTGCCCTTTAATTTTGTTAAGTAGATTAAACTTACCATCAGCTAATAAATAATCGATTAAAAGAGTTTCGATGTGTTTAATTGAGCTTTCGTTAAACAGTTCACTTTTAATAATAATGATCTCAGTAAATGTTTTACTAATATCTTTTAAATGTGCAGAAAAGCGACCGTATATGTCTGTAGACTTTCCTACATATAGATTTTTCTTATCACGTTGAATATAAACCACTGGCACAGTATCTATATCAAAGTCTTTAAAATCAATTTGTTCAAATTCCTTGCGTGATTTCTTAACCACTTCAAATGAAGATAATTTTGTCGGGAATAACATCAGGATCAACGACTCACTTTCATAATTAACTTCTTGAATAACATTGCTGCGTACTCTGTTTAAAAATGTAACAAATCTCTCCTACAGTTCGTTATACTTTGTTTTTCTCCCGAAGGATTTTTCCACTGGATATTTTTTCGCATTCATTTTTAATTTCGAATGAACTGCATCTTCTAAATCAATATCCAACCTGTCACATAGGAGGAGCAAATATATCATGACATCAGCAACTTCTTCTCTGATTTCCTCGATTTTAGTTTCAGTTGCTTCTACGCTGGACTTCCATTGGAAATTTTCAAGTAATTCTGCTGCTTCTAGGTTTAAGGAAATTACTAAATCCTTTGCATTGTGAAACTTCCCCCAATCTCTCTCATTCCGAAAATGCAATACAGCTTTTTTCAAATTTTCCATTATTATAAACTCCTCTCCGCCTATACTTAGTTCCCGATACCATACATTTTACGTAGTTCTTTAAAACCTATCTCAATACCTATTGCCTCTAATTTCTCACGTCGTTCATAAAATAGCTTTCTTAGTATGTTCTCTTTTTCTTCATCTGTACCATGATGAATCTGACGATGACACGTAGGGCATAAGGCTAAAAGTTGCGATTCCCTATCCAAATTTACATCAAACTCTCCCTGATACTTCATTGGCACTAGATGATGCATTTCCAAATATCTTTTCCCAGTAACTTTCGAAGTAAATGAAGTATGCGAATCATCGAAGGCACACTTATATTCGGATAAACGAAGCGCTCTTGCTGCAACTTGAGCATCTCTTGGCCAACGTTCCTTTCTTGATTTATCAAAAACAGGATTTGGTTTTGGCAAAGGAATATCCTCAGTCTCCAATCCTGCCATTGAATTCTTTTCTGCTTCCTTTACCTTTTTATCAAGGGTTGACTGCACACTATCTTGAAAATCCTCTTCTTGATATTGGTCCTCTTCTAAATAGTGACCATCATCACTTAACAACAAATAGTCATTAAATTGATCTACAGATCTTTCCCCCATCATATATTCAATTTCTTTGTAAGAAGTCAGCAATTCTTTAAGATCACTGATAAGTTCCTTTGAACTAGGCAAATTATTTGCACTATATAGACGCCCGAAAATATGGCCATTTTCGTAACCTTGCGCTAGGTCCCCTCGTCCTCCTAAAGTAATTGCTGTTGCAGTCATATTAACTGGTGCAATATTTAATTTTTTCTTAATGATATTTGCAGTCGACCGTATTTTTTCACGACCCCATTTAGTACCATACTTGTTCTTAAAATAAGTCCATCCTTGGTTCAAGGATATATATACACCGCTCATATCTGCTTTGAACAAGTAAACAATGTAATAACCTCTTTTAGCTGTTGAGGTGATATCTCTAATAAATATTGAAATCCATGGTATTTCCGCCCATTGTCCTTGTCCAACTGAACCCACTATAAAGAATTGATTTTCATCTAATTCTGCCTCGTTAGCAATCGTGTTCTTAATGATATTCCGTACATGGTTACCCATTTCATGATTCTTGAACGATTCAGATCTTGCTTCTTGGTAATTATCGAGTATATATTTTAGTGCCTCACGCATGCTTAGCTCACTTTCTCTTTGATAGGTGTTTTTTTCTGTATCTTCCAATGAGCGATTAAGCATTGTATCAATTGATACTCCAAAATAGTCAGCTACCTTCACCAGAAATTCACTGTCTATTTTCTGATCTCCACTTTCCATCTTTGAAAGAGATGTAAAAGGAACAGCTAAATCTCCAGCCAATTCTCTCAACGTTAGCCCTTTTGATTCTCTATAAAAACGTATAACAGACCCTAAACACTCATTAAACGCTGCCACATCAATCACCTCAATCAGAATAATATAATCATCATACCAGTTTTTCTCCATAAACCTCAACATCAATTTTTCTCTTTTAGAAACAAAATAACTCCCGCTTATTATACTGAATCCAATAAATCAAAAAGACATTAGTCATAAAGAAATGTTTATTTACAAGTCACAAAAAAATGAAAAAGAGGCTTCCCAAAAGTTCAAAGAACTTATGGAAAACCTCTAATTTAGACCTGTATTGAAGTTAATGTTACTCTTTCGTTATCCTGGTTACCTTAAGAATAATATAGGTCTAATCCCAATTTTAATGGGATTCAGGAAGCATGATTACATCATGCCGCCCATTCCACCCATGCCGCCCATATCTGGCATTCCGCCGCCTGAGCCGCCTTCTTCTGGTTTGTCAGCTACGACTGCTTCAGTTGTTAGAAGCATTGCTGCTACAGAAGCTGCGTTTTGAAGTGCAGAGCGAGTGACTTTTGTTGGGTCAACGATTCCTTTTTCGATCATGTTTACCCATTCATTTGTTGCTGCGTTGAAGCCGACACCAATTTCTTCGTTTTTCAAGCGCTCAACGATGACTGATCCTTCAAGACCAGCGTTGTGAGCGATTTGACGAATTGGCTCTTCTAGAGAACGTAGAACGATGTTTACACCTGTTTGAACGTCACCATCAGCTTCAATTGAAGCGACTTTGTTGTATACATTCACAAGTGCTGTACCACCACCGGATACGATACCTTCTTCAACTGCTGCGCGAGTTGAGTTCAGTGCATCCTCGATGCGTAGTTTACGCTCTTTTAGTTCTGTTTCAGTTGCAGCACCAACTTTGATGACAGCGACGCCGCCAGCTAGTTTTGCAAGACGTTCTTGTAATTTTTCTTTATCGAATTCAGAAGTTGTTTCTTCTACTTGTGCACGGATTTGGTTCACACGTGCTGCGATTTGAGCAGAATCTCCTGAACCTTCAACGATTGTTGTGTTTTCTTTTGTCACAACGACTTTAGACGCACGGCCAAGCTGACCGATTTCAGTTGATTTCAGGTCAAGTCCTAGATCTTCTGTGATTAATTCTCCGCCAGTTAGAACAGAGATGTCTTCAAGCATTGCTTTACGACGATCACCGAATCCAGGTGCTTTTACTGCTACTGCGTTGAATGTACCACGAAGTTTGTTCACAACAAGAGTTGCAAGTGCTTCGCCTTCTACATCTTCAGCAATAAGCAATAATGGTTTTCCTTGTTGTACAACTTGCTCGAGTACAGGAAGGATTTCTTGAATGTTTGTGATTTTTTTATCAGTGATTAAGATGTAAGGATTTTCAAGAACTGCTTCCATCTTATCAGAATCTGTCACCATGTATGGTGAAGCATATCCGCGGTCAAACTGCATACCTTCAACCACTTCTAGCTCAGTTGTGAAACCTTTAGATTCTTCAATTGTGATAACTCCGTCGTTGCCAACTCGCTCCATCGCTTCAGCGATTAGGCTGCCGACTTCTTCATCTGCTGCAGAAATAGCCGCAACTTGAGCAATTGATTCTTTACCTTCGATTGGTTTAGAAATCTCGTGCAAGCCTTCAAGTGCTACTTTTACTGCTTCTTCGATCCCTTTACGAACGCCAACAGGATTTGCACCAGCTGTTACGTTTTTAAGACCTTCACGGATCATCGCTTGAGCTAGAACTGTTGCAGTCGTTGTACCGTCACCAGCTACGTCGTTTGTTTTGCTTGCAACTTCAGCCACAAGTTTTGCACCCATGTTTTCAAATGCATCTTCTAATTCGATTTCTTTTGCAATCGTTACACCATCATTTGTGATAAGTGGAGAACCGAATTTTTTCTCAAGAACCACGTTACGTCCTTTTGGTCCTAAAGTTACTTTTACAGCATCTGCAAGTGCATCTACACCACGTAACATTGCGCGACGTGCTTCTTCACTGAACTTAATATCTTTTGCCATAATAACGAAACCTCCTCAGTCTTTTTAAAAATTTATCTCAATGTTTTTTATGTGATTAACCAATAACAGCTAAAATGTCGCTCTCACGAAGGATTAAGTATTCTTTTCCTTCATATTTCACTTCAGTGCCTGCATATTTTGAGAAGATAATGCGGTCGCCTGTGCTTACTTCTAACGCAACGCGCTCACCACTTTCAAGTACACGCCCTGAACCTGCTGCAACAATTTTACCTTCTTGCGGTTTTTCTTTTGCAGAATCCGGTAAAACAATACCGCTAGCGGTTTTTTCCTCAGATTCAACGAGTTCAATGATTACGCGATCGCCTAATGGCTTTAACATAAGAAACAACCTCCTCAATTTTTATATGTAGTCTTTTTTAGCACTCATCACCAGTGAGTGCTAACACATTTATTATAATAAAGAATGTCTTCTGCAATTTCAAGTGAAAACCTTTAAAAATTTTTACGCTTTCACGATCTTTTTGAATCTCAGATTCTTTCCTTTTCATCGAAAAAGAAGACTTGTGTTACAATAAATTTAGTTCTTTTAGTAAAGGGGTTTTCGTTACTTGAAAAAACAATATTGGTACATCATCTTAACGTATATATTGGTACAGGTATCTGCGTTTCCTTATTTTCTCATGATGAAATGGCTGGGATTCATCCAATCACCGATGACTCAAACAGAGCTTTCAAAATTATCAGGAACGTGGACAATCATCAGTTTCTGTATCGGATTGATTATTATTCTGCTCATCCTTCGAACCGTCCCAAAAGCTTCACTGCGAAATGAAGCACCGGTTTCCATAGGGTCTGCTATCGCCTGGATCATTGGCGGTTTCTTTCTTTCTCTTTTCACACAATCGATTGCAGGCATAATTGAACAATATGCATTCGGCATTGGCCGTGAGTCAGAAAACACGCAAAATATTTTATCTATTATGGATGCTTTTCCTTTTCTTGTTATCATTATTTCACTGATTGGACCAATACTTGAAGAAATTGTTTTCCGAAAAATCATTTTTGGTGTAATTTATGAAAGAACGAATTTTTTTATTGGAGCACTTGTGAGTTCAGTATTTTTCGCTGCTGCACACTCTGATTTTCCCCACTTCTTTCTATATACTGCAATGGGCTTTACCTTTGCCTTTTTATATGCGAAAACAAAACGAATCATTGTTCCAATCGGCGCTCATATGTTGATGAACTCGCTCGTTATTCTTGTGCAGATTGAGCCCGTAAGAAAAATGATCGAAGAACAATCTCAAACCATGCAAATGATTATTGGAGGCTTTTTCTCATGAGAAACCCAGTCGTATGGGGCATCATTTATTTTGCCGTAGGTGTGGCTTTCACCTATATGGCCATTCAAAATCCAGGTGACATGTGGTCATTTTACAGCATTTTGCTGATGGTGTTTGCGGCCTATAATATCAATATCGCGCTTAAAATGTTTGCCTTCTCTGTCAAACTCAAAAAACAGCAGCAAAAATAAATCAAAAACCATTTTCCGCGTTTGGAAAATGGTTTTTTTATGGAGGATGTAACTTCATGGAACATGAAAAACTTCGTTTCTTCAATGATCAGCATGAAACCATTGGAGCTGCCGCTCGTTCAGATGTCCACGCCCAAGGTCTTTGGCATGAAACATTTCATTTCTGGCTTCTCAAAAAGGAGCATGGCACCGTGTATCTCTATTTTCAGCTAAGGAGTCCTGCAAAAAAGGATTTCCCTTCACTGTTTGATATCACCGCAGCAGGTCACCTTCTCGCAGATGAACAGCCTTCTGATGGCTTAAGAGAGGTAGAAGAAGAACTTGGTCTTTCTATCCTTTTTGAGGACCTTACTTATACAGGAATCATAAAAGATGAAATTCACCTGCCTTCTTTCATCGACCGTGAGTTCTGCCATGTGTATCTTTATATGAATGAAGAAAAGCACATGGAAGTTCATCTACAGAAAAAAGAAGTCGCTGGTCTGTACAGAGCAAAACTGGTTGATGCACAGCAGCTTTTAACAGGATCATGTGAAAGAATTCGTATCGAGGGCTTTATAGTTGATGCAAACGGAGAACGACGTGAGGAAAGCATCGAAGTGGGTATTCATAATTTTGTCCCGCATGAGCCCGCCTATTATGAGCACCTCTTTCACACGATCAATCAATTTCTTACACAATAGAAAAAGCATCGTGATCCTCATTGGATCATGATGCTTTTTTATGAAACATAATGTTTTTCTTTCTCCTCTATTTGCTGCATTTTGCGATAGGTCACTCTTGAAATGATAATGCTCACTTCGTATAAAACGAGCATTGGCAAGGTGACCATGAGGTGAGAAACAAGCTCTGGCGGTGTAATGAGTGCGGCAATGACAAGGAGGACAAAATAGGCATACTTCCGTATTTTTGATAAAAACATCGGTGTGATGATGCCAAGTCTTGTGAGAAACATCAACACGACGGGCATCTGAAACAAAAAGCCAAATGGAAGTGTTAGCTGCATTAGAAATGTAAAATACTCATGAATCCCAATGACTTGCTCTACATTTAAATCATTCGACATTCGCATCATAAAATCGACGACAAACGGAAATAAAATAAAGTAAGAGAAAGCCACACCGCTCAAAAATAAAAGCAGTGCAATCGGAATGTAAGCAAGTGTCACCTTTCTTTCTTTTTCATATAAGCCAGGACTCACAAACGCCCACAGCTGATATAAAATAACGGGACACGTCAAAACCAAAGCAATGACAAATGCGAACTGCATAAACACGTACAGTGGATCTGTAAGTTTAAATGCATTCAGCGTCAGTGTTGCCGCTTCATCGGTATTTTGTAAATACACAATGACCGGCTTAGCGAGAAAAAAACCAGCCACCATAAAGGCAACAAAAAACATCGCAATGATCACTAGGCGTTTTCGCAGTTCCACAATATGCTCCATAAGCGGCATATCTTTGACATTCATGAAGCTCATCCTATTCTACTGATCTTCTTTTTTCTTTTTTTCTTCCTGATCATCAGCTAAGCCTTTTGTGGCATTTTTGAATTCACGTAATGTATCTCCTGCTGCTCTTCCTAATTCAGGAAGCTTTTTCGGCCCAAAAATAATGAGCGCTACAATCGCAATCAGAATCAAACTCCCAGGACCGATCGGACCCATTTGCTCCACCCCCTTTACCCCTTTTCGTCAGTCCTCCTGCGTAACAGAGTAATGCTTTAAGAAATACACAAGAGACTGAAGTTCAACCGCCAAATCTATATGATGAATTCGAATGTGTTCCGGCACATTCAATCGAGCCGGCGTAAAGTTAAGGATTCCTTTGATGCCAAGGGCAATCAAACGATCTGTAATGGATTGAGCTGCTACGGCAGGTACTGTCAAAATTGCAACAGGGATATCTCCTACCTCTTGAACATGCTCTTCAAGCTTATCCAAATCATAGACAGGCACGCCGCCTATCTCACTTCCTATTTTACTCTCATTGACGTCAAAAGCCATTGAAATTTTTGTATTATTATTTTTTATGAAATTATAGTGTAAAAAAGCAGTTCCTAAATTCCCGACACCGATGAGCATGACATTGGTCATTTCATCTTGGTCAAGGGTCTTTCTGAAGAAGGTCAAGAGATAATCGACATTATAGCCATATCCTTTCTTCCCAAGTGCACCAAAGTACGAAAAATCTCGGCGAATGGTGGCAGAATCCACTTTGACTGCATCACTAAGCTCAGCTGATGACACCCTTTGTTTTCCTGATGCATGCAGATTTTTTAAAAAACGGTAGTAAAGCGGCAAACGTTTGGCTGTCGCTTGTGGAATTTTTGACTGATCTATATTCATATAAGGTCCTCCAACTTAAATATCAGATGCTCTGTGAAAATCACCATTTTTCCCGCCTGTCTTCTCAATTAGATAGGTAGGACCGATGATCATGCCTTTATCAATCGCTTTGCACATGTCGTAAACGGTCAGTGCACATACTGAAGCAGAAGTGAGCGCTTCCATCTCCACACCTGTACTTCCTTTTGTTTTTACCTGTACTTGTATGTTCAGGATGTGCGCATTTCCATCTTCCTCCCAATCAAAGGAGATATCCACGCCTTTTAGTGCAAGCGGATGACACATTGGAATGATGGTAGATGTTTGCTTTGCTGCCATGATGCCAGCAACCTGTGCAACAGACAGCACATCCCCTTTTCCAATTTCACGCTGTTGTATTTTATGAAACACTTCTTTTATCATACGAACACTTGAAACAGCAACGGCGGTTCTCACTGTAGACGATTTGTCACTAATGTCGACCATCTTTGCTCTTCCCTGTTCGTTAAAGTGGCTAAATTGACTCATCTTTCAACGCTCCCTCACTCAAATGATACACTATTTTTTCCTATCTGTCTTTCATTTGAATATGGCGATTGTATGTAACATTTGCCGGTTTACTGCTGATAAGCTACACTTAACATATTATAGCAGAGGTGAAGTTACATGATGATTCTACAAGTGAATCAGCTGTCCAAATCGTTTGGCGCTGATACCGTTTTAACGAATATAAAATTGGAAGTCAAAGCAAGGGATCGAATTGCCATTGTAGGTCGTAACGGCGCAGGCAAATCCACGCTTTTGAAAATCATTGCCGGTCAAATGTCTTACGAGCAAGGTGAGATCATCAAACCAAAAGACCTATCGATCGGCTATTTAGCACAGCATACCGATGTGACGTCTACACGTACGCTAAAAAACGAATTATTATCGGTTTTTGATCATTTAAAAGAGATGGAACAAGAGATGAGAACCATTGAGGAGAAAATGGCTTCTTCCACAGGTTCTGAGCTGGAAGCCCTTATGAAAACCTATGACAGGCTTCAGCAGGAATTTAAAGATCAAGGCGGCTATCAATATGAAGCAGATGTCCGCTCCATTCTTCATGGACTCGGCTTTAGTCATTTTGAAGATGAGACAACCGTCCAATCTTTAAGCGGCGGCCAGAAAACCCGTTTAGCACTTGGAAAGCTCTTGTTAATGAAACCAGAACTCTTAATTCTGGATGAGCCGACCAACCATTTAGATATTGATACCTTATCATGGCTTGAGCAGTATTTGCAAAATTATACAGGTGCCATTCTCATCGTGTCCCATGACCGCTATTTCTTAGACAAAGTCGTAAACCACGTCTATGAAGTCTCAAGAACTTCGATGAAAAAGTTTGCAGGGAACTATAGTAAGTATCTGGATCTGAAAGCAGAGCAGCTCGAGCGGGATATGAAACTATACGAAAAGCAGCAAGAAGAGATCTCAAAGCTCCAGGATTTCGTGGACCGTAACCTGGCAAGAGCCTCCACCACAAAGCGCGCTCAAAGCAGACGCAAACAGCTCGAACGGATGGATCGTTTAGATAAGCCTTTAGGTGATGAAAAATCTGCAAACTTTCATTTTGATATTACGAGACAAAGCGGCAATGATGTACTGAAGGTACATGATCTCGATATTAGTTATGATGAAAAAACACCGCTCCTATCCTCTCTTTCTTTTCAGATTAAACGCGAGGATAGTGTGGCACTCATTGGTCCTAACGGGATCGGGAAATCAACCCTTTTAAAAACGTTAACGAACACATTAACACCAGTAAAAGGCGACATCACTTTTGGATCTCATGTCACGATCGGCTACTATGACCAAGAGCAAGCCAAACTGACATCCTCGAAAAAAGTGCTAAATGAGCTTTGGGATGATTATCCTCATATGAATGAAAAAGAAATTCGGACATGTTTAGGAAACTTCCTCTTTTCAGGTGATGACGTTTTAAAGCCTGTCCATGCATTAAGCGGTGGGGAAAAAGCACGCCTTGCGCTGGCAAAGCTGATGCTTCAAAAAGCAAATTTCCTTATTCTCGATGAACCTACAAACCATCTGGACTTAGATAGTAAGGAAATTTTAGAGAATGCACTGATCGATTATCCAGGTACCATCTTATTTGTTTCGCATGATCGTTATTTTATCAACCGTCTCGCAACGAAAGTTTTCGAACTGTCGCATGCAGAAACAAAAGAATATCTCGGTGATTATGACTACTACCTTGAAAAGAAAAATGAACAATTAGAGCTCGAGGCGCTTCAAGAAAATGAACCGCTTAAAAAACAAGCAGCAAAGCCAGTAGAAACAACAAAGCTTTCTTATGCGGAAGAAAAAGAACTGAAAAAGAAAGAAAGACAAAAGCAGCGCAGGATTGAAGAAATTGAAAAACGGATTGCTGACATTGAAGACAAGCTCGGTGAAAATGAAGAGCTGTTATGTGATCCTGATATTTTTCAAGATCACGAGAAGGTTCAAGCCGTTCAAACAGAAAATGATACGCTCAATCAAGAGTTAGAATCACTTTTTGCGGAGTGGGAAGAGCTGTCAGATTCTTAAAGAGTGCCCTAAAGGGTACTCTTTTTTCTTTCAATGAAAATTTATTATCCACAACGATACCCACAATAACTTCTTGATTATTCTTAAATACTTTAGACTTATCCACTTTATCCACAGCGTTTTAATCACATATCCACAAAAAATGTCGTATTTATACACATCCTCTTCACTTTAAAACAAAATTTTCTAATAATTGTGGATATATAACGTTTACATGTGAATAAATCGCTTTCATAGAAAAATAAAAACCCCTGTAATCCACAGGAGTTTTTATTTATATGAGACTAGCGGCAATCCTGGCTGGCCATTCATCGCCATATCGCCTCTGCTTCCTTTTTCAAACGCAACGGTTCCGGCGGCAGCGATCATGGCTGCATTGTCTGTGCAAAGTGATAATGGCGGAATAATAACCTTCACGTCTGGCAGTTTCGTGAATGCTGAAGTTAAAGCTTCTCTTAGTCCTTTATTGGCAGCGACTCCTCCAGCTAGAACAACCTGCTTCACACCATAGGCTTCTGCTGCTTTCAATGTTTTCCCAACAAGCACCTCAATGACACTTGCTTGAAAACTTGCGGCTAAATTCTCTGGGGCAATCGTTTCTCCCTTTTGTGACGCATTGTGTAAGGTGTTGATCACAGCTGATTTTAAACCACTGAAGCTAAAGTGATAAGACCCTTCTTCAAGCCATGCACGAGGAAGCTTAATTGTCGGCTCTCCTTCATGTGCTAACCGATCAATATGAGGTCCGCCTGGGTACGGGAGACCCATCGTCCGGGCCACTTTATCGTAGGCTTCTCCAGCTGCATCATCTAATGTTTCTCCGATGACCTCAAAAGATCCGTGCTCCTTCATTAAAACAAGCTCAGTATGTCCGCCAGAGACAACAAGAGCTAAACATGGAAACTCCAATTCATCAACAAGCTGGTTGGCATAAATATGCCCTGCAATATGATGAACACCAACAAGAGGAATTTGATGGGCAAAGCTCAGTGTCTTTGCTGCATTGACGCCAATCAGCAGGGCACCGACGAGACCGGGTCCTTCCGTAACAGCAATCGCATCCAAATCCTTAAAGCTCATACCCGCCTGTGTCATCACTTCTTCTAATACGATGGTGACTTGCTCCACGTGATGCCTCGAAGCAATTTCAGGTACAACACCGCCAAATCGTTTATGACTGTCTATTTGCGAGGCGACCACATTTGCCACGATTTCCTTTCCATTTTTCACAATGGATGCAGCTGTTTCATCACAGCTTGTTTCTATTCCTAATATGAATCGATCTGTTTGTTCACTCATTTATATTCACCCACATGACTAATGCATCTTCTCCATTATCCGTATAATAATTCTTTCGAATAGAAGCTGGTCTGAAACCGAGCTTTTCATAGAGGGATTGTGCTGGTGTATTTGAAACCCGCACCTCTAAAGAAAGATGATCTGTCTTTTTTTCTTTGCAAAATTCCATGACATATCGAAGCAATGCTTCCCCGTAGCCTTTTCCTCTATGCTCAGGGAGAATCGCAATGTTCGTAATTTGTGCATCGTCCATGACAATCCAGACCCCGCAGTATCCAACAGGCTGCTGATCTTCTTCGATGAGGAAATAATGGCTGTATTGGTTATGAAGAATCTCATAGACAAACGATTCCTTTTTCCAAGGCGCTGTAAACGAATGCACTTCAATCGTATACACCTCTGGAATGTCCGCTACTGTCATTTGTCGTATTTCTGCTATGTTAAGGTTATTTTTGTCCTTCAAGCCATTTCACTTCCGCTTCTGCCAAACGAATATAGTTAGGAACAAGCTGATGAACATCTTCAGCAGGACGATCTGCGCCTAAAAATGCAAGCACTGAAGGTCTTGGGTTATGAAATGTCCCCTCTGCCAGTACAGCCGTTTCTCCTAAAATGGAGCGAATGCTCTCTTCATGAAGGTGCACATCTTGTCCAAGAAATAGAACAGGTTTTCCTGTCTTCTTCAGCTCATGAAGCCAATCCGTGAGCAGGATATTTTGATCTGGTTCGACCTCTTTGATTTTACCTTTTTCAAACGTATATAGCCCAGTATAAACTTGTCCTCTTCTCGCATCAAATAGAGGTGAGATATACCCATCAAAATATTGGCCATTTGCCGCAAGCGCTTCTAAACTCGAAACAGCCGATATCGGGATAGACAGCGTCCACGCAAGTGTTTTTGCTATGGTAACACCTATTCTGACTCCAGTGTAAGAACCAGGTCCTTTTGCCACAACGATTTTACTTAGTTCGCTTGGTGCTACACCACATTCTTTCATTAATGCTTCAACAGTGGGCATCGCTCGGACGGAATGATTCTTTTTTAAATACGTAATGCTCTCGCCAATCACAGTGAGGTCTCTTACAAGAGCAATTCCTAGTGTATGGTTTGATGTATCAATGGCCAGTATGGTCAAATTCTTTCATCTCCTTACAAAGGGACTCATAACGCTCCCCTTTTGCATCAAACGTGAGATGCCGTTCTTCTTCACGTTCTGTTCTCAGCATTTCAATTTTTAAATAGGAAGAAGGCAATTGAGGTTCAATCAGATGTGCCCATTCAACCAAGCATACACCTTCACCCTCAAAATATTCTTCGAGTCCGATGTCTTCTTCCGCATCTTCCATGCGGTACACGTCCATATGGTAAAGTGGCAGTCTGCCATCGGTATATTCTTTAATAATTGTAAAGGTGGGGCTGTTGACGATACGGGTAATTCCTAAGCCTTCCGCAAAACCTTTTGAAAAAGTGGTTTTGCCTGCGCCTAAATCTCCTTCTAATGTCAATACATCGCCTGGCATCACAAGTTTGGCCAAAGCAGCGGCAATTCGTTTCGTCTCATCCGCACCTTTTGTTGTCCATGTTAATTTCACCGTTGATGTCACCTCATTTCTTAAAATGATTATATCCTTTTTTCATTAACATTGTTTGTTGATCATTGTCTTTTAACATAACACTAGCTGCTTGATCATCCTTGACTTGTCCAATACGTGTGATCTGAATGCCTTCTTTTTGACATTGAGATTCAAAGCTTTCCCAATCAGATTCTGGTATCGTACCAGTTAAAACAAAGTCTTCTCCCCCAAATAACACCCATTCATGCCAGTCTTTGCGCAGCACCTGTAAATCTGGATGAATTGGAAGCTTATCAGCTTCTATCTCGATCTTCACACCGCTCGCTTCGGCTATCTCATTCAACTCACTCGCTAATCCATCACTCACATCATTCAAGGTGACCCGCGGGAAACTTGAACAAATGTGACCAGCAGCAATATGAGGCTGAGGCATTTTATGACGCTTAAGAAAGAAATCAGCGTCGACCGCCTTAGAAGGAACTGCTTCGTTCATTAAGATTGATAACCCAGCGGCCGACGAACCGAGTTCACCTGTGACAAATACGACGTCTCCAGTTTGAGCACTGTGGCGATAACAAGCTGCTCCCTTTGACACCTCACCAATAACCGTCACGGTAATGACAAAGTCACTGCGGGTGGCTACTGTATCTCCACCAATCAAATCCATACGATAGGTGTCAGCCAATGCTTTCATTCCCTCATAAAGAGCCGTGACGATTGTTTCATCACCATGAGGCGGGATTGCAATTGAAACAAGATAATACTTTGGGGTGCCTCCCATTGCAGCGATATCACTGACATTGACTGCCAGTGCCTTAAAGCCAACTTCAAAAGGTGTGGAAAAGTCAAAACGAAAATGAACATGTTCCACCATTGTATCAACACAAACGACCTCTTCACAATGTGAATGAGGTTGATAAACACTTGCATCATCACCGATGCCCATGATCAAAGAGCGCTGATATGTATCTTTTGGTGTGATTCGGCGAATAAGATCAAATTCATCCATAAAAAGACAGCCCCTTCTTGCAATCAATTGGTTAAGTAGACATGATGTCAAACACAGTTAGTATTAGTGTAGCGAATATAAGTCTCAGTTCCAACTAAAAATGATATAAAGAAAGCCTGGTGTGTAAAAACCAGGCTGGGTTGAAGTAATCTATCTATTCTTTCATATAGTGTAGCCAAACACAAATCATTTCATTGCATCGTGGGTACTTGTAGAAAGAAAAAGACATAAAAAAAAACGAAACTATACGTTTTCGTTTACAAGTTATAAAAATGGCGGTCCGGACGGGACTCGAACCCGCGACCTCCTGCGTGACAGGCAGGCATTCTAACCAACTGAACTACCGG
>NZ_BSEI01000007.1:0-61539 GCF_030268125.1 Bacillus sp. YKCMOAS1
TCATAGGATTTTTTATAAAAACTCGAATTAACAGGTACGTTTTGTCTTGTTTAGTTTTCAAAGATCATCTTCGCCGTTCTTAGCGGCTTTAATAATATAACATTTCGCTTCATCTTATGTCAACAACTTTTTTAAAGTTTATTTCCCGAAGCGTTTTGTGTTTGCCACTGTGTGTCAGCGACGATTAATAATATATCACGAAAACATTCTATCGGTCAACGCCTTTTCAAAACTTTTTTTGAAATAGTTTTATTAAGCATCTTAAACCCTTGTCCTGCATACAATCAAGTAACAATCTTGGACAAGGCAGGAGTGTTTGAATTGAGTCGATTATATGTGTTGCCTATTAAACGGCTGAAGCAAGTTGTCATTATTCTTGTAGCAGCCCTTGCAGCTGCAACCTTTTTTTATGTACAAAAGGCACCGCCGCTGTCGGTATTTAAAACTGAACATGGACCCCGAGCCATTTATAAAGGCGAGACTTCATCAAAGCATGTCTCTCTCACTTTTAATATTGGCTGGGGAGATGAGAAGGCTGTTCCTATTTTAAATGTCCTTCGAGAGTACGGTATAAAGAACGCCACTTTCTTTCTGTCTGCTTCTTGGGCTGAGCGTCATCCTGATATCGTGAAACAAATTAGGGAGGACGGCCATCAAATTGGAAGCCTCGGCTATGCTTATAAAAATTATAGCCAGCTTGAAGATAGTGAAATCAAGCAAGATCTTGTCCGTGCACAAAATACATTTCAAAAGCTTGGACTAGATGACATTCAACTATTAAGACCACCAACTGGACAGTTTAACGAAACAGCACTGAAAATTGCCACACAGTACGGTTATACCGTTGTTCATTACAGTATCAATTCACAGGATTGGCTGAATCCGGGTATCGACCAAATTGTTCGAAATGTAAATGATCGAATGAAAAGCGGAGACATTGTACTCCTTCACGCCTCAGATTCAGCAACCCAAACCGCTCAAGCCTTACCCGCTATTTTGAAACAAATAAAAGAAAAGAATTTAAAAAATGTGACAGTTGGCGAACTGATCTCCAATACGAAAACAAAGTCATCAGAAGTTAAGTAGCTTTCGCTTTTGAAAACCGCGGCATCGCTAACAGCTGAAACGCATTACAGCCTAATAGCGGGAATAGCATTAAATACAGCCAGTCCTCTTCATTGACTCTGAGCGCCGGGAACCATTCTAACGACGTGATGACGACCATGAGAAACATTGCAGAAATAAATGTTTTCTTAGAGGACTGCTGCTGTTTAAAGTAAGCCACGATCAAAGCAAACACACCGATAAATAAAGGCAGCCACAAGTATGGAAGAACTGATTCATTCTCCCCGAAAAACAAAAATCGCAAGTAAGCTAAATCAAACAGCACAAAAATCACAAGAAACAGCTGAATGGTATTCCATAAAGAATGTGACCGGAAAATCTCTAACGCAAACCGGTGCACCGTCAAGAAGACAACAAACCCCATCTGGCTAATGACACTAAAGATCATCCCTACACCAATGAACCAAAACAACACAGATGCGATCTCTAGAATTTCAAACGATATAAAAAGCTTCTGATATTTTCCCCACTCCAGCGCAAAGCCTACCACGCTTGTAATGACCGCTCCAACAGCTAGCACAGAGAAGAAAAAACGAACTAAATCCCGACTTTTCATTGAATTGATCCAACCCCTATTTTTGTTATGTATAAATTCACGTGAAACATTCATATTAAAAGTAAGACATGTAACGAAAGGAGCCACAGTATGTCAAAAGGCATCTTGCGTATAGTGAGCTGTTTTCTTCTTTTATCTCTAACAGCTTGTGCTCCCAAAACCCAATCCTCATCTAATATGGACTATGACGAAACAAAAAAAATGGTCGTCGATATATTAAAGACAGATGACGGTAAAAAGGCCATTCAACAGTTATTAAATGACGAGGCAATGAATGAAGCTTTGGTAATGGATGAACAAACTGTGAAAAAAACGATAGAGAAAACACTGACTTCTGATAAAGGCAAAGAGTTCTGGAAGAAGGTCTTTGAGGATTCTAAATTTGCC
Organism: Bacillus sp. YKCMOAS1; assembly: GCF_030268125.1. Taxonomy (NCBI): domain Bacteria; kingdom Bacillati; phylum Bacillota; class Bacilli; order Caryophanales; family Bacillaceae; genus Bacillus; species Bacillus sp. YKCMOAS1. The sequence goes on from NZ_BSEI01000007.1 coordinate 2,069, forward strand.
GAGACTTTCGCAAAATCCATGCAGCAACAGCATGAAAGGATGTTAAAACAGTTAATGAAGGATCCTGACTATCAACAGCTGATGATGGATATTCTCAAGGATCCTGAGATGGAAAAGAAATACGGTGAACTGGTAAAAAGCAAAGAGTTTAGAAAGCACTTAGAAAAAGTCATTACGGAAACATTAAGCAGCCCTCTTTATAAGAAGAAATTCGAAGATGAGCTCAAAAAGGCAGCATCTGAAAGCAGCAGTGATTCCGGATCGCAAGGCAGCGAAGGAAGCGACAGTTAAACATCACCCGAGTGGCATTGATCCACTCGGGCTTTTATTATGCTTTCACTGCTAATTGTTCAATGACTTTATTCGCAATGTGTTGATACACTTCTCCTGTTGGATGACTTGCATCATAGACAGAAGGCGCGAAATCATCCTCATTCCAATCAGGCTGTCTTAAAGGAATTTGGCCAAGGACTGATACACGCAGCTCTTCAGCCAGCTTGTCCCCGCCGCCTTTTCCAAAGACGTATTCCTTCTCACCTGTTTTTTTGCTTTCATAATAGCTCATATTCTCAACGACACCGAGCACTTCATGATCTGTTTGCAGTGCCATTGCGCCTGCTCTTGCTGCAACGAAGGCAGCCGTAGGATGCGGTGTAGTAACAATGATTTCTTTACAGCTAGGCAGCATTGTATGAATATCAAGCGCCACATCTCCCGTTCCAGGCGGAAGGTCTAATAGTAAGTAATCTAATTCTCCCCACTCAACTTCGTGGAAGAAGTTATTTAACATTTTTCCAAGCATCGGCCCTCTCCAAATAACCGGTGCATTTTCTTCAACAAAAAAGCCCATTGAAATCACTTTGACACCAAAGCGCTCCACAGGAATAATTTTTTCCCCTTTAACTGTTGGTCTGACAGTGATTCCCATCATATCCGGTACACTAAAGCCATAAATATCAGCATCAATCAGCCCGACTTTTTTCCCTAGACGAGCCAGCGCTACAGCAAGGTTAACAGAAACAGTCGATTTACCAACGCCGCCCTTTCCACTCGCAATCGCTAAGAACTCAGGCGGATTTTTAGAGTTAAGTAAGGTTTCTTCCTCATCTTGTGATGGCATAAACTTTTCAAGTGTTTCCTGAGGCAGTTCCTCGAAACGAAGTCCTACTGTATTAGCGCCTGCTGATTTCAAGGCTTGTACGATGTCTTGCTGCAGCTTCATCTGCTCAGCAGTGCCTGTTTTTGCAATAGCCAACTTTAGGCTCACATGCTCTTTCTCAGGCTTTAGGCTGATTTCCTTGATAGCATCCAGCTCACCAAGCGGTATATGAAGGAAAGGTTCGTCCATCTTCCCAACTAGTTTTCTCACATCATCTTGTCCGATCATAGCAGAACCTCACCCTTTATTGAATTCGTTTACAATCCAAGTATATCATACATATCCTTACAATGTCTGTCCTGTTTGCCTGCGATCAAAAGGAAAAAGCCCCTTATTCAGGCGGCTCTTTTTGCTCTGTTAAATATCTTAAAATCCCTTTATAAATAGAGGCGGCAATTTGATCCTGATATTTAGGTGTTGCCAGCTGGCCAGCCTCTTTTGGATTGGAGAGAAATCCAATTTCCACAAGAGCTCCTGGCTTTGTGACATTTTGCATTAAATAAATGCCGTTGATCCGCTTCGCCTTTCGATCTGTGTTTTCAAGGTTTCTGCGCAATTCATCTTGAATGAACTTCGCTGCCTTTTCATTCTCTTCATACTTTCCGTAAAAAAACGTCTGAGCCCCGCTCCATTTGTTAGATGGTATCGCATTTAAATGAATGCTTAAATAGAGATCCGCTTCAGATTCATTGATGACTTTAACGCGGTTCCTTAAATCCTCCGCTTTCTTCCGGGCATATCCTCTTGTATTCTTTGATGATAAATCAGAATCATCCTCTCGTGTCATGAGAACAAGCGCTCCCTGCTCCTGCAAATAGTCACGTATCTTCATGGATACATCTAGCGCAATCTCTTTCTCAAGTAGCTCTCCTCCTACAGCCCCGCCATCTGGACCGCCGTGACCCGGATCTAAATAAATGATCTTCCCGCTTAGAGGCAAATTCCACGATTTCCACGAATCATCATTTAGAAATTGAAACCTGAATAAGAATAAGAGGACAATAAACCCAATTAAAAACCCTGTCCACTTCAGCTTTCTTTTCATCCCTGTCCCTCCCATACACCATTATTTTATAGATATGGGACAAGGGCTGGAAATATGCTTAGTGCAGCCGAAGCTTGTGTCTTTTTTCTGATTCACGAAAGCCTTCCTGCCACCACATGCTTAAAAATTCTTTCGCAGATGGATACAAACACGACATCTTCCGCTCCATACGGAACATATTCCCCCACGATTGCAAACATCCTGCCAGCTCTTCAATCAGCTCAGCTTCCTCCTGGGAGGACCGCTTCTTGATATCGTCGAACGATTCCCCGTATTTACTCGACTCACCGTATCTCCCGCCAGCTAAAAAAGCTTCAATGGCGAAATCGATACAGCCATCACTCATAATCCCAGCTGGATCATCTGCAAATGGAAACAGCTTCTTCGTGAATTTTTCGGAAGCAGCCGTTACTTGTTGAAGAGACAATGTACGCAAAAGCTTCTTTTCAAGCGTGACATCTCGTTTTGTTTTCAGTTGATAAAATGAAAGCACTTCTGCCATGAACTGAACTCCTTTTTTCTTTGTATTGTTCGTTGGTTTGAACAAAACATGCAGTTCAGTAAATGGAAAACATGAAATAAATGGTGAAAATGGGACCTTGTGATAAAATAGATTTTTATATAGAAAAAATTATAAAGGGGCAAAGTAAATGAAAAAGTGGATATACATCCTACTACTAATGACAGTCATTCTATCCGCTTGCAGTAGTCAAGCTAGTGAGAAAGAAAGCGACATTAAAGGAATAGAAGATATTTCCTTAAACCAGCTTTCTAAGCACAAAAATTCTTATATTGGAGACAACGGAGCAATCGGCGCTATTTTATCAGATCTTCCAGGTAACGTGATTCGTGAGTATGAAATCGCAGATGAAAAAGCACTAAAAGTAACATATGGCGTGAAGGAAAATGCCACTTATACAGAAGAACAATTTGATGCATCTTGGTTTGATAAGAAGGATACCATTGAAAAAAACTACTTATATAATGCATTGGCACTTTTTATTCTTATCGATAATGTAGAGCAAGTGACACTCAAGATGAACTCTAACGACGAACCGTCCGTCACGTTTAAAAGAAAACAGCTAGAAAAAAAGCTCCCTCACCCTTTTAAAGAGTACAAAGATGATACAGCGCTTTGGCAAAAGGAACTGGTTGATGGAGTTGTGAAGTCAAAAGAGAAACGCCAAGATGTATACAAAGCGTTTCCAATGCAGAAATAATAAAACAGAGGGAAGTTTCCCTCTGTTTTTTGATGTTTATGTAGTGAAAGCCTGAATCAAACGTTGTCGAAAGTTTTGATCCATTGCTGCAGTAAGCATAAATTCGTTGAATACTTCCCCAATCCAATGAGAATTCTTCGCTTTTGGATCATTGATAAAAAGAGAAATGGATATAGATGAGATATCCGTTTTTCGATATAAAGCAGCTGTGAAAACAAACAACGTCGCTCCGCCTTTATACCAAATATATTGATCTTTTTCCGTCTTCAATGTTTCTCCCAGCACAATTTGGCTAAAAAGACGCTTTTCTTCTGTTGTTAACAGCTCATCCTGCAGGCGTTTCATAAAATGTGCATATTGATTGGTTGTAGACTTTGTCAACTTTTGTGTCAGTAATGATTGAATACGAAAGCTTAATAAGTCCTTTTCCATTATTTTTTCTTCTAACATCTTTTTATGCTCTGGGTCATTTTTCATGATATTAAAAATCTCATTCATTAGAGATTTATATTGTTCATGAGATACACCGCTCATTTGCTTTAATGCATCCTGCTCATGATCAGATACATAAGCAGGCCACAACAACTTTGGCGTCAGCGGCATGAGTTCATCATGTTCTGTAAGACCTGCTTGTTTCATCCGATTATTAATCTTTTCTAAGTCGAGCAAGTCAATCAAATAATCAGTACAAGCATTCGAACTGAATTGCATCATTCCTTTGGCAACATCTAATAAAGTTGCATGCTCAGAAAAAGCGTTGACCTCCAGCCAGTATGTGTGAGCACCGCCATCTGTTCTATCAATATAAAACCGCTCTATGTCCGCCAATGCCACTTTTTCATCTAGCTTGATGTCACCGCTGGATACAGCTTTAACAAAATGAAATAAAACTACTAATTTCACCGTACTTGCAAGTGGCGTTTTTTGATTAGCATTCCACTCTAACAACACATCTTCATTTTCAATGATTGTTACTGATACGTCCTTTTTGTTTTTTGTGACAAATGTCAAAAGGTCTTCTTTTGTTTCCTTTAAACCGATTTTCTGCAACATGTTTCTCCTTTCAAGATAGGATTTATATATTCAATATAGCAAATATTTCAAATAAAGGCACAAAAAAGGCAGAGGCTCTTGAATCCTCCGCTTCTTGATATCCTTATTCATGGGGCAAATGCAGCTTCATTCCTTCATGAGTGGCTTCAAACCCTAATTTCTCATAAAAATGTCGTGCTTCTGGCCTCTGTTTATCTGTTGTCAGCTGAATCATATGACAGCCGCAGTCGCTTGCGCGTTGAATGGCCCACTTGATAAGCAGCGAACCGACTCCTTTTCCTCTATGACTCGAAGCTGTACGAACTCCTTCGATGGATGCTCTCCATCCCCCTTGATGTGTAAGAAATGGCGTCATGGTTAACTGAAGAACACCAACTGCTTCTTCCTGATCACACGCAACAATGAGTTCAATATTTGGATCAGCATCGATTGAATAAAAGGCTTTGATATAGCTTTCTAATAATGGGCGAGTGTAACGCTCTCTCTTTTGACCTAACTTATCATCTGAAAGCATGAAGACGATTTTGTCGAGGTCTTCTTGCACGGCTTCTCTAAATGTCAATTGATTTAAATTCAATGAAAGCACCTCCTATGATGGATGGAAGACTGTTTTCACTTACCAAAATACCATTCTCATATAAGATTTGTTCAGCTGCTTTTTCATCAAAGTACTTCATATCATGAAATCTGATCAAGCCCTCTTCTCGAACCATTCCTCTTGTAGGAGAGCATAGTAAAACTCATCCCACCACTCATTTCCTTGTGGTATACATTTTTTAAAATACCCCTCTCTCCTCATCCCCATTTTCTCCATCACTCTCCAAGATGGCACATTTTCAGGCTGACAAGTGGCAATGATTCGATGTAAATTCATTGTGTGAAAACCATGATGCAGAACGGCATAAGCCGCTTCTGATGCATAGCCTTTGTTTTGATAGGCAGGATTGAAGACCCACCCAATTTCATATGTGTGCTCACCAAAGTATGGATGGAACACGATATGCCCGATGCATATCTGATCTTCTTTTAATAGAACAGCAAAATTCTTGGCTGTTTTAAGACGATTATTTTTAACAAATTCCTGCGCATTTTCTTTAGAAAAAACACCTTCCGGAATATACTTCATTACCGCCGGATCAGATGTATATGCATAAACATCATGCCAATCATCTTCAGCAAATGATCGAATGATACACCTTTCTGTTGTTAGATTCATATGACACCCCTCCATAGACTTCGTCTTTAAACAGAGACCTTGCTATGATCCTATTTTATATGTTTCCAAACAGAAAAAAACACAAATAAAAAAAGCACCAGCAGGATGCTGATGCTTTTCATATATGGTTTGTCTGTAACAAACCTTTGTAAAACGTCCATACAATATAAAATTGATTAACGCTTCGAGAACTGAGGTGCGCGACGTGCGCCTTTAAGACCGTATTTCTTACGCTCTTTCATACGAGAGTCACGAGTAAGAAGTCCAGCACGTTTAAGTGGTGTACGGTACTCAGGATCTACTTCTAGAAGAGCACGAGAGATACCGTGACGAATTGCTCCAGCTTGACCAGAGAATCCACCACCGTGAACATTTACAAGAACATCGTAGCTGTTAGCTGTTTCTGTGATGTTCAAAGGCTGTTTCACGTCTTCGATTAAAGCAGCGAATGGAATGTATTCAGTAATTTCACGATTATTAACGACGATACGGCCTTCACCTGGAACTAAGCGAACGCGCGCTACAGAACTTTTACGACGACCTGTACCGTAATATTGAACCTGTGCCAAATTGTTAACCTCCCTTATAATTAACCGCGAAGTTCGTAAACTTCAGGTTGTTGTGCTTGATGTGGATGCTCAGAACCACGGTACACATTTAATTTTTTGAACATTTGACGACCTAGTGGACCCTTTGGAAGCATACCTTTGATAGCAAGCTCCAACATTTTTTCAGGGTAGTTTGTACGCATCTCAAGAGCAGTTCTTTGTTTCAAACCACCTGGGTGCATAGTGTGACGGTAGTAAATTTTGTCCGTCAATTTCTTACCAGTTAATTCGATTTTCTCAGCATTGATGATGATGACATGATCACCTGTATCAACGTGTGGTGTATAAGTTGGTTTGTGCTTACCGCGCAAAAGTGATGCTACTTCAGTAGAAAGACGACCTAGAGTCTTGCCTGCCGCATCAACAACTAGCCATTTGCGCTCAATTGTGCTTGCGTTCGCCATTGGTGTTGTACGCATGAGTTTCCCTCCTAAATAAATCAATGAATTTTCCTTGAATCAAATGCTACGTTCTATTTCAAAACACAGATAAGTCTTCCGGGGCTTATTTGTGGGGTTGAAATACATACCATATGATATCTTATAACTTTCTGCTTCCTGTGTCAAGAACATGTTACACCTGGTTTAGTTGTCATAGAAAACTTCCCATAAATACAGTCCGTGACTAGGCGCAGTCTTGCCTGCCGCTTCGCGATTTCGGGCGGCAAGCATGGCTTTTATCTCCTCAGGGTGAAATTTACCAGAACCGATTTCAAGCAACGTTCCAGCGATAATCCGCACCATGTTGTATAAAAAACCATTCCCTCTCACACGCATTTCAAGCCCATCTGAGACGTTTTTCCACTCGAGGGCATAAATATCCCTCACCTTGTCCTGAACCTCTGTATTGGCCGCACAAAAGCTTGTAAAATCATGTGTCCCAATCAAGTGCTCAGCGGCTTCTCTCATTTTATCGATATCCAGCCGGTAAGGATAGTGGCAGGCATACTGTCTCGTGAACACATTTTGGTGCGTTTCCGTTGAGACCTTATAACGGTACTCCTTCGAAACAACACCAAATCTGGCATGAAACGAATCATCGACCTCCTCAGCCTTTAAAACACGGATATCATCCGGCAGCAGGCTGTTGAGGGCAAAAGGCCATCTCTCCATCGGAATCGAGAGCGGAGTGTCAAAATGGATGACCTGTCCCTTTGCATGAACACCGCTGTCTGTCCGGCCGGAAGCCACAATCGGAATCAGTTCATCCTGTTTATGCATTCTTGCAAGGGCAGACTCTATCTCCGTCTGTACGGTTCGCTGCCCTGGCTGCACCTGATAGCCTTTAAAATGTGTCCCATCGTAGGATACAGTACATTTGACCTTCATCTAGGAATCACCTAATTTCTAAGCAGCACAAGGAGCGCTGTTAACAGGATGAATAGAAGCAGCGTGAACGTGTCCTTCATGCCCCAGACAAGCTGACGGTATTTCGTCCGTCCTTCTCCCCCGCGGTAGCCTCTCGCTTCCATCGCGGTCGCCAGTTCTTCTGCACGCTTAAACGCACTGACGAAAAGGGGAACAAGCAAAGGAACGATGGCTTTCATGCGATCCTTTAAAGGTCCGCTTGTAAAATCAACGCCTCGAGCCATTTGTGCTTTCATGATTTTGTCCGTCTCTTCTAGTAAAGTCGGAATAAACCGAAGAGAGATGGACATCATGAGAGCAAGCTCATGAACAGGCAGTTTGACTTTACGGAATGGGTGCAGCAGCTTCTCCATCCCGTCTGTCACTTCTATAGGCGTTGTGGTTAACGTAAGAAGTGTCGTCATCATAATGAGATAGACAAAACGGAGTGAAATGAAGATCCCCTGCTTTAAACCTTCTTCATAAATATTCAGAAAACCAAAGTGGAATAGCAAGGCGCCATCCTTTGTCATGAAAATATGCAGAATAAAGGTAAACAGGACAATCCATAGGATTGGCTTCATTCCCTTGAGAATAAAGTATAGCGGCACCTGAGAAACCATCACTACAAGAATGGTAAAGACACCTAAAAGCCCGTAAGTGATGTAATTATTAGCAAAAAAGACAATAAAGACAAAAAAGAAAATTGATAACAGCTTTGTCCTTGGATCAAGACGATGGACAAAGGATGAACCTGGCACATATTTGCCGATAATCATACTATCCATCATGATGTCGTGTCCTCCTGATAAAGAGCTGTTAAGGCATCTGCCATTTCATCCATGGTCAGAAGCGGCCTAGGAAACGTAATACCTAGCTTTTCTTCTACAGTCTGCTGGAATTTAATCGTTTCCGGGAGGTCGAGACCAAACGAAGACATATCTGTACGATTGGCAAACAACTCTCTCGGCGTGCCTGTCGCCTTCACTGTCCCTTTATGCATCACAATCATTTGATCCGCATAATGAGCGGCGTCCTCCATACTGTGTGTGACCAGGATCGTGGTGAGGTTTGCCTTTTGATGAAGGTCATAGAACATGTCCATGATTTCCTTCCGCCCGCGTGGATCTAGCCCAGCAGTCGGCTCATCAAGCACAAGCACCTCTGGCTCCATCGCTAAGACGCCTGCAATCGCCACACGTCTCATTTGACCGCCGCTTAGTTCAAAGGGAGATCGAGATAATAGGGACTCAGGAAGACCCACCAGCTTCAGCATCTCCTTCGCCTTCGTTTCTGCTTTCTCTTGAGGAACACCAAAGTTCATCGGGCCGAAGCAGATATCCTTGAGGATGGTTTCCTCAAAGAGCTGATGCTCAGGAAACTGAAACACGATGCCTACCTTTTTCCGGAGGGGTTTCATATCCTTCTGCTTTTTATTGGCTTGTAAAACCGTCTCTCCAAGCGCAATACTCCCCTTCGTTGGTTTGAGCAATCCATTTAAATGCTGCAGCAATGTAGACTTGCCAGAGCCCGTATGACCAATGACAGCGACATAGCTGCCCTCTTTGATGGAAGCATTGACATCATACAAAGCGAGACGCTCAAACGGCGTTTTCATTTGATAACGATGCTCTAATTCTTTGATCGTAATGTCCATAGCTCTTTCACCAATCCTTCTTGTGTCAAATGGGCATTTGCAAGCGGCACACCTTGCTGCTTCAATTGCTTGCTCAAGCGATAGGAGAATGGCAGATCAAGTCCAATCTGAACCAGCTGTTCATCTAGTTCAAATACTTCCTCTGGCGTTCCCTCGGCAAATTTCTTCCCGCCATTCATCACAATAACGCGGTCTGCCTTGGCAGCCTCGTCTAAATCATGTGTGATGGAAATGACTGTGACTGTTCCTTGTTCCTTCAGTAGTCTAACAGTCTCTAACACTTCTTCACGGCCAATCGGATCAAGCATTGATGTTGCTTCATCCAAGATCATGATGTCAGGGCTTGCGGCAAGCACACCTGCAATAGCGACTCTCTGCTTCTGCCCGCCTGATAGATGGTGCGGCTCTTGATCAAGAAACTCCTGCATATTGACCTGTTTGACAGCCCAATCTACACGTTCTATCATCAATTCCCGCTCAACCCCGTTATTTTCTAAACCAAAAGCCACATCATCACGAACCGTTGAGCCCACAAATTGGTTATCTGGGTTTTGAAAGACCATTCCGACCTTTTTGCGAATATCCCAGACACTTTCTTCTTTGAGCTCAATCTCTCCAACCTTGACCGTACCAGCATCCGGTAAAATGAGCCCATTCAGCACACGGGCAAGTGTGGATTTACCTGAACCGTTATGACCAACAATGGCGAGCCATTCATTTTGATTCACATGCAGTGACACTTGATCTAAAGCGGGCTTGTCCGCATCCTTGTGATAACGAAATACAATGTCCTTTACGTCAATTAATGTCTTCCCCATCTCTACCGGACCTCCTCTCAGCTCAACCTCTTCTTTGCTTATTCCTAAAAAAAGCCGTAGTACCTAAAAAAGGGCATAGATCCAGTTATGAACTGTCCCGCCCTTTCTTAGATACACGATATGTGATTAAACTAATTCAATGACAGCCATTGGTGCGCCATCGCCGCGACGAGGTCCAAGCTTCATGATACGAGTGTATCCACCTTGGCGATCTTCGTAGCGAGTTGCAACGTCAGCGAATAATTTTTGAAGTGCATCTTGGTTTGTTTCAGCGTTAGCTACTTCATTACGAATGTAAGCTGCAGCTTGACGGCGAGCATGAAGATCTCCGCGTTTGCCAAGAGTGATCATTTTTTCAACTACAGAGCGAAGTTCTTTCGCACGTGTTTCAGTTGTTTCGATGCGTTCGTTGATGATCAAATCAGTCGTTAGGTCACGAAGCATTGCTTTACGTTGTGCACTAGTGCGTCCTAGCTTTCTGTATGCCATGTGATGTCCCCTCCTTAATTAGAGATGCTGTATGAATAAAAAACACACGAAAATCCTAGTTCACAATGAAACTAGTCAATCGTCTTTACGAAGACCCAGTCCAAGTTCTTCTAGTTTCGCTTTCACTTCTTCAAGAGATTTACGTCCAAGGTTACGAACTTTCATCATATCCTCTTCTGTCTTGTTAGCAAGCTCTTGAACAGTGTTAATACCCGCACGCTTCAAACAGTTGTAAGAACGAACAGAAAGATCAAGCTCTTCAATTGTCATTTCAAGCACTTTTTCTTTTTGGTCTTCTTCTTTCTCAACCATGATTTCAGCATGCTGAGCTTCGTCAGTTAACCCAACGAAAATATTCAGGTGTTCAGTTAAAATCTTAGAACCTAGAGCGATCGCTTCTTTCGGTCCTGTGCTTCCATCAGTCCATACATCTAGTGTTAATTTATCATAGTTTGTGATTTGCCCAACACGGGTGTTCTCCACTTGATAAGTCACACGAGATACAGGTGTATAGATTGAGTCGATCGGAATCACACCGATTGGCTGATCGTCTCTTTTGTTTGCATCAGCAGGATTATACCCGCGACCTCTTTGTGCAGTTAAGCGAACACGGAAGCTCGAATTCTTGCCAAGAGTTGCGATGTGAAGATCTGGATTTAAGATTTCAATATCGCTGTCGTGTGTAATATCAGCAGCTGTTACAGTACCTTCATCTTGTACATCAATTTCAAGCGTCTTCTCTTCTTCAGAGTAGATTTTGAGTGCAAGCTTTTTAATGTTTAAGATAATCGTTGTAACATCTTCAACCACGCCTTCGATCGTTGAGAATTCGTGTAAGACACCATCTATCTGGATCGATGTTACAGCTGCACCAGGAAGTGAGGATAAAAGGATACGACGAAGGGAGTTCCCTAAAGTGGTACCATATCCACGCTCAAGTGGCTCTACGACAAACTTGCCATACTTGGCATCGTCGCTGATTTCAACCGTTTCGATTTTTGGTTTTTCAATTTCGATCATCTAATAAAACCCTCCTTCAAAACGTCGAAACCTCGAATAGAATCATATGAGATTCCATCCGAAATTCCTCATTGTTTAGTCCCGTATGTGCTCAGGCAACGAGTCGTGTATTCGTCTCATAAATAACTGTATCATAACCCATTATTGACAGGGACACAAAATCTATACAAACAAATTACACGCGGCGACGTTTTGGTGGACGGCATCCGTTATGAGGAACTGGAGTTACGTCTCTAATTGCAGTAACTTCAAGACCAGCAGCTTGAAGCGCACGAATTGCAGCTTCACGACCAGAACCAGGACCTTTAACAGTTACTTCAAGTGTTTTAAGACCATGTTCGATAGAACCTTTAGCAGCAGTTTCAGCAGCCATTTGTGCAGCGAAAGGAGTAGATTTACGAGAACCTCTGAATCCTAATGCACCAGCACTTGACCAAGAAATTGCGTTTCCATGAACATCAGTAATCGTTACAATCGTGTTGTTGAAAGTGGAACGAATATGAGCGATTCCAGCTTCAATATTCTTTTTCACGCGACGTTTACGCGTATTTTGTTTACGAGCAGCAGCCATTCTTTAACTACCTCCTTTACTTATTTTTTCTTGTTAGCTACAGTACGACGCGGACCTTTACGAGTACGCGCGTTGTTTTTTGTGTTTTGTCCACGAACAGGAAGTCCTCTACGATGACGGATTCCGCGGTAGCTTCCGATTTCAATTAGACGCTTAATGTTAAGTGAAACTTCACGACGAAGGTCACCTTCTACTTTAAGTTTGTCAATGATATCACGGATTTTACCAAGTTCGTCTTCAGTTAGATCGCGAACGCGAGTGTCTTCAGAAACACCTGCTTCTTTAAGGACTTGTTGCGCAGTCGTACGACCAATTCCAAAAACATATGTTAAAGAAATGACAACACGCTTATCACGTGGAATATCTACACCAGCAATACGAGCCATGATTTGGGCACCTCCTTGTTATTAGCCTTGTTTTTGTTTATGTTTTGGGTTTTCACAGATCACCATTACTTTTCCTTTTCTGCGAATCACTTTACATTTTTCACAGATAGGTTTAACAGATGGTCTCACTTTCATGTGTTTCCAACCTCCTTCTTCCGGAGTTGCTTTATTTGTAACGGTACGTAATTCTACCACGAGTTAAGTCATATGGAGATAATTCTACCGTAACTTTGTCTCCAGGTAAAATGCGAATGAAGTGCATACGGATTTTTCCTGATACATGAGCCAAAACTGTATGACCATTCTCTAGTTCAACTTTGAACATTGCATTTGGCAAAGTTTCTGCTACAGTACCTTCCACTTCAATTACATCGTCTTTCGCCATTCAAGTGTTCTCCCTTCTTCAAATCAGTAACTTGCTCTCTGACAAATGTCCAAATGAGAATCTCTCAATTGTTCATCTATCACCCGACCTGTTTTGAATATACTGTTCTGAACTTCCGGAGATACGCAATCATAAAAGGTTATATGATTGATATTTTTTCTTAGGAGAATGAAATTTACGCTTTTCTCCGTCTGCGATTAGTACATGGCAGCCACCGAACATGCCGATGACACCTGTATACTGATCTTGTTCTTTCTTTGGACTATACAGACAACCTGCCCGATTTGGGCCTGAAAGGCTTCAGTGAAGACCTAAATCTTAGTCAGTATATCAAAACCTGTATCTGTAATCGCAATCGTATGCTCAAAATGAGCACACTTTTTCCCATCAACCGTTACAACCGTCCAGTTATCAGCCAATGTTTTCACATATCGGCTGCCTGCGTTCACCATCGGTTCGATGGCCAACACCATCCCAGGTTTTAGCCGCGGGCCTTTGTTGGGCGGACCATAATGAGGAATTTGAGGGTCCTCATGAAGATCCTGTCCGACCCCATGTCCAACATATTCTCTAACAACTGAAAAATTCTCATTTTCAACATACGTTTGTATGGCATGGGAAATGTTCGACAGACGTTCGCCTGGCTTTGCTTCCTGTAAGCCTTTATATAGAGATTCCTCTGTGACTTCCAGTAGTTTGCGGTCTTCATCACTGATTACCCCAACTGGATAAGTCCAAGCAGAGTCACCATGATAGCCATTTAACTTTGCGCCAATATCGATACTAATGATGTCACCATCACGTAAAACCCGTTTACCAGGAATACCGTGAACGAGTTCTTCATTCACCGAAACGCAAATGCTCCCGCGAAAACCATTATACCCTTTAAAAGATGGGATTGCACCCTGCTTTGTAATAAAACGTTCGGCAATTTGATCCAATTCTTTTGTCGAAATACCTGGTTTTATGTGTTTCTTCAGCTCTTCATGAGTCAGTGCGACAATACGTCCAGCTTCTCTCATAATCTCAAGCTCGCGAGGAGTTTTACAGATAATCATTTATTTAATCCTCCAAGCAGGTCCTTGATATCTGCATATACATCGTTAATGTGCTTCGCACCATCAATGTTTGCAAGATATCCTTTTTCTGAATAGAAGTTCAGTAAAGGTTCAGTCTGCTTTAAGTTCACTTCAAGTCTAGTCGAAACGGTTTCTGCATTATCATCTGCACGTTGATAAAGCTCGCCTCCACACTTGTCACAAACATTTTCTTTCGCAGGTGGATTAAATACTAAATGATATGTTGCTCCGCAATTTTTGCAAATTCTTCGGCCAGTCAGACGCTCCATCAAAGCATCTTTATCGACTTTAATATTAATGACATAATCAATCGTTCTGCCAAGGTCCTTTAGAATTTCTTCTAAAGCTTCAGCCTGAGCGACTGTTCGCGGAAATCCGTCCAGAAGAAAACCTTGTTCACAATCATTTTTGCCAAGTCTTTCTCTAACAATACCGATTGTGACCTCATCAGGAACAAGCTCTCCTTTATCGATAAAGGATTTTGCTTCGAGCCCAAGTTGTGTCTCCTCTTTCATAGCAGCGCGGAACATATCTCCTGTTGAGATATGAGGGATCCCATAATCATCAACAATTCGTTCTGCCTGAGTGCCTTTACCAGCACCCGGAAGCCCCATTAAGACTAAGTTCATTTCGGATTTCCCCTTCCTTACTTAGAGAGGTTGGGCAGCTGCCCAGCCCTCTGTTTTATTTCATAAATCCACGGTAATTTCGTTTCACTAATTGGCTTTCAAGCTGTTTCATTGTTTCAAGTGCAACACCTACAACAATGAGAAGACTTGTGCCGCCAATTTGTGCAGCGGAAGGTAATCCAGCGAATTGAATGAAAAAGATAGGAAGTATTGAAATCACGGCTAAGAAAATGGCGCCCACAAACGTGAGTCGGTACAAAATGCTCGTAATTCTATCTTGAGTCATTTTCCCTGGACGAACTCCCGGGATATAGCCACCCTGCTTTTGCAGATTTTCAGCCATTTGTTCAGGATTGACTTGGACAAAGGCATAAAAATATGTGAAAGCAACAATCAGTGCTACATAAATCGTCATACCGATTGGCTTAGTATAGTCAAAGTTGTTGGTTATCCAAGTTGTCACATTATTGGTTCCGAAGAACGATGCGATCGTCTGCGGAGTAATAATGAAAGAAACGGCAAAGATGACTGGAATCACCCCTGCTGGATTCACTTTCAACGGAAGGTGCGTTGCTTGACTAGCAGACATTTGTGCACGACCAGTACCTTTTGAATATTGAATTGCAATCTTTCTCACTGCCATTTGAATGTAAATAACACCGATAACAATGACAAGAATGGCAATTACAATAAGGGCAATTTTAAGGATTTGCATGAACAGCTGTCCATCTCCACCTACAAATTGTTGAGCGTACACTTGTTTTAATGTTTGAGGGATACCAGCGATGATACCGGAAAAGATAATAATCGAAATACCGTTACCAACACCGTGAGCAGTGATCTGCTCGCCCAGCCACATTAAAAATGCTGTTCCCGCAGTGAGTACGACCGCAATTAAGAGATACGTTGATACACCAGGGTTTTCAATCAGCATGCCTCCTGCCATATTGTTGAATCCATATGACATTCCTAACGCCTGGATAAATCCTAGAACAATTGTAAAATACCTTGTGAATTGTGCTAACTTTCGGCGGCCAACCTCTCCTTGCTTTGACCACTCAGTAAACTTCGGAACAACATCCATCTGCAAGAGCTGAATGATGATCGAAGCAGTGATATACGGCATAATCCCCATTGCAAGAATGGAGAATTGGAAAAGTGCCCCGCCCCCAAACGTGTTGAGGATTCCGAAAACGCTCATTTGATCCTGTGCCTGGAGAACTTCGGCGTTCACATTAGGCACAGGGATGAAAGCACCTATACGAAAGACGACTAACATTAAAAGTGTGAATATAATCTTATTCCGTATATCTTTCACGCGCATAAAATTGGAGATTGTCTTAAACAAGTTAGATCACCTCGGCTGTACCGCCAGCAGCTTCAATCGCTTCTTTCGCAGAAGCAGAGAATTTATTGGCTTTTACAGTTAATTTTTTTTCTAATTTACCGTTGCCAAGAATTTTTACTCCTGCTTTTAACTTGCTTATTGCACCAGTCTCTAGAAGAAGTTCAGGAGTTACTTCCGTTCCTTCGTCAAAACTGTTTAATCTGTCTAAGTTGATTACCGCGTAATCTTTACGGTTGATGTTTGTAAAACCACGTTTTGGAAGGCGTTGGAATAAAGGCATCTGACCACCTTCGAAACCAGGGCGTACACCGCCGCCAGAACGAGCGTTTTGACCTTTATGACCTTTACCAGAAGTTTTACCGTTACCTGATCCAATACCACGACCAACACGGTTGCGTACTTTACGTGAACCTTCTGAAGGCTTCAATTCATGAAGTTTCATTTGGGCACCTCCTTATCGATTAAAAATGTTTTATTGTTCTTTAACAGAAACTAAATGAGACACCTTGTTAATCATGCCGCGGATCGCTGCATTGTCTTCATGTACGACTGTTTGGTTTGTTTTCTTAAGACCAAGAGTACGAACAGTGACACGCTGATCTTCAGGGCGACCGATTACACTGCGTTTGAGGGTAATTTCTAATTTATTTGCCATTATTGTTCCCTCCTTATCCTAACAGGTCTTCTACAGATTTTCCACGAAGCTTCGCTACATCTTCAGCACGTTTAAGCTCACTTAAACCTTGAAGTGTTGCGCGGATCATGTTGATCGGTGTATTAGAACCTAGAGATTTAGAAAGGATATCAGCTAGACCAGCAAGCTCAAGTACCGCACGCACTGGGCCTCCAGCGATAACTCCTGTACCTTCTGAAGCAGGCTTCAATAGAACGTTTCCTGCACCGAATCGACCGATGATTTCATGTGGAATTGTAGTTCCAACCATTGGTACTTCAATTAAATTCTTTTTCGCATCTTCAACAGCTTTGCGGATCGCTTCTGGTACTTCTTGTGCTTTACCAGTACCGAAACCTACATGACCGTTTTTGTCACCGACAACAACTAAAGCTGCAAAACGGAAACGACGTCCACCTTTAACAACTTTCGCTACGCGGTTAACCGTAACTAAGCGTTCTTCTAACTCTAATTTGCTTGGGTCAATACGACTCATTCGGATGTGTCCCTCCTTCTTTTATTAAAATTTAAGTCCAGCCTCACGAGCAGCTTCAGCTAGAGCTTTTACACGTCCATGATATAGGTATCCTCCGCGGTCAAATACCACGTTAGAGATTCCTTTTTCAACAGCACGTTTTGCAACAAGTTCGCCAACTTTCGTAGCAGCTGCAGTGTCAGAACTATTCTCGATCTTTAACTCTTTATCAAGAGTAGAAGCACTTACAAGTGTTACACCGTTAACATCATCAATTACTTGAGCGTAGATATTCTTGTTAGAACGGAAAACGTTAAGGCGAGGTCTTTCAGCAGTACCTGAAAGTTTCGCACGAACACGAGCATGTCTTTTAAGACGAGTAGCGTTTTTGCTAGTTTTCGTAATCATCCGAGTCACTCCTTTCTTCACTTTAAGCGATCTTACTTACCAGTTTTTCCTTCTTTACGGCGAACGAATTCACCTTCGTAACGAATTCCTTTACCTTTGTAAGGCTCTGGAGCACGGACAGCGCGGATGTTAGAAGCTAGAGCTCCTACACGCTCTTTATCGATACCTTTAACGATTACTTTCGTTTGAGATGGAACTTCTACTTCAACTCCAGCCTCAGGAACGATTTCAACTGGGTGAGAGTATCCAACGTTAAGAACAAGTTTGTTTCCAGATTTAGCTGCACGGTAACCGACACCGATAAGTTCTAAACCTCTTTCGAAACCTTTAGATACACCTTCAACCATGTTAGCAATCAAGCTACGTGTTGTACCATGTAATGCACGGTGTTCTTTATTTTCAGACGGACGGCTTACAGTTAAGACGTTGTCCTCAATTTTAATTTCCATATCAGGGTGAAATGCACGAGTTAGTTCACCTTTTGGTCCCTTTACTGTCACTGTGTTATCGTTGTTTGTCACAGTTACTCCTGAAGGGATCTCGATTAGTTTTTTACCTATACGAGACATACCAAGCACCTCCATTCATCTTAAACTTTTTTTACCATACGTAAGCAAGTACTTCTCCACCAGCTTGTTTAGCACGGGCTTCTTTGTCCGATAAAACACCTTGTGATGTAGAAATAATTGCGATTCCAAGTCCGTTAAGTACACGTGGTACTTCATTTGATTTCGCATATACGCGTAAACCAGGTTTACTGATTCTTTTAAGACCAGTGATAACACGTTCGTTGTTTTGGCCGTATTTAAGGAACAAACGGATAATTCCTTGTTTGCTGTCTTCGACGTACTCAACGTCACGGATAAAACCTTCACGCTTTAAGATTTCAGCAATTTCTCTTTTGATTTTTGAAGCCGGTACTTCTAGCTTCTCATGACGTACCATGTTCGCATTGCGAATACGAGTCAGCAAATCTGCAATCGGATCTGTCATAACCATTATTTAATAACCTCCTTCCCATTTATGGGGATTACCAGCTGGCTTTTTTAACGCCAGGAATTTGTCCTTTATATGCAAGTTCGCGGAAACAAATACGGCAAAGTTTAAACTTACGAATAACTGAATGTGGACGTCCACAACGTTCGCAGCGCGTATACTCTTGAACTTTAAACTTTTGTTTGCGTTGTTGTTTCGCAATCATAGACTTTTTAGCCACGATTTCGCCTCCCTTTCATTGATTATTTCTGGAACGGCATACCTACTTGAGTTAATAACTCACGTGCTTCTTCGTCCGTATTGGCAGTAGTAACGATAACGATATCCATACCGCGGACCTTTGTTACTTTATCGTAATCAATTTCTGGGAAGATTAACTGTTCTTTAATACCAAGCGTGTAGTTTCCACGACCGTCGAAAGATTTCTTAGAAATCCCGCGGAAGTCACGTACACGTGGTAAAGACACAGAAATAAGTTTATCAAGGAAATCATACATGCGCTCTCCGCGAAGTGTTACTTTCGCACCGATTGGCATTCCTTCACGTAGACGGAAACCAGCAATAGACTTCTTCGCACGAGTAACGACAGGTTTTTGACCAGCGATAAACGTTAATTCTTCAACAGCAGTATCGATTGCTTTAGCGTTTTGAACGGCGTCACCAACACCCATGTTGATCACGATTTTTTCGATTTTTGGCACTTGCATTACTGAAGTGTATTCAAACTTAGAAACTAATGCAGGTGTAATTTCTTTTACATACTTTTCTTTAAGGCGGTTCATGAGAAAGACCTCCCTTCCTTATTTACTATTTATCTAGAACTTGCCCAGATTTTTTCGCTACACGGACTTTCTTTCCGTCCTCAACTTTATACCCAACACGTGTCACTTCACCAGTTTTAGGATCAAGCGGCATTACGTTTGATACGTGGATTGGCGCTTCTTGTTCAGAAATTCCGCCTTGAGGGTTAGCTTGGGTTGGTTTAGAGTGTTTTTTCACAAGGTTAATACCTTCTACTAAAACACGTTCCTTTTTAGGGAAAGCAGCAAGGATGACACCTTGTTTACCTTTATCTTTACCAGAGATAACCACTACTTTATCGCCCTTTTTAACATGCATTTAATCGCACCTCCTTGAGTCGCGGATTGTATTCATTAAAGTACTTCTGGTGCTAGAGAAACAATTTTCATATAGTTGTTTTCACGAAGTTCACGTGCTACTGGTCCGAAGATACGAGTTCCACGTGGGCTCTTGTCGTCACGGATGATGACACAAGCATTTTCGTCGAAACTGATGTAAGATCCATCGTTTCTGCGAGCTCCGCTCTTAGTACGAACGATAACTGCTTTCACAACTTCACCTTTTTTGACAACGCCTCCAGGTGTTGCTTGTTTAACCGTACAAACAATGACATCACCGATGTTAGCCGTTTTACGTCCAGAGCCACCAAGAACTTTAATCGTTAGTACTTCGCGTGCGCCAGAGTTGTCAGCTACTTTTAAACGAGTCTCCTGTTGAATCATTAATGTTACCTCCTTTCGGAAAAAGAAATCCGAACTTTATTAGATAATAACGGCTTCTTCGACAACTTCAACTAGACGAAAGCGTTTAGTCGCAGATAAAGGACGAGTTTCCATGACCTTTACGATGTCTCCGATTTTTGCTTGGTTGTTTTCATCATGTGCTTTGAACTTTTTAGAGTATCTTACACGTTTGCCATAAAGTGAATGCTTTTTGTATGTTTCAACTACAACAGTGATGGTTTTATCCATTTTGTCAGAAACAACACGACCTTGATACACTTTACGTTGGTTACGTTCGCTCATGTTTGCGGGGCCTCCCCTCTAATTATTATTTATTAGCAGCGATTTCTCTTTGACGAATCACAGTTTTCATGCGTGCGATTGATTTACGCACTTCACGAATACGAGCAGTATTTTCAAGCTGCCCAGTCGCTAATTGGAAACGAAGATTGAAAAGTTCTTCTTTAAGAGACTTTACTTTTTGTTCAATTTCAGCAGTGGTAAGGTCACGAATTTCATTAGCTTTCATTTGATTCACCACCAATTTCTTCACGTTTTACGAACTTCGTTTTAATTGGCAATTTGTGAGATGCAAGACGAAGAGCTTCACGAGCCACTTCTTCAGACACACCAGAAATTTCAAATAAAACTTTGCCCGGTTTTACTACAGCTACCCATCCTTCTGGAGCACCTTTACCGGAACCCATGCGGACCTCTAGAGGTTTAGCTGTGTATGGCTTAGAAGGGAAAATTTTAATCCAAACTTTACCGCCACGTTTCATGTAACGAGTCATAGCAATACGAGCAGCTTCGATTTGACGGTTTGTGATCCAAGAAGCTTCAAGAGCTTGGATACCGTACTCACCGAAATGTACTTCAGTACCGCCTTTTGCACGACCACGCATTTTTCCACGATGTTCTCTGCGATACTTCACGCGTTTTGGCAATAACATATTATTTTCCTCCTTCCGCAGTATTCTTCTTAGTTGGAAGGACTTCTCCACGATAGATCCATACTTTTACGCCAAGCTTACCATAAGTAGTATCAGCTTCAGCAGTAGCATAGTCGATGTCAGCACGAAGTGTGTGCAATGGAACAGTACCTTCACTGTAATATTCAGAACGAGCAATATCTGCACCGCCAAGACGACCAGAAACCATTGTTTTGATTCCTTGTGCTCCAGCACGCATTGTGCGTTGGATTGTTTGTTTTTGTGCACGACGGAATGAAATACGGTTTTCAAGTTGACGAGCGATGTTTTCAGCAACTAGCTGAGCATCAAGATCTGCTCTCTTGATTTCAAGAATGTTGATGTGTACACGTTTGCCAGTTAGGCTGTTAAGAGCTTTACGAAGTGCTTCAACTTCAGATCCGCCTTTACCAATTACCATACCTGGTTTAGCCGTGTGGATTGTGATATTTACGCGGTTTGCAGCACGTTCGATTTCTACTTTAGAAACAGACGCGTCAGACAAACGCTTGCTGATGAATTCACGGATTTTCAAGTCTTCATGTAAGAAGTCAGCGTAATCTTTTCCTGCGAACCATTTAGATTCCCAATCACGAATGACGCCAATACGAAGACCTACTGGATTTACCTTTTGACCCACGGATTATCCCTCCTTCTTTTCTGATACAATGATTGTAATGTGGCTAGTACGTTTGTTAATTGCGCTCGCACGACCCATAGCACGTGGACGGAATCTCTTAAGTGTTGGACCTTCGTCAACGAATGCTTGAGTAATCACTAGGCTGTTAGCGTCCAACTCGTAGTTGTGCTCAGCGTTTGCGATAGCAGATTTTAATACTTTTTCAATAATTGGTGAAGCAGCCTTAGGTGTAAGGTTTAAGATAGAAACTGCTTCTCCTACTTGCTTACCTCGGATCAGGTCCATTACTAGACGTGCTTTACGAGGAGCAATACGGACTGTTCTTGCGACAGCTTTAGCTTGCATTTAAAAGCCTCCTCTCATTAGCGTCTTGTTTTTTTATCGTCACTAGCATGACCTTTGTAAGTACGGCTTGGTGCGAATTCGCCCAATTTGTGACCTACCATATCTTCAGAAATGAAAACAGGTACATGTTTGCGTCCGTCATAGACAGCGATTGTGTGACCGATGAATTGTGGGAAAATTGTAGAACGACGAGACCAAGTTTTTACGACTTGCTTTTTGTCAGTTTCATTCAATTTCTCGACTTTAGCCATCAAATGATCATCAACAAATGGTCCTTTTTTTAAGCTGCGAGCCATTGTGGAACCTCCCTTCGTGATTGAACTACGGTCCTAAATGAACCGTAGACAACCCCGTTACTTGTTTTTACGACGACGTACAATGAATTTATCAGACTTGTTGGTTTTCTTACGAGTCTTGAATCCAAGAGTCGGTTTACCCCATGGAGACATTGGTGATTTACGTCCGATTGGAGCGCGTCCTTCACCACCACCGTGTGGGTGATCGTTAGGGTTCATTACAGAACCACGAACTGTTGGGCGTACGCCTTTCCAGCGAGAACGTCCAGCTTTACCGATGTTAATTAATTCGTGTTGCTCGTTTCCAACTTGACCGATAGTCGCACGGCAAGCAGAAAGAATCATGCGAACTTCTCCTGAGTTCAAACGTACAAGAACGTATTTACCTTCTTTACCTAGAACTTGAGCAGAAGTACCAGCAGAACGAACTAATTGTCCACCTTTACCTGGTTTTAATTCAATGTTATGCACAACTGTACCAACTGGGATGTTGATAAGTGGAAGAGCATTACCTGGTTTGATGTCAGCTTCTGGTCCAGAAGTAACTTCAGTACCAACTTGGATTCCTTTCGGAGCAAGAATGTAACGTTTCTCACCATCTGCATAGTTTACAAGAGCGATGTTCGCTGAACGGTTTGGATCATACTCGATTGTAGCAACGCGTCCAGGTATACCGTCTTTATCACGCTTAAAGTCGATGATACGGTATTGACGTTTGTGACCGCCACCTTGATGACGAACAGTCAATCTACCTTGGTTGTTACGTCCGCCTTTTTTGTGTAGCGGTGCAAGCAACGATTTTTCTGGTTTGTCAGTCGTGATTTCAGCAAAATCTGAAGTAGTCATGCCACGACGACCATTACTGGTTGGTTTATACTTTTTAATCGCCATTTTGAATTTCCCTCCTTCTTTTTAAGATTTACGCTTCAAAAATTTCGATTTCTTTGCTGTCAGCAGTTAATTTCACGATCGCTTTTCTGCGACGGCTAGTCATACCAGTGTAGCGTCCAACGCGTTTTGATTTTCCTTTGTAGTTTTGAACGTTGACTTTCTCAACTTTCACTCCAAAGATTTCTTCAACAGCGTCTTTCACTTCTGTTTTGTTAGCTCTGACATCAACTTCGAACGTGTACTTCTTCTCTGTCATTAGATCAGCAGAACGTTCAGTAATGATAGGGCGCTTTAGAACATCACGAGGATCTTTCATTATGCAAGTCCCTCCTCTACTTTTTCAACCGCTGCTTTAGTGATCAGAAGTTTGTCGTGGTTGACAACGTCAAGAACGTTGATACCGTTAGCTTCAACAACTGTTACTCCAGGGATGTTACGAGCAGATAAAGCAACTGTTTCGTTTGCATCCGCAGTGACGATCAACGCTTTCTTCTCAACAGATAATCCTTTAAGGATGCCTGCGAATTCTTTCGTTTTCACTGCATCAAGAGTCAGATCTTCAAGAACGATGATGTTGTTGTCGATTACTTTAGAAGACAATACTGACTTGATAGCCAAGCGGCGAACTTTTTTAGGTAATTTATAAGAATAGCTGCGTGGTGTTGGACCGAATACGATACCGCCTCCGCGCCATTGTGGTGAACGGATAGAACCTTGACGAGCACGACCTGTACCCTTCTGTCTCCAAGGCTTACGACCTCCGCCACGTACTTCAGAACGAGTTTTTACTTTGTGAGTTCCTTGACGTAAGGAAGCTCTTTGCATAAGAATAGCATCGAATACTACGCTTTCGTTTGGCTCAATTCCAAACACAGAAGCGTTTAATTCGATTTCACCGTTAGTAGAACCGTTTTGGTTAAATAATGCTACTTTTGGCATGACTTGTTTCCTCCTTTCCTAAGAGAGTTATTTAGATTTAACTGCACTCTTTACAGTTACTAGAGATTTTTTAGCTCCTGGTACGTTTCCTTTGATCAATAGAAGATTGCGTTCTGCATCAACTTTAACGATCTCAAGGTTTTGGACAGTGATTTGCTCTCCGCCCATACGACCTGGAAGAAGTTTACCTTTGAATACACGGTTTGGATCAACAGGTCCCATTGAACCAGGACGACGGTGGTAACGTGAACCGTGAGTCATTGGTCCGCGTGATTGTCCGTGGCGTTTGATAGCCCCTTGGAATCCTTTACCTTTTGATGTTCCTGTTACATCTACGATATCTCCATTTGCGAAAATATCAACTTTGACTTCCTGACCAACTTCATACGCATCTAACTCCGCACCGCGTAATTCTTTTACGAAGCGCTTAGGAGCAGTTTCCGCTTTAGCAACGTGGCCTTTCTCTGGTTTGTTAGAAAGCTTTTCACGTTTGTCATCAAAACCGATTTGGATTGCTTCATAGCCATCCGTGTCAACAGTCTTCTTTTGAAGAACAACGTTAGCAGCAGCCTCAACAACAGTTACAGGGATAAGATCACCGTTTTCTGCGAATACTTGCGTCATACCAATTTTTCTACCTAAGATTCCTTTGGTCATTAGTCACACCTCCTATAATATGTGTTTTCTATTTGAATTAAAGTTTGATTTCGATATCTACACCAGATGGTAAATCTAAACGCATAAGTGCATCAACTGTTTGTGGAGTTGGATTCACGATGTCGATTAGACGTTTGTGAGTACGCATCTCGAATTGCTCACGAGAATCTTTGTACTTATGCACCGCACGAAGGATTGTGTAAACTGATTTTTCAGTTGGAAGCGGGATTGGACCAGATACACTAGCACCAGAACGCTTAGCCGTTTCAACAATCTTCTCAGCAGATTGATCAAGAATTCTATGATCATATGCTTTTAAACGAATACGAATTTTTTGTTTTGCCATTATTTTCCCTCCTTTTCGCCTACTTACGTTAGACAGTTCTCCGTGAGAAAAACCTGATCACCTCGCCATGGCAAAGCGGCCGGGTGTGTCAGCAACCTCTCACTTCATCGCAGTCAAAGACCAACATGCACTATTGTACCAAATTGGCCTGCGTGTTGCAATAATAAATCGGATAAATTTATGATTTGCACACTTTTCATATTATACAGGGATTCAGCCTATAAATCAAGCTTTCCCTGAAGATGATGTATAGCAGTCTTTCTGATGATACGTATGAATTCATCTGGCTCCTCGATGTGCGGGGAATGGGCAGAGTCTTTAAAGGTAAACCATTCTTTAATGGGTGCTTTTAATTGATCAACATATGGTTTTGATACAGCAGCTGGGGTAATCATGTCGTGATCACCAATGAGAAAGTAGCACGGTATTAATATAGTAGAAACTCGGTATTGAATACTCTCATTCATTAACTGATCCCATAGCTTGTCTTGACTAAATTTCTGCCCTTTCACGAACTTCCATTTATCTTTCAGCCGATATTGCTTACTAAAAAGAAACCCTTTTAGCATTTGAAAAACCGGCTTCCATCTATGTGTGAGACCTACGCTTGCAAACTCTTTATATAGAGAGAACAAGGCATGAGCTGATGTCCGTTTCCATGGAGGCGGCGTCAGTAATCGCAGACAGCTAGTAAACAGCCGATTGCGATGGTATTTCTTCATAAGAAGCTCGTACGAAACGATATCTTCCTTAAACACATCTACTACCTGACTAATCCCATAATAAGCATGATAAAGATCTGGACGCTTATGTACTGCTTGTATGGCAATTAACGATCCCCACGAGTATCCTGCGATATACAATTTTGAGTGACCTAGATGTGATAGGAGCTTCTCAGTCAGTTCAATCGTGTCTTCTATAAATTGCTGAATGGTCATCGATGCATCCGGAAGATTCTCTTGATAGGAAAGTCCTGCGCCTCGCTGATCCCAATGGACAACTGTAAAGTCCTGATCAAGTTCCTCGTGAAAGGAATCAATATAACTGATTTGAGCTGAGCCGGGCCCACCGTGTAAAAATAAGAGTACGGGCTTTTTTTCACTCATCTCATCTTCTTTCATCATAATCCATTGGTCAATCCCGCCGATCAACCACTTTTTTAAATATGTCTTTGCCATTCCAGCGATCCTCTCGGTTCCATTTAGATTCTATAGCTTATAGTAGCCGTTCTGATCTGGAAAAGCAAAAAAAAGAGACCCTTTTGCAAGGAGTCTCTTTTGTATGTTTAATTACTTAATGATAGTTGAAACGACGCCAGAACCTACAGTACGTCCACCCTCACGGATAGAGAAACGAGTTCCTTCTTCGATAGCGATAGTAGAGATAAGTTCAACTTCCATCTCAGTGTTATCGCCTGGCATTACCATTTCAGTACCTTCTGGAAGATGTACGATACCAGTTACGTCAGTTGTACGGAAGTAGAACTGCGGACGGTAGTTAGCGAAGAATGGAGTATGACGTCCACCCTCTTCTTTAGAAAGTACATAAACTTCAGCTTTGAAACGGCTATGCGGAGTGATTGTACCTGGTTTAGCAAGTACTTGACCACGTTGGATATCTTCACGAGATACACCACGAAGTAGTGCACCGATGTTGTCACCAGCTTCAGCATAGTCAAGAAGTTTACGGAACATTTCAACACCTGTAACAGTTGTTTTACCGTTTTCTTCTTGAAGACCGATGATTTCAACTTCGTCACCGACTTTAACTTGTCCACGCTCAACACGACCAGTAGCAACTGTTCCACGACCAGTGATTGAGAATACGTCCTCAACTGGCATCATGAATGGCTTCTCAGTGTCACGCTCTGGAGTTGGGATGTACTCATCAACCGCATCCATAAGTTCAAAGATTTTTGCTTCGTAATCAGCATCTCCTTCAAGAGCTTTAAGAGCAGAACCTTTGATAACTGGTACATCGTCACCAGGGAAGTCATAGTCAGAAAGAAGGTCACGAACTTCCATTTCAACAAGTTCAAGTAACTCTTCATCGTCAACCATGTCACATTTGTTAAGGAATACTACGATGTATGGTACACCTACGTTACGAGAAAGTAGGATGTGCTCACGTGTTTGTGGCATTGGACCGTCAGCAGCAGATACTACTAAGATCGCGCCGTCCATTTGAGCAGCACCAGTGATCATGTTTTTAACATAGTCAGCGTGTCCTGGGCAGTCTACGTGTGCATAGTGACGAGATTCAGTTTCATACTCAACGTGTGCAGTTGAGATTGTGATTCCACGCTCGCGCTCTTCTGGAGCACCATCGATTTGGTCATAAGCCATAGCTGTACCTTTACCAGATTTCTTATGAAGAACTGTTGAGATAGCAGCAGTTAGAGTTGTTTTACCATGGTCAACGTGTCCAATTGTACCAATGTTAGCATGCGATTTGGAACGGTCGAATTTTTCTTTAGCCATTCTAAAAATCCTCCTTAAAGGTTCATTGTATTTGGTATAGAGTGATAGAAAGTGAAGAGTTACCTCTCACTTTCTGATCTTCAATAGTAGTTATACTTTAGTTTAAAGGCAAAATCAATTATTCACCTTTATTTTTTTTGATGATTTCTTCACTGATGCTCTTAGGCACTTCTTCGTAGTGATCCATGTGCATAGTGAATGTACCGCGTCCTTGTGTGTTAGAACGGAGTGCAGTTGCATATCCGAACATTTCAGAAAGTGGAACCATAGCGCGAACAACTTGAGCGTTACCGCGAGCTTCCATACCTTCTACACGTCCACGACGAGATGTGATATCACCCATGATGTCTCCCATGTATTCTTCAGGGATAACAACTTCCACTTTCATCATTGGCTCAAGTAGAACTGGGTTACATTTGCTGACAGCATTTTTCAATGCCATAGATGCAGCAATTTTGAACGCCATTTCGTTCGAGTCAACATCGTGGTAAGATCCATCAAATAATTTTGCTTTGATGTCGATTAATGGGAATCCAGCTAATACACCATTTTCAAGTGAATCTTCAAGACCTGCTTGAATTGCTGGGATGTATTCACGTGGAACAACCCCACCGACGATTGCATTTTCAAATTCAAAGCCTGCGCCTTCTTCGTTTGGTTCGAATTCGATCCAAACGTGTCCGAACTGACCGCGTCCACCAGACTGACGTACGAATTTACCTTCAACTTTTGCACCAGAACGGAATGTTTCACGGTACGCAACTTGAGGAGCACCTACGTTAGCTTCAACCTTGAACTCACGCTTCATACGGTCAACAATGATATCAAGGTGAAGCTCACCCATACCAGAGATGATCGTTTGACCAGTTTCAGGGTTTGTTTGTGTACGGAATGTTGGATCCTCTTCAGCTAGTTTAGCTAAAGCGATACCCATTTTATCTTGGTCAGCCTTTGATTTAGGCTCGATAGCTACATCGATAACTGGTTCTGGGAATTCCATAGACTCAAGGATAACAAGATCTTTCTCGTCACAAAGAGTGTCACCAGTAGATGTATCTTTAAGACCTACAGCTGCTGCGATATCCCCTGCGTATACAGTAGAGATTTCTTCACGGCTGTTTGCGTGCATTTGAAGGATACGTCCAACACGTTCACGCTTGTTCTTAGAAGAGTTCTTCACGTATGAACCAGAATCAAGTGTTCCGGAATATACGCGGAAGAAAGTTAGTTTTCCAACATAAGGGTCAGTCATAACTTTAAATGCAAGAGCTGCGAATGGTGCGTCATCAGTAGACTCACGAACAACCTCTTCATTTGAATCTGGCAGGATACCTTTGATTGCAGCAACATCAGTTGGTGCAGGAAGGTAGTCAAGCACAGCGTCAAGTACAAGCTGAACACCTTTGTTTTTGAAAGCAGATCCAACAAGAACTGGGTAGAATTCAACATTCAACGTTCCTTTACGGATTGCAGCTTTCAATTCAGGAATTGTAATTTCTTCACCCTCAAGGTATTTTTCCATAAGCTCTTCATCAAGCTCAGCGACAGCTTCAATTAGGCTGCTGCGAAGCTCTTCAGCTTTGTCTTTATACTCAGCAGGGATTTCTTTAGCATCAGAGCGAGTTCCAAGGTCATCTTCGTAGAAGTATGCTACGTTTTCTACAAGGTCGATGATTCCTTCGAATTGATCTTCAGCGCCGATCGGCAATTGAATTGCATGAGCGTTCGCTTGAAGACGATCTCTTAATGTGCTTACAGAGTATAGGAAGTCCGCACCGGTTTTATCCATTTTGTTAACGAATACGATACGAGGTACTCCGTAAGTTGTTGCTTGGCGCCAAACTGTTTCAGTTTGTGGCTCTACACCTGATTGTGCATCAAGGACAGCAACCGCACCATCAAGTACACGTAAAGAACGTTCAACTTCAACAGTGAAGTCTACGTGTCCTGGTGTATCGATGATGTTTACACGGTAACCTTTCCATTGTGCTGTAGTAGCAGCAGAAGTGATTGTAATACCACGTTCTTGCTCCTGCTCCATCCAGTCCATTTGTGAAGCTCCTTCGTGAGTTTCACCAATTTTATGGATACGACCAGTGTAGTACAAGATACGCTCAGTCGTTGTCGTTTTACCGGCATCGATGTGAGCCATGATACCAATATTACGAGTTTTGTCTAAGGAGAACTCTCTTGCCATTGGGTAATTTCTCCTTCCTCATTAGGGAATAGTTTTTTTAGTTTGGTATAAATCCTACCAGCGGTAGTGAGCGAATGCTTTGTTCGCTTCTGCCATTTTGTGTGTGTCTTCACGTTTCTTAACAGCAGCACCAGTGTTGTTAGCTGCGTCAAGGATTTCGTTAGCAAGACGCTCTTCCATCGTTTTTTCTCCACGAAGACGAGCATAGTTTACTAACCAGCGAAGACCTAAAGTAGTACGACGGTCTGGGCGAACTTCTACAGGAACTTGGTAGTTAGCTCCACCTACACGACGTGCTTTAACTTCAAGAACTGGCATGATGTTTTTCAAGGCTTGTTCGAAAACCTCCATCGCTTCATTACCAGTACGTTCTTTGATGATATCAAATGACTTGTAGAGGATTGTTTGTGACTTTCCTCTTTTACCGTCGATCATCATTTTGTTGATCAAACGAGATACAAGTTTAGAATTGTAAATTGGATCTGGCAATACGTCTCTTTTTGCTACAGGACCTTTACGTGGCATCTGAATAGCCTCCCTTCTCTTTTAAAAGGATTTCTATCTGTCTCTCATCTCAATATCATTGTCAGTTACCTGACTCCACTGATCTGATATCAACTTCTAAAAACCCTTATGTTTGTTTGTATTATTTGCTTTGTTTAGGGCGTTTTGTTCCGTATTTAGAACGTCCTTGCATACGACCGTCAACTCCGGCAGTATCAAGCGCACCACGAACGATGTGGTAACGTACACCCGGTAAGTCTTTTACACGTCCGCCACGGATAAGTACTACACTGTGCTCTTGTAGGTTATGTCCGATACCAGGAATGTAAGCTGTTACCTCAATCAGGTTAGACAAACGTACACGAGCATATTTACGTAGTGCTGAGTTTGGTTTTTTCGGTGTCATTGTACCGACACGAGTACAAACCCCGCGCTTCTGTGGAGATGTTACGTTAGTGTGCTCTTTTTTGAAACTGTTGTATCCTTTGTTAAGTGCAGGTGACTTTGAGTTTTCAACTTTACTCACGCGTCCTTTGCGTATTAGCTGATTAATTGTAGGCATGTTGTTATTCCTCCCTTCATTACTTTTTTTATAACCCACATACCCAGGTGGTTCATCAAAAGGCAAAAAACAATGCTTTTGCATTTTATACATGCAAAAACAAAACAAGTACGCTATAACATAATGGCAACAGCTGCTGCCCCAACTTCAATTCCGCAGGCCTTGCCGAGCTTTTTCATGGAATCTACCACTAAAATGTCTACACCCTTCTCTTGCGCTAGTTTCAATACACTAGCAGTTAAAGCAGGATCAGCATCTTTCGCTACGACGACTTCCTTTACTGAATCTCGTTTCAGAGCTTTTACTGTTTGCTTCGTACCAATAATAATGGATTGAGCCTGTGATACTTTATCATAAGACATCGAATATCCTCCAAAGTAACAGGTTTTATTTTGAGCACCTTGGTTATATTATCATCATGGCAGAAGGATGTCAATATCGTATAACAGATTATCTTGACATCCTTCACCATTTTTTGATGATTTTATAGGAATCTCACGAGAAAGATTACTCTACAGGAACCATGTCGTCAGACGGCTGCACTTGCGAAACCGGCTTAACTTTACGGTAGTTTGGCATTCCCGTTCCAGCAGGAACAAGTTTACCAATGATAACATTCTCTTTCAAGCCAAGCAGTTCATCACGTTTTCCTTTGATCGCCGCATCTGTTAGGACACGAGTCGTTTCTTGGAAGGATGCCGCAGACAAGAATGAGTCTGTTTCAAGCGAAGCTTTTGTAATACCAAGAAGAACTGGACGGCCTGTTGCAGGACGTTTGCCTTCGAATAGTACTTTTTTGTTTGCTTCAGTGAATTGATGTACATCAAGAAGTGTGCCTGGTAATACGTCTGTATCCCCTGCATCAGCAACACGCACTTTACGAAGCATTTGGCGAACCATTACCTCTACGTGCTTATCTCCGATTTCTACCCCTTGCATACGGTATACTTTTTGTACTTCATGAAGCAGATATTCTTGAACAGCTGTCATGTCAGTCACTTTAAGAAGTTCTTTCGGATCGATTGAACCTTCTGTAAGCACTTGACCACGAGTGACTTTGTCACCTTCAACAACTTTTAGACGTGCATTGTAAGGAGCTGTGTAAGAGCGAGTTTCAACTTCGCCTTGAACCACAATTTCCTGCTGCTTGTCACGAACATCGTTAATTTCAGCAACGACACCATCAATTTCAGAAATTGTCGCTTGCCCTTTCGGATTACGCGCTTCAAACAGCTCTTGGATACGAGGTAAACCTTGAGTGATATCGTCTCCTGCTACCCCACCGGTGTGGAACGTACGCATTGTAAGCTGTGTTCCTGGTTCACCGATTGATTGTGCAGCGATGATTCCAACTGCTTCACCGACTTCAACGTCAGTACCAGTTGCAAGGTTACGGCCATAGCATCGTTTACATACACCATGAGGCGTGTTACATGTAAATGCAGAACGGATCCATACTTCCTCAATTCCTGCTTCAACTACTTCAAGTGCTTTATCTTCATCAATTAGTTCGTTTTCGGCTACAATGACTTCGCCTGTTTCAGGATGAACAATTGGTTTTCTTGCAAAACGTCCGATTAGACGTTCTTCAAGTTTCTCAATAATTTCATTTCCTTCTTTAATGGACTTCGCCAAGATTCCACGGTCTGTACCGCAATCTGTTTCACGGATGATGACATCCTGTGCAACGTCAACGAGACGACGCGTGAGGTAACCTGAGTCAGCCGTTTTAAGGGCTGTATCGGCAAGACCTTTACGCGCTCCGTGAGTGGAAATAAAGTATTCCAATACAGTTAAACCTTCACGGAAACTAGATTTAATCGGAAGTTCAATGATACGTCCAGCCGGGTTGGCCATCAGACCACGCATACCAGCCAGCTGAGTGAAGTTAGATGCGTTACCACGCGCTCCAGAGTCACTCATCATGTAGATTGGGTTGACTTCATCAAGGGACTTCATCAGTTTACCTTGGATGACATCTTTAGAAGAACTCCAGATTGAAATAACTCTCTCATAACGCTCTTCTTCAGTAATCAAACCACGTCTGAATTGCTTCATGACGTTATCTACTTTTGCTTGTGCTTCTTCAAGAATTTGCTGCTTATCATCTAATACGACGATATCAGACACACCAACCGTAATACCGGCTTTAGTAGAGTATCTGAAACCAAGATTTTTCATGCGGTCAAGCATTTTAGATGTCTCAGTGATATGGAATCTCTTAAAGATTTCTGCAATGATTTTACCTAAAATACCTTTTTTGAACGGTGCATTGATTTCTTGTTTCTCGATCGCAGCTTTTACATCCTCACCTTTTTCAAGGAAGAAACGATCAGGCGTTTTTTCTTCAATATTGCTCTTTGTCGGCTCATTCATGTATGGGAATGATTCCGGTAAGATTTCGTTAAAGATCAGTTTTCCAACTGTTGTAATCAACAATTTAGAACGCTGTTCATCAGTGAATGTCACATTCTTCAACGAGCTAGCTGCAACAGCTACACGTGTATGAAGATGCACATAACCATTTTGATAAGCAAGAAGGGCTTCGTCAGTATCTTTGAAGACCATACCTTCTCCGATAGCACCTTTGCGCTCAAGTGTAAGGTAGTAGTTACCAAGCACCATATCCTGAGATGGCGTAACAACTGGTTTTCCATCTTTCGGGTTCAAAATGTTTTGAGCAGCAAGCATTAAGATACGAGCTTCAGCTTGAGCTTCAGCAGATAATGGTACGTGAACCGCCATTTGGTCACCGTCAAAGTCAGCGTTGTAGGCTGTACATACAAGTGGATGCAGACGAATTGCGCGTCCTTCCACAAGTGTAGGTTCAAACGCTTGAATACCAAGTCTGTGAAGAGTCGGTGCGCGGTTTAGTAAGACTGGATGCTCACGAATAACTGATTCTAAAACATCCCATACTTCTGGCTGCACGCGCTCAATTTTACGCTTCGCACTCTTGATGTTGTGAGCTAATCCTTTTTCAACAAGCTCCTTCATCACGAATGGTTTGAATAATTCAAGAGCCATTTCTTTCGGAAGTCCACACTGATACATTTTCAAATGTGGTCCTACGACGATAACGGAACGTCCAGAATAGTCAACACGTTTACCAAGCAAGTTTTGACGGAAACGTCCTTGTTTCCCTTTCAGCATGTGAGAAAGAGATTTCAATGGTCTATTTCCTGGTCCTGTTACTGGTCGGCCTCTACGTCCATTATCAATCAAGGCATCGACAGCTTCTTGAAGCATACGCTTCTCGTTCTGAACGATGATGCTTGGCGCGCCAAGATCTAATAAACGCTTCAGACGATTGTTACGGTTGATGACACGACGATAAAGGTCGTTCAAGTCAGAAGTAGCAAAACGTCCACCATCAAGCTGAACCATTGGACGTAATTCTGGCGGAATCACCGGAAGTACATCAAGAATCATCCAAGATGGTTTGTTTCCTGAGTTACGGAAGGCTTCTAATACTTCAAGGCGTTTGATCGCACGTGTACGACGCTGTCCTTGAGCAGTTTTCAGCTCTTCTTTCAGTGTATCTACTTCTTTTACAAGATCGATATCTTGAAGAAGTTTGTTGATTGCTTCTGCACCCATAGCTGCTTGGAATGTATTACCGTATTTATCTAAATAAGCACGGAATTCTTTCTCAGAAAGAAGTTGTTTCTTCTCCAGCGGTGTGTTGCCCGGATCTGTCACGACGTAAGAAGCGAAGTAGATCACTTCTTCTAACGCACGTGGTGACATATCAAGAACAAGACCCATACGGCTTGGGATACCTTTGAAATACCAAATGTGGGAAACTGGGGCAGCCAGTTCGATATGCCCCATTCTCTCACGACGGACTTTTGCCCGTGTTACTTCTACACCACAACGGTCACATACAACACCCTTATACCGAACGCGTTTATACTTCCCACAATGACATTCCCAGTCTTTTTGTGGTCCGAAGATACGTTCACAAAAGAGACCATCTTTTTCAGGTTTCAGTGTACGATAGTTAATCGTTTCAGGCTTTTTCACTTCACCAAAAGACCAAGAACGGATTTTATCAGGTGATGCGAGACCGATGTTCATATACTCAAAATTGTTCACATCTAGCAAGGGGCCTACCTCCCTTTTAATCTTCGGGTTATACCCTAGTCACTTGCTCTAATCGTTTCTGCTATTCTTTTGTGACTGCGTCACGTTCAAGATCGACAGGTGCGAGGTCTGCAGCATCTTCGTCATTAGATAACGCTAATCCGTCTGCTTTCTTCGTTTCCTCATCGTCTTCTAAATCTCTCATTTCTATCTCTTCTTCATCGCCAGATAGGATTTTCACATCCATACCTAAACTTTGAAGTTCTTTGATTAACACTTTGAATGATTCAGGGACACCTGGTTCAGGTACGTTATCCCCTTTGACGATGGCTTCGTATGTTTTCACACGACCCACAACGTCATCCGATTTAACTGTTAAGATCTCTTGAAGTGTATATGCTGCACCGTAAGCTTCAAGTGCCCATACTTCCATCTCTCCGAAACGCTGACCACCAAACTGTGCTTTACCGCCAAGTGGCTGCTGCGTAACAAGTGAGTATGGTCCAGTTGAACGAGCGTGAAGTTTATCGTCAACCATGTGAGCCAGTTTGATCATGTACATGATTCCGACAGATACACGGTTGTCGAATGGTTCACCAGTTCGACCGTCATAAAGGACTGTTTTCGCATCACGGGACATACCTGCTTCTTCAAGCGTTTCCCAAACATCTTCCTCGCGCGCACCATCAAATACTGGTGACGCAATGTGGATGCCAAGGTAACGTGCAGCCATACCCATATGAAGCTCAAGTACCTGACCGATGTTCATACGAGATGGTACCCCTAGTGGGTTCAACATGATATCGATCGGTGTTCCGTCTGGAAGATACGGCATATCTTCTTCTGGAAGGATTTTAGAGATAACCCCTTTGTTACCATGTCGGCCGGCCATTTTGTCACCTTCAGAAATCTTACGCTTCTGAACGATGTATACGCGGACTAACTGGTTTACACCTGGAGGTAATTCATCTCCATCTTCACGGTTAAAGACTTTTACATCGTGGATAATTCCGCCGCCGCCGTGTGGAACACGTAGAGACGTATCACGCACTTCACGAGCCTTTTCACCGAAGATTGCATGTAATAAACGTTCTTCAGCTGTTAGTTCTGTTACACCTTTAGGCGTTACTTTCCCTACAAGAAGATCTCCGTCTTTTACTTCTGCACCAATACGGATGATTCCGCGCTCGTCAAGGTTGCGTAAAGCATCTTCCCCAACGTTTGGAATATCACGAGTGATTTCTTCTGGTCCAAGCTTTGTATCACGAGCTTCTGATTCATATTCTTCAATATGAATAGACGTGTAGACGTCATCTTTTACAAGGCGCTCACTCATGATGATCGCATCCTCGTAGTTGTAACCGTCCCAAGTCATGAATCCGACCATAACGTTACGTCCTAGAGCCAATTCACCTTTTTCCATAGAAGGTCCGTCTGCAAGAATTTCTCCTTTAACGACTTCATCTCCAACACTTACGATAGGACGCTGGTTGTAGCAAGTCCCTTGGTTAGAGCGGACAAATTTCAGCAAGCTGTATTTGTCTAGGTTTCCTTTGACTTGTTGTCCGTCAACGTCTTCATAACGGCGAACCCAAATATTTTTTGCTTCTACGCGTTCTACAACACCTGGGTAGCGGCAGATGACAGCAGCACCAGAGTCTTTACCTGATACGTACTCCATACCTGTACCAACAATCGGTGATTCTGGCTGCATCAAAGGCACAGCCTGACGCTGCATGTTCGCTCCCATTAGAGCACGGTTAGAGTCATCGTTTTCTAAGAATGGGATACATGCTGTCGCTGCAGAAACAACCTGCTTTGGCGAAACGTCCATGTAGTCAACGCGGTTTCGAGGAACAACTGTGTTTTCCCCTCTGAAACGAGCAATGATATTATCATCAATAAACGAACCATCTTCACCTAATATAGCGTTCGCTTGTGCTACTACGTAGTTATCCTCTTCATCAGCAGTTAAGTAATCGATTCTCGGTGTCACTTTACCAGTTTCAGGATCAACCCGGCGGTAAGGTGTTTCGATAAATCCGAAGCGATTCACTTTTGCGAATGAAGATAGAGAGTTGATCAAACCAATGTTTGGACCCTCTGGTGTTTCAATCGGACACATACGACCATAGTGAGAGTAGTGAACGTCACGAACTTCCATTCCTGCACGCTCACGTGTCAAACCACCCGGTCCAAGCGCTGACAGACGACGTTTGTGCGTCAATTCAGCAAGCGGGTTTGTTTGATCCATGAACTGAGATAGCTGAGAACTACCAAAGAACTCTTTGATAGAAGCGATCACAGGACGAATGTTGATCAGCTGCTGAGGTGTGATTGTGTTTGTGTCTTGAATTGACATTCTTTCACGAACAACACGCTCCATTCTGCTTAAACCAATACGGAATTGGTTTTGCAGAAGTTCACCTACAGAACGCAGACGACGGTTACCAAGGTGGTCGATATCATCTGTGTCACCTACACCATGAAGAAGGTTGAAGAAGTAACTGATTGATGCAATGATGTCAGAAGGCGTGATGTTTTTCACAGCTTCCTCTACATATGCATTTCCAATCACGTTAATCACTTGCTCGCCTTCTTGATCAGACGGTGCATAAATCTTAATAGATTGAAGTTCTACTTCATCTTCTACTACGCCACCATTAGGATATAGCTTTCTAAATCCGATGCCGTTTTCTAAGTATGGAAGAACTTTATCAAGAACTCTTCTGTCTAAAATTTGACCTTTTTCTGCTAGAATTTCACCTGTTTCAGGGTCAACTAACGTTTCAGCCAATTTTTGATTGAACAGTCTATTTTTAATATGAAGCTTCTTATTAATCTTGTAGCGTCCAACATTTGCTAGGTCATATCTCTTCGGATCGAAGAAGCGAGAGTCTAGCAAGCTTTTCGCATTTTCAACAGTTGGCGGCTCTCCAGGGCGGAGGCGCTCGTAGATTTCGAGAAGTGCTTTATCCGCATTCTCTGTATTGTCTTTTTCCAGCGTGTTGCGTAAGTATTCATTCTCGCCAATGAGGTCAAGAATCTCTTGATCAGAGCTGAAGCCGAGAGCACGCAAAAGAACCGTAACCGGCAACTTACGTGTGCGATCGATGCGTACATAGACTACATCCTTCGCATCAGTTTCGTATTCTAACCATGCGCCACGGTTTGGAATGACAGTCGCAGTAAAACCTTTTTTACCGTTTTTGTCTACTTTACCACTGAAATATACACTTGGAGAACGCACTAACTGAGAAACGATTACACGTTCCGCACCATTAATGATAAAAGTACCTGTGTCTGTCATGATTGGGAAATCACCCATGAACACATCTTGGTCTTTTACTTCTCCAGTTTCTTTGTTAATTAAACGAACTTTTACTCTTAGTGGAGCAGAGTAAGTTACATCACGTTCTTTTGATTCTGCTACAGGATACTTAGGATCCCCTAGGCTGTAATCAATGAATTCAAGAGAAAGGTTACCAGTAAAATCCTCAATTGGGGATATATCTTGAAACATCTCTCTAAGACCCTCATCAAGAAACCACTGATAAGAAGAGGTTTGAATTTCAATGAGATTTGGTAATTCTAACACTTCGCTTATGCGTGCGTAGCTTCTGCGCTGGCGGTGTCGTCCATACTGAACTAGTTGACCTGTCAACTGATTCACCCCTCAAATCATGCGTATTATATGTGTAAAAAGTATTTCTGTCTTTCAAATGTCAGTAAAGAAATACTTTTACAAGACAAAAGAAAAAAGGGTTTCTAAAATAAGAAAACCACATCCAAAAACAAATACCGATTTTATTAGTTTTCCCAAGTATGCATAATTTATACAAAATAGTTGTTTTTTAAGCCTATCAAGCAAAATATACACATTGGCATTTTATAATGTTAACACAGCTAGGAAACTGCGTCAAACTTTTTTAGCTTTGATTATATAGTAGCCCTTTTTTTTCAATACAACCTCGACTTCTCCAAAGAGCTGCTCTAATTTTTCAATCGCAGATGGTCCACCTTGCTTTTTCTGAATAACCACCCACAACTCACCTTCCGGCAATAAATGATCAGCACTTTTTTCAAAGATCGCATGTACAACTTTCTTCCCTGCCCGTATTGGGGGATTGGTCAGTATAGAGGCAAAAGCAGCTGAGGAATGAACATTCGAGAACAAATCACTTTGATAGATGCGAACATTATCAATGCGATTATGTTTAGCGTTTTCCTTTGAAAGTTCGACTGCTCTTTCGTTCACATCAATCATATGAATGGTACGGCTAGTCATTTCGTTTGCTAACGATAAGCCGATCGGTCCATAACCGCAACCGACATCTAAGACATCGCCATCCAAGTCAGGTTCTTCGAAAGCTTCAATTAAAAGCCTTGAACCAAAGTCGACTTCTTTCTTAGAAAACACTCCACTGTCACTTGTAAAAGTAAAGGTACGGTTTCTCAAGGTGAAGTCCCATGTCTGTTTATTGCTTTTCACTGATGGCTTTTCCGTATAATAGTGGTCACTCATGGTGAATGGACCTCCTCTGGATTCAATCGTTTCAGGAGATTAGAAAAGAAAAAGCCCGCCAGTAAAAGCGAGCTTTCCCAAAAGATTAGGCGAAGATTACTTAACTTCTACAGAAGCGCCAACTTCTTCAAGCTTAGCTTTAAGTTCTTCAGCTTCTTCTTTAGCAATACCTTCTTTAAGTGGTTTTGGAGTGTTGTCAACAAGTTCTTTAGCTTCTTTCAAGCCAAGACCAGTGATTTCACGAACCACTTTGATAACTTTGATTTTTTGGTCTCCAGCACCAGCAAGTACTAGATCAAAATCAGTTTTTTCTTCAGCAGCAGCACCGCCACCAGCAGCTACAGCTACAGGAGCAGCAGCAGTTACGCCAAATTCTTCTTCGATTGCTTTTACTAAGTCGTTTAACTCAAGTACAGTTGCTTCTTTAACTGAAGCAATGATTTCTTCGATATTTAAAGCCATTTGTAATTCCTCCATTTTAAGTTTTTTTACGTAAACGTAAAGTAGGCATTAAGCGCCTTGTTCTTCTTTTTGTTCTGCAACTGCTTTAGTAGCAAGAGCAAGGTTACGAACTGGAGCTTGAAGAACGCTAAGCAACATAGAAAGTAAGCCTTCGCGAGACGGAAGTTCCGCAAGAGCCTTCACTTCTTCTACAGTCGCTACGTTTCCTTCGATGACACCAGCTTTGATTTCTAAAGCTTCGTGGCTTTTCGCAAATTCGTTGATGATTTTCGCAGGTGCGATAACATCTTCGTTACTGAATGCGATAGCGTTTGGACCTGTTAAGAAATCGTTTAAACCCGTTAGTTCAACTTGTTCAACTGCACGGCGAGTCAAAGTGTTTTTGTAAACTTTGAATTCTACGCCAGCTTCACGAAGCTGTTTACGAAGTTCAGTCACTTCAGAAACTGAAAGACCGCGGTAATCTACAATGACAGTAGACATACTATCTTTAAATTTAGAAGTAATTTCATCAACGACAACTTTTTTAGTATCGATTGCATTGCTCATGGTTACACCTCCTGTACATTCTTTGTGTAACACTTATACCGATCAGGCCATCACGTTCCTAACGAACGGTTCTCCATATAAAAAGCCTCCATTAAGACATGGAGGCTGTATATACAAGCATACGTTAACGTAAGACTGTGACATATACACCTCGGCGGGTTAATTAAGCCATAAGGCCCCTGCTGTCTACGGTATAAATGGACATTATTCTATTTTACAACATTTTGATATTATCAAAATGGTTGTCATAAGTCAAGAATTATTTTGCAGAGAAAGAAGATGGATCCACTTTCACGCCAGGGCCCATAGTAGATGTAACAGAAACGTTTTTCACGTATACACCTTTAGCCGCTGCAGGTTTTGCTTTAAGGATTGTGTCATAGATTGTTGCAAAGTTCTCAACAAGCTTTTCGTCCTCGAAAGAAACCTTTCCGATTGGCGCGTGGATGTTACCAGCTTTATCAACGCGGTATTCTACTTTACCAGCTTTGATTTCATTGATTGCTTTTTCAACTTCGAACGTTACAGTTCCTGTTTTAGGGTTTGGCATAAGACCTTTTGGTCCAAGTACACGACCGATCTTACCAACTTCACCCATCATGTCAGGTGTCGCAACGATTACATCGAAATCGAACCAACCTTGTTGGATTTTAGTGATGTAATCAGAATCTCCAACGTAGTCTGCTCCAGCAGCTTCTGCTTCTTTTGCTTTTTCGCCTTTAGCGAACACAAGAACGCGTTGAGTTTTACCAGTTCCGTTAGGAAGTACAACTGCACCGCGGATTTGTTGATCGTTTTTACGAGGGTCTACGCCCAAACGAAAAGCAACTTCTACAGTCGCATCAAATTTCGCTGTATTTGCTTTTTTTGTAAGAGAAACAGCTTCAGCTACATCATACGCTTTAGTACGTTCGATCAGCTTAGCAGCTTCTACATACTTTTTACCTTTTTTAGCCATTATAAAAATCCTCCTTATGTGGTTTTAGCGGAATAACCTCCCACGAATAAGGGTTGCGAACTTGTCAAAACCAAACTCGCAACCCAACAAGACAAAAAATTAATCTTCGATGACAATACCCATACTGCGTGCAGTACCTTCAACCATGCGCATAGCTGATTCAACGCTAGCAGCGTTTAAGTCAGGCATTTTTGTTTCCGCGATTTCGCGTACTTTATCACGCTTAACAGTTGCCACTTTATTACGGTTAGGTTCACCAGAACCAGACTCAATACCAGCTGCTTTTTTAAGTAAAACTGCAGCAGGTGGAGTTTTAGTAATAAATGTAAATGAACGGTCTTCAAAAACCGAAATTTCAACAGGAATGATAAGACCAGCTTGGTCAGCTGTACGAGCGTTAAACTCCTTACAGAATCCCATGATATTAACACCGGCTTGACCTAGTGCAGGTCCAACTGGTGGAGCTGGGTTAGCTTTTCCAGCAGGAATTTGCAATTTAACAACTTTAACTACTTTTTTAGCCACGAGACACACCTCCTTAAAGTCCGTGATGTGGTAATAGGGGAATCCCCCTCCCACTCAACAACTTCATTCTTTATATGAATGACGAAATAACTAGCTAGCGATCTTGAGTGAACTCAAGACGTACCTTTGCTATATTACCACTTCTATACACTCATTTCAAGCTCTTTTGAATTACAATTTATCGATCTGCGTGAACTCAAGTTCAACAGGTGTTTCTCTACCAAACATATTAACGAATACTTTGACTTTGCTTTTATCGTAATCAATTTCTTCAATAGAGCCAGTGAAGTTAGCAAACGGTCCATCGATGACCTTAACTGTTTCTTTGAGCTCAAAGTCGATTTCTGTTTTGCGTTCTTCAAGACCCATTCTCTTCAGAATGGTTTCAGCTTCGCCTGGCAGCAGCGCAGTCGGCTTTGAGCCTGATCCAGCTGATCCAACGAATCCAGTGACACCCGGTGTATTCCGAACAACATACCAAGAGTCGTCAGTCATCACGATTTCCACTAGGACATAGCCAGGGAATACTTTCTTTTTGACGACTTTTTTCTTACCATTTTTAATATCTGTTTCTTCTTCTTCTGGTACGACGACGCGGAAGATTTTATCCTGCATGCCCATTGATTCAACACGCTTTTCCAAGTTCGCTTTTACTTTGTTTTCATAGCCAGAGTACGTATGCACAACATACCAATTCTTTTCCATTTTCGTTCAGGACTATTTAGTCCTTCCCTCCCCACATTTCATAATGTCTATTTGACGAATCTCGAGTACCGGTAAATATTTTCAAGCAATTGAAAAAACCCGTAAAACGGGTTTTTTGGCAAGTCATATTATGATCTATTATAGCACGTTCAGCAGACCATTATTCAAGTATTAATGAATTAATTCGATTAATTGTGAGATTCCTATATCAAGAAAAGAGAAAAAGATGGCAAAGAATACGACTGTTAAAATAACAGTGATTGTGTAGCGGACCATTTCGTTCTTCTTTGGCCAGCTGACCTTTTTCATTTCTTTTCCGACACTTTTTAAGAAACT
This sequence comes from Bacillus sp. YKCMOAS1, assembly GCF_030268125.1. Lineage (NCBI taxonomy): Bacteria > Bacillati > Bacillota > Bacilli > Caryophanales > Bacillaceae > Bacillus > Bacillus sp. YKCMOAS1. Next base: position 45,147 of record NZ_BSEI01000007.1, read on the forward strand.
GATAATACGCATGTAAAAGACCTCCACAGAATAAAGAACGCAAATCTTACTTCGTTTCTAAATGTGTTTTATGTGAATTACAAGTCTTGCAATATTTCTTAACTTCTAATCTTTCAGCTGCTGAAGCAACACTTTTCATTGTCGTATAATTGCGGCTTCCGCAGTCTTTACAGGCTAGAGTAATCTTTTTCCTCATATTTACACCTATTTTCTCGACATCATTTCATTAGTACCTTATCACAGTGTCGAAAAAGCTGTCAATATAGGTTTGATTAGAGACTAATCTCGCGAAGCTCTAAATATTTCTCTAATTTTCTCTTTACTCTTTGGAGTGCGTTATCAATTGATTTCACATGACGGTTTAAATCTTCAGAAATCTCTTGATAGGATCTGCCATCAAGATAAAGCACAAGTACCTTTCTTTCCAGCTCGCTAAGCAGTTCACCCATCTTCATTTCGATATCATCAAATTCTTCTTTGCTAATGATTAAGTCTTCTGGGTTAAGCGCTTTAGCACCGGAAATGACATCCAATAATGTTCTGTCCGATTCTTCATCGTAGATCGGCTTGTCTAATGATACATAGGAATTTAACGGGATATGTTTTTGGCGAGTAGCTGTTTTAATTGCGGTGATAATTTGGCGGGTAATACATAATTCTGCAAAAGCCTTAAATGAAGTAAGCTTGTCCTCTCTGAAATCGCGGATAGACTTATAAAGTCCGATCATTCCCTCTTGGACAATGTCCTCTCGATCCGCTCCTATCAAGAAATAAGATCTTGCTTTCGCACGTACAAAATTGCGGTATTTCGTTATTAAATAATCTAGCGCATCACTATCTCCGACATGAACCCTTTCAATGACTTGTTCATCTTCCAACTGGCAAAATTGCTCTCTGATGGACTTACCCTTGCTGTTGTTTAGATTCACTTCGATCCCCCCGACCGCACCTAGATAGAAATATTATACATTAATGGTTGAAATATCGTCAAGCTATTCCAGATTCCCGCGCCGCCATTTTTCAAACGTTTTCAATACATCTTCTGACAATTCAATCTTAGATGCTGGTTTATCAGAAGTAATCTTTTTGACTCTCGTTTCAATCTTTCGTTCTATCACTTCAATCTCTCTTAAAAGCTCACGAGCCGACTTCCGAAGAGCTCCTTGTCCAAAAATAGCCCATTGTTCCGTAAAATCTGAGGTTGCCACATGAATTTGCGTCCGAATATTATTCAAATCCTGCGCCAGCTTTTCAATCCGCTCATCCGCCGTTTCATTCTCTCTCGTAAAGATGACCTCTACTCGGTGATTGGTCCGCTTCTTTTCAATTCCTTTGACCATATGGGCATCGAATACGACAATGACTCGATACCCTGTGTATGCTTGATATTCTGCTAAATGTTGAATCAGCACGTCTCTGGCTTCTTCAAAGCTGTTTTCCTTTAAGTGCTGCAGCTGAGGCCATGCACCTATCATGTTGTATCCATCGACTAAGAGGATATCCATCTCTATTCTCCTAACGGATAACGTTTTCGATACACTTCATACATCAATAGACCAGCGGCAACTGATGCATTTAAAGAAGTAACCTTCCCGGCCATAGGCAGTTTAATTAGAAAATCACACTTTTCCTTAATCAATCGGCCAATTCCTTTACCTTCACTGCCAATCACAAGAGCCAGCGGCATTGTACCATCAAATTGTCTGTAATCCTGTTTAGCAGACGCATCTGTTCCCGCAACCCAGATTCCTCTTTCTTTCATTTCATCAAGGGCTCTTGAAAGATTGGTCACTTTTGCAACAGGAATATGCTCAATTGCTCCAGTGGATGCCTTAGCAACTGTTGTTGTTAGACCGACCGCTCTCCTTTTTGGAATGACAATCCCGTGTGCCCCTACAGCATCTGCCGTACGCATAATCGATCCTAAATTATGCGGATCTTCAATTTCATCTAAAATCAGAAAGAATGGCTGCTCATTCCGCTTTTCAGCGATTTGATAAAGATCGTCCAATTCTGCATATTCATATGCTGCTACCTGTGCAACGATTCCCTGGTGCTGACCTGTAACCATTTGATCAAGCTTTTTCCTCGGAACATACTGAATGGTGATATTTTGCTTTTTAGCGAGTTCAATGACCTGCTGGGCTTGTCCTTTTACAGTGTTTTCTGCCATCCAGAGCTTATATAACTCCCGATCTGACTTCAGTGTCTCAATCACTGCATTTTTCCCAATGACATAATCATGTTGCTGACTCATTTGTCTTCCTCCCTGACGTTCCGATTTCAATCGCCTGACCAATCAGCTCTTCTAAGCGTTCGTCCTGCTTTTCGATAAATAAATAACCCATGAGCGCTTCAAACGCTGTACTATAACGATACGTTTGAACGTCCGTGTTTTTAGGCACTGTGCCTGATTTTGCGTTTCTTCCTCTTTTCAGCACCGCTTCTTCTGCTTCAGTGAAAAAGCCTTGCTGCTGGAGCGTAAATAAAATAGCAGCCTGTGATTTAGCTGAAACAATTTTGCTTGCTCGTTTGTGCAGCTCATTTGGTTTTGTCGCCCCCGTTTGGAGGAGGTGATGCCTCACATATACTTCAAAAATGGCATCACCCATATAAGCTAGCGCAAGTCCGTTCAGCTGTTTACCGTCTTTCAGCTTTTCAAAATTCAACATTGCCTATTCTCCTCTTTTCCAGCGAGTACCTTGAGGAGTGTCCTCCAACACAATATTCATGTTCTTTAATTGGTCACGAATTTGATCAGATAGGGCAAAGTCACGATTTCTTCTAGCTTCATTACGTTTTTCAATTAACGCTTCTACCTCTTCGTCAAGCGTGTGCTTTTCTTCTAATGAGAAGCCAAGAACAGACGTAATTTCTTGGAACAAGCCGATAAATGCCTTGATCACTTCCTCCGAAGTATGATCATTTTCCATATAATAATTCGCCTGTTTCGCTAATTCGAATAAAACAGAGATCGCATTTGCTGTATTGAAGTCATCATTCATTTCAGAAATAAATGTCGCACGCTGTTCTTCAATTTTTGCCAGCCATTCAGCATTGTCTTCCGTGATATTCGTGCTGCTCTCGAGACGGTGATGTAAATTCGCATACGATGTTTTGAGTCGGTTAAACGCACTCTTTGTACTTTCTAATAAATCCATTGAGTAGTTAATTGGGTGACGATAGTGAACCGACAACATAAAGAAGCGGAGCACATCAGGATCTTGTTCTTTCACAATGTCATGCACCAGCACAAAGTTGCCAAGTGATTTTGACATTTTTTCATTATCAATATTAATATACCCGTTATGCATCCAATACTTCGCAAAAGGCTTCCCTGTCAAAGCCTCAGATTGGGCAATTTCATTCTCATGGTGCGGGAATGTTAGATCCTGTCCGCCAGCATGAATGTCGATCGTATCACCTAAATATTTTTTGACCATTGCCGAGCATTCGATGTGCCAGCCTGGGCGTCCTTCGCCCCATGGGCTATCCCATGAGATTTCCTGATCCTTTGCAGCCTTCCATAGGGCAAAATCCAGTGCATCTCGTTTCTTTTCACCTACACGAATACGGGCACCTGTCTTCAGTTCATCAATCGATTGATGAGAAAGCTTTCCATAGCCTTCAAATGAGCGTGTGCTGTAATACACGTCGCCATCTGCTTCATAGGCGTAGCCTTTTTCAATCAATGTCGCAATAAACGCAATGATATCATCCATGTTTTCCGTTACTCGCGGGTGAAGGTCTGCTTTTTTGCAGCCTAGCGCACTGACGTCTTCGAAGTAGGCTTGGATAAACCGGTCAGCAATTGTCGGCACATCTTCTCCGAGTTCATTGGCTGCTTTGATGAGTTTATCATCTACATCTGTAAAGTTTGATACAAAGTTCACATCGTAACCGCTGTATTCTAAATACTTACGTACAGTGTCATAAACAATAGCAGGTCTAGCATTCCCGATATGAATGTAGTTATAAACGGTTGGTCCGCACACATACATTTTGACCTTTCCTGGCTCAAGCGGGACAAATTCTTCCTTCTTACGTGTCAATGTATTATAAATATTGATTGTCATGATTGTTCTTCCTTTCTGCTCAATGAAGCCAGCTCACCTTTTAGCTTTTCCATTTCTCGTTCCAATTCTTTAAAACGATCGGAAATTGGATCTGGCAAATCTTGATGATTGAGATCACGATTGATTTTCTTTCCATTTTGAACGACGACTCGCCCAGGTATACCGACAACGGTGGAATGGTCGGGTACGTCCTTTAACACGACCGATCCCGCCCCAATCTTGGCTCCTTTTCCAACTGTAATGGAACCAAGCACCTTGGCACCTGTCGCAATAAGGGCATCGTCTAAAATGGTCGGATGCCGCTTTCCCTTTTCTTTCCCTGTTCCCCCTAATGTCACGCCTTGGAAAACAGTGACGTTGTCTCCAATTTCACATGTTTCCCCGATCACAACGCCCATGCCGTGATCAATGAAGAACCGCCTGCCAATGGTTGCCGCCGGGTGAATTTCTACCCCTGTGAAAAAACGGCTGACCTGAGAAATGATTCGCGCAATAAAATACAGCTTCCGCTTATAAAATGCGTGCGCAATACGGTGAGCCCAAATCGCATGAAGCCCTGAATAGGTTAGCACTACTTCAATATAGCTTCTAGCAGCAGGATCTTGATCAAACACAGTATCAATATCTTCTTTCAGCATTTTGAAAAACACATGCTCCCCCCGTTCTTCCCCATCAATCTCTCTTAGGACTTGCTCTCTTTTTTTGGACAAATAAAAAACGCCTCTGCCAAATGACAGAGACGTTTTGAAAACGCGGTTCCACTCTGTTTAGAAAGCCACTTATCTTTCAGCCTTCTCAACTTAATCCCATAACGGAGGGTACCGCCCTTGCATACTAACGTACGTGTTCCTCAAGGGTCTTGAGGGTGCATTTCCAACGTCTGCCCATAAGTCTCTTTCAGCCGGTGGAGACTCTTTCTGTGATGGACGAGTACATTGTACTTCTCCCTCGCAACGATTTCCTTATATTTGTTTAATGCGGTTTAATACCGTTTCCTTACCTAGTAATTCAATACTTTGCGGAAGTTCTGGGCCATGCGTTTGTCCTGTGACAGCCACACGAATCGGCATGAATAGTTTCTTGCCTTTATGCCCTGTTTCTTTTTGTACCGCTTTAATGGCAGCCTTGATTTCATCAGGTGTGAAAGACTCAAGCTGTTCAAGCTGACCTGCAAAAGATGCCATCACTTCTGGTACTTGCTCCTCTGCTAGAACTTCCTTTGCCTCTTGATTATACTCAATTTGCTCCTTAAAGAACAACTCTGTTAACTCAACAATTTCTGCTCCGTAGCTTAATTGTTCGTGATACAGAGAAATAAGCTTGCGTACCCACGTGTTTTCTTCTTCTGTCAGCTGCTCACTTACCTTGCCTGCTTTTTGAAGATGTGGAAGTGTTAGTGCCACAACCTGATCAAGATCAAGTGCTTTCACGTATTGGTTGTTCACCCATTTTAGTTTATGCATATCAAATAGAGCTGGTGACTTAGAAAGTCGATTCACATCGAAAATGTCGATGAATTGCTCTTTTGTAAACAGTTCTTCTTCGCCTACTGGAGACCATCCAAGTAATGCAATGAAGTTAAACAGCGCTTCAGGTAAATAGCCTAAATTCTTATATTGCTCGATGAATTGAATAATTGATTCATCACGTTTACTTAATTTCTTGCGGTTCTCGTTCACAATCAACGTCATATGTCCAAATAGCGGAACATCCCAGCCAAATGCATTAAAAATCATAATTTGTTTAGGGGTATTTGAAATATGATCCTCTCCGCGAAGAACGTGAGTCATTTTCATCAAATGATCATCCACAGCTACGGCAAAGTTATAAGTTGGCGTGCCATCTTTCTTCACAATAACAAAGTCACCGATGCCGTCTGTTTCAAACGAAATATCGCCTTTAACCATGTCGTCAAATTTGATGATTTCTCCTTTTGGCACTCGGAAGCGGATGCTTGGCTCTCTTCCTTCAGCAATTAGCTTGTCCTCTTCTTCTTTTGATAAATGACTGCATTTACCAGAATATCGAGGCATTTCACTGCGGGCGATTTGTGCTTCACGCTCTGCCTCTAGCTCTTCAGCCGTACAATAGCACTTATACGCCAAGTCCTTCTCTAACAGCTCGTCATAATATTTTTTGTAAATATCATTTCGCTCTGATTGTCTGTAAGGACCGTAACCGCCATCTTTATCAATGCTCTCATCCCAATCAATACCGAGCCATTGCAAGTGGCGAAGCTGGCTTTCCTCCCCGCCTTCTACATTACGCTTTTGATCCGTATCCTCGATTCGAATAATAAATTTGCCGCCTTGGCTGCGTGCGAACAAATAGTTGAAAAGAGCCGTTCTAGCATTCCCAATATGTAAATGACCAGTTGGACTCGGTGCATAACGAACACGCACTTCATTTCCCATGAGTTTAACTTCCTTTCATCTGCATCATGTTGTCTGACACCAATTTTTTATAAACGTATTTTATCATCAAAACCCATTCTCATCAAAATGGATTTTACTTTTTCTGAAGAAGCACTGTTGCCTGAGAGGCAATTCCTTCGCCTCTTCCTGTAAATCCGAGTTTCTCTGTCGTTGTTGCTTTGACGTTCACCTGTGTGACATCTGCCTCAAGTGCTTCTGCGATTTTCTCACACATTGGTTGAATGTAAGGTGCCATTTTTGGCTTTTGCGCCATAATGGTGCAATCAATATTCACAAGTGTGTAGCCTTTTTCTTTCACAAGTGCCCACACATGCTGCAATAATTTAAAAGAATCTGCATCCTTAAACTCAGGATCTGTGTCTGGGAAATGTCTGCCGATATCTCCCTCAGCAATCGCACCCAGGCAGGCATCTGCCACTGTGTGAAGCAGTACGTCAGCGTCTGAATGCCCTAGCAGTCCCTTTTCATAAGGGATGGTGACCCCGCCGATAATTAGAGGTCTTCCCTCTGTTAATTGATGTACATCAAAGCCTTGTCCTATTCTCAACATGATCTAGTACCCTCTTTCCGCATCCATAATTGCCTTGGCAACCAATAAATCATCCGGTGTTGTCAGCTTAATATTGGTATAGTCGCCTTGGACAATATACACATTCTCGCCATGTAACTGTTCAACAAGGCTGGCGTCGTCTGTTCCAAGGAAGCCTGTCCGCTCCGCATATTCATGCGCCTCTTTTAAAATAGAATGACGAAAAGCTTGTGGGGTCTGGACTGCCCACAAGCTCTGACGTTCAATGGTTTGTTCCACTTTGCCTTCTTGAACGCGTTTGATTGTGTCTTTCACTGGTACCGCTACAACTGCGGAGCCTTTTTCAATCGCTGCTTTAACGAGCAAGTCAATCTGTGTATGCTTAATAAAAGGCCTTGCCCCATCATGAACAAGCACGATGTCCGCATCTTTCACAGCCTTTAATCCTTCGTATACACTTTGCTGACGTTCTTCACCGCCAGTGACAAGTGAAACAGGCGTTTGAAAAGCGTGTACCTTGAGTAGCCTTTCAAAGTCTTGACGCTCCTCTTCATTGATCGCTAGGATCATGCGTTTGCATTGTGAATGAGCGTCAAACACCTTTAATGTATGAATGATGACCGGCATTCTTTTCAGCTCGATAAAAAGCTTATTGCGGCCGGCCTTCATTCGTTTCCCCTGCCCCGCAGCCGGAATAACTACTTCATAATACATGTTCGTTCTCCCTTTAGAGCGCCTTCTCCAGAAGTTTTGGCTTCGCAAAAATCATTCTTCCAGCAGCAGTCTGCAGCACACTTGTGACGAGCACATCGATGTCTTTTCCAATGTAATTGCGTCCTTCTTCGACCACAATCATCGTACCGTCATCTAAGTAAGCAACACCTTGGTTATGCTCTTTCCCATCTTTGATGACCTGTACCTTCATCTCTTCCCCAGGCAGTACAACCGGTTTAACCGCATTGGCTAGATCATTGATGTTTAACACTGCTACTTTTTGAAGTTCGCATACTTTATTTAAATTAAAATCATTGGTCACAACAACACCTGAAGTTAATTTAGCGAGCTTCACAAGCTTGCTATCAACCTCTTGAATGTCTTCGAAGTCACCTTCGTAAATTTCAACTTTAATATCCAATTCTTTTTGAATACGATTTAAAATATCAAGACCTCTTCGGCCTCTATTTCTCTTTAATACATCTGAGGAGTCTGCAATATGCTGTAATTCCTCGAGTACAAATTGAGGAATGACCATGACGCCTTCTAAGAATCCAGTTTGGCAAATATCTGCGATTCTTCCATCAATGATAACACTTGTGTCTAAAATTTTCAGCTTTTTATCTTCTATTTCAGGTTCATCATCAGCTGCTCCTTTTTTCTTGCTGACCTTTGCAGAACGGGAGAACAGCCCCATCATTTCATCCTTCTTCTTAAAGCCCACCTGAAACCCAAGGTATCCTAAAAAGAAAGCCAGGAAAATCGGAATAATGGTACCAAAAATATGATATGGGATATTGTTTAGCGGGATCACGTTTACAATAAGATATGCTAGAATAAGTCCAAATACTAATCCGAAACTTCCAGATATAAGATCAGGAAGAGGCGCCTTCAATAGAGAATCCTCGATCCATTTCACCCAATTTACCACATAACCTGTGCACCATTTGCCGATGATCAAGAATACAGCGGCTCCTATTAGTGCTGAAGAGTAAGCATTTGTTATGAAAGGTATGTCCTTTACATTTAAAAGCAGAAATAACTCTGGAATGATAAAAATCCCCACAACTGCACCAAAAATGATAAAAAACGCCTGAACGATTCTTTTTAACATACCTTCACCTCCTTTATTTTTCATCTGTCAATCCACCTTCATCTGACATTAATATATGTTTAAGTTTCCTATCATGAGCAACAGAAAACAAAACCATCATTAATATACCCATATTCATCCATTTTTAACCGTAATAGAGAAAAATTTCTCTTCTTAAAGCTGACGGTCAATGTAATGTTTTTCTTGTAACCTTTTTAATCCTTTTTTTATCTTTTTCGCTCTTACTTCTCCAATTCCTTCTACTTCATCCAATTCTTGTACATCCGCTTCCATAATTCGATCTAGCACACCGAATGCTTCAACCACATTTTCAACGATCGGCATTGGCAGTCTAGGGATTTTATGGAGTAATCTATACCCTCTTGTGTACACATATTCGTCAATATTTGTAGAAGCTGGATATCCAAGTAACTTGTACAGAATGGAATCATCTAACAGCTCAAAGCTCGACATATCTTGAAGTTGTTTCAGTAGCACATACGGATCTTTGATCTTTTCTTTCACGTAATCTTTAATAAATAAAGCCGCTTCCTGCTCCATATCTGTAATCAGCTCATTGACCTGTAGACGGATCAAGTGTCCTTCTGTTCCAAGCTCTTTGATATACATATTGATTTCATTTTTGATTCTAAGAACCATTTCGTAGCGGTGCAGCACGGATAATACATCACCAAAGGTCACAAGTTCTTCAAATTCTAGGGCGCTTAACGCAGAAATGGCGTGATCTAAAATGGTTTTATATTTCTCAAGTGTTTGAATGGCTTGATTCGCCTTTGTTAAAATAAAACCAATATCTTTCAGCGTATAACGACGATTCCCTTGGTATAAGGTAATGACGTTCCTCCGTTCAGAAATGGCAATGATTAAGCAGCCTGTCTGCTTCGCTACACGTTCAGCCGTCCGGTGCCTCATGCCTGTTTCCGATGAATGGATGGTGGCATCTGGCATCAGCTGTGTATTCGCATACAAGATTTTTTGACCAGAATCGCTAAGAATAATCGCCCCGTCCATCTTCGCCAATTCATATAAATGTGCTGGAGAGAAGGCAGAATTAATGTGAAATCCTCCATCTACCACACTCTTTACTTTGTCATTATAACCAACAACGATGAGCCCACCAGTATTGGCTCTCAAGACGTTTTCAATCCCTGCCCGCAGAGGTGTTCCTGGTGCCACAAACTGTACAATATCTAAGAGATCGAGTTCTCTCGCTCCTTTTTTCTCTTTTTCCATTCCTATGATCCCCCTAGTGAAATTCGAAGTGCCTCCGCTACATTTTCTACACCAACTAACTCAATCCCTCTCGGCTTTTTCCATCCGTCTATATTCGCCTGAGGAATAAACATTCGCTTAAATCCTAGTTTCGCAGCTTCCTGCACTCGCTGTTCAATTCTTGATACTCTTCTGACTTCTCCCGTCAGACCGACCTCTCCTATAAAGCAATCCGCTTGATGCGGCGCTGCGTCTTTAAAGCTTGATGCAATACTGACGGCAATAGCTAAGTCAATCGCCGGTTCGTCAAGCTTCACACCGCCTGCGACCTTTAAATACGCATCTTGGTTTTGCAAGAGCAGCCCCACGCGTTTTTCTAAAACTGCCATGAGCAGCGATACTCGATTATGATCAAGGCCAGTGGCCATTCTTCGCGGATTCCCAAAGCTTGTCGGGGAAATTAATGCCTGTATCTCGACAAGTACGGGTCTTGTTCCTTCCATTGAGGCAACAACACACGAACCAGATACACCTGCCGACCGCTCTTCTAAAAAGATTTCTGATGGGTTTAATACTTCCGTGAGTCCTTCCTCTCTCATTTCAAAAATCCCCAATTCATTCGTTGAACCAAATCGGTTTTTGACCGCCCGTAAGATACGAAACGTATGATGACGCTCGCCTTCAAAATAAAGAACCGTGTCCACCATATGCTCTAAAAGTCGCGGACCTGCGATCGAGCCTTCTTTGGTCACGTGACCAACGATAAAAATAGGAATCCCATTTGTCTTGGCAATTTTCATCAGCTGTGCTGTACATTCTCTTACTTGAGATACAGAGCCGGGAGCTGACGTGATATCGCTTTGATAAACGGTTTGAATCGAATCCACCACAACAAAAGCAGGTTTCATCTCCTGTATAGCAGACGTTATATACTCCATATCGGTTTCAGCCAAAACATGTAAAGAGGCGCTTTCAATACCAAGGCGGTCCGCTCTTAGCTTCGTTTGTTTAATGGACTCCTCACCAGATATGTACAACACATTCTGATTTTTGTCTGAGAGCTGTGCTGATACTTGTAATAATAAAGTGGACTTCCCAATCCCAGGATCTCCGCCAATGAGAACAAGAGAGCCTTTGACAATTCCACTTCCTAATACTCGGTTAAATTCTTCTAAATTCGTTTTAATTCGGGGTTCTTCGGATGTTTCAATTGCAGATATAGGTGAAGGTTTTTGAATGGTTTGAACAGAATGATTAAAAGCACTTCGACGGTTTGCCGGCTCTTTGCGAACGACCTCTTCTGTCATACTGTTCCATGTGCCGCAGCCTGGACATTTCCCCATCCATTTGGCTGACTCATAACCGCACGATTGGCATATAAATTTTGATTTTGTCTTAGCCATAGATTGAAGAATACAACTCCTTATACTGGTCAGAAAATAAGTAAAGGGAGGCATACACCTTGCTGGTATGCCTCACACTTTTTTCTTACTATATTAGTTCGTAGCAGCCGTCGCTTTTACGACAATTTCTCCATCTTCCACATCTAATACGATATGTTGACCTTTTTCAATATTGCCCTTCAGAAGCTCCTCAGAAAGTCGATCTTCTACATGCTTTTGAATCGCTCTTCTTAACGGACGCGCACCGTACTCAAGATCTACTCCTTCGTCGGCAATCTTCGCTTTTGCTGCTTCCGTCAATTCAATTGAAAGGTCTTGTTCTTTTAATCGTTTTGTCAATTGATCAGACATGAGAGACACGATCTCTTTGAGATGTTTCTTCTCAAGCGAGTGGAAGACAATGATTTCATCAATACGGTTGATAAACTCAGGTCTAAACGCTCGTTTCAACTCGCCCATCACTTTGCCTTTCATATCCTTGTAATTTTGACTTTCATCCTGCACGTTAAAGCCAACGTATTTATTGCGCTTCAACTCACTAGCTCCAACGTTTGATGTCATGATCAAAATCGTATTTCTAAAGTCAACGGTACGCCCTTTAGAATCAGTTAGACGACCATCTTCTAATACTTGCAGTAAGATATTAAATACATCTGGATGGGCCTTTTCAATCTCGTCTAATAGAACGACAGAATAAGGTTTTCTTCTCACTTTTTCAGTCAGCTGTCCACCTTCATCATAACCGACATATCCTGGAGGTGACCCAACAAGTCTGGATGTAGAGTGTTTCTCCATGTATTCAGACATATCAATACGGATCATTGCTTCTTCATCACCGAAAATAGACTCGGCAAGTGCTCTTGCAAGCTCCGTTTTACCAACCCCTGTTGGTCCTAAGAAGATAAAGGAACCGATTGGACGTTTTGGATCTTTTAGGCCTGCACGCGCACGTCTCACAGCTTTCGCTACAGCAACAACGGCTTCATCCTGCCCGATCACACGAGAGTGGAGCAATTGTTCCATATTCAGAAGCTTATCTGTCTCCGTTTGAGCAATTTTTGCAACAGGCACTCCCGTCCAGCTGGAAACAACCATTGCGATATCATCTACAGATACCTCTGAATTCTCTTGTCCCTGCTTTTCTTTCCATGATTTCTTTGTGACTTCTACTTTTTCACGCAAACGCTGCTCTGTATCGCGAAGAGAAGCTGCTTTTTCAAATTCTTGACTTTGAACTGCCGCATCCTTTTCCTTGCGTACTTCATCCAACTTTTGCTCTAGTTCTTTTAGGTTAGGCGGTGTTGTGAACGAACGCAAACGGACTTTCGAACCTGCCTCATCAATTAAATCAATCGCCTTATCTGGAAGGAATCTGTCAGAGATATAACGGTCAGACAGCTTCACCGCCGCCTCAATCGCTTCATCTGTAATAGACACACGGTGATGTGCTTCATACCGATCTCTAAGTCCTCTTAAGATTTGAATACTCTCATCAACAGAAGGCTGATCTACTTGAATTGGCTGGAAACGTCGTTCAAGCGCAGCATCCTTTTCAATGTATTTACGATACTCATCTAACGTTGTCGCCCCAATACATTGAAGCTCACCACGTGCTAAAGATGGTTTTAGAATATTAGACGCATCAATCGCACCCTCTGCTCCACCAGCACCAATGAGTGTATGAAGCTCATCGATAAAGAGAATGATATTTCCTGCCTGACGAATTTCGTCCATGACTTTTTTCAAACGATCCTCGAATTCACCACGATATTTCGTTCCAGCTACAACAGTTCCCATATCCAGTGTCATTACTCGTTTATCACGAAGGATTTCAGGCACTTCGTTATGAATAATTTGCTGTGCAAGACCTTCTGCGATGGCTGTTTTACCAACACCAGGCTCACCAATCAGCACAGGGTTATTTTTTGTTCTTCTACTTAGGACCTCAATGACACGTTGAATTTCTTTGCTTCGGCCAATGACTGGGTCCAAGCTGTCCTCTTTTGCGATAGCAGTCAAATCTCTTGCCAAGCTATCAAGTGTTGGTGTATTTGCATTGCTATTAGAGCCTGCCGCAGATGCACCTGTTTCATTGCTTCCAAGCAGCTGCAGGACTTGCTGACGTGCTTTATTTAAGCTCACTCCGAGGTTATTTAAGACACGGGCAGCGACACCCTCTCCCTCACGAATAAGACCTAATAGAATATGTTCTGTCCCTACATAGGAATGACCTAGCTTTCTTGCTTCATCCATTGAAAGCTCAGTGACCTTCTTCGCTCTAGGCGTATAATGAGGAATAGCTTGAGACACCTCTTGCCCTCTTCCAATCAAGCTTTCGACTTCTTTTTGGATTTTATCTGAAACAAGGCCCAGTGCTTCTAACGCTTTGGCAGCAATGCCCTCCCCTTCACGTACAAGGCCAAGTAAAATGTGCTCAGTACCAATATTCTTATGGCCTAGGCGAATGGCTTCTTCTTGTGCAAGTGCTAATACCTTTTGAGCTCTTTCAGTGAATCTTCCAAACATCATATCGTTTCATCCTCCTGTCCATTCCTATGCATTTCTAAGCGCAGCCTTTCTCTAATAATCGCTGCTCGTTTTATATCTCGTTCATTTGGCTCCAAGGCTCCTCCTGAATATTGTTGAAGGAAGCCAGGCTGGGTCAAAATCATGAGTTCATTCAGTATATTACTTGAAAGCCCCTTAATGATACCTAAATCTATTCCAAGCCGCACATCTGACAAACACTTTGCTGTTTCTTTTGATTCAATCATACGACAATTGGCCAAAATCCCTAAGGACCGGTACACTCTGTCCTCAAGTTCAATTTTAGATGTTTGATATAATGCTTTTCGTGCAGATCGCTCTTGTTCAATGAGCTGAGCAGTCACACTATTCAAGTCATCTACAATGTTTTCTTCTGATTGACCAAGTGTCATTTGATTTGAAATTTGAAAGATGTTCCCTATTGCTTCGCTGCCCTCACCATAAATTCCTCTGACCACAAGACCTAATTGATTAATGGCAGGAATAATGCGATTCATTTGTCTTGTGAGCGCTAATGCCGGTAAATGCATCATGACCGAAGCCCTAATACCTGTACCTACATTAGTCGGACAGCTTGTTAAGTATCCTCGCTTTTCAGAAAATGCATAATCCACTTGCTCTTCAATCCAGTCATCTACCTGATTAGCCGCTTTTAGTGCATTGGCTAGCTGAAAACCTGGGAATAAGCATTGGATTCGAATATGGTCTTCTTCATTCAACATCACACTAATTTCTTCATTCTCAGAAAGCAAACAGCCGCCAAATCTTGATTCAGCTAAATTTGGGCTGATCAAGTGCTTTTCAACAAGTACTCTCTTTGCTAAAGGCTGCGTTTCATTCATTCGAATCAGAACAAAGTTTCCAATGTCCTTCACTTCCTGGCTAGCAAACTTTTGCTCGAATTGCTGGAGAACAGCTTCAGCTTCTTCTTGAGAAAACTGAGTTGGGAAACGAACATGCTCTAGATTGCGCGCTAGCCGGATACGACTGCTTAGAACAATGTCACTTTCTGGTCCTTTTTGTTTCATCCACTGACTTAGAGCGTCTTGAATAAAATGCTGGAGCGACATGTCGTTAATCTCCCTCCCTCTGCTGAGATTGCTCATGCTCTAATGCACGAATTTGATCTCGAACTTCCGCTGCTTTTTCGAACTCTTCCTGTTCAATCAGCTGCTTCAGCTCTTGCTGCATTAACTCAAGTTTCCGGCGGACATGCAGGCTGCCGGCAATTCGTTTTGGGACTTTCCCATTATGGACTGTATTTCCACTATGGACTTTCCGTAAAACAGGGTTCAGATACTGATCAAATGTACGATAGCATTCTGCACAGCCAAATCGGCCTGTTTTTCTGAACTGCTGAAAGGTTAAGTCACACTTAGGACACTGATCCACTTCTTTCGCTTCTTGAAAAATAGACGAGCCCTTGTTAGCACTTGTGGTGAAGCTAGGATCAATATTTAATAAGCCTGATAATAAGTTGTGAATCGAGAAACCTTGGTTTCCACTCATAGCATATGAATCACTGTTTTCTTTTGCACATTGTTCACATATGTGCATTTCTTGTTTTTCTCCATTTATAACTTTCGTAAAGTGAAAAGTGGCTGGTCTCTCATTACATTCTTGACAAATCAATCTTTTCACCCGCTTTACTTTAATTTCAAAGCATTTAACATCGCTTTCATCATCCGAGCCCGCAGTTCATCACGTTCAGGTAAATCAATATGCAATACAGAACGGTCCATGACACTAATCATCATCTTAGCTTCTCTTTCAGATAAAATGTTATTTTCAACAAGACGCATGATGATATGATCAGATGCAGCCTGTGATAAACGATGATATATTTGGGAAATAATGTTGTTCAATAAGTCGACTTCATCATTCATTTTAACTTTAATGATGCGGATATAGCCACCGCCGCCACGCTTACTTTCAACGATATAGCCTCTCTCGCTCGTAAAGCGTGTATTGATAACATAGTTAATTTGTGAAGGTACGCATTGAAATTTATCTGCGATTTCATTGCGCTTAATTTCTAATATTTCTCGACCGTTCTGATCCAAGACTTCCTTCAAATACTGCTCGATGATATCAGAAATATTTTGTGCCACTCCGCCTCCTCCTCCATTGACTTTGACTATATTTGACTTTAATCTTACTATAAATTTTTTCGGTCGATTTTTCAAGATAATCGCTCAACTAACAATATTATTTCCACATTTATATGGTGCCAAACCTCCAAAAAACACAAAAAAGACCAGTTCCGACTGGAACTGATCCTGATAGAAGCTTGGCGGCGTCCTACTCTCACAGGGGGAAACCCCCAACTACCATCGGCGCTGAAGAGCTTAACTTCCGTGTTC
>NZ_BSEI01000008.1:0-55259 GCF_030268125.1 Bacillus sp. YKCMOAS1
ACGGAAGTTAAGCTCTTCAGCGCCGATGGTAGTTGGGGGTTTCCCCCTGTGAGAGTAGGACGCCGCCAAGCTTCTATAAGGATCAGTTCCATTTGGAACTGGTCTTTTTTGTTTTTTAAGAAAAGGAACAAACACTCGATCTGACATGGATACATATACTAAACTACCATCTAAAACATTCTTAATTTTGTATACAATTGAAAGCGCTAGGGCATACTGAAGCTATAAGTGGAGGTGTCACAATGAGCAAAAAAGAGCGAGAAGCGATTTGTTTGATTTGTGAAGAGAAAAAAACAAAGGGAATTTATTTATATCATCAGTTTTTGTGCCGAGAATGTGAGCGAAAGTTAATTTCTACATCGACCTCGGATCCCAGCTATGCCGATTATGTTAGAAAGCTTAAAAATCTTCATACGCCGCCTTTGTATTCATAGACCATTAGATGGTCTTTTTTTATGAGCCATGAAGGATTGGGCCTGTTTTTTGGAACTTAGTTTGGACATCATCCGTAATTAATAATAAGATAAACAGAGAGCCTGATTATTCATAGGAGTCGATGAACATGAAATCAATTTTTTATACATTTATATGGGCCATCCTCTCTACTTTTTTTTCGCTTGTGATTTTAACCGTCAGTATTGGGGTTTTCCATCATCATGTTGGATTATCGATACTGTATGCGATGATAGGGTGGGGCGTGATGTTTGCAGGGAGCAGATGGATTGCTTTCCAGTTGTTTTTAAAAAAACACGGACTGTCTCGTAGTGATTATGTATATATCAAACAGCATTTAAAAGAAGCAGGACAAAAGCTTGTACGTTTAAAGAAAGCTTTATTTGCTGTGAAAAACGTACAAACGATCAAACATAATTATGAAATTCTCAGACTTGCACGACGAATCTATACGATTACAAAAAAAGAGCCGAACCGGTTTTATGATGCACAGCGTTTTTATTTCGAAAGCTTGGATTCTGTTGTTGAACTAACTGAAAAATATGCACTATTGTATAATCAGCCTGATCGCAGTCATGAGCTGGAAATGACACTTAGCCAAACTCGAGTGACGCTGACAGAGCTGCAAAAGCAATTGACGAATGATTTGCAGCAAGTATTAGGAAGAGACATAGAAGCTCTTCATATTGAGCTTGAAGTGGCAGATAAAATGATAAAGAAATAATGAAAGGAGTCAAACGCCATGAAATCAGAAGATCACATCCGATCATCAACTGCTTCCACTACAGATCTTCAGTTTCGGGTGTTTGATACCTTATCTGATGAGGAGAAACAAGAAGCCATACAGCGTGCTGAGCAGATCCCTGACAATCTGCAAAAACTGCTTTTCTATGGTACACGTGTTCAGGAACGATTATTGGAACAATCACAACAAATGATGAAATATGTTGAGAAAAAAGATATCGATCAAATAGGAGACGTGCTTGAGGCCTTTTTGCACCAGCTGCATATAGTAGAACCTGAGGATTTACTGCCAAAGAAGCAGGGCTTTTTTTTGAAGTTGTTTCAGCGGGAGAAGCGTTCTACTCAGGAAATCATATCGCGTTTTCAACATGCAAAATCACAGATCGAGAGATTATCAGCAAGACTTCGTTACGCAAAAGGCGGATTAATCTCGGATCATATGTTATTAGAGCGTTTATTTGAAGAAAATCAAACTTATTTCCAAGAGATGACGATGCAGGTTGCAGCAGTTGAAGCGAAAATGACAACTTTAGAAAAGCAGATCATATCAGATACACAGCATATTGGTAATCGGACTATAGAGGAGCAATTGATGAGTCAGGAATTCAATGC
Source organism: Bacillus sp. YKCMOAS1 (assembly GCF_030268125.1). NCBI lineage: Bacteria > Bacillati > Bacillota > Bacilli > Caryophanales > Bacillaceae > Bacillus > Bacillus sp. YKCMOAS1. Next base: position 1,810 of record NZ_BSEI01000008.1, read on the forward strand.
AGAAGAGTATATGGAGAGGTTGAAGGAACGGAAATATGATTTGCTGTTAAGCCGGCAAATTGCGTTGCAATGTAATGCCCAAATTCGAATGATCCAGCATACGAATCATACATTGGCCAATCACATTCAATCAACTGTTTCTGCATCCATTCCTCTATGGATCAACCAAATGTCGATTGCGTTAACGCATATTCAGCAGCGTGCCAATTCAGCTCTTCAGAATCGTATCCAAAAAACATACGAAAAGGTATCAAAGCAGCAGGGAGAACTTCTTGAAGAAGCAGCGTTTGCACCTATAGATACGTTGAAAAAGGTTCAACGCCAATTAGCAGAAACCTTACAGGAAACGTTACAGGTGAAAGAGCATGGAAGCCAAGAACGAGCTCAATTGAAAAACAGCATGTATGAGGCAGAACAGCAGCTGACAAATCACCAGCCAATAAAGGAATGAGAATCCATCTTTCGGTTCCCTTGTATGAACGTTATAATAGACTTAAGATATCGAAAGTGAAAAGGATCGATTTGTTTGAAAACACCTTTATATACAGCATTAGTACAACATGCGGAAAAGAAACCTTATTCTTTCCACGTTCCAGGACATCACAATGGAGATGTCTTTTTTGATGAGGCACGGACTTATTATGACTCAATTCTTCAGCTGGATGTAACAGAGCTTGAAGGATTAGATGATCTTCATCATCCAACTGGTGTGATTCAAGAGGCTGAACATTTATTGGCAAAGCTATATGGTTCAGATCAAAGCTTTTTCCTTGTGAATGGGACAACTGTCGGAAATTTAGCGATGGTGATGGCGGCCTGTCGTGCGGGAGATGAGATTTTCGTCCAGCGAAATTGTCATAAGTCTGTTTACCATGCGATTGAGCTTGCAGGAGCAACGCCTATTATGGTAGAAGCTGAGATAGATCAACATCTACATGTTCCAACACATGTGACAGATGAAACAGTCAAAAAAGCCATAGCCAAACATCCTAATTGCCGGGCGATCGTTTTGACTTATCCGAACTACTATGGTCATGCAGCTGATTTATCAAAACTGATTCACATGTGCCACGAAGCAGGCATGATCGTTTTGGTTGATGAGGCACATGGTGCACATTTTGTATTAGGCGGTGCTTTTCCTCCATCTGCTCTTTCCTATGGAGCTGACGTGGTGGTACAATCAGCACATAAAACCCTTCCAGCCATGACGATGGGTTCCTACCTTCATCTTCAGGGGGGACGAATGGATGCAAAACGTTTGAAAACATTCCTCACGATGCTTCAAAGCAGTTCTCCATCCTATCCAATTATGGCCTCATTAGATGTGGCAAGGGCCTATGTCGAGGAGATCAAGAAAAAAGAGATCCTGGATGGAATGATGAAAGGGCTGGCAGAGCTGAAAAATGAGTTCAACCGTATACCTCAGCTTGAAGTAGTCCAGTCTGAATTGCTTTTTAACGATCCATTAAAATGTGTGATTCGATCAACAAAAGGGCTGACGGGTTATGAACTAAAACGAGTGCTTGAATCAGTGGAGGTTCACCCAGAGCTTGCGGACGAACATCAGGTTTTACTTGTCTTTGGTTTAGAACAGAAGAAGGATATTCCTTTTAACCGAATAGAGCAGGCCCTTAATCAAAGCAATTCATTTCTCAAAGGAAAAGATCATATCCAAAGAGAGGCACTGGCTATTGAAAACAATGAGCATAGAGAGGATATAGAAGCCGTCCCATTTGAACATGCAGCAGGCCGGATTAGTGCAGAATCGGTTATTCCTTATCCACCGGGTATTCCTTTGATCGTTAAGGGAGAATGTATTGAAAGCGATCAAATCGCGGCTTTAAGCCGTTTGCTTGGACATCAGGTTCATGTTCAAGCGAGTCAGGTGATTCATCAGAGAAAATTATATGTTTATATAGAAGAGGAGACACTATGAGCGGTATGTTTATTACGTTTGAAGGGCCAGAGGGTGCCGGAAAAACGACAGTGATTCGAAAAGTGTATGAAGAAATGGAACGCCAAGGATATGAAGTGATGGCGACACGTGAGCCTGGCGGCATTGACATTGCAGAACAGATTCGTGAAGTCATTTTAAATGAAAAAAACACAAAAATGGACGCGAAAACAGAAGCTTTGCTATATGCAGCGGCGAGAAGGCAGCATTTGGCTGAGAAGGTAGAACCGGCATTACAGCGCGGGCAGACAGTTTTATGTGATCGTTTTGTTGATAGCTCCCTTGCTTATCAAGGCTATGCGAGAGGGCTTGGGATTGAAGCAGTAAAATCAATTAACGATTTTGCTATTAATGGCACGATGCCGCAAATGACCATTTATTTTTCTATTACACCTGAGGAAGGGCTAAAGCGAATTGATGCCAACCAGGGAAGAGAAAAGAATAGATTAGACATGGAGACGCTGAATTTCCACCAGCTGGTCAGAGAAGGCTATGAACTGCTTATTGCACAATCACCAGAACGATTCCGTGTAGTGGATGCGTCTCAGCCGATGCAGGCTGTCTATGAAGAAGTCCTCCAATTAATTCAGGACACATTAAAGCAAAATCAAATATGACCTAATTCCCAATCGTTGTTATAATATAGAGGAAGACATCGGCATGTCATCTGTGCCTAAAATAAAGGAGGCCAATCAAATGAAATTAATTGTTGCCGTTGTACAGGACCAAGATAGCAGCAAGTTGTTGAAAATATTGACTGAACATCATTTCGGCGTGACAAAATTAGCTTCAACTGGTGGGTTTTTAAAGTCTGGGAATACGACTTTTATTATTGGTTGTGATGATGTCCGAGTGGATAAAGCATTACAGCTTATAAAAGAAAATTGCCGTAAACGTGATCAAATGATCGCGCCTGTATCCCCAATGGGTGGAAATGCAGATTCATACGTACCATACCCTGTTGAGGTTGAAGTTGGCGGAGCTACTGTTTTTATTCTGCCAGTTGAACAATTTCATCAATTTTAAGGATGGGTTGCTGTGAAAATTAATCAAGATATGCGGCTGCGTCTAGAAAAGCGTGAACTTCAAGCATTGAAAGGAAACCAAACATCTGCTTCCTTTAAAGCTTCGATGGAGACGCAAAGCGGCAAACTGCGCTTAGAACAGCTGACGGTCATGCTCAGTGATATCGAAGTGTTCGGTAAAAAGCTAGCGAAGTCACGAAACCTAAAGGATTTGGCTAGGTTTAAAGGACTGGTGAAGCGCTTTGTGAAAGAGACAGTCGATAATGGATTAAATATAGAAACATCAAGGAGCTTTGACATTTATGGCAACACACGTACACTTGCTTTAGTCAAAGCCTTAGATGAGAAGCTGATTGAATTAACCGAGGAAATGATGGACCAAGAGAAACCATCTATTGATTTGCTTGAACGTATTGGAGAAATAAAAGGTTTATTGATTAACCTTTACACATAGAGAGTGATAACATGGCAATTAGCTGGGATGACATGAATGATTTGCAGCCGCGCGTCATGCGGCTGATTTTTAATAGTATTGAAAAAGACCGACTTGCGCATGCCTACTTATTTGAAGGGAAAAAAGGAACCGGTAAGCTGGATGCAGCGATGCTGTTGGCTAAGAGCTTTTTTTGTTTGGAATCAGGAGTGAAACCATGTGAATCCTGTCAAAACTGCAAAAGGATTGCATCAGGAAACCATCCCGATTTACATCTTGTGCAGCCCGATGGACAATCAATTAAGAAGGCGCAAGTGCAGGCACTGCAGGAGGAATTTACAAAAGCGGGTGTAGAATCTCACCGGAAAATGTATATTATTCTTCATGCGGACAAAATGACGGTCAATGCCGCGAACAGTTTATTGAAGTTCCTAGAGGAGCCCAATCGGGAAACGATGGCGGTTTTAATCACTGAGCAATCGCATAAAATGCTGGATACGATTATTTCAAGATGTCAGATGCTCAGCTTTCAGCCGCTGCAGCCACAATCCTTGGAGCAGCAGCTTTTACAAGAAGGCGTATCTCAGCATCTCGCAAGGCTTTTGTCGAATTTAACCAATAATTTAGCAGAAGCACTCGAATTAAGTCGAAATGATCAGTTTGCAGAGTCTAGAGCGAAAGTGATAAAATTGTATGAAGTCTTACACCAGCGAAAAGAACATGCATTTTTTTATATTCAGGATCAATGGATGCCTTTTTTCAAAGAGAAAGACCTTCAAGAAACAGGTCTGGATATGCTTTTATTTATATATCGTGATGTATTGTCGATTCAAATAGGAAATGAAGATAAAGTCATTTATCAAGACTTATTCCAGACAATGAAGCAGCATGCGCTGCATTCCACACAGCAGATGGTGACCAGCCAGATCCTTGCTGTATTAGAAGCGAAAAAGAGACTTCAATCCAACGTGAATGCCCAAGGGCTGATGGAGCAATTGGTGTTGATGTTGCAGGAGGGATAAGCTTGTACAACGTAATTGGTGTTCGCTTTAAAAAAGCGGGCAAAATCTATTATTTCGATCCTAATGGATTTCATATAGAAAATGATAGTTGTGTCATTGTAGAAACAGTCAGAGGGGTTGAGTACGGACAAGTGGTCATCGCCAACAAAAAAGTAGATGAACACGATGTGGTTCTCCCTCTGCGTAAAGTCATTCGTGTAGCAGACGAACGAGACCGGCTCATCGTTGAGGAAAACAAAGAAGCAGCGATGACAGCTTTTGATACATGTCTTCAGAAGGTAAGTGAACATGGGCTGGAAATGAAACTGGTCGATGTTGAGTTTACATTTGACCGCAACAAGGTCATCTTCTACTTCACAGCAGATGGCAGAGTTGATTTCCGTGAGCTAGTGAAGGATCTTGCATCAATCTTCAAAACGAGAATTGAACTTCGCCAGATTGGTGTAAGAGACGAGGCAAAAATGCTTGGAGGCATTGGTCCTTGCGGGCGAATGCTCTGCTGTTCGACATTCTTAGGAGATTTTGAACCAGTGTCGATTAAGATGGCAAAGGATCAAAATCTATCGTTAAATCCTACAAAAATTTCAGGACTTTGCGGCCGTTTGATGTGCTGCTTGAAATATGAGAATGATGAGTATGAAACAGCGAAGGAACAATTACCGGATATCGGTGAAACGATTCAGACGTCTAATGGCTCTGCAAAGGTAGTGGGGCTCAATATTTTAGAACGAATTTTGCAAGTTGAATTAACCGGGCAAGAAAAAGTGATAGAATATACATGGGAAGAATTATTACAAGAAGGCGTTGTATCTGCACAAACAACTGAGTAACGAGGTGTGCCACCTTGGATAAAAAGGAACTATTTGATACGGTGATTAATTTAGAAGAACAAATCGGTTCTCTTTATCGCCAGTTAGGTGATTTGAAAAATCATATCGGTGAAGTGATTGAAGAAAATCATCAGCTGCAGATGGAGAATCAGCACTTGCGTGAACGTCTGGATCAGTCCGATCGAGACAAATCGTCTGAGGCAGAGAATGATTCTGCCCAGAAGGCAAGTCATTCTGATATAGGAGAAGGTCATGATAACCTGGCCCGATTATATCAGGAGGGCTTCCATATTTGTAATGTACATTATGGAAGCATTCGTAAAGAGGGAGACTGTTTGTTCTGTCTGTCATTTTTAAATAAAAAATGAGAAAAGGCTTCCGCTGAATCGGGAGCCTTTTTCACAGGAAAAGAAAGGATACATCATGGTTTCGTTAAGAGAAGATGAACGTTTAGATTACCTGCTCGCCGAAGATATGAAGATTATTCAAAGTAAAACTGTGTTTGCCTTTTCATTGGACGCAGTGTTATTAGCTAAATTTGCTTATGTGCCAATCCAAAAAGGGGAAATCATTGATCTTTGTACCGGAAATGGCATCGTGCCATTGCTGCTTTCGACTCGTTCTAAGGCCTCGATTACGGGTGTTGAAATCCAAGAACGGCTGTTTGATATGGCAAAAAGAAGTGTGGAGTATAATCAACTTGAGCACCAGATCGAATTGATTCGTGGTGACTTGAATGATATGCCGGAACGCTACGGCAACCATAAAGTTGATGTGATTACATGTAACCCGCCATATTTTAAAACACCTTCTAAGGATGAAATCAATGAAAATGAATACTTGGCGATTGCCCGGCATGAAATTCATTGTACATTAGAAGATGTTATTCGTGTTTCTTCCACGCTGCTAAAGCAAGGGGGGAAACTGGCGATGGTTCATCGACCAGGACGGCTGCTTGAGATTGTGGAATTAATGAAGAAATACCGAATTGAGCCAAAACGTATTCAATTTGTTTATCCCAAACAAGGGAAAGAAGCCAATACCATCTTGGTAGAGGGCATAAAAGATGGAAAACCAGATCTGAAAATTCTCCCGCCTCTTTTTGTTTATGGAGAAGACCAGGAGTATACAGATGAAATCAGGACGATACTGTATGGAGAAGCATAATCATTACTTCTATGTATTAAAATGTGCAGATGGCAGCCTGTATGCGGGTTATACAAATGATTTACAAAAAAGATTGATGACCCACAATAGTGGAAAAGGAGCAAAGTATACAAGAGCGAGACGGCCGGTTGAGCTTTTTTATCATGAATGTTTTGCAACCAAAAGAGAAGCCATGCAGCAAGAATATCGTTTCAAAACGTGGACACGGAAAAAGAAAGACATGTATATAGAAGAAATGCGAATGGAAAAGGAGGCGGCACATGAAAAAGACACAGAAAAGCTTTGATGGTCAATCTGACATGGGCATTCTTTATCTCGTCCCAACCCCGATTGGAAATCTAGAAGATATGACGTTCCGAGCGATACAAACGTTAAAAGATGTAGACTATATTGCCGCAGAAGATACAAGGCAAACGAAAAAGCTTTGTCATGTATACGAAATTGATACACCCTTAACGAGTTATCATGAGCATAACAAAGACAGCAGCGGCCACAAGTTAATCGAATGGCTAAAAGAAGGGAAAAATATCGCACTCGTGAGTGATGCCGGTTTACCGACGATTTCAGATCCGGGGGCTGAAGTGGTTCGAGATTTTACTAGCATCGGAGGCTATGTTATTCCGTTACCTGGCGCAAATGCTGCACTAACGGCACTCATTGCATCAGGAATCGCGCCTCAGCCATTTTTCTTTTACGGTTTTCTCGACCGTCAAAAAAAAGAAAAGAAAAAGCAGCTTGAAGCCTTGAAGAAACGCCAAGAAACGATCATTTTCTATGAAGCGCCCCATCGATTAAAAGAAACGCTGACTTTGATGAAGGAAGTGTGGGGAAATCGAAACATCGCCATTACGAGAGAACTAACGAAAAAATTCGAAGAGTTTATTCGTGGGGATTTAGAATCTGTGCTGACATGGGCAGCGGAGAATCAAATTCGAGGTGAGTTCTGTCTTGTGGTACAAGGAAATGATCAAGCTGAAGAAGAGATGAATGAAGAAGCATGGTGGACGTCCTTATCTGAAAAAGAACATGTGATCCATTACATAGAAGAAGGATTAACGTCGAAAGAAGCCATTAAACGTACAGCTGTCGAGCGTGGTGTACCAAAGCGCACGATATACGATGCCTATCATATTGAACAATAAAGAAAGGTTCTTGCAAACGGTGCAAGAACCTTTTTTATATGAAACTTATTTTTGTGATTGAAGTTGGTTTTGGATTTCGTTAATGATTTGCTCTGCACCTTCACGGCTAAGAACTAATTTACCATTAGCAAGTTTAAGGTTATCGTCTGATACTTCACCTGTTACTTGGCAAGTCATGTTTGGTTTATATTTTTTTAGGATAATTTTTTCATCATCAACATAAATTTCCAAAGCGTCTTTTTCAGCGATTCCTAGCGTACGGCGAAGTTCGATTGGAATCACCACGCGTCCTAATTCGTCAACTTTACGTACAATACCTGTAGATTTCATCTTCATTCTCCTCCCAAAAAGTTCTTATTACTAAAATAATATTATCTTCGTCATTATTCGACAAATTCCTTACATTCCTAGCATAACAAGGTTTCCATAAATCGTCAATCATTTTGTTTACTATTGTTTGTAAAATATGACTCTTAAAGTCAAAAGACCTTGAAACTACTGATGTATAAGGATTTTGTAGGCTTTTTCTATGAAAATATAAGAAATGACGAGTTCAGATTAACAAGACTTTTGCCCTAAATTAGCCAATTGTAAATCTGGAAATAGATTTCATACGACAATATTCGACAAAATGTCGACGGGTTTGTCGTTTTTTTCGAAAAACTCATCTTTTTCGATCATTTCATCTTGTTCTATGTATATATGCTTGATCTTAAAGGCTAAGATGGTATCATAGAGAAAGCACAAGTGCAAAATTAAATGAATTGATCTGACACATTTTCATGTAATGATGATAACCGCTCTCGTCCATTGGGCGGGAGTTTTTGACATTTACACACACGCAGGAGGTTCCGACATGCCAGAAAAGAAAAAAACGTTTTATCTGACAACACCTATTTACTATCCGAGCGGAAAATTACATATTGGACATGCTTATACGACAGTAGCAGGAGATGCTATGGCTCGTTATAAACGTCTTCAAGGCTATGATGTGATGTATTTAACGGGTACAGATGAGCACGGACAAAAAATTCAGCAAAAAGCTGAAGAACAAAATATCACACCAATCGAGTATTTAGATCCAGTCGTTGAAGACATTAAATCATTATGGAAGAAACTCGACATTTCGAATGACGACTTCATCCGTACAACAGAAAAAAGACATACGAAAATCATCGAGCAGGTATTCCAAAAACTTCTTGATCAAGGCGATATTTATTTAGATCAATATGAGGGCTGGTACAGTATTCCTGATGAGACATTCTATACGGAAACACAGCTTGTTGATGTTGAGCGTAATGAGAAAGGGAAAGTCATTGGCGGGAAAAGCCCTGACAGCGGACACCCTGTTGAATTAATTAAAGAGGAATCATATTTCTTCCGTATGAGTAAGTATGCGGATCGTTTGCTCGATTATTACGAAAAGAATCCATCGTTTATTCAGCCTGAATCAAGAAAGAATGAAATGATTAATAACTTCATTAAACCAGGTTTAGAGGATTTAGCCGTATCAAGAACAACCTTTGATTGGGGAATTAAAGTTCCTAACAATCCAAAACACGTCATTTATGTATGGATTGATGCGTTATTCAACTATTTAACTGCGATTGGCTATGGAACAGATCAAGATGAGAAATATAAAAAATATTGGCCTGCCAACGTACATCTTGTAGGAAAAGAAATTGTACGCTTTCATACGATTTATTGGCCGATTATGTTAATGGCATTAGATCTGCCTCTACCGAAGCAAATTTTCGCACACGGCTGGCTGCTCATGAAAGATGGCAAAATGTCTAAATCAAAAGGGAATGTGGTAGATCCGGTCACATTAATTGATCGCTATGGCCTCGATGCCCTCCGTTATTATCTGCTTCGCGAAGTACCATTTGGTGCGGATGGTGTGTTTACACCAGAAGGATTCGTGGAACGTGTAAACTATGACCTTGCCAATGATTTAGGTAACTTGCTTAATCGTACAGTTGCGATGGTTCAAAAATATTTTGACGGCACTTTAAGCAGCTATAAGGGCCCTGTTAATGAGTTTGATGAAGAGCTGAAAGCAGTCGCTGAGCAAACCGTCAAAGCCTATGAAGAGGCGATGGAAAACCTTGAATTCTCTGTGGCTCTTTCAAATGTTTGGACATTAATCAGCAGAACCAATAAATATATTGATCAAACAGCTCCATGGGTGCTGGCAAAGGATGAAACAAAACGAAAAGAATTGCATTCTGTTATGTATCATTTAGCAGAATCACTTCGAATCACAGCAGTCCTCTTAACGCCATTCCTAACGAAAACACCTGAGAAAATCTTCTTCCAGCTTGGAATTGAAGAAGAGAAGCTCAAAAGCTGGGATAGTATCCTATCATTTGGTGCAATTCAACATGCGACGGTACAAAAAGGCGAGCCTTTGTTCCCGCGTTTAGAGGTTGAAGAAGAAGTAGCCTACATTAAAGAAAAAATGCAGGGAAGTACACCTAAGGTAGAAGAAGAGAAAGTGGAAATCGAAGAAACGGAATTACCTGAGCTGGAAGCTGAAATTGCATTTGATGATTTCTCGAAAGTCGATCTTCGAGTCGCACAGGTTTTGGAAGCAGCCCCAGTGAAAAAAGCGGATCGTCTTTTAAAGCTTCAGCTTGATTTTGGATTTGAAAAAAGACAAATAGTCTCAGGGATTGCCAAACACTATCAACCAGAAGAATTAGTAGGGAAAAAGCTCGTTTGCGTAGCGAATCTTACACCAGTTAAACTCAGAGGGGAAATTTCCCAGGGAATGATTTTAACTGGGGAAACAGGCGGGAAATTGCAGGTTCTTGAAGTAGATCAATCTCTAGCAAATGGAACAAAAATTTTATAAATCAACAAAGGTGTTCCACGTGTAACATTTCGTCGAACACCTTTTGTTTTTTAGGAGAATTGTCGAAAGGAGCAATCAACAATGTTATTTGATACACATGCCCACTTGAATGCAGAACAATATAAGGAAGACTTAGAGCAGGTGATCGAAAGAGCGAAAAGCGAAAAAGTTGAGAAAATCGTGGTGGTGGGGTTTGACCGTCCGACAATTACGAGAGCGATGGAATTAATTGAAGAGTATGATTTCATATATGCAGCTATCGGCTGGCATCCAGTCGATGCTATTGATATGACAGATGAAGATTTGGCTTGGATTAAAGATTTATCTCAACACGAAAAAGTGGTTGCGATTGGAGAAATGGGTCTGGATTACTATTGGGACAAGTCACCAAAAGATGTACAAAAGGAAGTCTTTAGACGCCAAATTGCTCTTGCGAAGGAAGTGAATCTTCCAATTGTTATTCATAACCGTGACGCAACGGAAGATGTCGTGATGATTTTAAAGGAAGAGGGAGCAGCTGAGGTTGGAGGTATTATGCACTGCTTTACGGGCAGCTTAGAAACTGCAAAAGTGTGTATGGATATGAATTTTTACATCTCATTCGGTGGACCCGTGACATTTAAAAATGCCAAAAAGCCAAAAGAAGTTGTAAAAGAGATACCAAGTGACCGGCTTTTGATTGAAACAGACTGCCCATACTTAACGCCAGTACCATTTAGGGGGAAACGTAACGAGCCAAGTTATGTCAAATATATCGCAGAACAAATTGCGGAGCTGAGAGAAATCAGCTTTGAAGAGCTTGCCGAATTGACAACAAAAAATGCAAAAAAAGTTTTCCGTATAAACTGACAGTATATGATGTCAATCCTTGTTTAAGCTTGTCCAATTGTGAAACATAACGAAAAAGTTCTACACGTTTGCGCCTCCTCATAGGATAAGTTGTCGATAAGTCTTTCTTCCCTTCTTTCCATAAATCTCCCATAATAGGTTTACAATCGAGCATTTTTGTACAGTGGGTGGAAGGGTTGACAGGTTTTGAGATACTCTATATAATCTCTCCGAGGAGAAGGAGGCGTTTTTCATCGTACAAAAAATGAAAAATCTGTTTTCTGTTAAGCTAGGAAAAGGCAAGGTTTTATTACTAGTTGTTTGCTTGCTTTTAGCTGGAACTGGGACGGCTTACGGTGCGCATGAGCTCACTAAGCAGTCTATTACCATTTCAATCAATGGTAAAGAGAAGACAATTCGTACACATGAAGAGACAGTAGCACAGCTGCTTTCAGACCTTGGCATAAGGACCAAGGCGGAGGATTATATCTCTCCAAGTCAAAATACAAAGATTCAAGACAATATGAACATTGTGTATGATGCGGCTATACCGGTTCATCTGACCCTAGATGGGAAAGAGAAAACGATATGGACAACAGATCAGACGGTTGGAGCATTATTGAAGAATGAGAAGATAGATATCGGGAAGCACGATCAAGTCACTCCAGGAAAGAATGACAAGTTAACAAAGGATATGAAGCTTGTGGTTCAGCAGGCCTTCCAGGTCAGCTTAAATGATGGAGGAAAAGATAAAAAAGTGTGGACCACTTCGACTACGGTCGCTGACTTTTTAAAGCAACAAGAGCTGAAGCTCAAGAAGCACGATAAGATCAAGCCTGCGTTACATAGTAACCTTTCTAAAAAGAGCGCAGATATAAAGATCACTCGGGTGGAAAAAGTCACCGATGTAGTGGAAGAGAAAATTGCTTTTGATACCAAACATAAAAAGGACCATTCTCTTGAAAAAGGGAAAGAGAAGGTACTTAAAAAAGGTGAAGAAGGTAAATTGAAGAAGCACTATGCCATTGTGAAAGAAAACGGCAAAGTGGTGTCTAAAGAATTGATTAAAGAAGTGACCGAAAAAGATAGTAAGGACCGTTTAGTGGCTATTGGTACACAAGTGACCAAAAAGGAGCCTACAGCGTCCCCTGTGGTTTCACGAAGCAATGAGTCTTCAGGAAAAGAATTTTATGTGGCGTCAACAGCCTATACAGCGAGCTGTGCTGGATGTACGGGCAGAACGTCTACAGGTTTTGATTTAAAAGCGAATCCGGGTGCAAAGGTCATAGCAGTTGATCCGAGTGTCATTCCGCTGGGCTCAAAAGTATATGTGGAAGGCTATGGTTATGCCGTTGCATCAGACACTGGATCTGCTATAAAAGGGAATAAAATTGATGTGTTCGTCCCAAGTAAGTCGGCAGCTTATCAATGGGGAAATAAACGAGTGAAAATTAGAGTACTCAAATAAACACATCAAATCATTTATATGAACAGAGGGCTTTGCGCACCCTCTGTTTTTTTGGTTATAATAGAAGCACTGTTTTCTAATTAATTAGACGCAAAAACAGCATGAAAGGTTTCGTTTTTTTAACCAAAAAATGTAGATTGTTTTTGCAAGCGGAGGAATACATGAAAATCAAAGAAATCATTGTGGTGGAGGGTCGTGATGACACTGCCAGAGTGAAGATGGCGGTGGATGCAGATACGATCGAAACAAACGGATCTGCCATTGGCGATACAGTCATACAACAAGTGCGTCTTGCTCAGGAGACGAGAGGGGTCATTATTTTAACAGATCCTGATTTTCCTGGTGAGAAGATCCGTAAAACCATCGCAGAGGCGGTTCCTGGCTGTAAGCACGCTTTTTTGCCAAAGCATCTTGCGAAGGCGAAGCGGGATAAAGGAATTGGTGTCGAGCATGCTTCCCTGGACAGTATTCGGGAATGTCTTGCCCATGTCCATGAAGAAATGGAAGAATCGGAAAGTGACATTACATTAGACGACTTATTTGACGCAGGCCTTATTGGAGGCGAAGCATCGAAACGCCGCCGCGAACGACTAGGAGTGCTTTTAAATATAGGATATACCAATGCGAAGCAGCTGCAAAAGCGCCTTCACATGTTCCAAATAACCAAACATGATTTTATTGCGGCCTTAAAGACCGTCATGCAGGAGGAAGCCGATGAATAAAGATATTGCGACACCCGTCAGAACGAAGGAAATACTAAAGAAGTACGGTTTCTCTTTTAAAAAGAGCTTAGGGCAGAACTTCTTAATTGATACAAATATTTTAGATCGCATTGTCGATCACGCAGAGGTTACAGATGAGACCGGCGTCATTGAAATTGGGCCTGGTATCGGCGCATTGACAGAGCAGCTCGCTAAACGTGCAAAGAAAGTCACCGCTTTTGAAATCGATCAGCGTTTATTGCCTATTTTAAACGATACGCTTTCTCCATATGATAATGTCACGATTATTCATCAAGATGTATTAAAGGCGGATGTGAGAAAGGTCATCGAAGAAAATTTTGCTGACTGTAAAGAAGTGATGGTCGTAGCCAACCTTCCGTATTACGTGACAACACCGATTATTATGAAATTGCTTGAAGAAAACCTTCCATTGAAAGGAATCGTGGTCATGCTGCAAAAAGAAGTAGCAGATCGTATGGCAGCTGTCCCTTCATCAAAGGAATACAATTCGTTGTCTATTGCAGTTCAATTTTATACGGAAGCAAAAACGGTGATGGTTGTGCCTAAAACGGTTTTTGTTCCACAGCCAAATGTTGATTCGGCTGTGATTAAGCTGACTGTTCGTGAAACGCCTGCTGTCTCAGTAGAAAATGATGCGTTTTTCTTTCAATTGATCCGAGCGAGCTTTGGCCAGCGCCGGAAAACATTGATGAATAATTTGATGAACAATTTTCCTGATGGAAAAAAACATAAAGCGATCATCGAGGAAGCTCTTCAAACAGCAGATATTGATGGAAAGCGCCGCGGAGAATCATTATCCATTGAGGAATTTGCCAGATTGTCGAATGTTTTACAAAAAGCCCTATCGTAAGGGCTTTTTTCTTTAGTTCTTCACCACTTCAACTGTTCAGGCATAGGCTAGAAAGAACAGCACATATGAAAGATGAATATGTTTAGGGCAAGACGATACCAACAGGATATGAGCCTGATTGTGGAGTGAAAAGCATGCAATTTCAAATAGGAGATATGGTGACGAGGGCATCCTATCAAATGGATATTATGTTTCGAATCATTCGAATTGATGAGACAGATCAGCACGAAGCCACTGCCATATTGCATGGGAATGAAGTGAGGCTGATTGCTGATGCTAAGATGTCGGATCTCGTCTTGATTCAAAAAGAGGAGCAGCTGACAAGGGAGAAGGACGACGAACGGAAGATTAATGAATCGCTCGACTTACTAAGACAGGATTATCAGCTGCTGCGTGAAAAACAAGAGTATTATACTTCTGGACAATATCAGCATCAGGAGCAGTATTTTCACATGCCTGGAAAGGTCCTTCATTTAGATGGAGATGCTTCATACTTAAAGAAATGCTTAGATGTATATGAACGAATTGGTGTGCCTGTATACGGAGTGCATTGTCATGAGAAGAAAATGCCAAGCGTGATCGACTCGTTACTTGATCAATATCGGCCTGATATTTTGGTCATTACAGGGCATGATGCGTATTCCAAGCAAAAAGGCGGCGTAAATGATATTGGTGCTTATCGCCATTCTCGTCATTTCGTTGAAACGGTTCAAAAAGCAAGAAAGAAAATTCCTCATTTAGATCAGCTTGTGATCTTTGCGGGCGCCTGTCAATCTCATTTCGAATCATTGATTCAAGCAGGTGCCAATTTTGCAAGCTCACCTTCACGTGTGAACATCCATGCGCTCGACCCCGTCTATATCGTTGCGAAGATCAGCTTCACTCCATTTGTAGATCGAATCAATGTGTGGGATGTGCTTCGTAATACATTAACAAGAGAAAAAGGTCTCGGAGGCATCGAGACGAAGGGTGTTTTAAGGGTAGGTATGCCATATAAAAAAGACCATGAATCGACATAACCCGACTGATTTCAGTCAGGTTTTTTCTATGTGTAAAAAGAAATTTCAAATGGATACATAATTCACCGGAATTTGAGAAAAATAGGGAGGAGAAAAGGTAGAAGTTTGTCAAAATTATTTTGTTGACAATGGCTCGTGTTGGTTGATATAATTTAATTTTTATTTGACAAAAATGGGCCGTTGTTGTATAATTATCTCAGTGAGGTGGATGCAATGGCGAAGACTTTGTCCGACATCAAAAGATCGCTTGATGGTAACTTAGGTAAACGTTTGACGTTAAAGGCTAACGGAGGCCGCCGTAAAACAATTGAGCGTTCGGGCATTTTAGCTGAAACGTACCCTTCTGTATTTGTGATTCAATTAGATCAAGATGAGAATTCGTTTGAAAGAGTTTCTTACAGTTATGCAGATATACTGACTGAGACGGTCGAATTAACGTTCGATGATGCCGCTAGCTCAGTCGCCTATTAATGGGCAGTGAACTTTTTGTTTACTGCTTTTTGTTTTGCCTTTTTTTCTGAATGGGAGTCTGTCCATTTTTTGAAAGGGGTAAAAGAAAGGATTCGATACAAAATAAGAAAGCCACAAAAGCAGTGGCACTGATTCGAATTCTCGACTAAAGGGGCTGTTTCGTTTGGGTAGACGCCGAGGCATTATGTCAGATGAGTTCAAATACGAGCTGGCGAAGGATCTTGGATTTTATGATACCGTCAAAAATGGAGGCTGGGGAGAAATTCGTGCACGTGACGCAGGTAATATGGTCAAACGTGCCATCGAATTAGCTCAGCAGCACATGGCTCAGGATGAGAATCAACGATAGAAAAATGGTCAGGGATACCTCGGGTGTCTCTGGCTTTTTTGTTGAAAAAGTCAGTGTGCTGGGCGTAAAAGCCAATATTCATCAGATCCATCAAATGTGATACAATATTGATACTTATGTTTAGATGGAGAAGTAGGTGAAATGTTTGCGTATTTTAGAAAAAGCACCGGCAAAAATTAATCTCTCACTTGATGTACATGGAAAAAGACCGGATGGATATCACGAAGTGGAGATGGTGATGACAACAATAGACCTTGCAGATCGACTTGAGCTGACGGAGCTGGACAAAGATGAAATCCGTGTATCATCTCATAATCGATTTGTGCCAGATGATCAGCGTAACTTGGCTTATCAGGCGGCTAAATTACTCAAAACAAGGTTCGGTATTCAAAAAGGGGTATCGATTGTCATCACAAAAGCAATTCCTGTGGCAGCAGGTTTAGCTGGAGGCAGCAGTGATGCTGCAGCAGCGCTTCGCGGTTTAAACCGTTTGTGGAAGTTAAATCTCACGTTAGATGAACTAGCTGAGCTTGGAGCGGAGATCGGCTCAGATGTGTCTTTTTGTGTACACGGAGGCACAGCACTAGCGACAGGACGTGGAGAAAAACTGAAGCATATCGCGACACCGCCGCATTGCTGGGTGATTTTAGCGAAGCCGGTGATTGGGGTATCTACAGCTGAAGTTTATAGACAATATGACGCAAGCAAAGTAGAACACCCAAATGTACAGCGTATGATTGAAGCCATTGAAGCGAAAGATTATAAAGAGATGTGCGGCTCACTCGGTAACGTTCTGGAGTCTGTGACATTAAAGATGTATCCGGAAGTAGATATGATCAAAAGACAGATGAAGCGTTTCGGTGCTGATGCTGTATTAATGAGTGGAAGCGGCCCAACTGTATTTGGCCTGATTCAATATGAATCGAAGGTACAAAGAATATATAACGGACTGAGAGGATTTTGTGATCAAGTATACGCTGTCCGCATGATCGGCGAACAAAATGCCCTTGATTAAATCCGTATATTAAGTTATATTATTCATAAATTATTCGGGTTCTGGGGGTAAGTTCATGAAGTTTCGTCGAAGCGGCAGATTGGTGGACTTAACAAATTATTTGTTAGCCCACCCGCACGTACTAGTACCTTTAACTTTTTTTGCAGAACGATATCAATCTGCAAAGTCCTCCATTAGTGAAGACTTAACGATTATCAAACAGACCTTCGAACAGCAGGGAATCGGCACATTACTTACTGTACCTGGCGCTGCTGGCGGAGTGAAATATATTCCAAAAATTCACCTAAAAGAAGCAGATGACGTAGTAAACGATATCGGAGAGGCATTATCAACTCCTGAACGTGTACTTCCTGGCGGTTATTTATATTTAACCGATGTTTTAGGCAATCCATCGATTCTTGCGAAAATCGGTAAGCTGTTTGCGACCATCTTTGCGGACCGTGCGATTGATGTCGTCATGACCGTTGCGACAAAGGGGATTCCAATTGCCTATTCTGTTGCGGGTTATTTAAATGTGCCTGTTGTGATCGTTAGAAAAGATAATAAGGTAACCGAAGGATCAACTGTCAGTATTAATTATGCGTCAGGTTCTTCTAACCGAATTCAAACCATGTCCCTTGCAAAGCGCAGCTTAGATAAAGGCTCCAATGTGTTGATTATTGATGACTTTATGAAAGCGGGCGGAACCATTAACGGCATGATGAATTTGCTTGAGGAATTTAATGCAAATGTTGCAGGAATCGGTGTTCTTTTAGAAGATGAAGGCGTAGATGAACGTCTTGTTGATGAATATGTCTCGTTGTTAAAGCTTTCAACCATTGATATGAAGCAAAAAATCATTGAGATCAATGAAGGTAATTTCCACGAGTTTTTTCATTCGAAAGCGTAAGCTTTAATTAAACATGTATTTGAATGGGAGAGATTGATATGACAAAAGTTGTTCAAACCAAACATGCACCAGCAGCCATTGGACCTTACTCTCAAGGAATTATTGTCAATAACATGTTTTACAGCTCAGGGCAGATTCCATTAACCCCAGCTGGAGATTTTGTTAATGGAGATATTAAAGAACAAACACATCAAGTATTCCGTAATCTTGAGGCTGTTCTTGAAGCAGCAGGTGCTTCCTTTGAAACAGTCGTGAAAGCTACTGTTTTCATCAAAGATATGGAACAATTCGCTGAAGTGAATGAAGTGTACGGTGAGTATTTCCATACACATAAGCCAGCTCGTTCATGCGTGGAAGTGGCAAGACTTCCAAAAGATGCGCTTGTAGAAATAGAAGTAGTTGCACTAGTAAAATAAACAGGCACTCTCGATGAAAGCCGTTTGGTTTCATCATATGCAGGGAAAGACATCATCATGATGTCTTTTTTCATGCTGAGGATGTAAGCGCCGTCACGAATATGACAAATAATGTATAAATATCCCGATATTTCAAAAAAAGTTTAAAAAAAGAGCAGGAGAATCACCACGATCGTTGAATACCTAAGTAATGCTTTTATATTGGGAAAAGGTGGTGAACTACTGTGGAAGTTACTGACGTAAGATTACGCCGCGTGAATACCGATGGTCGCATGAGGGCGATTGCATCCATCACGCTGGACCACGAATTTGTTGTTCATGATATTCGTGTGATTGATGGAAACAATGGGTTGTTTGTTGCAATGCCTAGCAAACGCACGCCTGATGGAGAGTTTCGCGATATTGCACATCCAATTAATTCAAGCACTCGGGGTAAAATCCAAGATGCTGTATTAAATGAATATCATCGCTTAGGCGAAGAGGAAGAGACAATTGAATATGAAGAAGCTGGAGCTTCTTAATCATACTTAAACCTAAAAAGACGGCTTTAAGAGAAAATGAATGTTTTCTTTTAAATGCTGTCTTTTTTGCGTTCTTTCTCTTGTTTCTTAAGTCTTTCATCTGTTAGAAAATTATTGTACTTCCTTTTGTATCCTTGAAATCAGTCTTTATTTAGGATATATTTTTCTATGGATAATAGGGATATTGGAGGCCAATCAATGGATAAGCGGTTCGCAGTGATTTTAGCAGCGGGAAAAGGGACGAGAATGAAGTCGAAGCTATATAAAGTACTTCATCCAGTTTGCGGAAAACCAATGGTCGAGCATGTGGCAGATGAAGCGTTAAAGCTTTCTTTAGCCAAGCTAGTGACGATTGTCGGTCATGGAGCAGAGGACGTCAAAGAGCAGCTTGGAGACAGAAGTGAGTATGCACTTCAAGAAGAACAGCTGGGAACAGCTCATGCCGTCAAACAAGCAAAGTCGTTCCTCGCGCAGGAAAAGGGAACAACCATTGTCATTTGTGGTGATACGCCATTATTGACAGCGGAAACAATGGAAGCCATGTTAAGCGAGCATCAAAAACATCAAGCGAAAGTCACTATTTTAACAGCACATGCGGACGATCCGACAGGCTATGGCCGAATTATTCGTGACGAAACAGGTGCTGTCGTAAAAATTGTGGAGCATAAAGATGCGAACGATGCAGAGCGTCAAGTGAATGAAATTAATACAGGGACTTATTGCTTTTCAAATGAAGATCTCTTCCGTGTGATTGAGCAAGTGTCGAATGAAAATGCACAGGGTGAATACTACTTGCCAGACGTCATTGAAATTTTAAAAAATGAAGGGCAAACAGTTGCAGCTTATCAAACACCGCATTTTGAAGAAACACTTGGAGTTAATGACCGTATCGCTCTATCACAAGCAGAGCAATTCATGAAGCGACGTATTAATCATCAGCATATGAAGAATGGTGTGACCTTGATTGATCCTGAGAACACGTATATTTCGCCAGATGCTGTCATCGGTGAAGATACAGTTATTTATCCTGGGACGGTCATCAAAGGGAATGTAAAAATCGGTGCAGACGCCACTATCGGGCCAAACACTGAAATTGTTGACAGCATCATCGGAGATCGAACAGTCATTAAGCAATCTGTCGTCTGCGATAGTGAGGTTGGAGTTGATGTGACAATTGGACCGTTTGCTCATATTCGCCCGTTGTCGAAAATTGGCGATGAAGTGAAAATCGGGAATTTTGTCGAAATCAAGAAAACAGTTTTCGGAGACCGCAGCAAAGCATCTCATTTAAGCTACATTGGAGACGCAGAGGTCGGAACTGATGTAAATCTTGGCTGTGGTTCCATTACAGTCAACTATGATGGGAAAAACAAATTCTTAACGAAGATTGAAGACGGCGCCTTTATTGGTTGTAATTCAAATCTCGTTGCACCAGTCACTGTCGGAAAAGGGGCATATGTTGCAGCCGGTTCAACAGTTACAGAAGATGTACCGCAGGATGCACTGTCTATTGCTAGAGCAAGACAAGTCAATAAAGAAGATTATGTGAAAAATATTCATAAAAAATAATCCAAATACCCGGAGGTTTACCATGTCTAATCGTTATGCTGATGCGAATTTAAAGATATTCTCTTTGAATTCAAACCCTGAACTTGCCAAAGAAATTGCCGATCGTATCGGAGTTGATGTAGGAAAGAGCTCTGTTAAACGCTTTAGTGACGGTGAAGTCCAAATCAATATTGAAGAAAGTATCCGCGGCTGTGATTGTTATGTCATTCAATCAACAAGTGCGCCAGTCAATGAGCATATTATGGAACTGCTCATTATGGTGGATGCGCTAAAACGCGCTTCTGCGAAAACTGTCAATATTGTGATCCCTTATTACGGATATGCACGTCAAGATCGTAAGGCAAAACCTCGTGAGCCAATCACTGCGAAGCTTTTTGCAAACTTGCTTGAAACAGCAGGTGCTACACGTGTTATTGCACTTGATCTTCATGCGCCGCAAATCCAAGGTTTCTTTGATATTCCAATCGATAACTTAATGGCTGTGCCAATCTTAACAAACTATTTCGAACAGAAGAACTTGAATGATATCGTTGTTGTGTCTCCTGACCACGGTGGTGTGACGCGTGCGCGTAAAATGGCAGACCGCCTGAAAGCGCCAATCGCAATTATCGACAAACGCCGTCCAAAGCCAAACGTTGCTGAAGTCATGAACATTATTGGTAACATTGAAGGCAAAACAGCTATTTTGATTGATGATATCATTGATACAGCTGGTACCATTACACTTGCAGCAAATGCGCTAGTCGAAAATGGAGCAGCTGAAGTCTATGCTTGCTGTACGCACCCAGTATTGTCTGGACCAGCAGTAGAACGCATCACAAACTCTAAAATTAAAGAATTAGTTGTGACAAACAGTATTCAATTAACTGATGACAAGAAAGTTGGAAAATTCATTCCGCTTTCAGTTGGGCCTTTGCTTGCAGAAGCCATCATCCGTGTACATGAAGAAGAATCTGTGAGCTACCTTTTCAGCTAATTTTATTATGGAAAAGGCCCTAGGCATCAGCTTAGGGTCTTTTTGCTTTCATCAATCACAGGCAAACATGTTTAAAATGATTCGGTTATGGGTAATTATGAGAGTAGTGACAAAAAAGAAATAGGATGGTGCTGAATATGGCAACTTTAAAAGCAAATAAAAGAACTGATTTCAAACGTTCCACACTGCAAAAAATCCGTCATTCAGGACACGTTCCTGGTGTCATATACGGAAAAAATACAGACAGCCTGGCTGTTTCATTAGACAGCATCGACTTATTAAAAACCTTACGTGATGAAGGGAAGAATACAATCATTACCTTAGACGTGGGTGGTGAAACGAAATCTGTGATGGTGACAGAGTTACAAACAGATCCGCTGAAAAACGAACTTGTCCATGCTGATTTCCAAGTCGTTGACTTACAGCGTGAAATTGACGCGGATGTACCAGTGCAGCTGATTGGCGAGTCTAAAGGGGTAAAAGATGGTGGTGTGCTTCAGCAGCCACTATTTGAACTATCTGTTACAGCGAAACCAAAAGATATCCCGCAGAATATTGAAGCTGATATTACAAACTTAGAAGTCAATGATGTCTTAACAGTTGCTGATCTGCCTGTTCAGTCATCTTATCAAATCAATAACGATCCAGAAGAAGTCGTTGCATCCATTCTGCCGCCTCAGCAATCAGAGGTTCCTGAGCCAGATAGCGAAGAGGAGCCGCAAGAGCCTGAGGCTATTAAAGAAAAGGATGACGATGGAGAATAACTGGTCATTTAGAGACGTAACCCTCCCGCGGTTGCGTCTTTTGTGCTAGAATGAAAAGAATTCATACGTTTTACATGAGGCAATCTGATTGGCTCATTTTTTAGGCGTGTGCTGTGTGACAAAGGAGGTTATTGGTTTCATGATTGCATTCGTTGGATTGGGTAATCCAGGAAAAGAATATGAAAAAACAAGACATAATGTCGGGTTTATGACAATAGATGAACTATCGAAAAAATGGGACATTCCTTTAAATCAATCAAAATTCCATGGACAATTTGGAACTGGGTTTGTTTCGGGGCAAAAGGTTCTACTTGTAAAGCCGCTTACATATATGAACTTATCAGGAGAATGTGTGCGTCCGCTGATGGACTATTACGATATTCCCCTTGAACATTTGAAAGTGATCTATGATGATCTTGATTTGCCAACTGGCCGAATTCGCTTACGTACAAAAGGAAGTGCAGGCGGGCATAATGGAATCAAATCATTGATTCAACATTTAGGTTCACCTGAATTTGACCGATTCCGTATCGGCATTGGACGTCCTCAAAACGGCATGAAGGTCGTTGATTACGTACTAGGACGTTTCTCAGAAGAGGAACAGCCTGATATCGCATCAGCCATTCAATCGTCTGTCGAGGCCTGTGAAGCAGCTTTAAAAAAGCCATTTTTAGAAGTGATGAATGATTTTAACAAGAAGGTATAAGAATGATAAGCAAAGCACATACTGATCATAAAATCTCAGCATGGGAGGATCACGTATGGCTTTGCATTATTACTGCCGCCACTGTGGTGTAAAGGTTGGCAGTCTAGATGAATCCGCTGTCCAAAGTGAAGCACTTGGATTTCATCACTTAACAAATGAGGAAAGAAACGATATGATTTCTTATAGGGAAAATGGTGATTTACATGTACAAACCATTTGTGAGGATTGCCAAGAGGCGCTCGAAAGAAATCCTGATTACCATCAGTATCATACTTTTATTCAATAAAAAAGCTTTGGTGTAGATATTAGACCAAAGCGTTTTTCTGTTTTAAACAAACAGGGAGGAGGAGCCAAATGAAAAACATACAATCATTTATCAAACAAAGTGATGATTTTCAGTCCATTTTTAATGGACTAAAGGAAGGGTTAAAAGAACAGCTGCTTGCCGGACTATCAGGCTCCGTCAGATCTTTATTTACAGCCGCGATATCAGACGAACTGAAGCGGCCAATGTTTATTGTGACTCACAATTTATATCAGGCACAGAAGGTAACAGATGATTTAGCAAGTGTGATGCCGGATCGCTCGGTTCTTCTTTATCCTGTCAATGAACTTATCGCTTCAGAAATTGCAGTGGCAAGCCCTGAGCTGAGAGCACAGCGTTTAGATGTCCTGAACCGGCTTGCGAATGGAGAAAATCCCATTATCGTCACTCCCGCTGCTGCGGTGCGCAGGATGCTTCCGCCAGTTGAGCTCTGGAAGGAGAGTCAGATCCATTTAAAGATCGGTGAAGAAATTGATTTGGAGGCGTTTTCAAAACAGCTCGTACAAATTGGTTATGACCGGACGTCGATGGTTGCAGCGCCCGGAGATTTTAGTGTGCGCGGAGGAATCATTGACATCTATGCGTTAACGGAAGATCATCCAATCCGTATTGAACTGTTTGATACAGAAGTAGACTCGATTCGAACGTTTCATTCAGATACACAGCGTTCATTAGAAACCCTTCAAGAAATCAAAATAGGTCCTGCAAAAGAGCTGATTGTGAGAGGTCCTGAACGAGTGAGAGCCATTGAACAGCTTGATCAAGGGCTGGCAAAGAGCTTAAAGAAATTCAACTCAGATCAGCAAAAAGAGCTGCTTCATCAAAATATTTCTGCTGACCGCGAGAAGCTGCTAGAAGGCATCGTGACACAGGAAATGACGAAGTACCTAGCCTATTTCTATGAAAAGCCTGCTAGTTTGCTAGATTACACATCGCAGGATACGATTATTATTTTAGATGAAATCAGCAGAATTCAGGAGATGGAAGAACAGCTTGAACAGGAAGAAGCCGATTGGACAATTAGTCTGCTTGAAGAAGGGAACATTCTTCATGATTTATCTCTTTCTTTCCCGTTCCAAGAACTGATCAATCAGCAATCAAGGTCCATTCTGTACTACTCCTTGTTCCTGAGACATGTCCAGCAGACAAATCCGCAAAATATCGTCAATGTATCTAGTAAGCAAATGCAGAATTTCCACGGGCAGATGAATGTGCTGGCGAGTGAAATTGAACGCTATAAAAAACAGCAGTACACAGTTGTCTTCTTAGGTGCGGATGAAGAGCGGACAGAAAAGCTATCGTCTGTTCTGCATGATTATGACATTGAAGCTGCTCTTGCTAAACCGGACGCTGAGCTTGTGAGCGGACAGGTGTATATTTTACAAGGTGAGCTGCAAACAGGCTTTGAACTGCCGTTATCAAAAATTGCTGTGATCACAGAAGGTGAACTCTTCAAGAAACGTGTGAAAAAGCAGGCACGTAAGCAAAAGCTGACCAATGCAGAGCGAATCAAGAGCTATTCAGAGCTTCAAGTCGGCGATTATGTGGTGCACATTAACCACGGGATCGGTAAATATTTAGGAATTGAAACGCTTGAAATTGGCGGCATTCATAAAGATTATTTAAATATTCATTATCAAGGAAGCGACAAGCTTTATGTACCGGTTGAACAAATTGATCAGGTGCAGAAATATGTAGGATCAGAAGGTAAAGAACCAAAGCTGTACAAACTTGGCGGCAGCGATTGGAAACGCGTGAAGAAAAAAGTTGAAACATCTGTACAGGACATCGCAGATGATCTGATTAAGCTGTACGCAGAACGCGAGGCTAGCAAAGGATATGCCTTTTCGCCTGACCATGAGATGCAGCGCCAGTTTGAATCTGCGTTCCCTTACCAGGAAACAGATGATCAAATCCGTTCGATTCACGAAATTAAGCAGGATATGGAGCGGGAACGTCCAATGGACCGTCTGCTTTGTGGAGATGTGGGCTACGGAAAAACAGAGGTGGCTATTCGTGCGGCCTTTAAAGCGATTGCTGACGGGAAGCAGGTAGCCCTGCTAGTTCCGACAACTATCTTAGCGCAGCAGCATTTTGATACAATCATGGACCGATTCCAAGACTACCCTGTCAAAATCGCGCAGCTGAGCCGTTTCCGTACAAGAAAAGAAACAACTGAAACGTTAAAAGGGCTGAAAAACGGGACGATTGATATGGTCATCGGCACACACCGTCTTCTTTCAAAAGACATCGTCTACAAGGATTTAGGGCTGTTGATCATTGATGAGGAACAGCGTTTTGGTGTGACGCATAAAGAGAAAATTAAGCAGATGAAAGCCAATATCGATGTACTGACATTAACGGCTACGCCAATTCCGCGTACGCTTCATATGTCCATGCTTGGTGTGCGGGATTTATCGGTTATTGAAACACCGCCTGAAAACCGATTCCCTGTTCAAACCTATGTGGTTGAGTACAACGGCGCTTTAGTCAGAGAAGCAATTGAGCGAGAATTAGCACGCGGCGGTCAAGTGTACTTCCTTTACAACCGTGTTGAAGATATCGAACGAAAAGCAGACGAAATCTCCATGCTAGTCCCAGACGCAAAAGTCAGTTATGCACACGGGAAAATGAGTGAGAACGAGCTGGAATCAGTGATGATCAATTTCCTTGAAGGTGAATCAGATGTATTGGTCAGTACCACCATCATTGAAACGGGAGTCGATATTCCAAATGTGAACACGCTCATCGTCCACGATGCAGATAAAATGGGGCTTTCTCAGCTGTACCAGCTAAGAGGACGAGTAGGACGCTCGAATCGTGTCGCATATGCTTATTTCACATATCGAAAAGATAAAGTTCTTTCTGAAGTTGCAGAGAAAAGACTTCAAGCCATTAAAGAATTCACAGAGCTTGGATCTGGGTTTAAAATTGCGATGCGTGATTTAACGATTCGAGGAGCAGGGAACTTACTTGGGGCTCAGCAGCATGGCTTCATTGATTCGGTTGGATTCGACCTCTATTCTCAAATGCTGAAAGAAGCCATTGAGGAAAGAAGAGGCGATACAACGGCTCAAGATAAATTCGAGCCAGAAATTGATCTGCAAATTGATGCGTACATCCCAGACACTTATATTTCGGATGGCAAGCAGAAGATTGAGATGTATAAACAGTTCAGAGCAATTGGATCGATTGAAGAGCGAAAAGAGCTTCAGGATGAAATGATCGACCGATTTGGTGAATATCCGCAAGAAGTGGCAGACTTGTTTACGATTGCGACAATGAAGGTGTACGCTGTCCAGGAACGTGTCGAGCTGATCAAGATGGAGAAAGGCATTGTCAGAATGACCCTTGATGAGCAAGCAAGCAGTGAAATCGACGGTCAAAAATTATTTGAGCTTGGCAGTAAATATGGACGTGAAATTGGGTTGGGAATGGAAGGCAGCAAGCTGATTATTTCTGTCCAAACGAAAGGCAAGAAAACGGAGGAATGGCTTGAGGTTGTTCTTAATATGCTTCGAGGCCTTCAAGATGTGAAAAAAGAAACCATTCCATCTTCATAAAATTTTGTTTGTCTCTCGTGTATATTACGTTTGATGTGACGGATACTAAACTCAGGGTCAAGTGGTGAATGTTGCATAAAGTGGACGCTTTTGTTCCATTCACCCAACACATCATCAAACGAAAGAGAGGCAGCAGTGAATGAAAGCAACTGGAATTGTACGCCGTATCGATGATCTAGGTAGAGTGGTTATTCCAAAGGAGATTCGCAGAACATTGCGCATCCGGGAAGGAGATCCGCTTGAGATTTTCGTCGACCGCGATGGAGAAGTGATTTTGAAGAAGTATTCGCCGATTAGTGAGCTAGGAGACTTTGCGAAGGAATATGCTGATGCATTATTCGACAGTTTGGGTCATTCCATCCTGATCTGTGATCGAGATACGTATATTGCTGTATCCGGCAGTTCGAAAAAAGAGTACTTAAACAAATCCATCAGTGATTTACTTGAACGAACAATGGATCAGCGTAATTCTGTCTTAGAAGAAAGCAAAAAAGAAATTCAACTTGTCGATGGTATTGATGATGACGTATCTGCTTATACCATTGCACCTATTGTTGCAAACGGAGATCCGATTGGCGCCGTCGTCTTATTTTCTAAAGAGCGTTCAATGGGAGAAGTGGAGCATAAAGCGGCAGAAACGGCAGCTGGCTTCTTAGCCCGTCAAATGGAACATTAGGTCTAATAACTCTATATCATTTTGATAAAACGAAAAAATGCCGATGAAATCATTTGATTTTGTCGGTTTTTTATATGGGATGAAACAAATCGGGACATGTGCCGTCTACTCCTTAGAAAGAAACGGCTTTTCATTCACGTATGATATAATGAGTTCGTTTAACTGTAGATCTATTTTAAAGGAGTCATCCATGAAAAATGCTGTGAATCAGCCGCATTGGCTTTTCCAGGGTGCGGTAATTTTGACCATCGCAGGCTTGTTATCAAAGGTACTAAGTGCCGTTTACCGTGTCCCGTTTCAAAACATCGTAGGGGACACAGGGTTTTATATTTATCAGCAGGTATATCCTTTCCTTGGTATTGCCATCATGCTTGGTACAACAGGTTTTCCTGTCATGGTGTCCAAGCTTCTGAGTGAGCATGGGGAAGAGAATCGGCGGATCATTACAAGGGTATCCTTGGTATATATCACTTTACTGAGCTTGGTCTTATTTCTTTGTCTTTACATAGGAGCAGGCACAATGGCGACCCTTATGGCAGATAGTCAATTAATTCTGCTCATCCAGATGAGTGCTTTTGTGTTTCTATTTCTGCCGCTCACTGTGATGCTGAGGGGAGTTTTTCAGAGTGACGGTCTGATGCTTCCAACGGCTGTTTCTCAGTTGATAGAGCAGCTCATTAGGGTAGGCGTACTGCTTGTTTTATCTTTTTATTTCGTGAGGCACGGCTATTCGCTTTATGAAACAGGGGCGGGCGCGGTGTTCTCTTCTATCGCAGGAAGTGCGGCGTCGCTCATTTTGCTTCTTTTCCTTTGGTTGACCTATCGAAAACAGTCTGCTGCAAGTATGTCAGGCAAACAGGCGACACTTCGAAAAAAAGATATTTTGAAGAGTTTGGTGCTGTATACATTGACGATTTGTGTCAGCGGCTTGCTTATTTTATGGATGCAAATGATTGATGCTTTTCATCTGTATGCGTTGCTGCGCAGTGAGGGTCTCAGTGAAGCGGCGGCAAAGGCGGCAAAAGGTGTGTATGACCGAGGTCAGCCGTTCTTGCAGCTAGGGACGGTGTTTGCCATCAGCATCGGAACCTCTCTTGTGCCATTTTTATCGGCAGCCATGAGAAATGGGGAGCATGAAACGATACGGCAAAAAGTGCGGTCATCGGTTAAGACCACGTCGGTATTAGGGATTGGGTCAGCTGTTGGGCTGATTTGTATTTTATCACCAGTAAATACAATGCTTTTTCGTAATGATTTAGGCACAGATGCCCTGCAAATATTCTGTATATCGATTGCGTTTACGTCGATTGCCATTACGCAGGCGGCTTTACTGCAAGGGCTCGGACATACTGTGTATCCCGCTGTTGTGGTGATCATCAGCGTGCTGGTGAAATGGATTCTAACGATTGCGCTTGTTCCGTTATTTGGCATCCACGGTGCCGCATGGTCAACTGTATGTGGTTTTCTCACAGCAGCCGTGCTCAATGCCGTTTATTTGAAGCATAAAGGATGGATTTCATTGAGAGAGCTATTCCCAGTGAAAATTCTTTTATCAGCCGCCTTCATGGCTGTTGTCTTAATGGGATATCAGGCTTTGTTTTCCTGGGTGATCCCTTTCGAAAAACGTCCGTTTTCCGTTTTAGAGAGCCTGACATCAGTTTTTATTGGTGGTTTCGCCTTTTTATATAGTATTCTTAAGCTAGAAGTATTCACGGTAGAGGAATGGAGACTCATTCCATTAGGAAAAAAGGTTTTATATTTTAAACAGATGAGAGGGAATCAAAATGGCAGGTAAGATTACCGTCGTCGGTCTCGGGGCAGGCGACATGGATCAGCTGACGCTCGGTGTATATAAGCAGCTGAAGCAGGCGAAAGAAGTATATATGAGAACGCAGGATCATCCGCTTACCGCAGAGTTAATGCAGGAGGTCCCATCTCTCACCTTCTTTGATGAAATTTATGAAAAGCACGATCAGTTTGATCAGGTGTATCAGGAAATTACCGAAATATTATTTGCAGAGGCAGCGGAAAAAGACATTGTGTACGCAGTACCTGGTCATCCATTTGTGGCAGAAAAGACCGTACAGCTGCTTGTCGCCGGGCAGAAAGAGAGCGGGATTGAGGTGTCTGTCGCTGGTGGACAAAGCTTTTTAGATGCGACATTCAACTCCTTGCAGATTGACCCCATCGAAGGATTACAATTCGTTGATGCTGGGGATATGAGAGCGGATGATCTGAAATTAACCCAGCACGTCCTGATTTGTCAGGTATATGATCAGATGACAGCATCGAATGTGAAGCTCACGCTGATGGAAAAGCTCCCTGACGATTATGAAGTTTATATTGTGACTGCAGCTGGAAGCAGTCAGGAACAGATTACTGCCGTTCCTTTATTTGAACTTGATCGAGATGTGTCGATAAATAACTTAACAAGTGTTTATGTTCCTCCGATTCAAGAAGAACAGCTGCTTTATCAACAATTTGACACCTTCCGTGACGTCATACGTACATTAAGAGGTCCGGGCGGCTGTCCATGGGATCAAAAACAAACCAATGAGTCACTCAAACCATATTTAATTGAAGAATGCTATGAGCTGCTTGAAGCGATAGATGAAGATGACCCAGATCATATGGTGGAAGAGCTCGGCGATGTGCTGCTGCAGGTATTACTTCACGCTCAAATAGGCGAAGATGACGGTTATTTTTCAATCGATGACGTCATTCAGCATGTCACAGAAAAAATGATTCGGCGACACCCCCATGTGTTTGGTGACACGAATGTTTCTGAGGCAGCAGATGTGGTGGCCAACTGGGAAAAAATCAAGCAGCAGGAGAAGCCAGAGCGGACCGGTTCTATTTTGCAATCGATTCCGGCGACACTTCCAGCACTAACAAAGGCATATAAGCTCCAAAAGAAAGCCGCCAAGGTAGGCTTTGATTGGACAGATGTTCAAGATATTTGGAACAAATACGAAGAAGAAAAGCAGGAATTTCTCGTTGAAGTGGCAGAGAAGACGGACGAAGGTGCAACGAAGCAGATGAAAGATGAATTTGGAGATCTTTTGTTTGTTCTCGTCAATATTGGACGGTTCTATCACCTAGAGCCTGAAACGGCGCTCGCTTCTGCCAACACAAAATTCATGCGGCGTTTTCAGCATATCGAACAAAAAGCAAAGGACATGGGACGTTCATTAGATGACTTAACGCTAGAGGAAATGGACGATCTCTGGAACGATGCGAAACGTATAGAAAGAGGTGAACATACATGAGACTAGATAAGTTTTTAAAAGTGTCCCGTTTAATTAAAAGAAGAACATTGGCAAAAGAAGTAGCTGATCAAGGCAGAATTTCTATTAACGGAACACAGGCGAAAGCAAGCTCTGACGTGAAAGAAGGAGATGAGCTGCAAATCCGCTTTGGTCAAAAACTAGTGACTGTTCAAGTCAACGAGTTAAAGGACACGACGAAAAAAGAAGAAGCGGCTGGCATGTATACTGTGCTAAAAGAAGAAAAAACAGCAGAATAGGGCTTGTTCTAAATGACCCTCTTATCACATACAATGCAGTAACATGCAAGTATGAGATATGGGGGATGTATAAATGAATCAATATTATAATCAACCTCAAGGCACGAAGCTGTCATCAGACGCGGAGCACAATGTCACAATGCGAAACAGAAAGCATTTAGATATCACTGGTGTCAAACAAGTGGAAAGCTTTGATAGTGAGGAATTTCTGCTAGAGACGGTCATGGGGATTCTCGCCATCCGTGGAGAAAATCTGCAAATGAAGAATCTAGACGTCGAAAAGGGCGTTGTGTCGATCAAAGGGCGTGTCTTTGATTTAATCTATGTTGATGAGCAGCACGGGGAGAAAGCTAAAGGATTTTTTAGCAAGCTGTTTAAATGACGCTGACAGTCCAGTTTTATACGATGCTTTCCATGGCGGCGATGGGCATCTGGCTGGGCGCATCGCTTGATACGTACAAGCTGTTTGTGAACCGGGAAAAAACAGCAAAATGGCTTTTGGCTATACACGATCTCCTTTTTTGGATGGTGCAGGGTCTATTATTCTTTTACGTCCTGCTGCTGACAAATGAGGGAGAATTCAGGCTTTATATTTTTCTAGCCGTTGCTCTAGGTTTCTCGATGTATCAGGCATTGATGAAACAGCTGTATCTCAAGATTCTCAAGTTTATCATGATGTGTGTATATCAGACCATTCTCTTCCTGAAAAGGCTGGTCATGTCGATTGTCTTCCAGCCGATCCGCTGGATGATCACATTGGTCATAAGTGCTATTCTGTTCTTGCTCCACTCGCTCTTACGTCTAGTTCGTTTTACGTTTCGGCTCGTGTGGAAGGTGCTGTCGATTGTTTGTTATCCGCTCATCTGGTTACTCAATGTGACCATTATTCATCGGATTCCCGAAAAATGGCGAACATCAATGAGATTGTTTTTCTCAAAAGGAGCAGGAATTTTACAAGGGGCCAAGAAATTATCTGGTACCATCAAAACGAAATGGAAACAATTCTGGACAAAGTAAGAGAGGAGGCCTTCAACCTTGAACAAGAGAAAAAGAAATATCGCACAAATTCAAAATGATTACCAAAAACAAATGGAACAGCAAGCACAGCGCTTAAAACGCAAACGTCGCGGACTCCTTAGAAGGCTTACCGTGTTTGGTGTGATCGCGCTCATGTTTGCTGTCTTGGTGACAAGTGCCCTCTGGTCGCAATCGTCTTCACTAAAGGAAAAAGAAGAGAAGAAGGTTGCGCTCGAAAAAGAGTTGAAGCAATTACAAACAAAGCAGGAAGATATTTCTGATGAAATTAAGAAGCTGAAAAGCAAGGAATACGTACTCGAACTGGCACGACGGGACTATTATATGTCCAAAAAAGGCGAAAAAATCTTTGATGTGGGCAATAAGAGCGATTAGCCTTGTTGACACTTAAAATTCAGTTTATGTATAATTGAACAAATGAGATTTTTTTATAAGTCTAAGGAGGAGCACTTTTTTTATGTCGATTGAAGTTGGCAGCAAGTTACAAGGGAAAGTTACGGGCATTACAAATTTTGGAGCTTTTGTGGAGTTGCCAGGCGGTTCAACTGGTCTCGTTCATATCAGTGAGGTAGCCGATAACTATGTAAAAGATATTAATGAGCATTTAAAAGTCGGTGAACAAGTTGAAGTGAAAGTGATTAACGTTGAAAAAGACGGTAAAATCGGCTTGTCCATTAAAAAAGCAAAAGATCGTCCTCAACAACAATCAAGACCAAGCAGAAATGATTTCCGTCCGAAGGAATCGTTTGAACAAAAAATGAACAAATTCTTAAAAGATAGCGAAGATCGCTTAACATCTTTAAAACGTAACACGGAATCAAAACGTGGGGGGCGCGGAGCAAGAAGAGGTTAACTTGTTGCTGCTTTCTATATATTTTCACAACAAAGCACCTGCTGTTCAGCAGGTGCTTTTTTTCATGACCTATCCTACATTTTTTGAGATTTCGTCATTTAATTTAAAACTTTCTATTGACGGACAAGCGAATCCTTTGTATTATAGTTCTTGTGCTTCTTAGCGCATTATTATTATGGCGGTGTAGCTCAGCTGGCTAGAGCGTACGGTTCATACCCGTGAGGTCGGGGGTTCGATCCCCTCCGCCGCTATCCTTTTAACTAGAACATAAAGCAAGGCCCGTTGGTCAAGCGGTTAAGACACCGCCCTTTCACGGCGGTAACACGGGTTCGAATCCCGTACGGGTCATCTTCGAAACAGCTTTCTATAGGAAAGCTGTTTTTTTGTGCTTTCGTAAAATTCTGATGAAAGACATCGACTTTCATGAAAGTATGCCTCTTTGACGAATAAAGCGTCGAACGTTTTATGGAAACGACAACTTCTTTTGACAAAATTTCTTTTTCACCTTCGCTATAATGACAAGCAACGAATATCAGGTGGGGGATGAGAAGATGGAAAAACTAGAAAGAAGAACTGATTTAACAGGAGCGGGGTTTGAAAGAATCAGTGCAGGGTTAAAAAAGATGAAAAACCTGTTTCTTCATCACACGCATTCTCTTTTTTTCTATAAAGGGTTTATTTATGTTGTTCTAGGCTTTTTATTGGGACGAGCCTTTATATTATCTGAAATTATGCCGTTTGCTCTGCCTTTCTTTGGTTCCATGCTGCTTATTAAAAGAGATAAGGCAATGCTTGCTTGTCTCGCTTTACTCGCTGGGGCGATGACGATATCACCTCAAAATGCATTGTTTGTGTTTGCATCGCTACTTATGTTTCTCCTTATGTCAAAGGTGGTTTCTTTCATCATTAAAGACCCAGTGAAAACATTACCGGTTGTCATTGTTCTCTCGATGCTGATCACCCGAGGAGCGTTTGTTTACCTAGAGCAAGGTGCTGTGCAAAGCTATGATTACGTCATGGCGGGTGTCGAAGCAGGACTTGCCTTCATTTTGACACTGATTTTTCTTCAAAGCCTGCCGATTTTTACAGTCAGGAAAATTAAACACTCTTTAAAGGTCGAAGAAATTATTTGTTTTATGATTTTAATTGCCTCAGTTTTAACTGGACTTGCTGGGATCTCTTTTCAAGGGATGCAGGCAGAGCATATTTTGTCACGTTATGTAGTGCTGACCTTTGCTTTTATTGGCGGAGCCAGTATTGGTTGTACGGTCGGTGTCGTGACAGGATTAATTCTCGGTCTCGCCAACATCGGAAACCTTTATCAGATGAGTCTTCTTGCCTTTTCAGGTTTATTAGGCGGATTGCTGAAAGAAGGGAAGAAAGCAGGGGCAGCCATCGGCTTAATTGTGGGTTCCTTACTCATTTCACTGTATGGGGAAGGGTCAGCAGGTCTCATGACTACACTGTATGAATCACTTATAGCGGTTGCGCTCTTTTTGCTCACGCCGCAATCAGTCACCTCCAAGGTAGCGAAATACATTCCTGGTACTGTAGAGCATGTACAGGAGCAGCAGCAATATGCTCGGAAAGTACGAGACGTGACAGCAAAAAAGGTAGACCAATTCTCTAATGTATTTCATGCGCTGTCTGAGAGTTTTGCGACATTTTACGAATCCATTCCTGAAGAGAAGAAGCAGGAAGAGGATGTAGATCTTTTTTTAAGTACGATCACAGAACGATCCTGTCAAACGTGCTATAAGAAAAATAAATGCTGGGTGCAGAACTTTGATACAACCTATGAACTAATGAAACAAGTTATGCATGAATCTGATGAAAAAACGTATGAGCATAATCGGAAATTGAAAAAGAAATTTAGTCAGCACTGCTCAAAATCAAAACATGTCGAGGAATTGATTGAAGAGGAGATCGCTTACTATAAAGCCAACCAGACACTGAAGAAAAAAGTCCAAGACAGCAGGCGTCTTGTGGCTGAACAGCTGATGGGTGTCTCACAAGTGATGGAGGATTTTTCCCGGGAAATAAAACGAGAAAGAGAACAGCATTTTATTCAAGAAGAGCAGATGATAGAAGCGCTTCAGCACTTTGGTATTGAAATTCAGCAAGTAGAAATCTATAGCTTGGAGCAGGGAAATGTCGATATTGAAATGAGAATCCCATATTGCCAAGGGCATGGGGAATGTGAAAAAATCATTGCTCCAATGCTTTCAGATATTTTAGAAGAACAGATTTTAGTCAAAGCAGAGCAGTGTGCAGAGCATCCAACAGGCTATTGTCACGTTGTATTTGGCTCTGCCAAATCATATCGAGTGGCTACAGGCGTGGCACATGCAGCAAAAGGCGGAGGACTGGTATCTGGAGACAGCTACAGCATGATGGAGCTTGGTGCAGGCAAGTATGCCGCAGCTATTAGTGATGGAATGGGCAACGGAGCACGTGCTCATTTTGAAAGCAATGAGACGATTAAGCTGTTAGAAAAAATATTGGCGTCAGGTATCAATGAAAAAGTAGCGATTAAAACCATTAATAGTATTTTATCTTTACGAACGACGGACGAGATCTATTCAACATTGGATTTATCGATTATTGATTTACAGGATGCAAGCTGTAAGTTCCTGAAGATTGGTTCAACACCCAGCTTTATTAAACGGGGTGATCAGGTGATGAAGGTACAAGCAAGCAACTTGCCGATTGGCATTATTGATGAGTTCGAAGTCGAGGTTGTGAGCGAACAGATGAAGGCAGGAGATCTATTGATTATGATGAGTGACGGCATTTTTGAGGGACCAAAGCATATTGAAAATCATGATCTGTGGGTGAAACGGAAAATGAAAAGCTTTAAAACAGAAGATCCACAAGAAATTGCTGATTTATTAATGGAAGAGGTCATTCGAACAAGAGCAGGCCAAATTGATGACGATATGACGGTTGTTGTCATCAGGCTCGACCACAACACACCAAAATGGGCTTCCATTCCGACAGGTACATTCTATCTTGAGAAACAAGAGATTTCTTAAAATATCGTATAATATGAATTTCTTCTGGCGATGATGGGGATATAAGCATTCAGTTACAATCCCAGGAGGAATGAAGATGCGAAAAGGTCACGTCAACCAAATCTTATTGATTACAGATGGCTGCTCAAATCACGGGGAAGATCCGCTTGCGATTGCCTCATTGGCAAAGGAACAAGGGATTACAGTCAATGTCATTGGCATTATGGAAGAAAACAGACACGATCATGAAGCGATGAAAGAAGTAGAGGGGATTGCTCTCGCAGGCGGAGGCATCCATCAAGTTGTCTACGTCCAGCAATTATCTCAAACAGTACAAATGGTCACGAAAAAAGCGATGACACAAACCTTACAAGGTGTTGTGAATAAAGAATTGCAGCAAATACTCGGCAAAGACACTGAAATTGAAGAGCTTCCACCTGATAAGCGCGGGGAAGTAATGGAGGTTGTTGATGAGTTAGGAGAGACGGTTCACCTTCAAGTACTCGTACTTGTTGATACAAGTGCAAGTATGAAACCGAAGCTGCCGACTGTCAAAGAAGCACTTATCGACCTTTCCATCAGTTTAAATTCAAGAATTGGAGAAAATCAGTTTGGGATGTGTGTATTTCCCGGGAAAAACTCAGATGCTGAAATTGTGTTGAATTGGACGCCTCGATTCGATTCATTATCATCTATTTTCCCAAAACTGACCACTGGAGGAATCACCCCAACGGGACCAGCACTTCGGGAAGCACTTCAGCATTTCAAGTCAGTTCGCTCACGTAAAGGGCTACTTGAAGCAAAGGAAGAGCATGATGATGAATTCGGTTTCTAACATCCCGTTAGGCACGGTGATTCAAGGGAAATGGCACCACCATCATTACCGTATTGTAAAAGAGCTTGGAAAAGGGGCGAACGGTGTTGTCTATCTGGCCGAATCGCCACATGGGCAAGCGGCCCTTAAAGTGAGTGATGACAGTATGCTCATTGCATCTGAAGTCAATGTATTAAAATCCTTTTCAAAGGCTCCTGTGAAAACCATGGGGCCTTCTTTTTATGATATGGATGATGCGATTTATCCCGGTATGCCTCAAAAACGCTCCTTTTACGTGATGGAATATGTCAGAGGCCCATTACTGCTTGAATTTGTGAAACAAAAGGGTGATGAATGGATCGTTGTTTTGATGATTCAGCTTTTATCTAGCCTGGCTCATTTACATCAGGAAGGATGGATTTTTGGTGACTTAAAGCCTGATAATCTCATTGTTTCTGGTCCCCCGGCCACGATCCGGTGCATTGATGTGGGAGGAACGACAAAAGCGGGCAGGGCAATTAAGGAGTATACCGAGTTTTTTGATCGAGGCTATTGGGGATTCGGCTCACGAAAAGCTGAACCAGCTTATGATTTATTTGCCCTAGCCATGGTGATGGTTAACTGTGCGTATAAGAAAGAATTCAAAAAAGGGGCAGAACCAGAAAAGCAGCTTTATCGAGCCATTGAAGGACATCCTTTATTAAAGCGATATGAAAGGGTGTTAAAGGCTGCTTTACAAGGTAAATATCAATCAGCAGCAGACATGAAAAGTGCGATGCTGAAAGAAGGACAGCTGATTGAATCAAGAAAAACGCGCCAAAAGAAGCAACAGCAAAAAAACGCGCCAAAACCCGCTGTTAATCAAAATCAACAAGTGGCTTCACGATCGCGGGCTGCAGCAGCAAAAAGAACGTCAGTACGTAAAAAATCAGGCGGACTTTTTGAAACCATTCTTATCGTGTGCAGTGTACTCGCCCTTTACTGTGCATATGTGGTTTTGTTCCTGTTGTAGAGCTGTAAAAAAGCAGGCTTCTTCTTTGCTTGGAGCTACTGAAAGTGATAGGATATGTATATCTTTAAATTACCTGCTCTTTGTGAGGAGGAAGTTGTGAATAGAATTGAATCTTTTTTGAAAAAACATGATGTTTACCTTGAAAATACGACAGTCATTGTCGGGGTTTCCGGCGGACCGGATTCTATGCTCTTACTGCATGAACTTAACAAGCGTCGCAAAGGTTCCTATCAGCTGATTGCAGCCCATGTAGATCACATGTTCAGAGGAGAAGAGTCCTTTGCTGATTTGGCATTTGTTGAGGCTTACTGTAAGGAGCACGAAATCCCTTTTGAATCGTCCCGCATACAGGTCACCCAATATGCAAAAGAAAACCGCTTAAACAAACAGGCAGCTGCAAGGGAGTGCAGATATGCTTTCTTTCGTCAATTGATGGAGCAATACAACGCTCAATTTATAGCGCTTGCACATCATGGAGACGACCAAGTAGAAACAATGTTGATGAGACTTGCGAGAGGAACTGTTGGTATAGGACTCGCGGGTATCCAAGCAAAACGTCCTTTTCAAAATGGATGGCTGATTCGTCCGCTCATTGGATACTCTAAGGACGACGTGCTAAAAGCTTGTGAAAAAGAACATGTTCCCTATGTCATTGATCAAAGCAATCATACAGATGACTACTTGAGAAACCGGGTAAGAAGACACGTTCTTCCCGTGTTAAAAGAAGAGGCACCTCATGTACATGAAAGCTTTCAGTTTGTAAGTGACATGCTGACTGAGGATGAGCAATACTTGCAGGCTTTAACAAAGGAACAAATGAACCAAGTGATAATGAGTCAATCGCCTAAGCAAATTGAGATCAAAACGAAGCCTTTGCTTGACCTGCCTTTGCCTTTACAAAGAAGAGGCATTCAACTAATATTAAACTATCTTTATGAAAACACTCAATCAGCGTTTTCAAACCAGCATATTCTAGGGACTTTGGACTGGTTATCTCATACCGATCAACCGTCTGGATCATTAGATTTGCCAAAAGGTTTACAAGCTGTCAAGTCTTATGATCACTGTATGTTTACCTTTGAACGATCGCATGTATTAGACCAGTCTTATGCTCTTCACTTAAAGGTTGAGCTTGGAGAAGAGCTTTTTCTCCCAAATGGACAGTCTATCGTCGTATCAAATCATGTTCCGAAGGATGCACGGAACGGAAATCATTTTTTCTTGCTTCAAAAAGATCATGTTCGTCTCCCTTTGATCATTCGCTCACGAAAAAATGGTGATCGAATCAAACTTAAAGGGATGAATGGATCAAAAAAGGTGAAGGATATATTTATTGATAAAAAAGTGCCTCTTGCAGAAAGAGACAGCTGGCCGATCGTCACTGACTCGGATCATCAAATCATCTGGATCCCAGGTCTGAAAAAATCTGTTTTTGAAGAAATTGATATGACAAACAGCGATCTCATTGTATTACAATATAGACAGCACGAAAATTTGTAGGGGGCAAGCAAAAGCATGAAACAAGATATTGAAAAGATTTTGATCTCAGAAGAAGAGATCCAGCAAAAAGTGAAGGAACTGGGTGCAACATTAACCAGCGATTATGATGGTAAATTTCCCCTGGCTATTGGTGTTTTGAAAGGGGCTCTTCCATTCATGGCAGACCTAATCAAACACATTGATACATATTTAGAACTTGATTTTATGGATGTATCTAGCTACGGAAAGTCTACCGTATCTTCTGGAGAAGTAAAGATCATTAAGGATCTAGATACTTCTGTTGAAGGAAGAGATATTTTGATTATGGAAGATATCATCGACAGTGGGTTAACTTTGAGCTATCTGGTAGAGCTTTTCCGATACCGTAAAGCAAATTCCATTAAAATTGTGACATTGCTTGATAAACCAAGCGGCCGCAAAGCAGACATCAAAGCAGATTATGTTGGATTTGAAGTGCCAGATGCATTTGTTGTCGGCTATGGATTGGATTTCGCTGAACGTTACCGAAACCTCCCGTATATTGGAGTGTTAAAACCATCTGTTTACGAAGGCTGATCAGCATACGTATACATGAGGTTATTGGTTGTGTTGGAATGATTTTCTATGATACTATTGAACATAGTTGTGCTTACTGTGGGAGGAGGTAAGGAATGAATCGGGTTTTTCGTAATACGATTTTTTATATACTTATTTTATTACTTGTGATAGGGGTCGTTAGTTGGTTAGGATCCCCAAATCAAAAGCCTGAGAACATGTCTTACAGCAAATTTTCGCAAAATCTAAGTGCGGGAAAAGTGGAGAGTATCTCCATTCAGCCTGTAAGAGGGGTTTATGAAATTCGTGGTCAATTAGATGGCGCGAAGAAAGATCAATTCTTCATTACCCATGTTCCAGATGGTCAAGGTGTTGACCAAATTTACAGTGCACTGAAGAATACAGATGTAAAAGTAGAACCAGCACCTGAAACAAATGGATGGTTGCAAGTTCTGACAACCATCATTCCGTTTATCATCATCTTTATCCTGTTCTTCTTCTTATTGAACCAAGCTCAGGGCGGCGGAAGCCGAGTCATGAACTTTGGTAAGAGTAAGGCGAAGCTTTACACAGAAGAGAAGAAACGTGTGAAATTTAAAGATGTTGCTGGTGCAGATGAAGAAAAGCAAGAGCTTGTAGAAGTGGTGGAATTCCTGAAGGATCCACGTAAATTTGCGGAGCTTGGCGCAAGAATCCCTAAAGGGGTTTTACTAGTAGGACCTCCAGGTACAGGTAAAACATTGCTTGCGAGAGCATCTGCAGGAGAAGCAGGCGTTCCTTTCTTCAGCATCAGTGGTTCTGACTTCGTCGAGATGTTCGTCGGTGTCGGTGCATCACGTGTACGTGATTTATTCGAAAATGCGAAAAAGAATGCACCTTGCTTAATCTTTATTGATGAGATTGATGCAGTGGGGCGTCAGCGTGGAGCCGGTCTTGGCGGTGGTCATGACGAGCGTGAACAAACGCTTAACCAGCTTCTTGTCGAAATGGATGGTTTTAGTGCCAACGAAGGTATTATTATCATTGCTGCGACGAACCGTGCAGATATTCTAGACCCTGCATTGCTGCGTCCGGGACGTTTTGACCGTCAAATTACGGTTGACCGCCCAGATGTTATTGGCCGTGAAGAAGTACTGAAAGTTCATGCGAAAAACAAACCGCTTGACGAGTCAGTCAACTTAAAAGCCATTGCAAGCAGAACACCAGGGTTCTCTGGAGCAGATCTTGAGAACTTACTAAACGAAGCAGCACTTGTTGCTGCCCGTCAAAACAAAAAGAAAATCGATATGCGTGATATCGACGAAGCGACTGACCGTGTCATCGCTGGGCCGGCGAAGAAAAGCCGCGTCATTTCGAAGAAAGAACGTAATATCGTGGCTTACCATGAAGCAGGTCATACCGTCATTGGTCTTATCTTAGACGAAGCGGACATGGTGCATAAAGTAACGATCGTTCCTCGTGGTCAGGCAGGCGGATATGCGGTCATGCTTCCAAGAGAAGACCGTTATTTCCAAACGAAGCCAGAGCTTCTTGATAAGATTGTCGGCTTGCTCGGCGGTCGTGTTGCAGAGGAAATTACGTTTGGTGAAGTAAGTACAGGCGCTCACAACGACTTCCAGCGTGCAACAGGCATTGCAAGAAGAATGGTCACAGAGTTCGGTATGTCTGATAAACTTGGTCCGCTTCAATTCGGTCAATCACAAGGAGGTCAAGTATTCCTTGGCCGTGATTTCAACAATGAGCCGAATTATAGTGAAGCGATCGCTTACGAAATTGACCAAGAAGTTCAGCGCTTCATTAAGGAGAGCTACGAACGTGCGAAACAAATTCTCACTGAGAATAAAGATAAGCTAGAAATCATCGCACAAGCCCTCCTAGAAGTTGAAACATTAGATGCTGAACAAATTAAATCTCTTTACGAAACTGGAAAGCTTCCAGAGCGTGTATACGCAGATGACGAAGAGAAAAACGATGATGTGAAAGTAAACATCAAGAAAAAAGAAGATGAGGAGATCTAATCTCCTTCTGTGAAAGCTGCCGGGATCACCGGCAGCTTTTTTATTTCGATTCATGAATGGATCGGTTTCGAATTGTTTACAAATGGAACTCAATTCGTGTATGGTATGATAGAAAGTCGAAAAATGCTCTTTTTGAGAAACTATTCAAAGTGGTGATGAAGTTGTTACTCGTGATAGATGTAGGAAACACAAATACCGTTTTAGGTGTTTATCATAATGGCGATCTAAACTACCATTGGCGAATTGAAACAAGCCGACATAAAACAGAAGACGAATTTGGTATGTCCATTAGGGCCTTATTCGATTATGTGGGGCTGATGTTTGATCAAATAGAAGGGATTATCATCTCGTCTGTGGTCCCGCCAATGATGTTTGCACTTGAAAGAATGTGCGAAAAGTATTTTCACCTAACACCCCAAATTGTAGGGCCTGGAATGAAGACTGGATTAAACATTATGTGTGACAATCCAAAGGAAGTCGGTGCAGATCGAATTGTCAATGCAGTAGCAGCAATTCATCTATATGGGGCGCCTCTTATTGTGGTAGACTTTGGAACAGCAACAACCTACTGTTATATCAATGAACAAAAACAATACATGGGTGGAGCAATTGCACCTGGTATTACCATCTCAACTGAGGCTTTATATACAAGAGCGGCGAAGCTGCCGAGAATTGAAATTGTCCGTCCTGATCACATTGTTGGAAAAAACACCATCAGTGCGATGCAATCCGGCATCCTTTATGGATATGTTGGTCAAGTCGAGGGAATAGTGAAACGGATGAAGCAGCAAGCCAAACAAACACCGAAAGTCATTGCAACAGGCGGTTTGTCTACATTGATTGGAAATGAATCAGACTGTATTGATATTGTCGATCCGTTCCTCACATTAAAAGGACTGCAGCTCATTTATGAACGTAATCGTGTCGGTGTATTATAGGAGGTTTAAATCAAATGGATTACTTAGTTAAAGCGTTAGCATATGACGGAAAAGTCCGCGCATATGCTGCAAACACAACAGATACAATCAACGAAGCACAAAGAAGACATCATACGTGGCCGACTGCATCAGCTGCCATCGGCAGAACGATGACAGCAACCGTCATGATGGGTGCTATGCTGAAAGGTGAGAATAAGCTAACTGTCAAAATAGAAGGCGGTGGACCAATCGGCGCCATTATTGCTGATGGAAATGCAAAAGGTCAGGTGCGAGGATATGTCTCAAACCCACAAGTTCACTTTGACTTAAATGAACATGGCAAGCTGGATGTTAGACGTGCAGTCGGAACATCTGGAACGTTAAGTGTTGTCAAAGATATCGGGCTGAAGGACCACTTTACAGGTCAAACTGAAATCGTATCGGGTGAAATTGGAGATGACTTC
This sequence comes from Bacillus sp. YKCMOAS1, assembly GCF_030268125.1. NCBI lineage: Bacteria > Bacillati > Bacillota > Bacilli > Caryophanales > Bacillaceae > Bacillus > Bacillus sp. YKCMOAS1. Next base: position 45,075 of record NZ_BSEI01000008.1, read on the forward strand.
ACATATTATCTTGTTTCTTCTGAGCAAGTGCCTTCCTCTGTAGGCGTAGGCGTCCTTGTCAATCCAGATAATTCGATTCTCGCAGCAGGCGGTTTCATCATTCAATTGCTGCCTGGTACAGAAGATGCTGTCATTGAAAGACTAGAAAAGCGCCTGTCAACCATTGAACCAATCTCTAAACTCATTGAAAAAGGGATGACACCAGAAGAAATATTAGAAGAAGTACTCGGTGAAAAACCTCAAATTTTAGAAACTGTACCTGTCGAATTTTCTTGTAACTGCTCAAAAGAACGGTTTGCAAATGGCATTATCAGCCTAGGGAAAGCCGAAATTGATGATATGATTGAACAAGACGGACAAGCAGAAGCTCAATGCCATTTTTGTAACGAAACGTATGTATTTACAAAAGAAGAGCTAGAAGAGCTACGTGAAGAATTAACCCGCTAAGCTCTAAGCAGCGGGTTTTCTTTTTAGAATGGAAAGGAGACGAAAGATGAGATTAAAAGCAAGAGTGGTATGGACATTTATCCTCGTGTTGCTCATGATTAATGCCGTTGTCATTGCATATGTATTAACAAAGTCACAAATGTCACAGGCTTCTTCTAACGGGAAGAGCGGTGAAGAAATTGCATCGATTGGAAAAGAGAAGGTAACGCGTCAAGAATGGTTAAAGAAGATGGAAGACCGCTACGGAAAGGCAACACTTGAACAAATGATCAATCAGAAGGTGGTCAATCAGCTTGCCAAGCAAAACAAGCTGGACGTGTCTTCGAAAGAGATCAATCGTGAATTGCTTATGCTCAAAGCAGTATCTAATAATTTCTACGAAGATGGACATACAAGTGAGAAGGAATGGAAAGAACAGATTCGTTATCAAATTTTATTAGAGCAGCTTTTAACAAGAGATGCCGTCGTTTCTGAAAAAGAAGCGAAATCGTTTTATGAAAAAAACAAGGACTTATATCAATATGATGATTCATACCGCATTCGCCATATTGTCGTGAAGACAAAGGACGAGGCTGAAAATGTATTGAAAGATTTAAAAGGTGGATCCAGCTTTGAAGCCGTAGCAGCTGAACGTTCAATCGACCGTTACACCTCACCATACGGCGGAGATCTTGGATTTGTGACAGAAGAGCAGGAAAGTATCCCAGCCCTATACATACAAGAAGCTCAAAAGCTTCAGCCAGATGAATGGACGAAAGAGCCAATTCAGACCAAAAACGGGTATGCCATTATTCAGTTAAAAGAAAAATTAAATGGCCGCTCTTTCTCCTATGACGAAGTCAAAGATCAGATTAAAAGGCAGATCGCCATGGAAGATCTAGGTGAAAAGGCGAATGTCAAAACCCTGTGGAAGGAAGCAAAAGTCACATGGTTTTACGATGGCGAGCAGGACTAAAAGCATTGACAAAATTTTTTGAAATTGATAATTTAATATTAATACAATAAAATTACTCGGAGATAGAGGTGTTAGTGATGGCTCGTATTGCAAATTCAGTTTTTGAACTAATAGGAAATACACCAGTCGTTAAATTAAACCGTTTAGTAGATGAAGACAGTGCGGATGTCTACTTGAAACTTGAATATATGAACCCGGGAAGCAGTGTCAAAGATCGTATTGCTTTAGCGATGATCGAAGATGCTGAAGCAAAAGGTACACTAAAAGCTGGAGATACCCTTATTGAACCTACAAGTGGAAACACAGGGATCGGCCTTGCGATGGTAGCAGCTGCTAAAGGAATCAACGCGATTTTGGTTATGCCAGACACAATGAGTCAGGAGCGCCGCAACCTTTTACGCGCTTATGGTGCGGAGCTTGTCTTAACACCAGGTGCAGAAGGAATGAAAGGTGCCATCAAAAAAGCGGAAGAATTGGCAGAAGAGCATGGTTACTTCATGCCTCAGCAATTTAGCAACGAAGCCAATGCGGAGATTCACCGTCGTACAACTGGGAAAGAAATTCTTGAACAGTTTGACGGCGAACTTGATGCATTTATTGCAGGTGTCGGTACGGGCGGTACGATTACAGGTGCTGGTGAAGTCCTAAAAGAAGCCATCCCATCGATCCAGCTTTATGCGGTAGAGCCGACAGATTCCCCTGTATTATCAGGCGGAAAGCCGGGGCCGCATAAAATTCAAGGAATTGGAGCAGGTTTTGTTCCTTCAATCCTGAACACAGAAATATATGACGGCATCATCCAAGTGAAAAACGAAGATGCATTTGAGCTTGCAAGAAAAGCAGCGAAAGAAGAAGGAATCCTTGGCGGTATTTCTTCCGGAGCAGCTATTTACGCAGCACTTCAAACAGCGAAGAAGCTTGGTAAAGGGAAAAAGGTTCTCGCAATTATCCCAAGTAACGGTGAGCGTTACCTCAGTACACCTCTTTATCAATTTGATTAAACCAATCACCCCAGCATTTGCTGGGGTTTTTTCATGAATTCTGAAGATGGAAAGCAAATACTATTTTCTAAATAAATTGGATTGCATTACAATAAGATTAATGAAAATGAAAAAGGATGATAACATGACACAACGCAGGCCGATGGGCATCAAAATTCCTTTTACGAAAGATGCATTCTTGAAAAGATACGAACAATTAACTGCTCGTGAAACACATCATGTGCTTCTTGAAAGTGCACGCGGCGGTTCATATAGCATTGCTGGTATTCACCCGATCGCTAAAGCGAAGGGGAAAGATGGGATGACGACCATCCATTATCAAGATGAGGTATTGTTCAAAGAAGGTGATCCATTCAGAGCGTTTACGGATTGGTTTCAATCCCTTCAAACTGAAACGAACGACGAATACCCCGACTTTCAAGGCGGAGCGATTGGGTTTTTAAGCTACGATTATGCTAGATACATCGAGCATTTTAAGATGCTGGCAATTGATGATCTTAAAACACCAGACCTTTATTTCCTCGTATTTAACGATGTTGCAGTTTTTGATCATGAAGAGAACGCACTGTGGCTTATTACTCACACAGAGGAAGCAGAACCAATGAGTGAAGCGAATCAAAGGCTTGAAGAATGGAAGCGAAAGTGGACAAGCTCTTTTGAAGAATCAGCACAATCACCTGTCAATGAATCTTCCACAGAATTTGTACCAGCAGCACCTTTTACTGAAGAAACCTTTGGGGAAGCAGTAGAGAAAATTAAGCAATATATCGCAAACGGTGACGTGTTCCAAGTGAACTTATCTATCAGACAAGATGAACAGCTTCACACTCATCCGTATGATTTATACAAAACGTTACGTCAAGTGAATCCATCTCCTTATATGTCTTACCTGCATACGCCTGACTTCCAGATTGTTTGTGGATCTCCAGAGCTGCTTATTAAGAAAAAAGGAACTCAGCTAGAAACAAGACCAATTGCTGGAACAAGATCACGAGGCAAAGACGATTCTGAGGATCAAGCGCTGGCAAAAGAACTGATTGAAAATGAAAAAGAACGCGCAGAGCATGTGATGCTCGTTGACCTTGAGCGGAATGATCTTGGACGAGTATCTACTTATGGATCCGTAAAAGTGAACGAATTTATGGCGATTGAGAAATATTCACACGTGATGCATATTGTATCCAATGTACAAGGAGAGCTGCGTGATGAATGTGACGCGGTAGATGTCATGAGAGCTGTATTCCCAGGTGGAACGATTACAGGTGCTCCAAAAGTGAGAACAATGGAAATCATAGAAGAACTTGAGCCAACAAGACGTGGGCTTTATACTGGATCTATAGGCTGGTTTGGATTCAATCAAGATATGCACTTTAATATCGTTATTCGGACTGCGTATTGTACAGAAGGAAAAGCCTTTATGCAGTCAGGTGCGGGGATCGTCATAGATTCTGTCCCAAAACACGAATACAAAGAATCCATTAAAAAAGCCTATGCAGTGAAAAAAGCAATACAGTTGAGCAAAGAAGAGACTATTTTGAGTTAGAGGTGAGCAGAGTATGATTTTAATGATTGATAATTATGATTCATTTACGTACAACCTGGTCCAGTATTTAGGTGAGCTTGGAGAAGAATTGATCGTGAAACGGAATGATCAAGTCACCATTCAAGAAATCGAAGAGCTCAAGCCGGATTTTCTCATGATTTCTCCAGGGCCATGCAGTCCTGATGAAGCGGGAATTAGTATGGAGGCAATCAAGCACTTTGCAGGAAGTATTCCGATCTTCGGTGTGTGTTTAGGCCATCAATCCATCGCACAAGTCTTTGGCGGGGATGTTGTTCGAGCAGAGCGCTTAATGCACGGTAAAACGTCAGAGATTAAACATGACGGAAAAGGTGTCTTCACAGGACTTCAAAATCCGCTCGTTGCAACGAGATATCACTCATTAATTGTCAAAAACGAGACGCTGCCAGAGTGCTTTGACGCAACAGCCAGCACAAAGGAAGGCGAGCTCATGGCGATTCGCCATAAAGAATTGCCGATTGAAAGTGTGCAATTCCATCCTGAATCAATTATGACGTCCTTCGGAAAAGAAATGCTGAAAAATTTCATTGAAACCTATCGTAAAAAGGGGCATGAAGTAAACGCATGATCATTTATCTGAACGGTCAGTATATAGAGGAGAAAGACGCGACTCTTTCTCCTTTTGATCATGGTTTTCTATATGGCATCGGTGTATTCGAAACATTTACCAGCCTGGCAGGACAAGTCTTCCTGTTGGATTGGCATCTTGAAAGGCTCAATCAATCATTACGTGACCTTTGCATCGAATCCACAATAGAGAAACCATTTGTACTCGACATCATTCATACCTTACTGAATAAAAACCAAATAGCCGGCGGCCATGCGAGAATTCGCTTGAATGTATCTGCGGGCAGAGGAAACGGATTTTCTGCAGATCCTTATGAAGAGCCTGTCGTTTTTGTCATGATTTCTCCTTTCCGTCCAGAATCTATTTTGGATGAGAAAAAGGGAGTCATTCTTCAAACGAGAAGAAATACACCGGAAGGCCCAAGGCGCCTCAAGTCTCATCATTATATGAACAACCTGCTCGCTAAAAGGGAAGTGGGAAATGACCCGTCGTTAGAAGGCATCTTTTTAACAAAAGAAGATGATGTGGCAGAAGGCATTACCTCGAATATATTTTGGCGAAAAGATGATGTGATCTATACACCGTCACTTGATACAGGCATTTTAAATGGGGTCACTCGTCGATACTGTATGGAAACGCTCCGCGCTATGGGGGCTTCGCTAAAGGAAGGGCGATACCCAGTCTCACATTTGCTTTCTGCTGATGAGGCATGGATGACCAATTCTGTTCAGGGAGTTGTACCGTTCAGAGGAATAGGAGAAATCCACTTTCCCAAAAACAGCCGGACAATTTCAACAAAGTTAAGAATGCAATACACTAAAGAACGTCAAGACCATAAAGAGTAGGTGGACACAATGACACAACAATTGATAAAACAGCCTAAAATCATACAGGCCAAGCACCATACCCTTAGTTATGAAGAAAAGACATTAGTTATGGGCATTTTAAATGTCACACCTGACTCTTTTTCAGATGGAGGAAAGTTTAATCAAGTAGATAAAGCGCTGGCTCATGCAGCGCAGCTGATAGAAGACGGGGCACATATTATTGATATTGGCGGAGAATCGACTCGACCGGGAGCGGCACTTGTCTCGGAAGAAGAGGAGCTTTCAAGAGTCATTCCGGTCATTGAGAAGATCACAAAAGAATTAGATGTACCCATCTCTATTGATACGTATAAAGCTCGTGTTGCAGATGAAGCGGTGAAAGCTGGAGCCTCCATCATTAATGATGTATGGGGAGCAAAGGCAGATCCCCAAATGGCACATGTGGCAGCGAAGCACAATGTCCCAATCATTTTAATGCACAATCGGCCAGAACGAAACTACACACATCTGATTTCAGATATGATCGCCGATTTGAAAGAGAGTGTCCAAATTGCCCAGCAAGCGGGTGTCCGCGATGACATGATCATATTAGATCCAGGTGTAGGATTTGCGAAAAATAAAGAGGACAACCTGAAGGTCATGAATGAACTCGAACATTTTTGTCACCTTGGGTATCCACTGCTGTTAGCTACATCTCGAAAACGATTCATTGGTGCTGTCTTAGATCTGCCGCCTGAAGAACGTACTGAAGGAACAGGTGCGACGGTCTGTCTTGGGATTCAAAAGGGCAGTGCGATGGTCCGTGTACATGATGTAAAAGAAATTGCAAGAATGGCAAAAATGATGGATGCCATGCTGAATAAGGGAGGCGCTTATCATCGATAAAGTATATGTAAACGGAATGGAATTTTACGGGTACCACGGCGTATTTGCAGAAGAAAACAAACTAGGGCAGCGATTCCGCGTGGACTTAACAGCTTCACTTGATTTAAGTAAAGCCGGACAAACTGATGACCTCAATGAGACGATCAACTATGCAGAGCTCTACCAAATCTGCAAAAGCATCGTAGAAGGTGAGCCGGTCAATCTCGTTGAAACACTGACAGAAAGAATTGCAAACCAAGTGTTAAAGGACTTTCCGACAGTCCAGGAATGTACAGTGAAGGTGATCAAGCCAGATCCGCCAATTCCAGGTCACTATCAGTCCGTTGCAATTGAAATGACGAGATCACGCACATGAATAACACGGCATACATCGCACTAGGCTCAAACATAGGTAAAAAAGAAACCTATTTAAAAGAAGCCGTTAAAAAACTGCATGAACATCCAGAGGTTCAAGTGGAATTAATTTCATCGATATATGAAACAACACCTGTAGGCTACGAAAACCAAGATGATTTTTTAAATATGGCCGTGAAAATTACCACTTCACTTCGTCCAGAGGAACTACTGTCTCTTACTCAGAAAATTGAGCAAGAGTTAGGCAGAACAAGAGAAGTGAGGTGGGGTCCGCGAACGGCTGACCTTGACATTTTACTTTATAATCGTGAAAATATTGAAACAGAACAACTTGTAGTGCCGCATCCTAGAATGTACGAACGTTTATTCGTTCTTGTTCCGATGAGTGAGATTTGCCCAGAAATCGGCGAAGTGCAAATAAATGCCGTAACAGACCAAGAAGGTGTAAGCATATGGAAAAAGACATGTGGGGTAGAAGAATTCGTGCATACCGAAAGCTAAAAGGGTATACTCAGGAAGGGTTCGCGAAAAGACTGGGCATCTCTGTCTCTGTCTTAGGAGAAATTGAGCGAGGCAATCGATTACCAACAAACCAATTGGTTGGTCAAATAGCAGATGCTTTAAATATAACGGTGGAAGAACTTTCGCCAATTCTTGAAGAAGAAAGGAGGGGGAAAAATGTTTAAAATCGGAGATATCGAGATTAAAAACAAAGTAGTGCTCGCGCCGATGGCTGGCGTGTGCAACTCTGCCTTCAGACTGACGGTGAAAGAGTTTGGAGCGGGCTTAGTCTGCGCTGAAATGGTCAGTGACAAAGCGATCCTGATCAACAACGCGAGAACAATGGGTATGCTATACATTGATGAACGGGAAAAGCCTTTGAGCCTTCAGATATTTGGAGGGGAAAAAGACACACTCGTCGAAGCGGCAAAGTTTGTAGACAAGAATACCACAGCGGATATTATTGATATCAACATGGGCTGTCCTGTGCCGAAGATTACGAAATGTGATGCAGGAGCGAAATGGCTGCTTGATCCAAACAAAATTTATGAAATGGTCTCTGCTGTCGTAGAAGCTGTAGACAAACCAGTTACAGTGAAAATGAGAATGGGCTGGGACGAAGACCATATCTTTGCTATTGATAATGCCCGTGCTGTTGAACGAGCAGGTGGACAAGCGGTTGCGCTTCACGGACGGACACGCGTGCAAATGTACGAAGGAACAGCGAATTGGGATATCATGAGAGAGGTTAAACAATCTGTATCCATTCCTGTCATCGGCAATGGCGATGTCAAAACCCCTCAAGATGCAAAACGTATGCTTGATGAAACGGGTGTGGACGCTGTCATGATCGGAAGAGCCGCACTAGGAAACCCGTGGATGATCTATCGAACGGTTCATTATTTAGAAACGGGTGAACTGAAAGAAGAGCCAAACGTGCGTGAGAAAATGTCAGTGTGCAAACTTCACTTAGACAGACTCATTGACCTGAAAGGCGAGCATGTGGCTGTCAGAGAAATGAGAAAGCATGCAGCATGGTACTTAAAAGGTGTCCGAGGCAATGCGGACGTGAGAAATCAAATCAATCAAAGTGAAACGAGAGCGGAGCTTGTACAAGTTCTTGATGACTTTACGATCGAAGCCGAGGCAAAAGAGCTTCAAAGTATAAAAGTAGGATAAGACTATCTTTCTTTTTGTAGCTCACTGCTAGTGCATGTACTGGCAGTTTTTCTGCTTTTCTCTGCAAAATACATTATTGGAGTGATATAAATGAGTAATGAAGGGCTTAATAACGAAGAATTAAATGACCAATTCCAGGTCAGACGTGACAAAATGAATAAAATGAGAGAAGAGGGTATCGATCCATTCGGTGAACGATATGACCGTTCTCATCAATCTGCGCAAATTATCGCTGAATATGACGAGTTTTCTAAAGAAGACTTAGAAGGAAAAGCGGCTCAAGTAACAATCGCTGGACGTATGATGACAAAGCGCGGAAAAGGAAAAGCTGGCTTTGCACATATTCAAGACCTAGAAGGACAAATTCAAATCTATGTTCGTAAAGATAGTGTAGGGGAAGAAGCTTACGAATTATTCAAAAGCTCAGACCTAGGCGATATCATCGGTGTAACAGGGACTGTTTTTAAAACAAATGTAGGAGAACTTTCTATTAAAACGACCAGCTTTGAGGTTCTTACGAAAGCACTTCGACCGCTTCCTGATAAATATCATGGATTAAAAGATGTTGAACAACGCTATCGTCAGCGCTACCTTGACCTCATTGTAAATCCAGAAAGTAAGCAGACGTTCATCATGCGAAGCAAAATCATTCAATCCATGAGAAGATACTTAGATTCTAAAGGATACTTAGAAGTTGAAACACCAACAATGCACAGCATCCCTGGTGGTGCATCAGCGCGTCCTTTCATTACTCATCACAATGCACTTGATATGCCGCTTTATATGCGTATTGCGATCGAGCTGCACTTAAAACGCCTAATTGTCGGTGGTCTAGAGAAAGTATACGAGATTGGCCGCGTATTCCGTAATGAAGGTGTATCAACTCGTCACAACCCAGAATTCACTATGATCGAGCTGTATGAAGCATACGCAGACTACAAAGACATCATGAATCTGACTGAAAACCTGATTGCTCATATTGCCCAAGAGGTGTTAGGAACAACAACCATTCAATATGGAGAAGATGAAATTGATCTCAAACCTGAATGGAAGAGACTTCATATGGTTGAAGCGGTCAAAGAAGCAACAGGTGTAGACTTCTGGCAGGAGATGTCTGTTGAAGAAGCAAAACAGCATGCGGCTGATCATGGTGTTGAAATCACGAAAAATATGACAGTAGGTCATATTATCAATGAGTTCTTCGAGCAAAAAGTAGAAGAAACATTGGTTCAGCCTACATTCATTTACGGACATCCAGTGGAGATTTCTCCATTAGCTAAGAAAAATCCTGAAGACCCTCGCTTTACTGATCGCTTTGAGCTGTTTATCGTACGCCGCGAGCATGCAAATGCATTCACAGAGCTAAACGATCCAATCGATCAAAGAGAACGCTTTGAAGCTCAATTAAAAGAACGTGAAGAAGGAAACGACGAAGCACATCTAATGGATGACGATTTTGTTGAAGCATTAGAATACGGTATGCCTCCAACAGGTGGTCTAGGAATCGGAATCGACCGATTAATCATGCTTTTAACAAATTCTCCATCAATCAGAGATGTACTGCTTTTCCCACAAATGAGAAACCGCTAATACATCAACCAAAGCGCCATTTTATCTATGGCGCTTTTTATTTTTCATAAAATGAAACTTTTTTTAAAAAAACTATTGCAAGGAAAGAATCCAGATGGTATATTATTATTCGTTGCCGCAAAACAGCAACGAGGTTAAAAAAAGAAATTGAAAAAAGTTCTTGACTTTAACTGATTTAAAATGGTAAGATATTAAAGTCGCTTACGAGCGATAACGAAAATGATCTTTGAAAACTAAACAAGACAAAACGTACCTGTTAATTCGAGTTTTTATAAAAAAATCCTATGATACTTCAT
>NZ_BSEI01000009.1:0-46081 GCF_030268125.1 Bacillus sp. YKCMOAS1
TGCTTTTGCATCAAGTATCTTCCCCAGCAGAATTCACTCCTTCCTATTCATTGACAAGGTCAATTTTACCAACACAAGGAATGTCATGAAATAGGAATAAAGATACAAAAACAGCTTCTATTTGATCAGAGAAAGGTGCGTTTCTTCAAAAAACGGACACCAATCAAGGCATTTAAAGTGCTCAATGATCAGCGTCCGCAGGTTCTTCTTTCTGGACAACATAATCAGTTCATTTTTCTTGTCTTTTATACGATGATCAACATAAAAAAGAAGTTCTTATTCAGGATGTATTTATTGACGCAGTAATGGCTGAGTCGTGCAACGGAAAGCGCCACCAAATCTTCTTGTTATTTTAAAATCAACATATTCTATCCTAAAAATGATCAAGACCTAAATTGAAAAAAATTAAAGGGTATAACATATTTTATATCACTAATATGTTATACCCTTCCTTCTTAAACTAACGCACCTGTTAGCATAACAAGAAAATTATTATTTTATTTTTTTTAGCATTTTAAAATTAGCCAACTTAACCCCCTTTTTTTCCACAGTTTGTGAACAAACAATTTTGTAACCTAGATGTTCAAAAAATGGCTTAGCTGTAATACTTGCTTCGGTATCAATTTCTAAAAGATTTAGTTTCTTTGCCTCGGATTCGAGCATATCAACTAAAGCTGTGGCTATACCTTGTCCTTGATAATCTTTATGAACGAATAGTCTATCTAAGTACCCGGTATGCGTTAAATCGCTAAAACCAACAACTTTATCATTAACTTTAGCAACAAATGTTATATTTTGTTCCAATGATTCCTTCCAAGAATTAATTTTATATTCTTTTTCATCTCTTGGTGCCCAAGCATCCAATTGTACTTGGGAATAATCTTTTGAATTTACGGAATGAACTGTTTCATAAAACAATGAAATAATCTCTTTTGTATCAGTTTCCTTAAACTTTATAATCTCCACTTTCTGTTATACCTCCCCTTTTTAGGATAAGCATCCTAATATACTTATAATTATTTCATCAACTTCTTCTTACGCTATACTGCTCCGTTAGTTGAAGGAGGGTGAACGTTGTTCTCTCTTATAAATTTTTATAGACATCTGCATATGCTACTATCAGTTGTTCTCTTAATTGCCTATTTTCCTCTTCCAACTTTTTGTTTTTTGCAATGAGAGCATCTTTGTTGTTTTCGTTCATTTCTCGCTTTACTTATTTCGGTGTAGTTAACGCATCAGTGTGCTTTCTTACGATTTAGACTTAAGCAATTGCAGCTCTTGTTCCATTATTTCAGCTGCTTCTGAAATGAATTGAATGATTAAATCTAATTCTTCTGGTTTGTATTCGTTTGTGAGCTGTTTGGTTGATGCTGATAAGGATCGAAAGAGTTCTTTCACCTGTGATTTCCCTGCTGTTAATGGGACAATGATGACTCTTCGTTTGTCCTTTGGGTCTTTTTCTCTTTTGGCGTAGCCCGCTTTTTCAAGGCGGTCAATAAGAGCTGTGACTGCACCTGAGCTAAGGCCTGTTTTTTCACTTAATTCCCCTGCTGTGAGGGGGCCGAGTTCGTTTAATAAATCGGCGGATTTGAGATCTGTTGGAAAAAGGCCAAGTGATTGGGCGGCCGCTTGGTGGAATAAAACGGTTCGTGTGGCGAGGCGCCTCATTGTATGGATGATCTGGGTTGCTCTGTCTTCAGCCTCGTTCTTTATTGACAACTTGTTCTCCTCCCTTTAAAATCAATTTATCTTGATCATCAAGATAAATGTTCTCTTACTTTAATATTTAAGTTGATCATAGCAAAAATAATGAGAGAACGTAAGCAGGAGGTAAATGAAATGAATCATGTGGATAAAGGCAAGGCATCCACTCGCTTTGTTGTCATCGGTTTGCTGTTAGGTATTTTTATGGCAGCGATGGACAATACCATTGTTGCAACAGCGATGGGAAGCATCGTAGCAGATTTGGGCAGTTTTGATAAATTTGCTTGGGTGACGGCTTCTTATATGGTGGCAGTAATGGCGGGAATGCCTATTTACGGAAAGCTTTCTGATATGTATGGTCGAAAGCGTTTTTTTCTGTTTGGACTTATTTTCTTTTTAATTGGATCAGCGCTGTGCGGTATCGCACAAACGATGGATCAGCTCATTATTTACCGAGCCATTCAAGGGCTTGGAGGCGGTGCCCTTCTTCCAATCGCATTTACAATTATCTTTGACATCTTCCCGCCTGAAAAGCGCGGAAAAATGTCTGGTATGTTTGGAGCTGTCTTTGGTTTATCAAGTGTACTCGGACCGCTCTTAGGTGCTATTATTACGGATTCGATCGGCTGGCATTGGGTTTTTTATATTAACGTACCAATCGGTATTGTCAGTGTCTTCTTGATCGCCAGATACTATCAGGAATCGCTTGAACATCGTAAGCAGAAAATCGACTGGTCAGGTGCTATTACACTTGTCGTTGCGGTTGTCAGCTTAATGTTCGCCCTTGAGCTTGGCGGTAAATCTTATGCTTGGGATTCGGTGCAAATCCTCACCCTTTTTGCTGTGTTTCTTGTGTTCGGTACGATCTTCTTTATTGTTGAGCGTAAAGCTGAGGAACCGATTATCTCATTTTGGATGTTTAAAAATCGATTATTTGCAACATCTCAAATTTTGGCGTTTTTATATGGCGGGACATTCATTATTCTTGCCGTCTTTATTCCTATTTTCGTGCAAGCGGTGTACGGTGAATCTGCGACAAGTGCAGGGTTTATTTTAACACCGATGATGATTGGATCAGTCATTGGCAGTATGATTGGCGGAACGATGCAGACGAAAGTGCCTTTCAGACGTCTTATGACCATCTCTGTCATTTCATTTTTCGCTGGGATGCTGCTGCTTGCCAATATGTCACCAGATACAGCAAGACTGTGGCTCACACTCTTTATGATGATATCAGGCTTTGGGGTAGGGTTCAGCTTCTCCCTTCTGCCGTCAGCTTCAATGAATGATCTTGAGCCGCGCTACCGAGGCAGTGCAAACTCGACCAATTCATTTATGAGATCACTTGGGATGACACTCGGTGTCACGATTTTCGGGACAATTCAAACCAATGTGCTGACAAATCGTTTAGCTGATGCCTTTAGCGGAATGAAAGGAGCCCCTTCCCAAATAAGCGATCCACAGGCTATTTTCCAAGAAGGTGCCCGCTCACAAATTCCGCCTGATATTTTAAATAAAGTTATCGATGCGATGTCACAAAGTATTACGTATGTATTTTTACTTGCTTTATTCCCGATTGCACTTGCGGCGATTACAGTCGTATTTATGGGAAATGCACGAGTACGTACATCAAATGAAATGAAAGAAAACGAATAATGTGAAAAAGCAGAGCAATTGCAGCTCTGCTTTTTTTCTTATTGATATAGCGGATGGGCTTTGCCCTCACTGCCAACGATTCGTATTTTCGATTGGACCATGTCTTTTGCTGCTTGTTTTGCTTTTTGTAAATACATACGCGGATCTAAGCTTTCAGGTTCATTTGAGAAATGATCACGTATGGCCTCGGAGTATGCATTTTTCAATTCAGTTGAGACATTCACCTTTGCCATACCAAGTGCAACGCATCGCTTCACATCCTCATCCGGTACAGCAGAACCACCGTGGAGAACAAGTGGTACATCGACCAGGTCCGCAATTTGTTCAATGCGGGCAAAGTCAATATCCGGCACCCCTTTATAAATGCCATGGGCAGTACCAATCGCAGGCGCTAAAGTGGGCACCCCAGTTTCTTCTACAAATTGACGGCATTCTGATGGAACGGCTTTTTCAGCATCCTTTTCATCAACGACGATATCATCTTCGACACCGCCTACCTTGCCTAATTCTGCTTCAACGTTCACCCCTACTTTTAATGCGAGGTCCACAACTTCTTTTGTGCGACGAACATTTTCTTCATATGAATGCATAGATGCATCGATCATAACGGATGTATATCCCGCTCTGATACAGGTGAGAATCACATCAAAGTCTGTGCAATGATCGAGGTGAAGACCGATTGGGATTTGATATTGATCAGCCGCCGCCTTCACTGTATCTGCAATCGCTTTTGCTCCAAGAGATTGAACCGTTCCAACCGTTGTTTGCAATATCACAGGTGACTTTAATTCTGCTGCCGTTTCGAGTACCCAATAGATACTGTCAAAGGAGTGTACATTGAATGCCACAATTCCGTATTTTTCTTTTTTCGCAGCCTCAAGCATTGGTGTTGTTGAAAGTAAAGGCATGATCAAACATCCTCTCTCGTTAAAATATCCGTTTCTAATACAGCCAGCATGTCTTTATTTGTTCTTGTTTCCAGCAGTTTTTGACGTTTCGTTTCATCCATTAAGCCTCGTGAAAGGGCAGAAAGAGCCTTTAAATGAGTGGTCCCTGCTTCACTTTTAGGGATCAGTAAGGATAAGAAGAAAAAGCAAGGCTTCCCATCAAAAGCGTCCCATTCAATTCCTGTTTCCGTGCGGACGATCACAAGTGCTGATTTCGTGATGGCTTCTGTTTGTGTATGCGGAATGGCAAATCCATCTTGAAAACCGGTTGTACTCAGAGCTTCTCTTTCCGCTAAGCCTTTTTTGACTTCCTCTGGTGAGGTGCAAATACCTGCTTTGTAGGCAATGTCAGCAATGGCTGCGAACACGCCAGCCTGTGAAGAAGCTGTTTCGTGAAGATTCATATAGATATGTTCCATTATTTCCCTTCCTCCCTCTTAAACTGCGGGTTTGTCTATTTTTTTACGGTAAAGTCCGTATAGAATCGCACCTACAATTGATCCGATTAGTATGGAAAGCACCCATTGGAAAGCACCTGTGACAACTGGAAGAACAAGAAATCCACCGTGCGGAGCTGGAACCTGTACGCCAAACAAATATGTCAATATAGCAGAGATGGCCGAGCCAAACATGATAATTGGCAGGACAACGACTGGGTTTTTTGCTGCAAATGGGATGGCTCCTTCTGTAATATGTGTCGCCCCCAGAATATAGTTGATTGCCCCAGCATTTCGTTCTTGTGGCGTGAAATGTTTTCGGAAAATGGTTGTAGCAATCGCAATGATAAGTGGTGGTGTGATACATGCTGCTGACACACCTGCCATGAAGTAAAGGTTACCTTGTGCAAGTAATGCCGTTCCTGTGACATAGGCTGCTTTGTTAAATGGACCGCCCATATCAAATCCACACATCGCTCCAACAATTAAACCTAAGAGCAGCGGATTCGTGGATTGAACTGCTGAAAGAAAATCCATTAATGAATTATTTAAGCCTGTGATTGGAACTAATAGAGGTGTCATCACAGCCCCAATTAAGAAAATACCGATGACAGGATAGATGAAGATCGATTTTAATCCATCAAGTGATGCTGGTAATTTTTGAAGCAAGAATTGAAGCAATAAAATGATATATCCTGCTGCAAAACCTGCGATAATACCGCCTAAGAAGCCAGCACCTCCATCATTTGCAAGGAGCCCTCCTATAAAACCGACGACCATCCCTGGGCGTCTTGCAATTGAATCAGCGATAAATGCTGCTAAAATTGGTACCATTAAGCTAAAGCCAAGTCCGCCAATGCTTTTCAAATAGGCAGCAAACGGATGATACGTTTCGTGCTGAGGATCAGCAGAGTAGATTCCGAATAGGAAGGAAATAGCTATTAAGACCCCGCCTCCAACGACAAATGGCAGCATGTGTGATACACCGTTCATTAAGTGCTTATAAATGGTGTGTATCCATTTATTTGCCGATTTTTGTTGAGAGGATGAAGGAGCAGATGGTTTCTCTGTTCCAGAAGCTCTTCCTTTCACTTGATGAACGGGAGCATCTCCATTGATAATGCTCTGAATCAGTTCAGTCGGCGTGCGAATGCCTTTGGCTACAGGCACTTCAATCAGTGGTTTGCCGTGAAAACGGTCTGTATGCACATCTTTGTCGGCTGCCACAATGACTCCATCTGCTTCCACAATGTCTTGATCAGTTAAAGCGTTTTCAATTCCTACTTGACCATGCGTTTCGACTTTGATGTCGACCCCTAGTTGCTCAGCAGCGATTTTTAATGCTTCAGCTGCCATAAATGTGTGTGCAATGCCTGTTGGACAGCCGGTTGCAGCGACAATTTTTTTACGGCTCATGTGTATTCCCCCTTATATCTTCTGTATGTGTACTTGCTCAATCAATGAATCAATGTCATGTAAATCACTTAAGCCTTTCGAAAACGCGGTAGAGGCTCCTGTTGCAATGCCGTAGCGTAAGCATTCTTCAGATGAATGTCCTTCAAGCTGTTTACTAAGAAAGGCTGCAAGCATCGCATCTCCTGAACAAGCTGTGTTTACTACAATGCCTGTCGGTGCGTTTCCTTTTAAGACGGCGCCTTTCGTAATGAACAAAGCCCCTTCTCCCCCGCGGGAAATAAGCACTTGCTCTGCACCCATCTCAATAAGCTTTTCTCCTGATTGAATGAGTTCTTTTTCTGACAGAGGATGTGTTTTGCCGAAAAAAGCAGCAATTTCTTCTTCATTCGGTTTTAATAAATACGGCTTGTATTGGAGCGTCTCAAGAACCGCTGCAGAGCTTGTGTCTAAAATGAACTTGACGCTTTGTTGATGGCAAATAGCTGCTACTTCTGAAAAAATGCTGGCAGGAACGCCCTTTGGAAGACTGCCTGACATGATGAGGATGCCCCCCTGCGGGATAGCTGCAATTTTCTCACGAAAGGCGTGAAGCGCTTTTTCTTCAATCGCAGGGCCCTGGTTCACGAGCTTGTATTCTTCTGTCGTATTGATAAAAACATTAATGCGTGTAATTCCTTCTACCGAGATAAAATCGGTCTGAATGGAAAGATCCTTTAAGGATTGTTCAATATAAGTGCCTGAAAACCCAGCAATAAATCCTAATGCAGTGCTGGTGAAGCCATATTTCTTTAGCATAATCGACACGTTCACGCCTTTTCCATTCGGCTGATAATCTTCATCTTCTGTACGGTTGACTGCATTTGCCCGCATTTCTTTTAATGCAATATATAGGTCAATAGCAGGATTTAAGGTGCAGGTATAAATCAATTGGTTTCACCTTCTTTCTTTTCTCTAAAGAAAGTATCTCATACGATTCAGTGAAAATGTTTTCAGAATGTGTAAAGGTTTTCATGAGAAAAAGCCTTCCAGATCAAAGTCTCGAAGGCTTTCTTATTGGTTATTTCATTCGAATCACATAGGCATCGAGTAAAATGCGGGCAATGACATGGAGAGACAGGCGGGATCTGACTTCATAATCTGGGAAGAAAGATTGTTCCCCTTTATATCCGACTAGTGTCATATCTGATATTTTGCTTAATGTAGAATCTATTCTTGTCGTGACCGTAATGGTTGTGACTTGCTTCATGCTGAGGTTTTGACACGCTTCAACGAGCTCAGCTGTTTCGCCATTTAATGAAACAAAGATGGCAAGCTCACTTTTTTCAATGTCTCGCGATTTCAGCCGAATGATATTCGGATCGTCGTGTACTTCACATGTTTTCCCGATGAGCTGTAATTTGATGGTCATCTCTTTGGCGATCATTTCTGAGAAGCCTCTGCCGAAAATATAAATTTTGTCTGCATTATGTATTTTTTGAACGGCATCTTCAATTTGTCCAATACTTTGCAGCTGGATCGTCTTTAAAACCTCTTCTTCATTTTTCCGAATCGCTAGTTTGATGTCTTCATCAATATTCTTGAGCTGGTCGCTTGCATCTGTCATTTTCTTTTCTTGTTTTAATCGATATTTAAAGGATGTATAGCCATTATAACCAATTTTTTTCATCAGTCTGACAATTGTGGCTGTCGATACATTGGCTCTTTCGCTTAAAGTGACAATGGATAAGGTGGAGATATCCTCTAAATGCTGGTGAATATAATTGAGTAAATAACGTTCTGTTTCACTTAACGTTTGATATACATCGCTTGGGATGTTAAATAATGATTCGTTCAATTCGATTCCCCCTTACTCATTTCATACTATAATTAAATGCCCAATAAAAACAAGATGATTCTTTTGTCATGTATTTAGGTGAAAGGCGAAAATGAGTGAAATTTTATTTTTGACATAAACTAAGGAAAAGTTGTGTCTATGTGAAAGGAGCTGATCCGTATGCTTCATCTTTTGTTTTATCTGATCCTTCTCTATGTCGTTTATGTCTTTTTGACCGCATTTGTTTTGTTTTATTTACCGATTCAAAAAACATGCAAAGAACATTGTATCTATAAAGCCTCTTCCATCTCAGGAGACGATCAGGGCACAAATCAAGTGATGCTTCTTGACGATGGATTTGAGTCTGGCCAGGCCAGAATTCAAATGATTCGTGAGGCAAAGAGGATGATCCGTCTTAGTTATTATTCCATTCAAAAGGGAAAAACAGCCGAATGGGTACTAGGTGCTTTAATTGAAGCTGCTGATCGAGGGGTAAAGGTTCAGCTGCTTTTAGACGGCATCTGCCACAGTTTGCGTGGACCGCTGAAGCATTTACGGTATGCCGTGGCAAATCACCCGAACATGGCCATTCGTTTTTATGAGCCCTTTCGGTTATTTAAGCCATGGACTTGGCATAACCGCCTTCATGATAAGCTGCTGCTGGCAGATGGCCGAGTGGTTGTGATGGGCGGAAGGAATATCGGTGATAAATACTTTGCAGATCAGCCGCCGAAAGACTTCGCATTTGACCGCGATGTGCTGCTTTATAACGGCAAAAAAGGAAAAGTATTAGATGAAATGGAGCAATATTTCGTTTATTTATGGAATCATGAATTTACGAAAAAAACAAAAGCCGTGTTCTCCAAGCAAAAAGCAAAAAAAGGCTTAAAACTAAGAAAGAAACTGCTTAGATCCTATCAGGAGGCAGTGCGTACGAAAGAACCTTTTGTGATGTCGTCCTTTAATTGGGCAGCAGATACCACCCCAGTAAAACAGATTGCATTCTTTACAAATCCAGTGGAGCGCTTCAATAAGCGTCCTCTTGTACTGAAAAAATTAAACGATCTTGCTCACCGGGCAAAGCGTTCTGTGCTCATACAGACGCCTTATATTATCCCGACACGCCCCATGAAGGACGGCCTCACTCCATTAGCTAGCGAGATTCAAACAACAGTTGTCACGAATTCTCTTACAGCGACACCAAATCCTTTAGCTTTTGCAGGCTACTTAAGCACGAAAAAGGAACTGATGAAAACAGGCGTTCATTTGTACGAATATGAAGGTCCGTATTCCATTCATGCGAAATCGATGGTCATTGATGATTATTTAAGTATTATTGGGACATATAATTTAGATGCGAGGTCTAGTTTTTTAAATACAGAGTCGATTTTGGTCATTGATAGTGCCCCGTTTGCGCTATCACTTACTCAGGCAATCGAACGTAAAATCGCCTATAGTATTCTCGTCGCGAAGGACAAAGCAGCCTATAAAGCGGACGCCTATGGGCAGAAAAAAAAGCCTGTGATGAAAAGGCTCCTTTTAAATGGTTTATCCGCGATAACCGTTTTATGGCGGCGGTTGATCTAAAGGGCAGCTACTCTTGTGGCAGCCCTTTTTCTTTTGATTGCTCCTCTTCTGCTGGTTCCAATTTGGTCAATTTAAACACCAAGATCCCTGCAACAATCACAATGACACCTAATAGTTTTGCGGGCGAAAATTCCACTTTCTCTAACCCAAGCCAGCCAAGCGAATCGAACAAAAGCGCGCAGCCAAGCTGTGAAATCAGGACAATTGAGATTCCATAAGTCGGACCAAGACGTTTGATTGCTTGAACGAGGCAGATGACCACCCCTACTCCAATGGCTCCGCTAATCCAGTACCACGCTTCCATATGTCTTAATTGAAACATGCCGGTTCCTTCTAGCAAAAGACCCATCAAAAGTGAAGCAATAAAGCCCATACCTAGAACGAGAGTGGTTGTTGACCAAGAGCCTGTCTGCTCATTGACCTTACTGTTAAAAATGGTTTGTAAGCTGACGAGTGCGCCAGCCGCGATGGCTAATCCTATTCCTATGATCATGTCTGAATCCCTTCATTTCTTCTATTCATAAATGTTGTGCTCTGCTATTTCTAAGAGCCCCTTCCGGTCAAGAATCGTAATCTCGCCTCTTTGCCTCTCTATCAGCCCTTTTTCACAGAATTGCTGAATCACCCGGTTAATATGACGGTAGCTTGTACCAATTAAGCTCGCCGCATCAGTAAGACGAAGTGCGCTCGCGCTGCTATCCCCTGTTAACACAGACAATAAGTAGCTTGCGAGTCTGACCTCTACAGGATATAAAAGGTGGAAGCTCAAATCGTTTGATTTCGTATAAAATTTGTTTGTAATCCCTTTTAATAAAAAGGTTAATATGCGGGGGTCATCCTTTGCATGTCGCATGAGTGCTTGATGAGAAATCCTTAGCATATGTACTTCTGTGACAGCCTCCACTGTATTGACCATATCTGTCTGCTGAACGTATTCAATATCTCCAATCGCTTCAAGAGGATGTTTAAAACAAAGAATAAAGGTCTTCCCTTCCTTTGTGGTGGTGAAAATCTTTAATTTACCTTTTACTAACAAGTACAAGTGCTCCCTCTGATCTCCCTTTGAACAAATCAGCTCACCTTGCTCATAGCGCCATAAGCTGACATGTGATATGAGTTTCTGATGAAAGACGTTTTCTAATTGATGTGCTTTTAGATAAGAGGAAAATAGACATTCATCATGAAGCTCTTCCATCTGACGCCCTCCTTTATAGCTTTAAAATGATTACACCCGCGATCATCAATAGAATTCCTGCATAATGCGGCCATTTCATTTTCTTCTTCTGTACACCAAACCATCCTTTTGCATCGATTGCAAAGGTAAATGCCAGCTGTGCAATGAGTAAAGCAGCGATCGTCAGTGTGACACCGATCATTTGAATCGCAGTGACTTCATTAAAAATAATAATGGCTGCAAATGCGCCGCCTACTAAATAAAGCGGCTGCACCTTTCGATATTCTCGAACGTGTCCGTCACGTACGATCAGTAAAATGATAAGTGCGATAACAAAACCGGTCAGCTGCGTGATGGTTGCCGCCTGCCATGTCCCGATATCCTGGCTGATTCTTGCGTTTGCTACGCCTTGCAGTGTAATACAAGCGCCTCCTAATAAAGCGAAAATAACACCTTTCATTCGTTCAAATGCTCCTTCTTTTTTCAGTCTAGTTCCATTAAATGATAGATGCCCTGATATTGAAAAGGACATATGTCCCACTTTGCGTATTATATCAGAAACTTTTTCTTTTACAGTTTCATCGTTTTAGATTTTTCACAGTGGGTACAGTTTTATATCACCTGAAAACAGAATATTGAATGGAATCACATATAAAAAGGAGACATGTCAGAATGAGAAATCAAGAGAAACATTTTATTAACGGAGAATGGATCGCATCAACAGGAAACGAAACGACAGAGGTTATCAATCCTGCTACAGAGGAAGTCATTGGCACCATTAGTTTAGGTACAAAAGAAGATTTAGATAAGGCAGTCAAAGCTGCTCGTGCCGCCTTCCCTTCTTTCTCAAAAACATCTCGAAATGAACGCGTAAAGATGCTGGAAAACATTGTGCGCGGCTACGAAAAACGTAAGGATGAACTGATTGAGGTCATGACACAAGAGCTCGGTGCACCGCTGAAAGTATCAGAAGAGGTTCATTACAAAATGGGACATGAACATTTTTCTAAAGCAGCGGAAGCACTTAAATCTTATACATTTACTGAGGACCGCGGCGGGCATACCATTATAAAAGAAGCGATTGGTGTCAGCGGATTGATTACACCTTGGAATTTCCCAACGAATCAAACATCACTTAAAATCGCAGGTGCCATTGCAGCAGGTTCACCAGTCGTCTTAAAGCCTGCGGAAGTTACACCTTTTGCCGCAATGATTCTTGCAGACATCATTAATGAAGCAGGCGTACCAAAAGGAGTCTTCAACCTAGTTAACGGAACTGGTGACGTCATTGGTGACGGCATTAGCTCACACCCTGATATTGACTTTGTTTCATTTACTGGATCAGGTGCTGTCGGCTCTAAAATAATGGAGAACGCTGCAGACAATATTAAGAAAGTGGCTCTTGAGCTCGGCGGGAAATCCCCTCTTATCGTCTTAGATGATGCAGATGTGGATGAGGCAGCCGAAACAGCCGTTCATCATATTGCGATGAATACAGGTCAAGTATGTTCCGCAGCTACACGTGTGCTGATTCCTGAATCAATGAAAGAGGCATTTGAAAAAGCGCTGCTGAATGCCCTGCCGAAGTTTACAGTTGGTGATCCGCGAGAAGATCACGCCACTGGCCCGCTTGTCTCCAAAAAGCAATGGGATACCGTGCAGTCTTATATTGAAAAAGGAATTGAAGAAGGTGCTAACCTGTTTGCTGGGGGAACTGGGAAGCCGGACGGACTAGACAAAGGGTATTTCGCCAAGCATACTATTTTCACAAATGTGAAAAATGATATGACCATTGCACAAGAGGAAATATTCGGACCCGTCATGAGTGTGATCACATATCAAGACCTTGATCATGCCCTTGAGATTGCCAATGATACAGTGTACGGTCTTGCTGGGTATGTGGTTGGAAAAGATGAAAAAACATTAAAATATGTAGCTGAACATATTCGTGCTGGTCAAATTACCATTAACAATGCCGAAACAGATTACTTTGCCCCGTTTGGCGGCTTTAAGCAATCTGGTATCGGAAGAGAATGGGGCGACTTCGGAATCGAGGAATATTTAGAAGTGAAAGCTGTGATGGGACTTCCAACAGCATAATTTTCTAAGGGGAGAAAAACGCTAAGGTTTTCTCCCCTTTCTTAATAAAAAAGGATTATTTTAAGTTTTAGAAAGTAGAAAACATCATTTGATATTCATTAAAGATGTGTTTTTTCTATCTTAAAGGTTGTTTTCAGTTTCTTTTTGTGTTTGACATTTATTGTTTCTTTCCGATAAGTTAAGCCATATACCCCCTATTGATATAAACAATATTAATAGGAAGAACGGTAGTTTATATCCATTAAAATAGTCCACTGATAAGCCAAATAGGGAGGGTGCCAGCACAATAAAAATTTGATTTAAAGTTAAACCAA
Organism: Bacillus sp. YKCMOAS1; assembly: GCF_030268125.1. Classification (NCBI taxonomy): domain Bacteria; kingdom Bacillati; phylum Bacillota; class Bacilli; order Caryophanales; family Bacillaceae; genus Bacillus; species Bacillus sp. YKCMOAS1. The sequence goes on from NZ_BSEI01000009.1 coordinate 13,149, forward strand.
AGCTTACAGTTAATCCAATAAACTCTTTATCTGCTTTTTCAGACATTAGCACAATAAATAAACTGTACCATCCCACTCCTAAAAAACCTAAAATGAAACAAATTATATAAAGTCCCCATAGTGGAAGATAATTCAAAAAGTAGACTAGAACAATTAAAATAATGACAGTTAATAATATTGTAAGTTGTAATGGCTTACTTCTATCTCCATTAAACAAATTGTCACTCATCCATGCTAACAATATCCGTCCAATTGCACCGCCAATTAAAACCACACTTAACAACGTTCCAGAAATACTTAATGATATATGTAAGGTATTGCTTAGATAACTCATCAGGTGAGCTAATATGATTAATTGTAAAGAAATCATACTCATTCCAATAAAAAATACTGGATAAAGACTCGATTTTGCTTTGATCTTATTAATTTTCTCAAAAAAACGATCATTCTGTTGTCTTTGCGCAGTCATTCCATGATCTTTGTAGAAAATTGAAAAGATTATACCACCTGCAATTGCTACAATAGCTTGTGTTAATTTAACTGAAGATAAACCATAATTATAAAAGAAAAAAGGTAGGGATGTTGAAGCTAAAGCACCACCAAGTGGTATTCCAGTTTGACGAATCCCCATTGCAAGTCCTCTGTTTTTGTTTTTAGGGAACCAATTGATGATTGCACTGCTCCCCCCTGGTTGAGCCGTCCCATACCAAACCCCGACAAAAGCAAGAACAATCAAAAGGTATACATATTCATTAACAGGAATTGTTATTAACATGGTAAGTCCTAGTAAGATTGAGCCTATTCCTACAACCCACCGCTCACCGTATTTATCCATTATGTTACCGAATATTAGCATAGAGAATATAGGGCCAATATTTACAGCTGATACAATTAAACCTGTTTGAAATTGTGATAAGTTATATATTTCTTGACAAAATGTTGCTAAAGGACCTACTCCGTAATTTACAAATGTTGCACACGTTTGTGAAAAGGTAGCTATTATGAGTATAACCCATCTATAGCTCCCCTTTTCATGGATCGTTTTAAATTGTGACATCTAACCTACCTCTTTCAAAATATGTAAATTTTATGTCATTATCTCAAAAATAAAACGAGGTTTGAATAAACTTTTTGAATTTTATATCCGGTTTAATTATAAAGGTATTAGAAATCTTAATCATGACAATCAATATTATATATTTTACTTAATGGCAAACTTTCGGTAAAGTTCAAATTGAACCTATATATATAATTCCTATCGAATTAATCTATGTTTATATTCCTTGTGAGGTGGATATCGTTGCAACTTCATGTATTGAACAGTCCGTTTAGTCAGCAGCAGGCAGAACTGCTTAATCAGCTGCTTCCGACTTTAACAGATCAGCAAAAAATTTGGCTTACCGGTTATTTATCAGCACAGGCAGCTTTAACCGGATTAGAAAATACTGCCCAAACCCCTTCTCCTTCTGCTGCAGCACCAGCGCAGCCTGTCAGCAAAGATGTGACCGTGCTTTATGGCTCGCAAACAGGCAATTCTGAAGGGTTAGCAAAAAAGACAGCGCAGCATCTTGAAGAGAAAGGTTTTCAAGTGACGCTCTCTTCTATGTCAGATTTTAAACCAAATAGTCTGAAAAAAATAAACAATTTACTGATCATTGTCAGCACACATGGTGAGGGAGATCCGCCTGATAATGCCCTTTCTTTCCATGAATATGTTCACGGCAGACGTGCACCAAAGCTTGATCATTTAAGCTTTTCTGTCCTTTCACTTGGTGACAGCTCTTACGAATTCTTCTGTCAAACAGGTAAAGAATTTGATGAGCGTTTAAAAGAGCTTGGCGGAACGCGTCTTTTCGATCGAGTGGACTGTGACCTTGATTATGATGAGCCGTTTTCTGAATGGCTTCAAGGGGTGGCATCTTCACTTAGTGAAGGCGGAGCCGCAGCAACCCAGCAGGAATCAGCAGGAGTAAACACTCAAACCGCTGCATCTGAATACTCAAGAACAAATCCTTTTTATGCTGAAGTGCTTGAAAATATCAACCTAAATGGCCGCGGCTCTAACAAAGAAACCCGTCATTTGGAGCTTTCTCTTGAAGGATCAGGACTTGTTTATGAGCCAGGTGACAGCCTTGGTATTTATCCAACAAATGATCCTGCGCTTGTTGATGAACTGATCACAACATGCGGATGGAATGCAGAGGAAACCGTCACCGTTCATAAAAACGGCGGCACGCTTCCTTTAAAAGAAGCACTCACCTCTCATTTTGAGATTACCGTATTAACAAAACCTCTTCTTCAAAAGATGGCGTCCTTTACAAAAAGCGAAGCCTTGCAGGCCCTTTTAGAAGAAGGAAGCGAAGAAAAATTAAAAGCGTATATAGCAGGAAGAGATTTAGTAGATGCTGCTCGTGATTTCGGTCCTTTTGAAGGAACAGCGGCAGACTTCGCTGCGATTTTAAGAAAAATTCCTGCACGCCTTTATTCCATTGCAAGCAGCCTTAAAGCAAATGAAGAAGAAGTTCATTTGACGATCGGTGCTGTGAGATATGATGCTCACGGAAGAGAACGTCAAGGTGTCTGCTCAATCTTATGTGCGGAGCGCTTAGAGCCAGGTGATAAGCTACCTGTTTATATCCAGCACAATCAAAACTTTAAGCTTCCTGAAAACCATGATGCACCGATCATTATGGTGGGACCAGGCACAGGTATCGCCCCTTTCCGTTCATTTATGCAGGAGCGTGAGGAAGTCGGTGCAGATGGAAAGTCATGGTTGTTCTTCGGTGATCAGCACTTTGTGACGGATTTCTTATATCAAACCGAATGGCAAAAGTGGTTAAAAGATGGTGTGTTAACGAAAATGGATGTGGCTTTTTCAAGAGATTCAGAGGAAAAAGTATATGTCCAGCACCAAATGAAGAAACAAAGTAAAGAATTATTCGAATGGCTGGAGCAAGGTGCCTATGTATATGTCTGTGGAGATGAAAAACATATGGCGCATGATGTTCATGATACCCTTCTATCAATCATCCAAGAAGAAGGTGCGATGAGCAAAGAGAAAGCAGAAAGCTATCTAGCCAACTTGCAGCAGCAAAAACGCTATCAGCGTGACGTATATTGATTGAATGCTTGAGAGAAAGGAGCTTTTACTTACATGGTGAAGACAGCATTAACAGCGCCGGATGGACCTCCGAGCGACGTAGAGGAAATCAAAGAAAAAAGTGATTATTTACGGGGTACATTAAAAGAAGTGATGCTTGATCCGATTTCAGCGGGTATTCCTGATGATGACAACCGCCTGATGAAGCATCATGGCAGTTATTTACAGGATGATCGTGACCTGAGAAATGAACGGCAAAAACAAAAGCTTGAGCCTGCCTATCAATTTATGCTGCGCGTCCGCCTGCCTGGCGGAATTGCTACATCCAAGCAGTGGCTTGTGATGGATGAGCTTGCTCATAAATATGGAAACGGTACGTTAAAGCTGACAACTCGTGAAACCTTTCAGCTTCACGGTATTTTAAAATGGAACATGAAAAAGACCATTCAAGACATCCACTCTACTATGCTTGATACAATCGCTGCTTGCGGTGATGTGAACCGTAATGTCATGTGTACGTCAAATCCCTATCAATCAGAAGTACACCATGACGTATACGAGCTCGCCAAAAAATTAAGTGATGACCTGCTTCCGCAAACAAGAGCATATCATGAAATTTGGCTTGATGAGGAAAAAGTAGCGGCAACGCCTGATACAGAGGTTGAGCCGATGTATGGTCCGCTTTATCTGCCAAGAAAATTCAAGATTGGTGTGGCGGTCCCTCCTGCTAACGATATTGATGTCTTTTCGCAGGATTTAGGCTTCATTGCGATTATTGAAAATGATCAATTAGTCGGCTTTAATGTCGCGATTGGCGGCGGAATGGGTATGACGCATGGTGACACAGCGACCTATCCTCAGCTTGCAAAAGTGATTGGCTTTTGTACACCGGAACAAGTTGTAGAGATTGCCAAACAAGTGATCACTATTCAACGTGACTACGGAAACCGTTCGGTGAGAAAAAATGCCCGCTTTAAATATACAGTGGACCGTCTCGGTCTTGAGAATGTAAAAGAAGAGCTTGAACGCCGCCTAGGGTTTACCCTTTTAGACGCAAGAGATTATCACTTTGATCATAACGGTGACCGCTATGGCTGGGTAAAAGGCATCAATGGCAGATGGCATTATACGATGTTTGTAGAAGGCGGCCGCATCACGGATTACGATGACTACCCGCTGATGACAGGCATTCGTGAAATCGCGAAGATTCATACAGGTGACTTCCGCTTAACAGCGAATCAAAATTTAATGATTGGAAATGTCACAACGCATAAAAAGAAACAAATCGAGCAGCTCATTCAGGAGTTCGGTTTATCAGCTGGCCAGCAGCACTCGGCACTCCGCCGCAGTTCAATGGCCTGTGTTTCTCTTCCAACATGTGGTTTAGCGATGGCAGAAGCAGAACGCTACCTCCCGCGCTTGATTGACAAAATTGAAGAGATTGTCGAAGAAAACGGCTTAAGTGATAAAGAAATCACGATTCGTATGACTGGATGTCCAAATGGATGCGCCCGTCATGCACTAGGTGAAATTGGCTTTATCGGGAAATCACCTGGCAAATACAATATGTATCTTGGCGCTGCTTTCGATGGCAGCAGATTAAGTAAATTGTACCGAGAAAATGTTGGAGAAGAAGACATTTTAAACGAGCTTGGCTCTCTTCTCCCCCGCTATGCCAAAGAACGTGAAGAGGATGAACATTTCGGTGATTTTGTGATTCGGGCAGGAATTGTAAAAGCAACAACAGATGGCACGAATTTTCATGTGCAATAAAAAAGACAGGGATCTCTCCTGTCTTTTTTTATATACTTTGTTTCCTTTTCAAGTATTCGCAAATGCTTTTGTACACCTTCGGATTGTCTAAAGAAGATAGATCGGGTGAAGGCAGCTGCTCATACGCGCCTTTTAATAAACGCCGGACGATTTTTCCGTTTCTTGTTTTCGGTAAAGCTGAAATGAGATGAATTTCCTTTGGAGTGAGCGCTTTCCCCGCATATGAACCAACATGAGTTTTAAGCTCTGAAATGAGTGCTGCTTCTTCGAAAGACTGTAAACTGGCAACAACGAAACAAACAAGTGCTTCTCCCTTCACCTCATCCTTGACTCCAATCACAGCAGCCTCATGTACGGCTGGATGCCCGACAAGAATGGATTCAATTTCAGCTGGACCGACGCGTTTTCCTGCTGTATTAATGACATCATCCGATCTGCCCGTGATATGGAATGCGCCATCCTCTGATTGCATCACCCAATCACCGTGTGTCCACACCCCATCAAATCGTTTGAAATATGTGTCTTCATATCGCTCCGGATCTTTCCAAAATCCACATGTCATACCGACCCATGGCTTTTTCACAACAAGCTCCCCTACCTCATTCATCATGCTCTGTCCTGCCTCATTAAACACATCTGCCGCCATTCCTAAGATTGCCGCATTAAAAAGGATCGGTTTGATTGGACGAAGCAGCGTACTTCCTACAATACCGCCAGAAACCTCTGTTCCCCCTGAGTAATTTAAGATCGGAATGTGCTTTTGACCAATTGTGTCAAAAAGCCATTTCCATGGTGCTTCATTCCACGGTTCACCTGTAGAAATGATGGCTTTGACATGCGGCAGCTCAATGTCTGCAAGGTTTTGCTGCATTGCAGATCGAACAAAAGTTGGTGAAAGTCCAAAATGGGTGACTTTTTGCTCGTGGATGAATGACCAAAGGTGCTGTTCATCTGGATAATCGGGGGCGCCGTCATATAAAACAATTGCAGCTCCATTGATCAAACCGCCAAAGACGAGAAATGGCCCCATCATCCATCCCATGTCTGTGAGCCAAAACAAGCGGTCTCCTTTTGCAACATCCATACAAAGACCAGCATCAAAAGCCGATTTTACAGGAAAGCCTGCGTGGGTATGAACAGCCCCTTTTGGTGTACCGGTTGTTCCAGACGTGTATAAGATCATAAGAGGATCTTCATTTGAAAGATAAGTCGTTTCACTCATTGGTTCTTCTTTTAACAAATCGTTTAGCTTGATATCCTCTTTATATCCAGTTGGAGAGGAAGCGTGTACAATGACTGTTTTGACGGTCTTGGTTTTGTCGATCGCTTCTGCCGCACATTCACGCATGTTGATCGTTTTTCCTCGGCGCGTCACGCTTGAGCCTGTGACGACAATGCTTGCCCCCGATGCACGAATACGTACGGCGAGAGGCTCGCTTCCATAGCCAGAAAAAACTGGGCTAAAGATGACACCAATCTTTGCAAAGGCAAGCATGACGGCAGCTGTTTCCGGAAGCATCGGCATATAAATGACCGCCACATCCCCTTTTTGAATTCCCTTCTTCAAAAAACCAGCAGCGAGACGATTGACCTTTTCCTGAAGTTCGAGAAACGTCCATCTACTTTCTTCTCCCGCTTCATTTCTCCAAATCACGGCTAGTTGATGCTGGGTTTCTTCATTCTCTGCCCATTTGTCAACAGCCGTTTCGACCACGTTGAGCCAGCCGCCTTTATACCAATTGGGCCACATGAATGAATCTTGGCCTAAAACGGCTTCATACGGCTCCTTCCACACGATACCGACCGCCTTTTCAGCTTCTCTCCAAAACCAATCGGTATGGTCGATACTAGCTTGATAGAACGCATCGTAAGTAGAAAAACCAAGTGAATGCATCCATTTGTAAAGACGTGTTTGTTTGATCATCTGCTCCTCGGGGATCCACGCTGGTTTTTGATTCATCATGAGGCCGCCCCCCTTTAGACCGGATAAACCGGGTGTTTTCGTCTTGTAAATGTCATTTCCTTAGCGGTATAGGCTTGTAATCTATGACAAAGCTCATCTCGCAAATGGTCAAACGGGATGACACCATCCACAATCATTTCAGAGGCAAGCTCATATATATTCATATCTTCCTGGTATTCCTTGCGTTTCTCTTGTATAAATGCCGCTCTCTCTTCGGCAGGCAATTCGGCAATTTTATTCGCATAGACAGCATTTACAGCGGCTTCTGGACCCATGACAGCAATTTGTGCTGATGGAAGTGCGAGACAGCAGTCCGGTTCAAAGGCTGGTCCTGCCATCGCATATAAACCTGCACCATATGCTTTACGAACAATGACGGATATTTTCGGAACGGTTGCCTCTGACATGGCGGAGATCATTTTCGCCCCATGCCTAATAATGCCTGCTTGTTCCACTTTTGTTCCGATCATAAACCCCGGTATATCCGCAAGAAAAAGGAGTGGAATATGAAAGGCGTCACATAGCTGAATAAACTTGGCGGCTTTGTCGGCCGAGTCATGGAATAATACGCCGCCTTTTACCCTCGGCTGGTTGGCAATAAGACCGACAGGCTGACCATTCATACGGCCAAAGCCTGTAATCAGCTCTGCGGCAAATAGCTTTTTGATTTCAAAAAATGATCCTTCATCAATGAGTAAATCAATAAGCTGATACATATCAAAAGGGGTATTCTGCCCTTTAGGGATGAGTTCTTGAATGGTAATCTCTGATGGTTTAGGTGCGATTGCGGCTGCCAGTTTTGGTTTTTCTGTATAATTGGCAGGCATGTAAGTTAAATAGGTGCGAGCGATTTTAATGGCTTCTTCTTCTGTTTTTGCTAAAATATCACCGCATCCAGAAATGCTGCAATGCATTTTCGCCCCGCCCATTTCTTCAAGTGATACTTTCTCTCCAATCACCATTTCAGCCATTCGCGGTGAGCCTAAATACATTGAGGCATTCCCTTCGACCATGACGACGATGTCACAAAAAGCAGGAATGTAAGCACCTCCAGCTGCAGAAGGACCAAATAGTAAACAAATTTGCGGAATACGTCCAGACAGCTTTACCTGGTTATAAAAAATGCGGCCTGCGCCTCTTCTGCCTGGAAACATGGCGATTTGATCGGTGATTCTAGCACCCGCAGAGTCGACTAAATACAGCATCGGACAGTTGAGTTTTTCGGCTGTTTCTTGGATTCTAATGATTTTTTCTACCGTTTTGACGCCCCATGATCCTGCTTTGACGGTAGAATCATTTGCCATGACGCAAACCGTCTGCCCATTCATTCGCCCCGTCCCTGTAACAACACCATCTGCTGGTAAAAGTTCATCCTGACACTCAGCAAACATGGCCTCCTCAATAAAAGAATCCTCATCTAATAACAACTGGAGGCGGTCACGGACGAACAATTTTCCTTTTTCTTTGTTTTTTTGATGGTATCGCTCAGCCCCGCCTTTCAGAATCTGCTGTTTTTTCAGTTCATATTCTTCGATCATACCCATTCCCCTTTCTTGCTACCTGCCTCTGTATTGAGGCGTGCGTTTTTCTTGAAAAGCTTGAAGACCTTCCGTTCGATCTGCTGTATCAATGAGCCGTAGATAGGCTTCGTATTCCTTCGTTAGACCTGTATACAAATCGTGATCAAGGCTTGATTGAATCGCTTGTTTCGCTTCTTTTAAGGCAAGCGGGCCATTTTTGGTGATTTGTTTTGCAAGAGAGATAGCATCGTTCATAAGGGAATCTGCTACAGTAATATGCTCAATCAGCCCGATTTGAATGGCTTCTTCTGCTTGTAATGATGCGCCTGTGAAAATAAGTTCTTTTGCTTTACCGAGTCCAATGAGGCGCGGAAGCCGCTGCGTCCCTCCTGCTCCCGGTATGATAGCTAGTCCTGTTTCTGGCAGGCCGAGTCTTGCTCCGGCTCGTGCGATGCGGAGATCACAAGCGAGCGCGAGCTCAAGTCCTCCGCCCAGTGCGTGTCCGTTCATCACTGCAATGACAGGTACTGGAATGGATTCAATCTCGATAAAGGTTTGCTGAATTGAACGAACAGCGCCTTTTGCTTCTGCTTCTGTCATCAATCGTCGTTCCTTTAAATCTGCACCAGCGCAAAAGACTTTTGAACCGGCTCCTGTAATGAGCAGACAGCGGATGCTTTCATCGTGTTTGATTTCTTGAATGATTTGATTCATCTCCTCGAGCATTGTAGAGGATAGGGAATTCGCTTGTTCTGGCCTGTTTAAGGTCATGATGCCGATCTGTTCATCTTGTATTGAAAAATGGACCAATGATGTCATGTTATTCATCCTTTATGAAGTAGTCTGAGAGTGAAAAGCGCGTAAACAGTGACTAGGCAGGGTTCGGTCTACTTTCGATTCAATCCATTCTGCCGCTTGAATTAATGCAGGAAGGTGAATATTTGTCTCAATTCCTAGTTTTTGAAGCATGTGCACCACATCTTCTGTCGCCACGTTTCCGCTGGAGCCAGGTGCATAGGGACATCCGCCAAGCCCCCCGCTGGAGGAGTCAAATATCGTGATTCCGGCTTTTAATGCCGTATAAATATTGGCAAGAGCCATCCCCTTCGTATCATGAAAATGAAGAGCGATTTTATCAGCAGGAAAACGTTCAAGTAAAATGTCTAAGCGCCTTTCTACTTGTAGCGGATGGGCTTCACCGATGGTGTCACCGAGCGATATTTCATCAATGCCATAAGAAAGCAAAATATCCGTTAACCGCAGGACTTGATCCATTGGCACTTGTTTTTCATACGGGCAGCCAAACACGGTTGAAATATACGCGCGTGTCCTTTTTCCTGCTGCTTTTAAATCAGCTGTCATTTGTTTGATGACAGGAAGTGTTTCGTGGATGGATTGATTCATATTTTTCTTGTTATGTGTTTCACTCGAAGAGATAAACATAGCGCCTGTGTCAAGATTAGCTTCAAAAAAATGAGCTAAGCCTTTTTCATTGGGAATGAGTGCTGCATAGGTGATGTCGTCTTTTTGATTTAAGGATTGGGTAAGTTCTTTGGCATCTTTTAAGGCTGGAACCCATTTAGGATGAACAAATGATGTGACTTCAATATAAGGGAGCTGGGCTGCTGCGAGCAGATTTATCCACGTTCGCTTCTCGCTTGTGTCCAGCCAGACTGATTCATTTTGCAGTCCGTCCCGCGGGCCGACCTCCCTGATAAGCACACTCTTTGGTAATGCCATCTGGCTCCCTCCTATTCTGTTAGTTCTAAAAGAACCTCTCCTTCATCGACAAATTCTCCCTCTGCCTTATGCACTTTGCTGATGATCCCGGCCTCTTCAACAACGATCGGAATTTCCATTTTCATTGATTCTAAGATGGCAACCTCCTGTCCTTTTTGCACTTCATCGCCTTGTTTCACAAGAAGCTTCCACAAGTTTCCGGCCATTTGAATCGTGACAGTTTTCATGAACGGTTTTCCTCCCTTTTTTCCATGAGAAAATCGGTTGTGATGCTGCCTTGTAAGAAGGCAGAAGATCCGGCCATTTCCCTTAAAAGCGGTAAGTTGGTTTTGATCCCTTCTATTTCATATGCTTGTAATGCCCCTTTTAATCGTTCTATTGCAAGTTTTCGTGTATCACCGTAAACGATCATTTTCGCAATCATTGGATCGTAAAAAGGGGTTATAATGCTTCCCTTTGTCACACTTGACTCATGACGGATATACGGAGCTTCAGGCGTAGAAAGCCGAGTGATCGTTCCTGGTGAAGGATAAAAGGTGACGGGATCTTCTGCATAAATTCTAACCTCGATGGCATGCCCGATTTGATGAATATCCTCCTGATTAAAGGAAAGCGGCTCACATGCAGCGATTTTCAGCTGCTCCTCGACAAGGTCAATGCCTGTAATTTCTTCTGTGACAGGGTGCTCTACTTGTAATCTTGTGTTCATTTCTAGGAAATAAAATTGTTGATACTGATCGACTAAACACTCAATTGTTCCTGCATTTTCATACCCAATCGCTTTGGCTGCTTTGACGGCCATCTCCCCCATCTGACGTCTCACCGGTTCATCGAGACAGGCGGCTGGTGCTTCTTCAATGATTTTTTGATGTCTCCGCTGGAGTGAACAGTCGCGCTCAAATAAGTGAACCCCATGACCGAAGGAATCAAAGAGAACCTGGATTTCAATGTGCCGCGCGTTTTCAATGACCTTTTCCATATACAGCGTCCCATCGTTGAAAAAGCTTTGTGCTCTTTTTTGATTCCCTTCAAAAGCCCTGTACAGCTCATCATCATTTTGCACGAGCTGCATACCAATTCCTCCTCCCCCGCTTGATGCCTTGAGCATGATCGGATAACCGAGTGACTGCGCTTGACTCACTCCTTCTTCTGCATCATGCAGCGGAGCTGAAACGCCTGGTACAATGGGGATACCTGCTTGAGCCATCGTTTTTCTTGCTTCAATTTTGTTCCCCATTCGCTGAATGACTTGTGCGGATGGTCCAATAAAGGCAATACCTTCGCTGCGGCAGCGTTCTGCAAAGGCCGCATTTTCTGATAAGAGGCCATATCCTGGGTGGATAGCTTCTGTATTTGTCTGCTTGGCTACCCCAATGATGGCTTCCATGTTTAAATAGCTTTCAGATACTTTCGAGCCTCCAATCGGATAGGCGCTGTCTGCTTCTTGCACATGAAGTGCATGCTGATCTGCTTCTGAATAAACGGCAACGGTGTGGATCCCGAGCCTTTTACATGTTCGAATAATTCGCCTAGCAATTTCGCCTCGATTGGCAATCAGTACTTTTTGAAACATCGCTGCCTTCACTCCTTTATTAGATCAAGCGCCTGTTTTTTCAGACGAAATTTTTGAATCTTCCCTGATGCGGTCATCGGATACTCGTCAGTGATGAAAAAATATTTAGGAATTTTGTAGCGCGCCATTTGCGACTGACAATAACTGGTGAGTGTCTCAATCGTCACCGCTCTACCTTGCTTAAGCCGAATGAATGCGGCGGCTTCCTCTCCATACGTCTCGTCAGGTATACCAACAACCTGTGCATCAAGAATGTCCGGATGAGTATAAAGAACATCCTCAATCTCTTTTGGGTATACATTCTCCCCGCCTCTAATGATCATATCTTTCAGCCGTCCTGTGATTTTCACATAGCCGTCCTCATCCATCTCTGCTAAATCTCCCGTATGAAGCCAGCCGTCCTGATCAATCACTTCATTTGTGGCTTCTTCATTTTTATAGTAGCCTTTCATCACATGATAGCCTCTTGTACACAGCTCGCCTTGTTCTCCTCTTGGTACTTCCTCCGGCGTGCCTGGAACGGTGATTTTCACTTCGATGTGAGGAAGCGCCCGGCCGACCGTTTGAACCCGTCTTTCAAATGAATCATCCGTTCTTGTTTGGGTAATGACAGGAGAGCTTTCAGTCTGTCCATAGGCAATCGTGAGCTCCTTCAGTCCCATTTGTTCAATGACGGCTTTCATCACATGGGATGGGCAAAGAGATCCTGCCATAATGCCCGTTCGTAATGTGGACAGATCGTATTGGTGAAAATTCGGATGGTCGAGCTCTGCAATGAACATTGTCGGGACGCCGTGAAGTACGGTGCACTTCTCTTTTTCCACGGTTTGAAGGACACGCTCTGGGTGGAAGGATTCAACTGGAATGATCGTTCCTCCCTTTGTGAGACAAGCAAGCACGCCAAGAACGGATCCAAAGCAATGAAAGAAAGGAACGGGAATACACATTCGATCCTTTTGGGTGAGCTTCATACAATCTGCGATTTGGCTGGCATTGCAGACGATGTTTGTATGGCTGAGCATGACTCCTTTTGGATAGCCGGTTGTGCCTGAAGTATATTGCATATTAATGACGTCATCTGGCGCAAGCTCATCCATTCGTTTCTCCCACTCGTGATCCTCAGTTCTTTTAGCAGCAGCTTGAATACTGTTCCAGCTGCGCATGCCTTTTGGCGTGTGCTCGCCAATATAGACGACACTTTTTAAATAAGGGAAAGATGAGGAGGTGATCTCGCCTTGATGAGCGTTTTGAAGCTCTGGTATGAGTTCTTCCAGCATTTTGACATAGGATGTCTCTTTAAAGCCGTCTACGATAAACAGCATGCTGCTATCAGAATGCTTGAGTAAATAGGCGAGTTCCTGTGCTTGAAAATTCGTATTTACAGTGACAAGAACGGCTCCAATGGACGCGCAGGCGAATTGCAGCATGAGCCACTCAGGTACATTGGGCGCCATGATGGCGAGATGATCCCCTTTTTGAACCCCTAATGCCATAAGACCTTTCCCTGTTTCCTTGACTTCTCGATAAAACGCTTCATATGAATAACGTAATGAACGTTCTGGATACACAATGGCTTCATGTGCTGGATGCTGCTCCCTTTTCTCTTTTAAAAGGGAGCCGATTGTCTGTGGATGAATCGACATGATCGCTTTCCTCCTCCAATGATAGTAAGCGTTTTCATTATCGGATTACGCTAACAGTTGTCTTGCGATGACTAGACGCTGAATTTCAGAGGTCCCTTCTCCAATTTCCATCAGCTTCGCATCTCTCACTAGCCGTTCTACACCACATTCTTTCATATAGCCTGTTCCTCCGTGAATTTGGACAGCATCAAGACTTGCTTTTGTCGCCATTTCAGAAGCGAAAAGTTTGGCATAAGCAGCTTCTTTTGTAAACGGCTTGCCGTGATCTTTCAGCCAAGCGGCTTTCCAAACCATTTGTCTGGCGAGTTCTATTTGCATCGCCATATCTGCCAGCTTAAACTGAATGGCTTGGAAGGAAGAAAGGGTTTGCCCAAATTGCTTTCTTTCCTTTGCATGCGAGAGCGAAGCATCTAGTGCAGCTTGTGCAATGCCAACTGATAAGGCAGCAATTGATATGCGTCCCCCGTCTAATGTATATAAAAATTGCTTAAAGCCTTTCGCTGGGTCTCCTAAAATATTCTGGGCTGGTACACGTACACCGTCTAAAATGATTTCTGCTGTATCTGAACCGCGCACGCCCATTTTGTCATATGGATTTGTAATGGACAGCCCTTTTTGCCCTTTCTCTACAATAAAGGCGGAGATGATCGGGCGGCCGTTTTCATCATGATCCGTGACAGCGGTGACGATAATGGTTCTGGCAAAATTGGCGTTTGTGATCCAGCACTTCTCCCCGTTGATGACATATTCTTGTCCGTCTTTGACTGCTTTTGTTTTCGTCCCTTTTGCATCTGATCCTGCGTTTGGTTCTGTTAAACCGAAGGAACCAAGTGCTGTCCCAGAAGCCAGCGGGACAAGGTGGTCCATCTTTTGGTCCTCTGTACCGAAGTAATAAAGCGGGCTTGCGCCTAAGGATACGGCTGCGGCATAGCTAAGACCTGTACTGGCACACTGTTTTCCTATTTCTTCTACAGCGAGTGCATACGATATCGTATCTCCTCCTGAGCCTCCGTATTTCTCTGGAAAGGGGATGCCCATAAAGCCGAGCTCCCCCATTTTTTGAAACGTTTTGGCTGGGAATACGGCCTGTTCATCAATCGTTTGAGCGTGTGGTGCAATTTCTGCTTTGGCAAAATCTTTGACCATCTGGCGGATCATTTGTTGTTCTTTCGTTAATTCAAAATCCATCTTGCTTCCCCCTTTGGCTCTTTTCTATCATATTTATTAATCAAGCAGCGGCTTCATGCCAAGCTTGATTGAATTCAGAAAATTAAAACAAGAATAATAGAAAAAAAGCATGAACGAAGAAAATCCTCATCCATGCTTTTCCGTTATTTTACTATTTTTGCAGAAGGCTTGCTTTCTTGATGAAGACGATTAAGAGCCGTAATCTTGTAAGTATCAATCGTCTTTTGATTGATTGGTAGGTCTTTAATCGTTGTGATGGCGCCTTTTTCTTTTCTAACTGTTTGCAGTAATTCATATGTTCCTTTATTTGTCAATCGATAGACTGCATAATAGGATACGGTAGAATGTGGATCATTTTTGATTTGCAAAGCCGCACCATCCGCTGTCTTTTTCACAGATTGAATGATTGGTTTTTTAGGCGCTTTCTGATGAAGCCAAGGCATTTCTGGAATGAGAGCTGGTTTGCGATATGACTCTTCTATCAATCGATCCTTTACATTCAAAGGGTTGCGATTGAGATCCTTCAAGCTGAAATGCATGCTTCCCTGCACGAGCTGTGACTGCCTGTTCAGCTCAATCTGCCTAAAATATTCTTCCGGGTCAGACCAAGCAGGATCACTGTTTTGGTTAATTTTATATGCCGCCTGACCAATATACAGGTGAACCGGCTCCCCTTTCACCTCATTTGACCACCATTTCGTCAGCACGTCATAAGCGGCAGCTTGAAAACCGATGCTCCAGTAAATTTGCGGAGTGACATAATCAATATCGTGCTGCTGAATCCACTCTCTTGTATCAGCATACAAATCATCGTAGTTGGTCATTCCAGCAGTGGTGTTTGAACCAGTCGGGTCATCTTTTATGTTGCGCCATACCCCGAATGGACTAATACCAAATTTCACATACGGCTTTTCTTTCTTAATGGTGTCATTGATCTGTTTCACCAGCTGATTCACATTATCTCTTCGCCAATCTTCTATATGTGTAAAAGCTTTTTTCCCATATGTTTCATACGTTTCTTGATCTGGAAACGGCACACCGGCTATTTTATTCGGGTAAAAATAATCATCCATATGCACTGCATCAATATCGTAGTTTTTCACAACTTCTTCTATGCCGAGGGCAATGAAGTCCTGAGCCTCAGGAATGCCTGGGTTGTAATAAAGCTGATTACCATAGGCAATCGTCCAATCAGGATGTTGTCTTGCAGGGTGATCAGCTGATAAACGGCTGAGATCAGTATGATTCATCGTGATTCGATAAGGGTTAAACCAAGCGTGAAATTCGAGGCCGCGTTGATGAGCTTCTTCTATCATAAACTCAAGCGGATCATACCCAGGATCTTTCCCTTGCGTTCCAGTCAAATACTCTGACCACGGCCCGTATGCTGAAGGATAAAAAGCATCTGCTGTTGGTTTAATTTGCATAATGACGGCATTCATATTCATTGCTTTGATCTCGTCTAACAAACGAATGAACTCTTTTTTCTGCTCTGCTACGGGCAGCCCTTTCTTTGAGGGCCAATCTAAGTTATAAACCGATGCAATCCATACCGCGCGCATTTCTCTTGTGCTCTCAAGCTTCCCTTTGGGCACTGGACGAGCTGCTAGACTGCTAGAAGGAATCAATAAGAATACAAACATTAACATCAGTGTTAGAACTGTCATACTGATCTTTTTCAGCATGTTTTGCATCACCTCATATTCAGTTTATTCCGCTTTTTGTGATGGAATGCCAGCAGATGGTGTAAGCAGAATGTTTTTCATTTGATTGAGCTGAGCTTCAGGGACTTTGCAGGCTTCAATTAAATACCTCTCTGCACTCCCGTATGTCTCCAGCATTTCGTGCAGCACATCTTCAAGATAATCTTGCTGCACACCGACAAGCGGCTGAATTTGTTCTTTTGATACCCGGTATAAACTCATCAATCGGACAAATCGTTCCTGCCTTCTGACAAGCATTTGCACGCCTTCATTGGACCGCATGTATTCACTTAAAACGACAGTCAGCGGTACACCTGCTGTTAACTGAATCAGGGCAGATAAAAAACCTGTACGGTCTTTGCCGCTCGTGCAGTGAAGCATCAGCGGATAATGGCTTTGATCTGAAAGCAGTGTGAACAGCTGCCGAATCTCTTCTTTACGCTCAGTGAGCATGCTTTGATATAAATCTTTCATGATCGGTGTAAATGAGAGAGACTTCCCTTCTGTTACCAGCATACGAAACATGGTCCATTTACTCGGCATCTTACTGTCAGGCTGCATCGGAATATGGACGATTTTGTCGTGTTCCTTGATCTTTGGTGGATGTGATTTACGTTCTGAGGTTGTACGGAGGTCGCAAACGGTTTGAATTCCGAGTGTTGAGAATATCTCGATGTCTTGTTTCGTCAAACGTGATAAGTCAGCGGATCGATAAATCATTCCCTCTTTGATCACCATCCCCTCTGTTGTTTGAAGTCCCCCTACTTCTCTAAAATTCGCAAGCTTTGAAAATGGGTTGTTTGATTGATTCATAGAAGTGAAAGTCCTTTCCGGTTCGTTCTTTTCTCTATCATACGCTTTTATAGAAAAGGAGAAAAGAGAATCAATTGACCTATTCATCATGTAAGAGAATTTATTGGTATAATGGAAAAAGGACATTCGGATTGATTGGAGATATGAAGCATGATAAAAACAAAACGGATTCAGCAAATCAAAGAGTATGTGTTTGACCGGGAATCTGCCTCACTTGATGAGCTTGTGGTGCATTTTGGTGTCTCAAAAAACACGATACGCCGAGATGTACAGGCATTGGTAGAGTCCGGCGTTCTCAAAAAAGTGTATGGCGGAGTGGCTGTGAACCACTCAACGTTAGTGGTGTATCAGGAGCGAAAGACCCGTCAGCTCAGTAAAAAGCAATTGATCGGTCAGACGGCTGCCGCATTTGTGGAAAATGGAGATATGATTTTTGTTGATTCTGGTACGACAACGCTTGAGATGCTCCCCTATTTGACTGAGAAACAAGTGACCATTGTGACCAATAATGTTGATTTCATTACACAAGCGATGCCTTATGAAAATCTCACCATCTTTTCCACTGGCGGGATGCTTGAAAGAAAAACAAATTCTTTCGTAGGCTATCAAAGTGTAGAGCGCTTAAAAGCTTACAATGTGAATAAAGCCTTTATCGCATCAACTGGTTTATCTATTGATCACGGCGTCACGAATTCGTCCCCGCTTGAAACCGATATTAAAAAGACGCTCGTTCAAAAAAGTGCCAAAACGTTTTTATTAGTGGATGATAGCAAATTCGATCATTACGCGTTGACCACGTTTTGTGATTTGCACGAGATTGATGTCGTCGTGACCAATCAGGAGCCAAATAAAAATTATCTTCAATATGGAAAAGAGCATGATGTGCGATTTGTCACGCCTTCATCAAATGAATAGATGGGAAAAAAACGGCTCAGGAATTTGAGCCGTTTTTATTCATTGATTTCAAGCTGCATGACCATACGGAATAAAAATCGGTACACAGCCGAGATAACGTCAATGAAAGCCATATCTTCGTGGATGTCCTCAAGCTCAAGAAGCTGTAAATTCACATCAAATAAGCCATCTTGTCCATTAAATTGAAGCTGAGCACCATTTAATGGCGATAGCAAGTCCTTTAAAATATTCGTGTCTTTCTTAGGACGTTTGAAACCGAATAACACGGTATACGTTTGAAACACTTCGTCCCATTCAATGGCCAAGCCATCTACTTTCACGACATCAAACCACTTTGATTCGATATAAATAAATTCTTTTTGATGTTTTTTCACATATGTAAGCGGTGTGTTTAGAAATGAGGCGTCTTCTGTTTGAATCATGTCCTCTGATTCCTTGTCCACACGCTCTATATATACATCGCCAAAGCGTGCTTCTTCTTTTATTCTCGCCCCTTCTAAAGGCCAATTGCGGCTCGCCGCTTCATCATATTCGAAGTCTGTCAGCGCTTGTCCTTCTTTCAGTAAATCTTGTAAGCGATTTTGCAGTGACATGGCTATGTCTCCTTTCTTCTCATTCATGTGCGTTTATTATTTTAGCATAACTCAGGAAAAGAAAGATATGTCCTAGCATATGATGGTATGATAGTGTCAAAAGAAACATCTCGGAGGGGTACATTTTGCTCACAATGACACTGGCAGAAAAGATTGTAGACGAAGTGAAAAAGGTGCTGACTGAGGAAATCATCATCGTACAAACGAACGGCACCATCATTGCAGCAACAGATCCAGAGCGCATCGGACAATTTCATGAAGGAGCGTATCTGACATCTTTTGAAGGACAGAAACGAATTCTCACAAAGGATGACCAGCACCACATGAAAGGCGTCAAAGCTGGCATCAATCTACCTATTTATTTTAAGCAGGAGGTCATCGGAGTCATTGGGATGACAGGAGATCCTTTACATGTGTCTCCTTTTGGCGAAATATTAAGAAAAATGACTGAGCTGCTCATTCATGAACATGAATTTTTTCAAGAAACCGAAACGGATGAACGTCAGCTCGAAGCGTTTGTATTCGACTGGCTCCATCTGCCAGAGACAGCGATTGATCTCAATGAAAAAGCAACGCGGCTTCAGCTTGATATCAACAAGGAGCGCACAGTCGTCCTGATCGATTGTCAGGATGAATCGTTTATGAAACAAAATCAATACAAAGAATTAAAGGAAACGCTGAATCTCACTAGTCAGGAGATCATCGTCCGCTGGGGGCATGCCCGCTTTTTGCTTATGCTGCAAACAACAGCAGATGATCGTAAAACACTGCAGCAGCGCCTATTTCACATCCATGCCTCCCTTACGGCGCAGAGCACGCCAGGGGTTTTGATTGGGGCGGGAAAACCAGCAGCTGCTCATTTGATGAAGCAATCCTTTCAACAAGCCTTTCGTGCATTAAAAATGGCACATGCTGATACGCCGATTGTATTTGATGAAGATTTAACGCTTGAACTTTTTATGGAGGAAGTGAGTCAGGAAACAAAGGAAGTGTTTCTTGATCGAACGATCGCCCCTCTTCTCCCCTATCCTGAATTAGTGAAAACATTGCGGGTACTCATGACATCAGATTGCTCATTGAAATATACCGCAGAAGCAATGCATGTTCATATCAATACACTACATTACAGGCTAAAACGAATCCAAGATTTAACGACACTTGATCCAAAGCGCATGCAAGATGCAATGCTTTTTTATTTAGCCTTCATGCTTTTAGATCATGATCCAAAAAAACGAAGCGAACAGCCCGATATTTTGTAGAATCGTCCATAGGCATGAGGCGATTCTTTTTTTATACTGAAAGAAACGATACGTCTAATCAGTAGGAGTTGAATGCGTATGTTAAATTCTGAATTTTTAAATCAATTGAAAAAGATTGTTGGTGCGCCTTACGTACAGGACAGTAAAGCCGATCGGCTTGCCTACTCTTATGATGCAACACCAAATTTTCAGCAGATGCCAGATGTCATCGTAAGCCCGCATACGGCTGAGGAAATCCAGCAAATTGTCCGGCTCTGCGCCTCATATCATATACCGATCGTGCCAAGAGGATCAGGAACGAATCTTTGTGCAGGTACATGTCCTACACAAGGCGGACTTGTGCTGCTGTTTACAAGAATGAACCAATTAATAGAAATAGATGAAGAAAACCTGACAGCAACGGTGCAGCCTGGTTTGATCACACAGGAACTCATTCGCAAAGTAGAGGCAAAAGGGCTCTTCTATCCACCTGATCCAAGCTCTATGAAAATCTCTACATTAGGCGGAAATATTAATGAAAATTCAGGTGGTCTCCGGGGCTTAAAATATGGCGTGACAAGAGATTATGTACTTGGACTTGAAGTGGTTCTGCCAAACGGTGACATCATTAAAACAGGCGGCAAACTTGCAAAGGACGTGGCCGGGTATGATATGACTCGTTTGTTCGTAGGTTCAGAAGGAACGCTCGGGATTGTCACTGAAGCCACGCTGAAGCTTTTGCCGCTTCCAGAAACAAAACAAACGATGCTTTGCTTATATGAAAGCCTAGAGGAAGCAGCCGCTTCAGTGTCGGCGATTATTGCAGAGCGTATCATCCCCGCCACATTAGAATTTATGGATCAGCCGACCCTGGAAGTCGTTGAAGACTTTGCAAAAATCGGTTTGCCGACGGACGTTCAAGCGGTGCTGTTAATCGAACAGGACGGCCATCCTGAAGCGGTTTCCCGTGATATGCAGAGCATCGCAAAAGTCTGCCAGCAGCACGGAGCAAAACGTGTGAATATTGCTCATTCTGAAGAAGAGGCAAATGCCCTTTTAACAGCGAGACGATCCGCTTTATCTGCCCTCGCCCGGTTAAGCCCAACGACCATTTTAGAAGATGCCACAGTCCCCCGGTCTGAAATTGCCAGCATGGTGCGGGCGATCGAAGATATTGCGAAGGAGTACAAAGTGAAAATCTGCACATTTGGTCATGCAGGTGATGGCAATTTGCACCCTACTTGTGCAGCAGATGCAAGAAATGAAGAAGAAATGAAACGGGTGGAGGAAGCCTTTCAGGCCATTTTTGAAAAAGCCGTCTCACTTGGCGGCACCATTACGGGTGAACATGGTGTGGGTCTTATGAAAGCCCCTTACTTGGAACTAAAGGTCAAAAAAGAAGGCATTGCAGCAATGAAAGCGATCAAACAAGCGCTAGACCCAGAAAATATGATGAACCCTGATAAAGTGTTTGGAAAAGCCGCAAGAAAGCGGGTGGTGGTCTCATGAGTTCCTCTAAACAAACAAAGATTCAGCAATCATTTCAGCAGCAAATGGACGAAAAAGAGCTGCTCAATTGCATGCGCTGCGGCTTCTGCCTTCCATCCTGTCCTACTTATATTGAATCTGGTCAACAAGAAACACACTCTCCCCGCGGCCGAATTGCTTTAATGAAGGCGGTGAGAGACGGCGTCATTGAGCCAGATGAAGATGTCGAGCATTCACTGAATCTTTGTCTTGGCTGCCGTGCATGTGAACCGGTCTGCCCTTCCGGCGTCAAATATGGGCGGTTACTTGAGGATGCAAGAGACATCATTCAGCAGCACAAAAAACAATCCATCCCTGTCAAACTTGTGAGACGTGCAGTATTCAAAGGACTCTTTCCTTCACAAAGCCGAATGCGGCAAGCGGCAGGACTTCTTCGATTTTATCAAACATCTGGTCTGCAAACAGCCGCCCGCAAAACTGGTATGCTGAAGGTGCTTCCACCGCACTTACGCCTGATGGAACAGGCGCTTCCAAAGGTGCCGCGTCAACAGAAAAACCGTTTGACGGAATACAAAGCCGCCGGCCCAGCAAGTAAGCGTGTCGCCTTTTTTACTGGCTGTTTAATGGACACCGTTTTTTCCAGTACAAACGAAGCGACTATCCAGCTTTTGCAGCTGGCAGGCTGTGAAGTCATCGTCCCTCCTATTCAGACGTGCTGCGGAGCGCTTCATGGTCATAGCGGAGAAAAAGAGCAAGCGAAACAGCTAGCAAAGCGGAATATTGAAGCATTTGAAAAGATAGATGCAGATGCCATAGTCATGAATGCGGGCGGTTGTGGTGCTTTTTTAAGTGATTACGATCATTTGCTTCACGATGATCCGGACTTTCAAAAACGAAGTGAAGTCTTCTCAAAGAAAATCACCGATATATCAGACATTCTAGTGGAGCTGGAATTTCACCGCCGCATGCCGCTTGCTTTGCCAGAGCAAGCCATCACCTATCAGGATTCCTGTCATTTGCGGAACGGAATGGGTGTACAGCATGCGCCAAGGGTGCTGATGAAGGCCATTCAAGGCGTATCATTTAATGAAATGAAGGATTCGGGCCGGTGCTGCGGCTCAGCTGGCATTTACAACATCTTGCAGCCAAAGATGTCGATGCAAATTTTAGATCATAAAATGACAGAAGCAAGGGAAACAAAGGCTGCTGCCATTGTTACGTCTAATCCAGGCTGTCAGCTGCAAATGGCAGCAGGCATCAAACGCGCGGAGCACTCGCCGACCATGCGTGCTGTCCATCTAGCTGATTTATTATTAGAAGCCGTTCAATATGGAAAAAAAGCGTCCAGCCCATCAAGCTGAACGCTTTTTTTATGCATATCTTTAGACAATTGGTTGGATAATAGAGGAAAATTGCCGAAGGAGCTGGTTCAAATGCTGAAAAAAAACAAACAACAAAAGGACCCAAATTCAGTATTTGAAGCATTGTCACGTTCTGCTGATTTTACAAATGAGCTGTCTCGAAATGGAGATTTTCTGTATAGGATTTCCTTTTTTCGATCTTTAATTAATGGACATCTTCTACATGAACAAATTCTCCCCTCTCTCAAACAAATGCACCTGACACCTACTCTTGAAGAGCTGAAAGAACAAATTCCTATTGAGCAGGCTGTCATCACGAACGATCTTCAAAAAGTGGAAGAAGCCCTTCACCGGGGCAGCATTGCTATTAGACTTGAGACAGACTGGGGCAAAACGCTTCTTTTGCCGATTGAAGAAAAGAAAGGCAGACAAGTAGGTCCGCCCGAGATTGAATTTGGGATTATCAGTGCTCAGGAAGCATTTGTGGAGGTTTTAGATACCAATTTAAATTTGGTCAGGCGGCGGCTGCCGACGCCTAACCTGAAAGTTGAGGAAAAGACGGTTGGTACGCTCTCTCAAACAAAAGTAGCCGTGTTATATATTGAAGAAATCGCTAACCCAGAAAACATCGAAACGGTTCTGCAGCGAATTGAGGACGTTGATTATGATCAGATTTTAGATGCGAATTACCTCGCTCAAATGCTTTATGATGTGTCCAATACGATTTTTCCGTTGTTTTTGAATACAGAAAGACCCGACCGCGTGTCTTCAGGTTTGTCAGAAGGGAAAATTGCCATATTAGTGGATGGCTCGCCTCATGTCTTGCTTGCTCCAACTATTTTACTTGAGTATTTTTCCACTATGGAAGACTACAATATGTCATGGATTGCGGCTTCTTGCTTTAGGCTGTTACGCATATTTGCTGTGATATTTTCCATTTTTGCGACACCTTTATATGTCGCCGTTTTAACTTTTCATTATGAGCTGATCCCAAAGGATTTATTAGAAACCATTGTATCCTCGCGCTATCTTGTTCCATTTCCTCCGATCATTGAGGCACTATTTTTAGAGACTTCGATTGAATTACTAAGAGAAGCAGGGTCAAGGCTCCCGGCTAAAGTCGGTCAGACGCTCGGGATTGTTGGAGGGATTGTCATTGGACAGGCGGCTGTAGCAGCAGGCTTAACGAGCAATATTTTACTCATTATTGTTGCCCTGTCTGCTCTCGCCTCATTTGTCACGCCTATTTACAAAATGGGCAGTACCATTCGGCTGCTGAGATTTCCCTTCTTACTCGCAGCACAGGTTTGGGGCGCATTAGGCATTGCTGTGATGGGATCTTTTCTGCTCACCCATCTAATGAAATTAACCTCGATTGGCCGGCCGTATCTAGAGCCTATTTTTCCAATGCGCCTTGCTGATTTAAAGGGCAGTTTGATTCGTCCTCAGCTCCGTTTTTTGAACAAAAGGCCGGAAAATTTACGTCCAAAAAATGAAACCATCCATCGGTCTAAGCCTAAGCAAGGCTGTAAGGGGAAAAATGATTTTTATGAATAAGGAAGTGAAGGCATGAGCTCTTCTTCTGTCAAAGAGAAATTTCAAGTATCCCCTTATTTTGTGTTTTTTCTCATCAATGCCAATCAAGTCGGGGTCAGCATTTTAAACTTTCAAACAAACCTTGTTCGTTCTATCAATAATGATGGATGGATCGCTATTTTGATTTCTGGCATGAGCGTCAATGTGATGATCTTTTTAATGTACTTGATGTTTAAAAAGGCACCTTCGGATGAATTTGGTGATATCACGCAATATGTATTTGGCAAATGGATTGGGCAATTATTCAACATTCTTTATATCTTATATTTTGCTTCTTTGTCGCTGACCGTTCTTATCCATTACATGGATGTGATCCATGTATGGCTGTTTAAAGAAATCCCTGGTCTTTTGTTTGCATCTGTACTGCTGCTGCTTGTGTATTACATTCATACTGGCGGCTTTAGAACCATTGCTGGCTGGGCATTTTTTAGCATTGTACTGACGTATTGGATGACGTTTATTTGTTTTTATGCCATGAAATATAGTCACATTCGTTTCATGTTCCCAATGTTTGATCATACATTTTCGCAAATGCTTGTGGGAGTCAAAGATGCATCCTTATCCATGTTTGGTTTTGGCACCCTGCTTGTCTATTATCCCTTTATTAAACAAGCTCAGACATCTCAAAAATTTGCCCACATGGGCGCATTATTTACGACATGCTTAAACTTGCTCACTTTTCTCGTCTCTATTGCGTATTACTCAAGTGCTCAGCTCAAATTAACAAAATGGCCGACACTAACGTTAACAAGCATTGTGAAGCTTCCGTTTATCCAGCGCTTTGAATTTATTGAAGTGTCTCTTTGGCTGCTTCTGATCATTCCTAATATCACAATTCCATTATGGGCAGCGAGCCGAATGGCAAAAAAAATGCTTCATACGAGCCAGCGCGTCACGTTCATCGGGCTCAGCATCCTCATTCTGATCATGTTTTCGTTTTTTGCCAGTGCAACTTCTTTTGAAACCTTTAATCAATGGGTGGAATTTAGTGGATTCATTCTGATCTATGGATTGATTGTCTGTATGGTCATTGGACTGATGCTGAAAAAAAAGAGGGGGAAAAAACGAGCATGAAACGCTATATTCTTACGGGCCTCATGTTGTGTAGTCTTTTGTTAACCAGCTGTGCAGAGCCCCGCCTTTTAGATGAATTAAATATCTCCCAGGCGGCGGGATTTGATTTAATAGAAGACGGAGAAATGAAAGGCTTCTTTGTCTTCCCTGTCTTTAAAAGTCAAGAACAAGGAAGTTATCAAATATTAAGTGCAAGGTCAAACACCATTAGCAATATTCAATTTCTTGTATCAGAAAAATCGCCTTTTCCAGTCGTCATGGGCCAGGTACTCGTTATTTTAGTCAGTGAAAAGTTAGCAAAAGAAGTAGGCATGATTGATTTAATGAATTACATTTACCGTGATCCTATTATTGGTTCACGCCAAGTGTTTGCGATTGTAGGCGGAGAAGTGGAAGATTTATTATACACAAAAATGAATCAAACGAACTTAAATATAGGTGTATATCTCTCTGATCTGCTCGCCCAAAATATGCGAAATGGCAATGAACCTGTCACCAATCAGCATATTTTTATGAATCAGATGCTGGCAAAAGGGGTCGATGCATACCTCCCTTACATCAAGAAAACAAACAGTGGCATCAAGATCACAGGAGTCGCTCTGTTTGATCATGAAAAAATGGTCAGTCATATACCTGGAAAAGACACGTTCACATTTAAAGCGATGATTGAAAATCATAAAAATGGCATCTATGAGTTTCAATTGGCAGATCAAGCAAAGACCCATGTCGTCATTGAAAATATCAAATCTCATGTGTCTTACCGAATCAAACCAACGAAAAACCTAACAAAGAAGCCTCATATCATGATTGATATCAAGCTGAAAGGCGAATTAAAAGAATTCATGAAGTCCAAAAAAATTGATAAACCTTCTATATTGGACCATGTTGAAAAAGAAGTAGAAAAACGTGTCGCTCAGCAAGGACAAGACCTTGTTCAATCCTTTAAAAAGCAAAACATAGATCCTCTTGGGCTGGGCCTTAGGTATAGATCAAAAGACAAAGCAGTGACACCAGAAAAATGGAAGAACATTTATCCTGATGCAGATGTACAAGTTAAATGCCACATGAAAATTGTTCAAACGGGAGTCAGCCAATAAAAAGGCTTATTCAAATATGTCTTGTTTGTTCTCCAAGATTTTGGACACTTTCATTTTCACTCGTGGAACATGATCTTTTTGATAATATTCATTTAAAATCTTTTCTACTTCATTTTTATCAGTTTTAAGGATTTTAGGTGAATATTGTTCCACTAGAGCCGGTCTATTCCCTTTTGCACAGTTTGCCATTGTATCTAGTGCAATTAAGCTGAAAGGTTTTCCTTTGTTTAGCCAAGATTTCATTCTCTCCCAGGTTGGGTAGCTGACGGCTGCCAGACTTCCCCACTGATCGTGAAAATGGGTGCAATTTGACTCCATCCAATCCAATATTTTATTAGAACGGAAACGGTGCAGGCAAATAAAAGCCTCTAACGGCAATTCTTTTTCACTGACAGATTTCAATTTATCTAGAGTACGTTGTAATCCCTCATCTACTGGCAAACTGCTGGCGGCTGCCCACGAAAGCGGATAAAGAAATTCTTCATCAGCTTGATCCAAAAGTTCCCTCACCCACCCAGCAGCAGAGGTACCTAACACATCAGCCGTAATTTCTAACATGCGCGATTTCACTTCGACATGATGCGTTTGATCAAACCTACTTTGAACAGCATCCAAGATTCTTTGCTGATCGTGCTGTTTCAAAGCATCGATGACATCATCCTCAAGAAACCATCTAGTGATTGAAAAGTCTAATAAAGACACCAAATCACGCCTAACGGCTTGTAATGTTGGTGCTTTTTCACTTTTGGTGATGACAACATCCTCCTCTAATTGGAAAGCCTGTCCGTCCTCTCCATAAAAATCATCGTGCAGTAAAAATTGTTTAGGAGAATGGAGAACAGCTAGGTTATACCATTCAATAGGCCGTAATGAATAGGTGAGTAGTCTTTCGTGGCATTGGTGGCATAATTGATAAGGCTGTTTCGGTTCATCAGACGCTTCTGCAACGTTCATTTCGTTTTTTTGACAGGCTTCACATAAAATAGTTGTCCCCATATTTTCACTTCCTTTCACTGCCAATGAATGGTCATTCTGCTTCTTTCAAATAGAGATTATTCTATCTATCACCCACGGCCATTGAGCCATGTTAAATCAATTGAAAAGATATTCTAATCTTCATCCTTTACATCGGGGTCTTCCGGAATCGGTTCATTTAAGATCTCTTGGACGAGCTCTTTATATTGTTCGAGCTGCTTTAAATGTGTTTGAAACTGCCCTTGATAAATGAGATAAGATTCCCCGTCAAATACGTAACGGATCTTTTTTTGCTGGATTAATTTTTCAATATACGCTTCTGATACTTCCAAGTATTCAGCTGTTTCTGCGATTGTTAAATACATGTTTGTGCACCACCCGTTCGTTTCATCTAACAAATTATATCATGATCTACTGAAAAAACGGATGCATCCTATTCTCTTTTATGGTGACCATTCTTCATATAGCAAGTAGATCGTCTAGATGCCGGCAAATATGGTATGATAATATCTGCTAGACGAGAGCTTTCCAACATAGACTTGATGAAAAAGCAAGGTTCAGTGGTGTCTGTATGAGCCGCAAGCCATGCTGGCATATATAGAAAGCATACTCATGAGAAAAGCAAAACAAGCATAGGCTCTTATAAGGATGCTTGAAGAAAATTCGTATTTAAAGGCAGAGTGAAATGAATGGGAACCTTTTTTAATGAAATTTTAACCTGGCTGACAAGCCTTGGTTATGTAGGTGTAGCACTAGGACTGATGATTGAAATCATTCCGAGTGAAATTGTACTTGCCTATGGCGGATACATGGTGTCAACAGGCACAATAGGTTTTGTTGGAGCTGTTATTGCCGGCGTCATTGGAGGTACACTCGCCCAGTGTTTTATTTACTGGATCGGTCTGTACGGCGGAAGACCTTTTTTAACAAAATATGGAAGGTATTTATTCATCCATGAACATCATATCGCGACTGCAGAGCGCTGGTTTGACCGGTATGGAACCGGTGTAGTGTTTACTGCACGCTTTATCCCTGTTGTCCGCCATGCCATCTCGATTCCAGCTGGTATTGCTAAGATGCCTTTTTTGAAATTTGTTTTCTTGACAGGATTAGCTGCTATTCCTTGGTCCATCTTATTTATCTATCTTGGCATGCAGCTCGGGACAAAATGGGATCATATTCAAAGTGTTGCTCATGCTTATACAACCCCTATTATGGTCATTGCTATCGTCCTGATTGTTCTCTACTTTGTACTCAAAAAAATTCGGACGAATCGAAAACGGACAATCTAACAAAAACGCCTTTCACTGATCTGGTGAAAGGCGTTTTTTTACGAGTGTGCTGATTGTTTTTCCATATATCGGGATAACTCTATTATCATTGCACCCATTCTCTCAAGTGACGGGGCAAGAATTCGGTCTATTCCTTCTTCTTTTAAAGCTTCAGCAGTGACTTTCCCGACAGCTACTGCCAGTACGTGCTGCTCGAATAATGCTTGCAATTCTTCTTTTCTGCCCCATTCTGCGGCTAATTTGAAAAAGGCGTGAACCTGGACAGCGGTTGTAAAGCAGACGGCATGAACTTGTCCATCTATCATTTCTTGAAGAAGCTTTTCAGCTGCCTCTGGTTCAGGAGGTGTGTGCTGATATGGTAAAAGCGGCAAAACATCTGCCCCCTTGTCATGTAAAAACTGAATGAGAGCTGGTGCATTTTCACCATGTAGCTGCACCATTACACGTTTGCCTTGAAACTCCTTGTCTTCAAGTTTTGAAATTAAGTCACGAACCGTACCGTCTTCATCAGAGACCTCTGGCTGAATTCCGCGTTTTTTCAGCGCAGCAAAGGTTTTGTACCCTCTTGAAGCAATATGGGCATTTGATAGAATGTTCATAAATTCATTACCAAGCTGCAGCTCTTCTGCACTCTCAATCAATGTATCTGTACCGATGCCTGTTGTTAAGATGACCCAGTCTGCCCCTTGTTTCACAAAGGTCTCTATGCCTGGCTTTAATTCCTCTTTTGCTAAAAATACGGTTCCTTGAAGAGAGCGAATAACGGCTTGTCCTCCTTGTTTTTCGACAAGTGTACGCATTTCTTCTGTTTTTCTCGTTCCACAAATAGCAATCGTTTTCCCAGATAAGCTTTTACTCATATTATCCCTCTTTTTCTATCACATTTGATATGTATTAAATATAGATTTATTTGGAAGACGATGCAAGTGTCTACTAAAAAAGAGCTTGACGTTTCTATCGAATTCGAGTATCTTTTGTAAGTGCAAATTGTAGGAGGTCATTATGGAAAAACAGAATGTTCAAGCAATTCGATTATCAATTGCAGACCCAACACCACTTGGTTTGTTTGGTTTAGCAATGGTGACGCTCGTTGCGTCCTCACAAAAACTAGGAATCACAGATGGCACTTCCCTTATTTTACCTTGGGCTATCTTCCTTGGAGGAATCGCGCAGTTGATCGCGTCCATACAAGATTCAAAGCATCATAATATTTTTGGAGCCACTGCCTTTGGCGCATTCGGTCTTTTCTGGATGGGCGTTGGTACGACTTGGCTCATTCAAGCCGGCGTTTTTGGGAAAACGCTTGCGGGAGCAGCAGATCCAAAACAGCTAGGCTTTGCGTTTATTGGTTATTTGATTTTCAGCTTGTTTATGACGATTGGTGCAATGGAAACACATAAAGTGTTATTTTTGATTTTCGTCTTTATTGATTTCTTATTCATTGGTCTTTCCCTTAGCACGTTTGGTGTGATGTACGATGTCACTCATACCATGGCTGGTATTGCAGAATTGATCATTTCCCTGCTTTCATTTTATGGTTCTGCAGCTGTTGTCCTTAATACACATTTTGGCCGTATTGTTCTGCCAATTGGACAACCATTTCGCATTTTTACAAAAGCATAAATAAAAAAGAACTGCGCTGTGCAGTTCTTTTTTTGTTTATTTTTCTTGCGCCTCTTGAAAGATCTCTCCGATGATTTCATATGAACGCATTCTTTCTTGATGGTCAAACATATCTGAATTAATCATCACTTCATCAGCTTGAGTAGCTTCAATAAAGGCTTCTAATTCTGTTTTCACCTTTTCTTTATCCCCAATGATAGTCGAGCTTAATTGTTCATCCACCATCGCCTTTTCATATGGACTCCAAAGACCGTCCATGCTGTCGACAGGCGCTTTCAGTTTTCCTGGTGTATTACGAATGAGACTTAAAAACCGCTGATAATGAGAGGTTGCCAAATATTCAGCACGCTCAGTTTGATCTGCAGCAAAAACCGTCACACCAACCATGGCATAAGGCTCTTTTAACACATCAGATGGTCTAAATGACTGTCTGTACAATTCTAACGCGGGAATTGTATTTTTAGGTGAGAAATGTGCTGCAAAGGCAAATGGCAATCCAAGTTCTCCTGCAAGTCTGGCGCTAAAACCACTTGAACCAAGGAGCCAAATTGGAATGTCCAGGCCTTCTCCTGGAACAGCTCTTACATGTTTTTTAACCTGACCGGTCGGCTTGAAATATTGCATCAGTTCTTCAAGCTGCTCAGGGAAATCTTCTCCGTTATGAAGATTACGTCTAAGCGCTCTTGCTGTTAACTGATCCGTCCCTGGTGCTCGGCCAAGACCTAAATCAATTCTCCCCGGATACAATGTCTCAAGTGTGCCAAATTGTTCGGCTATGACAAGTGAAGAGTGATTTGGCAGCATAATTCCACCAGATCCTACTCGAATTTTTTCTGTTCCTCCCGCAATATATCCAATTAAAACGGACGTTGCAGAGCTCGCAACCCCTTCCATGTTATGGTGTTCTGCCAGCCAGTATCTATGATAGCCCCACTTCTCCGCCTTCTTTGCTAAATCCATACTACGCTCAAAAGATTCTTTAATGGTGCCTCCTTCTGTCACAGAGGATAAATTTAAAACGGAATAGGCTTTGCCGTGTAAAACTGATTGACTCATAAATGATGTCCCCATTTCTGTCAAAGATCATACTATTTTTATACTTTCAACACCATAACATAAATTCATGAAAGATTTAAATGATTTGATTCGATGATTTTCGAAATGATGATTTTTTAGGTTTTACTTCCAATTTGTAAATTTGCACATAGAATGAAATATCAATTTTAGGAGATGGGCAATTTGTACAATCAATTCGATCACAAATGTCCCTTTTGCGGTAAATACCATGAACAGCCTCATTACAAAAGATCACGTCATGACCGTCCTCGAAAAAGAGACTGTCCATTCATTAAACAAGAATATTCAAAACAAAATATATCTCAAGGGAATCAACCTTGCCACATTGCAAAAGGAATAAAACAATCAAAACCAAATCAAAGAGCTGGACCAAGAGGCCCGGCAGGCCCGGCAGGTCCCCCTGGAGCTACCGGACCTACTGGACCTGCTGGCGGGTTAACCGGCGCCCTCCCTTTTGATCCCTCACAATCACAAGATTACGATGCAGGGCAAGTGGTCACGTTTGATGGCAGTACTTACATTGCCAATGTTGACGCTCCATCAGGAATACCTGGACTTTCCCCCGACTATACCCTTTTGGCTGCTTCTGGAGAAACTGGGCCTACGGGTCCTACTGGGATCGGATTAAGTGGTGTTGAATCCTATGATCCTGTAACGGCACCAACATATTCAGTAGGGCAAGTGGTCACTTATGGTGGGGGTACTTATCTTGTGAATTCTTCACCACCTTCAGGTACGCCAGATACGTCGTCAGATTACACACTTTTAGCAGCACCAGGTGAAACTGGAGATACTGGTTCTACCGGCGCTACAGGTAGCACTGGAGTTACTGGTCCTACCGGCGCTACTGGTGTCACTGGAGTTACTGGGCCTACCGGCGCTACTGGTGTCACTGGAGTTACTGGGCCTACCGGCGCTACAGGTAGCACTGGAGATACCGGACCTACCGGTGCGACGGGTAGCACTGGAGTTACTGGTCCTACTGGCGTAACGGGTGTCACTGGAGATACCGGACCTACCGGGGCTACAGGTGTCACTGGAGATACTGGTCCTACTGGCGTCACGGGTAGCACTGGAGTTACTGGGCCTACCGGCGCTACTGGTGTCACTGGAGTTACTGGTCCTACCGGCGCGACAGGTGCGACAGGTAGCACTGGACCAACGGGTCCTACTGGCGTAACGGGTAGCACTGGAGATACTGGTCCTACTGGCGCTAAGGGTAGCACCGGAGCCACTGGCTCTACCGGGGCTACTGGTATTACTGGACCAACGGGTCCTACTGGCGTAACGGGTAGCACTGGAGATACTGGGCCTACCGGCGCTACGGGTGTCACTGGAGATACTGGGCCTACCGGCGCTACGGGTGTCACTGGAGATACTGGGCCTACCGGCGCTACGGGTGTCACTGGAGATACTGGGCCTACCGGCGCTACGGGTGTCACTGGAGATACTGGGCCTACCGGTGCTACAGGTAGCACTGGAGCTACTGGTCCTACCGGGGCGAGGGGTGTCACTGGAGCGCGTCGGGCCGGACATGAGAGAGTCTGCGGAGACGCGCGGCGCACCTGCCGCACTGGTGTCACTGCTG
>NZ_BSEI01000010.1:0-43764 GCF_030268125.1 Bacillus sp. YKCMOAS1
TGGCTCCGCAGGTAGGACTCGAACCTACGACCGATCGGTTAACAGCCGATAGCTCTACCACTGAGCTACTGCGGAATAATAAGACATGTTTCATTATATCTATGCCAGAAAAATGTGTCAAGAATTTTTAAGTGTTTCATTCCTGTCTCATTAGCGACGGCTTTTATAATTTAACATATACTAATATAACAGTCAAGCCTTTCTTCCTTCCTTTTTGTTTTCTGTTTAGACATGACAGAAAGACCCCGACCTCTAACTGAAAGACCAAGGTCTCCTTGCTGCTGTGATCCCTATGAGTTCATGACAGCTTATACTTTCGCATCCACTTATAAAAGGTGCTTCTTGGCACCTCTGCCAGCCTCGCTGCTTCTGACACATGACCTTTCGTTTTGTGCAGTGCTTCTATCACCGTTTGCTTTTGAATGCGTTCCCTTAGCGTGAGTTCTTTTGGATTCTCGGTATATTCTGGTAGATGCAGCTTCTGTTTTTTCTGATCCATCGCCTCTAAAACCGCCGCATATTGCGATTCACCAATCCAACCTCCTTTAGGAAACAGTACCCTTATATGTTCAAACAGATTAAAAAGCTCTCGTATGTTTCCTGGCCAGTGGTACGCTTCTAGCTTACGAAAAAAAGATTCAGGAAATGTCGCATTCCATTGGTGTTTCTTTTGGTAATAGCGATAGAAATCAACAATGTCTTCTTTTCTTTCTCTAAGCGGCGGGATGTTGATTGGATAGACATGAAGACGGTAATACAAATCTTCACGTATTTTTCCTTCCTTCAGCAGTTCGTTCATATTCCGGTGTGTCGCTGTAATGATTCTAATATCCAAAGGGATTTCTTGTGTCCCGCCGAGCGGTACGACTTTTCTTTCTTCAATGACCCTAAGAAGCGCCACTTGCATCGCATAAGGGATTTCGCCAATTTCGTCTAAAAAGAGAGTTCCTTTCTGAGCCTGTTCAAATTTCCCCTTTGCTCCATGACGTTTTGCCCCTGTAAAAGCTCCTTCAGCATAACCAAATAGTTCGCTTTCTAACAGGCTTTCTGGTATGGCTCCACAATTAACGGCAATAAACGGTCCTTTATGTCTTTCACTAGCTAAGTGAATTGCTCGAGCGGCCAGTTCTTTCCCTGTACCTGTTTCTCCCCAAATATATACATTTACATCTGTTTGTGCCGCTCGTTTCAATTCGCTGAGCGTCTGCTGAAATACTGTACTTGTTCCAGATTCCCCGGGAAATTGAGGAAAAGAAACGGTGATATGTCTCTTCTCTGCTTCTTCAAGAGAAAAAGACATCCCAAGCAGCTCTCCGTCTTGTTCTGACTGAATGATCTGCTTGTCCCGTGTAACAAATGTCTCGTCCATGAGCAGCTCAACATCCATTCCGTACCAGTTTGAAAACCGATCTCTAATCGGTTTGCTTGCCGAAACAATCTGCTTTTTCTCATTACAGATAACATACGGCTCGTCCGCTTCCACCTGCTGGAGACAATGACTGACCAGCTCCATCTCTTTCCTTTTTTGCTGGACCTGAATTTCTCTCTCTATGGCATATGCAACTGTTGAAGCCATGCCAAGCATAAAAGGATGCCTTTGATCCGCCATACAGGAGATATCAATGACTCCTATGATCGTGCCGTCTGCATCACGAATAGGGGCCGCTGAACAACTCCAATGGTGGGAAGCGACTGAAAAATGCTCAGTTCCGTTGATCGCTACAGCTTCCCCAATGACCAGTGCCGTTCCAATAGCGTTCGTCCCCACATCGGCTTCGGTCCAGCGAGCGCCCTCCATAAAATTTATTTTTTTCGCTTCTACCAGCGTCCTTTGACTTCCTGTCAAACTCAGCACATAGCCATCTGCATCGATGAGTAAGGCCATCATGTCCGATTCTTTTAATTGCTGACTAATTTTATTTAAGTAAGGAAGAGCGGCATTTAGGAATAGTGAGTACTTCTGTTTTTGAATACTGAATAATTCCTTTTCTAACAACGACTGTCCTTTATCTAAATACGGGTTCACATTTGCCTGTTTACATCTGTGCCATGACTCCATCACTCTCTTGTCCAGACGAGACCTATCAAGTAAACCTTCACGAACAAAGCGTTTCCAAGTATTTAAATAACAAGGCGTCGGATTCATTCCATCCTCTCCTCTGGGGGCTTTTTATCCATTATAGATAATTATAAAAGCGCTTTCAATTATTGGCTGACCCAGGAACATTCATTCGGATAAAATGTTTCTCTATCAGCAGTGCACCGCTCGTCCATTTGTTTGCAGCAAGGCTTCGTGTATCGCCTCAGAGAGTGTCGGATGTGCCGCAATAAACTGCTCTAATGTATCAGCTGTTAACTCTGTATGCATCATCACTGCCGCTTGTCCAATCAGTTCTGTGGCATTTGGCCCGATAATGGATACACCTAATATTTCTTGATATTGCGGTTCGACAATGACCTTTACTTGACCTGCTGGCTGATTTAAAATGAGTGCTTTTCCATTAGCAGAAAATGCGAATTTCCCTATCCGAATCTCCCCATATTGTTTTCTAGCACTCTCTTCATTTAAACCGACACTGGCGATTTCTGGAGACGTGTAGATGCACCTTGGAATCACTTGTTCATTGACTTTTACATCTTCACCTGATGCATGTGATGCCGCAATCGTTCCTTCATGAAAAGCAGCATGAGCAAGCTGAACACCGCCTGTCACATCACCGCACGCATAGATATACGGGAGATTGGTTTGCATATGCTCATTGACGCAGATCCCGTTTCTGTCAAATTCTATGCCGACCTGCTCAAGATTCAGCTCTCCCAGCCTCGGCTTTCTGCCAATGGCGACTAAACAATGATCGGCCTTGATGTCACAGCGCTCTCCATGTTCCTTCTCAACCACCACTTTTTTTGAGATTGCATCAAGCTGTTTGACTGCTGCTGATGTCAAAATCTCCACACCAGCTTTTTGAAGCTGATCGTGAAGACAGTTAGCGGTATCGTGATCTTCTTCAGGTAAAATGTGTGCTGCCTGTTCAACCATGACAACCTTTGATCCCATTCTGCTAAAGATGCTTGCAAACTCACAGCCGATCACCCCTCCGCCAATGATACAAAGCGAATCTGGTATTGAAGGGAGCGTCATGGCATCCTTACTATCAATGATCCACTCCCTGTCAAATGGGGCGAAGGGTAAAGCAGCAGGTTCTGATCCTGAAGCAATAATGATTTGTTTTGCTTGAATGATTTCAGATTTCCCTTCACTTTCTATCAATAGCTCATGTGCCGAAAGAAATGATGCTTTCCCATTTAACACGGTGATTTTGTTTTTATTCATCAAATAACGAACGCCATCAGTCAGCTGCTTGACGACTGACCGCTTCCGCTTTTGAACAGCTTCCCAATGAATGATAGGCTCCTTTTCTGAAAGCTCAATTCCAAAATGTTTTGCTGATTTCACATGCTCGTACATATCGGCGCTTTGCAAAAGGGCTTTCGTTGGAATACAGCCTTCATTCAGGCAGGTCCCTCCTAACAGGCCTTGGTCGATTAATACAACCTCTCTGCCAAAACGGGCGGCTGTTATTGCCGCCACATATCCTGCTGGCCCGCCTCCTATAATGACTAGCGTCATGGTCATTTCACCTTCTTCCTATAAAAGAATGGATACTGGTTTTTCTAAATAGGCTTTAACAGTTGATAAAAATTGTGATGCCGGCGCCCCGTCCAGCACGCGATGGTCAAATGTCAGACTGAGTGGCAGGATCGTCCCTTTACATAATTCATTCCCCTGATAAACAGGCATGTGATCCGCTTTTCCAACGCCAAGAATACCTGCTTCTGGCGGATTCAAAATCGGGGTAAAATGTTCCACACCATAAGCACCTAAGTTAGTGATTGTAAAGGTAGAGCCTTCAATTTCATCGTGGAGAAGTTTGCCTTCACGTGCTTTTTTGCCATACGATTTGATGCTCTTCGCCAGCTCAATAAGTGAAAGCTTTTCCGCATGCCGAATAACCGGCACTGCCAGCCCGTGATCTAAAGCAGCAGCGATTCCAAGATGTACATGCTCAAAAGTTTCGACTCTATCATGTTGATATTGACTGTTCATTGCAGGGTGCTTTTGCAGAGAAAGAATCACTGCTTTGGCTACAAAATCGGTCATGGTTAATTTCATATCGTGTTGTGCTCCAGCTGTTTCGTTCAACTCAGACTGTAAAGCTGTAAGTTTTGTCACATCCGCTTTCATCGTTATTGTTAATTGTGCACTTGTTTGCAGGCTTTCCATCATTCGCGAGGCAATGGTTTTCCGCATCATGCTGGCTGGCTGATGCTTTGTTGGTTCATTATGTTGTTTTTCTTTTTCTTTTTCATCAGGAAGTGCCCGAAGCACATCCGCTTTCGTGATTCTCCCATCTGGACCTGTTCCCACTAGTGTATGAATATCCAAATTAGCACTTTGAGCAATCTTACGTGCAACAGGGGAGATTTTTATTCTCTCTTTCTTTTGTTTTGGCGGCAGGTCTTTTTCTTTCTTTTCCTCGACCTGTTCATTTCCTTCACCGATATAGCAGATGACCGTGCCAGGCGGTACACCTTCTCCCTCAGACACTTTTATATCCAATATGGTTCCTTCTGCAGGTGATTCGATCTCCATTTCAATTTTTTCAGAGTTGATGCTTGCAATGCTTTCTCCTTTATTCACGGTCTCTCCGATCTCTTTATTCCAGACAGATACCGTTCCTTCTTTCATTGACATGCCCAATTTCGGCATCACAACCTCGACAGCCATCTCCCTCTCTCCTTTCTTTAGTTCAAGATCTTGTCATGACTTTTTCCAACCATCTCTAAGACAGTGTTCACAACCTTATCAGGTGTCGGCAAATAGATATCTTCAAGCGGTGGTGAAAATGGGACCGGTGTATGAGGAGCCGTCACTTTTTTGATTGGTGCGTCGAGTAAATCGAATCCTTTATCCGCAACCAGAGAAGAAATATCTGCGGCAATTCCGCATCTTGGATTTGCTTCATCCACAATGACAAGCCGATTTGTTTTCTCTACTGAAGTCAGAATGGCCTCTTCATCGAGCGGCGACAAGCTTCTAGGATCAATCACCTCTGCTTCAATTCCTTGCGCAGCTAATTGCTCTGCTGCTTCGAGTGCTGTATGAACTTGTTTGCCTACTGCAAAAATGGTCACATCTGAGCCTTCTCTTTTCACATCTGCTTTGCCAAGCGGCAACGTGTAATATCGCTCCGGAACATCTCCTGTGATATTGTAAAGCGTTTTGTCTTCAAAAAAGATGACAGGGTCCTGATCCTCGATGGCTGCCAGCAGCAATCCTTTGGCATCGTATGGTGAAGAAGGCACCACCACTTTCAATCCAGGGATGCTTGTAAATAGCGCATACAAGCTTTGCGAATGCTGAGCAGCTGCTCTAAAACCCGCTCCATGTGTCGTTCTGATCGTGATTGGCACCTCTGCTTTTCCGCCAAACATGTATCGAAATTTAGCCCCTTGATTCAGCACTTGATCCAGACAAGTGCCGATAAAATCATTAAACATGAGTTCTGCAATTGGCCTTAGCCCTGTGGAAGCAGCTGCCATGGCCGCACCTACATAGCCAGCTTCACTAATCGGTGTGTCAAGGACTCGCTCACGTCCAAACTCCTGAACGATTCCTTTCGTTACACCGAGCACACCGCCCCATGCTTCATCATCCTGTAAGTGATCTACATGAGCGCCTCCAGCAACATCTTCCCCCATTAAAATGACATCCTCGTCTCTTCTCATGGCAAGTTTAATCGCTTCATTCAATGCACTAGACATGCTGATTTCTCTTGTCATTTTCCTCTCCTCCTTCTGATTTATTGATACGAAACATACACGTCGGTCAATAATTCGGTCTGATCTGGATATTCACTTTCTTCACTGAATTGAACGGCTTCATCTATCGCTTCTGTTACAGTCGTTTCAATATTTGATAGCTCTCCATTCGTCAGCAGCTGCTGCTTGATCAATTCATTTTTAAAAAGAGTGATCGCATCTCTCTCTTCTTGATGTTCTATTTTTTCTTGATTGGTTTTGTAACGCTGGGCATCTCCTTCGAAATGGCCATAATTCCGATATGTCATACATTCAATCAATGTCGGACCTTCTCCATTTTTCGCTCGTTCAATTGCTTGTTCTGCGGCTTGATAAACGGCCATCACATCTTTTCCATCTACTTGAATCCCAGGAATGTCATAACCGGCCGCTCGATCGACGATTGATTTGCAGCTTGAAGCATAGGAAAATGGTGTCGCTTCTCCGTACCCATTGTTTTCTGCGATGAAAATGACGGGCAGTTTCCAGATGGCCGCGAGATTGATTCCTTCGTGGAAAGTCCCTTGATTGTTTGCACCATCTCCAAAAAAGCAAACGCTTACATTTTCTGTCTTTTTATATTTGGCTGTGAGGGCTGCCCCGCACGCAAGAGGAAAGCCGCCTCCAACAATTCCGTTGGCACCAAGCATTCCTTTATCAAAATCTGCAATGTGCATGGATCCGCCTTTGCCTTTACAAAGACCTGTGGCTTTTCCATAGATTTCTGCCATCATTCCTTTTAGATCACA
This sequence comes from Bacillus sp. YKCMOAS1, assembly GCF_030268125.1. Taxonomy (NCBI): domain Bacteria; kingdom Bacillati; phylum Bacillota; class Bacilli; order Caryophanales; family Bacillaceae; genus Bacillus; species Bacillus sp. YKCMOAS1. Next base: position 6,612 of record NZ_BSEI01000010.1, read on the forward strand.
GCCCTTCGCTATACAATGGCCGTGGCCGCGGTGGGTACTTGTAATACTGTCTTTTTCATTCAGATGTGCACAGACTCCTACGGCAACAGCTTCTTCGCCAGCATAAAGATGGACAAACCCTGGCAAGATTCCTTTTGTAAAAAGCGCGTGTACTCGATCTTCAAATTGGCGGATTTCCTGCATTTTTTGATACATCCATATGGCTTTTTCTTTAGTCAATGCCTTTTCCATTTGGTAAAACCTCCTATCCTTTTTTGCTTGCACTTCTATACAAGCAAAAATCGTGCCAACATGAAGATACTTGAACACTTTGGCTTTGACCGAATCACACCGATGAAAAAAGAGACAAAATGAGACATGCGTCTCTTTTTGTCTCCATATGTCCACACATCTAATCGAATAAAAAAAGCACCCCCTTAGAGGAATGCTTATCACAATGAATCGGTTGTGCTCTGCCACTTTAATTTCCCTTTGCAGACGCCGCATACATAACGAGAGGTATCAAACCGTCTTTTTCTGATAAAAGACCGGCCGCATCCTGTGCAAATGTATTCATGGCGTTTCCCCGCACGTCGCTTCTTTTGTAAGGTCTTAAGCGGTGTACAAAAACGCGGGGCTTCTACTTGTTTTAATAACTCTTTAAAATCACGGTCGCGATGCTGATAGCCTTTTCCCTCAAGATGCAGATGATAATGACACAGCTCATGCTTGATGATCCCAATTAATTCTTCTCGACCATGCTCCTCTAGGTATCGGCGGTTCAGTTCGATATTGTGTGTACCAAGTAAATATCGCCCGCCTGTCGTTTTTAACCGGTCATTAAAAACAGCCTGATGGCGGAATGTCTTGCCAAAGAACTGCTGGGAAATGTGCTCTATTAACTGCTGTAACTCTCTCTCGTTCAATCAAGATCGTTCCTTTCTATAAAAACCTCGAACGGGACAATTTCCCCTATGCATACATTGAAGATACACCCACTGTTTCGATCAAAGGAGGAATGGGCGATGCCCAACTGGCTGAAAAATCAGATGCAGAAGGCATTTTATGAGAAAAATCATTATCAAATCAAATTGCTGAATCAATGCTGGTACTTTTATAGAAAAAAACATTCAGTCACATCAAGGCACACCCCATCCTAAGGTGCGCCTCGTTTTTTGTTTACTCTGGTTTCAGCATGGAGAGGGCAACGCGGCCTTTTGCCTGGTCAACGGAGTCCACCCAGACGGTCACAATGTCACCAACTGATACAACGTCAAGCGGATGCTTCACAAAACGATTGCTTAGTTTGGAAATATGCACAAGCCCATCCTGCTTTACGCCAATATCAACGAATGCGCCGAAGTCTACGACATTTCTCACTGTTCCTTGCAGCTCCATTCCTTGCTTCAAGTCTTCCAATTTCAATACATCTGTTTTGAGCAGCGGTTTTGGTACTTCATCCCGCGGATCACGCTCAGGTCTTGTAAGCTGATCGATGATATCTTGAAGTGTAATTGTCCCAATATCTAGCTGTTCTGCTGCTTCATCCAGTTTCACTTCAGCAATTTTCTCTTTTAACTGCTCTGTGCCAAGATCGTCTGGTGTCATGTTGATCATGCGTAAAAACTGTTTTGTTTCTTTATAGCTCTCTGGGTGAATGCCTGTACGGTCAAGCGGATCTTGTCCGTCTGTAATACGCAAGAAACCGATACACTGCTCATATGTTTTAGCACCGAGCCTTGGAATATCCTTCAATTCTTTTCTGCTTGTGAATCTCCCAATCTCTTCGCGCCTTTTGATGATATTCCCAGCGACGGCTTTTGAAAGGCCTGATACATATTGCAGCAGCGCCTGTGATGCTGTATTGACGTTTACACCAACTTGGTTGACGACTGTCTCAACGACAAAGGTTAACGAGCTGTTTAATTGCTTCTGGCTGACGTCATGCTGGTATTGGCCCACACCAACAGACTTCGGATCAATTTTCACGAGCTCTGCTAAAGGATCTTGTAATCTTCTAGCGATTGAAATGGCGCTTCGTTCTTCAACTTGCAGATCTGGAAACTCTTCTCGCGCAAGTGCAGATGCGGAGTATACACTTGCTCCTGCTTCATTCACGATTAAATAGGACACCGGTTGATCCAGCTCTTGAATCAAGTCTGCAATGAATTGTTCGGTCTCTCTTGAGGCTGTTCCGTTTCCAATCGCAATGACTTCGATGTTGGATGATTGAATGATCTCTTTGACTTTTTGTTTCGCTTCCGCTTTTTTCTGCACGGGCGGATGCGGGTAAATAACGCCAATATGATGGACTTTGCCCGTATCATCCACGACGGCTAATTTACAGCCTGTCCGAAATGCGGGATCGACTCCAAGTACACGCTTCCCTTTCATCGGCGGTTGAAGCAGCAGTTTTCTTAAGTTTTCAGCAAAAATATGAATCGCTTGTTCCTCTGCCTTTTCTGTCAGCTCTTTTCGTATTTCTCGTTCGATGGAAGGCTGTATGAGGCGTTTATAGGCATCATCGATTGCTGCTTCAATAAACGGTCTCGCCGTCGTCTGTTTGCCTTTTAGAACTTGTTTGTCGAGATAGAAGCGAATATTTTCAGCAGGTGGTTCGATGGCTGCCTTTAAAATGCCTTCTTTCTCTCCGCGGTTGACCGCTAATATACGGTGCGGGACAATCTTTTTGATTGGCTCTTGATAATCGTAATACATTTCATAGACGTTTTTCTCATCGCTTTCGACGTCTTTTCCTGATGTGACCAGACTGCCCTTTTGGTACGTTTCACTGCGAATCCATTTTCGCATATCAGGATCATCTGCCAGCTGTTCAGCAATGATGTGCTGCGCACCCTCAAGTGCCTCTTCTACATTCGTCACTTCTTTTTCTTCATTCATAAAAGCAGCTGCCTTCTTCTCGATCTGATCGCTTGGCAGCGTGAGTAAATATTCCGCCAGCGGCTCCAGCCCTTTTGCTTTGGCTACATTCGCTTTTGTTTTGCGCTTTTGTTTGAATGGCCGGTATAAATCTTCGACCTCTTGCAGTTTATGAGCTTGTTCAATTTTCTGTTTTAATTCATCGGTTAGTTTGTCTTGTTCAGCAATTAAGCGAATGACTTCTTCTTTTCGATTCGTGACATTTTGGATATATGTATAGCGCTCTGAAATGGTTTGGATTTGCACCTCATCCAGTGAGCCTGTCTGCTCTTTCCGATAACGGGCAATAAACGGGACGGTGTTGCCATCCTCTAAAAGCTTGATCACACTTTCAATTTGTTTCGTTGAAAGCTTTAATTCTGTCGCAATTTGTTTCAATAAAAAGTCAGATGTCTTCATACTTTGCATCCTCTCACTGTGTCTTCTCTTTTAGTGTATCAAAAAAACCGGCAAAACAGAAAAAAGGTCAGCTATTTTACGTGAGCTGACCAAGTACATAGGTGAGATCGTCCTTTTTGTCTTGTGTGTATGTTTCAAGCTGTTTGGCGATGTCTTCAACTGAATGTCCATGCTTTAAACACATGCGCATGTTTGGCACATTCAGTCCGTCTGAATACATAATGAATATCGATCCTTTTTCGTAGGAATAGGTGTATGTTTTATATTTTCTAGGTTTGCCTGATAAGTATCCTGATGTCGGAAGTGGATAAATATAGTCGCCAGAAGGTGCATTCAAGATAAAACGAATATTACCAACCGAACAATAGGTAAATTGCTGCTGGGAAAAATTCACCTTTAAGATCGCAGCTGTGGCACCGCGTTTATTTTTCATGGCCTGATTGCATCTGTCGATGAGGGTCGCCACATCCTCATGTCCATATTCTTCGACAATTTCGCTGACTAAAGAAGATGATTCATTGGCGTACTGGCCGCTGCCTAATCCGTCTGCTACAGCACAAATTAGTTCTTCATCATCTGCTTTAATAAAAAAACTGTCCCCGCAGCATGGTTTTCCTTCTTTATTCGATTGATAGATAATGGCGTTTACATGCTCATGCTGTTCAATCTGTTTCATTACCCTAGCTCCATAGACGCATCTTCTGATAATGCATCTCGCAGTTTTTTCACTGCCTTCCGCTGCAGTCTTGATACATGCATTTGGGATATGCCAAGTAAATCGCCTGTCTCTTTCTGACTCTTATTTTGCAAGTAAGTCAGATTGATAATCTCTTTTTCTCTATCCGACAGCACATGAAGCACACTCTCAAGCATCATTTTTTGGTTCACACGTTCGTAGCCTTCTTCCTGTGAGCCGACAACGTCTAAAATCGTCACAGTACTTCCTTCAGAATCAGCCTCTACGCCTTGGTCAACAGACAGTGCTTGATAGCTTTTGCCCATCTCCATGGTTTCAAGTACTTCTTCTTCTGTTACATCTAGGTATTCTGCAATTTCTTGGACTTTAGGTGATTTCTGTGTCTCTGTTGTCAAATGATCGACTGCCATTTTGATTCTTGGTCCAAGCTCTTTGATCCGCCTTGGTACATGGACACTCCATGTCTTATCTCGTAAAAAGCGTTTGATTTCCCCGATGATGGTTGGAATAGCAAAGGCTTCAAATGATTTACCGACGAGCGGGTCGTATCGTTTAATAGCGCCAAGTAAACCAATCATTCCAACTTGTCTGAGGTCCTCATGAAAGCTTTTTCCTTTAGAATATTTTTTCGCCAGCATATCAACCAAGTTTGTATAGCATTCGACCAGCGTGAGCTGCGCCTGCTCGTCTTGATTGGTTTGATAGCTTTGGATGAGGCGATCTACTTCATCTTTAGTTAGTTTCATAGTTTTGGATGGTTGTGTCATGGTCAACTCGCTCCCTGTTTAAAAACTTTGTCATCGCCACGGTAACTCCGGAGTTTGCTTGCACCTCGACTTCATCCATCAATGTTTGCATTAAGTATAAACCAAGACCTCCTTCTGCCAATTGATCCACCGTATGAGCAGATGTGTACGGTCCCAAGTCTTCCTGTTTTTGCTTAAAGTCAAAGCTACCGCCTTTGTCAGCGACAATGATTTCTAGACGATCCTCGTAGACAAGAAAGCGAACAGCTACCTCTCCATCTTCGCCGTTTTCACCTTTGTAGGCATGCTGAACTGCATTTGTGCAGGCCTCACTGACGGCAATCTTTAAGTCTTCAATCTCTTCATAGGCATAGCCCATTCGGCTCGCTACACCTGAAAGAGTCAAACGAATGATGCCTACATATTCTGGTTTTGCCGGTATTTTCATCTCGATTAGATCTACTGATTCGTTCATTGTACCCCACCCTCTGACTTTGCAGAAATGTCAATGATGTCCTTTAATCCAGTGATTTCAAACAACCTTACAAGCCGTTCTGACAAGTTCTCAAGCTTTAATGTTCCACCTGCTTTTTGAGCCGCTTTAAACAGCCCAACGAATACACCTAAACCTGTACTATCCATATACGTAACATCCTTTAGACAGATTTCAAGATGCTCTCCCGCCTCTGCTTTAGGCATGAGCGTTTCTCTTAGCTGAGGAGCGGAGTACACATCGATTTCTCCGCTGACACTGATTTTCGTTTTTTGATCTATTTGATGCTCTTTTACAGACATATTCATTATGCATTCACCTCGAAATTCTTGTTTCCTAAAGTTTTATATACCCGCATGTTCACTTTCTAAACCTTTCTTTTGAGAACAAGTAATGTAAAGTCATCGTGCAGCTGAAAATCCTGCAGTTTGAGTAAGCTGGCGTAGATGGCATCCACCATTTCTTGAGCTGAGTAGGATAGGTGCTCTGATATGAGTGCTTTGATGTCCTCCCGCTCTAGGAAACCCTCCTCTGACTTGGATTCTGTGACCCCATCAGAGAATAAGATCACCATGTCTCCTATGTCTAAATGCTTCTCATACTGTCTGTAATCAAAGTCTGGTGCAATCCCAAGGACAAGCCCTTTCGCTTCTAAATCGTAAAATTTGTCCTCTTTTTTGCAATAGAAAAAGCCCGGCTCATGACCAGCCGATGCATATTTAAACTCATGCGTTTCTTTATTATAGCTGCCATAGAACATTGTGATAAACATACTTGGATCTACGTTTTGCTCGACAACACGATTCAGGGTTTTCAGCACCTTTGTTGGGCCGCTCCCTGACTCTGGTAAGGAATCCATCGCATATTTAATCATCGACATACAGAGCGCAGCCGGGATTCCCTTTCCAATGACATCTGCGATCGCGATATTGATTGTATCGTGATCCGTTACAAAGTGGTAATAATCCCCACTCATCTGTTTTGCCGGTACACTAATCGCACCAATATCAAAGGTATCTCCTTCTGGAATTTTCGTTTCCAGAAGGGTTTGCTGAACATTTGCAGCAATTTCGATTTCAGATTTTATTTCTTGCTGGATGCCTCTGAGTGTTAAATGTTCTTGGTAGGCAAGTCCGTACCCAATCATGACTTCAATTAAGAAGTCTAGTGAATGAAAAACATCTTCCGGCAAATCAGGGTAAAGCTCCTGAATCACTTTTCGGTGAACACTCACTATTTCTTCAGGAGGTATTTGATGCTCAATGGTTTTACGGCTAAATTTTTGAGCTTGATAAAGCGATGTTTCAGTTAAATCACTGATATAACGACTGAGCAGCTGATGGTACCGCTGCTCCATTACCTCCTTAAAATCCATGGTTTCCCTCCTAGCGAAGCCACTTAACAGCTTGTATCTCCGTTCCTTGTTCTGGTGCAGAGTCTAATTTAAATTCATCCATCAGTCTTCTGACACCCGGAAGACCTGCTCCGAGTCCGCCTGATGTTGAAAATCCGTCTTCCATTACTTTACGTATATCCATGATACCCGGCCCCTCATCGGCTGCGATGACTTTGAGTCCACGCTTTCCGCGCTCCATCACTTCGTCTATACAAATCTGACCTTTACCAGCGTATAAATAGATGTTTCGAGCTAATTCTGAAATGGCCGTCGTAATTCTTGCTTGGTCAACTGTTCCAAATCCAAGTTCTTTTGCAACATTGCGCCCCAATTGTCTTGCTGCGACTATGTCCCATTCCGTCAATATTCTTACACAGGATTGGTCTTTCATATCTATTCCCCCAATTCCCGCTTCAGTGTCTCAAGCCCTTGTTCAAGATCTAGTGCTGTCTGAATTTCTTCAAGCGATATTCCAAGTTCAATCAGCGTCACAGCGACTGCCGGCTGTATTCCTGTTAATACAACTTTTGCCCCCATGAGCTTGGACATCGTGATGACATCGCCTAATACCTTTGCAATAAAGGAATCAATCATGTCGACGGATGTGAGGTCAATGACAACACCGTTTGCTCCTGTTTCATGAATTTTATTCAGCAAGTCTTCTTGAAAGTGGAGAGCCGTCTGATCATCAAGCTCCCACTGTATTGAAATCAGAAGACAGTTATATAGTTTTAAGATTGGAATCTTCGGGTGATTTCTCACTAGGTTATCCCTCCAATGAAACAATTTTTCGATTTGTCATTTCCAAAGCAGTTTGAATTCCTTTTTGAAGGGTATTCTTTGTTGTAACTTGCGATAAATCAATTCCAAGGTTCACAATGGTTTGGGCTATTTCTGGGCGAATACCGACAAGCAAACACTTCGCACCTACTAATCTCACAGCCTCAGACGCTTGAATGATATGGTGGGCTACCATTGTGTCAACGACAGGGACACCTGTAATATCAATTAAGACGACCTGTGAGCGATGTTTGACGACACCATTGAGCAGGTTCTCCATAATTTTTTTGGCACGATCTGTATCAATTGTTCCAACAAGCGGCATGACGGTGATGTGCTCAAATACAGGGATCAGCGGGGCTGAAAGTTCCTGCAGCGCAATTTTTTGAAGGTTGACTGTTTTCTCCCATGAGATGGAATACTGGTTTAAGATCTCGTTATGAATTGGTGTGATGAATTGGTCGATTTGCCAGATGAGGTCATGACTTTCTTCTGTTGTATCTTTGTCATCGTTCATTTTTTGATATAAATGTGTACGGATTTCAGTTAGACCATTTGCCAGTAACTTAAGTGATATACCCATTTGAACAATGTTTAAAGCAAGAGTTTGCACTTTTTCTTCAAAATCCTCATTATACCCCTCTGAAAGAGATGTAATGATCAGTTGAACATATTCCGAACAGATGGTTTCATACATTTTGTCGTTCAGCATCATGTCCGTTTCTTTTTCTCCGAGTCGTCTAAAAATGTCCGTCCACTCTTTTTGTAATTCCTCTTGATGCTCCCTTGCGAAAGCTAACACGATATGATTCGACATGTTTTACCCCCTACGTACATAAACAGCACTTCTTTTATTCTTTCTTCATTATAACGTTAATAAAAATTGAACACAAAAAAAAGTTGCTCCCAAGAGAGCAACCAAATCTCACCATATTAAAAATCAATAAGAGCCAAACTAACTTGTAAGGCTTCATCAACCTTCTCCATCATCTCATCATCAAGATGTGTGATTTTATCTGTCAATCTTTGTTTATCGATTGTACGAATCTGCTCCAAGAGAATGACAGAATCTCGTTCAAAGCCGTAGCGCTTTGCATCAATTTCGACGTGAGTCGGTAATTTCGCTTTTTGTATTTGGGCTGTTATGGCTGCAACGATAGCAGTCGGGCTGAAGCGATTTCCAATGTCATTTTGAATCACCAATACTGGGCGAACCCCGCCCTGCTCGGAGCCAACAACAGGAGATAAATCAGCAAAGTAAACATCACCGCGTTTAACAATCAAATGTTTAACCCCCGCTGACTAATCGCTCAACTGTATTCTCAGCCTCAAATTCTGCGTATTGTGCCTCTGAAGAGATATTCAGATTAATTTTCGCCATCTCCATGTAGCCGCGTCTCATCGATTCACGATTTTGTCGAATATTACGTTCACGAATATACGTTTTTGTCGCTCGGTAGATCAATTCATTTCTTGTTACCTTATCCTGCTCTGCTACTCGTTCGATTTCAGACATCAAAGCCTCCGGTAGTCGAATCTTCATTTCGTTTGTTGCGCTGGATTCAGACAAAAAACATACACCTCCACAAAACTTACGGATACCGTTTCGATCCATTCCAAGACTAATCATACCATTATTCAATGCGCAAGCAAAGCTGTTTTTTCATGATTTCTTATTAGAACATGAAGCGGCTGTTCACCCGTAAATCAAAGATGATAATGGAGTTCCTCTTTCACATTATACGCTTTTTTCCGAAAATCATACGGTATTTCCAAAATCTCTAAAAAAGGGAGAATGTTTACGCCTTCTTTGTAGAATAAAAAGGAACGATGTCAGTTTGACGATCGTTCCTGTGAAAGCTGTTTAGAAAAAGCTTGGCCCGCCTTGAAGCAGCGGATTCCGCACATGCACCCTTTTGCCGTCCTCTATATATACTCTTGGGACGCGGTGTCCAATGGAGCATGTGACTTCATAGTTAATGGTTTCAAGCCTTTTTGCAATTTCATCGACTGATACCATTTCTTCACCTTGTCCACCAATCAAAACGACTGGCTCCCCTACTGGAAGGTTCTCTTTCAGTTCAACCATGAATTGATCCATACATACCCTTCCGGCAATCTTCCGGCGCTTTCCGCCAACAAGTACTTCCGTACCTGCCAGCTTCCGAATCCACCCGTCTGCATAGCCGACTGGTACCGTACCGATCCACGTATCTTGATTAGCTGTATACGTCGCCCCATAGCTGACACTCTCACCCTTTTGAATGAGCTTTACATGGGCAAGCTTTGTATGAAGCGACATGGCTTCTTCCAGCTTGAAAGGAAGTTCATCTTTGATTTCCTCTGACGGTGACAGCCCGTACATACTGATGCCGAAGCGAACCATATTAAATAACACTTCTTTAAACCTTAAGCCTGCTGCACTATTGGCACAATGAACAAGCAGTTTTTCCGTATGAAGCGGCTGAAGCAAGGTTTGAAAGGTGTCGACCTGCCGATCAAAATAGTTCTCATCCTTTTCATCCGCGGTCGCAAAGTGAGTAAATACTCCTTCCAGCTGTAAATAAGAATGCTCGCTGACAAGCTTCTTTACTTCATTCACTTGCTCTAACGTTTTCACACCTAAACGGTTCATTCCGCTGTCTATTTTCAAATGAAAACGAATGGGTTGTCCCATCTGTCCTTTCACCATATCGACGACTTCCCTCAGCCACCTGGTGGAGTAAGCGGTCATGATGACATTGTATCGAACAGCGGTTTTGACATACTCCGGCGGTACTGCGCCGAGTATAAGAATCGGTGCTTTGATACCTTTATTTCTTAAAGAAATGGCCTCATCTAAAAAGGCTACAGCTAACAAGTCTGCACCTGCTTTGAGGGCAGCTCTTGCCACTTCTATATCTCCATGTCCATATGCATTGGCCTTCACAACAGCCATCAGTTGAACATTTTGACCGATATGATCTTTCATATGTGAAACATTGTGCTTGATTGCTGTTAAATTAATTTCTGCCCATGTGTCTCTATAAAAGGCATTTGTGTCCATCAGTCACACTTCCCTATTGAATGATTCAATCCCCTCATATGATACTAAAAATCAAGAATAATGTGAAACAAATCAAAGAAAATCAGCCCTTGCACAGGGCTGATGCTTCATTTATTAGGCTTTCGGCCTGAGAACCTCATTTATTTAGCTGACTGGCCTTCTACACTCTTTGCGACCATCAACAGCTCTTCTTTCGATAGATCACTTGAGGAAATTAAGTAGTCAACTCCGTCAGATGTCCATGAGAGGGATTGATCTGTCAGAACCCCTACTGTCATACCAAGATCGACCGGCTCGCCGTTCATCGTGACAGGCGTAGATGCTTCAGCTACTCTCGCTTTTTCCTGAATGAGTGTGAAGGATTTCTTGCCGCCGTACGTAATCACATAGCGCTTCCCAGCATCTGTCGTCATTTCTTTCTCTTCCATCTTCTTCACGCCTTCTGGCATATCAACTGGTGTTTTCACCGCAAAGCTGTCAGATGGGTCTGCACTTGTGGCAACATCCATTTGAGAGAGTGTCATGTTTTTCTTCTCATCAAATGCATCTTTGTCAAAGGATTTATTGAATTCAAAGTGAGAGAATTCCACTTTCACCATTGGCTTTTTGTCGCTATCCAGCACTTTTACACTGGCAGGCGCCATTGTTTTCTTATGAAAGGTAATCTCTTGGGTAGGCAGCATTTGATTGTGCTGATAATTGGTCTTCGTTTCGAATACATACTTTGACTCTTTCGCTTTGAACTGAGCTGCACTGTCATTCTTAATGTCCTTCACGAGTGATTCGAATAAATAGACTTGACTGCTATTATTCGGCCAATCGCTATGGAAACGGAAACTCTTGTTCAATGAAGGTGTCAGCACAAACACACCATTGCCGTTTCTTAAAATGACTTGACTCTGATCCTTTTTCGGATTTTCTAAATAGACACGGTAAAGCTCCGGCTTTTTGTACCAAATTTCTACCTGGTACTCCTGCGGGTCATTTCCTGTCTCAATGGTCATTTTTGCTTTGGCTTTGTATGATGTCATTTCCTCTGCCTTTTTGTTTAAATCTCCAACGATATCCTGCTGAGATTTTTGACCGCATGCGGAGAGAATCAGTACAAAAAGGATTCCCGTTACAAGCAAAACAAAGCTTTTTCTCACCCTTTTCAACCCCTTCGTTAATTGTGTTAAAAGGAAGAAACCGCTTGTTTGACTTTAACAGTACGCCTCAAGAGTTAACTGCGTACCGCGAACCATCAAAGCCTGTTAGCAACTCGCCCTTCCTTATCGCACTACCCAATATATGAAGGGGGGACAAACAATATGCAGACTAGCTTGACAACCTTTCAATTAAAACTTGTGCAGCAGCATATTCCTTTGTATGAGTAATGGACACATGAACCTGATCTCCCTCCGCTTTCTCGCTTTTGATGAAGGGTTTTCCATTATCGTCTTTTTGAATGTCTATGTCATGAAAGCTTAAATGCTGACCGGTTCCGTATGCTTTAGCGAAAGCTTCCTTTGCCGCAAAACGTCCTGCCAAAAATTCCAGCTGTCTTTTTTCACTGAGTGTACGAAAGACATCCTGTTCACTTAAAGTCAAAATGCGTTCTGGTAAACGGGGCTGTCTGCTGAGCACTCGCGATAGCCGGTCAATCTCTACAATATCAATGCCTATTCCTTTGATCATGAGGTACCTCCTATGATACTCGTACTAATTTGAGTGTTCGCTTCATAAACGTGTTACTATAAACTTACCAATATCTAGTCAAAAAGGGGTTTGTTATGTTTATTCGAACGGAGAGCTTTCAACAATTTATTAGATCGTATCCAATCGTAACAGCGATCCTTGCTTTACAAATCGGCCTGTGGCTTATATTTGCGATTCCTATCCCTATTATACAGCTTGGACAAGATCATCTCGTCGGTTTCAACTATGGTGTAGCGGCTGGGGAATGGTGGCGGCTCGTCACACCTATTTTTCTCCACGGAAGTCTCACGCATATTTTATTTAATTCTATGTCCCTTTTCTTATTCGCCCCAGCGCTTGAACATTTGCTCGGGAAGGTTCGATTTTTAATCATTTATCTTGGTGCAGGGTTCATTGGCAATCTCGGGACCTATTGGGTGGAGCCTTTAGAGTATGTACACGTTGGCGCTTCTGGTGCGATCTTTGGTTTATTTGGGGTGTATCTATACCTTGTCCTATTTAAACCGCACATGATGGACCGCGGCAATTCACAAGTGATTTTAACGATTCTGGCTGTTTCTGTCATCATGACCTTCGTCAATTCGAACATCAATATCATGGCTCACTTATTTGGATTGATCGGCGGTATGATTCTAGCACCTATTACGCTGTTCTTCCATTCGAAAAAAAGACGCTATTAACCTCATAAAAAATGTCGATCCCTCCTTGAGCTGGAGCTGATCGACATTTTTCGTTTAAGACGATTGATTTTTTTCATACGAATACCAATCAAATACACGTGCAGCATCTTCTTCCTCAAGGTGATGCACACCAAAGGAATCAAGCAGCGCAGAGGATTTCACAAAGGTGTGAATACTTGCGACCCGGCCTTTTTTTTGGAAAAAAGATTGCGTCATCGTATAGTTTTGCATTCGTTTTCTCAAGACAATGCCAGTGGTCTTGCCAATACCTCTTGATGTCAGTTGAATCAATGAATCTTTGATTGTATATCCTGATTGTTTATAAGCTAAATAGCCAAAGAATAGAGCAAGTGGTAACGGAATGAGTCCTAAATACCCCCATGGTGGAAAGCGCACCGACAGGATAACACCTACAAGTAACGGCACAAAGCCATATGAGATCAGGTAGCGTTTGAGTGAACGCTTTGGCACCTTTTTCAGCTCAGTTTCTGGTGCTACATGATAATGATCCGTGAATTGGGACAGCAATTCATTTATTTTTTTCTTCCGAATGAGCGGAAATAAGACGGAAGAGGTTTCTTTCTCTGTAATCGAACCTCCTGCACTAACAAGCATCACTGTCGCAAAGCCAAAAGGCTCACGGATAATATTCTCTTTGATCTTCACTGCTTGAATTCTCGCAAGTGGAATGGTCATTTGATGTCTCTCGATGAGTCCTCTTGTAATGATGATGTCATTCCCTTTTCGCTTTGCAGCAAAATTCGCATACTGAAGCGCTGTTACCCCAACACTCAGGATCCACGCGATCAATACGGCAAGAAATATCAAAATCGCATAAATTTCAACGCTCGCATGACTTAAAAAAGAGAACTTCTTGAAGAACCCGTCCAAAGGGAGAATTTCATCTATTTGCGTGTAGATGGCAAGACACCCAGATATAATGACCCCGATACCGCTTGAAGTGGTCGCAGCCAAAAGTAATTCTGGCACACCCATACGGTAGGAGACATTGATTTCTTCCTGCACAGGTTTCTGAGCAGTCAAATGGCCATGCAGATCTCCTGCTTCATCCGTCATTTCTTCTTCCTGCAAGCGTTTCTTCCGGTTGAAAATCGACCGCTTTAATTGTTCTGCTTCTGCTTTAGTAATAGCGGTCAGGCTCACTTCTGGACCATCCGTTCCGCCTGCCGTTTCGATTTGGACCCGCACTAAACCAAAAATCCGCTGGAAAATGCCTTCACTTGTATTGACTGTTTGAATTCGTTCTAATGAGATATATTTTTTCTTTTTCGTGATTACGCCCGATTCCACACGAAATTCATCATCTTCCATCCGGTAGGTGAATCGTCTCCATTCTAAAATGGTATAAACGGCTTTCCATAAAAGAAGCACACCAAGAATGATAAATGCATAAAAGCGAATGCTTGAATTCGAGTTCACAAAAATCAACACGAAAAAAGGGATAATGAAGTTTTTAATCATGGACACAGCATCTGATATAAAATCAATGAACATCGAGATGGGATGTACACGTTTTGGTTCAGACATCATCTTCCGTCACCCTTGCTAAACGAGATATGTAATCACGAAGCTCATCTGCCTCTTCTAATTCTAACGCCGGTATATCATGAACTGTGGCAGCAGTCGAAATTTGAACAGAGGCTAAACGGTAGCGCCTTAAAAGCGGTCCTTGAGATGTATCAACATGCTGAACACGAACCATAGGCACAATGACACGTGTGACACGAATGAGTCCATGCTGTATTTCAATTTCATTTTCGAATACTTCGTAGCGCCAGATGTGATGGCGGATTTTTGGTATGAGCCAAATGCCAAAAATGACCTGTAAGACCCATAAACCAGAAAGAATCGCTCCAATCCAATATGGCCATTGAAAATAGTAGCTAGCAACAAATACCCCAATGATGATGAGTAAGAATATCAATGAGATAATTCCATTTTGAAGACGCCATACCTTTAAACCATTTAAACTAATTTGACGTTGCGGCTGTTTTCTCACATTCTTCCCCCATTCTCTTACTTTTCTATCAATATATTACGTAACAAAGCCTAAAAAGTTTCAATTTTAGCCTGTTAAAAAAAGCGAACCCTGCAAAGGATTCGCTCTTTTATATTAGTTGTTATAAGATTTCTTTTGACGACGATCGTTAGAAGAACGATTGCGGTCATTTGAAGAACGCTTTTTATCACCATAAGATGAACGGCTGTTCTTGCTTTTTCCACGGTAGCCTCCGCCACCGCCGCCGTCTCTACGTTTAGAAGAGCTGCGGTTGTTACGATTGCGTTTTGAAATCATTGGTGCTTCATCTGTCAAACGAACAGGCGTTGCATCCGGCTCTTTTGTCATCATTTTGATAGCAGCCGCAACCACTGTGACAGAATCATGATCTTCCAGCAATTCAGCAGCAGCTGTCATGTAGAAGTTCAAGTTGTTTTCACTGATGATCGTGCGTAGACGGTCAACTGTTACTTGCTGTTGTCCTTCAATTGCCTCATCTAGTGTAGGTTCTTTCATACGATCCATTTTACGTTTAGTCGTTTGCTCAATCGCACGAAGCATATCTTTTTCACGTGGTGTGATGAATGTCATCGCCATACCTGTACGTCCAGCACGTCCAGTACGTCCAATACGGTGTACGTAGCTTTCTGGGTCTTGCGGCACGTCGAAGTTATACACGTGTGTGACGCCTGAGATATCAAGTCCACGTGCTGCAACGTCTGTTGCGACAAGCACATCGATTGAACCTTCTTTGAATTTACGAAGCGCAACCATACGTTTTGCTTGAGTCAGGTCACCATGAATTCCTTCAGCTGTATAACCTCTAAGGTTAAGTGCTTCAGTCAATTCGTCAACACGGCGTTTCGTACGGCCGAAGACAATTGAAAGCTCAGGTGATTGAATGTCAAGAAGACGAGTCAATGTATCAAACTTCTTACGCTCGTGGATATCCAAGTAGAACTGTTGGATGTTAGAGACTGTCATTTCTTTCGCTTTAACTTTTACGTGTTCTGGGTTTGTCATGAAACGCTCTGCAATGCGCTTAATTGGTGCAGGCATTGTCGCAGAGAATAAAAGTGTTTGGTGTTCACTTGGTACATTTGAAAGGATCGCTTCAATGTCTTCGATGAAACCCATGTTTAGCATTTCGTCTGCTTCATCTAGCACAACTGTTTCAACATTTTGAAGACGCATTGTACGACGGTTAATGTGATCGAGTAAACGTCCTGGAGTCCCTACGATGATATGAGGATTTTTCTTGAGCGAACGGATTTGACGGCCGATATCTTGTCCACCGTAAATCGGAAGTACGCGTGCACGCTTGTCTTGGCCAATTTTGTATAGCTCTTCAGATACTTGAATCGCTAATTCTCTTGTTGGCGCAATGATAATCGCTTGGATATTTGGAGACGCTGGGTCGATTTTTTCTACAAGAGGAATACCAAATGCTGCAGTTTTTCCTGTTCCTGTTTGTGCTTGTCCGATGACATCTTTATTTTGAAGACCGAGAGGAATCGTTTCTGCTTGAATCGGTGTTGCTTCTTCAAATCCCATGCGGTTAATAGCCTTCATGAGACTTTCGCTTAATTGAAAATCTTGAAACGTTATAGTCAATTTATTCAAACTCCTTCTAATTGCTGTTTCAGTAATCTCGTGAATGATCATTAAAAACTGCCCTTTTCTGAAAGGACAGGTCCATTATATACAAAGCCCGAATTACCCTACCTTATATCTTACCATTACACTATTTGTTTTTCAACAAGACAGAAATGGATATATCTACTGCTCGACAATGACAGATTCACCTTCACTTTGGTCTCCGTCCATCCATTTCCACTTTTCAAACAGTTGAATTTTTCCGTTATCCAGCTGCTTTGGAGTGGAATCGCAAGCCCCGCTTCTCATGCTGCCGTCCTTGCTTACATGGTGGTATCTAAAATGAAGTGTTCCATCCTCATTCACAGTTCCTACAAGTACACCAGATACAATACTGCCGCCTTGATATGTGCCCGTTAATATATTCCCGTCCTGATGATATTGAAATATGGTTCCTGCTGATACTTCTCCGTTACTCGAATTAGACTGCGGGATAAAGGTTTTTCCGTCATATTGAAACAACCGAATCAACCACCTTTTCTTTCCTATTGTACCATAGGCCTGTCACTCATTCGACAAAAATGATGCAAATTTTAACAAGTGGGATTCAATTTATATTAGTTTAGCCACATTTTAGCTTTTCTATATATTAAATTGCTTTTTTTAGAAAATGTTCTACTTTCTCAAACAATTGCTGGGCACACGGCTCATGACAAACATGATGTTTACAATCCGGCAAATAAAACATTTCTTTCTGGCGAGACGGGACTTTATGATAAATAAATTCTGCACTTGAAGCAGGCACAATCCCGTCGCTTTCACCTTGAACAATTAACACAGGCAGATGAAGCTTCTCAAGCGAATTCTTCGTTTGCTTTACCAGCTTCATAAATTCTATCGCAGCTGACAGCGGCGTGCTTGTGAGCTTATGGCGATATCGATCATATAAAGGGTTTGTATCAACGATCCCTGACAGGGACTCCTTTACCATCTGCCGTGTGTCTTGCATCATTTGTTTTGGGTTCACATATTTGGCCGCAGCACTTAAAAGGACAAGGCGGGCAACTGGGTACTTCGCTGCTAAGTAAGAAGCAATCATTCCGCCCATAGAAAAGCCGACCAAATACACGGTGTCACAAGTCCGATAAAGAGATAGAAGTTCGAGTTCAGCTGTCGCTATCCATTCTTGATAAAGAATGCCTTTTAACTGAAGCTCATCCCCATGCCCCGGAAGCGTGACAGACTGCACATGCCAATCTGCCGCCTGTTTTAAATATTGGGCCAGCGGTTCTACTTCATAAGGGGCACCAGTAAAACCGTGAATACATAAACAGCCAATCATTCTGTCACCTTCTCACTTTTATAGTGCAGTAATGACTTCTTCCAATCGCATACCGCGTGAGGCTTTGACAAGCACAACATCGTCAGGACCTGCCACTTCAGCTAGTTTTTTCTTTAGATCCTCTTTGTCCATAAAGGAAAATACGTGCTCAGCCCCGAATGATTTTTTCGCTCCTTCAGCAATGAATGCACCTAGGCGGCCATACGTCATGACATGATCAATAAATTCTGGCTTAATGTAACGGCCAAGTTCATAATGATACGTTTCTTCTTCGCTGCCCATTTCGAGCATATCTCCAAGTACAAGAATACGATTGGCGAAGCCGTCCATATCCCCCACAAGATCAATGGCCGCTTTCATAGAAGTAGGACTTGCATTATACGCATCATTGATGACAGTGATTCCTTTGTCTGTTTTAAACAGCTCAAGACGCATCCCTGTCAACTTCGTTTGCATCAGTCCTTGGGCAATTTGTCTTTCATTCAGCCCAAAATGCTGGCCTATTGCAATAGCAGCAAGTGCATTCTTCACATTATGTTTCCCTAATACAGGAATGAGAAAACCCTGGGCATACCCTTCTACTTGAAATTCTGTTCCTTCTGCAAGCTGGTTGATGTGCGTTACCTTGATATCACAGTCCTCTGCTTCTCCAAAGGTTTTTACACGCTGAGAAAGTGAACTTGATCTTTCTCGAAGCAAAGGCTCATCACCTAGGTAATAAAAGATGCCGTCTTCTTTTAAGCCTTTTACGATCTCATATTTTGCATCGGCAATGGCTTCTCTTGATCCTAAATCTTGCATATGAGATTCTCCGATATTTGTGATGACTGCTGCATCCGGCTCAGCGAGGTCTGATAAAAATTCGATTTCGCCTTTTGCACTCATCCCCATCTCCAAAACCGCAATATCAGTTCCTTCTGGCATTGCGAGAATGGTGAGCGGAAGACCGATATGATTATTAAAGTTACCGTCTGTTTTATGAACTTGATACGCTGTTTGCAGGACGGAATGAATCATGTCTTTTGTTGTGGTTTTCCCATTACTTCCTGTAATACCGACAACACGAGGGTTTTCTTCTTTTAAATATGATTTCGCCAGTTGTTGAAGCGCAGCTAGTGTATCCTCTACAAGAATAACAGGAACGCCTTCTGGCGGATTGGCTTCTTTTTGATTCCAAAGAACAGCTGCTGCTCCAAGCTCTACTGCTTTCGAAGCAAATGTGTGACCGTTAAAATGTTCTCCAATAAGCGGGATAAACAGTGCGCCGCCTGATACTTTTCGTGTATCTGTTGTCACTCCGTGAATCTGCTCTTCGCCAAAAGCTTGATTAGATAGGGTTCCACCAGCCATTTGGGCGATTTGTTTCACTGTACGTTTGATCATGATTTTTCGCCTCTCTTTCTCATTTCACGTTTGAAGGAAAAGAGACACTACCTAAGGATAGTGTCTGCTTGCTGCTCACATTAAAAAGTTGTTTTAATGGTTTGTTTTTCTTGATGGCGTTCAATTGCAAGTGACACCAGCTTTTCAATCAACTCTGGATACTCTACACCAGTGTGCTTCCAAAGTAATGGGAACATACTAAAAGGTGTGAATCCAGGCATTGTATTCACTTCATTGATCAACACTTCACCTTTTTCTGTAAGGAAGAAGTCTGCACGTACGAGACCAGATCCATCAAGGGCTTTAAATGCCTTAATCGCCATGTCATGAATCGTCTTATATTCATCCTCTGACACACTAGCAGGAATGATCAAATCTGTATCGCCATCTTCATATTTTGCTTTGTAATCATAAAAATCTGTTTTAGGTGCAATCTCACCAACGACAGAGCATTTTGGCTCATCATTGCCTAATACACCAATCTCAATTTCTCTTCCAACAACGCCTTCTTCTACGACCACACGACGATCATATTGGAAAGCGAGGTCGAATGCAGTCTGCAGCTCTTCTTTGCTGCGGCATTTGCTAATTCCAACACTTGATCCCATGTTGGCAGGTTTCACAAAACATGGATAGCCAAGTACTTGTTCCACCTGTTCTAAGCTTTCTGTTGTCGCTTTCTCAAAGTCTTTTTTATTGAAGGAAAGGTGCTTTGCTTGTGCAAGTCCTGCTTGTGCAAAAACATCTTTCATCATGACTTTATCCATACCCGCAGCAGACGCGAGAACGCCGTTGCCGACATACGGGATATTTAACAGTTCAAGTAATCCTTGCATTGTGCCATCTTCTCCATTTGGTCCGTGCAGCAACGGGAAGACAACATCAATTTTCTCATCAGCCGTTGCAGGCTGTGGAAACATGCTTTCATTTAAAGAAGTTGGTAAAAACGTCTTTGCGTTCTGTTCAAATTGAAGCATTTTGACGTTTGATACTGGTTCAGTGAGTTTTTCTCCTCTTAACCATTCACCCTCTTCTGTAATATAAATTGGATGTATATCGAACTTCTCAGTGTTAAGTGCTTTTGTAACTGCAAGGGCTGTTTGCAGTGATACATTATGTTCGGCTGACTTTCCGCCGTAAATCAATCCTAAACTTATTTTCAATGGATACTCCCCCCACTAAAATTCATCTTTACTATCTTATCACTTTCAAGCAAAAATGCTCTAATTAATTTTTGTTGTTACGTAATTGAAATGATTTGTAAAGGTTGTAAGCGCCTCCCGAGCATTTGTATGTCATTCGCCTTTATTTTATATTAAAATGACATTGAAAAGGAGTTGTGACAAATTGAAAAAAATCACAAGTACTGAACAATTCAATGAAATAATTCAATCAGACAAAGAAGTCATCGTTAAATTCTTTGCAACATGGTGTCCTGACTGCACAAGAATGGACATGTTCATTCCAGACATCCTAGAAGCTTATGCTCACCATGAATGGTTTGAAATAAACAAAGATGATTTCCCTGAATTAGCGGAAACGTATCAGGTAATGGGTATTCCAAGCTTGTTAATTTTCAAAAATGGTGAAAAAACAGGTCATTTACACAGTGCAAACGCAAAATCGCCTGAAGAAGTGACAGAGTTTCTTCAAGAGCACGTTTCTTAATTGAAGGACATCAGCAAACTTTTGCTGATGTCTTTTTTCTTTTTAAATCTCTTCATAAGACGAGCTGCGCAGCCAAAACGTTTCAAATTGATGTTTTCCCTTACGACAAGTCATGACAAAATTATTTCCTGGGAAAGAATGCAGCGTCGATACAGCTTGGAATATGTCGGTTACGTGAATTTTCTGAATTGAATCTTTACTTCTGACATTTGTCTTTGTATAATGGAGTTGCTAATTGAAAATGATTATCAATTTCATCTATGTGAAATCCTATAGACGGCCATTCTAATAAAGGAGCGATGAGTCACATGTCTAAGAAGAAGATCAAAACCTATCAGCAATTGATTGAAGAGAACAAAAAGGCGATTATGCGCGATCCTCAAATGATGGAAAGTATATACGAAACCATCGACAAAAAACACCAGAAGCAGCTTGCGGCTGCTGGGCGTGAATCATAACTACAAGAGGAGCAGTCATCACTGGCTGCTCTTTTGTCTGCTTCAATAAAATAAAAAAGCCGATAAAATCTGTTATTCGATTTTATCGGCTTTTGTTTTAATGTGATTTCGCTACACGGTCCTGCTTCATTCCTAAATAAATGAGCATATATGTGAGATAACCCATTGTCATCGTTAAACCACCGAAGAAAAATTGAGAAAAGACTGGTTCCTCAAATGTTGTGACGGCAGCAAGAATGATCCAGCTCGCATATAAATAAACCATGAACCATTTCATGTTTCTTTTAAGTGTATACAGAAAGAAAAGACCCGCTAACGAAAAGATCCCTAGCGCTAGTCTGAAATAAACAAGATGATCAAACTGGAAGGCAAAAGACACAAACGAAAACGACAGCAGCAACAAAATTGGTAAAGCCGTAATGAAATTTTTCACGATAGTGCCACCTCCATGACTCCTTCTTATTATAAGACAAAATCAGCCGGTTATCGTGAAATACAGACTCATTTTCACAAAGATGTCACGAATTTTTCTTGTTATTTGACACAATTTTTACACATTTACATCACGTTTCCAAAAAAGAATCCAAGCCGATCCAACAAAGAAAACAAAATGTGCCCCTACTATAAATAGAGAAAACAAAAGGCTCATCCCTTGAAAAGGCGGCGGTCCTTGAAAGCTGTACTGAGTAAAGTCCGTATTCGCAAAAAGGAGGATTTTGCCCCACTGATTTTCTAAGAGCGACATGATCGGTACAAGTGATTTGGCCGCATATAAAACAAAAAACGAGGTCACAAGTGCAACAAGACTGTTTCTAAACAAACTGGAACACATAAAAGCAAAGCTTGCCATCATGACCACTTCCACCCACTGAGATCCAATGACGGCAAACGTATGCTGAAATAATTGCCCCGTTCTTTCATCAAAATCAGTACCGAAGAAAATAAGACCAAATAGAAAAGCTAACACATAATAAAAAACAAACAAATAAATGACTGTCAGCAGAAGTGTGATGTATTTTGACAGAAAAATGTGCAGTCTTGTTTTTGGCCTGATCAATAAAAACTTGATCGTCCTTTTCTGAAACTCTGTTGAGATCAAGGTTGCGCCAATAACGACAGCAAGCACCTGTAAAATAAACACGACATTCGTGGAATAAGCAAAATAGTTTGCGACTGTGTCTTGTCCACCAAAGCTTAATATGACTCGTTTCAAGGTGAGAGCCATTGCTAGTTGAAATACAACGATCAACCCAAGAGCAATGAATGTGATTTTTTTCCTCATAATTTTCTTATGCTCATTCTTGATGAGGTTCAGCATCTGTCTTCCCGCCTTCCGTCCATTTCATAAACGCCTCTTCAATTGATTGCTTTTGAGGCGTCATTTCAAGTACATCAAACCCCGCCAGCACAAGCTGTTTGTTCAGTTCTGGCACACGTTCTTTGTTCAGTTGAAGCAGTACGCGCGCTCCTTCTCGTTCATATGTATACTCTTGTGCGTCAAGCCATGAAACCGCCTTTTCTATTGGCTGAATATTCATCAGCACCTGCTCTTTCCCTTCCATATCACGGAGATGAGTGCTAGCTTTGATCTGTCCCTTTTGAATGATGATCATGCGGTCACATAGCTCCTCTACCTCATGCAATAAATGCGTCGCAAATAACACCGATGTTCCTTCTTCCTTTACAAGCATTTGCAAGTGCTCCCTGAATTCCTTCATGCCTGCAGGGTCTAGTCCATTTGTCGGTTCGTCTAAAATGAGCAGGTTTGGCCGATGCAAAATAGCTTGTGCAATCCCAAGCCTTTGTTTCATCCCTAGCGAATACGTCTTGACCTTCTGATGAATAGCATCCTCTAGGCGAACTCTTTCCACTACTTCCTGAATGCGTTCCTCCGTCACCCCGTCGTGCATCGCTGCATACATTTCAAGGTTTTCAAAGCCTGTTAAATACGAATAAAATTCTGGGTTTTCTATGATCGCACCAACAGATGACATCGCCTGGAGAAAATCCTCATCTTGTGAATATCCATTGATCATGATGCGGCCATTGTTTTTTTTCATCAAACCAACGATCAATCGAATCAAGGTTGTTTTTCCAGACCCGTTGGGACCAAGTAATCCGACAATTTCTCCCCGCCCAATGTCTATAGAAATATCCTGCAAGATCATTTTCCGGCCAATTTGTTTATCGACTTTCTCTACTTTTAAAACAGCAGACTGCAAAGTGGTTCCTCCTTCTGATGTAAAGCCTATGGCGGCAGTTACGACCGCTCATCCTGTAAAAAGTATATCACGCGAGACAAACCAATCCATGAAAAAAAGGACTGATCCAGTCAGCCCTTCTTGCTTATTACAGTGATAAGTTAGGTGTCGGCGCTTCTTTTTCATGTTTCTTTTCGGTTTCAGAAACAATTACCGCACATGCTGCGTCACCTGTAATATTCACTACGGTCCTCGCCATATCTAATAAGCGGTCTATGCCAAGGATCAGCGCTATTCCCTCAACAGGAAGGTTCACGGAATTTAAAACCATGGCCAGCATGATGAGCCCTACCCCTGGCACGCCTGCTGTACCGATACTTGCTAATACAGCCGTTAACACAACCGTCAGCATTTGAACAAACGTCAGTTCAACCCCATATACTTGAGCGATAAAAATGGTCGCAACACCTTGCATAATGGCCGTGCCATCCATATTGATGGTTGCACCCAGCGGCTGCACAAAGCTTGAAATCGGCTCTGGTACCTTTAAACGCTTTTGCGCTGTTTCCATTGATACCGGCAGCACTGCGTTACTGCTTGATGTACTAAATGCAACAACCATCGCCGGGGAAAATCCTTTAAAGAATGCCATTGGATTTCGTTTAGCTAAGATAGCAATGGTTGATCCATATGTCAGGAAAAAATGCAGGATGAGCGCAATTAACACGACCGAGAAGTAAAGTCCCATCGCTTTCATGGCATCCAGCCCCTGACTGCCGATTGCGGTTGCAATCAAACCGAATGTCCCGTACGGTGCAAATTTCATCACAACACCGACAAGATACATCATTAATTCATTTCCTTGTTCAAACAGCTTTAGCAAGCCTTCCGTTTTTTTACCGAGCATGGCGATACCAAGACCTAAAAATACACAGAAGACAATAATTTGAAGCATATTTCCTTCAACTAACGATTGGACTGGATTGGTTGGAATAATGTTGAGTAGTGTTTCTGCCATTGATGGGGCTTCCTCTGCGGAATAATCAGCTGCTTTTGTATCAAAATTGCCAAAGGCTCCCGGCTTGATTAATACAGCTAATGAAATGCCAATGATGATGGCAAAAGTCGTAGTGAGCAGGAAGTAAGTAATGGTTTTTGCGCCGATTCTGCCTAGCTTTTTCGGATCACCAAGGCCTGCTACACCAAGCGTGATCGAAAAGAATACAATGGGCACAACAAGCATTTTAATCAGGTTTAAGAAGATTTGACCTAGAGGTGTAAATAAATAAGGATTTAACACTTTGAATACATTTGGAGCAAAAAGGTTAAGCAGCAATCCTGTGATGGCACCTACAAACAAGGCAATAATAATTTTCGTCGCCAACTTCAATAAAATCTCCCCTTCCTCGTCAAAAAGCCCACGAGAGAGTCTTCTCGTGGGCCTGCGTGTCCATACGTGTACCACTGTCTACTCTCTTCACGCTGATGAGGTTAGCTGACGGGTTAGGACGAAGAGATGTCCTTTTTTCTCAGATAAGAAAAATTCACCCCAAAAACTTGGGTCCCCCATTCCTTTAGAAGGATTAAGCGTGTGGTAATATGATATTTTCATACCATTTATACCTTATTTTTTGAAAATTGTAAACAGGTTCATATGAACTTTTTAATTACTTTCTTCCCTATTTGTGACCTCAAGAATGTCTAAAATAAACACAAAGATTGGGATACCGATAATAAGTCCCCAAATGCCAATATAGTGTTCAGAGAAGATCAGCACAATAAACGTGAAGAAAATAGGGAGTTCTGTTTTAGCTGACATGAGCTTCGGATTTAAGAAATAAGCTTCAATGGCATGGATAATCACGATCACCAGCACAATATAGAGGACATACATTCCGCCTCCAAGTGTATACGCAATGATGCTGAGTGGAATAAGAGAGATAACCACACCCGCTACTGGGATTAAGCCTAGCAAAAAGACCATGACCGCTAAGCCAAATAACTGCGGGAAACCCATAATGCCTAGCGCAATTGTCGTTAGCACACAATTAACGGTTGCAATAATAAACTGTGCTTCGAGTACTTTTCCAAACGTTCGGGAAAATTTACGTCCAAAGAAGGCAATTTCATGATAGAACACGGAGATTTTACTCGTTTTGAACTTGTTCATAAATTGAATGAGGCGTTCCTTTTCGAACAGGAAGAACATGCTTAATATTAAGGACATAATGACCTGGATACTGAACGTGCTGAAATCTGTTAAGTATGTATAGAGGAAATTAAACCCTTTCTCAAAGAAAGCTGATATTTTGAAATCACCAAATACGTTCGTGATGACGTCAAAGAAGGGTAAATCTTGTGGATGATTTGCAATTTTCTTTCCTAAATGGAATAACTGCTCCACCT
This sequence comes from Bacillus sp. YKCMOAS1, assembly GCF_030268125.1. Lineage (NCBI taxonomy): Bacteria > Bacillati > Bacillota > Bacilli > Caryophanales > Bacillaceae > Bacillus > Bacillus sp. YKCMOAS1. The sequence continues at coordinate 32,540 of NZ_BSEI01000010.1, forward strand.
GTTTGGCGATGATTGGTACAAAAACGAAACCGCCAAATGTCAAACCACCAGCCAGAAGAATATACAAGATAGTAATGACCGATTTCTGTCCTATTTTCAGGAAGCGATTTAAAAAGCCTCTAATGACTTCTTCTAACCGATTCATCAAAAAGGTGAAAATGAAGGTCAGAAGAATTAAATTCATCATTCCTCTTAATAGATATAATGCTGTGGCTAATACTACAAATACTAAAAACCGTTTAACACCGGGTTTTTCGAACAATTTTAAAAATGCCGCCATTACGTTACACACCTGCCAGGACTAAAGTCTATTTTTCATCGTATCTGATATACATTATATCGGATCTTTCTGTAAATTATATAATAAAAGGTCAACGAGGTCCTACGATTCGTAGTCATTTTATTGATTTTTCTTTTTACACAAGAAAAAAACCGAACCTATGTAGAACATAAGGTTTCGGTTTTTGGTTGTTTTTATACTAAACAGCCTGCTTCATATTCCGCATTTCCTGAAGTGCTGTTTTGCTCTTCGATTCGTCAAATTCACCTTCACTCTTCGCGACAACAATTGTTGCGATTCCATTACCAATGAGGTTTGTGATGGCTCTTCCTTCGCTCATGAAGCGGTCAACCCCAAGCAGCAGTGCAAGCCCCTCTAACGGAATGACCTGAAGTGCTGCAAGTGTAGAGGCAAGCACGATAAATCCGCTTCCTGTCACCCCAGCAGCTCCCTTTGATGTCAGCATCAGAACAAGGATAATCGTGATCTGCTGACCGATGGACAGGTCTACACCAAACACTTGCGCCAAGAAGACGACGGCCATCGATAAATAGATTGAAGTTCCGTCTAGATTAAAGGAATAACCTGTTGGAATAACAAGACCAACAACAGACTTAGAGCAACCGTAGCGTTCCATTTTATCCATCATTCTTGGCAGCACAGATTCTGAAGAGCTTGTGCCAAGAACAATCAAAATTTCATCCTTGATGAATCGCAGATAACTGAACAGACTAAAACCATACATTCTACAAATGATATTCAGCACAACAAAGATGAATATGAACATCGTCATATAAACGGAGAGCATCAGACTCGCGAGCGGTTTAATCGATGCCAGCCCAAAGTGTCCGATCGTATAGGCCATTGCCCCAAATGCACCGAGCGGCGCAGCACGCATGATATATCCAATGATTTTAAAGAAAACGAGTGACAGCTTATCAAGCCATTCGATGATGCCTTTCCCCTTCTCGCCAAGAGCAGCGAGCGCAACACCGAATAAAATAGAGAAGAATAAGACCTGTAAAATATCACCCTTTGCGAAAGCATCAACCATGTTAGATGGAACGATGTGTGTGACAAATTCCATCCAGTCGATGCCCTGTCCCCCATTTTGGGTATACTGCGAGACATCCCCTTTTTCAAGCTTGCTATAGTCAAGACCTGCACCTGGCTTCATGATATTCACAACAAAAAGACCGATGACCAGAGCAAGTGTCGTGACGACTTCAAAATAAATAAATGCTTTTCCCCCAACTTTTCCAACCTTTTTCATATCCCCCATCTTGGCAATACCAAGAACAATGGTTAAGAAAATAATTGGTGCAATAACCATTTTAACGGCATTGATAAAGGTATCACCAAGTGGCTTCATTTCTTTTCCGACGTTTGGCCATACCATCCCGACAATGATCCCGATGATGACAGCTGCAATCACCTGAAATGTCAGGTTCTTCAAAAGCCTTTTCATAAAAAATCAACTCCCTCACCCTTTGATGTAAACGCTTAACTATTATCTGTAGGTAAATGATAGCGATTTCATCAAAGACTGTGAAGCTTATGGACATATCGTACATTTTGGTCTTTTTGGTCTCTTAGTCAGAATGTACGATATATTTATTCACGGGCCGTCCTACCCCGCCATATTGCATATCTAATTTCAACTCGCCTTCTTTTACGAGGAAGTCTAAATACCGGCGTGCCGTGACACGGGCAATGCCAAGTGCATTGGCAACTTCTTCCGCAGATTGCGCGCCTTCCTGCAAGCCCATATACGCTTTAATTTCGTTCATCGTATGCACATTCAGCCCTTTAGGAAGCCAAGTATCTTCCTGCTTAACAGCAGGCTTTCGTATGATATCATCGAGCATCTCCTGAGAAAATTCTGCGGCGGTTCGTATTTTTGATTTAAACGCCTTATAGCTTTCAAGGGATTCTTTCATTCGTTCAAATTTGAATGGTTTAATAATATAATCCCGCGCACCATTTTGAAGCATGATGCCGATGGTCTCTTTGTCCTTCGCTGCTGAAATCACAATCACATCCACCTGCATCTTCTGTTTTCTGATGTCTTGCAGCGTTTTGACGCCATCCTTTTTTGGCATATACACATCAAGTACCACGAGATCTGGACGAATCTCTTTAATCAGCTGGATGCCCTGCTCCCCATTTCCAGCGACAGCTGCCACTTGAAAGCCAGGAACACTCATAATGAACTCTTTATTCACTTCTTGCACCATTGGGTCATCTTCAATTAACAGCACCTTAATCTGAGTCATCTGTCTCTCTCCTCTATGGTCATTGGGAATTCGATTGAGAAGGTGGTACCACTGCCGATGCTTGATGTGACTTCTACATTTCCCATCCCTTTGTCAATAATCGTTTTTACAATATACAGGCCATAGCCTGTTCCGCCCTCTTTGCCGTGTGTGAAGCCTTTATCGAAAATATAAGGAATTAGTTCCTCTTCGATTCCGGAGCCATTGTCTTCAATTAAAATCACGAGGACATCCTCCGTTTGATCGATGCTAATGGAAATGACTTTTGTGTATCTTTCTACAGTATCATACGAAGCAAAGGCGTTCTCAATGAGATTTCCGAGCAGCTTTGTCATATCATGCTGATCAAGCCGCTCAGGGAAATGACGGAGACTGCTATGTTCATCTACTTCGACCTTGATGCCAAGCTCCTTGCCCCTTCTGATTTTACTCATCAATAATCCTGCGACCGCATCATGCTGAATGACGCGATGAAGAAAGTCCGTCACATGTGTCTGCTCCTCTGTCGTTTGAAAGGCTAGATCGAGCGCCTGATCGGCTTTACCAAGCTGAATCAGCCCGGCAATCGTATGAAGCTTATTCATATGCTCATGGTTTTGCACCCGCAAACCGTCCACAAAGTTTTTAACCCCTGTGAGCTCCTCTGCCAATTTTGCCGCTTCCGTCCGGTCCTGAAAAATGGCGACCGCTCCGATGATCTTCTTTTTCATCACAATCGGAATCCGGCTGCTCATGATCCGCTTTCCGCTCATATGAATTTCTTCATTGTAGACGGGTTCTGCGCGATCGATGATCTCAGGAAGTCGTGTATCAGAGAGCACACCCCAAATATTCTGGCCCACGACATCACCTGTCACGCCAAAAATCTGCTTCGCCTTCTCATTAAAAATGGTGATCATGTGCTGATTATCAATGGCGATGACCCCTTCATTAATAGAGTGAAAGGTTGCAGTGCGTTCCTCTAGCATTCTAACAATCTCATGCGGCTCCAGCTTAAACATTTGCTGTTTAATATGGCGGGCGAGCAAAAATGAACCCACAAGCCCAAAGCTGAGCGTCAGCAGGAGAATCATGAGGATATCCCGCTTCATTTCTCCTAATATATCTGCCATACTTGGCAGGGTTCTTCCTACAAGCACAACCCCTGTTTGATTAAATTGATCATCCTTCACTGGATAAAAAGCTCTGATGGCTGTTCCAAGCTCTCCCTCTGCTTCTGAGAAATAAATATGCTCTGCAAAAGCCGGCTCTTCATCTGTTCCTTCTGAGCGCTGGCCAATCCTTGTTTTTACTGGATGCGTTAATCTCACATGATCCATATCCATCACGACAATGTAGTCAGCGTCTTGAATAATCCGAATTTCTTCGATTGCATGCTGTAATCGATCACGTTCCTTTGTCTGATCAGCTAACGCCTGCTTCACCTCATTCATTTCTGCCACGGTTCTCGCCGTGTTCATGAGTCTTTTTCGAAGCTCCCGTTCCTCTGTTTGCTGAATTCCCCCAACAAGGACAATCCCTCCGATTAAAAGGGCGAAAATGACAACGAAATATGTGAGGATGGTAAGCTTCCATCTAATAGATAATTGTTGTAATTTCAATCGATTTCTCATCATTTTTTCACCTGTATCTTTACGAATTCTTCCTCTGTCAAGTATGCTTGACATAAGGGGGATCTGACGCATGAAGAATTTACTCGCTTATACGCTATTACTCATGATCGGTTTTGTAACCGCTTTATACTTTGGCTTTTATCATATGATGCCAAAATCAGCGACAACCTTTGATGATGAACAGACCGGACTGAAGGACCAGCTTGTGTTCAAATTCAGTCATGTCGTGGCAGACAATACACCTAAAGGACTTGCTGCAAAGAAATTTGCTGAGCTTGTGCACGAAAAATCGGATGGAAAGATCAGCATTCAAATTTTCTCCAACGGGAGCCTTTATTCTGATATTGAAGAAATTAATGCACTCAAAGAGAATCAAGTTCAATTTATCGCTCCGTCTACCTCGAAGCTCGGCATGCTGTCCCCTGAGTGGCTGGCGCTTGATCTTCCCTTTGCTTTTTCAAATTACAACGCGGTTCAAGAAGGCCTGCACGGTGCAATTGGCCAAAGGTTGTTTGGCACGCTGCAAAAAGATGGATTAAAGGGAATGGCTTATTGGACAAATGGCTTTAAGCAAATTACCTCAAATAAAGGGCCCATCAAACAGCCGGCTGATTTAAAAAACCAGTCTCTCCGCATTATGCAAAGCGACATGATTGAAAAACAATTCAAGCTTCTTGGTGCAAAGCCCTATCAGGAATCATTTAATTCAACGTTTCAGCTATTAGAAACCAAAAAAGTAGACGGTGAAGAAAATACCATTTCAAATATTTATTCAAAAAAATTCTATCATATACAAGACTATATGACGATCAGCAATCACGGGTATTTAGGCTATGTGGTCTTAACAGATCAATCTTTCTTTGACCGCCAGACACCCGAAACGAAACGAATTTTACTTGAAGCCATGGAAGAAACAACAGCTTGGAATGAAAAGCATGCAGAACAGATGAACAAAGATCAGCTGGAGGACATTAAACATGAATCGCCGATTGCCATTCATGAATTGACGCCAGCTGAAAGACAAAAATGGATGAAAGCCCTTGATCCTTTGTATGACGAAGCCGAAAAAACGATTGGCTCCACCCTCATCAAACAGATCCGCGAACTTCGTGCACGTTATGAACACTCACCTATTCATGCTTTTCAGGAAGAGGATGAGAGCAAATAAAAAAATCCCTTTGATAAGGGATTTTTTTATGCGCCGGACTCACTCTGTTCTTGCTCGGTGAGCTCTTCTAATCTTGTTAAAATTCTTCGCTTTCGGTATTGCATCATGCCTGTTTCGGCAATTCCTTTTAATTGTGAGCGGTTCGAAACGGCACCAAACAAAATCCCAGCTATGGGCACAAGCTGAAACAGCTTCTTCCAGCCAAACGAATCCCGGTAATTATAGACGACCTCACGCCACCCTTGGATTTGGGAAATCATGTTTTCATGCTTCCCTTCAGATGCATGATAGCTTTTCAGCTCTTTTAGAATCGAATTCTTTCCAACGACATCTGCAGAGTTCAACTGCAAGCATTTAATGATGAAGACCCGCTCCTCTTTGTTTTTAGGATCATAACCATAGGTGACGGCAATATCCTGTAATGTTTTCAGAGAGAGACCGAGTACCGCAGGAATATCAGCGGCTAGTGTAAACATTCCGCCAACACCAGTTGTCGCCCCTTGTACCGTCGCGAGATTTGTTCTGTTTTTCCCCATATGCTCACTAATGGCATCCATCATTTCAATCGGAGCCTTTCCAATATCCTCTATGCGCTGAATGGATTCATCGGCACACTTCTTTTGAAATTGATGAATGATGCCTTTTTCCGACGTCAAATAGGCACCACCGGATTGAATGTAATGGCCCATTTCGTCTAGCAGTACACCGATTTTTTTCTGAATAAAAGCAGGCGTCAGCTTGTCCAGCATTTGAAATGGAAGACGGCTGAGTTTCTCCCAAAACCATACCTTTTGCTGGTCTTTCTCCCACTTTTCAATCTCCTTTAATTGTGCCTTTAGCCATTCTCTTTCCTCCATGTCATATGCCTCCTTAGATGCCGCTGAAGTATTTGTCTGTTATTATACACAATCCTTGTCCATCATACGTATAGAACATTGAAGCGGTTCCGAAAGGTTTTAATCTTTTTCAAAACGGTTATTGCTTAATAAACAAACAAAAGAGGAGTGATCAACATGTTAGGATTTCTAATTTCATTGGTTGTGGCGATTGTCATCGGTCTCATTGGGAGTGCACTCGCTGGAGGCAGTGTACCAGGAGGATGGATCGGTTCAATGATTGCCGGACTTGTAGGCGCTTGGATTGGTCATGGATTACTTGGAACGTGGGGTCCTAGTCTGGCAGGCTTTGCGATCATTCCAGCGATCTTAGGAGCAGCAATCTTTGTCATTATTTTAAGCCTGATCTTCCGCAGCGTAGGATCAAGGGTATCTTAAAAAAACGAATAGCAGAGGAAGCAGTAGGGACACCGTCTAAGGGACGGTGTTTTTTATGTTGGTGCGTTGACAAGGTATCTATTTTTTTCACTTACATATGATAAACAAACCTATTAGTTCAGATAGTTGACTTTTCATGAAGATGGGCATATGATGATTAAAAATTGCACGAAGGAAACTTTTTGTGCCCAAGCAAAACTTTGTAGAATCTAGGTGATGACATATGACAAACAAATACATCGAGGCACAAGCACACATGTCAGCGGCAGCTGAGCGTGCACTTGAAGGAAAGGTCAAAGGATTTAGAAGGCTTCTGCCTTTTCTAGGCCCTGCTTTTATCGCTGCCATTGCATATATTGATCCAGGGAATTTTGCCACCAACATTGCCGCTGGCTCCAAATATGGATATCTCCTCTTATGGGTCATTCTCATATCAAATCTTATGGCTTTGCTCATCCAATCCTTGTCCGCAAAGCTTGGAATAGCGACAGGTAAAAACTTACCTGAAATCGCACGTGAAGAGTTTCCAAAACCCGTCTCCATCGGTTTATGGATTCAGGGCGAACTCGTCATTATTGCCACAGATTTAGCTGAGTTTATTGGAGCAGCACTTGGTTTATACTTGCTCTTTCGGATTCCTTTGCTTGAAGCATCTATTATTGCAGCTATTGGATCATTTGCGATTTTAGAATTGCAAAGACGGGGATATCGCGCATTAGAAGCCGGCATTACCGGCATGCTGTTCGTTGTCGTGATCGCTTTCGCTGTGCAAACCTTTGTCGCCAAGCCTGATATGGCAAGTGTCGCAGGCGGGCTTTTCATTCCAAAATTTGATGGCACAGATAGTGTACTGCTTGCAGCTGGAATTTTAGGTGCCACTGTGATGCCGCACGCGATCTATTTACATTCAGCATTAACACAAAGAAGAGTCGTCGGCAGAACAGAAAAGGAGAAAAAACAGATTTTTCGCTTTGAGTTTTTCGATATCCTTATTGCGATGTTAGTTGCTGGAGCCATCAATGCCAGTATGTTGATTGTGGCAGCCGCTCTATTTTATAAAAATGGTCTCTTTGTTGAAGATCTGGATGTTGCGTTCCAGCATTTTGGCACACTTGCAGGTCCTGTATCAGCTATCTTATTTGGTGTAGGCCTGCTTGTAGCCGGACTATCCAGCTCTTCTGTCGGTACATTGTCAGGCGATATCATTATGCAGGGTTTTATTCAATACCGCATTCCACTGTATGTCCGCCGGCTGATTACCATGATTCCTCCTATTGTGATCATTGCATCTGGGGTGAATCCGACATCCGCACTTGTGATGAGCCAAGTGGTCTTATCATTTGGTATTGCCTTTGCTTTAATTCCGCTCATTTTATTTACAAGTAAAAAAAGGATTATGGGCGAATTGACGAATGCCCGCTGGGTGACAGGAATATCTTGGGTGATAGCAGCTCTTGTTGTCGCACTCAATCTCTTTTTAATTGTGGATACGTTTATGTAAAAGACAGTCGTGATGCTGTCTTTTTCTTTCCATATGGTTATGGTAAAATTCCCCTGAGAGGATGTGGGCACATGTTTTTTTATCAGGATCAAGAGATAGCCATGCGGCTGCTTGAGCCAAGAGACGCAAGAAGTCTATATTTGCTCATCCAGCGGTCAAGAAAGCATTTACGTGAATGGATGCTTTGGGTGGATTCAACGAAAACAGAGGAAGACAGCATGGCGTTCATTCAAGGCGCAATGCAGCAAGCCATGCAGAACAACGGTTTTCAAGCGGGCATCTGGTCACATGGAGAACTTGTCGGGATCATCGGCACCCACCAAATTCATTGGATCGACAGGACTGTTTCAATTGGCTATTGGCTCGGAGAAGGCTATCAAGGAAAAGGCCTCATGACAAAAGCATGCAAAGCAGTCATTCAATATTTATTTGAAGAATGTGGACTGCACCGCATTGAAATCAGGGCTGCTGTCGATAACCAAAAGAGCAGACGCATCGCAGAGCGATTATCCTTTTCGCTTGAAGGCATTTTGAGAGAATGTGAATGGCTGGGCGACCGCTTTACGGATCATTGTGTATACGCCCTGTTGCAGCCTGAATATATGAAAGAAAAAGCGCATTATATGAATCAATCCACTTAATTGTGTCGATTGCATGAATTATTTTACAAAGTGAAGCTTTGTGGTATCCGTTGCGATCAGCATCTGATAAAATAGAAGGAAAAATCGAGGTATGAAGTATGTCTCTTATTATTTTATTTTACTTATGGATAGTCCCTTTATTATTTGGTATTTTCTTCTCATTCTTAACAAAGAAAGTCACCTACAAACGCCGCTTTGTCCCATCATATAGCATGGCAGGACTCAGCATCGTTTTTCTCATTCTGGCACTTGTCTTTTCAGCCAGCCATTTTCTATTCATTTGCGGTATGTTCCTATTTGCCACAACCCTTGTCGGCACAAGCATCCCTTTATTTTTAGCCTTTACAAAAACACCATCATAAACAAAAACCACCTTTTTGCAATGGAAAAGGTGGTTTCTTTTTTATTGATTTGGCATTCTGTAAGTCACGGTGGCATCTTGATTGGCTTCAATTGTTTTCACAATGTCTTGTAGGATCTCTGCTGCACGATCGTTTGAGTCATACTTGCCGAGAGTCTTTACCCAAGTATCGCTTCCTGCGATCATTCCTTCAATCTTTTTGCCGGTTACTGAGACTTCGTGGACATGAACGAAACTTTGCTGGTTTTGTGTGAAAATCCATAGCATGGTTTTAACTCCTTTTATTATTTGATTGGATGTCGTTAGCCCTTTTCAATACAGCTAAAAAATGTGCTATGTTACACTTCCCCTATTCTTTTGTTAATAACTCTTTTCGAATAGCATGCGTCTCAATATCTGCAAACCTTACGGGTATTGGTAATCTACTGTTTTTATCAATAAGTTTCATAATAATTTTTGTAGTTGTATCTAAATCAATCCAATTCCCACATGAAATAAAAATAGGCTTAACATTCACTCTGGTTCTGAGAGCTCTTCCATATATTTCGTTATTTATAATAATATCTGTGTATGCATTTGTTTTATTTTGGGGCATGGTAAAATCTATACCATTAATTTTCAAATAACTTTTTGCGACTCCAATGGTAGGTTTATTTAAGAAGAAAGACGCCTGTGTAGCAATGCCCATGTGTCTATAATGTAAATAACCATTTCCATCAAACATATAGACGTCTACTTGTTTCGTCAGTTTTTTTACTGCATCTTTAATTAATGGCATTTCACGAAAAGCAAGAAAACCTGCTATATAAGGAATCCTTATTTCTCCATGGCTATGCACTTTTTCTATGATTTTTTTTTCTATCAAATCATAAACGACGATACAACAAACACCGCTCGTTTTTCCATGCATATCAAAATAAGCTACATCTACACCTGCAATAAACCTTATGTTCTCAAGTTGAAAATTATTTTTCAATTGCACTTTAGGCAAGAGCGCTTTTTGTTCACTTTTAAATTTTTCTAATAAATCATTTATTTCATCATTATTCATAAGATCCACACGATTAGCTGTTGAATTTTTCGGCATATTTCAAATCGGATTCATTAGGTTCTGCCTTTTTCTCTACAATATTTCCACTTTCATCATACTTTATATAAGTCATCTCTCGACCAGCAACACATTCAGATTCATACTTTTTATTTCCATTTTCAAAAAACTCAACTTGATAGCCGTTGGCTGCATTTTTACTCATATGACCTATTTTCTTAACATTTCCATTTGAATAGAATTCAACATACTTACCTTGTTTAACCCCTTGTTCAACATAGAAATAACTCTCAATATTCCCATTTTCATATATATCATATGCTAATCCCGTAAACAGCTCTTCTTTACCATCCTCGGTAATTTCCACTATTGCTAGTTCGTAAGGGCCTCCATATTCTAAACATTCTTCAAACTCAGTGCCATTCTCTAAAATAAAATCTTTTTGCAATATATCATTTAACATTTTTAGGAACCTCCGTGATAATTTTAGATCCATCTGTAAGATAAGCACAATGAGGACACCTTGGAAACATCATTCCAGCCGGTTTCACTCTACTCTGACCTGTCCTAACAACATTCAAAATAAAATTATCCAAACTAGCACCTGGATTAGCCTTTAAGGCCTTATTCAAGGCGATCACTTCTGCATGTGACCCCGCACCTTTTGTAAATGTATATGAATCTATAACCTCTTTTGGCATTCTATCATATTTGGCATTTATTAAGGGATGGAAATCTGGTAACTTTCCATCATAATCATTTATTGCATACGAATATTTTCCAGTCTGCTTATCATAAACTCCAGCAAAGGCAGGACCCATTTTCTTCTTGCTAATGCCAGTTTCTTTTAATTTACTTAGTTCTTTCACCGTTTCTCCGCGTAAATTAATTCTTTCATTTAATTCTTTTGAATCGATCTTTCCATATTTATTTCTCAAATAATCAATTCGACTTTTCGTGTTCTCTTTAACCCCCATCTTCCCATGAAACCCTTTCGCCCCAAACGGCAAAAGCATTCCAAGCGCCGCATTCATACTTGCTTCCTGCTGTTCTTTTGAGATCT
>NZ_BSEI01000011.1:0-38094 GCF_030268125.1 Bacillus sp. YKCMOAS1
GCGGAATTGGCAGACGCGCTAGACTTAGGATCTAGTGTCTTTATGACGTGGGGGTTCAAGTCCCTTCACCCGCATTGTTTTTTCAAACAGTGCACTTATGAATATATGAGCACATCATACACGCGGTCGTGGCGGAATGGCAGACGCGCTAGGTTGAGGGCCTAGTGGGTGAATAACCCGTGGAGGTTCAAGTCCTCTCGGCCGCATCAAGAAACCAAAGGTTGTAGACCTTTGGTTTTTTTATAATATCTAAATAAATCTATCCACTTATTTTAAGTAAGTTGATTTTTTGTATAAAACAGATATTTTTATATAATTAGGAACTTTATTATTTTTCTGTTTCACTTTACTTTGTATTATTCAATTAAGTTGTTTAAAGCAAAGCAAGAACTTGTTCATAAAGGAAAGGAAAAAGGATATAAAACGCTAAAGATAAAGAAAATGTTCTTGATAGGTTTTTATTTTCTGGTAAATAAAGAATCTTAGTGATGTATGTTGTAACGATAACGGCAGTAATAACATGAATTATTAGAAGAAATGGCATAAAGTGATCAATGGTTGAATTCACTGTTACTTGTTCAGAAATTTTTTGTGCATTTTCTTGAATTATTTTCATGTTTATAGGGTTGTTATTCCAAAAATTTAGAGTTTTAAAATTTGCTATCGCTGTAAAGAAGATTATAAAAAGATTTCGAATTAGAGCATTTTTTGTTAAAAGAGAACTTAGAAAAACAGCTGTAATTAAACCGAACGATGCGTGAATAACAATTGTTCCTGCAACTTGGAAAGAATCCCAAAAAATATAACTATAATTAATAATATCTTTTAATTCGAATTTTTTAAAAGATGAAAAAATTTCATTTAACGCTACTATAATAATCAAAACTAAAAATGTTTTAGTCATAATAGACTCTATAAAATTTGCACGAGAATTTAATTTTGCTTGTTTTTCTTTAAATTCTTCTTTTTTTTGTTGATGGTAATAATAATGTTCTTGAGCATGATTGTGTTGAATAGCAACATTAAATTCATTATAATAGCCATTTTGTATAAAATTATAGTTTTGTTGTTGAGAGTCTTGAAACTCTTTTTCTCTTTTAAGACGATTTTGTGATAAAGATAAGAACAAGCCAACAATAGGTATTATTCCGCTACCTATTAACAATATAGCTCTTTCAAAAATAACAGCATCAAACAAAATATACATCCTTTCAATAGTTTATGAATTAAGTATACAATTTCCCCAAAAAATATAAAAGAATGTTAATTTGTAAATTGATAAGGAATTTTAATGATGAAAGAAGTATATGATTAATTTTACTGTTCCTTTAATAAAGTTGAATGGTTGGTCATTATGAAACGAATGTGTTTTTACAAAGACCCCACGATAGAAATTTATTATGTGAATTCATTTGGCAGGCCTGTAACATGAACTTGTATTTAATAAATTGAAATAGATATTTCAATCTGTTATAGCTGTCCATGAATTGGCCACATTCTTTGGAAAGTGTAATAGTGTATAAATAGCCCTATTTATTTGTACTGTAATCAACTTTTCGTAAGTGTTTTACAAATTTTTCTGAGTGAGGGCTAGTGGATGAATAACCCGTAGAGGTTCAAGTCCTCTCGGCCGCATCAATGATATCAAGGGGGTGAGTCCCTTGTTGTTTTTTGTAACCAAAACTGACCACTTACTTTTATAAAATATGTTATGCCTTTTTGTTTTAATAGCATCCGTTATTTTAAGCGTACAATGTCATTTTATTATGGAATAAAAACAAGTGTCAGTCAGCTTGCTGCCATCTGCGGATAAATCATCATTTCTTAAAGTGCCTTCAAATACAAAGCCAAGTTTTTCTGGGATAGCCCGACTTTTGAGGTTTGTTGATTCACACCTTATTTCAATTCTTCTAAATTTGATATTGCTTAATCCGAAGTCAGCTAATTTCTCCACTGCTTCTGTTATATATCCATTCCCACTAAACTTTGTATTTACCCAGTACCCAATCTCACATTTAGGAATGGTCCAGTCAATCCTCTGAAGGCTAGTTGTTCCAATGAAGTGATTGCTGTTTTTATCAAAAATAAGAAAACGGAAACTTTCCCTCTTTAAAAAATTGATATGAGCATTTCTTAAATTGATCTCTGTTTCTTCAGCAGTAGGAAGTTCTTGAGCAAATGGCAACCACGCTTTTAATTCAGAAAAGGAATCCTGTATTGCTTGGTTTACAATTTTCCCGTCGCCTGTTTGGTATGGTGCTCGAAGAATGAGTCTTTCTGTTTCTAATTGTAAAGGAATATCTAACAATAAAGGGTTCATTTCATTTCTCCTCTCGGAATTTTATATTTTAGCGTGTATGGAGAGTATGTAGTTCAAACTGTTCGTTGTCAATTTATTGTAGCAAAAAACTGATCAATTCATTAGAAGAGCTTTAGAAGTTTTTTTGGGTTATCGCAAATAGTTTCCTAACAAGCAAAACAATAAAAAATCTTTAGATTACTAGGGAAGCCCTAGAAAAGGGGATGTAGATATATGTCAATTTACCATAAAGTCATTGGAGAAGGCTATCCTATCGTGATATTGCATGGTTGGACACTTGACCATCAAGTGATGTTACATGCATTGGAACCGATATTCGAAAAACGAAGCGGCTGGAAGAGAATATACATAGATTTACCAGGTATGGGACGTTCAAAGCCACATCCGTCTATTCAGAACTCTGATGATATGCTAGAAGCGGTATTGCGTCTTTTGGACGAGATTATCCCTGATGAACAGTTTATTGTTTGTGGTTATTCATATGGAGGGTACATAGCCAGAGGTATCGTTCGTTCACGTCAGGAAACTGTTAGTGGATTACTGCTCGTGGCGCCAATGACTATACCAGAATTCGATGAAAGAGTCGTATCAGAGGCGACTGTTTTAAAAAGTGACAGCAGCTTCATAACACAATTGTCTTCAGAAGAGGCAGGTGAATTTTGCTCCATGGCCGTTGTGCAAGGAAAAACGGAATGGGAGAGGTTTCGGGATGAAATTTTACTTCCTTCTAAACAAACAAATCATGATTTCATCAATAACATTCAACAAAATGGTTATGGTTTTACCTTCGATATTTCATCTGAACTTAAGTATCCAACGCTCATTATCACAGGGCGTCAGGACAATGTAGTGGGATATCACGATGCGTGGCGGCTCATCGAAGATTATCCAAGAGCCACTTTTGCGGTGCTTGATATGGGTGGTCACAATCTTCAGATTGAACAACCCGATGTATTTAACTCATTAGTCGATAATTGGTTAAATAGACTTGAGTCGGAAAATGTAAAGAAATAGATTTTCTTGTGCAAAATATGTGCAAATCGGAGTCAGGGGTGAATAACCCCGTGGAGGTTCAAGTCCTCTCGGGCATCTCTAAAAAATACCAAGGGTCGTGTACCTTTGGTATTTTTTTATGTGCTCTTTTACTATAAAGAGATAACAAGATACAGCAATTGTATGCTAAGTGGAAATATACCCGGTCATTTTAATATTAATTTCTCTTTTGAATGAACGATTCCACATCAGATTATCTTAGGTATGAAATCATATTGCAGCTTTAATTAATATCCTTTAAAGAATCGCTGACAATCATGATGCGATTGTTGTCCATAAAAGAACTGAATAAGCTCTTTTATTAAGAGTTTCCTTTCATCTTTTATATTGTTAAATGAAGGTAATAATGAGATAATTTTAAAAATAAATTAGGTCGCATAAGATCAACCAAAGGAGTTATAACATGATAAAAAGGCTTTCTCTTGTTTTACTTACTCTCATGATGTCTATAGTTGTTTTGCTAGTGGCTGCCAAAAATTCTCCTGGAGATAATGTTATTTCATTTGATCAGCCTCGCATCTTAATAATATCAATTGGAATATTGGTATTTTTATTCATTCCTCCGTTGGTGATGTCTTTTTTCAGTAACTTGATTGTGAGAACTATATCTGGTGTATACCAATGTTTTATTGTTCTATCTTTTCTGATGCTAATTCCAATAGGATTTCTTATTCCAGATGGCTTTTTGACAATTGTTGTTTCTATCGCAGGAACTTTAGTCAGCATAGCTAGTCTTATAGTAACTTTAATAATAGATAAGAATAAAAATGTTAAATCTTAGCTGAAATAAAAATGACATCAATTTTCTAAGAGTACAGTAATGTTTTCGTTATTACCCACTTTTCTTAAAGTCTGAGAAGAACAAAATTATGTGGGATCGTTGATTTTGTTCTTTTAAATCCTAAATTGCAATTATTTCCGATTCATGCTACAATAAGAATAATTATTTTTGTTCGGCGTAAAGGATAGCATGAAGAAAGACTTTTCGTCTTGAGGATACTTTGGGCAAGGATAGTATAATACATTGTGTGGTATACGCACGAGGAGGCAACAAACATGGAACAAGGTACAGTAAAATGGTTTAACGCAGAAAAAGGTTTTGGATTTATCGAACGTGAAGAAGGCGACGATGTATTCGTACATTTCTCAGCTATCCAAGGTGACGGATTCAAATCTTTAGACGAAGGTCAAAAAGTAACATTTGACGTAGAGCAAGGTTCTCGTGGAGCTCAAGCTGCTAACGTTCAAAAAACTGCTTAATCTTTATCCTTTTAAAACAGGTTCTCTGTAGAGAGCCTGTTTTTTTATGCTTTCACGCATTTTTTCAATAAAAAACCCTACTCAGCGTACAAGTAGGGAGATGTTACAAGGTAATCGTAAAAAAATTCATGCTTCAAAGGTTTATCAACAGTATAGCATATTGGATTTACAATATGCGGAATTTGCCTAAATAAATTCTTTTTTTAAATAAAATGAAGGGTGGAAATGTTCGTAGAGAACATGTATTCAAAAATGGTGAGCGTGGAAGAGGTTCTTAACAGAAACTTTTTATTTGTTTTTCTGTAATCCCTTTGATGACTTCTAATTCACTTAGCAAAAATTCATGGGCATCATCCAGCATTTTCTTTTCACTAGCATTTAGTGCTTTCTCTTTCTTCATACGCATAAGATCACGCACAACTTCAGCACCGTCTTGGATGTTACCCGTTTTTATTTTGTTTGTGTTGATTGTATGCCGTTCTTTCCACGTCAGTAATTGATCTGATTTGCCATGCTGGAAAATGTGCATCACATTCTTTAAAGCCAGTATATCTGTAACAGGTCTAATACGTGAACCTGACATTTTCCGTGTTGGAATCATTACTTTCATATGACTGATTGACATTTTAATCACATAATACTGCTGTTTTTCATCAGAAAATTCTTTTTCTTCTATGGCTTCAATTATACCTGCTCCGTGCATTGGATAAACAATGTTATCACCAATTTGAAACATTTCATCCACCTCCATAAATTGTATCTACTATAAGGGTATCACAAATGAAGGTGTAATAACCAAATTTTTAATAATAACATGTTTTTTATTTTTATGTCAATATTTTTTGTGCGAATTTCAGAGGATTTTTGCTGTGAAATGTCCATTGCATACACCTGTGTAAAAGGAAAAGGTTGAAACATAACAAAAGACCAGCCAATCAGGCTAGTCTCTTAAAACAAATATCAATCACAACGTAGCAATATCAATCACAAACCGGTAACGCACATCACTTTTCAGCACACGTTCATACGCTTCATCAACTTGATTCGCGTTAATCACTTCAATTTGTGGTGCGATGTTGTGAGCAGCTGCGAAATCGAGCATTTCTTGTGTTTCTTGGATGCCGCCAACGAGTGAACCAGCAATGCTGCGACGGCCAGAAATTAATGAAAAGACGTGGAATTGATCCGGCTTAGGCGGTGCACCGACGTTTACCAAGGTTCCATCTACACGAAGTAAGGACAGATAGGCATCCACATTAATATTGGCAGAGACCGTATTGAGAATGAGGTCATACTGACCGGCTAGTGTCTGAAACGTTTCAGGATCACTTGTAGCAAAATAGTCTTTTGCGCCAAATGATAGTGCTTCTTCTTTTTTATTCAAAGAGCGGCTCAATACCGTCACATCAGCGCCCAGAGCACTCGCGAATTGAATGGCGACATGACCGAGTCCGCCCATTCCGACAATGGCGACCTTTTTTCCAGGACCTGCCTTCCAGTGTTTTAATGGAGAATATGTTGTAATGCCAGCACAGAGAAGAGGGCTTGCGGCATCAAGAGGCAGTTGATCAGGAATGCTGACGACAAATCGTTCAGTCACGACAATTTTTTGACTGTAGCCGCCATAAGTCGGTTCCCCGTCATAGTCACGGCTGTTATACGTTTGGACGACCCCTTTTGTGCAATACTGCTCGTCTCCATTTTGACAATATTCACAAATGCCGCAGGAATCCACAAAGCAGCCAACACCTACACGGTCTCCGATCTGAAACTTCGTCACATCATCACCTACAGCTGCAACGACCCCAGCAATCTCATGACCCGGAACCATCGGGAAAATGCCGCCGCCCCATTCATCAAAAGCGCTGTGGATATCTGAATGACAGATCCCGCTAAATTGAATATCAATTAAAATATCATGTGGACGAAGCGCTCTTCGTTCAATGGTCGTCCGTTCAAAATTCGCTTTTGCGCGTGAAACACTTAAAACATTTGATTGGTGCGTCTGACACATTCTTGATCATCCTTTCAAAAATAAGATTCGATTCTTTCTTCTATACTGTACTTCTTAAAGTGAACTATAAGTCAACAGGAAACCTTCTGTAATAACGAATTCAACATTCTTGAATCGAGAATTGAGCCAAAAGCATCTTGCTTTCTTTTTCAAAATGGAGATGATGAGGAAAGGGAGAATGGAAGGTAAGAAAAAGAGGGAGGGCATAATGAAAATAGCACAAGCAGCAAAACAGCTCGATTTATCCACTGCGACACTTAGATATTACGAAAATATTGGTTTGATTAGGGAAATCAAACGTGACGATCAAGGAATTCGTGATTATACAGAGGATGATCTTCAATGGATTGAATTTATCAAGTGTATGAGAAATGCTGGGCTCTCGATTGATGCGCTTAGAGAATATACAGCCTTATTTTTTGAGGATGATGATCATACGTTATCTTCGCGAAAAAACATTTTGATCAATGAACGAGAAAGACTCGTCCAAAAACAAAAGGAAATTGAAGAGACCATTAAACGATTGGATTTCAAAATAGAAAGTTATGAAGATATTATCCACAATCATGAGAAAAAACTCGCTCATCAGCTGAAAACTCATTCTCATTAAACGAAGAAAAACCTGTGACAAGTCACAGGTTTTTTTGATAGAGTTATCTTTTTGTGTAACGCACCCAGTTATAATGTGCGTGGAGCGGGGTAACACCGTTGTAGGAGCCGAGCCATTCATCGACACCTGCACCATTCCACAGGTTCATCATAATTTTCCCTGGTGTTTGAGGAATTTGTGTGGTGGCGGTATGCTTTAATTGTCCATCGACATACCATTTGATGGAGTTTGGCTGCCAGTCAAATGCATACGTGTGATAAGAGTTTGCTGCATCGAAACCAAGGTTGACGATCTTTTCATGATTTCCTACACCATTGGTATAGTAATTAAACTGTACCTTTGTCGTATCTTTTCCTAGAAATTCAATGTCAATCTCATCCCAAGGCGTGCCATCAGTCGGTCCCGTATAAGTGAAGAAAGAAGAGACGATCCCCACATTTTTAGCTGGCTTCATGTTGACTTCGTATAGCCCATAGCCGTACGTTTGAACGGAGCGGTTTTCTCCGCAATCAAACTTGTTATAGGAGGGACTTGTGAGCGATAAACGCATTTCACCTGCTGAGGTCATCGACACATTATTTGCACGCCACGTACAGTTAAACATGTTTCCATTCGAGTATCCATCGGCTTTTTGCCATAACCCCGTATTATAGTTATTAAAAGGTTCATAAAACGATCCACCCGTTTGTGCCGAGGCACCCGCAGTAAATGTGGACAAACTCAAGACTAATCCAGTGACAACCAGCAACAACATTCGTTTCATACGGTACATATTCGCATTCTCCTCTCCTTTTGTGGAAGCGCTTTCTTTATTGATCATACATGATTCTTTCAAAAGGGAAAATCGGTCTAAATAATGATAAACAGTGTGCATCATTTAATAGAATTGAAAGAAGGATCATAAGTAAAAAATAATGATTGACAATGCGGACAGTTGTCCGTAAGATAATATCGGGACAATTGTCCTAAGAAAAACCTAAAGTGTTTTGATTTAACACATAGAGATGAGTGTCATGTGGATGAAGGTAAAGAAGGTGTGTATGGTGGAAAAGGATATTGGTGAGGAAATTGAAGAGATCGCATTCTCCTTGTTTCAAGAATTTGGTGTAGAAAATGTCAGCATGCATAAAATTGCGAAAACAGCTGGTGTTGGACAGGGCACTCTATACCGCCGCTACGCCAATAAAAGTGATTTGTGCCTTTCTATCCTTGGGGAGAGATTTGAACAGCTGATCCCAGCTTTGCATCTTTACTTGAGCAAAATAAGTGATCAGCCGGTTCGTGAACGTTTGCGCTATGTTCTCGAAGAAATTCATCTGATCGTCGGTCACCATTTAGACTGGATTCGGATGCTCACAATCTCTGGAAATTTAGAGCAGACAAGTAAAGTGTATGATAGTCATTACAGTCAATCACTCAGACAAATCATTCGTGAATTGCTTGAAGAAGCGAGAGAAAAGGGAGAAGCGAATATACAGGATATAGAACTGACAACGTTATGTATGTCCTCTCCAATGACGCCTGAGCTCATGTTTTATATACATGAATCTGGCTATTCGATCGACCAAATTGCTCAATTTGCAGCAGAAAAACAGATTTTATCCGTCTTTCAATAGACATTAAAGTGGCTCATTTCTGACCACCCTGACTTCCTAAGGTTCATCTAAATTGAAAAAGAAAAGGAGCCAACTTAATATGAACAAAAAGAAAGCAGCAGCTTCTGAAATTCGAACGCTGCCCATTATTATTTCTTTTATCACAGCTGGATTTATTGGCCTGTTCAGTGAAACGGCATTAAACATGGCGCTGAGAAGTTTAACGTTAGACTTTGGAATTGAAGCGACGACTGCTCAGTGGCTGACAACAGGATATTTATTAACACTTGGTATTCTCGTACCGATTTCAGGACTCATCCTTCAATGGTTTACAACAAGACAGCTTTTCATTACGTCGCTCGTCTTTTCGATCATCGGAACATTTATTGCGGCGGTAGCCCCGGTCTTTAGTATTTTAATGGTAGCACGTGTCGTGCAGGCAGTCGGTACAGCATTGCTTCTGCCATTGATGTTTAATACGATTTTGGTCATCATCCCGCCTCATAAACGAGGCCGATCAATGGGGATTATTGGTCTTGTGATTATGTTTGCACCAGCTGTCGGCCCGACAGTCTCTGGCCTTATTTTGAAATCGTTGACTTGGCATTGGATTTTCTGGATTTCACTTCCTTTATTAATGGCTGCACTTGTCTTTGGTTTTATCTTTATGCAAAATATTACAGAACCAACAAGACCGAAAATCGACATCTTATCGATTGTGCTTTCAACCATTGGTTTCGGTGGAATAGTATATGGCTTTAGCAGTGCCGGTGAAGGCGGTGGCTGGAGCAGTATGCATGTCATCGTTGCAATTGTAGTTGGTGTCATAGGGATTCTCGTGTTCTCTTTAAGACAGTTGAATATGAAAGAACCAATGCTGAACTTAAGCCCGTTTAAATATCCGATGTTTGTCATTGGGTTACTTCTGATTTTAGTGTGTATGATGGTGATGCTGTCTGCTATGATGATTTTGCCATTGTATCTGCAAACGTCCTTGGCGCTTTCTACATTTACAGCAGGTTTAATGCTGTTGCCAGGTGGAATTATCAACGGACTGCTATCTCCAATCATGGGTGGTCTATTTGATAAGTTTGGTCCAAAATGGCTTGTCATTCCAGGTCTTGTCATTGTCGCAGCGACGATGTTTGGCTTTACGAATCTAAGTGTGAATACGTCGATTGGATTCATTGTAACTCTTCATATTACCTTAATGATCGGAATCGCGATGATCATGATGCCTGCTCAAACCAATGGATTAAATCAGCTTCCGCCAGAGCTATATCCGCATGGTACAGCGATTATGAATACTTTGCAGCAAGTGTCAGGAGCTATTGGTACAGCGATCGGTATCTCGATCCTTTCATCAGGAACTCGCAGCTTTATGGAAAATGTATCTGACCCCGCAAATCCGGTGAATCAGCTGCTTGCCTTTACAAATGGTGTCCAGCATGCATTTATCTTTGCCGTGATCATGACCGTCATTGGATTGATTATTGCTTTCTTCATTAAACGAGTGAAGGTAGAACAGCAAGTATCATAAGAGAAATGAAAAGCACTGAGGACATAGCGCCGCAGTGCTTTTTTTCAATAAATTAGTCTTTCATCAAATAATGATATCATTAAATATGAAAATAAATGAAAAAAAAAGAGTCGTACATAATGGTAACTATTGAAATTAATGATGTGAGATAATCTGATAAGTTATTTCAATGTTTTTTTAAGGGTTTTAAATATCCCTTATTCACTTTTATAAAAAACCGAACTAACCATTATTGGCAGTTCGGTTTTTTGTACGATCAGATATTCCAAATATCTATCTTAATGGTTGTTAATCAGCTATTTACTTTAAGGGTACGCAAATATTCAGAGAATTTCTCAAGACCTGCTTTTAATACATCTGTTGAACATGCGTAACCGATACGAACATATCCTTCCATATCAAAGCAAGAACCTGGCGTTAAGAATGTGCCATTCGTTTTAAATAGGTCAACGCAAAATTCTTCTGATGAAACAGGGTAATCGTATTTCAGCATAGATGTTGTGCCTGCAAGTGGCTTTACGTAGGAGATTGAAGGTTCGTTTTGAACCCACTCATCTAAAATAGCCAGGTTATCTTTGATAATTTTGCGGCTTCTCCCTAGGACTTTGTCGTAGTTTTTAAGAGCATGAACGGCTAACATATCGTTAAGCACACCACAGCTGATTGTTGTGTAATCACGGTGTTTTATGCATTCAGCGATCACATCACTTGGACCTGCAATCCAGCCAAGGCGCAAGCCGGCTAATGAAAATACTTTTGACATACTTGATGTACTAATACCTTTTTCATATAAATCAGCAACAGATGGCACAACAAGGTTATCTTCCTGTAATAGGTTTCTGTATACTTCGTCGCACAGCAAGTAAGCATCACATGAGCGTGCAATTTCTACAATCTCTTCAAGCATTTCTCGCTCAATAATAGCACCTGAAGGATTATTCGGATTGTTGATAATAATCAATTTTGTTTTTTCGTTAATCAGAGACTTTAATTCGTTTAGATCCGGCAGGAAGTTATTTTCTGGTCTCAATGGCAGCAGATCTACATTCGCGCCAAATGAAGCAGGCACATCATATAACTGCTGGTATGTTGGGTGTACAGCAATTACATGATCTCCTGGCTCAATAAGGGAATAGAGCACTAAGAAGTTTGCACCAATAGCTCCATTCATGACAAGTACATTATCAGCTTCAACTGTCTCATACAGGCCAGATACTAAGCTTTTAAACTCTGGAGATCCTTCAATATGTCCGTATGTTAATTTTTTCTTTCCGACTTCATTGAAAAAATCTGCCGGATTTGTGCCGTCGATTCCAATCAACTCATTTACAGTGAAAGATTCAACACATGTTTCCGCGATATTATAAACGGCCTCTTGCTCGTATAAATTCATCCAATGTTCTACAGCAAATGTTTTAATATTCATCCTATTAACTCCTCTGTAAGTATTATTTATTTTTTGATACGTAGTCTTTTGATAAAGAATACTTTCTAAAATCTGCTTATTTAAACGGCTATCGATCAGTTACAGCTTTGTCGACATCCCGATTTGTTTTTCTTCTGCCTGTTCTAGAACATAGCTCGCTGTCAATAGATCTTGAAGAGAGATGCCTGTACTGTCAAAAACTGTGATATCTTCTGGAGAAATGCGTCCTGGTGCTTGATTTGTAATCACTCCTCCAATTTCCGAAATGATGCTATCTTTTGCGATGATGCCTTTTTTAAATGCAGTTTCAAATTCTCCTACCGTAACAGACTGTTCATGGTCATCAACGAATATGCGAGCATCAGTTAAAATATTTTCATCAATTTCCTGTTTTCCTGCCATGTCTGCACCCACACATAAAAAATGAGTACCTGGCATTACCCATTCTTTTAGAATAATTGGTTGGCGTGATGGAGTAGCTGTAATAATAATATCTGCACTTCTCGTAGCTGTTTCAATATCATTAACCGGCGTATACTCAATCTCTATCTTTTGAAGCATTTCTTCATAAACTTCCGGGTTTTGTTCTTTAGTTTGAGCTAACAGCTCTTTTAACTTGCCTTTGATGTCTGCGCAAAACTGACCAGCTCGGTCAAATGAATGAGCATTATACACTCGAACTCTTTTGATATAGTTCATTGTCATTAAAACAGCTAAGATTTGATAAGCCGCAACATGACCTGATCCTACCATAAGCAATTCTTCTGAATCTTTTCTTGCTAAATATTTAGCTCCAATTCCACCAGCTGCTCCGGTGCGCATCATGGTCATATACTCACCGCTCAAGATACCGATTGGAAGGCCTGTACGGCTGTCAAGAACTAAGACAGTTCCAACAACAGCAGGAAGGTTTTTAGAAGGGTTGTCCCCGAACCAGGAAACAAGCTTTAAACCGAAAATGCCTGCTCCTGACAATTCTCCTGATTTAATATCCATGTCCGCTTTACCAGGTTCGAACTCGTGAAACACCATTGGGAATAAATAAGCTTCTTTATTTTCTTTTAAGACGTAAGCTTTTTCTACGATATCGATTACATTTTTCATATCAAGAATAGCTTTGATATCTTCATGATTTAATATTTTAAATGGATACATAATATTCTCCCTTTCCCTTACTTCGTTAAGCTCTTTATCAATCTATCACAGGATGAAACAAGCTAAAAATTAATTAATTTAATAGTATGCATTAGAAAACTTTAGCGATAAATCATCACCTTAAGAGTAAGGAGATGATTTGGTTTTTTATTGGTATTTTAAATCAGGCGATTCAATAGTTACCAATAAAAAATGAATGATTCGTATCTAACTTTTAGATTCTCCCGTTAAAATTTTTGATATAATGATTTGATTGCTATTCTCTTCAGAGCATCTTGTCTATGGGGTTATATGGTTAACCTTATATCCTATGTGAAAGATGATTATTTTATATACTTTTGGTTAGGAGCTTTTGTAGGCTATAAAAAACATAGATAGTGAGATGAAGGTTAAATGGAACTCAGAAATCTAAAAACTTTTCAAGTAGTAGCCAATGAATTGAATATGACCAAAGCTGCAAAGATCTTAAAATATACTCAACCCACTATTACTTTGCAAATTCAAGTATTAGAAAGGGAACTAAACCATTCTCTATTCACCCGTATTGGAAAAAAAACGTTTTTGACGCCTGCTGGAAAAAAATTAAAGCAGCATACAGATAGATTATTTGAATTAATGGAATATATGGAAAGAGACATGGAAGAGTTAAATGGTCCTTCCGGAAGTCTAACTATTACAGCTTCAGAATATTATTGTACGAATCACCTTTCCCTACTGCTTAGTTCTTATACAAAATTGCATAAACAAGTTAAGCTGCGCCTCATGCCAGCAAACAGCCTTATAGCTGTCGATAAAATTTTAAATAATGAAGCAGATATTGGGATTGTTGCAGGGGAAGTTGATTCCTCAGAATTAGAAAAGTTTGTTTTAGAAAGGGAAAAGGCGGTGTTGGTTGTCTCCGCCGATCTTACCAAAAATCGCTCTAAAGAAGAGGTTATAGAATCCTTTCCGTTTCTCGCTTATCATGAACATTGCGGTTTTAGCTCAATTACAGAGCAGTGTTTTTCTGAAATTAACACCCGTCCATCTTCTATCATTGAATGCGGGGGAAGTGATGAAACGATTAGGCGGGCAGTTTTAAATAAAACAGGAATCGCCTTGCTTGGTGAAAATATGATTAAAGAGGAATTAGCAGAGGGTATTCTTATCCCTTTGCATTACTGTGAAAAACCAATTGAAACATCTGTCGTATATTTAAAAAGTCGTTCAGAAGGACCAACCATTCAATCTTTCTGTGAATTGCTCAAAGAAACTTGGTTTGCAGTTACAGATTGATCGTATTTTAGATTATCTTCTTTTTTTCATTCTCTTAGTATCGTGTGTTAAATTCAGTGTGTTACTTAGCTTTATTGATTAGTTTAGCTAATGAACGTATACCTTCTTCAATGTCTTCTCTTTTTTATTTTGATTATTCCAGTAAGGTGCTGCTGATTCAGTAGAAGGAAAAGAGGAAAAAGGAACGAATGAGTTAAGAAGAAATGAATAAGATAGGAGTCTGAGATCATGAACTTAGAAGAACAAATCAAAATCGCTGCTTCATTACGCCAGCCATCTGAAGGTTCATTAGCGAGTCAATCGGAACTAAAGCCAGTAAATCCTCCTGATGTGAACAAAATGGAATATGACATTCCAACAAGTGCTGGCGAAACAAAGGTGTGGGTGTTTAAGCCAGTGAACACATCAAAGCAGCCGCTTCCTGTTTTTGTGAATTTACATGGTGGCGGATTTATCATGGGCAGTGCTGAAATGGATAATCCATGGTGTCCAGTCATTGCAGACCGGGCGCAATGTATCGTGGTCAATGTCGAGTATCAGCTTGCTCCTGAGCACCCTTTCCCAGCGGCTCTTCATGAATGCTACGATGTACTGAAGTGGCTGTATGACCACCCTGATGAACTTCAAATCGATCGGACTGCATTAGCCATTGGCGGACATAGTGCAGGAGGAAATTTGGCAACGGCTGCTTGTCTATTGAATATTCAAAAAGGAAATACACTCCCAATTGTTTATCAGGTGCTCGATTATCCACCGCTTGATCTAGCCACTGATCCAGCACAAAAGCCAGCGTTTGAAGAAGCGATTCCAGTTGAATTGGCGAGACTCTTTAATTCCTTCTATCTGCAAGGCCAAGATCCGCACAATCCGCTCGTTTCTCCGGTTTTTGCAGATCGTTCATCCTTGGCACAAATGCCTCCAGCTCTCGTCATCACAGCAGAGAAGGATTCGCTGGCTGAAGAAGCTGAGCAATATGCTGCCAAGTTAAAAGAAGCTGGGATAGACGTCACGTATAAACAATTTAAAGGAGTTCCACACGGCTTCACGCACGCCGGAGATTTAGCCATAGCTGAAGAAGCTTGGCATTTGATGGGGGATCAGCTAAAGAAGGCGTTTGAATAAAAAAAGCAGAGTGATTCAAAAGCACAGGAGACAATGGGCCTGTGCTTTTCTTATTGTTTCTGAAAAAAGCGTCAGATATCTTTCCTCATTGTCGATATAATAGAAAAAATAGATGATTTCTAAAAAAGGAGCTAATGAAATGAAAAAAGAACAGCTGCAGACATTTTGTCTTTCTTTAAAAGGAACAACCCATGATTATCAACCTGAGTGGCAGGCAGATCGTTATCATATTGGCGGAAAGATGTTTGCTATGATGGGGGGAGATGCGAATCGAAAGCCTGTCATCACTTTAAAATGTGATCCTCTTCGTGCTGAAGAACTAAGAGAGATGCATGAAGGAATTATCCCTGGCTACTATATGAATAAGACTCATTGGAATTCCATTTACCTTGATGCAGACATTCCATCCTCATTTGTAGAGGAGTTAATCGAACATTCCTATCAATTGGTTTTTCAAAAATTAACAAAAAAATCTCAGCATGACATCCTCCAAAATGATTCAAAAGGAAGTAACTGAGGAGCTGTATCTAAGTTGACATGATGCCCTTTGACTCTCTTCAAAATTGACTTGAGTAAAATGCTGTCGTTATAATTTAACCAGTTAGAAGACGCGAATAGGGGGATGTAAAATGGGCTATACAGTCATTACAGGAGCAAGCTCAGGTATTGGATATGAGGCGGCTCTCGCCTTTGCAGCACGAGGGGAAAATCTTATATTAGCTGCACGCCGGCTCAATAAACTCCAGGAATTGAAGAAAAAGATTCATGATCAATCTCCCGACATCAAAGTAGTCATACAATCAGTTGATTTAACAAACATAGAGCAAGTGTATTCATTTTATGAATCATTGTCAGATTATGAGCTGGATACGTTCATTAATAATGCAGGGTTTGGTCACTTTGGCTCTATAGGAGAACAAGATTTAAGTAAAATTGGGGATATGCTTCATCTGAATATCGAAGCATTAACGATTCTATCCACCTTATTTGTTCGTGATTATGAGCAAGTAGAGGGAGCTCAGCTCATTAACATTTCTTCACGAGCAGGCTATACAGTCGTTGGCAATGCCGTCACCTATTCAGCAACGAAGTTTTACGTGAGCGCCTTTACAGAAGGACTGGCCCTAGAATTGAAAGAAAAAGGTGCCAAATTACAGGCAAAAGTATTAGCGCCATCCGCGACAGAATCAGAATTTGCAAAGCGTTCATTGGATGTAGACGAATTTGAATATGAAGGCAATTTCAAGAAATATCATACATCAAAAGAAATGGCTGCTTGTATGCTTGAGCTTTATGACAGTGAAAAAACAGTCGGTATTGTGGACGGAAAGACATTCGAATTTGAATTGAAAGATCTAATCTTTTCACACGCAGGTTCAATGAAGAAATAACGATTCCCATCACTGAGGTAGATATCCTCAGTGATTTTTTTATGGCATGATTGACTGTGTGGTCAAGCATAGGAGGTATGTAACAAGATATATACCCTTCGTCTCTATATAGAACAGGAGCTTGTACGTCCTGCGTATTATGTGTTTTTTTCATACATTCTTTGATAAAACAAAGAATCACAGGTCCAGTAGATAAGACTGCTCATGATGATGATGGGTAAAGACGCCGGGCTCCCAATACCATCAACGAAAAAGAGCATGACAACCAATGCAATCAGTAAATAAGCAGCTAAATAAAGAGGATGAAAAGCCTTTGGCTGTAAAGAAAACAATAACTGCAAAGACGAAATAATAAACAAAAAAGATAGGAATGTAAAATATCAGAAACGCAGGCTCAGCTTGAATAGGTGGAAATAAGCAGACAAACAAGCCGAGTAAAGTAGAGCTGATGAATAGTGTGATTAGGATTTTGTAAAAGGGTGGAAGCGAATGCAAAATGTATACTCCTTTTTTGTAAAATTTACTATATTTTATCATAAATTCATTATCAAGCATCGGTTATTTTTTAAAATACGCCACCTTTAATACTCAATTTAATTACAGCAAATTTAGGTATTAAGAATTGAATAAACTCTTAATATAATGCCCTTTTTACCTTTATTTGGTTCTATATCTTTAGCCTCATGCCGATGAATGAAGGTATGGTATAAAGTAAAGCCTATAGAAAGAGATTTAGCCATGAAATCCATCAAATGAGGAAAAGAGATGATCCAATGAACATGACAAAATGGTTAGGTGCTGTCCTTCTTTCTGTTTTATTACTAGTGACAGCAGCTTGTGCGAACACAGGCACTCAAGAGAATACTCAAAGCGAAAAAGAAAACGTATCCAGTGAAACAAAAGAGAAAAACAATGCAGTTGAAACAGGGAATAAGTCCTTATCAAATATTAAGGTATTAGCCACAGGCGGGACGATTGCTGGCAGTTCAGACAGTGATACAGATACGACGGGCTATAAATCTGGTGCACTTGGCATCGATAAAGTCATTGCTTCAGTTCCACAGCTGAAGGATATTGCAAATGTCACTGGTGAGCAGGTTGCGAATGTTGGAAGTGAAAATGTGGATGACGCTCTTCTTTTAAAATTAGCCAAACGAGTCAATGAGCTATTAAAAGATGATCAAGTGGATGGCATTGTCATCACGCATGGAACAGATACACTTGAAGAAACAGCTTACTTTCTAAATCTGGTGGTCAAAAGTGATAAGCCTGTTGTGGTCGTTGGCTCAATGAGACCAGCGTCGGCTATCAGTGCAGATGGCCCGCTTAACTTGTATCATGCGGTGAAAATTGCATCGACCAAAGAAGCAAAGGGCAAAGGGGTCATGGTCACATTAAATGATCGAATTGCTTCAGCTCGATTTATTACGAAAACAAACACGACCACAACCGATTCCTTCAAGTCACTTGAGCAAGGATACATCGGAGAAGTTACTGGTGAAGTGGTGTCCTTTTATAACGAACCGACAAGAAAACATACGACTGAAAGCGATTTTGATGTATCGAAGATAAAAGAATTGCCACAAGTCGATATTTTATACGGCTATCAAAATGATCAAAAATATATGTATGATGCTGCAGTAAAAGCAGGAGCAAAAGGGATTGTTGTAGCCGCAGCAGGAAATGGAACGATGTCAACAGAAGCCATCAAAGGAGCAACAGATGCAGTGAAAAAAGATGTGGTTCTCG
Organism: Bacillus sp. YKCMOAS1; assembly: GCF_030268125.1. Lineage (NCBI taxonomy): Bacteria > Bacillati > Bacillota > Bacilli > Caryophanales > Bacillaceae > Bacillus > Bacillus sp. YKCMOAS1. The sequence continues at coordinate 18,511 of NZ_BSEI01000011.1, forward strand.
TGCGATCAAGCCGTACAGGTAATGGAATTGTCACCCACGAAAAAACGGATGATGAACATCACTTTGTGTCGTCTGATTCATTAAACCCGCAAAAAGCACGTATTCTGCTCATGCTTGCACTGACGAAGACAAAGGATCCAGATAAAGTGCAGAGGTATTATGAACAATATTAATAAAGAAAAAGACCCGAGTCATATCGGGTCTTTTTTCATGCAAGTTTCTGATGTTCAGCCCGCTCCTTTAAAGAGCGTAATATATTTCGCCAAATATCGTCTACATCAGTAAGAAAGTGCCCTGCTTGATCTATATAATGGGTTTTGACGTTTGGAATCGCCCGAGCTATTTTTTCTATTTCTACAAATGGAGCCATCGTATCTTCTTTTCCATGCCAGACATCAACAGGGATTTGAATATCTTTCATATCGAAGGCCCATGGTTTCGAAAGTAAAACGGGTTCATGAATACATTCATCCACCGATTGACGAGTCGCTTCGTGTAAATGTGTCATCATCATTTCTAACTGCTCATCGGTTTGAAGGAATTGCCGATCCCATGGATGTAAATGCTTGTTCCCGTTTTTGGCCAGCTTCTTAAATTTCTCTGGTTTGTTCTCAATCATTTTTTTCTGGGAACGATAGCTTGCTTTCAATAGCCAAGGAAACTTCTCACTAAGGAAAAAGGCTAATTTATTTTCTTTCAGCATGCTTTTCGGCGGTTTTCCGCCCTGAAAAGGGGTTGTACTTGAGATCAGAGCGGCTGAAAGGACGCGATCCGGCAATTGATAGGCACAACCAGCTGCGAATGCACCGCCTCCAGATACACCCATCACTGAAAAATGTTGAATGCCAAGATTATCTGCCACTTCCTGCACGTCTATTGCCCAGTCTAAAATTGTGCGGTCAGGTAGTGGGGTGGATAAACCAAATCCAGGTCGATCTAAACAGATGAGACGAATGCCGAGCTTTTGAGAGATTGGATCATCATCTAAAAACATCACTCTTGATCCAGGTGTTCCATGAAAAAAGAAAATTGGAAACCCCGAAAGATCACCGTATTGAATCAAACCGATGTGCCGGCCATCTTGTAAATGAATCCTTGTCATATTTTCAGCCCCTTAATAGTTTAGTTAACTTAAATGTCGGGGAGAGAAACACCGTATTAAGGCGCTTCTTTCGCAATCTGATAGATTTTTTCGTATAGAGATAGTAATGTTTTTAAATCTTCTTTTGGAAGCTTTGCATAATATTTTTGAATTAGATGCAATTGAATGTCTTCTGTATTCTTGTGATAGTCATGGCCCTTTTGAGCACAATCAACAATGATTTCTCTTCGGTTATGCGGATTAATTTCTCGTGTGACATAGCCGAGCTGCTCAAGCCTTGATACAAGCTGGCTAGCTGCGCTGGCAGAAATCGAAAAGTAATCAGCTAATTCATTGATTGTTCTCGTTTTCGTACGCAGCAACTCAAGCGTCAGCTCTTGTTTGGCTGATAAATCTGCATACTCATGTTTTAAAAATCGCTGATACTCTTCTACATAAATTGAGCCTAGAGCATTCGAGTATTCAATGATTTTTTTACTGTAATGAATAATTTCCTCATCCAATGACATCACCTCTATTCTATTATAGGCAATTTTTATATTTAAGTGAAGTTAAATATAAAGGAAAATTAAATGAATGATGAACACGTAGTAGGTCAAGGCAGCCATGAAAAGGTCGCAGAAGAAAAATGCGTATAAGTCCTTTTTAGTGATAACGCAGATGACTGTTTTGTTTGTTTTTACATGAATTACGCCTTATGAATCGATGCCATTTTCATTGTATTATGAGGAAAATCCATTTATAATAAAAAATAAACCAACTGGTCGGTTTTATTTTGTTCACATTAAGAAATGTAGGGTAGAAAGGGATTGTGACACATGACAAGTACCCAAAGCGGGGCTGGAAAGAGTGAGAAGACGAAGCAAAAAATCGTCACCGCTTCTCGTGATTTATTTGCGAAAAAAGGTTATTCAGAAACATCCGTGCGCGATATTTTAGAGGCTGCTGAGGTGAGTAAAGGTAATCTCTATCACCATTTCAAAGGAAAAGAGTTTTTGTTTCTTCATATTATGGAAGAGGATCATCGTTTGATGATGGAAACGTGGCATGAGGAAAAGAAAACACTGAACCGAGCTATTGATAAGCTTGCGGGATTTGCAGAGCTGCTCAGTCAAATAGGGATTAACTACCCATTAATGAGAGCGAGTGAGGAATTTTGTGCCAGCGCCTTTACATCAGATGAAGTCATGGAACGGCTGAACAAGATTGATGTCGATTTTGATGATGTGATGAGAGATATCTTACTTGAAGGAAACAAAGATGGCAGCTGGTCGATCCAACATGTGGAGTCAAAAGTGAAAATATTACTTTCCGTTTTTTATGGATTAGACGTGTTATATAAAAATGACACCATTGAGCAGAAGAAAGAGTTACAAAAAGAGGCGATCTCATTGTTTATTCACGGAATCAACCATCATGAGTAACAAGTGAGTCAGTAAAGGGGAAACAAACATCATGCAAAAACCGATTCGTGAGCAAAAAGCTGTACTCGTTATTCTATTAAGTAATATATTTATTGCGTTTTTAGGCATTGGTCTCATTATTCCTGTCATGCCGCTATTCATGAATGTGATGCATCTAACAGGGAGTACGATGGGATATCTTGTGGCGGCATTTGCCGTTGCTCAGCTCATCGCATCACCGATTGCAGGGAGATGGGTAGACCGCTACGGAAGAAAGATTATGATTGTGTCTGGGCTGTTCCTATTCGCGTTATCAGAACTCGTTTTTGGTCTTGGAACACACGTGTACGTTCTGTATGTTGCAAGGCTTCTAGGCGGAATTAGTGCGGCATTTATCATGCCTGCTGTCACTGCGTATGTCGCAGATATTACGACCGTTCAAGAAAGATCAAAGGCGATGGGCTATGTTTCTGCGGCCATTAGTACTGGTTTTATCATTGGCCCGGGAATTGGCGGGTTTATTGCAGAATACGGCGTACGCCTGCCATTCTTCTTTGCAGCAGGGATTGCGTTTATTGCTGTCATTTCGTCTATGTTTATGCTGAAGGAGCCTTTAACAAAAGAAGAGCGAGAGAAGCAAATGAATGAAGTGAAAGAATCGACTTTCTTTAAAGATTTGAAAAAATCGATTCATCCAAGCTACCTCATTGCCTTTATCATTGTATTTGTCCTCGCATTTGGACTATCTGCATATGAAACAGTCTTTAGCTTGTTCACAAATCATAAGTTTGGATTTGGTCCAAAAGATATTGCCGTGATCATTACCGTCAGCTCGATTGTGGCAGTCATCATCCAAGTACTTGTGTTTGGTAAACTGGTAAATACCCTAGGAGAAAAAAGAGTCATTCAGCTATGTCTGATTATCGGGGCTGTCCTTGCTTTCGTTTCAACCGTTGTGTCAGGCTTTTTGGTTGTCTTGATTGTCACATGTGTTATTTTCCTTGCGTTTGATTTATTGCGTCCAGCATTAACGACCTTCTTATCGAAAATCGCTGGCAACCAGCAAGGATTTGTCGCAGGAATGAACTCCACCTACACAAGCCTAGGTACGATTTTCGGGCCGGCACTTGGCGGCATTTTATTTGACCAAAATATTCACTTCCCATTTCTATTCGCAGGTGTTGTCTTATTTCTTGGATTAGGCTTAACCCTGATTTGGAAGGGAAAAGTGACAGAAGAGGCAGCGGCAGAATAATGTCATGCAGAAGTAAGAGACCTATTAAATAAGGTCTCTTTTTTAAATTGCGCTATTGATGCAGAAGAATTCCTTTTGCTGAAAAGAGTCCTGTATGTCAGCAGCTTTTTCTTTATAATGGAAGGAAAGGAGGGAAAATCGTGCATCTCTTGGAACGGCAAAAGACACCAGCAATGAAAGAAGGAATTAAGCAGATCGATCCGGCATATCCAGTGTTTGTAGATGCGGTCATGGATGGCATGATACAAGGACATCTTTATGTAGATAATGAAGCACATCCGCTTGTATATTTTCTCGAAGCTCCATGCGGCATTTATTATGTGGCAGGAAGGAGTGAAGCGGAGCTGTTACGCTGTTCAGTCTTTATTGTGGATGTGTACGAAAGGCAGAAAAGACAAAATGCCCGGTTCACCATATTTTCAGCAAATCCATCAACAGATGCGATGATGAAAAAATGTCTTGGGTCACATTTGAATGAGATGGAAAGACATGCGTACGTTTATTCACAGACACATTCTCATGTCACAGCGTCTCATCCAGGCTATAGAGTAGAGCGGACAAATGAGCAGGTGATGACTGCAAGCAGGGCTTTTCCTCCTAGCTATTACGAAGCCTATTGGGGAGAAACAGCTCGCTTTCTATCAAAGGGAATCGGGATTGCCATTTTAGATGGAGAGAACGTGGTGAGTGAGTGTGTCTCTATTTTTTCAAGTGAAGATCGTGCAGAGATAGATATTTGGACAGATGAGACTTATCGAGGAAAAGGTTTGGCGCTGCTGGCAGCTCAGCATATGATCAGCATCTGTCTTGAAAAAAAGAGGACACCGCATTGGGATTGCGATGTCCATCACCTTGCTTCAATCAAACTAGCAGAGAAGTTAGGCTTTCAGAGGATCAAAACCTATCGATTGTTTTATGGTTCATGATGAGAAGGTCTTGAGATACCAAGCATCCATTGCAGAATGCTCAGAGCCTTCAAGCGGTTTTGAAAGAAGAGAAAAGCCGTATCGCTGATAAAGGCCTATAGCCGCTGTTAATTCCCGGCGGGTTTCTAAATAACACGCTTCGTAGTATGTAGAGGCATATTCCAGCGCCGTATCCATCAGTTTTTTGCCCACACCTTTTCCTTGTGCTTTTGGACTTAAATAAAGCTTTTGTAATTCACATACTCCATTTGTGAATGGAGCAATCCCTACACCACCCACAATCTCACCATGCTCTTCAGCAATCCAATAGGCTGCATGAGTCAATGATTGATAGTATTCGAAAAGCTGGTCAAGTTGGGGGTCAGTGTAGGCTGTTCCTTCAATTGCTAGATTCGCTGATTCTAGTGACTGGCGGATAATCGCTGCGATATACGGATTGTCTTTTTGCTCGATGGGTCTAATGTTCATTTGAAGTACCTCCGTTGTTAAAGGTTCAAAAAAGAGAATGGGAGTTGATATCACATGTTCTGGCTGCAAACAGCTATTTTTACAATCGTTATTTTGTGTCTCTCATGGTGGGCAGGGAAAAGAAGCCGGCAGCGTCATGCGGGGTTCATTGTCCCTATATGCTTGATTTTATTTGGTTTGGTTTTATTGATTGTCAGTCTCTTTATTGGTAGATGGGAAGGCATGGCGCTCAGTCTATCAAGCGTCTCTATCGTTCTCTCTTCCATCATTTGTTTAATCATCGTCACTGGGATTCAATTTTTTAAAAAAGATGACCCTTCTTAAGCAGGAGCATCTGTATTCATCATGTTTTTATATTCTTCACGAAGGATGCCCATGATGATGACATCTGAGTATGTACCGTTGAAATAGAGCGCTTGGCGTCTTTTTCCTTCATATTGAAATCCGGCTTTCTCGTAGCTTCGAAAGGCCCTTGGATTGTGGGAAAAGACTTCAAGCTCAAGACGGTTGAGTTCTAATGTGTCAAAGGCAAATGCTTGAACCATCCGAACAGCTTCAGTGCCATAGCCCTTTTGAAAATGCTCCGGCCCGTGAAGCGCAATGCGGAAGCTTGCCGTATGATTGATTGGATCAATGTCCACAATCGCCGCATCTCCAATCATCTCTTTCGTATCCAGCAGACAAATGGCGAAATCTCGTCTGCTGTCATCCTGCAAAAAACGGGTATAGGCGGATCGAATTTCTTCTAGTGTGAACGTTTTTGGTGTGCCAGTCATATGAAGTGTTTCTGCATGCTGGCACCCTCTTTGAATACCAGGATAATCTTGCTCTTCAATCGGTCTCAAAAATATACGAGTCATGACGGATCACCCTCCTCTATATATCGAGAGATTTCAATTAAATTCAGATCAGGATCACGGATATAAACAGATTCAATGGGACCTAATGTACCGGTGCGTCTGACCGGCCCCTCTTCAATCGGGACCACTTGCTTCCGAAGGTGCAGCAGCAAACTGTCCATGTCTAAATCGGTGATAAAGCACAAATCATGAGATCCAGGAAGAGGATGAGCCGCTTTTGGCTCAAATTCATGACCAGCTTCATGAAGGTTGATCTTCTGTAAACCAAAACGAAGCGCTTTACGGCCTTCACCAAAAGTTTCTTCCTTCATCCCTAATACGTTTGTATAAAAGCGAATGGTGTCCTCCATATGTTGTACAGTCAACACGATATGATCAAGTCGTCGTATCATCAGTCTCTCCTCCAAGTATGATCATTGATTGAACTGACTCTATTATATCATCACCTAAAGAGGATACCTTATTTAATCACGGTTTTATAGCTCCAGCTTTCCAAGGACATTTCCTTTCCGCGCAATACCCTTTCATCAAACTCCATCCAGCCATTTTTCCGGTAGAAATGACGATTGGCCTCGTTGTGTGTAATCAGTGTGAACAGTCCGCCGCCTTGCCGGGCGATAAAGGGAAAAAGGCATTGCTTTAACATGCGGCTTCCGAGTTTTTTTCCTTGTTGGTCTTTTGCCACGACAAGTGCTTCTAAATACCAGTAAGGCTTCTTTAAGGAAGAACACGCTTTTTTCGCCTCCTTTAAAACACGGAACACATGCTGAATGGCCGATATACCGCCAGTGAAGAGCAGCTTTAACCCACCTGACAATACATAATTCATGACGCCTGGTTCAGGAAGATGCGGATGCTTTAAAAGGGCAGCAGACACAACCTTCTCGTTCTCAACCCCGACAAAACAGATTTGATGCTGAAAATACACCTTTGTATTGACCAAATGCAGCTGACGAGCGAAAGCAGAGCGCTTTGAGACCTTTTCACATAATAAGTCAAAAAATGAATAGTCCTGAAACGAATCATCTAACAACTCTGCCACTTGAGGCAGTTCATCCTCTCTGGCAAGTCTGAAATGAAGCATATGATGGCCTCCTTTTTTGAACAGATATATATTATTGAACATGTGTTGATTATAATAAGAAGTAAAGAGATCGAACATCGGCAATGCATGATAACCTGTTCATAATTAGACAGTTAGGGCCTGATTGTTCAAAAACGGAGGGGATTTCATGAAGGACAGACGAACAATCAAAACAAAAAGAGCCATTCGGGAAAGCTTCCTTGAGCTGTTAAAGGAAAAGGAAGTGCAGCAGATTACGGTATCAGAGCTATCAAGGAAAGCGGATTTAGGCAGGGGAACCTTTTATTTGCACTATCAAGATGTGTTTGATTTATATGAACAGCTTGAGAAAGAACTATTCGATCAGCTCGGGGGGTTATATGATGAAACCTTTCCAAGTCAGGACCCTCTTGATATGCTTTCCTTTTTAAACAAAACGACTGAATACTTGAAAGAGAATCAGTATATGTTGACGTTATTTGTAAAACCAAATGGACCAACGACCAATCAATTCAAAGCCTTTTTCAAAGAAAAAATCATGAAAGAGTGGCAGCTTGATCAGCGTCCTATTACAGAGAATGAACAAATAGAGGCCTCTTTTGTCGTATCTGGTGTCGTGGGGGTACTAGAGGAATGGATTCATGAAGAAATGACCATTGATGCCGGCAAGCTCGCGCAAAAATTATACGAGCTTCTCGTCAAGGTGGAACAGGAATCGTAAAAAGGGAGAAAGTTATGTAGCCTTTGTCTTTCCTTTTTGATAAAATAGAATATATGTTCTTATTTGAGGTAAGGGAGTGGTGGGATTGAGTGAGAAAAGAAAACTGCTTTTTTATGGGGCGATGAGTATCGATGGATATTTAGCGAGAGAGGATCACAGGCTCGATTGGCTAATAGGGACAGAGGGCGAAGATGAAACGAGCTACGACACCTTTTATGCGTCAGTCGATACGCTGATCATGGGGCGCAATACATATGAACAAGTTCTTCAGCTGTCACCAGATGAATTTCCTTATGAAGGAAAGACATGTTATATCATGTCACGTACGTTACAAGACAGTCTGGAAGGAACCCATATCATTCGCGAAGATGTCTTATCATTTGTGAAAAAATTAAAGAATGAAACAGGCCGGAATATTTGGATTGTCGGCGGCGGGGGACTGCTTCAATCTTTCATAAAAGAAAAATTGGTGGATGAGCTTTTTCTTCAAATCGTACCTGTCATCATTGGAAGAGGAATTCCTCTCTTTTCGCCAGCGGATCTGGAATCCAAGTTTTCATTACAGGAAGTACATCAATATAAACAAATTGCTGAAATGCATTTCACCTTAAAAGAAGAGGACCACTGAACCAAGGTGGTCTTTTTTTCATGAAACAAACTCATTGACAAGAAAATATCCTAGTGTTAGGATAAATTTATCCTAGTTTTAGGATTTCTTGAAAAAGGAGTAGTTGCCATGGTGCAGCATGATCATGAATTAGATTTAAGGCTATTCCGCGTATGGATGAAAGCCTATCAAGCCCTTTTTACAAATATCCAAAAAGACATTGAACGTTATGATATCGGATTTGAAAACTTTCAGATCCTTGAATTGCTCTACAGTAAAGGACCTCAGCCTGTTCAAAAAATCAGCGACATCTTGTCAATCCCAAGTGGCAGCATGACATATGTCGTGAACAAGCTAGAAAAACAAGAACTGGTGAAAAGGCAATGTGCGCCTTCAGATAAGCGGGTATTCCATGTGCAGCTTACGGAAAAAGGGAAGCAATTGTTTGACGACATTTTCCCTAAACACACAGAGGTCATTTCGCAAAATCTATCCTTTATTGAAAAAGAAGAAAAAGAGCAGCTCATTGAATTACTAAAAAAAATCGGTTTAGGTGCAAAACAACTTCGCGAAAAGGGGAAACAAGATGACACTCAGCTTTGATACATTGGTACGTGAAAGACGATCTGCATCAAATTTTTTGCCAAATATCTCGATTTCGAGAGAAGAACTTAACAGCATATTTGAAGAGGTCAAGCTGGCACCATCTGCTTTTAACTTACAGCACACACAATATGTTGTCGTCCAAACAGAAGAGCTGAAAGAACAAGTAAGAGAAGCGGCATTTGGACAATATAAAGTGCACTCTGCTTCAGCAGCGATCATCGTACTCGGAGATCCAAACGCTTATGAGCACGCAGGGGACATATATGAAGGCCTGAAAATGCTAGGCATTTTAAATACGCAGCAATATGAAGAAATGGTCAGAGAGACCATGAGCTTTTATGAGCAGAGAGGGGCAGATTTCCAGAAGGAAGAGGCGATCCGCAATGCTTCCTTATCTGCCATGCTGTTTATGCTTGCCGCTAAAAATAAAGGCTGGGATACTTGCCCGATGATCGGTTTTGATCCCGAAGCAATGAAAAATGTATTAAACATTCAATCAGATTTAGTTCCTGTGTTAATGATTACACTTGGAAAAGAAAAAGTAGAAAGCAGACAAGCGAGAGGCTATAGAAAGCCAGTTTCTGAATTTGTGACATATTTATAAGATAGGGGGTTCCAATCATGGAACTAGGAATTAGTACATTTGTCGAAACAACACCTGATTTTCAAACAGGAAAAACAGTCAGTCATGCACAGCGTATTCGAGAAGTAGTAGAAGAAATTATTTTAGCAGATCAAGTCGGTCTCGATGTATTTGGCGTAGGTGAGCATCATCGTGAGGATTTCGCCGCATCGAATCCAGCTGTCGTCTTAGCGGCTGCAGCAACACAAACAAAAAATATTCGTCTGACAAGTGCAGTGACAGTCCTTTCATCAGCAGATCCTGTTCGTGTATTTCAGGATTTTGCAACGCTAGATGGACTATCAAACGGACGTGCAGAAATTATGGCAGGCCGTGGTTCATTTATTGAGTCATTCCCGCTCTTTGGCTATGATCTTGATGACTATGAAGAATTATTTGAAGAAAAGCTTGATTTGCTGTTGAAGCTGCAGCAGTCAGAGCGTGTAACATGGAGCGGAAAGCATCGCCCATCTATTCAGGATGTTGGGGTGTACCCAAGACCTGTTCAAGATCCGCTTCCGATCTGGATCGGCAGTGGAGGAAACCGTGAATCCGTCGTACGTGCTGGATTACTAGGATTACCGCTTGTACTTGCCATCATTGGCGGAAGTCCAAGACAGTTCGCACCGCTCGTTCAACTGTACAAGCAAGCGGCAGTGCACGCTGGACATGACCCTGAAAAATTAACTGTAGCATCACATTCTCATGGATTTGTTGCGGCAGAAACAGACCTGGCAGCAGATCAATTTTTCCCATCCACACAGCATGTGATGAACACATTAGCGAGAGAGCGAGGCTGGGGACCTTATACTCGTTCTACGTTTGACGCAGCGAGAACTTTAGAAGGTGCGCTGTATGTAGGAGATCCAGATACCGTGGCAGAGAAAGTCATTCATCTCAGAAAAAATGTAGGCATCACACGTTTTATGCTTCATGTACCGGTTGGTTCAATGCCGCATGATCAAGTGTTAAAAGCCATCGAGCTATTCGGAAAAGAAGTAGCTCCTAAAGTAAGAGAAGAAGTTGCCCGCTGGGAAGCAGAGCAAAAATAAATAAAAAGGCCGATCAAGTGAATAACTCTTGATCGGCCTTTTCTTATGCTTAAACATCAATGATACATGGTTTCACAGTAGGACATTTAACAGCAGAAGCAATTGGTGTGATCGCCAAGGTGAAGAGGAAAACAAGTTGAAAACAGATGAGCCATTTTTTCATGAAATCACCTCCGTTTACAATTGTTTGACTAGAATGAGATGAGGATAAATGCATAGAAGTATGTAACACCCTCTATCCAGTATAAGCCAATCATATCATAATTTTCAAAAAAATGAAAAAATAACTTACGAAAGTTCTAAATTATGGTATGGTTAATATGTTCAACAAAAAAGGGAGGGATTTTTTTTATGAAAAAGGTCATGTCTTCTGTTTTGGTTGGAGTCATTGTTTTAACGGGTGCTGGAGTCACAACTGCTCCGGTGGAAGCAAAGGAGAAAGCAAACGGTGAAGTAACAGTTCAAGCGAGTCGAACTGAAACTGTAACAAGAACATATACGACATCAAACATCCCTGACAGTATTGTATATGCACAGGATGGCTGGGTCGGTATTTTAAAACGAACATCTATTGAAGAGTTAGGATTAGGAAAATATAGAGTCACATTTACTGGAACGGTTGTACGCGATCCAGGATTTAATTAAATAAATGGGAAGCTGACAGGTGGACAAGCCTGTCAGCTTTTTTCTTGAGGATAATAAAGAATCATTTGCATCCGTACCATTTGTTCTCCGGATTGTTTATACGTATGCGTCCGGTCCGCTTTAAAACGAATAGAGTCTCCGGCTTTTAAGGTGTATTGTTCATCACCAATGGATAAATCAAGGACTCCCTCAAAAACAGTGATCAATTCCTCTGTTCCCCCAATGTGTTCACTCGCACGCAGCGACCCGCCTCGGTCAATTTCTACTCGGTACATTTCAAATTTCCCCCGGTCATCGAAAGGAAAAGTCGTGTATACGCGATAACGGCCGTCGTCCTCAGTTAAAACCTGCGCATCCTCCTTGCGTACCACCTTGATTTCAGGCTGTGGTGCGTAAATGAGCTCACTAAAAGATACTTTTAATCCGTTGGCGATTTTCCACAAAGTCGTGATGGTAGGGGTTGATTCTCCTCTTTCGATTTGTCCAATCATGGTCTTGCTGACACCAGTTAATTCTGCCATCTTTTCGAGGCTTAATTTTTTTTGATCTCTAAGAAGCCTCACATTTTTAGAAATAATCGATTGTACGTCTTCCATGAAAAAAGCTCCTTTCTCTATTTACTTTATAAAGACCGAACGTTACAATAAAACGTAATATACGCAATAAAGTAATTAAAGTCTAAATAACGTATAAGGGGGGCGGCATCTTGATTGTATCTATGTTGATCTATGCTTTTGTTAGCAGCTTTACCCCAGGGCCAAACAACATCATGGCCATGGTCTTTACGAATAAATATGGGGTTAAGCAAACATTTCGCTTTTGTTTAGGTGTGGGTATCGGATTTCTCGTTATTTTGTGTTTGAGCTGCTTCTTTAATATCATTCTTTATCAAGTGATGCCGAAAATAGGCTGGGTCATGGCGTTCATCGGAGCCGCATACATGATTTATTTAGCGGTCAAAATCATGAAAAGTAAAGGCGGTGATGACGAAACACTTGATCGCTACAATCATTTTATCCCTGGTATGATGCTGCAATTTATCAACCCAAAAGCGATCTTGTATGGATTGACTGTGATTTCAACATTTGTTTTGCCATATGGACAATCTAATATGCAGTATGTCATATTGACGCTGATTCTCGCACTTATTGGCTTTCTCGGTACATTCAGCTGGAGCTTATTTGGCTCTTTGTATAAGCGCTTTTTGACTGCTTATGAAAGACCGTTCCATTATGTGATGGGGGTGCTTCTAATTTACAGTGCGGTTTCAATGGTATGGGGCTACGTTATGTAAGTGGTCAGGAACTTGGCCGCTGCCTGCCCATCACAACAGTATCATAATATAATCCGTCACTCAGCCGTTTATCTTTTTTTAATACACCTTCAATCAAAAAGCCATGGTTCTCATATAACCGAATGGCTTTTTTGTTCGTTTCAAGCACATGAAGAGAGATCTTCTGAATGCCCTGCTGATCTGCCCAGTCAATTGAGGCGGCTAAAAGCTCTTTCCCAATGTGATAGCCCCAAGCATCTTTCTGGATGGCGACGCCAAATGTCACTTTGTGAGCAGAGCGCTTGAGTGAATGGCCCTCGCATCTTGAAAAACCGACAATCTTTCCTTCAATAGCAGCGACCAAAAATAAATGCCGGCTTTGCTTGGTATCCTCTTGAATCAAAGCCTCAAATGCTTTTTCATCAAGAAAGGCTTCGCCTTGTTCACGGTCTAAATATTCTGTTTCACCATCGATTTTCAGTCTGAGAGCTGATAACTGTTTGGCATCGGCCATTGAAGCGGACCGAATATGATAGGTCAGCCCACGAACTGTGAATATCTTTTCAGAGATGATCATTGATGAGAACACCCACCCTTCTTTCCAGTATGTCTATCATACCTGAAACGTGTACATCGCACACTCAGATGTTTTGTATCTTTCAAAAAGGCTAAATGAATAGTATCAAACTTGGAGGTGGAACAAATGAGTGAAGAAAAAGGACATATGGATAAAGCGAAAGGAAAAACAAATCAAGTCAAAGGTCAAGTCAAGGAAAAGCTTGGGGAAGCAACGGATCATCAAAACCTGAAAGCAGAAGGGAAAAAGGATCAAGCAAAAGGAAAACTTCAAGATAAAAAAGGCGATGTCAAAAATAAGCTGAACGAGTAGATCCGAAACCAGTGCGTTGCTTCATGTATTCATCATCGCATGTCTTTCATCAAAAAAATGAATAGATGTGTGAAAAGAATTGATTATACGCTCTCACGATCATCATGTAGACTTGAGATAGAAGACATGATCAAGGGAGATGGATGAAATGGAGCACGTGTGGGAGAAAGTTGACGAGTATATCACAGACAAGTTGATTCTTAAAGATGACGTATTGGAGCAAGCCCTTACTCATAATAAGCAAGCAGGTCTGCCAGCAATTGATGTGTCACCAGCCCAAGGGAAAATGCTTTATTTATTAGCAAAAACGAAGAATGCAAAGCGCATTTTAGAAATCGGGACACTTGGTGGATACAGTACTATTTGGCTTGCGCGTGCTCTTGAAGAGGATGGAGAACTCATCACATTAGAGGCTGACAGCCATCATGTACAAATCGCACAGCAAAACATCAGCAGAGCGGGCTTATCGGAACGAGTGAGCATCTTGCAAGGAAAGGCATTAGATACGTTATCTCAGTTAAAAGAGAGGGCTGCGCTTCCATTCGATTTGATTTTCATTGACGCAGATAAACCAAACAATCCGAAATATCTAAAGTGGGCGTTAGATTTCTCAAAAAAGGGAACAGTCATTATTGCGGACAATGTCGTCAGAAATGGAGCAGTCCTTCATGACTCTAGTGGGGATGAACGAGTGCAAGGAACTCGTGAATTTTTTGATTTACTCAAACAAGAACCGAGAATAGAGGCAACAGCGATTCAAACTGTTGGTGAAAAAGGTTATGATGGATTTGTATACGGAATCGTCAAATGAAAAAAAGCTTAACCACATGTGGTTAAGCTTTTTCTTTTAGAAAAACCATCTAGCAGTGCCCATCAGCATGACGCCGACAAGAACAGTAAGTGACAAGCTTTTTGTCCAAACAGCGATGAGTACAGTGGGAGTCAAGACAGCAAGATACATCCAATGGATAGTGACGCCTGTGCCTGTTGTTGTATGGATGAAGAGATGCTCTGCAATCAAAGCTGTAAAGATACAAATAGGAATAAACGATAACCATTTCAGCACCACTTCAGGCAGCTGAATACTTCGGACAAATATAAAGGGTACGACTCTTGGAATGATGGTGACGATCATACAACCAACAATGAGCCATAACATAAAGCTGCTGATCATTTATCTGTCACCACCCCAATGGTTGCGACAATCATGGTGGCTAACAGAACAGCCACGTGTGAGGGAACAAAATGAAGCAGGACAAACATGGCAATGACCATATACAAAACAAGTGACAGGCGATGAGTTAACTTATTTTTGGGAACTGTCTGTAACGAAAGGACTAGCAGTGCAGCAAACATCGCTGATAAAGCGAAATCAAGACCAAGCGCTTCAGGATTTGAAATCCAGTGTCCAAAAATGCCGCCAAGTATGCAGGCCGCAATCCAGCATAAATAAGCTGTTATGTTCAGTCCGTGCATCCACCGGTTATTCAGCTTTCCATGCTGAGCTAATTTATTCATGGCTACGCCAAAGGATTCATCAGTCAGCAAGAGACCGAATCCGATATTTTGTTTTAAAGAGTAGCGTGTAAAATGAGGAGCCAGCGTCAGGCTGAGTAATAAATGACGCAGATTCACAATAAATGTAGTGAGAATAATAGCGGAAAGGGGACTTCCCGTGACAAGCAGTGCACAGATAATAAACTGTGAAGCACCAGCATAAATAAAGATTGCTAGAAGTGCAATGTCCCATAAGCTCAACTGTGCACTAATTCCAACAATTCCAAAGGCAAACCCGATACTCATATAACCAAGCAGGGTTGGCACACAATCTTTTATTCCCTCGAGAAATGGTTCGTGTTCCGTGCTGGGAATGTGTTTCCTCGCTTCAATATCCAACGACCTCTACTCCTTTTCTGCGTGACCACCTATAGTTTTACTTACTATATGAAAACGAATTCAGCATGTCAAGACCCGTTTATCTTCTATTATATGAAGAAAAATGGTGACAAAAAAGGATTGAAGTCAACCAGAATTTGTTATAAAGTAGTCTGAAAATAAAAACAAATGAGGTGACGACAATGCAATGGAAGCCTTTATTTGAACATGATGTACCAAACACCCTCCGTCCATAACGGAGAGTGATCTCCGTTTTGTGGATATGGCGATCAATATATCCAGTAACGGAGGGGAAAAGATGAATGAAAAATATATAGGCGCCCTTTACCTAGCAATCGCTGCAAGTATTTGGGGCGGCATGTACGTTGTTGTCAAAGTAACAGTAGCGGTGGTTCCGCCGCTTGAGCTTGTATGGATGAGATATGCTGTAGCAGGAATTGTGCTGGTGTGCACCATATGGCGCTTGGGCTATTCCTTTCGATTAGATAAAAAAGATATCCCGCTTGTTGTAATGATCGGATTGATCGGAAATTTCCTATCAATTGTGACCCAAGAAATCGGCACCATGTATACATCTGCACAAATGGGGGCTGTGATTACATCTGCGACCCCTGCTTTTATGGTGCTGTTTGCGTTCTTTCTATTAAAAGAAGCCATGACTGTTAGAAAATGCGCATCCATCCTGCTTGCTACAGCAGGTGTATGGCTCATGATTGGACCAGTCGCAGTGCAAACAGATGAATTTATTGGCGGTCTCTCACTCGTCATCGCTGCTTTTACATGGGCGCTCATGTCTGTTTTGCTTAAACGAGTTCCAGGAAAGTACCCTCAAGTGGTGACGACCACATATGCGATCATCATTGCATTCATTGTCTTAACACCACCTGTTTTATTTCGTTTACCTCACCTAGATGTGGAGCAGATGGCAAGACCGGAGATTTGGGGCGGTATTCTCTATCTAGGCATCATCTCAACAGCTCTTGCATTCTTTTTGTGGAATAGAGGGCTTCAATTGATGGATGCCTCGAGCGGCGGTCTGTTCTTTTTCTTTCAACCGATCGTAGGGGCAGCTCTTGGCTGGCTGCTTTTAGGTGAAGAGATGGGGATACGCTCATTCATTGGGATTCTATGTATCTTTGCAGGAGTCTATACTGTACTGCGCCAAAAAGAATAAAAAGAGATGTCCCTTATAAAAGGGGCATTTTCTCTAAAATGGATAGGGTAAGAGAAATAGAGATTGGAGGGAAGCAGAGTGATTCAATTTCCGCATTTGCAAAAAGGACAAACAATTGGCGTCACTGCACCTTCCTCAGGTGTACAGCCAACTTTACATGATATGTTTAAGCTTTCATGTGAACGAATGAAAAATAGAGGTTATGATGTCATATGTGGAGAGACGGTCTGGCAGCAGACAAAGGCAAAATCTGCCCCTGCGATAGAACGAGCAAACGAACTTCAGTACATGATGACATGTGATGAGATTGATCACATCATCCCGCCATGGGGAGGACAGTTGCTTATGGAAGTGTTAGAGCACCTCGATTTCTCATCGATGAAAAAAAAGTGGATTCTTGGTTACTCAGATACGAGTGTACTTTTGCTGGCGTTGACATTGAAAACAGGCATTGCCACAGCGCATGGACCGAACCTAGTAGATCTTCAAGGAGAAGAACTTGATCAAACGACTGTCATGTGGGAAGAAGTGCTTTCAACAAAAGGGGAAATGGACATAAGCCAATTTTCTTCAACTATGTATCAAAAGGAATGGAAGCGTGACGATCCGATTAAACATGTTTTTCATTTAACAGAACCTACCGCATGGCATACGGTTGATCAACAAGAAAAAATAGTAAAGGGAAGACTGATGGGTGGTTGCATTGATGTCATACGTCATTTAGCAGGGACACCTTATGGGGACGTCAAAACTTTTCAGAAAACATTCATAAAAGATGAACCAATTCTTTGGTATTTCGAAAACTGCGAATTAAATGCTGCAAGTGTGAAGAGATCGCTTGTTCAATTAAAACTAGCAGGGTGGTTTGATCACTGTTCAGGTATGTTGTTTGGGCGAAGTGCAGTAGATGTGCCTGTTGAAGGGTATCAGTATCAGGATGTATATGAAGAATTACAAAAAGAACTACAAATCCCCATTTTTTACGATATAGATTGTGGACATGTCCCGCCGCAAATGACGCTGATTAATGGGGCATATGCAGAAGTGCAGCTGCATCCTCGAGGAAAAGCCGTACTAAAGCAAACGTTTTTAGCATAAAAAAGGAAAGGGCGTACCCTTTCCTTCATATAACATTACATCCCTTTTGTTTCTTTACCTGCTTTTGGAACTTCCCAAGCTGACTCGCGGAATACTTTTTCCCATTTAGATACGACAATACAAGCAACTGCATGCCCTGGAACATTCACGCCTGTTCGTGCCATATCCATAATTCGGTCAACACCGGCTATGATGGCAACGCCTTCTGCGGGAAGACCTACTGCATGAGCGGTAGCCAAAAGAACAACGAGTGAACCGGATGGCACAGCTGCAATACCTTTACTCGTTAATACAAGAACAAGCATCATCAAAAGCTGCTGCGACAGACTCATGTCGACACCAAACGCTTGTGCAAGGAATACGCAGGCAACCGATAAATATAAACTTGATCCATCACAATTGAGAGAAAGACCAGATGGAATGACGAAGGAAACGATTCTTTTTGGACACCCGTATTTCTCCATTCGTTCCATCAATTGAGGAAGGACAGTTTCAGTACTCGTAGTAGAGAAGGCAACAAGGAACAAATCCCAAATCATTTTTAATACTTCGAAGTAGTTAAAACGGAAGATCAGTGCGACCAGAGGGAATAAAGCAAAGAGAATAATGAATAATCCTAAAAAAACAGTCCCGACAAGCTTCATCATTGGGATTAATAAAACAATGCCATATTGGCCGACAGAAGCAGCCATTAATGCAAGAACCCCAATAGGTGCTGTTACCATCACCATCTGTGTGAGCTTAAACATGATTTGTGCCACTGATTCAAAGAAGGTGAGAACAGGAGCAGATGCTTTACCGATGCCGCTTGCCGCTACACCAAATAATATGGCGAAGAAAATAACAGCAAGTAAATCATTCTGAGCCATAACATCGACGATATTGGTTGGAATGATATCTAATACCATTTGTTTAAAGTCAACGACCTTCTCAGTATAACCATCTAATTCCCCAATATCTTTCTTAGCTAATTTAGAGAAATCGAGACCAACGCCAGGCTTTAGACCATTTGCCAATAATAGCCCGATCCCAAGAACGATGGTTGTGATGACCTCAAACCAAATGATCGTCTTTAATCCAAGGCTGCCCATTTTCTTCATGCCGCCACTGCCGGCTGCACCAATAACAATGGTAGAGAAAACGATTGGAACAACGATCATTTTAATCAGCCTGATGAATCCATCTCCAATTGGCCGCAGAGCCATTCCGAAGTCAGGGAAGAAATGGCCGATAAGAGCTCCTATCACCAAAGCGATCATGATCTGAAAAGCGATAAACTTTTTCATCATCTCCTACCTCCTTTAAATGCTTGGAAAAATATTAAGAATTTTCCAATAAATAAAAATTCTATGTGGCCATGTTTTGTCCTCCTTTGTATTTAGAAAGATTTTATTTAAGAATCATTGGAATTATGAAGAAAGAGAAGAAAATAGGGCTATTACATGTCTATTGATCTAAGAAAAAATCAATTTTAAAAAAACATGAAACTTTTTTAGAAAAATGTATTGACCCTTTTATGTGATCCATGGTATATTTTTATTCGTCGCTGATGACGTATTTGAAACACAGATGTTCACACGGATGCGGCAAACAAATTTCAAAAAGATGTTGACTTAATAAAAACGATATGTTAAGATAATTAAGTCGCCTGATTAAGCGCCCGTAGCTCAATTGGATAGAGCGTTTGACTACGGATCAAAAGGTTAGGGGTTCGACTCCTCTCGGGCGCGCCAATACAAACCACGCGGGTGTAGTTTAGTGGTAAAACCTCAGCCTTCCAAGCTGATGTCGTGAGTTCGATTCTCATCACCCGCTCCATTTTGAACATGATCTTTGAAAACTAAACGAGACAAAACGTACCTGTTAATTCGAGTTTTTATAAAAAAATCCTATGATACTTCATAGGTAGTCAGTCAAACGCTGA
>NZ_BSEI01000012.1:0-18151 GCF_030268125.1 Bacillus sp. YKCMOAS1
GAAGTATCATAGGATTTTTTTATAAAAACTCGAATTAACAGGTACGTTTTGTCTTGTTTAGTTTTCAAAGAACTTGTTTACCGCTTCAGAAGCGACTAGAACATCTTATCACATCAAAGTTGTTAGTGTCAACAACTTTTTTGTTGTTATGTTTTTTCGTTTCTTCGTCATCAGCGACGTATACTAATTTACCATCCTACCGAATCAAAGTCAACAATATTTTTCATTAAATAATAAACTTTTCAATTACAATTAAAGCTGCTACGCCTGGAATACCCAATAAACCACTAATTCCACTCGTTACAGGATTAATAGAGACATGTAATCCTAGACTCTCGCCAAATAGGTTGAGGCAAAATAAAAAAAGAGCGCCTGCCACAAACTTCACTCCGATAAGCCCTAACCATTTGAATGGATTCGCCTGCACACCTGACATAAACAACAATAGCACAGCCAGCAAAATTGACCCAATCACAATAACAGGTTCCATAATCCTCTCATCCCCTCTTCATATGAATAGTACAAGCATATGAGAGGATTATGTACAATAGACCTGCTATTTCCAGTTGTTTAGACGTAAATTCCTCTTTTTCGCTTCTCTCAGATAGAAAAAGTACTTCGCTTGAGCAAGCTTTAATTCGAATAGAATGTCCGGTGAAGGCTCAACGCTATTTGCGACAAGCTTTTTTTGTCTGTTCCATTCTTCTTTTTGCTTAAAAAGCTGTTGAATTAATTTCTCATCGAATTCTTTTCGAATTGATTTTCTGCGAAGAAAACCCATGTACCGTACTTCTCCTTCCTACATCTCACGTCTGCCTTCTAGAGCCTTAGACAGTGTGACTTCATCCGCATACTCTAAATCTCCGCCTACTGGAAGTCCGTGAGCAATGCGAGAGAGTTTAATTCCTGATGGTTTTAACAATCTGGAGATATACATGGCTGTTGCTTCTCCTTCAATGTTTGGATTGGTTGCAAGGATCACCTCTGTCACTTGATCGTCTTGCAGTCTTTTTAATAGGTCAGGAATTTTAATATCCTCTGGACCAATTCCGTCCATTGGCGAAATGGCACCATGAAGCACATGATATAAGCCGTTGTATTCTTTCATTTTTTCCATTGCGATTACATCTTTTGGATCCTGCACTACACAGATAACAGATTGATCTCTTCTTGTATCTTCACAAATATAGCAAGGATCTTGGTCTGTGATATGACCGCATACCGAACAATAAGTTAAATTACGCTTTGCATTTACAAGCGCCTTCGCAAAATCTAGTACGACATCTTCCTGCATACTAAGAACAAAAAAAGCCAGACGGACCGCAGTTTTCGGTCCGATTCCTGGCAATTTCATAAAGCTGTCAATCAGCTTTGATATTGGTTCAGGATATTGCATCTTCAGTTATTCCTCCTAGAATAAACCTGGCATGTTCATTCCTTTTGTGAATTGACCCATCGTTTCATTCGTTAGCTCATCGACTTTTTTCAATGCATCGTTTGTCGCAGCAAGAACAAGATCTTGAAGCATATCGATATCTTCTGGATCAACAACTTCTTCATTAATTGCTACATCAACGACTTCTTTTTGTCCATTTACTTTTACAGTGACCATACCGCCACCAGCTGTACCTTCAAGAACTTTTTCTGCAAGCTCTTCTTGAGCCTTTGCCATATCCTTTTGCATTTTTTGCATTTGTTTCATCATTTTTTGCATATTTCCCATTCCACCGCGCATATGAACACCACTCTCTTTCATTTTTATTAATCTTTAATTTCAATTAAATCGGTTCCTACTAATTTCTTTGCTTCCGCAATCAATGGATCCTCTTCAGTAGAAGTTCCCTGACCATCTGCTTGTTCATCTGGCTGATGATCTCTTAAAAATTCTTCTCTTATTTTACCCCATTGAGCGTCAGGAACGCCAACTAATTCCACTCTTTTTCCTAACATAGACTCTAGCAGTTGTTCAAGATTGGTTCGAACACCGCTTTTATCTTCAGCAACCATTTTACAATGTATTTCAAACTTGAATTTTAAAACAAAGGCATGCGAAGCAGCCGCAACTGGCTCACTGTCCGTTAATAACGCAGCGTGAGACACTTTATTCTGCTGTTTCAACTGGGCAAGGAGCTCTCCCCATTTGCCTTTAATTTTTTCTAACTCAGGCCGTTTCGCTTCTTTTAGAATCTCATGAATTCGGCCGACAGGAGCACGATAGCCATTTTTGTTACTCGTTTGTGGTCGAGGCGCTTCCTTTTTTTCTTGAAGGCTATGAGATGGAGACATTGGTACCCCTTCGGCTCTTAGCCTTGAGAGTTCCTGTTCCAGCCTGTTTATTTTATCTGTTAGCGCCGTTAAATCAGCGTCAGCATGACCTTGTGTCAATCCTGCTGTTGACTGACACAGCTTTACAACAGCTACCTCAAAGAAAATCCTAGGATGATTTGTCCATTTCATTTCTTGGTGGCTTTTATTCAGGACTTCAATTGTTTCATACAGAAACTGAGGTGTCACACGATCTGACAGTGCCACGAAACTTTCGTCGACCTTTACCTTTTCAAGGACACCCTCGAGATCTGGTGCCGTTTTATAAAGCAGCATATCTCTAAAGTAAAAAATCATATCCTCTATTAATTTAGCAGCATCTTTCCCCTGCTGAAGCAATTCATTTAATGTATCTAACGCTGCGGCAATATTTTGATCAAAAATCGCTTCAGCAAGCTGACTAATGAAATGCTGAGATACAGCACCTGTAATGAGCAGCGCATCATCAATTGTCAATTGTTCACCACTAAATGAGATCGCTTGATCTAAGAGACTTAGTGCATCACGCATACCGCCATCAGCTGCACTAGCAATAATCTCGAGCGAGCCCTCCTGTACGTTTAGGCCTTCTGCATCTACAATTTTCTCCATTCTTCCAACAATATCTTTGGTCGTGATTCGTTTAAAATCAAATCGCTGACAACGAGATATGATGGTAAGAGGAATCTTATGAGGCTCTGTGGTAGCCAAAATAAAGATACAATGAGCAGGCGGTTCTTCCAGCGTTTTAAGGAGGGCATTAAATGCACCGATAGAGAGCATATGTACTTCATCTATAATATAAACCTTATATGTAACCGCCGAAGGAGCAAATTTCACTTTATCACGTATATCTCGGATTTCATCTACCCCGTTATTCGAGGCAGCATCTATTTCAATCACGTCTGAAATTGAACCGTTTGTAATTCCTTTACAGGCATCACATTCATTACATGGCTCACTAACAGGTGACTTTTCACAGTTCACTGCCTTTGCAAAGATTTTGGCAGCACTTGTTTTACCTGTTCCTCTAGGACCTGAAAATAAGTAAGCATGAGAAAACTTTTTCTGCAAAAGGGCATTTTGCAACGTTTTTGTGATGTGTTCTTGTCCAACAACATCCTCAAAAACTTGAGGTCTGAACACTCGATATAAAGCTTGATAACTCACAAATACGCCCTCCTCCATTTATCATCCTTTTCATTATACATGATGCACCGATCAATTCAAAAGCACACCTTTATTTTCTAATATGCCAAAAAGATGATTTCAATTATAGAGTTTCTACTTTTCATGCATTAAAAACGTATTTTCTAGCTTTGTGAAAAGACCTGAAACCCCAAATAGAACACCAGTTCTTGTTACAATTAGTGAAAAAAACAAATGGCGCCAAAAAGACTTTTTATCTATTTGTATAACTAAAGCAGTTGAGCTATCCTTTGAACAGCAACAAAAAACTCACCTAGATAAACTAGATGAGTTACATTTAATATTGATTTACCGTGCACCTTCTGTCGATTCGCTACCCCAAGCGTTACTTAAACAGTTAGCTCGGCCCAGGCAACCCTGCGGCACATGAGAGGTTTCACTTAATGCTGCTTCCTTCCGGACCTGACATGGTTCATGAATTCCCATTGCGCAGGACCCAGACGTCAACACCACTTATTTAAGGCAGACCTTGAAGTAAACGAACCTCGAGAAGGGATTCGGCCTCGCTAGAGCGGATTGCGAGTACAGGGCACCGCTACCTCCCCGCTTAGCACGGCAAAATGAATATTAAATTGTTAGTGACGCAGACATAAGTATACCTTCTTATAGCTCAAATTGCAAACGACATCCATTCATTTACTTTTGGCTTGTTTCTTTCGCTGACGGAGATTTCGGAAGAACTGACTTAACAGCTCACCACACTCATTTTCAAGTACACCACCGATGACCTCAGACTGATGATTAAACCGTTCATCATCCAATAAATTCATTAAAGTACCTGCACATCCACCTTTTGGATCGTATGCACCAAAAACAACCTTTTTCACTCTAGAGAGAACAATAGCACCTGCACACATTGGGCATGGTTCAAGCGTAACGTAAAGAACAGCATCTTCTAAACGCCAGCTCCCTGTCGCTTTACATGCTTCATCAATAGCAAGTAATTCTGCATGTGCAATTGAACGCTGCTCACTTTCCCTTAAATTATGAGCCCGGCTCACGATTTGGTCATCAACAACTATGATGGCACCAATCGGCACTTCTCCTATTTGTTCTGCTTTTAAGGCTTCGGAAATGGCTTCTTGCATAAACTGTTCATCTTTCGTCATGGCACGGCTCTCTTTTCATGTTTTTTAAAAGGAAATTGAGGTTAACATATTATCACAATCTTTTAAAGGGGGTCTTAATTTGTCAAAGCACCAAAAGGCGCTGCTTATTATCGACATGATTAATAATTTTGATTTTGAAATGGGACATGTGCTTGCAGAAAAAACAGAGCAAATGACCAATAAAATTTTAGCTCTTAAAGAACATGCTTTCAAGGAAAATTGGCCAATCATTTATATCAACGATCACTACGGACTTTGGAAGGCTGATATCCAAGCTGTTCTGGAAACATGCAAAAACGAAAGAAGCGCTCCTATTTTAGAGAAAATGACTCCATCTAAAGATAATTACTTCTTAATTAAACCTAAGCATTCTGCCTTCTACGGTACTGCACTAGAGACACTCTTAAATGAATTAGGTGTTGAGGACATCATTCTAACTGGAATTGCCGGAAACATATGCGTTTTGTTCACTGCAAATGACGCGTACATGCGAGAATACAATCTAATTGTACCTAAAGATTGTATCGCTTCAAACGACGACAGAGATAACGACTACGCTTTAACGATGATGGAGAACGTCCTTCTAGCAAAAATCACCACCGCTAAGGAAATCACGAATGAAAATCAAACATGATTTAGCCATAACCCTCATAAATTGTTAGCAATAACAAAGGGGGCGTTGACTATTCAAATTTATGTTGTCAAAAGAGGAGATACTTTAAACGACATTGCCATGCGTTTTAAAACGACAGTCAATGAAATCATCCGTACTAACGAAATCGAAACACCAAATCAACTCGTCATTGGACAAACAATTGTCATTCCAATTAGAGGTCAATTTTATGAGGTCAAACAAAATGACACACTATATCAAATTGGTAGACGGTTTCAAATCTCAGTGGAAGAGTTGGCACGTGTGAACAGAATTCGACCTGAAGCGATACTACCTATTCGCTTCTTGCTCTATATTCCACAAAGACCGAAAAGGAACATTAATTCTAATGCTTATATTGAACCACGTGGAGATCAAGTCAGTGAAAACTTAAAGCAGGCAGCCAGAGAGGCCTCCCCATACTTAACCCATTTAGACGTCTTTAGTTTTCAAGCACAAAGAGATGGGACGCTGCGAGAACCACCTTTAGACCAACTACCCCAGATTGCCGCTCAGAACAGAACTGTATTAACCATGGTGGTGACGAATCTAGAGAATGAAAAATTCAGTGATGAACTTGGCCGTATTCTTTTAACTAATCAATCTGTAAAAACGGCATTTTTAAATGAAATTGTTCGTGTTGCCAAAAAGTATCAATTCAAGGAAATCCATTTTGATTTTGAATATTTACGCCCTGTTGATAAGAATGCTTATATTCAATTTTTAAGAGAGGCAACAGCTCGTTTTCATCAAGAAGGATGGACAATATCTGTTGCACTTGCACCAAAAACAAGTAGTCAGCAAAAGGGCAAATGGTATGAGGCCCATGACTATGAAGCGATCGGTAAGATCGTCGATCATGTTGTGTTGATGACCTATGAATGGGGGTACAGCGGCGGACCTGCACAAGCTGTCTCTCCAATTGGACCTGTCCGCCAAGTCATTGAATATGCACTAACTGTCATACCAGCCAATAAAATTGTAATGGGACAGAATTTATATGGCTATGATTGGACACTTCCTTTCGTCCAGGGCGGCCCGATCGCCAAAGCCGTCAGTCCTCAACAAGCAATTGCACTTGCTAGACAGCACAATGTCTCTATCCTATACGACGAAACAGCACAAGCACCTCATTTTCGTTATACAGATGCTAACAACAAAGAGCATGAAGTCTGGTTCGAAGACGCTAGGTCGATTCAAGCAAAATTCAACCTCATCAAAGAGCTAAATTTGAACGGAATTGCTTATTGGAAATTAGGTCTATCTTTCCCACAAAATTGGCTCTTATTATCAGATCAATTTAATATTGAAAAAAGAACGACATCGTAATCCATTCGCTCTATCTATTAGAAGGGGTATGGTACAATATACATTGGTTTGACAACTTTAACTTTATAGATAGAGGAGAACGCCTATGTATCCTGCCCCTTTTATTGCAGTGGAAGGCCCAATTGGAGCCGGAAAAACAACTTTGGCTACAATGCTTGCAAAGGAATTTCAATTTCCTTTAGTAAAAGAGATTGTAGAAGAAAATCCATTCTTAGATAAATTTTATGAAGATATGGAACAATGGAGCTTTCAGCTTGAGATGTTCTTTTTATGCAATCGGTTCAAACAGTTAGAATTAATTGAAGAAAACTATGTGAATAAACAGCAGCCGGTTGTCACTGATTATCATGTCTATAAAAATATGATATTTGCAGAAAGAACATTATCAAAAAAGCACATGGATAAATACAGAAAGATCTATCACCTGCTAACAGATGATCTTCCTAAACCAAATGCCATGATCTATATAAAAGCCAGCCTTCCCACCTTACTTGAAAGAATACAGATGAGAGGACGCTCTTTTGAAGAAGACATTGACCCAGCTTATTTAAAAACACTCATTGAAGATTATGAGCTGGCCATTGAACATTTAAAACAGACTGAGCCAGGGCTTCCTATCATTACAATTGAAGGAGATCATACAGACTTCGTTTCCTCACAGCAAGATTACCAGCAAATTGTACAGAACATAAAGGAGCAAGTGCTATGAACAAGATCGAAATACCAAAGGACGCAGTCATCACAATTGCCGGGACTGTTGGTGTCGGCAAATCCACTATGACCAAAACAATAGCGGACAAGCTAGGGTTTCAAACGTCTCTTGAAAAAGTAGATGATAACCCATATTTAGAGCCTTTTTATTCAGATTTTCAAAGATGGAGCTTCCACTTACAGGTCTATTTCCTGGCTGAGCGTTTTAAGGAGCAAAAGCGGATTTTTGAATCTGGCGGAGGATATGTACAAGATCGTTCCATTTATGAGGACACTGGCATTTTTGCAAAAATGCATGCGGACAAAGGTACGATGTCTGAGGTCGATTATGAAACATATACAAGCCTATTTGAGGCGATGGTGATGACACCTTACTTCCCTCACCCTGATGTCCTCATCTATCTGCACGGGGATTTAGATCATATTTTACATCGTATTGAAGAACGCGGCAGAGAAATGGAAACTCAAACTGACCGGGCTTATTGGGAAGAAATGTACACTCGATACACAGAGTGGATCGAACAATTTGATTTATGCCCAGTGATTAAAATTAATATTGAAGATTACGACTTACTTCATGATGAAAGTTCACTTGATCCCATTCTTCATGAAATAGCTTCTGTTATTCAAAAAAATCGCTCTAAAACAAAATAAAAAAAACCGCTGCATTCGCGAAATGCAGCGGTTTGACAATTTCCAATTTTTATGCTTGCGTTCAATTCAACTAAGGTAAAAAATCAATATGGCGGAGGAAGAGGGATTCGAACCCCCGCGGGCTTTGACACCCCTGTCGGTTTTCAAGACCGATCCCTTCAGCCGGACTTGGGTATTCCTCCGTATCGACAAGAATTAATATACCATATCATTTTATTTGAAGTCAACATCTTTTCGAAAAAAATTTCAATTTGTGATTTCGGCATGATATTTGCCTATAAAAAAGCAGCCATTGATGGCTGCTCTTGATCTATTTCATATCCTGTCTCATTTCTTCAATAAACTGATTCATCTCTACTTTAAACTCATTTAATGATTCGATAATCTTCGTAAAGTCTGTCACTTGTTCGGCTTGTTCATTTGTTGAACTGCTGATTTGTGAGATGTTTTCAGACAAAGTGCCAATGCTGTCTTGGATTTCTTTTAAAAATGTATTAATGGTTTCAGCCGCTTCCTTCGAGCCATCTGATAATTTACGCACTTCATCAGCCACGACAGCGAACCCTTTTCCATTCTCACCTGCTCTTGCGGCTTCAATTGCAGCATTTAAACCTAGCAGATTTGTTTGTCTAGCGATTCCGCCAATGGTTTTGACGACTTCTTCAATATTCGCAGATTTCTCTTCCGCTCTTCCTGCCTGTTCGCTTATTTCTAAACTTGTGGCAGCCAGCTCTTGTGAATGTGCAGCAATTTGCTCAATTCCACCTTGGAGTTCTTTCGCTACTTTATTGATTTGCTCCATATAACCGCTTAATTTTTTTTCACGATGATATGTAAATGCCACTAAAAAAGAGCCAATTACTTTTCTATCTTCATCAAAAATCGGGTAACCTTTTACAGCAACTTCATAACCATATAGTGTTTCTGGTAAGTAACCGTCATATTCTTGTCCTCTTAATGTCGTCGCCACATTTTGGTCTTCTGGGTTCAATGGGTCCCCAACTTTCATACCAAAATCTATTGTGTTAGACGGGTAATAACAAAGTACCTTCTCTGTATCCGTGATACCGAAAAGAATACTTTCATCTAGTACCTTTCTAAGTAATTGAGCCATTTCAACATAATAGTCAAGCCTATTCAAGATTATTCCTTCTTTCCTAGAAGCTTTTACTCTTTTTATCGGCTAAATTCAGGAAAACTGTAGGACTTTTGGTAAAAAGAATAAGATGCCTTGGCGGCATCTTATTTCATCACTTCTTTATTTCCCATGTAAGGACGCAGCACTTCAGGAATGATTACTGTTCCATCCTCTTGTTGATAGTTTTCTAAAATAGCCGCTACGGTTCTTCCTACCGCTAATCCAGATCCATTTAATGTGTGAACATGTTCTGGCTTCGCTTTAGGCTCTGGGCGGAAACGAATGTTTGCGCGTCTTGCTTGGAATGCTTCGAAGTTACTGCATGAAGAAATTTCACGGTACGTATTCTGGCTCGGGATCCATACTTCGATATCGTATTTCTTCGCAGCCGTGAAGCCTAAATCTCCCGTACACATGCTCATGACACGGTATGGCAGGTTCAATAGCTGAAGCACTTTTTCTGCTTGATTTGTTAATTTCTCTAATTCTTCATAAGAATCTTCTGGTCTGACAAATTTCACGAGCTCTACTTTGTTAAATTGATGCTGACGGATAAGTCCACGTGTATCTCTGCCGGCAGATCCAGCTTCTGATCTGAAGCAAGCACTGAATGCTGCATAGTTAATTGGCAGCTGTTCACCATAGAGGATTTCGTCACGATGCATGTTGGTAATCGGGACTTCGGCTGTTGGAATGAGGAAGTAATCTTCTTCGCGAATTTTAAAGGCATCCTCTTCGAATTTTGGAAGCTGACCAGTTCCTGTCATGCTCGCTCTGTTGACCATATAAGGTGGAAGCACTTCAGTAAAACCAAACTCATCCACATGTAAATCAAGCATAAAATTATACAATGCGCGCTCTAAGCGTGCGCCAAGCCCTTTATAAAAAACGAAACGGCTTCCTGTCACTTTTCCTGCACGTTCAAAATCAAGGATGTTGAGCTCATCAGCTACGTCCCAATGTGGTTTTGGTTCAAATGAGAAGGCTGGCTGTTCGCCCCATTTTCTCACTTCCACGTTGTCGTCTTCTGTTTCACCAACTGGTACAGAGTCATGAGGGATATTTGGAATTGAGAACAGGATGTGCTGCAGGCTTTCTTCTACTGTTCTTAGCTCATCATCCAGCTTCTTGATCTCATCTCCTACCTCACGCATTTCTTGAATAATGTGATCGGCGTCTTTCTTTTCTCTTTTTAGAACGGCTACTTGCTGTGATACTTCATTTCTTCGGCTCTTTAATTCTTCTGTTTTCCCGATTAATTCTCTTCTTTTTTGATCTAGCTCACCAAACTTATCAAAATCCGCTAAATCTTCGCCTCGGTGTGCTAATTTTTCTTTGATTTGATCAAAGTCCGTGCGCAGTTGTTTAATATCCAGCATGTATAACACTCCTTTTTTATCGAAAAATAAAAAGAGCCCTCATCCCATGAAAGGGACGAGAGCTCTCGCGTTGCCACCCTGATTGAAAACATGCAGAAGCATGCTTTCCTCTTTCCTCTGTAACGGTATCACCGTAAATGCTTACTTCTCTTGTTTCAGCATTTCGCTCAAGGATGGATTCAGAATGCATCTTTCACCGATTCTCACCAACCATCGGCTCTCTGAGAAAGAGGGGCTTCTTACTATTTCCCGTCAACGCTTTTTCGATCTTTGATTGTGTTTTTAATGTACTATAAGTTTTATCTCTTTTCAACCGTTTTATACAGCAAGCTTCGTTTTGTAGGACTTCACCATGTCTACAAATAACTGTGTTAACCGGTGATCGTCAGTCAGCTCTGGATGAAAGGAGCAGCCTAAGATATTGTTTTCTTTCGCCATCACAATCCTGCCATCATATTCAGCCATGATTTCTACGCTATCATCTGCGCTGATGATATGAGGCGCACGGATGAATACCCCTGTAAACGGCGCATCCAGTCCTTTTACTTCTAAATCTGCTTCAAAGCTGTCTACCTGTCTGCCAAAAGAATTCCGTGCAACAGATACATTTAACAGTCCAAGATGAGCATCTTCTCGATCTTCGATATGCTTTGCCAGCATAATCAGACCGGCACATGTCCCGAAAATCGGTTTCCCTTGAGCAGCGAAGGCTTTGATCGGATCAATGAATTGGTACGTATCCATGAGTCTTCTCATCGTCGTACTTTCTCCACCAGGGATAATCAAACCGTCAACGGATTCTAGCTCTTCTACGTGTTTGATGATCTTTCCTTCTGCGCCGCAGGCTTCAATCGATTGAATATGCTCTCTGACCGCTCCTTGAAGACCTAGTACACCAATTGTCAGCATGTTCGTTTGCGCTCCCTTAATTACCAGCCACGCTCTTGCATACGTTCTTCTGGCAGTAGATTTGAAATTTCAATTCCTTTCATAGCTGTTCCAAGCTCTTTTGAAAGTTCTGCAATGAGACGGTAATCTGTGAAATGAGTCGTTGCTTCAACAATCGCTTTTGCAAATTTCGCTGGATTGTCTGATTTGAAGATACCAGATCCGACAAATACACCATCTGCTCCAAGCTGCATCATTAACGCTGCATCTGCTGGTGTTGCAACGCCTCCAGCTGCAAAGTTCACAACTGGCAGCTTGCCATCTCTTTTGATTTGCAGCAATAATTCATAAGGTGCGCCAAGGTTCTTGGCTTCTGTCATCAGTTCATCTTCACTCATGGCTGATACTTTACGAATCTGAGCATTGACCTTTCTCATATGACGAACAGCTTCTACAATGTTGCCTGTCCCTGGCTCTCCTTTTGTACGAAGCATAGAAGCGCCTTCTGCGATACGGCGGGTTGCCTCACCTAAGTCGCGGCATCCACAGACAAAAGGTACTGTGTATTCATTTTTATTTAAATGGAATTCTTCATCTGCGGGCGTCAGCACTTCACTCTCATCGATATAATCAACACCAAGTGCTTCAAGAACACGAGCCTCGACGATGTGGCCGATACGTGCTTTTGCCATGACTGGAATCGTTACGGCATTTTGTACTTCCTCTACGATTCTTGGGTCTGCCATACGGGCAACACCGCCTGCTGCACGGATATCAGCTGGTACTCGTTCTAGTGCCATGACTGCCACCGCACCTGCTTCTTCTGCAATTTTTGCCTGCTCCGCATTGACGACATCCATAATGACGCCACCCTTTTGCATTTCTGCCATTCCACGTTTCACTCGTTCAGTTCCCTTATTGCTCACAATAGTTTCCTCCCATTTGTCTATTCGATTAATTCAACATCTTTATCATACAAGCGAGAAAGTATAACAATAAAGAGAATAGTATAACAATTCAAACAGCCGATAAAAAAGAATAAACCCTTGTATATAAAGGGTTTCCAGCTAAAAACATGTCATTTTCTCTTTCAAGTGTGATTTACATGCTATAATGCAACTATAACAATTAAAATTCATGTATAACAATGTTGCATTCTATGGAGGGGTTTCATGCATATTGATATCCATCGACACTCTGATACATCTCTTTCAAATCAAATTTACTTTTCAATCATTGACCACATTCAATCAGGTTTGCTTCAGCAAGGAGAAAAGCTGCCAACTGTCCGTGACTTAGCTAAGCAGCTCAATGTGAGTCTTGTCACGGCAGCAAAGGCATACACCCGATTAAAGGACGACGGATATTTAAAGACGGTGCAAGGTAAAGGAACTTTTGTGGATGAGCAGCAAGAGCAGGCAGAGATTCCGGTTCCATCATCTACCTCTTTCGATTGGCAGTTGTCGATTCCAGATTATTTACCACGGTCTCAATTCGCTCAGTATCACTATGTCGAAGAAGCCATTAACCTTTCTTCCTCTATGATCGATCCAGGGCTTTTGCCCAACCGGTATTTAGAAAAAGAAATGCAGCATGTACTAGCCAGACATCCTCAAATCATGTCGAAGTATGGTGAGATACAAGGTGACCTTCAGCTGCGACAAGTCATTCAGTCTTTTTTAGAAAAGTTGGATGTGCCGTCTACACCTGAAAATATCCTAGTAACAAGTGGTTCTCAGCAAGGGCTTGATTTGGTGGCACGTACGTTTATTGGGCCGGATGATGTGGTGGTCATGGAAGCACCGACATACCCTGGGGCCATTGATGTCTTTATGGGCAGAGGAGCAAGAATCATTACCGTCCCTGTCGATCATGAAGGGATGAACATGAAACAGCTTCAAAGCATTTGTGATAAATATAAACCGAAACTCATCTATACGATTCCTACTTTCCACAGTCCAACAGGGGCCAGTATGTCGATGAAGCGTAGAAAACAGCTTCTCTTACTAGCTCAAAGTATTGATTGTCTCATTGTAGAAGATGACCCTTATCGCGAGCTTTATTTTGAAAAGAAGCCACCAGCACCTATTAAAAGCTTGGATCATGATGGACACGTCATTTATTTACGAGGATTAAGTAAAACACTGGCTCCAGGATGCAGAATCGGGATTATCACAGCCTCAGGATCGATATTTAACCGTTTATTAGCTGCAAAGGCCAATAATGACTTAGGCAGCCCTCTCCTCACACAAAAGGCCATATTGCCGTTTCTGACATCGAAGAAAATGATTGATCATACGAAGAAACTAAGAACCGCCTTGAAAGTGAGACGCGATTTGATGATGGATGTGTTAACGAAGCACGCACCGAAAGATGTAACGTGGCAAATTCCACAGGGCGGGCTCAATTTATGGCTTAGCTTTCCTTCCTGGGTCGATACACGAGCACTGTTGCATGAAGCACGCAAGCAGCAAATCACCTTTCTGCCTGGTTCTGTCTGCTATCCTGGAGAGCCGAAGCAGAATTATATCCGCCTCAGCTTTTCCTATGTGAATGAAAAAGCACTGACCGAAGGCGTGGAAAAGTTATGTGATATTTTTCAGCAAGCTTTATCGACTCCTCAAAATCAGAAGCAATCGCTCTTCTTTTAACGATAAAAAAACTGCTCTCATTAATAGAGAGCAGTTTTTTTATTAGAACCAACCTTTTACTGTGTCAACGATTCCGCCCCAAATGCCAGCGAAGAATCCACCTACACCGCGCATTGCTAGGATGAACCAGTTTGCTTTTTCATCGCCTGTTTTCGTCACAAGCTCAACACCTGATTGGTCTTTATTTAAATAGCCGTAGTCCTTCTCATCACCAGAATAAGAAGTCGTCAGCATGCCAACCTTCGTTCCTTTTTTAATAGGAGCTTCTAAGTTCTTTTTCTCGATATTTACTTTTGCTTTATAGCTCTTTTCGTCACCATTTTTTACTGGCACAGAAAATGCTTCTTTCGTCACAACAGGTACTTCTTTATCTTTGCCTTTATCAACTGCGATGTTTTCATGTCCTTTGATTTGTTGACCTTTTTTGTACATTTCTTTCATCGTGAAGTTTTTAAACGCATAGTCGAACAGTTTTTTCGCCACGTCGAAACGTGCTGTATGAAGATTACCTTTTGCATTTAAGATGACGGCAATGACGCGCATGTCACCTTGTTTAGCCGTACCTGTGAAGCTAGAACCGGCTGAATCTGTAGAACCTGTTTTCAGACCGTCTACACCTTTATATTCCTTCACAAGTCCTTTAAGCATGAAGTTCCAGTTAGGCATGTCCATTTCATCGTCAGTGCCTTCTCTGAACTTTGTTTTTGCAATACTTGCTGTTTCAAGAATTTCTGGATGGTCTTTGATGAGATGCTGTGCAAGCAATGCCATATCTTTTGCCGATACTTCACTTTCTTCATCAGGACCAGTACCTTTTGGCTGTTGGCCATGTAAGTCTTTATTTTCCAGACCGGTTGCATTCACGAATTTGTAGTTTGTTAAACCAAGTTCTTTTGCTTTTGCGTTCATTTTTTCAACAAACTTCGATTCTGATCCAGCAATCACTTCTGCTAAACCAATCGCTGCTGCATTTGCCGAATAAATAGCCGTTGCTTGATAAAGTTCTTTTACTGTATACGAACCATCTTTTCTCAAAGGAACGTTAGATAAACTGCGGTCCTGAGAAATTTCGTATACATAATCATCTGGCGTATACTTTTGATCCCATTTCACTTTACCTTCAGCAATCGCCTCTAGTAATAGATACTCAGTCATCATTTTTGCCATACTTGCAATAGGCAGTCTTTGATCTGCGTTTTTACTATAAAGAATTTTACCTGTAGAAGCTTCAATAAGGATCGCTGCTTTCGCATTCACACTGAATGGATCTTCAGCAGCCTTTGCTTTGGACATTGGTGTAAATGCTGTAACAATCAATGCCAATGCAAGGATAGAGACCATAAGCTGTTTCAACATCTTGCTGTTCAATCGTCATACCTCCGTATTCATCTTTTTTCGACGTTTTTCATATATATGTAATCCACAAGGGCTTATTTCAACACAACAGTATAAATTTTATCACAATAAAGACAAAAAAAATAGACAGAGTCATAGACCCTGTCAAATGTAATTTGATTGTCACAATTTATCAAGAAATTGTGTAGTTTGGTGATTCTTTTGTAATTTGTACATCATGTGGATGACTCTCACGAAGTCCTGCACCCGTCATACGAATGAACTGTGCTTCTTCTCTAAGAGTACGTAAATCCTGTGTTCCACAATAGCCCATACCAGAACGAATACCGCCAACTAGTTGATACACTGTGTCAACGACTGGCCCTTTGTATGGTGTACGGCCTTCAATTCCTTCAGGAACGAACTTTTTATTATCTTCTTGGAAGTAACGATCTTTACTTCCTTTTTCCATTGCAGCAACAGAACCCATACCACGATAAACTTTGAAGCGTCTACCTTGGAAAATTTCTGTTTCTCCTGGGCTTTCAGATGTACCAGCTAGAAGGCTTCCCAGCATAACAGCATGTCCGCCAGATGCTAGTGCTTTCACGATATCACCTGAATATTTAATTCCACCATCTGCAATAATAGCTTTACCATGTTTTCTTGCTTCTGTTGCACAGTCATAGATCGCTGTGATTTGTGGTACACCAACACCTGCAACAACACGTGTTGTACAAATAGATCCTGGTCCGATACCGACTTTCACAATATCTGCTCCTGCTTCAAACAATGCTTTTGTTGCTTCAGCTGTTGCAACATTACCAGCAATGATGTTAAGAGAAGGATACGTTTCACGGATTTTCGATACAGTGTTTAGAACACCTTGAGAATGACCGTGTGCTGTATCAATGACAATAACATCAACATTGGCTTCGACTAATTTTTTCACACGTGTCATTGTATCGCCAGTGACACCAACAGCGGCACCAACAATTAAACGGCCATGTGCATCTTTAGAGGAGTTAGGGAATTCAATCACTTTTTCAATATCTTTGATTGTGATAAGACCTTTTAACGTTCCTTCGTCATCTAAGAGAGGTAATTTTTCAATCTTGTATTGCTGTAAGATTTTTTCAGCTTCTTCTAACGTTGTACCAACAGAAGCTGTCACAAGTTCCTCTTTTGTCATCACGTCGCTAATCTTCATTGAATAATCCGAAATAAAACGAAGGTCACGGTTCGTAATAATACCAACAAGCTTTTGGTCTTGTTCGTTGTTGACAATCGGCACACCTGAAATACGGTATTTACCCATTAAATGCTCTGCATCAAATACTTGATGCTCTGGTGTTAAGAAGAATGGATTTGTAATAACGCCGCGCTCTGAACGTTTTACTTTATCCACCTGTTCTGCTTGCTGTTCAATGGACATGTTCTTATGAATAATACCAAGACCACCTTGACGTGCCATTGCAATCGCCATTTGTGATTCCGTCACTGTATCCATTCCAGCACTGATAATTGGAATGTTTAGCTTTAATGTACTTGTTAGCTCCACTGATAAATCGACATCACGCGGAAGTACTTCAGACTTTGCTGGAACAAGCAAAACATCGTCAAACGTCAAACCTTCTTTTGAAAATTTACTTTCCCACATTAGTAAATCCCCCTCTTTTCGGCAAAATATTATATGTAGATTATCAACTAGCAAACAGCATGTCAAGGAAGCAACAAACAGTTGCAATTTTTAGAAAATATAAAGAGAGTTGAGGAAGAAGATGAAAAGTTCAGGATGGAAGGATTTAAAACGTTTTTATTCGCTAGAAACTTCCCAAAAGTTTCTATTTCAACAATATGAGAAACGGAACATTCCAGATGCAAATCAGCAAGCCTATAAAAACTGTGAACGATTTATTTACTTTCTAAAACATGGCCATACGTTTTATGAGCAGGCTGCGAATGCACCTTTAGAACTTAAACCCATTTTATTGTTTTATGGAATGGCACAGCTGCTAAAAGCATGTTTGCTGACAGTTGATCCCCATTATCCTTCTCAAACCTCTGTTTTAGCTCATGGCGTAACATCGAGAAAGAGAAAAAAACAGCATTACCGCTTTAGCGAAGATGAAGTGAAAATCCAAAGAAACGGGCTATGTATGCATGTGTTAAAGCATCTATTTCATTTAAAGGGTCTTGAAGATGAGCGATTTACAATGATCCATCTTCTGTCCAAAATACCTGAAATGAGTCATATTCTTGAGTTTCAAAAGCAGCCCTCGACATTAGTTAAAGTGGAAAAGGCGAATGGAATGATGATTCAAGATCATATTCCATTACTTTATAACATGTCTGCTGAACGCTTTATTGAATACTTTGAGTTCCATACAAGCTGGAAACTCAAACAGAGAGAGGCTAAGAAATTGACGTTTGATGTATTTCTTGAAGAAAACCCAGCACTCGCTACTCATCTTCATTATGATTTAGAAATGGATCAATGGTTTATACCGGCAACACGAGATGCTTTTCTAGGGATTCCTGAGATCATCAGCCATTACTTATTAATGTATAACCTTAGTATGATTGCCCGCTACGAAACAGAATGGTGGTACGAGCTGCTGTCTCAATACATTAGCGACGATTACGTCATGATTGAACGCTACATGGAGATTGCAGAAGAGAAGTTCCCAGCTTACATCATGATGCTGTTAGAAGAAAAAACAAAAAAGACCAGTTCCAAATGGAACTGATCCTTATAGAAGCTTGGCGGCGTCCTACTCTCACAGGGGGAA
>NZ_BSEI01000013.1:0-7372 GCF_030268125.1 Bacillus sp. YKCMOAS1
CGCACCGGTACGCTTTTCAAGTCCTTCATAATGAGCCGCCATAAGTGACGTTCTCACCTTTTTCCCTCGCCAATCCCGCTTTTTACCTGTTGCGGTTTTGTCCTGAAGGATGGTATAATTCGATTCAGATGAATACAAAATAAAAACTCCTTCTGATGCTAGTCCTCTAGCACTCTATTATTATGGTTTGGTCACTTTAATAATAGCAGAAGGAGTTTCTACATGTCAAAATGCTTTTAAACCCTTGACACCACTGGATTTACCCTACTTTTTGAAAATCTCAATGTTTCTATATGTATCAAGATAAGAAAAGACACGATTCTGACTCCGTCAAAATCGCCCAAAAAGCTGGCGAAACCGCCATCTTTTTAAAAGATCAAAACCCAAAAACCTAAAAGACCAAAGACTAAACCAAATTTCCCCGCAGGGGGAGATTTTTTTTTGATTTTTTGCCCCCCCTACTCAAAAATTGAGTCCCCCCGTTTTTATAGCCTTAACACTTTTTTTGTAGCTTTTAATCACTCAAATACATATCAAAACCCTGCAATCATAGGGTTTATTTTGCCAAGAAAAAACACCACACCTTTTCTGTAGCCTTTACGATCAGAAACACCTTTTCTGTAGCCTTTTGACTAAACCTCACACCAGAACGTGATAATCACAACCTGGATAATCACATTCTGGTAAGCACGTTCAAAAACCTAATCGTTTACGTCTTATTTTCAAGTAACTACACATGATATTTCCACAAAAAAACAGACCTAAAAGGTCTGTTAATTTTCATGTTACAAATCGAATACGATACATCATGTTGCATTCCTTGACGCAACAGAAACGCTGTTATCTTGCGTCGCTAAACCATAAACCGGCGCAACAGTCACAGCTAAAATCAAAACGGCAGCCATAATTTTTTTAAACGTCATATTCAAAATCGCCCCTTTGAATCAGTTTCTGAACTTGGATCATCTTCTTATAAAAAAATACAGAATCATCCAGTCGTTCTATGTCATTATAAAATCTTCCAGCCTCTAAAGCTAGGTCTTCTAAATAAGGATAACCACGACTATATAAAAGTTGATCGAATTTTTGATTGACTTCAACACTAGGCGAAACCGTCACATATAACTCATGAAGCACATTAAAAAGATCGACAAACATAGAATCATCATACTTTTCAGCATAGCTCTTTCCTTTCACACAATAATCAAGAGCTTCTTCTTTTCGTCCCTGCTTAAAGAAAATGATGGCTAAATCATAACAAGCTTGTACAACCTCTTTAGCACCGATCTTCTCGCCTAACTCTAATGCACGTTGGTAATATACTGTTGCTTTCGCAACATCATCTTGTTTATTAAAACAGTTTCCTAAATTCAACAAACCCTTAGTCGTAATGTAATCATGGCCAAGTGCAATAGATTCCTGTAAAGCTCGTTTCAAATGGGGAAGTGCCTTCTCGTAACTGACCAAATCGTCATAATTTCCCGCAATCACGAATCTACACTGGATTAACCTAACTTGATATATACTGTTTGCCTTATAAGCATGATACGCCTGTTCAACATAATACATAGATAGATGTGTTTGCTTCATGTGATAAAAGATTTCTGCCATTTTGAAAAAGAACTCCGCACGCTCCAATTCATCAGCTACTTTATCAAGTTTTCTTTCAGCATAGCGATAAAATGTAATAGCTTTTATGTACTCCCCTTTAGAAAACTCATACATCCCTCTGAAAAAATTGAAGTAGTACTCCATAATACCAGTAAGCCTTTTTCCTTCACCTTCGACAGCTCTCAAATAATCAGCTTTGTTGACAGTATTTTTTGATGGATTTACGTATTCAAGCATCTGTTCATGGCGAAATTCCATTAGCTGAAAATAAAGAACAACCTGTTCGTCTTCCTCCATCAAATCCAGTTCATTCTTAACTTCGTTACGGAGAATCTCTGCATCTGTCACATTCAACCTTTTGATATGCCGATACCACTCATTAATCTTCTGACCAATCACAGGCGCTGCAATAGTTCCCATACCATCAATCCCCCGATACATCGCTTTTTTATGTTAAATCCTAGCACATGAAATACGGCTATAACTTGCTTGCGTTTCCATTTTTGAAAATTTTCGGTATCTCGCAAACGTTTTTTAAAATGAATTCAGCAGACAAAACGAAAAAACGCATTTAAAGCCCTTATAAGCGTTTTTAACTCATCCCCCTATTTGAATTACCCGAACAAAAATAAAAGCGCTCAGAATCGAATCTGAACGCTCTCAACGGCATTTTT
The DNA here is from genome assembly GCF_030268125.1 of Bacillus sp. YKCMOAS1. Lineage (NCBI taxonomy): Bacteria > Bacillati > Bacillota > Bacilli > Caryophanales > Bacillaceae > Bacillus > Bacillus sp. YKCMOAS1. Next base: position 2,286 of record NZ_BSEI01000013.1, read on the forward strand.
GAAATACAGCCTTGATATTTTTATAGGTTTAATCATTCAAATCAATCTTTGTCACAAACTCAAAACGAGTCAATCCATTGCTATGACTAGCTTCAATTTGTTTTTTTCTTCCGTAGTACCCCCCTGTTAGAGTGGGGGGGTTCCCGTTTGGCTCTCGGTGCTTCGCTTTTCGTTGCCACTCGACGACTGTCGTCGTCTTCCGCTGCGCACCTTCGCCAAACAAAACAAACGCACAAATATTTCTTTAATCTTATCATTTTTGACTCTTTCATGCCAACGGTACAATGCCTCGCATTCTGCTTTGAACGGAGAGAAAACCCACAGCACCTATTTAGGTGCATAAGTGGGCACTGGTTCTCCAGTGACTCTTTTCGGGCTCTGCCCAAACCCGCCAACGGTCAGCCCGTTGGATCGCAAATATTCAAACCCCCTACCCCCGATCTTCGGGGGATGCCCCTTCGGCGGGCGCAAACAAACGGGGTTTGTTTGAATCAATAGGCTTTGGGTGTGGTGAATGAGTCAACTCCTTAATGCTCACTTTCGTTCCGCTTACCGTTGACTCATGCCGAATGTTTTTCACTCCATTTTTTAAACAGTAACGCTCCTTTTGAGTGCACACTTTTCCGAAACAACACAAAACAAACACGAAACTTAATTCAAAGCTTTTGAACCCTTGTTGCTACTGATTTTTTTTGCAAAACGCTCCCTTTCTTTGTGTGCAGGTGCGCTCCTTTTCAAACACAAAACGTTACTCAATTCTTCTCACTTTTCCTTTTTATGGTGTGGCAGTTTTGCCGTTTCTGCCACATTACCGCATTTTTCTCCTAAAAAAAGGTGTGTCAGAATTTCATTTTTAGGCACATTCCTTTCAAAAATCGCAACCGCCACGAAACAAATCACACTGGGATTTCAAACATAAAGTGGTTGCAGTTTTCCCTTATGCTCTTTTCACCTTTTCCTAAATGTCTCCGGCGACACTTATCAAATTTTTTCTCTTTCAACCCGCTACGCAAAACAAAAACATTTTGCCTTTTGATCTAGGAGGGCGTAGCGTATACCGTAGCGAATGAATCATAAAGAGGTGAACCCGCTATGAAACCCGAAACCTACCTTTCTTCACAAGACATTGCAAACAAGCTCAATGTCTCCAGCGTCACGATACGTAAATACGCCGCCATGCTTGAGAAAAACGGCTATAATTTCGCCAGAGACACTAAGGGATGGCGTCAGTATAATGAGTCCGATTTATCCGCTATGGAGTATATATACACACACTCTAAATTGAGTGGTAAATCACTAGAAGAAGTAGCCAAACTTGTAGCGACCTTGTATCGGTCAAACTTGTCCATATCGGATACCGCTACACCGCTACAAGATGTCAATGTCGCCGATCTCATTCAAAGACAAGAAGAATTCAATCGTGCCATCCTAAAACGACTCGAACAATTTGAAGAACAGCAAAAAAAACGAGATGAAAATCTCATGCTCGCTTTGAAAGAATCCATTGAAACAAAAAAAATGATTGCTGCTGCTCAACAAAAAAAGTGGTGGCAATTTTGGAAATAGGACACCCGTGACAATGGCGCACTTATACATCCCCTTGTATGAGTGCTAAAATCTCATGATTTCCGTCAAGAATGTTTTGAAGAACAACAAAAAAAGCGAGATGAAATCTCATACTCGCTTTCAAAGAACATATTAGAACTAACAAACAATTAAAAAATCCTAAGCAAATACCCATAGAAGAACAAATAAACTGATTGTAAAATCAATAATTTCAAGTGAAATATCAGAAATTTGATTATAGAAAAACCAGCTAAAAATAAACAGAGTACTTATTACACAATAAAAGTATTTAGACATGATTTAAACTCTATTCTTGAGATAAATAGTCAAAATCAGTTTCTTCGAACTCAGGTAACTGTTTTTCAATACCAACTAAATCTAAAATTTCTTGAACATAGGTACGAATAGCAAGCATGTCAAAAGGAAAATCAAAATCAAATTCTTCCTTCACTGAAACAATATCCATACAATATGAACAACTATGCTTCATTCCTAACATATCGTCATTAAAGCTCAAAACATCCTGATATGATTCATCAGATAATTCAAAGTCAGATATTAAGTATATATCTACTTTGTTACCATCTTTAGACAATCTCTGATCACAAAAAAGAAGAAAAGCATATTTTTCTGAATCCTGTGACACTACTTGAAAAAATTCAAATTCTCTCAAACGAAGTAATCTTTTAAATCTTGTTTTCAAAGTTCTCATCTAGTTCAGAATCCCCTCAAAATATAATTGCTTTCCACTGCGCCATAGTAAGCATAGCAAAAGTGATACCTAATGCAACAGCTAATGTAACAATTGGTGTAGGATCCCACACTAACTGCCACCAACTAAATTTACTAACGTTCTTACGAGCATCTTCAAGTTTTTTTTGTTTCTTTTTATATTTACCCCATTGAGACTTAGATTTTAATGTCTTTACAACAGACTTCGGAGCCTTCTTCAAAGTAGAACCATCATGTTTAGTTCCATCCATATTTTCCGAAGCAATTTCTTTGCTTCCTTTATAAACATGAACATGCCACTTACCTGTTTTTTTGTCATGTGGTTCATCAAATCCAGCTTTATATCCCTTACCTAAATTAACCCACTCTCTATTAGCAGCAGAAGCACTTTTAGATGATACCAAAATTGAAGAAGTGAAGGCAAAAGCAAAAATCATAGAATAAATAAGTAATTTTCTAAAAATAACAGACATATCAGATCTCCTTAAATAATATTTAACAAGTGCGATTATACAATCCAAAATAAAGAAAAAATTGAATATAATAATATTTTAAGGAAATTTTAAGGGTCTTTAGCTCGTTAACACTTTCTTTTCTGATTGGTTATGTAACTCTTAATTCCAAAAAACGAAGCACTCAAAAATAAAAAATGATTGAGATTGTCACCGCAACAAAATAGAAACAAAAAAACAGGCTTTTTAGCCTGTTTTTTATCCTCCAGTGGCGACAATATTGATGAGTGGCACACTAAGTAAAAAGAAAACAACTGCAAAAACAACTTTATAACCCATCTCTTTTTCCTTATTATTCTTACGTTTTTGCATATAAACAGCAAAATAAGAAGCACCAGTTAACATCATCAAGACTGCTATTACAGTCATCATAAAATCATCACCTTTATATTATTTGAGGGTGTCAACTCTAAATGCAGCAACCCAAGTAACACCTACATAGACACCTTTACCTTTATTTTTTGCTCCGATTCTAACAGCTAGTAAAGTCCAGTAACCAGCCGAGACACCAGAAATTGAAGCAACAGGTGGTAACCAAAAAGTCAATCCTCCAGTAATAGCTCCACCAGCAGCTGCTGTATACAACCAATCTTGATAGCTTTTAGAAGCTTTATTGTTGAATTTTCGATCATATCCCCACCAGTTATAAGTCCATCTTGCGTAATTAACAGATGTCGACAAAGTAGTAGGTTTAATACTCAAATCTTTTTCTACAGTAATTTTACCATTTTTTACATCATTATTCAATTGAGCAAAATGTCCTTCTAATTGCTCTAAACTGTACTTCTCATATAAAGAATTTGGAACATTATTCAAAGATAATAAGCCATTTTTATCAACAGACACATACGGCTTAACAGCATCAATCATTTTTTGCTGATCATCATCCAAACTTGCTTGATCATCAGTCTTAACTTTATAGACTCTTTCAGGTTCCTTCACATTATTTTCGTAAGCTGACACATTTGGTGCAATAGATAAAACTAAAACAGAAACTAACGCCATAATCATAATTTTTAACTTCAAGACAAAACTCCCTCTCTATCTAGTATTTTGTTCATGGCAAATATCACATAAATAGATATATAAATCTACATAAATTGCCTAAAATAGAAAAGTTTCCAAAACGATTGCGGACACCGCAATCAAAAAAGAAATTTTATGTTTTTTAAGCATCAACAAATCTCTCATTTTGTTGATAAGGTTCAGCCTTAGAGCCACAAAGGTTTTAAGTGGTTTAATAGCCATTATTGAGACCCCATATTATAAGGGATGGGGTCTACATAAAAAAAGCAGGCTCCAATAAGAGCCTGCTTTTCTATCTGATTATGTAATTCTTGATGCCAACATGCCAATGCGCCATGACCTCAAACGTCTCATTGGCTACCTCATCATCATCTTCTTCAATACGGATCAGATCTCCGTCTTCCGCATCCGTCAAATTCAGTTCCTTATGAATCTCTTTCAAGATTCCGCCGTACCCGATTAAACGCCTGGCACTTAGTGCATCATCCAAATAATAGACCGTATCCAAATTTTCCTCGGTCACTTCATTCCCACGCATGACATCCGTATCCTTAACTGGATACTTCGAGATTTCAAGAATGGCCTTTTGTTCTTCCATTGCTTCGCGGACTTCTTTTTCAATCGCTTCTGCATCAATTCCCTTTTTCCCTTTGACCCGCTGCACATGCACAATGGGTGTGTAATCCAATTTCATTGCACGCTTCCAAAGGCTTGTCCATTCTGAATGTTTAATATAATTATGAGTAAAATAACTCTTTCTTACTGGAATTAAAACGTGAAAATGCGGATGATATGTATTTTCTTCATGATTTTTCGTGATCTCTAAAGCTCTGAAATATCCACGCACCGCAGAATCAACCTTTTTATATTTCATCAATCTATTAAAGCCTTTCATCATATCCGAAATGGTCTGTTTCAGATCATCACCCTCAACGTTTTTTACTGTCAACGTGAGAAATATCCATGCTGACTTATATTGCCGATTGGCTTCTTCAACGATCAATTTGTTGTGATAAGAAATTTTCAATGATCTTCGCCACGCACACATAGGGCATAACCTCACTTTACAAAAATAGGCTTGATATAATCGTAGTCTGTCCGTTTCTCGATCTCTCTTAAACGCAAGACATTCCGCACAATCACATACTTTCTCTGCCTTTTTTCCGTAGTAAGGCGCACCGGTACGCTTTTCAAGTCCTTCATAATGAGCCGCCATAAGTGACGTTCTCACCTTTTTCCCTCGCCAATCCC
>NZ_BSEI01000014.1:0-3033 GCF_030268125.1 Bacillus sp. YKCMOAS1
TGTTCTTTGAAAACTAGATAACAATAAGTAATACATTCACATTGAATGCAATGCAAAGTTCATCACACATAGTGATTCTTTCTAAAGTAAGAAATGGTTAAGTTAGAAAGGGCGCACGGTGGATGCCTTGGCACTAGGAGCCGATGAAGGACGGGACGAACACCGATATGCTTCGGGGAGCTGTAAGCAAGCTTTGATCCGGAGATTTCCGAATGGGGAAACCCACTGCTCGTAATGGAGTAGTATCCATACTTGAATACATAGAGTATGAGAAGGCATACCCGGGGAACTGAAACATCTAAGTACCCGGAGGAAGAGAAAGCAAATGCGATTCCCTGAGTAGCGGCGAGCGAAACGGGAACAGCCCAAACCAAGAGGCTTGCCTCTTGGGGTTGTAGGACACTCTATACGGAGTTACAAAGGAACGATATAAGCGAAGAGGTCTGGAAAGGCCCGCCAAAGAAGGTAACAGCCCTGTAACTGAAATGTTGTTCTCTCCAGAGTGGATCCTGAGTACGGCGGAACACGTGAAATTCCGTCGGAATCCGGGAGGACCATCTCCCAAGGCTAAATACTCCCTAGTGACCGATAGTGAACCAGTACCGTGAGGGAAAGGTGAAAAGCACCCCGGAAGGGGAGTGAAATAGATCCTGAAACCGTGTGCCTACAAGTAGTCAGAGCCCGTTAACGGGTGATGGCGTGCCTTTTGTAGAATGAACCGGCGAGTTACGATCCCGTGCAAGGTTAAGCAGAAGATGCGGAGCCGCAGCGAAAGCGAGTCTGAATAGGGCGCATGAGTACGTGGTCGTAGACCCGAAACCAGGTGATCTACCCATGTCCAGGGTGAAGTTCAGGTAACACTGAATGGAGGCCCGAACCCACGCACGTTGAAAAGTGCGGGGATGAGGTGTGGGTAGGGGTGAAATGCCAATCGAACCTGGAGATAGCTGGTTCTCTCCGAAATAGCTTTAGGGCTAGCCTCAAGGTAAGAGTCTCGGAGGTAGAGCACTGATTGGACTAGGGGCCCCTACCGGGTTACCGAATTCAGTCAAACTCCGAATGCCGATGACTTATCCTTGGGAGTCAGACTGCGAGTGATAAGATCCGTAGTCGAAAGGGAAACAGCCCAGACCGCCAGCTAAGGTCCCAAAGTATACGTTAAGTGGAAAAGGATGTGGAGTTGCTTAGACAACCAGGATGTTGGCTTAGAAGCAGCCACCATTTAAAGAGTGCGTAATAGCTCACTGGTCGAGTGACTCTGCGCCGAAAATGTACCGGGGCTAAACGTATCACCGAAGCTGCGGACTGTTCTTACGAACAGTGGTAGGAGAGCGTTCTAAGGGCTGTGAAGCCAGACCGGAAGGACTGGTGGAGCGCTTAGAAGTGAGAATGCCGGTATGAGTAGCGAAAGACGGGTGAGAATCCCGTCCACCGAATGCCTAAGGTTTCCTGAGGAAGGCTCGTCCGCTCAGGGTTAGTCGGGACCTAAGCCGAGGCCGAAAGGCGTAGGCGATGGACAACAGGTTGATATTCCTGTACCACCTCCTCACCATTTGAGCAATGGGGGGACGCAGGAGGATAGGGTAAGCGCGGTATTGGATATCCGCGTCCAAGCAGTTAGGCTGGGAAATAGGCAAATCCGTTTCCCGTAAAGGCTGAGCTGTGATGGCGAGCGAAATTTAGTAGCGAAGTTCCTGATTCCACACTGCCAAGAAAAGCCTCTAGCGAGGTGAGAGGTGCCCGTACCGCAAACCGACACAGGTAGGCGAGGAGAGAATCCTAAGGTGATCGAGAGAACTCTCGTTAAGGAACTCGGCAAAATGACCCCGTAACTTCGGGAGAAGGGGTGCTTCTTAGGGTGTTAAAGCCCCGAGAAGCCGCAGTGAATAGGCCCAGGCGACTGTTTAGCAAAAACACAGGTCTCTGCGAAGCCGTAAGGCGAAGTATAGGGGCTGACGCCTGCCCGGTGCTGGAAGGTTAAGAGGAGCGCTTAGCGTAAGCGAAGGTGCGAATTGAAGCCCCAGTAAACGGCGGCCGTAACTATAACGGTCCTAAGGTAGCGAAATTCCTTGTCGGGTAAGTTCCGACCCGCACGAAAGGCGCAACGATCTGGGCACTGTCTCAACGAGAGACTCGGTGAAATTATAGTACCTGTGAAGATGCAGGTTACCCGCGACAGGACGGAAAGACCCCGTGGAGCTTTACTGCAGCCTGATATTGAATGTTGGTACAGCTTGTACAGGATAGGTAGGAGCCTTGGAAACCGGAGCGCTAGCTTCGGTGGAGGCATCGGTGGGATACTACCCTGGCTGTATTGACCTTCTAACCCGCTGCCCTTATCGGGCAGGGAGACAGTGTCAGGTGGGCAGTTTGACTGGGGCGGTCGCCTCCTAAAATGTAACGGAGGCGCCCAAAGGTTCCCTCAGAATGGTTGGAAATCATTCGCAGAGTGTAAAGGCACAAGGGAGCTTGACTGCGAGACCTACAAGTCGAGCAGGGACGAAAGTCGGGCTTAGTGATCCGGTGGTTCCGCATGGAAGGGCCATCGCTCAACGGATAAAAGCTACCCCGGGGATAACAGGCTTATCTCCCCCAAGAGTCCACATCGACGGGGAGGTTTGGCACCTCGATGTCGGCTCATCGCATCCTGGGGCTGTAGTCGGTCCCAAGGGTTGGGCTGTTCGCCCATTAAAGCGGTACGCGAGCTGGGTTCAGAACGTCGTGAGACAGTTCGGTCCCTATCCGTCGCGGGCGCAGGAAATTTGAGAGGAGCTGTCCTTAGTACGAGAGGACCGGGATGGACGCACCGCTGGTGTACCAGTTGTTCTGCCAAGGGCATCGCTGGGTAGCTATGTGCGGACGGGATAAGTGCTGAAAGCATCTAAGCATGAAGCCCCCCTCAAGATGAGATTTCCCATTCCGCAAGGAAGTAAGATCCCTGAAAGATGATCAGGTTGATAGGTCTGAGGTGGAAGCGTGGTGACACGTGGAGCTGACAGATACTAATAGATCGAGGACTTAACCTATATTCTA
>NZ_BSEI01000015.1:0-1943 GCF_030268125.1 Bacillus sp. YKCMOAS1
ACTGGAGATACTGGGCCTACCGGTGCCACAGGTATTACCGGAGCCACTGGCTCTACCGGGGCAACTGGTATTACTGGACCAACGGGTCCTACTGGCGTCACGGGTAGCACTGGAGATACTGGGCCTACCGGCGCTACGGGTGTCACTGGAGATACCGGACCTACCGGGGCAACGGGTGTCACTGGAGATACCGGACCTACCGGGGCAACGGGTGTCACTGGAGATACTGGTCCGACCGGTGCCACAGGTATTACCGGAGCTACTGGTTCTACTGGCGCTACGGGTAGCACTGGAGCCACTGGCTCTACCGGGGCAACTGGTATTACTGGACCTACTGGTCCTACTGGCGTCACGGGTAGCACTGGAGTTACTGGTTCTACCGGGGCTACAGGTAGCACTGGACCAACGGGTCTTACTGGCGTCACGGGTAGCACTGGAGTTACTGGTCCTACTGGCGCTACGGGTAGCACTGGAGTTACTGGTCCTACTGGCGTCACGGGTAGCACTGGAGTTACTGGTCCGACCGGGGCGACGGGTGTCACTGGAGATACCGGACCTACCGGGGCAACGGGTGTCACTGGAGATACCGGGCCTACCGGTGCCACAGGTATTACCGGAGCTACTGGTTCTACCGGGGCTACAGGTAGCACTGGATCAACGGGTCCTACTGGCGTCACGGGTAGCACTGGAGTTACTGGCTCTACCGGGGCGACGGGTATTACTGGAGCTACCGGACCTACTGGCGCTACGGGTAGCACCGGAGCCACTGGCTCTACCGGGGCAACTGGTATTACTGGACCTACTGGTCCTACTGGCGCTACGGGTAGCACTGGAGTTACTGGTCCGACCGGCGCTACGGGTGTCACTGGAGATACTGGGCCTACCGGGGCTACAGGTAGCACTGGAGTTACTGGACCTACTGGTGCGACAGGTAGCACTGGACCAACGGGTCTTACTGGCGTCACGGGTAGCACTGGAGCCACTGGCTCTACCGGGGCAACTGGTATTACTGGACCTACTGGTTCTACTGGCGCTACGGGTAGCACTGGAGCCACTGGCTCTACCGGGGCAACTGGTATTACTGGACCTACTGGTCCTACTGGCGTCACGGGTAGCACTGGAGTTACTGGTTCTACCGGGGCTACAGGTAGCACTGGACCAACGGGTCTTACTGGCGCTACGGGTAGCACTGGAGTTACTGGTCCGACCGGGGCTACGGGTGTCACTGGAGATACCGGACCTACCGGGGCAACGGGTGTCACTGGAGATACCGGGCCTACCGGTGCCACAGGTATTACCGGAGCTACTGGTTCTACCGGGGCTACAGGTAGCACTGGATCAACGGGTCCTACTGGCGTAACGGGTAGCACTGGAGTTACTGGAGATACTGGGCCTACCGGTGCCACAGGTATTACCGGAGCCACTGGCTCTACCGGGGCAACTGGTATTACTGGACCTACTGGTCCTACTGGCGTCACGGGTAGCACTGGAGATACTGGGCCTACCGGCGCTACGGGTGTCACTGGAGATACTGGTCCGACCGGCGCGACAGGTGCGACAGGTAGCACTGGACCAACGGGTCCTACTGGCGTCACGGGTAGCACTGGAGTTACTGGTCCGACCGGGGCTACAGGTAGCACTGGACCAACGGGTCTTACTGGCGTCACGGGTAGCACTGGAGATACTGGGCCTACCGGGGCGACGGGTGTCACTGGAGATACCGGACCTACCGGGGCAACGGGTGTCACTGGAGATACTGGGCCTACCGGTGCCACAGGTATTACCGGAGCTACTGGTTCTACCGGGGCTACAGGTAGCACTGGACCAACGGGTCCTACTGGCGTCACGGGTAGCACTGGAGTTACTGGAGATACTGGGCCTACCGGTGCCACAGGTATTACCGGAGCCACTGGCTCTACCGGGGCAACTGGTATTACTGGACC
>NZ_BSEI01000017.1:0-957 GCF_030268125.1 Bacillus sp. YKCMOAS1
CTTCAGCGCCGATGGTAGTTGGGGGTTTCCCCCTGTGAGAGTAGGACGCCGCCAAGCTTCTATCAGGATCAGTTCCATTTGGAACTGGTCTTTTTTGTTTTTTTGAATGATTTGCTTCTATATAATAGGTTGTTAAAGTAAAAATACGTTGTTCCCACGTTGATTGCTACATAAATCAAACTTCATGCTCCTTCAATTTAACATGTCTGTCATCATATGAACCGGCAGCTCAAATCATCAAGGGCTTCACTAAAAGCATAGAAAACCTCACCTTGGGCTAAATAGATATAGAAAGGCGAAGTATAGGGCCACTAAATAGAAAGACCTCATCCTGAAGGGGTTGGTCAGCCATTGTTGAATTTCCAATCTGAAAGATAGAAGACATGAAAGAAACAATACTTATTTTATTTCTCCTGTTAAAATTTTATATCGACGATAATGCTGTTGAATATTTGAAGCAGCAGAAAAAATGATGTGAAACGATTTGCTAAAAAATAGTAAAGGCCAGCAACATTTTCATACTTTTTTATGCAAAAAAGATTTATCAGAAAAATAAAATAATAACAGAACTTCTTATTTGAATGTTTTTATCCAGAGATATATGAAATAAAATAAGGGTATAGAAGCTTCAAAAATGCTGTTTCCACAGTGATAAAGACTTATTAGTACTCTTTTTAACAAAAAAAAATAAAAAAATGAAAAAAAGGCTTTTAAAATGATGAGACAAGTGGTAAACTTCTTTAGGTGCCTTAACGAAAAGATGAAAAAAACAGCTTTAAAATAAATTCAAAAATTATTTTAAAAAAGTCTTTACAAACAATATCTTATCGTTATATAATACTATTTGTCAGATCGAGAGACACTTCGAAACGACACAATATGGAGGATTAGCTCAGCTGGGAGAGCATCTGCCTTACAAGCAGAGGGTCGGCGGTTCGAGCCCGTCATCCTCCACCA
>NZ_BSEI01000018.1:0-660 GCF_030268125.1 Bacillus sp. YKCMOAS1
GGGTTTCCCCCTGTGAGAGTAGGACGCCGCCAAGCTTCTATCAGGATCAGTTCCAGTCGGAACTGGTCTTTTTTGTGCTGATTGAGGTTCATGCATCATACTTTATCTCATTCCATTTGTTTGATGAAAGATCGTCGCACCTTCTTATGTCCAAGCGAAGCATGTGAAACACTTGAACCTAAAGATGTCCATGGCATAAAATCTTATCTATACAAAACAATAGAGAGACAGAGTATGAGCTTATATAGGGGCACTCCATATATCTTTAATTAAATTGAAGATGTGTAAGTCTATTCGATTTCTATAAATGCTTTACGTCTAAAGAGATACCTATATTATTAAAGTATAAAAATGAGAGACTGTTAATATTTCTGAAGGAATTGAACGTTTTTAAAGAGAATATAGAGGAGAGAAAGTTCAGCTGCTGAACGTTGAACAGCAGCTGTATGAATAGGTGATATGACGATCATTTGTTAAAAGAAATACGCAATGAAAATTGAAATAAAATTTTTTTAATATAGCCTTTACAAATGATTAAAACCTGTATATAATAATCTTTGTCGGATCGAGAGATTCCTACATAGTGGAGGATTAGCTCAGCTGGGAGAGCATCTGCCTTACAAGCAGAGGGTCGGCGGTTCGAGCCCGTCATCCTCCACC
>NZ_BSEI01000019.1:0-623 GCF_030268125.1 Bacillus sp. YKCMOAS1
ATATCGCTTTTTGCCTTGTAGATTTCGCTATTTTGATACGCTTTCTTGTCAAAATTCATAGGCGAAATCGCTTTTCCATCATTTGTCGCATTCATCATTTCAGCGTACAATGCCATTGTAGCCTTCTCTTCAGTCTCTGACAAAGCATATTCATCTTTTAAATTTTGATCAAGCTCTCTTAGTTCTTTGACCGTTTTTTTTCGTTCATCTTCCGCATCTTCTATTTTTTCATCAAAGGTTTGGCTATCAAATACCTCTAGGGAAATGAGGTCATCAATGTCTTGAAAAATCGTTTTGAGTGCCTTTTTTTGATCCTTTACAATACTTTTGGCATTCTTGATGCCCATATGTACTGCGTTGTCTAAAAAGTGTTCTTCTACAAAGGTATCGCCGCCAAAGCTCGTATCATCAAGTGTCCCAGAAACACCCTCATGAAAGGCTTTTTGCTTATCAATGAAATTGATAAACATGTCAACATTACCCGCTAGTTCTTTATAAAAGCTTTTAATGTTATCGGCACCTTTCCCAGTGAAATCATCACCAAGATTGGCAACACCTTGTAATGCCTTTTTTAAATCTACCATTTGTTCGCGGAGTTCCTGATAGTGTTTTGCCCTTGTGTC
>NZ_BSEI01000020.1:0-616 GCF_030268125.1 Bacillus sp. YKCMOAS1
CAAGCTGAAGCGGTAGCGGATCTTATTGAGAGCTCGACCGAGCAGGCTGCCCGGAGTGCCATGCGTTCATTACAGGGCGAGTTTTCCAGCAAAGTGAATGACTTTCTGCAGGAACTCACGCATCTGAGAATGTTTGTCGAAGCTTCCATTGATTTTGCCGATGAAGAAATTGATTTTCTTGGTGAAGCTCAGGTTGACCTGCAGCTGCAACAGGTACTGTCAACACTGGCAGGGATTCAGAGCAGTGCCCGGCAAGGGCGATTGTTGCGCGAAGGGATCAGTGTGGTACTGGCTGGCCAGCCCAATGCCGGTAAATCCAGTCTGCATAATCGGCTGGCAGGACATGATGCAGCGATTGTGACAGAGGTTGCGGGAACGACGCGTGATGTATTGCGAGAACAGATTCATCTTGGCGGTTTGCCATTGCGAATTTCCGATACCGCTGGGTTGCATGTTGCCACCGACGACGTGGTGGAACTGGAAGGGATCCGTCGCACCCAAAATGAATTGGCGCAGGCGGATCATATTCTGCTGCTGATTGACGATGCATTAGGCATGACAGAACAGGATGAAAAAATTCTTGCTGACTTGCCGGCCAATAAACCATTCACGCTGG
>NZ_BSEI01000021.1:0-602 GCF_030268125.1 Bacillus sp. YKCMOAS1
TTCCCGAAGGGAGAAAGGCGGACAGGTATCCGGTAAGCGGCAGGGTCGGAACAGGAGAGCGCACGAGGGAGCTTCCAGGGGGAAACGCCTGGTATCTTTATAGTCCTGTCGGGTTTCGCCACCTCTGACTTGAGCGTCGATTTTTGTGATGCTCGTCAGGGGGGCGGAGCCTATGGAAAAACGCCAGCAACGCGGCCTTTTTACGGTTCCTGGCCTTTTGCTGGCCATGCAGGCTGAATAAAAGATACGAGAGACCTCTCTTGTATCTTTTTTATTTTGAGTGGTTTTGTCCGTTACACTAGAAAACCGAAAGACAATAAAAATTTTATTCTTGCTGAGTCTGGCTTTCGGTAAGCTAGACAAAACGGACAAAATAAAAATTGGCAAGGGTTTAAAGGTGGAGATTTTTTGAGTGATCTTCTCAAAAAATACTACCTGTCCCTTGCTGATTTTTAAACGAGCACGAGAGCAAAACCCCCCTTTGCTGAGGTGGCAGAGGGCAGGTTTTTTTGTTTCTTTTTTCTCGTAAAAAAAAGAAAGGTCTTAAAGGTTTTATGGTTTTGGTCGGCACTGCCGACAGCCTCGCAGAGCACACACTGATC
>NZ_BSEI01000022.1:0-516 GCF_030268125.1 Bacillus sp. YKCMOAS1
GAAGGAGAGGACACATACCGATAACCCTGGGGGGCCGAGGCATCCATAATCTTTTCATCTCCACGGGCGCCATTCACCCCCAGCGAGTCCGCTCCATTTTCTTTCTTCACGACTCGGGTCTGGTAAACGTCAACGGATAGATCGGTTTGAATACCGTAGGTATTGTCGTCGACGCCATCACCATCGAAATCACCACCGTCACTCGTGTAAATATTGTCCAGAACCAGGCGGATTCCGGAACCATTCACGGCCCGCCCCTGGCCATCGACGGTCCGATTGGTTTCCCACAACAGCGAATTCCGCTTCTCGCTGCTCTGAGCACGGGCGAGGATGTTCTTCATCTCGATCGTGACACCTTCCTCTCCCCGCATTTCCCACTCACCGCCCGATGCCGAACACGCCGAGGCCGAAGCACCAGCGCCACCCACACAGACGTTGCCGGCACCACCAGGCTTGATCAACGTCGTGCTCCCCTGTTCAAAACGCTGGATCTTCAAACGCCCAAGGCTCTCTCCA